>NZ_BFBP01000010.1:0-78725 GCF_003112695.1 Azospira sp. I13
ACCAACCCCTCCCCCACCACCCCGCCAGGCCGCGCCCCGTCTGGTGACTATTTTTTAAGCAGCGCTTGGGGTAGAATCCGCCCCCTTCCTCTCCCCTTTCGTCCCCGGCAATACCTATGGAATTTTGCGGTTTTACCTTGCGCAACAATCTCTTCGTCGCGCCCATGGCGGGTGTGACGGACCGGCCTTTCCGGCAGTTGTGCAAGACCCTGGGCGCGGGCCTGGCGGTGTCCGAGATGGTCACTTCCAACTCCCTGCTCTACGGCAGCAAGAAGACCCAGCGCCGGGCCAACCATGAGGGGGAAGTGGCGCCCATTTCCGTGCAGATCGCCGGGGCTGACCCGGCGATGATGGCGGAGGCGGCCAAATACAATGTGGACAACGGCGCCCAGATCATCGACATCAACATGGGTTGCCCGGCCAAGAAGGTGTGCAACGTCATGGCCGGTTCGGCCCTGATGCAGGATGAGGTGCTGGTGGGCCGCATTCTGGAGGCGGTGGTCGGCGCCGTGCCCGGCACACCGGTGACCCTCAAGTTCCGCACCGGCTGGAACCGCCTCAACAAGAACGCCCCCAATATCGCCCGCATTGCCGAGGAATCCGGTATTCGCGCCGTGGCCATCCATGGCCGCACCCGGGCTGACCAATATACGGGCGAGGCGGAGTACGAGACCATTGCCCTGGTGAAAAGCCAGATCGGCATTCCGGTGATCGCCAACGGCGACATCACCACGCCGGAAAAGGCCAAGCACGTGCTGGAAGTGACCGGCGCCGACGGCGTCATGATCGGCCGTGCGGCCCAGGGCCGGCCCTGGATTTTCCGCGAGATCGAACATTTCCTGAAAACCGGCGAACACCTGCCGCCGCCGCGGGTGGACGAGATTCACCGCATCCTGCAGGAGCATCTGCAGGACCTCTACACCTTCTACGGCATCGACACCGGGGTGAAGGTCGCGCGCAAGCATATCTCCTGGTACACCAGGGGGCTGGTGGGTTCCGCCGCCTTCCGCAAATCCATGAACCAGCTGCTCGAGCTGGAGGCCCAACAGGCCGCTGTCAACGCGTTCTTCTCCGGCCTGGCCCAGGCGGGGGAGCACCTGAAATACGAAGCACCACAACAAGCGCAAGACCACGATCTGGCCGCCTGAGCGGGAGCGCCACACTCCCCGGGCAGGTCGGACGCCGCCTCACAGAGGGCGTCAGCAACACACTTTTGGAGAGGTACCACGGCCATGAGCCGCAATAACAACGATATTTCCGCCTGCGTGTATGGGGCGCTGGAGCAGTATTTCCGGGATCTGGACGGCGAACGGCCGGCCGCCATCTACGACATGGTGATGCGCAACGTGGAAAAACCCATGCTGCAGATCGTCCTGCAGCAGGCCGGTGGTAACCAGACCCTGGCGGCCGAGATGCTGGGCATCAACCGCAACACCCTGCGCAAGAAGCTGGTGGACTACAAGCTGCTGTAAAGCAGCGTCAGTCCCCAGGCCCACCGCACTGCCCAAGCTCTTTTTCTAATCCGTTTTCAATTTCATCGCACCCGACCATGAAAATCCGTCAAGCCCTCCTTTCCGTCTCCGACAAGCGCGGCGTTCTCGAATTTGCCCAGGGCCTCGCTGCCCAGGGCGTCAAGCTCCTGTCCACCGGCGGCACCGCCAAGCTGCTGCGCGATGCCGGCCTGGAAGTTACCGAAATCGGTGACTACACCGGCTTCCCGGAAATGCTCGATGGCCGGGTGAAGACCCTGCACCCCAAGGTGCACGGCGGCATCCTGGCCCGCCGCGACCTGCCTGAGCACCTGGCCACCATTGAGCAGCACGGCATCCCCACCATTGATCTGGTGTGCGTGAACCTCTACCCCTTCCGCGAGACCGTGGCCAAGCCCAACGTCGCCCTGGAAGACGCCATCGAGAACATCGACATCGGCGGCCCCGCCATGGTCCGCTCCTCCGCCAAGAACTATGCCGGCGTGGCCATCGTCACCGACCCCGCCGACTACCAGCCCCTGCTGGAGGAAATGCAGGGCCACGGCGGCGAACTGGCCCTGGCCACCCGTTTCGGTCTGGCCAAGAAGGCCTTCACCCACACCGCCCGCTACGATTCCGCCATCGCCAACTGGCTCACCAGCCTGGACGAGAAGGATCAGCCCCAGCAGTTCCCCGCCGCCTACCATGCCGCCTTCGACCGCGTCGAAGTGCTGCGCTATGGCGAGAACCCCCACCAGCAGGCCGCCTTCTACAAGGACCCGGTGCCCACCCCCGGCGCCATCGCCAACTACACCCAGCTGCAGGGCAAGGAACTGTCCTACAACAACATCGCCGACGCCGATGCCGCCTGGGAATGCGTCAAGGTTTTCGACGCCCCGGCCTGCGTCATCATCAAGCACGCCAACCCCTGTGGCGTAGCCATCGGCGGCAAGCTGCTGGAAGCCTATGAAAAGGCCTTCAAGACCGATTCCACCTCCGCCTTCGGCGGCATCATCGCATTCAACGGCACCGTGGATGTGGATGTGGTGAACGCCATGAACGAGCGCAAGCACTTCGTCGAAGTACTGATCGCCCCGGCCTTCACCCCTGCCGCCAAGGAACTGCTGGCCGGCAAGACCAACCTGCGGGTGCTGGAAGTGCCCCTGCAGCGCGCCTACCACGCTTTCGAATACAAGCGCGTCGGCGGTGGTCTGCTGATCCAGAGCCCGGACATGTTCAACGTGCAGCCCTCCGACCTCAAAGTGGTGACCAAGAAGGCCCCCACCGACGCCCAGCTGGAAGACCTGCTCTTCGCCTACCGCGTCGCCAAGTTCGTCAAGTCCAACGCCATCGTCTTCTGCGGCGGCGGCATGACCCTCGGCGTGGGTGCCGGCCAGATGAGCCGCGTTGATTCCACCAAGATCGCCGCCATCAAGGCCCAGCACGCCGGCCTCTCCCTGGCCGGCTCCTGCGTCGCTTCCGATGCCTTCTTCCCCTTCCGCGACGGGGTGGACGTGCTGGCCGAAGCCGGTGCCAAGGCCGTGATCCAGCCCGGCGGCTCCATGCGTGACGCCGAGGTGATCGCCGCCGCCGACGAGCATGGCCTGGCCATGGTGGTCACCGGCGCCCGTCACTTCCGCCATTGATGGCTTTTGCGGGGCGCCGCCAACGGCCGCCCCGCAGCCCCTAACGATCCGCAGCCCATCCTGCACGCTGTGCAGCGCAAAGGACACACAATGAAACTCCTCGTCATCGGTTCCGGCGGCCGTGAGCACGCCCTGGCCTGGAAGCTCTCCCAATCCCCCGGCCTGCAGAAGGTCTACGTGGCCCCCGGCAACGCCGGCACTGCCCGGGAACATGAACTGGAAAACGTGAACATCACCGATCCGGTGGCCCTGGCCGACTTCGCCGAGAAGGAAAAGATTCACCTCACCCTGGTGGGCCCCGAGGCCCCCCTGGCCGCCGGCGTGGTCAATATCTTCCGCGCCCGGGGCCTGAAGATTTTCGGCCCCACCAAGGAAGCCGCCCAGCTTGAATCCTCCAAGGATTTCGCCAAGCGCTTCATGGCTCGCCACAACATTCCCACCGCCGGCTTCGAGACTTTCTCCGACGCCGCCGCGGCCCACGCCTATGTGGATCGCCAGGGCGCCCCCATCGTCATCAAGGCCGACGGCCTCGCCGCCGGCAAGGGCGTGGTGGTGGCCATGGATCTGGCTGAAGCCCACGCCGCCATCGACGACATGCTCTCCGGCAACAAGCTTGGCGATGCCGGCGCCCGGGTGGTGATCGAGGATTTCCTCGACGGCGAGGAAGCCAGCTTCATCGTCATGGTGGATGGCAAGAACGTGCTGCCCCTGGCCTCCAGCCAGGACCACAAGCGCATCGGCGACGGCGACACCGGCCCCAACACCGGCGGCATGGGCGCCTATTCCCCGGCCCCCGTGGTGACACCGGAAGTGCACGCCAAGGTGATGCGGGAAATCATTCTGCCCACCGTGCGCGGCATGGAGGCCGATGGCATTCCCTTCACCGGTTTCCTCTACGCCGGCCTGATGATCAGCAAGGACGGCACGGTGAAGACCCTGGAATTCAACTGCCGCATGGGCGACCCGGAAACCCAGCCCATCATGATGCGGCTGAAGTCCGACCTGACCAAGGTGCTGGAGCACGCCATCGCCGGCACCCTGGACCAGGTGGAAGCCGAATGGGACCGCCGCGTCGCCCTCGGCGTGGTGCTGGCCGCCGCCAACTACCCGGACACCCCGAAAAAGGGTGACGTCATCAGTGGCCTGCCCGCCCAGGGCAACGCCTTTGGCGACGATGCCCAGGTCTTCCATGCCGGCACCGTCACCGGCGCCAACGGCGAAGCACTGACCGCCGGCGGCCGCGTGCTGTGTGTCACCGCCCTGGGCGACAGCGTCAAGCTGGCCCAGAAGCGGGCCTATGAAGTCACCGCCCAGGTGCGCTTCGACGGCATGCAGTACCGCAAGGACATTGGCTACCGGGCCATTTCCCGCTAAGGCGATTCCGGGGGCTGAATGACAGTGCCGGCATCGTCGGCGGGAGCCGCCCCCGCCCAGCCCCGCCTGCCCGGGGGGCTGCTGCGCTGGCATCCCCGCACCCTCAAGGCCCGCATCGTCCTGGTGGCCGCCCTGCTGTTTTTGGCGGGCGGCACCGGCATTACCTGGGTCGCCACCCTGCGTCTCCATGCCGACATGGAGCAGGTGCTCTCCCAGCAGCAACTGGCCACCACCTCCTTCATCGCCCGGGACATCGGCAGCAAGCTGGCCCTGCGCATGGAAGGCCTGCGCAAGGTGGCCACCAACATCCCGCCCCACCTGCTCAAGGACCGGCCAGCCCTGCAACGCTGGCTGGAAGACCGGCGCGCCATCCACACCCTCTTTCCCACCGGCCTGATGATCGTGCCGGCGGATGGCGGCCCGGTGCTGGCGGAAACCCCCATCCTCCCGACCCGGCCCAAGTCCTTTACCGACCGGGACTGGTTCATCGGCGCCGTCACCACCCGGGAACCCTATTTCAGCAAGCCTCTGATCACCCGGGCCACCGGCGAACCCGCCCTGGCCGCCGCCGTGCCCCTCTTCGACCGCCAAGGCACCCTGTTGGCCCTTGTGGTGGGCATCACCCCCCTGCGCACTCCCGGTTTTCTTGACCAGATCACCGATGCCCGGCCGGGCCGGAGCGGCAGCTACGAACTGTATTCCCCCCGGGACGAGATGTTTGTCCTGGGCTCGGACCAGGCCCTGACCCTGGCGCCCTCCACCACCGCGGGCGGCGACCCCCTGCACCGGGCGGTCAGTGCCGGCGAGCGCGGCGTGGCCACACGGCTCAACGCCGAAGGGGTGGAGGAACTGATGGCCAGCGTGGATGTACCCCATATCGGCTGGGTGCTGACCGCCCGGCTCCCCACCACCGAAGCCTTCGCCCCGGTGGAAAACGCCATCCGCAACACGGTGCTGCTGGCGGCCGCGATCGGCATTCCCCTCATTCTCCTGCTGCTCCTCGCCCTGGGCCGCCTGATGCGCCCCCTGGAACGGCTGGCCCGGCAGCTGCAGGACATGGCCCAGGGCCAGCGGGCCATGGAGCCGGTGGCCGTGCCACGCCGCTATACGGAAATCGCCGAGGTGGCGACAGCCTTCAATCAGTTGCAGCACAAGCTGCTGGCCCAGGAACAGCGCCTGGCGGCCCTCGCCCGCCGCGATCCGCTGACCGGGCTGGCCAACCGGGAACCCCTCAACGAGCGCCTCTCCCACGAACTGCAACGCCTGGCGCGCAGCCGCAAGACCCTGGCCCTGCTCTTCCTCGACCTGGACGGTTTCAAGGCCGTGAACGACACCTACGGCCACGACGTCGGCGACCGGCTGCTGTGCGAAGTGGCCGAGCGCCTGCAGGGCTGCGTGCGGGATACGGACATGGTGGCCCGCCAGGGGGGTGACGAGTTCATCATTCTGCTGACCGAAGTGGAGGCCGCCCAGCAAGCCGCCGAGCGGGTGGCCCAGGCCTGCCTGGCCGCCATTTCTGCCCCTTACCGCTATGCCGGCCTGCCGCCCATCGGCATCGGCGTTTCCATCGGCATCGCTAGCCTGGGGCCCGAAGACGTGCCCCCGGAGAGCGTCGCCACCTTCATTCGCCGCGCCGATGCCGCCATGTACCAAGCCAAGAGCGGCGGGCGCAACCGCTTTACCGTGGCGCCGCCTCCGACGCCCGGCCAGAGCTCCCTCCCCAGCACCGCTGCCACCGCAGCGGCCCTTTGAGTATTTCAGCCATGGAATCTGTCACTTCCGCCCCGGTACTGGCCTATCTGACCGGCCTGCAGGACCGCATCATCTCTGCCCTCGAAGCCTTTGACGGCGGCACCTTCCAGCGCGATGCCTGGCAACGCCCCCAGGGTGGCCGCGGTGAATCCCGGGTGATCGAGGAGAGCCATTTCTTCGAGCGGGGCGGGGTGAACTTCTCCCACGTCACCGGCGGCAACCTGCCGCCTTCCGCCACCGCCAACCGGCCGGAACTGGCCGGCCGCAGTTTCGAGGCCATGGGCGTCTCCCTGGTGCTGCACCCGCGCAACCCCTACTGCCCCACGGCCCACATGAACGTGCGCTTCTTCATCGCCACGGCAGAAGGCCAAGAGCCGGTGTGGTGGTTCGGCGGCGGCATGGACCTGACCCCCTATTACGGCTTTGCCGAGGATGCCCGGCACTTCCACCGTACCTGCAAGGATGCCCTGGCGCCCTTCGGCGACGAGGTGCATCCGCGCTACAAGCGGTGGTGCGACGACTACTTCTTCCTCAAGCACCGCAACGAACCCCGGGGGGTCGGCGGCGTCTTCTATGACGACCTGAATGAGGGCGGCTTCGACCGCTGCTTCGACCTCACCCGGGCCGTGGGCGATGCCTTCGTGCCGGCCTACCTGCCGATCCTGGAAAAGCGCCGGGACACGGCCTACGGCGAGCGGGAGCGGGATTTCCAGGCCTATCGCCGGGGCCGCTACGTGGAATTCAACCTGGTCTGGGACCGGGGCACCCTGTTCGGCCTGCAGTCCGGCGGGCGTACCGAATCCATCCTCATGTCCCTGCCGCCCATCGTCAAATGGCGCTATGACTGGCAGCCGGAAGCAGGCAGCGCCGAAGCTGCGCTCTATACCGATTTCCTGCCACCGCGGGACTGGGTCTGAAAACCGGACCGGAAGAAAAACCGCAAAAAACCTGGCCCTGCAAACACGGGCCTGAGACGCAGGTCTGGAGCCATTTCCCCCGGGTATCGGCCTGGAAGGCAATAGGGACGCCATGTTTCACCCTGCCACGACGAAGAGTGGCGTCTTTCCTGCCTCTCCAGGCAGGTAGCAAAAAGGGAGCCCTTCGGCTCCCTTTTTTATCGCGGCAGGCGCAGCTTACTTCAGCTTGCCCTTGACCACCTTGACCCGGGCCGGGTCCTTCACCACCAGCTCGCCACCGCCACCCACCAGATTGCCGCAGGGGCAGGCGCTCTTGATGTGGGGCACGGAGTTGATGATGGTGGTGCAATCCAGGCACTCGTAGTAGATGTCGCCGCCGGTGGGCAGGCTGGCCGGATCCGGCGCCGGTTCCACCGGGTAGAAATTGTAGATTTTGCGTAGATCGATATTGAGCATGACTTGTCCCCGCGCTTCCTGTCCTTGTGGTGTGCTTGCGACTGCTGATGCGCTGCTTGTGTGCTTGTGTATGTTTTCCCGGTTGGGTCTGCCATTCTAGCGCGCTTCAGGAAGCCAAGGAATATTCACGAGGCATTCCTGCAACAGCTTTCAGGTACGCGCCAGCTCCGGCCGGGCACCGGCCCGGTAATGTTGTTCCGCTTCTTCGGGGCGGCCCAGCTGATCCAGCAGGCGGGCCAACTCCAGGTGGGCATCCCGGCTGGGTTCGACGGAAAGGGAGGCTTCGAGGTAGTTCTGGGCCTTGCCCCACAGCCGCTGCTGCAGGCAGAGGCGGCCCAGAGCCAGGAGCAGGCCGGCATCCCGCGGGCGCTCCCGCAGCCAGCCTTCGGCCTTGGCGATACGGGCGGTCAGCTCCCCCGCCTCCCCATCGGCCAGGGCCACCTGCCCGTAGATTTCCACCAGCTCGCCATTCCAGTCGTCTTCACCGGACTTGTCGCCCTTCTCCAGACTGCGCTCCACCACCTTCAGGGCTTCGGCACCAGCGTCCTGGGCCACCAGGGCCCGGGCCACGGTGGCGGCCAAACGGGGGGAGCCTTCGGTCGCCGGAATGGTCCGCAGGTAGTCGAGCAGGGCCGGGCCGTCGTCCAGACGCTGGCGGATGGCCTCCCGGTGGGCCTTGAGAATGATCTCCCGGGCCTGTTCCGGCGCCAGGGCATCGCGCTTTTGCAACTGGCGGGCCAGGCGCAACACCTGCTCCCAGTCCTTGCGGCCCTGCTGGGCCCGCAGTTCCAGGCGCATGGCGGCGATGTGGCGGCCGGAAGCCACCTGGACCTCCTTCAGGGCGGCCACGGCGCCATCGAAATCCCGGTTGTCCAGGCACATTTCGGCGCTCAGCATGAGGCGGGCCACCTGCAGGCCCGGTTCCTGGGCGGCGGCTTCCAGGCGCTGGGCTTCCTTGGCCGGCTCCCGCAGGGCATGGGCGGCCCGGGCGCCCATCAGGGCGGCCAGGCCGGGGGCGTACCCCGCAGCCCGGGCTTCATCGGCCCGCTTCAGGGACTGGCCGTAACGGCCTTCGAAGAAGTGGCGCAGGGCATCCTGCAGGGCGGTGACGGCCTTTTCCCGGCCGCGGCGCTCGCGGAACTCGCTGACCCGGGCAGGCAGGCCCAGGGTCAGGGAAACCAGGCGCAGCAGCAGGTGCAGCAGCACAAAGCCCACCACCAGCCCGATGATGAGCAGGTTGAGGGAAATTTCCATGCGCCAGGGCGGGAAGACCAGCAGCACGTAGCCTTCATTCAGGCGCCCCGCCAGGGCCACGCCGACGGCGCCGGCAAAGAGGGCCAGGAGCCAGAACAAGCCTCTCATTTGCGCTCCTTGCCCAGCTTCAGGGTTTTCAGGGCGTTGAGGCTGTCGTTGAGCAGGGGCAGCTCAATGACGATCTCGGTGCCGGCCAGTTGCTTGATGCTGCCCACCGCGGTCTGCACCGACTTGTCGTTGGTGTTGAAGTAACGCTCCATCCAGGCCTGGGAGAGCTTCAGCTCGCTACGGAAGGTCCATTGGTCGCGGGAAAGCAGGGCCAGGCGGGCATTGAGCAGGCGCAGCTTGAGGTTCTCGCGCAGGAAGAAGCTCTGGGAGGGCGACAGCAGGGCCGGCTCGGGCCGGTCGAAACGCTGGATGCGCACCAGGCTCT
The DNA here is from genome assembly GCF_003112695.1 of Azospira sp. I13. Classification (GTDB taxonomy): domain Bacteria; phylum Pseudomonadota; class Gammaproteobacteria; order Burkholderiales; family Rhodocyclaceae; genus Azospira. The sequence goes on from NZ_BFBP01000010.1 coordinate 9,302, forward strand.
TCACTTCGCCCCACAGGTCCAGGCCCAGACGCTGCCAGAAGCCCAGGGTGGTGACGGTTTCGTCCTCGGCCGGCACTTCCTTCTCGGGCCTGGGCCGCTCATCGAAGGCCAGAGGCAGGGTATCGGCGGCCATCATGAGGTTTTCCAGGCGCAGGCTCATGCCGGAAACGTCTACATAGGGCGCGGCACGCAAGCGCTCCAGATCCCGGTTGAGGGTCTTGCGCAGGGCGGCGAACTGGGGCCGGTCACTGCGAGCGAGGCGGGAATCGGCGGCCTGCAGGGCCAGGATGGCGCCCTGCACGTTGCCCGCCAGCTGCAGTTGCTGGGCCGCCAGGGTGACGTTTTGCTCGATTTCGGAGAGAGCCCACTCGTCCCGGTTGCGGGCCAGATCCTGGTAGAGGCTTTCCAGGGCGGCCTGCTGGCTCTGGGATTCGGCCAACTTGGCCTCCAGGGCGCCCAGCTTGGCCTGCAGCTTGCCCACTTCTTCCTGGGACTGGCGGGCGACGCCGCGGGTTTCCTTGGAGAGGCTGTCCGCATCGGCCAGGCGCTTGGCCAGTTCCTGCTGGGTATCGGCCAGTTTGATACGGGTTTCCACCCACTGCCAGCCGGCCAGGCCCAGGGCGATGACGGCAACGCCGATCCAGGGATTACGCCAGGCTTCATTCCGGGCGGTGGCGGGCGGTGGCGCGGCAGCGGCCATGGCAGGGGCCGCAGCGGCAGGCGGGACGGGGGGTTGGGCAGGGCTCTCGTGGGGAGGGAGGGAGTCGTTCATGGCGCAGGCCGTATGGTGTGAGGCGAGTTATTTCGGCCAATTATAGGCACATAAGCCCGTCAGTAGGCCCTGGTCGGCTGGCGGCGTGAGGATCACCCGCGTCAGTCCCAGGACCTGGGCGGCTTCGGCAATGCGGGCGTGGGGGACGAAAACGGGGGAGGCCCGCAAGTACTCGCGGCCGGTGGCATCCAGCATGTCCCAGAGATAACGCAGGGCTTCGCTGGAAGAAACGGTGATGCCATCCAGCCGGCCAGCGGCCCAGGCCGAGAGCAGCGGCGCCGGCCCTTCGGCGGGGGGGCGGCGGTGGTAGCAGGTCAGCACCTCTACCGTGGCGCCCCGGGCCTCCAGGGTCTCCCGTAGCAGTTCCCGGCCACCGTCGCCGCGCAGGATCAGCACCTTCTTGCCGGCCACGGCCTCGGCCTGGAATTCAGGCAGTTCCAGCAAGGCTTCGGAATCGAAGCGTTCTTTGGGGGCAATGACATGGCTGAGGCCGAAGCGGGCCCAGGCCTTTTCCGTGCCGGTGCCAACGCCGGCCGGGCGGGTGCCGGCAGGCCAGGGACCAGCCGCCAGCAGGGTGGGCAGGGCATGTTCCACCGCATTGGGGCTGACACAGAAAACGATGGCGTAGTCCGCCAGACGGGGCGCCACGGCCCGCAGCGGCGCGAGGTCCGCCGCTTCGATTTCCAGTAGGGGGTAGATCAGGGGAATGCCGCCTGCGGCAGCAATGGCCTGGGCCAGGCTATCCGCCTGGGCCCGGGGCCGGGTGACGACGATGGTGCGGCCGGTTAGGGGCATGGTTTTTTTGCCACAGAGGACACAGAGCGCACAGAGGAGAAAACCGGCAGGAGGGAATCCACGTCAGCGGCAACTCCTCGCCTTTGCTTTGCCCTCGCTTTTCTCTGCGCTCTCTGTGCCCTCTGTGGCTAAAAGGTTTCAGTGCTTGGCACAAGCCAGGGCAGCGAGGATTTCGCCAGCGCCCTTGGCCTTCAGTTCCTCGGCCAACTGACGGCCCAGGGCGGCGGCTTCCACCGGGGTGCCCCAGGCTTCGCCTTCCACCATCTGCTGGCCGTCCACGCTGGCGACGAAGCCGCGCAGCCAGACCTGGCCATTTTTCAGTTCGGCGTAACCGCCCAGGGGGATTTGGCAGCTGCCGCCCAGGGCCCGGGAGAAGGCCCGCTCGGCGATGACGCAGGCGGCAGTGGTGGCGTCGTTCAGGGGGGCCACCCAGGCGGCCGCATCCAGGCGGTCGGCCCGCACCTCGATACCCAGGGCGCCCTGGCCGGGGGCCGGCAGGGACTGCTCGGGGGTGAGCACGGAGCGGATGCGCGCTTCCAGGCCCAGGCGGATCAGGCCGGCGGCGGCCAGGATGATGGCGTCGTACTGGCCTTCATCGAGTTTACGCAGGCGGGTATCCAGGTTGCCGCGCAGGCTGCGAATTTGCAGCTTGGGGTACTTGGCCCGCAGGATGGCTTCGCGGCGCAGGCTGGAGGTGCCGACCACGGCGCCTTCCGGCAGGTCTTCCAGGCCCCGGTAATTGTTGGAGACGAAAGCGTCCCGGGGATTCTCCCGGGCGGAGATGGCCACCAGGGCGAAGCCTTCGGGCATGTCCATGGGCACGTCCTTCAGGGAGTGCACCGCCAGATCGGCCCGGCCTTCTTCCATGGCCACTTCCAGTTCCTTGATGAACAGGCCCTTGCCGCCGATGGTGGAGAGGGGGCGGTCGAGGATCTGGTCGCCCTGGGTGGTCATGCCCAGGATGGCCACTTCGGCGCCGGCGTGAATCTCGGCCAGGCGATCGCGCACATGCTCGGCCTGCCACATGGCCAGGCGGGATTCCCGGGAGGCGATGACGATGCGGGAAGGAGTGGTTACGTTAGCAGGCGTGGTGGTCAAAGCGGTCCCCGGAAAAGCGTGAAAATGCCGTGCGGCGGGTGGAAAAAGTGGCGCCCATTCTAGCATGGGGGCGGGGGGGCACTTTGATGCGGCACAAAAGCGTCATGCCTTCCCCTGCATGGGTGAAAACCCCCATAGGCGCTCCTGTTGCAGCGCAGTAATCTGGCCGGGTCATTGTCTTTTCTGCAAGGAATTCATCGTGTCTCCCCACGCCGCCGCCTCCCCTGCCTCCGCCTCCGCCGACAAGGATCTGCCCCTGCGGGAGGACATCCGCCTCCTCGGCCGCCTGCTTGGCGATACCGTGCGGGAGCAGGAGGGGCAGGAGACCTTCACCGCGGTGGAGACCATCCGCCAGATCGCCGTGCGTTTTGCCCGGGACCAGGAACCGGCCGCCCGGGGCGAACTGGCCGCCATTCTCAACGAGCTGCCGCGGGACACCATGCTCTCCGTGGTGCGGGCCTTCACCTATTTCCTGCACTTCGCCAACATCGCCGAGGACCAGCACCACATTCGCCGTCGCCGCACCCACGACATCGCCGGCTCCGAACCCCGGGAGGGCAGCCTGGCCTACACCCTGGAGCGCCTGGCCGAATCCGGCGTGGCGGGGGAGGCTCTGGCCAAGGCCCTCTCCATCGCCCTGGTGTCGCCGGTGCTCACCGCCCATCCCACCGAGGTCAGCCGCAAGAGCATCCTGCACTGCCAGCGGCAGGTGGCCAGCCTGCTGGACGCCCGGGACCGGGTGGCCATGACGCCGGAAGAGGCGGCGGACAACGACAGTGCCCTGCGCACCGCCGTGCTCACCCTGTGGCGCACCCGCATGTTGCGGCCCAACCGGCTGGCGGTGGTGGACGAGGTGAAGAACGGCATCAGCTATTACGACGACACCTTCTTCGCCGAACTGCCCCGGCTCTACTGCCAATTTGAGGATCAGCTGAAGTCCCGCTTCCCGGAGCAGTCCTGGGACCTGCCCAATTTCTTCCGCATCGGCAGCTGGATTGGCGGCGACCGGGACGGCAATCCCTTCGTCACCGCCGACATCCTCAAGGAAGCCCTGCGCCTGCAGTCGTCCGCCGCCCTGGATTTCTATCTCGACGAAATCCATGCCCTGGGCGCCGACCTGCCCCTGTCGCAAATGCTGCTGCCGGTCTCCGCCGAACTCGCCGCCCTGGCTGACCGCTCCCCGGACCGCTCGCCCCACCGGGTGGATGAGGCCTATCGCCGCGCCCTCACCGGCATCTACGCCCGCCTGGCGGCCACTTCCGAATCCCTGGACAAGCACCCGCCGGTGCGCCACGCCGTGGCGGACGATGCGCCCTATGAGTCCGCCGCCGCCCTGGTGGCCGATCTCCAGGTGCTGGCCGATTCCCTCGCCGCCCACGGCGCCGGCCTGCTGGCCCGGGGGCGGTTGCGCCGCCTGATCCGGGCCGTGCAGGTGTTCGGCTTCCATCTGGCGCCCATCGACCTGCGCCAGAACTCGGACGTGCACGAGCGCAGCGTGGCCGAACTGCTGGCCAAGGCGGGCCGTCTGCCTGACGTAGCGGCCTACTCCGCCCTCGACGAAGCGGCCCGTATCGCCCTGCTGGCGGAGGAAATCGCCAGTCCCCGGCCCCTCTATTCGCCCCATCTGGATTATTCGGAGGAGACCGCCGGCGAGCTGGCCATCTTCTTCGCCGCCCGGGAACTGAAGACCCGCTACGGCGACGCCGCCCTGCCCAACTGCATCATCTCCAAGACCGACGGCGCCTCCGACCTGCTGGAAGTAGCCCTGCTGGCCAAGGAGGCCGGCCTGCTCATTCCCGGTACCGAACCGAAGCTGGCGGTGAACATCATTCCCCTCTTCGAGACCATCGACGACCTGCGCCGCTCCGCCCCGGTCATGGCCAGCCTCTTCGCCCTGCCGGCCTACCGGGCCCTGGTCTCCGCCCGGGGCGAGGAGCAGGAGGTGATGCTGGGCTACTCCGACAGCAACAAGGACGGCGGCTTCCTCACCTCCGGCTGGGAGCTGTACCAGGCCGAGATTGCGCTGACCCGGGTGTTTGCCGATGCGGGCGTGCGCCTGCGCCTCTTCCACGGTCGCGGCGGTTCCGTCGGCCGGGGTGGCGGCCCCAGCTACCAGGCTATCCTGGCCCAGCCCGCCGGCGCCGTCTCCGGCCAGATCCGCATCACCGAGCAGGGGGAGGTCATCGCCTCCAAGTACGCCAACCCGGAAGTGGGCCGGCGCAACCTGGAAATTCTCGCCGCCGCCACCCTGGAGGCCACCCTCACCGACCACGAAAACCGCGTCGAGCCGGCCCGGCCCTACCACGCGGTGATGGATCGCCTCTCCCAGCTGGCCTTCGCCGCCTACCGGGGCCTGGTGTACGAAACCCCGGGTTTCACCACCTATTTCCGCGAATCCACCCCGGTCTCCGAAATCGCCAACCTCAACATCGGCAGCCGCCCCGCCTCCCGCAAGAAGTCGGACGCCATCGAAGACCTGCGGGCCATTCCCTGGGTCTTCAGCTGGGCCCAGTGCCGCCTCATGCTGCCCGGCTGGTACGGCTTCGGCAGTGCCGTGGAAGCCTGGCTGGGCGAGCATCCCGAGGGCAAGGAAGCGGGCCTCGCCACCCTGCGCAAGATGTACCGCAACTGGCCCTTCTTCCGCACCCTGCTTTCCAACATGGACATGGTGCTGGCCAAGACCGATATCGCCATCGCCTCCCGCTACGCCGAACTGGTGACCGATGCCGAACTGCGTGCCGCCATCTTCGGCCGCATCCAGGCCGAGTGGGAGCGCACCCGCAGCCTGCTGCTGGCCATCGAGGAGCAGGCCGAACTGCTGGCGGACAACCCGCTGCTGAAGCGCTCCATCCGCAACCGTTTCCCCTACATGGACCCGCTGAATCACCTGCAGGTGGAACTGCTGCACCGCCACCGGGCGGGGGAGACGGACGAGCGCATCCGCCGCGGCATCCACCTCACCATCAATGGCGTGGCCGCCGGTTTACGCAACAGCGGATAAAACAATTTTTACTATTCATAATCAATGGTGCACCGCGAATTGACTGGAAATAAAGACTCCCTATAGTGCGTGTCGAGATTCGGAAAAATACGATTTCATAATTCGTAATTTGTTGCCCCGGCTGCAAAAAGAAAGGGGGCGGGAATGGCGCCGGCCGACAGGCCTGCCTTCCCCGCCCCCTTTCTGTGGCCTCCCGTCCGCCGGGCAGCAATGCCGACCTCGATCGACTAAACACAACGCAAACACAACGCGAGGGAGTTTTTATGCAACAGCAAGCGCAGGTCATGGAGACCAAGATTGTCATGTCCGACCCCACCGCCCTGGGGGTGTTCGGCCTGGCCACGGTCACCTTCGTCGCCGCTTCCGCCAAGATGGGCTGGACCAGCGGTGTCACCTTCCTGATTCCCTGGGCCCTCTTCCTGGGTTCCATCGCCCAGATCTGGGCCTCTACCATCGACTTCAAGAAGAACAACTACTTCGGCGCCATCGTGCTCGGTGCCTACGGCCTGTTCTGGATCGCCGTAGCCATGCACTGGGCCATCAGCCTGGGCTGGTTCGGCGAACTCGACCCGGCCAAGGCCGACCCGCGCCAGTTCGCCTTCGCCTGTATCGCCTATTTCATCTTCTCCCTCTTCATCATGGTGGCGGCCTTCGAGGCCAACAAGGTGTTTGCCGCCATCCTGGTGCTGATCAACGTGCTGCTGCCCTCCCTGGCCCTCTCCATGCTGGGCGTGGCCCCGGGCTTCTTCAGCGGCGCTGCCGCCTGGTCTGAACTGGCCATCGCCCTGCTGGGCTTCTATGCTGCCGGTGCCATTTTCATCAACAGCTACTTCGGCCGCCCCCTGCTCTCCCTGGGCAAGCCCCTGGGCCTGATCCGAAAGGGCCCGGCCAAGTAAGCCGCCTTGCCCCGGCCCCCACGGGCCGGGCTTCCCTGAAAATGACAGGGAATGGCTGGAAAGTGCAGGGCCGGCGAGGGCAAGCTCCCCGGCCCTGCTTTTTGCCATAAAAATATTCCAAAACAATCGTTGGGGCGGGGACTGCCCCTTTCCTAGACTGCCTCCTGTGCAGCGGCATCGGCCGCTCCCCGCATCAGGAGGCGACATGCAGCAACCCACCACCCTCATCGGCCACCACGCCCGCTACCGGCCCGACCACACCGCCGTGGTCTTTGCCGACGGCGCCACGACCACGCGCCTTTCCTGGCGCGAATTCCACCGCCGGATCAATCGCCTGGCCAACGCCCTGCTGGCCCGGGGCATCAAGCAGGGCGACCGGGTCGCCACGGTGCTGCCCAACAGCCTGGAACTGCTGGAAATCTACTGGGCGGTGCCGCGCATCGGCGCCGTGCTGGTGCCCCTCTCGCCCCTGCTCAACGCCGCGGGCCTCGGCAGCCTGTTGGCGGATGCGGGCGCCACGGCGCTGTTTATCCATCCCGGCGCCCTGGAGGAGGTGGATAGCCTGCGCGGCGAACTGCCTGCCCTGGAGTCCCAGCGCATCGTGGTGGTGGGCGACGTTTCCGGCGAGGCAGGCCGGCCTGCCCAGGCCGGCGCCCACGGCGACTATCCTGACTACGCCGCCTTCACCGCCGACGCCCCGGAGAGCGAACCGGAAATCCCCCACCCTGCCGGCGACGACATTTTCGCCATCATGTATTCCAGCGGCACCACCGGCCTGCCCAAGGGCATCCTGCAATCCCACGCCTGCCGCGCCGCCTACTGCACCCTGCTGGCCTCCACCTGGCGCATGAGCCCGGAGTCGGTGGTGCTGCACAGCGGCGGCATCGTCTTCAATGGCGCCCTGCTGACCCTATTCCCCGCCGTCTACCTGGGGGCCACCTATGTGCTGGCGAAGCAGTTCGACCCGGCCCTGGCCATCGAGTTGATCGCCCAGGAAAAAGTCACCCACACCGTGGTGGTGCCCTCCCAGATCATCGGCATCCTGGACCACCCCAGCTTTGCTCCGGAGAAACTGGCCTCTATCGAGACTTTCCTCTCCGTCGGCGCGCCCCTGTTGCAGGAGCGCAAGCAGGCCCTCAACCAGTTTTTCCCCAACCGCTTCTACGAACTCTATGGCCTCACCGAGGGCTTCATTACCGTGCTGGATCGCAGCCAGGCCCAGCGCAAGCCCCTCTCGGTGGGCACCCCGCCCCAGTTCTACGACCTGCGCATCGTCGGCGAGGACGGCCGCGACCTGCCGCCCGGTGAAGTGGGCGAGGTGGTGGGCAAGGGCCCCATCCTCATGAGCGGCTATTACAACCGTCCCGAGCTGACGGCCCAGACCCTGCGCGATGGCTGGCTGCACACCGGCGACCTGGGCTACCGGGACGAGGAGGGCTACCTGCATCTGGTGGACCGCAAGAAGGACATGATCGACTCCGGCGGGGTCAAGGTGTACCCCAAGGACATCGAGGAAATCGCCGCCTGCCACCCGGCGGTGAAGGAGGTGGCGGTGTTCGGCATTCCCCACGACAAATGGGGGGAGACGCCCCACGCCGCCATCGTCCTCAAAGCCCCGGTGGCAGTAAGCCCGACGGAACTACGGGACTGGGTGAACGCGCGGGTGGCGGCCAAGTACCAACGCCTGCATTCGGTGGAGATCGTGCACGACTTCCCCCGCAACGCCGCCGGCAAAACCTTGAAGCGCACCCTGCGGGACCCCTGGTGGGCCGGGCGGGAGCGGCAGATCTGAGGCCCGGTCCGGCATTCGCGTCGCCGCTCCGTTGCGGCGACGCCGCCCTTCGTTTCCGGCCGCATCCGGCAAGCACCTCCCCAATGTGAAGCGGCCTTTGGCCCCCGCCCCGGCGGGGGCTTGTTTTTTTACGGCGCCGCCCCCACCTCCCGGAACAGGTTTCATGACGCTCTGTGCCGTCCGTGTAACACCTTGTAAGGTGCCGTGCGCGGCGGTGGAAATTCGCTAATCTTCATTCCTGCCCCAATTTCCGGAGGACTCTCCCCATGACCAGGACGCCTTTCCGCGCCATGCCTTTCCGCTTCTCCCGCACTCTGGCCGCCTTTGCCGCCGGGGGCCTGCTGGCGGTGGCCGCCAGCCATGCCGACCTCTCCCTGATTTCCGCCTCCAAGGCCGCCACCAATGGCACCACGCCGCCGGCAAGCGCCATCCAGGCGGCTCCCGCCAATGCCCCGGCCGCCGCACCCCTGGCCGCGCTACCCGATTTCTCCGCCCTGGTGGAGCAGGTGGGGGGCGCCGTGGTGAACATTTCCACCGTCACCCTGGCCAAGAACAGCCCGGTGAACGGCCTCAACCCCAACGACCCCTTCTACGACTTCCTGCGCCGCTTCGGCATCGCCCCGGGCATGGGGTCTCCCCAGCCCCAGGAAAGCCGAGGCATCGGCTCCGGCTTCATCGTCAGCCCCGACGGCTATGTGCTGACCAACGCCCACGTGGTGGCCGATGCCGACGAGGTGGTGGTGAAGCTCACCGACAAGCGGGACTTCAAGGCCAAGGTGGTGGGCATCGACCGCCGCAGCGACGTGGCCCTGATCAAGATTTCCGCCAGCAACCTGCCCGCGGTGAAGATCGGCAGCCCGGAACGCCTCAAGGTGGGCGAGTGGGTGGCGGCCATCGGCGCTCCCTTCGGCTTCGAGAACTCCGTCACCGCCGGCATCGTCAGCGCCAAGTCCCGGGCCCTGCCGGATGAAACCTATGTGCCCTTCATCCAGACCGACGTGGCCATCAACCCGGGCAATTCCGGCGGCCCCCTCTTCAACCTGAAGGGCGAGGTGGTAGGCATCAACTCCCAGATTTACAGCCGCTCCGGCGGCTACCAGGGCATTTCTTTCGCCATTCCCATCGATGTGGCTATGAAGGTCAAGGAGCAGCTGCAAAAGACCGGCAAGGTGCAGCGCGGCCGCCTCGGCGTCACCATGCAGCCGGTGACCAAGGAACTGGCCGAATCCTTCGGCCTGGAAAAGCCCAATGGTGCCCTGGTCACCGGGGTAGACCGGGGCAGCCCGGCGGACAAGGCCGGCCTGCAACCGGGGGATGTCATCGTCGCTCTGGACGGGGTGGCCCTGGAAGAAGCCACCGATCTGCCGCGCAAGGTGGGGGACAGCGCCCCCGGCACCAAGCTGAGTCTCACCCTGCTGCGGGACGGCAAGCGCCTGGAAAAGCAGGCCACCCTGGCTGCCATGCCCAATGAAACCACCGCCCGCAGCCAGGAAGCCCCGGCCGGCGGCCGCATCGGTCTGGCCGTGCGCCCCCTGAGCAAGGAAGAAAGCGCCGCCCTGGGCACCAGCGGCGTGGTAGTGGTGGGCGTCAACGGCCCCGCCGCCCGCGCCGGCCTGCAGGAAGGCGACGTGGTGCTGGCAGTAAACAACACCCGGGTCGCCACCCCCGCCCAGCTGAAGGAGCTGGTGGACCAGGGCGGCAAGCGCTTCGCCCTGCTGGTGCAGCGCGGCGATGCCCGGCTCTACGTACCGGTGCGGGTGGACTGAGTCGGTCCGCTACCCCGGTCTAAGAGCCGCCCCTGGGCTTATGCTTTTGTAATTCCCAGACGCCAATGGTAGCGTCTCCCTGATCGACACCATCGTCATGGGAGGCGTACCAATGGATTATCTGAAGAAAGCCCTGGGCGCCATTGCCCAGGGCTTGTTGTTTGGCCTGGGCTTCAGCATCGCCGCCTGGCTGGCCTACTTTGCCACCCAGACCTACGGCATGGGCCAGGAAGCCACCGGCAGCCGGCCCTACGCGGCAATGAGCGAAGGGCCGGCCACATCCCCTGCACCGGCGACGGCCGAGCCGGCGAGCGCCGAGCCCTGGCTGTTCTCAGAGGTGGAGGAACACAGCACCGCCGATGGCCGGGTCTTTTTCACCGGCAAGGTCACCAGCAAGGGGCGCAGCCGGGCCACCGGCATCAACATCGAGGTCAACCTGTTCCAGGGTGCCAAGTTCGTGGATCAGTATTCGTCCTACCTTTCCGGCAGCATCGCCGTCGGCGAAAGCCGCTACTTCAAGGTCTCCTGCGGCTGCAAGGATGCTCCCCCAGCCCGGCACGACAGCTACAAGATTCAGGTGCTGAGCGGCTACTGAGCAGCGGCGCGCCCCTTCCTGGCGGCCGGCGGCCCGGGCTATAGTTTCGGCCCGGGCCTTTTCTTTGGCGCATGCCTGCCTTGCATTCCGCCGCTGCGGCCCCTTCTTCACCGCTCACGCCACCGGAGCCGCCATGGACCTTGCCCAGTTGACCGACGCCTTGCAGCGGGATGCCGCCTGGGTGGTCTTCTTCAACGTCCTCATGCAGCAGGTGGGCCTGCCGGTGCCCGCCGTGCCGACCCTGCTGGTAGCCGGCAGCCTGGCGGCTTCTCCCGGCCAGTTGGGGCAAATACTGGCCGCCGCCGTCCTCGCCTCGGTGATCGCCGACTGGCTCTGGTACCTGGCCGGCAGGGCCTTCGGCTACCGGGTGCTGGCTGGTCTCTGCCGCCTCTCCATCAACCCCGGCTCCTGCGTCAGCGCCACCGAAGCCCGCTTCACCCGCTGGGGCGCCTGGTCCCTGGTGGTCGCCAAGTTCGCTCCCGGCTTCTCCACCGTCGCCCCGCCCATTGCCGGCGCCCTGCGCATGGCCCTCGCCGCCTTTCTCGCTGCGGCCGCCATGGGCGCCGCCCTGTGGGCCGGCGGCGCCATCGCCGCCGGCTGGTGGCTGCGGGACGAGTTGCAGCAGGCCCTGGCGCGGCTGGAGGGCAACGGCGGCACCGCCTTGGCCCTGGTGGCCCTGGCCCTCGGCCTCTGGTTGGGCTGGAAATTCTGGCAGAAATACCGCTTCGAAAAGCTCGCCGCCATTCCCCACATCACCCCGGCGGAACTGGCAGCCGCCCTGGCCTCAGCCCAGCCGCCCCTCTTTCTCGACCTGCGGGGCGAAGCCATGATCCGGGCAACCGGCCTGCTGCCCGGCGCCACCGCCGCCACCCTGGAGGCGGTCGCCCAGATCGCCGCCGACTGGCCCCGGGAACAACTGGTGGTGACCCTGTGCAACTGCCCCCGGGACGCCAGCGCCATCCAGGCCGCCCGGCAACTGACCGCCCTGGGCTACCGGCAGGCCCGCCCCCTGCGGGGTGGCTACCAGGCCTGGCAGGCCCACGGCGCCGTTCCCGCCCACCCCACTCCCCAGCACTGCTCTTGCCCGAAGGAAAACCCATGAGCCAAGCCCCCGCCGACAAGCCCGCCCACCAGCGCCCGGAGCTGCCGGATTTCTGGGACAAGCGTTTTGCCGAAGGCGTCACCCCCTGGGACCACGGCTACGCCCCGGCGGAGCTGGAAGCCCTTGCCCCGCCCGCGGACAGCCCGGCCCGCCCGCGCATCCTGGTGCCCGGCTGCGGCCATGCCCGGGAGGCCGGCTGGCTGGATGCCCGGGGCTGGGCCGTCACCGCCCTGGACTTCTCCCCCGCCGCCGTCAGCGCCGCCCGGGACACCCTGGGGGCCTGGAACGGCGAACTGCATTGCGCCGATTTCTTCACCTTCGCCCCGGCCACGCCCTACGACGTGGTTTACGAACGGGCCTTCCTCTGCGCCCTACCGCGCAAGCTGTGGGCCGGCTACGGCCCGCGCATGGCCGAACTGGTGCGGCCCGGCGGCTACCTGGCCGGCTTTTTCTTCTTCAGCGACGAACCCAAGGGCCCGCCCTTCGGCATCGGCGAAGCCGAGCACGCCGCCCTGCTCTCCCCCTGGTTCGACAAGATTGCCGACACCCCCTCCCAGGCGCCGATCCCGGTGTTTGCCGAGGGCGAACGCTGGCAGGTGTGGCAGCGGCGATAAGCCCTCCGCTAAGGCGGATGGATTGCCTTGCCCTGGAGCCAGGCAATCCGGCAGAAACCTGCAAACTGCGGCACAACCCAAAGATACTCATAGCCCCGACAGCCAAGCAAAACGGCCCTTCCCGCCATGAACTGGGGCGAAGGGTCGTTTTTTCTGCCGCCCGGGTCTTTCGCCGGAGCGGCCGGGTATCCCCGGTGTTTCCTTACTGCTTGTTCACTTCTTCCTGCAGGGCCGTGACGTAGGCCAGGATGTTCTGGATGTCTTCCGGCTTCAGGGTGTTGAGGATGCCCTGGGTGGTTTCTTCGTCGTGGGGGCGGTCGCCCTTCAGGTAGAGGTCCACCTGGCGCTTGAGGTACTGGGAATACTGGCCCACCAGGCGGGGGAACATGCCCCGGCCCTTGGCGGTCTTGCCGTGGCAGGCGGCGCAGCTTTGCTGGTAGAGGGCCTTGCCGGCCTCCACGTCGCCGGGCTCCCGGGGCACGATCATGACCTTTTCCATGGCGGTCAGGCGGGTCAGGGCGTCGTCGGTGTCCTTGAAGACGGGAATGGCGGTGGGCAGTTCGATGCCGGACACGTAGTCGGAAACGATCTTCATGTCCTCGTGGGACAGTTCCCGCTCTTCGGTGTAGGGCACCATGGGGATGTTCACCCGGATGCGCTTCTGGAAGGCCTTGAGCTGGGATTCCATGTACTTGGCCTGCTGGCCGGCGATGCGGGGGTATTCGCCCTTCTTGCCGCCCTGGCCGAATTCGCCGTGGCAGGCGGCGCAGGGGCCGTAGATTTCCTTGCCCTTTTCATCGGCACTGGCGTAGGGCGAGAGCAGGAGCGCCGCGGCACAGGCGGCGATCAGGGAGGCACCGCGCAGGAAGGAAGGGCGCGGCAGGCGGCGGGTATTGGCGAGCATGATGGCCCCGGAAAAATAGGCAGGGCCATTCTAGGGCCGTGGCCCGGGGCAGAAAATGATTCGGGTCAAAAGCCGCGCCGGGCGGCCGGCGGGTTCAATCCCGACGACAGGACTCGGGGGCGTTGCCGAAGGGGGTCAGGCGGCGGGGGCAATCCCGCTTGCAGCCGGCGCAGAGGAACTGCTTGGCCTGGTGGAGGATGTGCTGGGCCTTTTGCAGGGAGGCGGTGTGATGTTGCAGGTTTCCTGGGGTTTCCATGATGAGTCCCGGAGACAAAGAAACATTTCCTCAGGCGGGCGCTTCGCCGTTTTCATCGGCACAGAAGTCGGCGCATTGCCTGGTGGCGGCGGCGGACCGGTAATCCAGACAGACCGGACACACCACCGTCTCAGGCCAGTCGGCCAGGGGAACGGCCTGGCGGCAGGCGCCGCAGCGGCATTCCAGGGGGGCTGAGGTCTTTCTGTGGTCCATGAAAGGCCAACATACGCCCCTTCCCTAGCCCCTCATTTGATCTATATCGAATGTTTGTCATATGACCAAAGCCTGAAACCCGCAATGCCGATGGGCTGGGTCAGAGTACCCGGGTGGCGGTTTCAAAGTCCAGGCGCGGACCCCGGGGGTAGTTGCCGGCGGGGTCGCCGTAGCCCAGGTTCACCAGGAAATTGGCCCGCCAGCGCCCGTCGGGGAAGAACTCGGCATTCACCTTTTCCGCATCGAAGCCGGACATGGGGCCGGCATCCAGCCCCAGCAGACGAGCGGCGATGATCAGGTAGGCGCCCTGCAGGCTGGCGTTGCGGAAGGCGGTGCTCTCGGCCAGGGCGGCATTGCCGGCGAAGAGGGGGCGGGCGTCGTAGGCGGGGAACTGCTCCGGCAGGTGGTCGTAAAAGGCCGTGTCCTGGGCGACGATGACGGTCACCGGGGCGGCCCGGGTCTTGTCCACATTGCCGGGAGCCAGGGCGGGCACCAGACGCTCCCGGGATGCGGGGGAAGCCAGGAAGACCAGGCGGGCCGGCTGGGTGTTCATGGAGGTGGGGCCCCATTTCATCAGGTCGTAGAGCTGGCGCAGGGTTTCCGGGCTGACCGGGCGGTCGGTGAAGCGGTTGACGCTGCGGGCCTCGAGAAAGACCTGGGCCAGCACTTCCGGGGATACCGCAGCGGAGGCGGGAGCGTTCATTTGGTGATTTCCTTTCATGATTCATTTCTCAAGGGTTGCAACGGAGGTGCGCGACCTGCTTGCTTCTCCTGATAGTAGCCAGTCGCCCCAGGAAGAAAAAGCGATAAAAATCGATCAAACCGTTGAACAAAATAGAACGATTCGGCCAGGCAAAACGCAGCACCAGATGAACCTCTATAATGCCGCCATCCTTCCCGGGGCAGCCCCATGCACATCCTGATCGTCGAAGACGACCGGCCCATCGCCGAGAATCTCTATGAATACCTGGAATCCCGGGGGCACCAGTGCGACTACGCCGACAATCTGGCCGCCGCCACCCGGCGCCTGGCGGAAGCGGAATTCGACTGCGCCGTGCTGGACCGCAGCCTGCCTGACGGCGACGGCCTGAGCCTGGCCCGGCGGCTGCGGGCCGAGGGCAGCAGTCTTCCCCTGCTCATTCTTACCGCCCGGGACACCCTGGAAGACAAGCTGGCGGGCTTCGACGCCGGCGCCGACGACTATCTGGTCAAGCCCTTCGCCCTGCAGGAAGTGGAAGCCCGCCTGCAGGTGCTGGCCCGCCGCGCCGCGCCGCGCAAGGACACCGGCACCTGGCGCCAGGGGCCGCTGGAATACGATGCGGCGGCCCAGGAAATCCGCCTCCACGGCCAGGCCCTGCACCTGCCCCCGAAGGCCCTGCGCCTCACCGCCCTGCTGCTGCAACAGCCCAACCGGGTGTTCTCCCGGCGGGAGCTGGAAATCGCCATCTGGGGCCGGGAGCAGGAGGCCAGCGACAACCTGCGCAGCCTGCTGCACACCCTGCGGCGCGCCCTGGGGGAAGACGGCGGCGTCGAGGTGATCAACGTACACGGCCTGGGGTACAAGCTTGTCGCCCGCTGAGCGCAGCGCCGAGGAACTGGAGCGGGACCGCAAGGCGCCCTCCATGCGCCTGCGGGTGGCGGTGGCGGTGGCCGCCCTGGCCCTGCTCATCATCCTCGCCCAATCCATCGCCCTGCTGCTGATGTTCGACGACATGGAGGAGGATTTCATCGACGACCTCCTCGCCACCCAGGTGGAGCACAGCATCGAGCTCTCCCGCACGGCGCCGGACACGGCCTTTCCCAATACGGTGGACATGACTCTCTACCGGGTCGGCCCCAACACCCCGGCCGATGCGGTGCCGGACAACCTGATCCATCTCCCCCTCGGCAATCACGAAATTTACGAGGACGGCAAGGAATACCACGTGGCCGTGCGGGAGGCCGACGGCCAGCGCTTCATCCTCAGCTACGACGTGGCCGAGCACGAGGAGCGGTTGGACGCGTTGACCGCCATCGTCATCACCGGCGCCGTGGTCATCGGCATCGCCGTGCTGGTACTGGTCTACGCTCTCTCCGGCCGCCTGACGCGGCACCTGGAATGGCTGGCGCGGCGAGTGCGGGGGGAGGTTCCCGATACCGGCGGCCCGCTCCCCGGCTACGCCCAGCCCGGCATGGAGCGGGAAATCCTCGCCATCGCCCATGCCCTGGAAGCCCTGGAAGCCCGCCAGGCCGCCCTCCTGCAGCGGGAACGGGATTTCACCGCCGACCTGTCCCACGAGCTGCGCACCCCCCTCACCGCCATCCGCACCGACGGCGAACTGCTGGCAGCCCAGGCCGACCTGCCGGAAGGCGTCCAGCGGCGGGGCCGGCGCATCATGGAAAGCGCCGACCGCATCACCCGCCTGGCCGAAAGCCTGTTGTTGCTGGCCCGGGAAACCCGCCCCCAATTGCAGGAAGATCTGCGCCTGGCCCTGGAAATCCAGGCCCAGTGGGATTTCCTTCTTACCCAGTACGCCAAGCCGGTGGACCTGCAACTGGACATCCGCGAGCCCGCCCTGGTGCGGGCCGACCCCAGCCTGCTGCAACTGGTGCTGCGCAATCTGCTGGAAAACGCCCTGCGCCACACCGACAGCGGCACCATCCATTGCCGCCTGGAAGGCAGCGTCCTCACCGTGGCGGACCAGGGGCCCGGCTTCGCCCCGGAAGAGCTGCCCCGCATCTTCGACCGTTTCTACCGCCGCGGCTCCGGCGCCGGCCATGGCCTGGGGCTGGCCCTGGTGGGCCACGTCTGCCGCGCCTGCGGTTGGCGCATCAGCGCCGCCAACGGCCCCCGGGGCGGCGCCGAGCTGGCCCTGGACCTGGGCGAGGCCCTGGCGATCCCGCCCTTCCCCGCCCCCGTGGACGACTGAGCCGGCGGGCTTCACACTTTCCTCACACTTTCCTCACCCGGCCATCACGCCCCGGAATCTAAAGTGCGGTCAGCCCAATTCATGCTGATCGCCCTATGCCCGGACTCGACGCCGCTCTGCCCAAACCCCGTTCCCTCGCCGCCTTGCGCCGCGCCTGGCAAGGCTGGCAGCCCACCCTGGGCGGCACGACCCTGGCCCTGCTGAGCAGCCTCTATTTCGCCATCGCCGGCAATGCCATGTTCTGGCACGCCAGCCTGGCCGGGCGGGAAATAGGCCAGGCCAGCACCTGGGGCTTCGCCGGCGCCCTCTTCGTTTTCATCACGGCGGTGCATTTCCTCCTCCTGGCGCCCCTGCTCAACCGCTGGAGCAGCAAGCCCCTGCTGGCCCTGCTCTTCATCGTTCTCGGTTTTGCCAGCTTCTACATGCAGAAGTACGGCATCTACCTGGACCCCTCCATGCTGCGCAACGTCCTCAAGACCGACGTGGGGGAAGCCCGGGAATTGTTCACCTGGGACCTGCTGCCCCATCTGCTGCTGGTCACCGGCCTGCCCCTGCTGCTGCTCAGCCGCCTGCGCCTGCAGCCCGGCGGCCTGGGCCGCACCCTGGTCACCCGGGCCGGCGCCATGGTTCTGGCCGCCGTGCTGGGCGGCGGAGCCGTCTTCCTGGTATTCCAGGATTTCGCCTCCCTGATGCGCAACAACAAGGAAATCCGCTACCTCATCACCCCCGCCAACCTGGCCTATTCCCTCACCCGGGTGGCCAAGGCGGAAGCCGCCCAGGGCCCCCGCCGGCCCATCGGCACCGATGCCGCCCTGGCCGCGTCCTGGCAACAGCGCAAGAAGCCGGCCCTCTTCGTCATCGTCGTCGGTGAAACCGCCCGGGCCGCCAACTGGGGTCTCAACGGCTACGCCCGGCAAACCACGCCGGAACTGGCCAAGCGGGATGTCATCAACTTCGCCAACGTGGAAAGCTGCGGCACCAACACCGAGGTTTCGGTGCCCTGCCTGTTCGCCCCGGTGGGCCGCCGCCAGTACGACGAGAGCCTGATCCGCGGCAGCGAATCCCTGCTCCACGTGCTGGACCGGGCCGGTTTCAAGGTGCTGTGGCGGGACAACCAGTCCGGCTGCAAGGGCGTCTGCGACGGCCTGCCCAGCGAGGCCCTGAGCAACGCCGGCATTCCCGCCCTGTGCGACGGTGAGCGCTGCCTGGACGAAGTGCTGCTGCACAACCTGGACAAGGTGCTGGAAGACGGCCGCGGCAACCGGGTGATCGTCATGCACCAGCTGGGCAACCACGGCCCGGCCTACTACAAGCGCTACCCGGAGGCCTTCCACCGCTTCGCCCCCACCTGCGATTCCGCCGACCTGCGGCAGTGCAGCCGGGAGCAGATCGTCAATGCCTACGACAACGCCCTGCTGTACACCGACCATGTCCTGGCCAGCACCATCGACTTCCTCAAGCGCCAGGAGAAGGATTACGACACGGCCATGCTCTACGTTTCCGACCACGGCGAATCCCTGGGCGAAAACAACCTCTTCCTGCACGGCATGCCCTACAGCATCGCCCCCAAGGAGCAGAACCACGTGCCCATGGTGATGTGGTTCTCCGCCGGCTACACCCGCGACTTCAAGCTCGACACTGCCTGCCTGAAGGCCCGGGCGCGCCAGCCGGCCAGCCACGACCACGTCTTCCACTCGGTGCTCGGCCTGCTCGACGTGCAGACCGGCCTCTACGAACGCCCCTTTGATCTGGCGGCGGATTGCCGGAGCTGATGCCCATGGCCGACTTTTCCCTCGCCCTGCCCCTGGACGGCCCCCTGGACCGCCAAGCCGGGCGGCGCTGGCTACAGACACAGGCCCTGGGCCTGATGGCCATGGCCGGCCTGCTGCTGCTGGTCTTTGAAAACTCCCAGCTGGACCTGACCGTCAGCCAGTGGCTGTTCGACCCGGCCCTGGGGGAGTTTCCCCTGCGCCACCACTGGCTGCTGGACCGGGTACTGCACCACGGCATGAAGTACGCCTCCTACGCCCTCATCTGTGTCGCCCTGGTGCCCTGCTGGCTGGGCTGGAAGGGCGAACTGGCCTGGCTACCCCGGCGCAATGCGGTGCTCGCCGCCCTGGGCATGGTGCTGATCCCGATCTGCACCTCCCTGCTGAAGAGCGCCACCAACCGCCATTGCCCCTGGGATGTGGTGGAATTTGGCGGCTTTGCGCCCTACCTGGGCCTGTTGGCGCCTTCGGTGCCGGGCATCAAGGCCGGCGTCTGCTTCCCTGCCGGCCATGCGGCCGCAGGCTTTCTCTGGCTGATCTGGGCCGTGGCCCTGCGCCCCGCCGGCCGGGGCCTGGCCCGCATCGTCCTGGTGACGGCCCTGAGCTACGGCGCCCTGCTGGGCGTCGTGCGCATGGTGCAGGGTGCCCACTTCCTCTCCCATGTGCTGTGGTCGGCCTGGTTCGCCTGGGCCCTCAGCCTGGCCCTGGCCGCCCTGCTCCGGGCGGAGGTGGCGGCGCCCCGTCGGACAGTACCCGCAGCAGAATAAAAAAGGCCGCCCATGGGCGGCCTTTTCCCGGGCTACAGCCCCCGAATCTCAGCGGCTGCCCTGGGACTCCAGGGCGCACTGCACCAGCTCTGCCAGGGAGCGCACTCCCATTTTCTCCATAACCCGAGCCCGGTGGGCTTCCACGGTCTTCATGCTGATGTTCAAGTCATCGGCAATCTGCTTGTTCAGCTTGCCTTCCACCACCCGGTCCATCACCTCCCGCTCCCGGGCGGTGAGCTGGGCCAGGCGGTTGGCCACGGAAAGCTCCTTGGCGCGGCGCGCTCGGCGGCTGGTGTCCATCTCCAGACACTGGCGGATCAGGCGCAGCATGTCCGTATCGTTGAAGGGCTTTTCGATGAAGTCGGCGGCCCCCTGCTTGAGGGCGGCCACGGCCATGGGTACGTCGCCATGGCCGGTGATGAAAATCACCGGCAGGGTGGCGCGCAGGGCAGCCAGGCGTTCGTACAGTTCCAGGCCGCTCATGCCGGGCATACGCACATCCAGTACCAGGCAGCCGGCCAGGCCGTCCTGGTAGAAGGCGAGAAAGGCCTCGGCGCTGGAGAAAGCCTGCACCGGGTAGCCCTCGGACTCGATCAGCCAGACCATGGAATCGCGCATGGCCTCGTCGTCGTCCACCACGTAGACGCACTGGGTGCTGGAGGGGGCGCTGGCGGCGCTGTCCGGATGTTGGTTTGGCGTCATGTTCAGTCCTCAACGGGCAGGGTGAAACGGAAGACCGAGCCCCCCCCGGGGTTGGATTCGACCCACAAGCGTCCCTTGTGGAATTCGATGATGGAGCGACAGATGGGCAGGCCCATGCCCATGCCCTCCGGCTTGGTGGTGTAGAAGGGGGCGAACAGCTCTTCCGCGGTAGTGCTGCCGATGCCGTGGCCCCGGTCGGTGACGGTCACCTCCACCGTGCGATTGTCCTGGAGCCGCGCCGCCACCGTCAATCGGCGTTCCGCCGCCGGAGTGTCGCGCATGGCTTCGATGCCATTCTTCACCAAGTTGAGCAGCACCTGCTCGATCATGATGCGGTCGGCAAAGAGGGGCGGCAGTTCGGGCGGCAGGTCCACGCAGATATTCACTGCCTGCTTGCGGGCCTCGATTTCGGCGAAGCCCAGGGCCTCCTCGACGATTTCCGCCAGCAATACCTGGCCCCGGTTGGGCTCGCTCTTTTTCACGAACTCTCGCATGCGGCGGATGATCTTGCCCGCCCGCTCGGCCTGGAAGCTGGCTTTTTCCATAGCGCCCAGCAACTCCTCCGGCTTGGCGGTGCCGCCCTTCATGCGCTTGACGCAGCCCATGCAGTAATTGGCGATGGCCGCCAGGGGCTGGTTCAGTTCGTGGGCCAGGGAGGAGGCCATTTCGCCCATGGTGATGAGGCGGGAGGTCTGCTCCAGGCGCTTCTGCTGCTGCAGATTTACTTCGTCGATCTGCTTGCGTTCGGTGATGTCGGTAGCGATCTGTACCCGCACCACCCGGCCGTCCACCCAGCGGATGGCCCGGTCGTGCAGGTGGTACCAGCGGCCGGAGAGGCTGTTCTGCACCTCGCCGTCGAAGAGCTGGCGCGGCAGCACTTCCGGCGAGAGCAGGCGCAGGTCGCAGTCGAAGGCGCCCACCGGCGGCCGGCAGGCTTCGGTGATTTCCCAGCAGTTGCGGCCCACGGCATCGAATCCGAAGATGCTCTTGAAGGCCCGATTGCCGAAGAGGATTTCGTCGCTCTTGGCGTCGGCCACGTACACCGCCGAATCCAGGCCGTCCAGCACCGCCATGAAACGCTCCTGGGAGCGTTCCAGCTCGCCCCGCACCCGCTTCGGCTCGGTGATGTCGGTCATGGCCCCCATCCAGCCGGTCTGCTTGCCGTTGGCGTCGATCAGGGGGGAGATGTAGAAGCGCACGTCCATGCGCTCACCGTTCTTGCGCATCACCCGCTGCTCGAAGCCCTTGGCAGGGGCCTGGCCGGCCAGGGTCAGCTCGATGTTGGTGGCCAGCTGGCGGGCGTGTTCGGGCGGCCAGTAGGGGAAGGGCGGCTTCAGTCCCAGCAGTTCCGCCTCACTCCAGCCCAGCATGCGGCAGAAGGCCGGGTTCACGTAGATGATGCGGCCTTCCATGTCGATGGCGCGCAGGCCGGTGGACACGGATTCCTCCATGGCCTTGCGGAAGGCGTATTCGTCGGTGAGGGCCTGCTCGGCGGTCTTGCGGTCGGTGATGTCGTGGGCCACGGCGTAGAGGAGCTTCTCCTCCGGCACCGGGTTGATGCTCCACAACAGCCATTTCTCCTGGCCATTGCTGGCGTGGAAGCGGCATTCGAATTCCTGGGGTAGGCCTTCCGCCAGGTGGCGCAGCATGTCCACCACCAGGGCCAGATCTTCCGGGTGGGCGAAATCCAGCAGGGAGCGGTCCCGCAGTTCCCCCAGGGGATACCCGAGCACCCGTTCGAAGGCCGGATTCACCCGGCGCAGGCGCCCTTCCAGGGTGGCGATGCACTGCAGGCCGAGGGAGAGGGAGAAGAGGCGGTCCCGCTCCTTCTCCGCCTGCAGACGGCGCTGCACGTCCCGCCGCAGCAGGGCCAGGCTCCACACCAGGGCCAGGGTCAGGGCGCCGATGACCAGGGGCGGCAGGGCGCGGGACCAGCCCTCTTCCGTGGCGTAGGCGATGGCCTGCAGAGCCAGGCCGTTGCCGGGGGGGGTCAGTACGAGGCGGTAGGCCTGGTCCTTGCCGGTGGGGCGGACGGCGGTGTTGGCGGCCACTTCCTTGCCCTCCCCGTCTTCCAGGGTGAGGCGGTATTTTTCGGTGAACCAGGTGGGCACCGGGTGGCTGAGGAGGCTGTCGGCGCTGTAGACGCCAATCACGGCCCCCATGTCTTCCCGCCAGCGTTGCACGGGAATGATCAGATCGAAGAAAGCGGCGCCCTGGCGATTGCGGTAGATGCCGCCGTAGTCCGGGCGGCCGCTGCGCAGGGCGTCCGCCAGATGGGCCTGCTGGCCTTCCTCCAGGCTTTCCCCGGCGACCCATTCGGTGGCCTCGAAGGGCGCCACCCATTGCACCTTGCCCTGGGGATTGACCCACAGCACTACCGCCAGCTCCGGGTTGTTGGCCAGGTGCTGGGCAGCACGGATCTGGAAATCCTCGTAGTCCAGCACGCCATCGGCCAGGTTGCGGCCCAGCTGCTGGAGAAAATCCTGGTTGGCGTTGAGATGCAGGCGCAGGGTCTGGTCGGCCCATTGCATGTCCCGCTCCACCATGGCCTGGCGCTCGTCCGCATCCCGCTTGTTCATGTAGCCCACCAGGCCGAACATGGTGAAGGCAAAGCAGGCGATGGCCAGATAGGGGACGAGCCAGAACCACCCGCTGCGGGCGGTGGCGGCTTTGTAGGGAAGGGAGACGGGGTCGGCGCGGTCCGGCATGGCGCGGGCAATGATAGCGGGTCCCCATCTTCGCCGCCGCCCCAAAAGCCGAGCCATTGGTGTTTACCCTGAGCCCAGAGGCCAGGCCTGCGGCCTCCCGGCAGCCCTTCCCCCACCCGCCAGGCTTGCGGGATAACCCGAATTGGCGCGTCGCGCGGGCTTCCCGTACGCTCGTGACCATGCCCGCTGCCAATCTCTTTCGCTCCGCTTTGCTCCGCCCCGCGCTCCGGCTGGGTCGCGGCCTGGCCTGTGTACTTGCTGCCAGCCTAATGGGCCTGGCCCCACTGCCGGCCCTGGCGGGGCCCCAGGCGCCCCAGCCCATCCGCATCGGTGTGTACGGCCCCTTCACCGGCGGCTCCAGCCCCATGGGCATTTCCATGCGCGACGGCATCCGCCTGGCGGCGGGGGAGATCAACGGGGCCGGCGGCCTGCTGGGCCGGCCGGTGCAACTGGTGGAGCGGGACGACGAGGCGGCCAACCAGCGGGGTAGCCGCATCGCCCAGGAACTGGTGCAGACCAAGGTGGCGGCGGCGGTGGGTATCGTCAATACCGGCGTGGCCCTGGCCAGCCAGCATTACTTTCAGGAAGCCCGCATTCCAGTAGTGACCGCGGTGGCCACCGGCTCCATCATCACCAAGCAGTTCCTGCCGCCCCATTACAGCGAGAACTACGTCTTCCGTGTCTCCAACAGCGACGCCATCCAGGCCGCCATGATCGTCGAGGAGGCGGTGGAGCGCCGCCATTTCAAGCGCCTGGCCATCATCCACGACACCACCAATTACGGTCAGCTGGGCCGGGAAGACCTGGAGAAGGCCCTGGCGGCCAAGGGCCTGAAAGCGGTGGCGGTGGAACGCTTCAACCTGGGCGAGGTGGATCTGACCCGCCAGCTGCAACGAGCCCGGGATGCGGGCGCGGAAGCCATCCTGACCTACGGCATTGGCCCCGAGCTGGCGGCCCTGGCTAACGGACGGGCCAAGCTGCACTGGGAGGCACCCCTCATCGGCAGCTGGACCCTCTCCATGTCCAGTTTCATCGACAACGCCGGCCCCAACGGCGAAGGGGCCCGCATGCCCCTGACCTTCATCGACGAGGGCACCTCCCTGAAGCGCCGCCAGTTCATCGACGCCTATCTCAAGGCCACGGGCAGCACCCGCATTCCCGTGCCCTCCGCCGCCGCCCAGGGCTACGACGCCCTGCTGCTGCTGGCCGCCGCCATCCGCCAGGCCGGCAGCACCGACGGCCCCCGCATCAAGGCGGCCCTGGAAAGCCTGAAAGAAAAGGTGGAAGGCGTGGTGCAGATCTACGACCGCCCTTTCAGCCCCGGCGACCACGAGGCCATCGACCGCCTGGATGTGCCGGTGATGGGCGAGGTGCGGGGCGGCCGGGTCATCCACGCCTACAGCACCCGCCTACGCCACGCGCCCTGAGGGCCTGCGGTCGTCCAGTGGAAGCGCTTCCCGGAAGCCGCAAGCAATGCCCCCTTGGTGCGGTGGCAGCCATTCCCGGAGCAGCCTATGCAGGCCGCAATGCATGGCGGGGCGGAGCGACACCCGAGGCAGCATGGAAAGCAGCCAAAAGAACCGGCAAAAAGCCGTGTCAAAGGCAAAAACAAGCAATACAGCGGCCTAGAGCGGCCGACAGCGGTTCTGGAAGAAGCCCGCCCACGCTATGTTGCAGCGCAATGTTGCACGATACGAATCATCTTTTTACAATGCGAAAATTCGCTAGGCGAAGCTATCGTTTCGGTCTAAGCTAGGTGTTGCCCGCCCTACCCGGCGGACGACAAAAAAACGTCCTTCCAAATAGGAGACAAACCATGGCAGCACTGCCCGACGTTCCCCAATCGGTTGATGCCGATCCCCAGGAAACCAAGGAATGGGTCGACGCCCTCGAAGGCGTGATCGAAAAGGAAGGCCCGGACCGGGCCCACTACCTGATCGAGAAACTCATCGGGCAAGCCCGTGAGGAAGGCGTGGACATTCCCTACAGCGCCACCACCGAATACATCAACACCATCCCCGCCGACCGCCAGCCCAACTACCCGGGCAATCCGGATCTGGAAGAGCGCATCCGCTCCTACATCCGCTGGAACGCCATGGCCATGGTGGTGCGCGCCAACAAGCACACCAACGTGGGCGGCCACATCGCCTCCTTCGCCTCCTCCGCCGTGCTCTACGACGTGGGCTTCAACTGGTTCTGGAACGCAGCTTCCGAGAACCACGGCGGCGACCTCATCTTCTTCCAGGGCCACTCCGTGCCCGGCGTCTATGCCCGGGCCTTCATGCTCGGCCGCCTGACCGAAGACCAGATGGACAACTTCCGCCAAGAAGTGGACGGCAAGGGCATCTCCTCCTATCCCCACCCCTGGCTGATGCCGGACTTCTGGCAATTCCCCACCGTCTCCATGGGCCTGGGGCCCCTGCAGGCCATCTACGCGGCCCGCTTCATGAAGTACCTGCAATGCCGCAACATCGTGCAGACCGAAAACCGCAAGGTCTGGGCCTTCCTCGGCGACGGCGAAGTGGATGAGGTGGAATCCCTCGGTGCCATCGGCATGGCTGCCCGGGAAAAGCTGGACAACCTGATTTTCGTCATCAACTGCAACCTGCAGCGCCTGGACGGCCCGGTGCGCGGCAACGGCAAGATCATCCAGGAACTGGAGGGCGACTTCCGCGGCGCCGGCTGGAACGTCATCAAGCTGATCTGGGGCACCCACTGGGATGCCCTCTTCGCCCGCGACAAGAAGGGCATCCTGAAGAAGCGCATGATGGAATGCGTGGATGGCGAGTACCAGACCTTCAAGGCCAAGGACGGCGCCTATGTGCGCGAGTACTTCTTCAACACGCCGGAACTGAAGGAACTGGTGGCCGACTGGACCGACGACGAAGTCTGGGCCCTGAATCGTGGCGGCCACGACATGTTCAAGATTTTCACCGCCTTCAAGACCGCCACCGAGCACAAGGGCAAGCCCACCCTGATTCTGGCCAAGACCATCAAGGGCTTTGGCATGGGCGAGGCCGGCGAGGCCCAGAACACCACCCACCAGACCAAGAAGATGGGCCACGAGGCCCTGCGTCGCATGCGCGACCGCTTCAACCTGCCGGTGCCGGACGACAAGATTGACGAGGTGCCCTACCTGAAGTTCGAGGAAGGCTCCCCCGAGCTGACCTACATGCGCGAACGCCGCATGGCCCTGGGCGGCTACCTGCCCCAGCGCCGCGAGAAGGCCGCGCCCCTGGCGGTACCTGAGCTGGCCGCCTTCGAGGGCCTGCTCAAGGCCACCGGCGAGGGTCGCGAAATCTCCACCACCATGGCCATCGTGCGTGTCCTGTCCACCCTGCTCAAGGACAAGAACATCGGCCGCCACATCGTGCCCATCGTGCCGGACGAATCCCGCACCTTCGGCATGGAAGGCATGTTCCGCCAAGTCGGCATCTGGAACCAGGAAGGCCAGAAGTACGTTCCCCAGGATCACGACCAGTTGATGTTCTACCGTGAGTCCCAGGACGGCCAGATCCTCCAGGAAGGCATCAACGAAGCCGGCGCCATGGCGGACTGGATCGCCGCTGCCACCGCCTACAGCACCCACGGCGTGCAGATGGTGCCCTTCTACATCTGCTACTCCATGTTCGGCCTGCAGCGCACCATGGACCTTTGCTGGGCTGCTGGCGACCAGCGCGCCCGGGGCTTCCTGGTGGGCGGCACCGCCGGCCGCACCACCCTGAACGGCGAAGGCCTCCAGCATGAGGACGGCCATTCCCTGATCCTCTCCGGCCTGATCCCCAACTGCGTCTCCTACGACCCCACCTTCGCCTACGAAGTGGCCGTGATCATGCAGGACGGCCTGCGCCGCATGTTCAAGGAGCAGGAGGACGTCTATTACTACCTGACGGTGATGAACGAGAACTACGAGCACCCCGAAATGCCGGCCGGTGCCGAGGGCGACATCGTCAAGGGCATGTACCAGTTCAAGAAGGGCGCCGTTTCCGATGGCCCCCGCGTGCAGCTGCTGGGCTCCGGCACCATCTTCCGCGAGGTGATGGCCGCTGCCGAACTGCTGAAGAACGACTGGGGCGTGGAAGCCGACCTGTGGTCCTGCCCCAGCTTCAATGAACTGGCCCGCAACGGCCAGGACACGGCCCGCTGGAACCTGCTGCACCCCCTGGAAAAGCCGAAGAAGAGCCACGTGGAAGAATGCCTGGACGACACCCGTGGTCCCATCATCGCCTCCACCGACTACGTGCGCCTCTACTCCGAGCAGATCCGCCCCTTCATCAACCGCCGCTACGTCACCCTGGGCACCGACGGCTTCGGCCGCTCCGACACCCGGGAGAAGCTGCGCCACTTCTTCGAGGTGGATCGTCACTGGGTCGTCCTGGCCGCCCTCAAGGCCCTGGCTGACGATGGTCAGATCGAGCGCGAGAAGGTGGCTGCGGCCCTGGTCAAGTACGGCCTGGACCCCGAAAAGCTCAACCCCCAGACCTGCTAATCGCCTGACGGAGAAGAACAATGAGCCAAACCATTGAAGTGAAGGTCCCGGACATCGGCGATTTCAAGGACGTGCCGGTGATCGAGGTGTTCGTCAAACCCGGCGACACGGTGAAGCTAGAAGATGCCCTGTGCTCCCTGGAATCCGACAAGGCCACCATGGACGTGCCCTCCTCCGCCGCCGGCGTGGTCAAGGAAGTGAAGATCAAGGTCGGTGACAAGGTGGCCGAAGGCAGTGTCGTGGTGATCGTGGAAAGCGCCGCAAGCGGCGCTGCTACGGCAGCCCCCGCCCCCCAGGCCGCGGCTCCTGCCGCTTCGGCGCCTGTTGCCGCCGCCCCCGCTGCTCCGGCGGCTCCTGCTGCTGCCGGCCCGGTGGAAGTGAAGGTGCCGGATATCGGCGACTTCAAGGACGTGCCGGTGATCGAAGTGTTCGTCAAGGTCGGCGACACGGTGAAACAGGAAGACGCCCTGTGCTCCCTGGAGTCCGACAAGGCCACCATGGACGTGCCGGCCTCCGCCGCCGGCGTGGTCAAGGAAGTGCGCATCAAGGTGGGTGACAAGGTTTCCGAAGGCAGCGTGGTGGTGGTGCTGGAAGGCGCCGCCGGTGCCGCTGCGCCGGTTGCTGCCGCAGTCACCGCCCCGGCCACTACGCCCACTCCCGCGGTCATTCCGCCAGAGCTGGATGGCCCGGCCCCCACCAAGCCCTTCGTCGCAGCCCCCACTGCGGCGCCCTACGGCCTGGCCCTGGGCGGCAAGGTGCACGCCTCTCCCTCGGTACGCGCCTTCGCCCGGGAACTGGGCGTCGATCTCTCCAAGGTCACCGCCACCGGCCCCAAGAGCCGCATCCAGGCAGAAGACGTGAAGGCCTACATCAAGGGCGTCATGTCCGGCCAAACCGTGGCCCCCACCCAGGTGGGCGGCGGCGGCATCACCGGCGGCGGCTCCCTGGACCTGCTGCCCTGGCCCAAGGTGGACTTCGCCAAGTTCGGCCCCATCGAAGCCAAGCCCCTCTCCCGCATCAAGAAGATTTCCGGCGCCAACCTGGCGCGCAACTGGGTGATGATCCCCGCCGTGACCTATCACGAAGACGCGGACATCACCGACCTGGAAGCCTTCCGGGTGCAGCTGAACAAGGAAAACGAGAAGAGCGGCCAGAAGCTGACCATGCTGGCCTTCATCATCAAGGCCTGCGTCAAGGTGCTGCAGCAGTTCCCCGAACTGAACACCTCCCTGGACGGCGACAACCTGGTGTACAAGAAGTACTACCACATCGGTTTCGCCGCCGACACGCCCAACGGCCTGGTGGTGCCGGTACTGAAGGACGCCGACAAGAAGGGCGTGCTGGAGATCGCCAAGGAAACCGGCGATCTGGCCAAGCTGGCCCGGGACGGCAAGTTGAAGCCCGCCGACATGCAGGGCGCGACCTTCACCATTTCCTCCGTCGGCGGCATCGGCGGCACGGCTTTCAGCCCCATCGTCAATGCGCCGGAAGTGGCCATCCTCGGCGTTTCCAAGTCCAGCATGAAGCCGGTGTGGAACGGCAAGGAATTCGTGCCACGCCTGATCGTGCCCCTGTCCCTCTCCGCCGACCACCGCGTCATCGACGGCGCCCTGGCGACCCGCTTCAACGCCGAACTGGCCAAGCTGCTGGCGGATTTCCGCCGGGTCATGCTGTAAGGGAGAGACGACATGAGCCAACTGGTTGAAGTGAAGGTCCCGGATATCGGCGATTTCAAAGACGTGCCCGTCATTGAAGTGTTCGTCAAGGTCGGCGACACGGTGAAGGTGGAAGACCCCCTGGTCTCCCTGGAATCGGACAAGGCCACCATGGACGTGCCCTCGTCGGCCGCCGGCGTGGTCAAGGAAATCAAGGTCAAGCTGGGCGACAAGGTGGCCGAAGGCACGGTGATCGTGGTGGTGGAAGCCGGTGCGGCTGCCGCTGCTCCGCCCCCCCAGCCTGCAGCCCCGACGGCAGCCCCCGCTACTGCGGCTGCGCCTGCCCCCGTGGCTGGCAGCCACAGCGGCGGCGCTGATGTGGAGTGCGACATGCTGGTGCTGGGCGCCGGCCCTGGCGGTTACTCTGCTGCCTTCCGCTCTGCCGACCTGGGTCTGAAGACCGTGCTGGTGGAACGCTACCCGACCCTGGGCGGCGTCTGCCTCAACGTCGGCTGCATTCCCTCCAAGGCCCTGCTGCACGTGGCAGCAGTGCTGGAAGAAGCCCAGCACCTGGCCGACTGCGGCGTCACCTTTGCACCGCCCCAGGTGGATGTGGACAAGCTGCGCGCCCACAAAGAAAAGGTCGTCGGCAAGCTCACCGGCGGCCTCGCCGGCATGGCCAAGGGCCGCAAGGTGCAGCACGTGCAGGGCGTCGGTCAGTTCATCGACCCCCACCACATTGAAGTCACCGCGGCCGACGGCAAGAAACAGGTGGTGAAGTTCAAGAATGCCATCATCGCCGCCGGTTCCCAGCCCGTGGCCCTGCCCTTCATGCCCAAGGATGACCCCCGGGTCATCGACTCCACCGGTGCGCTGGAACTGCGCTCGGTGCCGAAGAAGATGCTGGTCATCGGCGGCGGCATCATCGGCCTGGAAATGGCCACGGTGTACAGCGCCCTGGGCGCCCGCATCACCGTGGTCGAGCTGGGCCCGGGCCTGATGCCCGGTGCCGACCGGGATCTGGTCAAGGTCTGGGAAAAGAAGAACGCCCAGCGTTTCGACCGTATCCTGCTGGCCACCGGCGTCACTGCCGCCGAGGCCAAGGCCGAAGGCGTGGAAGTCACCTATTCCACCGGTGAGAAGGAAGCTTTCGACCTGGTGCTGGTGGCCGTGGGCCGCACCCCCAACGGCAAGAAGCTCGCCGCCGACAAGGCCGGCGTCGCCGTCACCGACCGGGGCTTCATCAATGTCGATGCCCAGATGCGCACCAACGTGCCCCACATCTTCGCCATCGGCGACATCGTCGGCCAGCCCATGCTAGCCCACAAGGCGGTGCACGAAGCCCACGTCGCCGCCGAGGTCGCCGCTGGCGAGAAGGCCGCCTTCGACGCCCTGCAGATTCCCAGCGTGGCCTACACCCACCCGGAAATCGCCTGGGCCGGCAAGACCGAAGACCAGCTCAAGAACGACGGCATAAAGTTTGAAAAAGCCGTGTTCCCCTGGGCAGCCAGCGGTCGGGCCATCGCCAACGGCGCCGAGGAAGGCTTCACCAAGCTGCTCTTCGATGCGGAAAGCCATCGCCTGCTGGGCGGCGGCATCGTCGGTATGAACGCCGGCGACCTCATCGGCGAAGTCTGCCTGGCTGTGGAAATGGGCTGCGATGCGGTGGATATCGGCAAGACCATCCACCCCCATCCGACCCTCTGCGAATCCATCGGCATGGCGGCAGAAGTGGCCCATGGCAGCTGCACCGATCTGCCGCCGATGAAGAAGAAATAAGCGCTCCGTTCTTCTGGTGCCAAGAGAAGGCTGCCTCCGGGCAGCTTTCTTTTTTTGGTCTATAAAGAACTGGAACTTACATACCGCTTATTTTTCCAATAAAAAAGTAATAGACTTGCCCGCATTCCTGCTTCACCGAAAACACTATGCTCAACTGGATCGCTTCACGCATAAAAGGCTCCGGCAGCGACCATCCCCTGGGTAGCGACAAGGGGATCGACGCTTATCTGGCCCAGGTACCCCGGGTTAATCCCCAGAGTACGCTGCAGGACGTGGACCAGTGGCTGGACCAGGTGGCCCAGTTTTCCGCCGACATGCCGCCGGAAAGCGCCGCCCGCGCGGTGGAGCGACTCGATGAGGCCACCCAGGATGCCCTCGGCGAAGCCTGGATCAATTATTTCAGCGACAACCGCCAGGATTACCTGGCCGACCGCCTGCTGAAGACCCTGGAACACCATTACCGCAGCGTGCACCACGCCTGCCGTCATGTCATCGAAGCCCTGGCCAATCAGGCCATCCAGGCAAACAAGGAGCCGGACCGGCCCCGCCTGACCAAGCTGGCGGTGCGCGCCATGCAGGCCCTGGTGCTGGGCAAGAAGATCGGCCAGTTCGGCTATGCCGGCCCCGATGCCCAGTGGTGGAAGACCTGCCACGAACTACTCTTCCTTGCCCGCAACCTGGGCCTGCTGCACGGCAAGGTCACGGCCTATGCGGACAGCCAGGAGCCCTCCAGCGTCTGGCGCGAATACCTGGTGGGGGTGCTCTTCGAAGTCATTCCCCTCTCCAACCTGACGCCCTCCCAGATGGAAATCATGGAGCGGACCATCCGCAAGGTGGAGGGGCACTGCCTGTTCATCGACAGTTTCACCTCCCAGACACCTTTCCGCATCAACCTGGAGGCCACCGATGGCCCCAGCCGTTGCGTTCCCGGCCAGGAAGCCGGCCCGGCCTGGCGTTACTTCGGCCCCGGCCCGGCCCATGCCCAGTTGATGAAGCTGCGGGCCGCCATCCAGACCAGCCGCCGCCTGCCGGACTGGCTGGACAACTGCCAGTGCGACGTGCGCACGGCCCTGGATTTGCTGCACATGCTGATCCAGCACTGGTCCCTGACGCCGCCGTCGCGGCAGCAGGAGCGCGTGCCCCTCAACGGCAACCTGCTGGTGGTGGCCGGCCTCGCCATGGCCCGCCGGGCCGTGGCCGCCGCCGAATTCGCCCGCTCCGGCCGTAGCCTGGACTACAAGGGCCATGTGCGCATTCTCGACCTGCACCGGGTCGAAGGCGGCGCCCGTCCGGAAGCGGCCCCGGTGGCCCAGAAATCCCCCCTGGAAACGCTCCAGGCCCTGGAAGGTACCGGCATTCAGCAGAGCACCGACACCTGGGAGGGCATTGACCTCTCCGCGGCGGGCCTGGGTGCCCGGCTGCCCTTCCGCCGCCCCTGGCACGGCATTGGCGCGCTGGTGGGTTACCGGGAAGAGAGCAGCATCGACTGGAAGGTGGGCCTGATCCGCCGCCTCGGCCGCAGTCACGGCAAACCCAACGCCGGCTTGGCCATCTTCGACGGCATCCCGGCCTGCGCCCAGGTTCAGCTGGCGGACAAGAATGCGGAATGTCCCTGGAACGAGCACATTCCCGAGGCTATGGGCCTGGGTCTGCTGGACGCCATTCTCGTTTCCCGGGAATCACGCCTGCTGCTGGTGCCGCCGGACACCTACACCCCGGATCGCCGGGCCGACCTGATCGTCGGCGGCAAGCGCCGCCCCGTCCGTCTGGCCGGCATTCAGGAAAGCGGCCCGGATTACCAGCTCATCCTCTTCCGCGAAACCGAAGCCTGAACACGGGGCGGGCTGTCCGGTAAAATACGCATTTATCCAGCCCCTTCCGGAAAGCCCCCATGACCCAGGACGAACTCAAACAGGCCGTAGCCCGCGCTGCCGCCGACTACGTGGCCAGCCTTGTTGCTGAAGACGCCGTGATCGGCGTCGGCACCGGCTCCACCGCCAACTGTTTCATCGACGCCCTGGCCGCCCTGAAGGGTCGTTTCCGCGGCGCCGTCGCCAGTTCCGAAGCCACGGCCAGCCGCCTCAAGGGCCACGGCATTACGGTGCTGGACCTCAACGAAGTTACCACCATGCCGGTCTATGTGGATGGCGCCGACGAAGTCACCCCCAAGCTGCACATGATCAAGGGCGGCGGCGGCGCCTTGACCCGGGAAAAGATCGTGGCCGCCGTGGCCGAACGCTTCGTCTGCATCGCAGACGGCTCCAAACTGGTCCAGGTGCTGGGCAAGTTTCCCCTGCCCCTGGAAGTCATCCCCATGGCCCGGGCCCAGGTTGCCCGGGAACTGACCAAGCTGGGCGGCACGCCCAAGCTGCGGGAGGGCTTCCTGACTGACAACGGCAACATCATTCTCGATGTGCACGGCCTGACCATCGCCGATCCGGTGGAACTGGAAACCAGCCTCAACCAGATCGTCGGCGTGGTCACCAACGGCCTCTTCGCCCGTCGCGGCGCCGACGTGCTGCTCCTCGGCACCCCGGAAGGCGTCAAGCGTCTGAGCATCTGACCCACCCCCGGGGAGGCTGCAACCTCCCTGTCACATTAGCGTGTTAACGTCGCCGGTTCTGACCCTCTGAACCCCCACAGGACGGCGACCATGGAAGCCATGAGCGAACATACCTACAAGCAATTCGACATCGAACT
The DNA here is from genome assembly GCF_003112695.1 of Azospira sp. I13. Lineage (GTDB taxonomy): Bacteria > Pseudomonadota > Gammaproteobacteria > Burkholderiales > Rhodocyclaceae > Azospira. The sequence goes on from NZ_BFBP01000010.1 coordinate 42,584, forward strand.
GGAAAGCCTGCGCACCCGGGTGCTGCAAATGGGCGGCCTGGTGGAACAACAGGTGAAAAAGGCCATGCAGGGCCTTTACGCCGCCGACACCGCACTGCTGGAGGCCGTGGTGAAGGAGGATTCCCGGGTCAACCAGCTGGAGCTGGAGCTGGACGAAGCCTGCAACCAGGTCATCGCCAAGCGCCAGCCCACCGCCATCGACCTGCGTATGATCACCACCGTGATCAAGGCCATCTCCGACCTGGAGCGCATCGGCGACAAGGCCCACAAGATCGGCCGCCTGGGCCTGACCCTCAACGCCCAGCACACCGCCTTCACCCCCGATGTGGAACTGCGCCACATGGCGGACCTCTCCCTCAACATGCTGCACACCGCCCTGGATGCCTTTGCCCGCCTCAACGTCAATGCGGCGGCCCAGGTGGTGCACCAGGATGAAGCGGTGAATACCGAGTACAGCTCCGTGGTGCGCCAGCTCATCACCTACATGATGGAAGACCCCCGCACCATCTCCCGCTCCCTGGACATCATGTCCATCGCCAAGGCCATCGAGCGGGTGGGCGACCATGCCAAGAACATCGCCGAGTACGTGATCTACATGGTGAAGGGCCTCAATGTGCGCCACGCCACCCTGGAAGAGATCGACCGGGAAATCGCCAACAGCTGAGCCCGGCCCCGCTGGACTCAGCCTCCGGCTGAACGACCCAAGCCGCCTGCGGGCGGCTTTTTCTTTGTCGGAACCAACCTGGGGTATGCTCCCGTGATCAACAAAACGTACGGAGAGCGACGATGGGCTGGAAAGGGCGATGGATGGCGGGATTGATGCTGGGAGCCGTGCTGCTGCCGGCCCAGGCGGGCGGCATGTACCGCTGTGGCAACACCTTCAGCGACAAGCCCTGCCCAGATGGACGTGAACTGAAGCACTACGCCAGCGGCACTACCCAGCAGGATGGTGGCGGCCCCAAGGAATTGGGTGCCCAGCTTTGCCGCGACCGCTTTGTCGAACACTTCCGCATCGAAAACCCTGAAAGCGTACGCATCCGCCAGGTGACCGGCGGCCAGGCCGACATCATCGACTACGGGGCGGGGCGGCAGACCACGGCCCGCACCTTCCAGGTGGAGGTGATGGTGCTCAATGCCTACGGCACCTTCATGGGCCCCGAACTCTACCGCTGCCATACCACCGACGACGGCCGGCGCCTGCTGCGCTACGCCCGCTGAAACACGACCTTGGCAGAACACCAATCAGGGACGAAAAAAAACCGCGGTAAATCCGCGGTTTTTTCTTGCAGCCCCTACGCTCAGGACTGGGGGGGTACGTAGCCCTGCACCTGCTCGGCCCCTTCGCCGAAGAAGTGCTTTTCCAGCTGCTCGGCCAGGTACTGGCGGTGGCGCTGGTCGGCCAGGTTGAGGCGGTTCTCGTTGATGATCATGGTCTGCAGGCGAATCCACTGCTGCCAGGCTTCCTTGGAGACATTCTCAAAAATCTTCTTGCCCAGTTCCCCGGGATAGGGGACGAAGTCCAGGCCTTCGGCCTCGCGGCCCAGCTTGATGCAGTTCACGGTTCTTGCCATGGGTGTTTCTCCGTATCCAGAAATGGTTCGGCGAAGATTATAGCCCGAGCCGGCCGGCAAGCCGGGAAAGCCCCCAGCCGGACCAGGGCTACTCCCCGCCCCTACTTGCCCAGACGCTTCATCAGCACCTTGGAGCGGCGCTGCAGGTTGTACATGTGGCGCTTCTCTTCCGGCAGCTCATCCACCGAGGCCAGGGCGAAACCACGCTCGATGAACCAGTGGGTGGTACGGGTCGTCAGCACGAAGAGGTGCTTCACCCCAACCGAACGGGCCTTGGTTTCAATGTGCTGCATCAGACGCTCGCCGTAGCCCCAGCGGCGGTGCTCCGGCGATACGGCCAGGCAGGCCAGTTCCGCCGTCTTGGCTCGCTGGCCGTCCTCCGCATAGGGATAAAGGGCGGCGCAGCCGACAATCACACCGTCGTGCTCCACCACCGAGAAACGGCCGATTTCCCGCTCCAGCAATTCCCGCGGGCGGTGCACCAGGGTGCCGTCTTCTTCCAGAGGAGCAATCAGCCCCACCAGGCCACCGATGTCGTCCGGCTTGGCATCCCGCAGGGTATCCAGGGGATCCCGGGTAACCACAGTACCGACGCCGTCGTGGGTGAACAATTCCTGCAGCACCGCGCCATCCAGGTCGTAGCCGACGATGTGCACCCGGCCCACGCCCCGGCGACTGGCCCGCACGGCGCAGGGCAGATAACGCTTCAAGTCCGGCGACAGCCATTCGCCGACCCGCACCAGCTGTTCCGCCGCATCGGCGGTCAGTTCATCCAGCAGGTTGCCTTCTGCATCGCTGGCGCCCTGGCTGTCGGTGAGGAAGATCAGTTTATCGGCCACCACCGCCTTGGCCACCTCTTCCGCCACTTCCTCCATAGAGAGGTTGAAAATTTCGCCGGTGGGGCTGGCCCCTAGGTTGGAGAGCAGGACAATGTTGCCCAGGCCCAGCTGGGCCTTGAGGCCTTCCGCATCCACCTTGCGCACGGTACCGGTGTATTGCAGATCCACCCCATCCAGCACCCCCAGGGGGCGGGCCGTGATGAAGTTACCCCCTACCACCCGGATGGTGTTGCCGGCCATGGGGGTATTGGGCAGCCCCTGGGAAAGCAGGGCCTCCACTTCCAGATAGACGCTGCCCACGGCATCGATGACGCAATCCAGAGTATCCGCATCGGTGACCCGCTGGCCGGCATGGAAGCGGCTTTCCAGGCCCTTTTCCCGCAGTTCCTCCTCGATCTGGGGGCGGGAACCGTGTACCAGCACCAGACGCACCCCCAGGTTGGCCAGCAGGCTGACGTCATAGGCGAAAGTGCGAGCCAGGGGGCCGGAGATGAATTTCCCACCGAAGGCGACGACAAAGGTCTTGCCGCGGAAGGCATTGACGTAGGGCGCAACGGAACGGAACCAGGCGACGAACTGGGCGGCGGTAGTCGGAACGTTATCGGTCATGGCACGGCAATTCTGGCAAGGAGCTGTAGATCACAATGGGCGGAGAGGACAAAGGCGTCTGCGGGCAGCGCAGACGGGACTTTACGCCTGTCTCATTTCTTTTTTGCGGCCTTGGCCGGCGTTTTTTTCACCGGCTTTTCCTTCAAGGCATTTTCGAGCCGCTCGCACAGGGTACGCAGCACCTGAATGCGGGCGAAGTTCTTGTCGTTGGCCGGAACCAGGGTCCAGGGGGCGATCTCGGTGCTGGTGCGGTCCACCATGTCGCAGACAGCCTGCTCGTAGGCGTCCCACTTTTCCCGGTTGCGCCAGTCTTCATCCGTGATCTTGAAACGCTTGAAGCGGGTGTCTTCCCGCTCCTTGAAGCGGCGGTACTGCTCGTCCTTGGAAATGGCCATCCAGAACTTCACCACCACGGCGCCATCCCGCACCAGCTGATCCTCGAAATCGTTGATTTCGGCGTAGGCCCGCATCCAGTCGGCCTCGCCGCAGAAGCCCTCGACCCGTTCCACCAGCACCCGGCCATACCAGGAGCGGTCGAAGATGCTGACCCGGCCATGGCGCGGCACCTGGCGCCAGAAGCGCCAGAGGTAGGGCTGGGCCCGCTCTTCTTCGGTGGGCGCGGCAATCGGCACGATCTGGTATTGCCGGGCATCCAGGGCACTGGTAATGCGACGGATGGTGCCGCCCTTGCCGGCAGCGTCGTTGCCTTCAAAGACGATGATGAGGGAACGGTTGGCGAAGCGCTCGTCACGGCAGAGGGTGTTCAGCTTGCCCTGCCATAGCTCCAGCTCGTTCTCGTATTTCTTCTTCGCCAGCTTCTGGGACATGTCCAGGGAGGTCAGCAGGTTCTCCCCGGGCACCGGGCGCTGGAAGGGGGCCGCGGCGATGCGCAGGTTGCCGTCAGGCCGGGCCAGGCGCTTCTGCACCGCCTGCAGGACGATGCGCCCCACAGCCAGGGAGCGGTAGCGTTCATCGAAACCATCCACCACCACCCAGGGGGCATTGCCGGTGCTGGTGTGGCGCAGGGTGTGTTCGGACACCTGGCGGTATTCGTCGTAATGCTCGTAGCGCCACCAATCCTGATCGGTCACCCGCCAGCGGGTCTTGGGGTCCTTGGAGAGGAGCTTGAGGCGCTTCTTCTGGTCGTTGCGGGAGAGGTGGAACCAGAACTTGATGAGCAGGGCGCCTTCGTCCGTCAGCATTTTCTCAAAGCGGACAATTTCTTCCAGCCGCTGATCCAGCTCCGAAGCCTTCATGGTGCCATTCACCCGGCCCTGGATGGGCTCGGTATACCAGTTGCCGAACATGATGCCGACCCGCCCCTTCGGCGGCAGGGCGCGCCAGAAGCGCCATACGGGGGGGCGCTCCCGTTCCTCGTCGGAAGGCGGGGGGAAGGCATGGGTGTCGATGTTGCGCGGGTCCATCCAGGCATTGAGCAGATTGACCGTTTCCCCCTTGCCGGCACCGTCCACCCCGTTCACCAGGATGATCACGGGGAAACGCTTGGCCTGCAGCACGTCGTACTGGGCATCGAGCAAATCCGCCCGCAGCAGGGGGGCCTGCTCGTCGAAGCTGGCTTTGTCGACCCGGTGTTCCAGTTCTGCCGATTCAAACATGACTCACTCCTCCCTGAAATCGCCCCAGAGGGCTTGCATGGCCGCCACGGCAGCGAGGCCGGCGGTTTCGGTACGCAGGATGCGGGGCCCCAGACGCACCGGGGTGAATCCCGCCGCCAAGGCGGCGGCACTCTCTTCCGGTGCCAGACCACCTTCGGCACCGACGAGAAAAACCACGGGGCCGGCCGGTGGTGGCAGGGCAGTAAGAGGCACAGCCGCCTCCGGCAGCAAGACCAGTCGCAGGGCCTGGGCACCACCTGCGGCGGCTTCCGGCGCGGCAGCCTCTGCCGCCTCCCGGGCCAGGGCCTGCTCCAGGGCCTGCACCGGCAGCACCTGCGGAATGCGGTTGCGCCCGCATTGTTCGCAGGCGGCCACGGCAACGCCTTGCCAGTGGTCGAGACGCTTGGCCGCGCGCTCGCCATCCAGGCGCACGACGCTGCGCCGGCTGGCCACCGGCTGAAAACGGCGAACCCCCAGTTCCACGGCCTTTTGCAGGGTAAAATCCATCTTGTCGCCGCCCTGCAGCGCCTGGATCAGGGTCAGGTCGAGGGACGACTCCCGCTCCACGGCACGATGGGCACCGATACGCACCTGCACCCGGTCCTTGGTCACCCGTTCGATGCGGGCGGGATATTCCCCGCCCTGCCCATCGAACAACACCAAGCCATCGCCTGCTTCCAGGCGCAGCACCCGGGCGGCATGGCGGCCCGGTCCTTCGGGCAGTTCAAGGGAAAGATCGGGACCCAGGACAATCTGGGCGGGGGAGCAGAAAAAGCGGGGATCAGTCATCATGCTATTATAGGCATGACCGCTCGAAAGCGGCCTATTTCCCTGTGTTCACGCGGGATTCCGCCCGATGCCCCGCTCCTGAAAGCGAGCCTCTCATGGTCAGCCTTACCACCCCGGTCTGCGATTTTGGATGGCCTGCGCCAGACTTTCTCCTGCCCGGCACGGACGGGCAGCAGCACAGCCTGGCCTCCGCCCGGGGGCCCAAGGGCCTGCTGGTAATGTTCATCTGCAATCACTGCCCCTACGTCAAAGCGATACTTGAACGGCTGGTAGCCGACTGCCGCGAACTCCGGGACCACCATGGCATCGGCAGCATCGCCATCATGAGCAATGACACGGCGGCCTATCCGGAAGACGATTTTCCCCACATGCAGACGCTGGCCCGGACCTGGGACCTGCCCTTCCCCTACGTGCTGGATGCCAGCCAGGCCGTGGCCCGAACCTACGGGGCAGTGTGCACGCCGGACTTCTTCGGTTTCAATGCCGACCTGCAACTGCAATACCGGGGCCGCCTGGACGCCACCGGGCGCAACCCGCCCCAGCCGGATACGCCCCGGGAACTGAAGCAGGCCATGATCCAGGTGGCCGCCAGCGGCCATGGGCCGGCGGAGCAGACTCCCAGCATCGGCTGCTCCATCAAGTGGCGGCAAGACTGAAGCCCGGATTCCCGGCCATGCCCGCCTCTGCCCTGCCCCCCGACCTGGCCCTGCGCCCCGTTGTCGAGACGGCGATCGCCACCGTCCACGAAGTGGCCAGTCGGGAAATCGTGCCCCGCTTCATGAAGGCCATCCACCACCGCAAGGATGACGGCACCCTGCTCTCGGAAGCCGACCTGGCCTGCCAGCAGGCCTTGCTGCAACGGCTACCGCAGATCGTCGCCGTACCGGTGATCGGCGAGGAGATGAGCCGGGCCGAACAGGAAGCCGCCCTGGCCGCCGGCGGTGGGGATGCCTGGTGTATCGACCCCATCGACGGCACCACCAACTTTGTCAACGGGCTGCCCGTCTTCGCCGTTTCCATCGCCCTGCTGCGCCAGGGCAGGCCTTGCCTGGGCGTCACCTACAACCCCATCAGCAACGAGTTGTTCTACGCCTGGGAAGGCGGCGGTGCCTATCTCAACGGCAAGCGCCTGCCCCTGCGGCAAGTAGCCGGCTGCCTCGACGAGGCGGTAGCCAATGTGGATTTGAAACGCTTGCCCAGGGCTCTGGCGCTACGTATCGCCACCGCGCCGCCCTTCTTCTCCCAGCGCAATTTCGGCAGCAGCGCCCTGGAGTGGTGCCAGGTGGCGGCGGGCCGTATCGATGTCGTGGTGCACGGCGGGCAGATGCTGTGGGATTACGCTGCCGGCTGCCTGATCCTCAAGGAAGCGGGCGGCGCCATGTGCACCCTGGAACGGGACGATTTCCACAGCGACGACCTGTGGCGCCGCCCCGTGGTGGCCGCCCTTGATCCCCAGGTTTTTGCCGCCTGGCGGGACTGGCTACGGACCACGGATTAAGGGTCGCCGCCCGGGCCGGTGAAAGCGGCCCGGCGGCTTAGCCGCTTAGGGGCAAAGCCACCTTAGCTGAGGATATTCCGGTCAGGCCGGCCGATGTGGTAGCCCTGGGCCATATCCATGCCCATCTGTTTCAGTTCATCCAGCACTTCCTGGGTTTCGACGAATTCGGCGATGACCTGGATGCCCAGCTCATGGGCGAGGGACTGCATGCTCTGGACGAAGGCCCGGTCCTTGGTGCTGTTGAGGATGTTGACCACGAAATCCCCTTCCACCTTGAGGAAATCCACCGGGAAGCGGCGCAGGTAGTGGAAGGAAGAGAAGCCGGAACCGAAGTCGTCGATGGCCAGCTTGAAACCGTCGAACTTCAGGTCGTTGAGGAAGCGCTCCATCAGGGAAAGGTTCTTCACCGTATCCCGCTCGGTGATCTCGAAAACGATGCGTTCCGGCGGAATGCCGCTCTCCGCCACGATCTGGCGCAGGGAGAGGGAGAACTCGTTGAGCACCATGGCCCGGGGCGAAAGGTTGAGGAAAACGTAGCCGTCGTGGCCTTCCGCCGCCAGTTTCTTCAACGCCAACTCGATCACCAGGCAATCCAGGCGGTGGATGACGCCGATCTTTTCGGCGATTTCCACAAATTCGTCGGCCCGCATGATTTCGCCATCCACCTCGATCCGCGACAGCACCTCGTAACCCACCACCTTGCCCGCCTGCACATCCAGAATGGGCTGGAAGAAGGGCACCAGACGCTTCTCGTCGATGGCCTTGAGGATGGTGACGCTCTTCTGGGAAATGTCGCGGAACACCTCCATGACATCTTCGGCGGTGGGAATGGCCACCCGCTCCTTACCTTCAGCCTTGGCCTTGTACATCATGTTGTCGGCAAAGAGGAAGAGGTCCTTGGGTTCCGTCGCATGGTCCGGATAGATGGCAAGGCCGATGGAGGCGGTACCGTTCACCATGTCGCCGTTGTCGGCGGTAATGCAGCTGGCCCGGGAGGCATCGAGAATGCGCTGGGCAATGATCGAGGTTTCCTCCAGATCAGCCTCGGGCAGGATGACCACGAATTCGTCGCCGCCATAACGGGCAAAGATGTCGCCGCTGCGCAGTACCCCCTTCACCTCACGGGCGAAGGACTGGAGGAACTTGTCCCCCACGGCATGGCCGTAGTTGTCGTTTACCAGCTTGAAGTTATCCAGGTCGATGAGCAGCAGGCCGAAATGTTCGTTATGGCGCACCGAGCGGTCCACCTCGTAGCCCACCATTTCCCAAAACACCCGCTGGTTGAAGAGGTCGGTCAGGGGGTCCCGGGTGGCGTAATACTCCAGGTCCTTGGTGTACTTGTAGATGGCCTTCACCGAACCGACCACATTGAGCAGGGTGGAAAGCACGGAATCGAGCACCAGATGACGGGTATCGTCCTCCAGCTCGTCGGCCTGCACGCCGATGCCGACGATGCCGCCGATCTTCGGTGTATCGACGAAGAAGGACTTCACCCGCAGCTGCACCTCTTCTTCCGCCAGCTCCACCTTCTCGCCGCCGGGTTTGGCCACGTGGTGGTTGATGGTGAAGGAGGTGATGACAGAGAAGCGGGGATTCTGCTTCAGCACGTCGCGAATGTGTTTTTCCACCCGAGCCTTGGTGGCCGCCGTGGGCTCCCGGTACCAGAAGATTTCCAGGTCGAACAGTTCATCGTCGATCTGAAAGATGGAGAACAGCACGTGGGCATTCATCACCTTGTTGATGTCCACCACCAGGTGATTCACGTATTCGGTCCAGTCGCGAATGATGTCCGAAGTGATGACGAACTTCTCCAGCAGGCCGATCTCGAACTTCAGCATGTCCTTGTCCACCGCCACGGCCCGCAGCTTTTCTACCAGCTCCTCAATGGCGCAGACGATGCGGGTCAGTTCGGCAAAGCCCGGACGACGGCTGTGCAGCTCCAGTTTTCGTAGGTCAGCAATGGCATTGACCCCGGCCACCCCCTCCTCGACATGACGCAAGGCACCTTCCAGGCGGTTATTGACCCACCATACTGCCCCCAGGGCCAGAAACAAACCCAAAGGCATGAGAATGACCAGGGACCAGAAAAACTCACCTCGCGCCTGTTCCACCAGGCCGCTGACATTCTGGCGGACCTCGATGGCGCCCAGCACGTCACCCTCCTCAACGTTATCGTGGCAGCGCAGACAGCGGGCTTCGGCCCGCAGGGGATAGACGAAACGGACGAAGGGACCCTGCACACTTTCCTGAGGCTGACCAGTAGCAAAGCCCTGCTGCAGCAAGGCATCCAGGGGGGGCTGCTCGATCGCGCCGAAGACGGCCTCAACCTTGGGACCGCGGTAGATTTCTACCGTCGCGTTGGAATCCCGGGTGGCATCCCGCATGCCCTGGAGGAAACGTTCGACCTGGGCCCGGCGCCAGCCGGTACTCATCAGCTCGTACATGGAAACAAAGGCCATGCGGGCCATGGTATTGGCCCCTTCCCGGGCATGGTCCCGCACGGTGCTGTCGAAAGCACGACTGACTGCCCAGTAGCTGCCGCCAAAGAACGACAATCCCACCAGCATGGAGGTCAGCAGCACGAAGGTTCTGATTTTCATGAAGTATCCCTGAGCCCCGTATTTTTATGAATATTAGCCATTTGACATAGGCGGACATGGGGCAATGCCTTTGGCAAATTACTATAGGCCCAAGCCACGGGCAAGCCGCAAAGGTCAAATACCCTTACGGAAATCTAGAATAAAATGCGGAACCCCAACCGTTGCCCGGCCCCTGTGCCATGCCTTCTCGTCGCGAAACCCAACTCCAGGCCACCGTAATCGCCGTTTTCTTTCTCCTGGCAGTGAGCCTGGGGATGGCCAACGTCTATTTCGCCCATACGGAAGAGGCCGCGGTTCGCGAGCAGGTGTACCAGGAATTGCAGGCGGTGGCCGATCTCAAGGTGCAGCAGGTCACCGCCTGGCGCAGTGACCGCCTGGCCCAGGCAAGAGCTTGGCAGGACAGCCTCGGGCTGGAGGAATTCCTCCACCGGAGCGCTCTATCACCGGTACAGCGGGACCGCGTACGGCACATCCTCCGGCCCATGGCGGACTATCAGGATACCCGGGAATTCCTCCTGCTTTCGGGTGACGGGGAACTGGTCTTTGAAACAGCCCCCTATCCCCTCAACGGTTATCTGGGAGACGCTACCCGGAATCTGTTCAAGGCGGTGGAATACAGCGGCCAGCCCCAATTTTCCGATCTGCAGTTGGATGACCGGCAGCGCCCCTTCATTGATCTGGTCATGGTCATCCGCAGCCCGCGTAACGACAAGCGACTGGGCTTCCTGATCCAGCGCATTGATCCCAACATCACCCTGTATCCGCTCATCCAAAGCTGGCCCGTACCCAGCGAATCGGCGGAAACCCTGCTGGTCCGCCGGGAAGGGGAACAGGTGCTGTTCCTCAACCAGCTGCGCCACCAGGACAATACGGCCCTGCGCCTGCACCACCCCCTTTCCGACCCCTACCTGCCCGCTGCCCACGCCGTGCTCGGCAAGAACGCTCCCCTGGAAGGGCAGGACTATCGTCAGAAGGCCGTGCTCGCCACCAGTACTGCCATTCCAGGCACCTCCTGGTACGTGGTCGCCAAGGTGGACAAGGAAGAAGTCTTCACTCCGGCCCGCCAGCGCAACCTCATGGCTTACGGGCTTTCCCTGTTACTCATGCTCTCCGGCGCATCCTTCACCCTGTATCTGCTGCGCCAGCAACGCCTGTTGTTCGCCGAGCAGCAGGAACGGGAGCGTATTGCTGCCGACAAGCTGCACCGCACCCAGGACCGGCTGCTGGAGGCCCAGCGCATTGGCCGTATCGGCAGTTGGGAACGGGACCTGCGCAACAACCGCCTGTGGTGGTCGGAGGAGGCCTACCATCTAGTGGGCCTGGAAGCGAACGAGGAGGCCTCCTACGAACGCTTCCTGTCCATCGTCCACCCCGACGACCGGCAGGCCGTCATGGAGGCCACCGACCACCGCCTCCACCCCAACGCTCCCTTCAGCGTCGAATACCGGGTCATATTGCCCGACGGCAGCATTCGCCACTTCATCAACCGCGGCGGCATCGTCACGGATGAGGCCGGCACTCCCCTGCGGGCCAGCGGCACCACCCAGGACATCACCGAGCGCAAGCTGGCGGAAGAGGAATTCCGCCGCCAGTCGGCCCAGTTGGCCGCCGTGCTGCACAACCTGCCCCAGGGCATCAGCGTCTTCGACGAACAACTGCGCCTGCAGTTGTGGAACGTGGGGATGCAGGAAGTTCTCGGCCTGCCATCGGAGGCGCTCTATCGAGGCGTGCCCTTCGAGGACCTGATCCGCCATCCGGCCCAACGGGGAGAATACGGTCCCGGCGACCCGGAAATCTACGTTCAGGAACGCAAGGCCCTGGCCATGCAGTTCCGCCCTCACCATTTCGAACGCACCCGGCCCAATGGCCGTACCACGCTGATCCAGGGTGAGCCCCTCTACGACGAGGGACGGCTCGCCGGCTTCGTCACCACTTACACCGACATCACCGACACCAAGGAAGCCCAGAAACGCCTGGAGCAGCAGAACACTATCCTGCAAAGCATCCTGGATAACTCCCCGGATGGCGTCGCCCTGTTCGACGCCGAGCTGCAGATGATCACCTGCAATGCCCGCCTGAAGGTCCTGCTGGACCTGCCGCCCAGCCTTTTTGCCGAAGGCCTGCCCGCGCTCCAGAGCATCCTCGATTTCAATGTAGCCCGCGGTGAATACGGAAACCGCTCCCCGGAACAGGCCGTCAACGAAGTACTACAACTCGCCCGAGCTCCCGAGCCCCGCTCTTTCGAGCGCATCCGACCCAATGGCACCGTCCTGCACGTGCGTGGCGTACCGCTGGCCGCGGGCGGCTTCGTCATGGTTTACACGGATGTCACCCAACACCGTCAGGCGCAGGAACGCCTGCTACTGGCAGAAAAGGTCTTCGCCAACAGCCCCGAGGCGATCATGATCTGCGACCTGGGCAATCGCATCATTTCGGTGAATCGGGCCTTCTGTGACATCACCGGCTATGGCCCGGACGAAGTGCTGGGCCAGGACCCGCGCATTCTCTCCTCTGGCCGCCACGACAAGGCGTTCTACGCCCAGATGTGGCAAACCCTGCGGGATACAGGGGCCTGGGCCGGGGAAATCTGGGACCGACGCAAGAATGGCGAGGTCTATCCCAAGTGGATGACCATCAATGCCGTGCACGATCTGCAAAGCGGCGCCCTCACCCACTACATCACCCTCTTCTCCGACATTACGGAACGCAAGGAAACCGAGGCCCGCATCCACCACCTGGCCCACCACGACCCCCTCACCGGCCTGCCCAACCGCTTTACCCTGGAAGCCCGCCTGGAGCAGTCTCTGGCCGATGCCCGGCGCCACGGCAACAAGGTGGCGGTCATGTTCATGGACCTGGACCGCTTCAAGACCATCAACGATTCCCTCGGCCATGCCGTGGGCGACTCTTTGCTCATGGAAATTGCCCACCGCCTGCGCTCCTCGGTACGGGAATCGGATACCGTGGCCCGCCTCGGAGGGGACGAGTTCGTGGTGGTTCTGCCGGACGTCGAAGGGGCTAACGATGCCGCCCACGTGGCCGGCAAGATCATCGAGGAAGTAGCCCGAGACCTGCGGGTAGGCCCCCACGAGCTGCACACCTCCGCCTCCATCGGCATCAGCCTCTTCCCCGACGACGGCGAATCGGTGCCGGCGGTGATGCAGAACGCCGACACCGCCATGTATCACGCCAAGGCCATCGGTCGGAACAACTTCCAGTTCTTCGCTGCCGCCATGAACCGGGCCGCTACCGAGCGCCTGGAGCTGGAACGCAAACTGCGCCAGGCGGTGGCCAACCAGGAATTCGAGCTGCACTACCAGCCCCAATTTGCCCTGGCGGCAGACCGCATCACCGGGGTGGAAGCCCTGCTGCGCTGGCGCCACCCGGACGACGGCCTGATTCCGCCGGACCGCTTCATTCCCATTGCCGAAGAAACCGGCCTCATCGTCGGCATCGGCGACTGGGTACTGGAGCGCGCCTGCCACCAACTCCAAGCCTGGCTGGCCCAGGGTCTGCCCCCACTGCGCATGGCGGTCAACCTCTCCACCCGGCAACTACGACAGCGAGAATTTCCGCAGCGCGTCGCAGCGATCCTGGCAGCAAGCAGAGTGCCCGCAGACCTCCTGGAGCTGGAGATCACCGAAAGTGGCGTCATGGAACACCCGGAGGAAGCCATCCAGACCTTGCACGCCCTCAACGACATGGGCGTCACCCTGGCCATCGACGACTTCGGCACCGGCTATTCCTCCCTTTCCTACCTCAAGCTTTTCCCCATCGACCGGCTGAAGATCGACCGTTCCTTCGTGCGTGACATCGAGCGGGACCCGGACGATGCGGCCATTGCCCGCGGCACCATTGCCCTGGCCCACAGCCTGGGCCTAGAAGTGGTGGCCGAAGGGGTGGAAACGGCAGCCCAGCTGGATATGCTGGCCACCGATGGCTGCGACGAAGTACAGGGCTACTTCTTCAGCCGCCCCCTGCCCGAAGCGGCGGCCACCGAGTTCCTCGCCCAGCAGGCGCGCCGGGCAGGGTAAAATGGCCGCCTTCGCCGCCCGGCCTTGCCGGCTGGCCACCTGTTTTCAGCACCAAGGAATTTCATGTCCCACACTTCCCGTACCAGCCGCACCACCCTTTCCCGATACCTGATCGAAGCCCAGCGCGAGGAGCGCATCAACGCCGACCTGCGCTTCCTCATCGAAGTCGTCGCCCGGGCCTGCAAGGCCATCTCCATCTCCATCGGCAAGGGCGCTCTCTCCGGTGTGCTGGGGGAAGCCGGCAGCGACAACGTGCAGGGCGAGGCCCAGAAAAAGCTGGACGTGATCTCCAACGAGATCCTGCTGGAGGCCAACGAATGGGGCGGCCATCTGGCGGCCATGGCCTCCGAGGAAATGGACGATCCCCACCCCATTCCCAACCGCTACCCCAAGGGCGAATACCTGCTGATGTTCGACCCCCTGGATGGCTCCTCCAACATCGACATCAACGTTTCCGTCGGCACCATCTTCTCCGTGCTGCGCTGCCCCGAAGGCATGGAGCCGAATGAACAGGCCTTCCTCCAACCCGGCACCCAACAGCTGGCTGCCGGCTACGCCCTCTACGGCCCCAACACGCTGCTGGTGCTGACCCTGGGTGATGGCGTGCATTGCTTCACCCTGGATCGGGAAGTGGGTTCCTTCGTGCTGACCCAGGAAAATCTGCGCATCCCCGAAGACACCAAGGAATTCGCCATCAACATGTCCAACCAGCGCTTCTGGGAAGCGCCGGTACAACGCTACGTGGACGAACTGCTGCAGGGCAAGGACGGCCCTCGGGGCAAGGACTTCAACATGCGCTGGGTCGCCTCCATGGTGGCCGATGTGCACCGCATCCTCACCCGGGGCGGCGTCTTCATGTACCCCCTGGACAGCAAGACGGCGGAAAAGGGTGGCAAGTTGCGCCTGATGTACGAAGCCAACCCCATGAGCCTGATCGTCGAGCAGGCCGGCGGCGCCGCCACCACCGGCCGGGAACGCATTCTCGACCTGCAGCCGAACAAGCTGCATCAGCGGGTGCCGGTGGTGCTCGGCTCCAAGAACGAAGTCGAGCGGGTCACCGCTTACCACCAGGACCGCTGAGCCGGTCCGGGAAGGAGGAGCATGTCGGCCAAACACCCCATCATTGCCGTCACCGGCTCCTCCGGCGCGGGCACCAGCACCGTCCGCAAAACCTTCGAGTCGATTTTCCGCCGAGAAAAGATTAACGGCGCCATCGTCGAGGGCGACGCCTTTCACCGCTACACCCGGGCCGAAATGGGTCAGGCCATCGAGGCCGCCGAGCGGGAGGGGCACAAGCCCCCCTCCCACTTCGGCCCCGAGGCCAATCTGCTGGCCGAGCTGGAAGCGCTCTTTCGCGAATACGGCGAGCGGGGCACCGGCAATATCCGCCAGTACATTCACGGCGCCGCCGAAGCCCGTCGCCACGACCAGCCCGAGGGCACCTTCACGCCCTGGGAATCCATCCCCCCGGGTACCGACCTGCTCTTCTACGAAGGCCTGCATGGTGCCTACCAGGACCAGCGGATCGACGTGGCCCGCCATGCCGACCTGCTGATCGGCGTGGTGCCCATCATCAACCTGGAATGGATCCAGAAAATCCACCGGGATACCCGTACCCGGGGCTATTCCCTGGAGGCAGTGACCCACACCATCCTGCGCCGGATGCCGGATTACGTGCACCACATCACCTCCCAGTTTTCCCGCACCCACATCAACTTCCAGCGGGTACCGGTGGTGGACACCTCCAACCCCTTCATCGCCCGGGACATCCCCAGCAACGACGAGTCCTTCGTCGTCATCCGCTTCCGCGATCCCCGGGGGGTGGATTTCCCCTACCTGCTCAACATGATCGACGACTCCTTCATGTCCCGCCCCAACACCATCGTGGTGCCCGGTGGCAAGCAGGACCTGGCCATGCAGCTGATCCTCACCCCCCTTATCTGGCAGCTGGTGGAAGACCGCAGCCGGGGTGCCTGAACCAGGCGGCCCAGGAACCCAATACCGGCCGGGCTACGGCAGCGGCCGCCAGCCATGGCCTAAACGGCGGGGGGCCGGCTACCGTTCCAGACCCATTCCAGTGGAATCACCCCTCGGCGGCAGCCCTTGTGCTGCGGTGAATCTGGAAAAACCCCAGCATTTGGCGGATAATTCCGCCTCTTTCCCGCCTCCCCCCTTCCGGTGACCATGCAATTCAATCCCCTCACCAGCGCCATCCGTGCCCTCGCCATGGATGCGGTCCAGAAAGCCAATTCCGGTCACCCCGGCATGCCCATGGGCATGGCCGAAATCGCCGAAGTCCTGTGGCGGCGCCACATGAAGCACAATCCGGCCAACCCCCGGTGGGCCGACCGGGATCGCTTCGTGCTCTCCAACGGCCACGGTTCCATGCTGCTCTACAGCCTGCTGCACCTGACCGGCTACGACGTCTCCATCGACGACCTGAAGAACTTCCGCCAGCTGCACAGCAAGACCCCGGGCCACCCAGAAGTGGGCTACACCCCCGGCATCGAGACCACCACCGGCCCCCTGGGCCAGGGCATCACCAACGCCGTGGGCCTGGCCCTGGCGGAAAAGATTCTGGCGGCTGAATTCAACCAGCCCGGCCACGACATCGTGGACCACCACACCTACGTCTTCCTCGGCGACGGCTGTCTCATGGAAGGCGTCTCCCACGAAGCCTGTTCCCTGGCCGGCACCCTGGGCCTGGGCAAGCTGATCGCCTTCTACGACGACAACGGCATCTCCATCGACGGCCACGTCGAAGGCTGGTTCACCGACGACACCCCAAAGCGCTTCGAAGCATACGGCTGGCAGGTCATCCCCAATGTGGACGGCCACAACGCCACCGCCATCGAGGCCGCCCTGCTGCAGGCCAAGGCCGAAGGCAACAAGCCCACCCTGATCTGCTGCAAGACCAAGATCGGCATGGGCTCCCCCAACAAGGCCGACAGTCACGACGTGCACGGCGCCCCCCTGGGCGATGCGGAAATCGCCGCCACCCGGGCTGCCATCGGCTGGAACCACGCCCCCTTCGAAATCCCCGCCGACGTGTACGCCGCCTGGGACGGCAAGGCCAAGGGCCAGGCCGCCGAAGGCCAGTGGAACGAACGCTTCGCCGCCTACGCTGCCGCTTTCCCGGCCCAGGCCGCCGAATTCCAGCGCCGCATGGCCGGCAAGCTGCCCGCCAACTGGCAGCAGGTGGTGGATGCCTACATCGCCGACACCGCAGCCAAGGCCGAGAACATCGCCACCCGCAAGGCCAGCCAGAACGCCATCGCCGCCCTGGTGCCGAACCTGCCGGAAGTAGTGGGCGGCTCCGCCGACCTGGCCGGTTCCAACCTGACCCTGTGGAAGGCCGCCAAGGGCGTCACCCGCAAGGACGGCGGCAACTACGTCTATTACGGCGTGCGCGAATTCGGCATGACCGCCATCGCCAACGGCCTGGCCCTGCACGGTGGCCTGATCCCCTACACCGCCACCTTCCTGGTGTTCTCCGACTACGCCCGCAACGCCATCCGCATGGCGGCGCTGATGAAGCAGCGCCAGATCATGGTCTACACCCATGACTCCATCGGCCTGGGCGAGGACGGCCCGACCCACCAGCCGGTGGAACACGTGCCTTCCCTGCGCCTGATCCCCAACCTGGACGTGTGGCGTCCCGCCGACTCCACCGAGACCGCCGTGGCCTGGGCCAATGCCGTGGAACGCCATGACGGTCCTTCCGTCCTGGCCCTGTCCCGCCAGAACCTGCCCAATGTCACCGCCGGCATCAGCGCCGAGACCATCCGCCGCGGCGGCTACGTGCTGTCCGAGGCCAAGGGCGAAGCCCAGGTGGTGCTGATCGCCACCGGCTCCGAGATCAAGCTGGCCCTGGATGCCCAGAAGGCCCTGGGCGACGAGGGCATCGCCGCCCGTGTCGTCTCCATGCCCTGCGTCGAAGCCTTTGAACGCCAGGACGCCGCCTACCGGGAACAGGTGCTGGGCACCTGCCGCAAGCGCGTCGCCATCGAAGCCGCCCACTCCGGCCTGTGGCACAAGTACGTGGGCCGTCACGGCGCCGTGGTCAGCATCGACCGCTTCGGCGAGTCCGCCCCCGCCGGCAAGCTGTTCGAGATGTTCGGTTTCACCGTGGCCAACGTGGTGAAGACCGTCAAGGAAGTGCTGGAATAAAAGGAAGGGCTGCCCCGGCCACGGGGCGCGTCAGGTTTTTTAGATAGAGGAGAGAAGTGCCATGGCTATCAAGGTTGCCATCAACGGTTTCGGTCGTATCGGTCGCTGCACCCTGCGGGCGATCTACGAGCAGGGTCTGCAGAATGAGTTCGACGTGGTTGCCATCAACGCCTCCGGCGACCTGGCCACCAACGCCCACCTGCTGAAGTACGACACCACCCACGGCCGCTTCGGCACCTCCGTGGAGACCGAGGGCGAGAACTGCATCATCATCGATGGCAAGAAGATCCCCTTCTACTCCACCAAGAACCCCAAGGACATCGACTGGTCCAAGCACGGCGTGGAAGTGCTGCTGGAATGCACCGGCGCCTACACCACCAAGGAAAAGGCCCAGGCCCTGCTGCAGCAGGGTGCCAAGCGGGTGCTGATCTCCGCCCCCGGCGGCGACGACGTGGACACCACCATCGTCATGGGCGTTAACGAAGGCGTGCTCAAGGCCGACATGACCGTGGTCTCCAACGCCTCCTGCACCACCAACTGCCTGGCCCCCGTGGCCAAGGTGCTGGCCGAGAGCGTCGGCATCAAGCAAGCCCTGATGACCACCGTGCACGCCTACACCAACGACCAGGTGACCGTGGACGTGCGCCACAAGGACCTGCGCCGCGCCCGTGCTGCCGCCGCCAACATCATCCCCACCAAGACCGGCGCCGCCAAGGCCGTCGGCCTGGTGCTGCCCCAGCTGGCCGGCAAGTTCGACGGCTTCTCCCTGCGCGTGCCCACCATCAACGTCTCCCTGGTGGACCTGACCTTCACCGCCGAGCGCGCCACCACCAAGGAAGAAATCAACGAACTGATGACCGCCGCTGCCAAGGGCCCCCTGAAGGGCATCATGGCGGTGAACAACGAGCCCCTGGTTTCCTCCGACTTCAACCACACCACCGTCTCCTCCACCTTCGATGCCACCCAGACCCGGGTCATCAAGGGTGCCGACGGCTCCGTGCTGGTGAAGGTGCTGGCCTGGTACGACAACGAGTGGGGCTACTCCTGCCGCATGCTGGACGCCGCCCGCGCCTGGATGGCCGCCAAGTAAGCGCCCTCCGCCCAAGGCAAAAGAAAACCGCCGGTTCCCGCAAGGGGCCGGCGGTTTTTTCATGACACCCGGAAAGAGTGAAAGGCCTGGCTGAGTTCAGGAAAAATCAGGGAAAGCCCAGGCAAGCTGCCGGCGGAATCGGTGGGCCATAAGGGCGAGATCGAGCCGAAAGCGGTCAGGATCAGGCGGAGGCAGGTCAGGCAGAGGTCGTCGTGTGTCCGCCGTTGACCGCCTGCTGCAACAAGCGATATTCCGCCATGCCGGCCACGCCCGCCCCTTCGCCAGCGGCGCCGGCAGGTGCGAAGGGGTTACGCCCCTGCATCAGCCCGGCAGTGGCAGACTGCTGCAAGGTCACCGCATCGGGATGGGATTCATCCTTGGCCAGCAGGCGCTCCCGAATCTTGCGGGCGATATCGGCTTCCACCGCCTCCCGCTTTTCCGGCGGCAAGGCATTAAGGTCGTCCTCGGTCATGCCCATTTCCTTGAGAATGGCATCCCGCATGTGTTCGGCCGGGCTCTTGTCCAGGTAATCCTGCAATTCCTTGCGCAGGGAATCCCGCTTGGCTTCGGCGGCAGCGATACGAGCCTTTTCCTTGGCGGCTTCACTGACAGGTTCCAACTTTTCGGAGGCCAGGCCACCGCTGCTGCCGGACTGGCTGGCAGCCACCGAGTTCTGGAAATCGCTGGCCGCAGCCGCGGTACCGGTGCGGGATGCCGGGCCGCTGACCAGGGCAAGATTGCTCAGGCGGGAATGAATGGCAGAAATGCTCATAATGGAACTCCTCGGGCCAATGCCCAATCGACAGCCCCTTTCAGCAAAAGCCATGCCTGCGGTATTTGCCAGAGAATTGACCCCGGCAGCGGTGGAAAACGGCAGGGCGGCAAGGACAATGCGACATTTATTGCCGGCAAAAATGCCGCCATCCTGCAGATCTTGCCGCCCCGGCAGCATAAATCTCCCGCCGCCTTCGGCAAAGCCCCTCGGATTTACCGGCGCAACCCTGTAAAATCACGGCCTTCCCTCCACCCACCCGACTCCACTCCGCCACCGTGTCCGGCTCTTCCCGCCCCGTCCGCCTCGCCATCAATGGCTATGGCCGCATTGGCCGCTGCTTCTTGCGGGCCCTCCACGAAGCCGGCCTGGCCGAGACCTTCCAGGTGGTGGCCATCAATGAGCCGGCCAATGGCGAAAGCATCGCCTACCTGACCCGTTTCGACTCCACCCACGGCCGCTTTCCCGCCGACGTGGCCCTGGAAGGCCAGGCCCTGGTGATTGACGGGCGCCCCATCCAGCTGACCCATGCCGACACCCCGGAAGGCGTGGACTGGCGCAGCCTGAAGATCGACCTGCTGGTGGAATGCTCCGGCCAGTACAGCAACCGGGCCGGTCTGCGCCGTTTCATCGACGCCGGCTGCCCCCGGGTGTTGCTCTCCCACCCCGCCAACAGCGCCCACGACGTGGATGCCACGGTAGTCTTCGGCCTCAACCACGAGCGGCTGAGCGGCGACGAGCGCATCGTCTCCAACGCCTCCTGCACCACCAATGCCGTGGTGCCGGTGCTGGAACTGCTGCAGCGGGAGATCGGCATCGAACAGGTGCTGCTCACCACCCTGCATTCGGTGATGAACGACCAGCCCTTGGCGGATGGTTACCACCACAGCGACCTGCGCCGCACCCGCTCCGCCATGCAGTCCATGATTCCCGTCTCCACCGGCCTCGCCCGGGGCGTCGAGCGGCTGCTGCCGGACCTGGCCGGCAAGGTCCAGGCCAAGGCCATCCGGGTGCCTACCCTGAACGTCTCGGCCATCGACCTGGTGGTCGCCCTGGCCGCGGATTGCGATACCCAGCGCATCAACGAACTGCTGCAGCAGGCCGCTGCCGGCCCCTGGCAAGGGGTATTGACCGCCTCCGCCGCACCCCACGCCTCCATCGATTTCAACCACGACCCCCATTCGGCCATCGTCGATACCACCCAGACCCGGGCCAACGGCCCGCGCCTGTTCAACCTCTTCATCTGGTTCGACAACGAATGGGGCTTCGCCAACCGCATGGTGGACGTGGCCCGCTGCTGGCACCGGGCCTGGGAGCCGCACAAAACCTGACAACCCTCGCCCCGGCGACACCCGGCGGGGCAGCCATTGCATTCACGACTCGGTGTTCTCTGTGCCCTCCGGGGCCCACGCATTCCCTCTTTTACGGAGACAAACATGAACGTTCTCAAACTCGCCGACCTCGACATCCAGGGCAAGCGCGTCTTCATCCGCGCCGACCTCAACGTGCCTCAGGATGAAACCGGCCGCATCACCGACGACACCCGCATCCGCGCTTCCGTGCCGGCTATCAAGCTGGCCCTGGAAAAGGGCGCCGCGGTCATGGTCACTTCCCACCTGGGCCGTCCCACCGAAGGCGAAATGAAGCCCGAGGACAGCCTGGCCCCCATCGCCCATCGCCTGGCCGAACTGCTGGGCCGCAAGGTGCCGGTGATCGACAACTGGGTGGACGGCGGTTTCGACGTGAAGCCCGGCGACGTGGTGCTGCTGGAAAACTGCCGCGTGAACAAGGGCGAGAAGAAGAACAACGACGAACTGGCGCAGAAGCTGGCCAAGCTGTGCGACGTCTATGTGAACGACGCCTTCGGTACCGCCCACCGGGCCGAAGCCACCACCCACGGCATGGCCAAATACGCTCCTGTGGCCTGTGCCGGCCCCCTGCTGGCGGCTGAACTGGATGCCCTCTCCCGCGCCCTGGAAAACCCCAAGCGCCCCCTGGTGGCCATCGTTGCCGGCTCCAAGGTTTCCACCAAGCTGACCATTCTCAAGTCCCTGGCCGAGAAGGTGGACCAACTCATCGTTGGCGGCGGCATCGCCAACACCTTCATGGTGGCCGACGATCTGCCCATCGGCGAATCCCTCGCCGAACTGGACCTGGTGGAAGAAGCCCGCAACATCATGGACCTGATGGACGAGCGCGGCGCCTCCGTGCCCGTGCCCGAGGATGTCGTAGTGGCCAACGAGCTGTCCGTCCATGCCCGCGCCAACCGCGTTGACGCCAACGACGTACAGCCCGACGACATGATCCTGGACATCGGTCCCAAGACCTCCGCCAAGCTGGCCAGCATCATCGCCCACGCCGGCACCATCGTCTGGAATGGCCCGGTCGGCGTCTTCGAATTCGACCAGTTCGGCGGCGGCACCAAGATGCTGGCAGCCGCCATCGCCCACTCTCCGGCCTTCTCCATCGCCGGCGGCGGCGACACCCTGGCCGCCATCGCCAAGTACGGCATCGAGAAGCAGATCGACTACATCTCCACCGGTGGCGGCGCCTTCCTGGAATTCCTCGAAGGCAAGAAGCTGCCCGCCGTGGAAGTGCTGGAACAACGCGCCCAGGGCTAAGCCAGGCGGCCCCGGAAAAGGCGGCCAGGCGCCGCCTTTTTCTTTGGTCCCAGCGGCCAACAAGGGGCCTCGGCAGCCCCGCTTCCCTGCCTCGGGAAAACCCTAGGCAGCCCTTCTTTTCGGCTTTTTGGGGCGGTAAACTGGGAACTTATATGACTTTAGTATGACTACCGTCAGCGGCCCCGATAATCCAGGCGCCGCTCGTTCCAGCCCCAAGTAACGCAACCCCGAGTCCCATCAAGAGGACCGCCCCACCCCACGCATCAGGAGGAGTTCATATGGAAATCGGTTTCATCGGTCTCGGCATCATGGGTCAGCCCATGGCCCTCAACCTGCTCAAGGGCGGCCACACCGTCCATGTCTGGGCCCGCCGCACCGAGTCCATGGCGCCTCTGGTGCAGGCCGGCGCCAAGGCCTGTACCAGCCCGGCGGCAGTCGCCGGCCAGGCGGACGTGGTGATTTCCATGGTGGCCGACGCCCCCGACGTGGAGCAGGTGATGCTCGGCAAGGCCAGCGTGGCCGAAGGGGCGGAGCGCCTGGGCAAGCTGGGCCTGGTGGCGGTGGACATGAGCACCATCGCCCCCGCCGCAGCCCGCGCCATCGCGGAAAAGTTGAAGGCCCGGGGCGTGGATTTCATCGACGCCCCGGTTTCCGGCGGCGAAGTGGGGGCCATTGCCGGCACCCTCTCCATCATGGCCGGCGGCAGCGCCGACACCTTCGCCAAGGCCCTGCCCGCCTTCCAGTGCCTGGGCAAGAACGTGGTGCATGTAGGTACCTCCGGCGCCGGCCAGGTGGCCAAGGCCTGCAACCAGATCGTCACCGGCATGGGGGTGTTGGCCGTTGCCGAGGCTTTCAACTTCGCCCGGCAGGCCGATGTGGATCCGGCCAAGGTGCGCGAAGCCCTGCTGGGGGGCTTTGCCTACAGCCGCATCCTGGAAAACCACGGCCAGCGCATGCTGGACCGCAATTTCAAACCCGGCTTCAAGGCCTGGATGCACCAGAAAGACCTCAACATCGTCATGCAGACGGCCCACCAGCGGGGCCTCTGCCTGCCCGGCAGCGCCGCCACCGCCCAGATGTTCAATGCCCTGGTGGGCAGCGGCCTAGGGGAGGAGGATTCGGTCGCCGTGCTGAAGCTGCTGGAGCGCCTCTCCGGCGCCGACACCCCGGCCGCCTGAGATGGACAACAGCCTGGAAGCGCCGCTGGCCCAGGGCTCCCGCCGCTGGTACTGGGGCCTGGCGGCCCTCTGCATCGGCGCCCTGCTTGTCGTCTGGAGCGTCCTCATCGCTGGCAACCAGCAGCTGGCCGAGGTCGAGGTGGAACGCTACGAAGGCGAGCGCCGGGTCCTCACCGACCTGGCGGCAGAAAACCTGCGCCGCCAGTTGCAGCACCTGGACGACGCCCTGCAACTGCTGCGAGGCGAGTTCATCGAAGACCGCAAGGACGTCCCCCGTACCATCGCACTGCTGCGCCAGGGCCCCCTGCAGGAACTGGGCGCCCGTGTGCTGCTGCTGGACCGGGACGGCCGGGTGGTGGCGACGGACATCCCCCTGTTGGCGGGCAAGCCCACCTCCCTCGCCGAGCAGGACTACTTCGTCCATTTCGCCAACGGCGGCAAGGACCGCATGCGTATCGACGGCCCCCTGGCGGAGCCGGTCAGCGGTACCCCGGGCATCCTCTTCTCCCGCCCCATCCTCGATCACCAGGGCAAATTCGCCGGTGTTGTGGCCTTCATCATGGAGCCCCTGCAACTCACGGCCTTCGTCCAGCACCTGGACCTGGGCGCCGACGGCCTGCTCACCCTTTATTCCACCGCCGGCCGGGTGCTCAGCCGCTCCCGGGACCTGGACAAGCTGCTGGGCAAGCAGCTGACCGAGGAGCAATTCGCCCCCTTCCTGCACACCGTCCAGGGCGTTCTCACCCGCCGCTCGGCCCTGGATGGGGTGAAGCGCGTGGTTTCCTACCGCTGGCTGGAACAATACCCCCTGCTGGTGCTGGTTTCCGCCTCCCCGGTGGAGCGGGATGCGGGCATCGCCACCCAGCAGCGGGACAACGTACAGAAGGGGCTGCTGCTGACCCTGCTGGTGCTCCTCACTTGGGGCTTCTTCGCCTACCACCTGGGCCGCCGGGACCGCCTGGAATGGCAGCTGGCGCGGCAGCGCGGCCACCTCATGGATGCCCAGCGGGTGGCCTGCCTGGGCAGCTGGGAGCGGGATATTCCCCTGGACAAGGTATGGTGGTCGGAGCAGATCTACACCATCCTCGGCTACAGCCCCCTGAGCCAGACGCCCTCCTACGACGCCTTTCTCGCCGTGATCCACCCGGAGGACCGTGCCTGGGTGGATGAAGCCTTCGTGCGCACCCGGGAAACCGGCTGCAGCCTCGATCTTTCCTGCCGCCTGCTGCTGCCCGCCGGCATCGAGCGCTACGTCCGCCTCAGCGGCCGGGTGGAGTGGGACGCCCAGGGCCAGCCCAAGCGCCTGGTGGGCACCCTGCAGGACGTCAGCGAGGCCATGGCCCTGCAGCATGCCCTGGAAGAAGCGGAGGAACGTTGGAAATTCGCCCTGGAAGGCAGCGGCGAAGGCGTCTGGGACTGGAACGTGGCGGAGCACAAGGCCTACCTGTCACCCCGCTGGAAAGCCATTCTTGGCTATCAGGACCATGAAGTGCCGAACCGCCACGAGGAATTTCTCGAACGCCTGCACCCAGAGGACCGGGATCGGGTTATGGCGGCCACCACCGACCATTTCGCCGGCCGCACCCCGGTCTTCCAGGAAGAATTCCGCCTGCGTCACCGGGATGGCAGCTACCGCTGGGTGCTCAGCCGGGGCCAGGTGTTCGCCCGGGACGACAACGGCCGCCCCCTGCGCATGCTGGGCACGATCACCGACATCTCCGAACGCAAGCAGTCTGAACTGGCCCTGGCCGAAAGCGAAGCCATGCAGCGCTCCCTGGTTTCCGCCCTGGCCGAAGGGGTGGTGGTGCAGGACCGGGAGGGGCGCATCGTTTCCGCCAACGCGGCCGCCCGGCGCATCTTGCGCCTTAGCGAAGAGCGTCTCCTCGGGCGCCACTCCCGGGATGCAGAGTGGCTGGTGGTGCGGGAAAACGGCGCCCCCTTCCCGGCCGATGAACACCCGGCCATGATCACCCTGCGCACCGGCGTTTCCTGCGACAACGTCATCATGGGGGTGGAACGCCGCGCCAACGGCCGGGTCTGGCTCAGCGTGAACAGCCGCCCCCTGGTGCACGCCGGGGAAGACCACCCCTACGCCGTCGTCACCTCCTTCGTGGACATCTCCGACATCAAGGCCGCCGAGCTGGCCAACCGGCTCTACCGGGACGTGCTGGAACGGGCCGCCCGGGCCATCGTCGTCACCGACATGGATGCCCGTATCGACAACGTCAACTCCGCCTTCGTCGCCCTGCTCGGCTATTCCCGGGAGGAGTGCATCGGCAACCGGGCCGGCTTCTACCGCTCCAACCGTCATGATCGGGCCTTCTTCCAGCAGCTGTGGCAATCCCTCAAGGAACACGGCGAATGGCAGGGCGAAGTATGGAACCGGCGCAAGACCGGCGAGGCCATCCTGCTGGCGGTGGACATCCGTGCCATCACCAACGACCAGGGCACCATCCGCCAGTTCGTCGCCATCTACCAGGACGTCACCGAACTGCGCCGCAGCCAGGAAGAAATGTGGCGCCGGGCCCACTACGACCCCCTCACCGGCCTGCCCAACCGTTCCCTCTTCCTTGAACGCCTGGACCAGGCCCTGGCCCAGGCCCGCCGGCAGGGCGACGGGGTCGGCCTGCTGTACATGGACCTGGACGGCTTCAAGGCCATCAACGACACCCACGGCCACCAGGCCGGCGACGCCGTGTTGCAGGAGGTGGGGCAACGCCTGCAAGGGCTGCTGCGCAGTAGCGACACCGTCGCCCGCCTGGCCGGCGACGAATTCACCGCCCTGCTGCCCCACCTGACGGTGGAGGAGCGCCTGGAACCGATCCTCCAGGCCATCCACAACGCCATCCGCCAGCCCATCCTCTGGCACGGCCTGGCCCTGCAGGTGGACATCAGCATCGGCAGCGCCACTTTCCCTGACCAGGCCGACGACCGGGAAAGCCTCATCGGCGCCGCCGACAAGGCCATGTACGACGCCAAGCAGCAGGCCCGGCTGGCCGATGGCCAAGGGGCGGAAGAAGTGGCTGCGCTGGCAAGCGCCCCCCAGACAACGGCAATAGCGGCCAGCCCCGAGGCCGGCGCCCCTGCCGACGCCTCACCTCCCGCCAGTGCCCCCGTTACGGCGGCCGATCCGGAGACCCTCGTGCCATGACCGCTCCCCTGACCTCCCCCACCACCCACTCGCCCCGGCATCTCGGCTTCATCGGCCTGGGTGTCATGGGCCGTCCCATGGCCGGCCACCTCCTGGCCGCCGGCCATCACCTCACCATCTGGTCGCGCCGTGCCGAAAGCCGTCGCCCGCTGCAGGAACTGGGCGCCCAAGTGGCGGCCACGCCGGCCGAGCTAGGCCACCAAGCCGAGATCGTGTTCACCGTCGTCACCGGAGGCGCCGATGTGCGCCAGGTGGTGCTGGGAGAAGAAGGGCTGATCCACGGCCTGCAGCCGGGGAGCGTGGTGGTGGACATGAGCACCATCGCCCCGGGGGACGCCCGGGACATTGCCGCCGCCCTGGCCGAGCGGGGCATCCACTTTCTCGATGCGCCGGTCTCCGGCGGCGAGCAGGGCGCCATCAACGCCACCCTGGCCATCATGGCCGGCGGCGAGGCGGCAGTGCTGGAACGGGTGCGCCCCCTCTTCATGCACCTGGGCAAGACCGTGGTGCACATCGGCGGCAACGGCGCCGGCCAGGTGGCCAAGGCCTGCAACCAGATGATCATGGTGGCCGCCATCCAGGCTGCCGCCGAAGCCATGCGTCTGGCCGCCGCCGAAGGAGTGGACGCGGCCAAGGTGAAGGCTGCCCTGGCCGGCGGCTCCGCCGGCAGCCGGGTACTGGAAGTGATGGGGGAACGCATGGTGCTGCGGGATTTCGCCGCCGGCATCGAAGCCCGCCTGCACCATAAGGATTTCGGCATTCTTCTGGCCGAGGCTCATGCCCTGGGGGCGCCCCTGCCGGTAGCCGCCCAGGTGGGGCAGCAGCTCAACAGCCTGATGGCCCTCGGCTGGGGCCGGGACGACACCTCATCCCTGCTGCGGGTGCTGGAAACCCTTGGCCAGCCCTGAGAATTGACGGCAGGTCTCCCGGCCCAAGGCCGGGGCTATCGGCGCCGGTGTCGATGCTGATGCTGCTGCCGACACCGGCTACACGGCGGCTCAGCCGCCGAGCAGCTTCAATACCGCCAGGGAACAGTTGTCCCCTTCCCCCTTGCCCCGCTGCCGTGCCCGGTTGATGAGGATTTCCGCCGCTTCCCGGGCAGGGAAGGCAGCCAGCACGCCGCCGATCTCGGCCTCGGAAAAATAGGCCCAGAGACCGTCGGAACAGAGCAGGAAACTATCCCCCGGCTGCGCCTCGCTCCGGCCCACATCCACCTTGGGGTCTTCCTTGTCGCCCAGGGAGGTGAGCAGGACGTTGCGGTTGGGGTGCACCAGGGCCTGCTCCGGCGTGATGCGGCCGGCCCGTACCAGATGCTCGACGTAGGAATGGTCGACGCTGCGCACCAGCAGCTGGTCGCCCCGGTAATGGTAAAGACGGGAATCGCCGCAATAGGCCCAGGTGGCTAGGCCCGGCTCCAGCAGGAGCAGGACGGCGGTGCTATGGGGATCTTTCTCGTTGATCAGGCGGCTGGTGCGGATCAGCAGGTGGGCTTCGTGGATCACCTCCCGCAGCCAGGCTTCCCGGCCTTCCGGCTGGGCGGTGCAGGCGGAAAGGTTGCTGCGGGCGGTATGCACCACCTGCTCCGCCGCCAGGGCACCACCGGCGTGGCCGCCCATGCCGTCGGCCAGCACGGCGAGGACCAGCCCGCGGTGCCGGGGATGGGCTTCCAGGGCTACCCGGTCCTGCTGCTCCTTGCGGTCGCCCTGGTGCTGGGCGACGCAGGCGTCCAGGGTCAGGCTCATGGATTCTGGCCTTGGGCTTCAGCCCAGGAGCTTGGCCTTGATGTCCTCGACGCTCGGCACCTGGCCGGCGAAATGGGGATTGCGGCTGTGGAAGACCCGGGTGGCGGCAACGATGACCTGATGCACTTCCTGCTGGGTCAGTTCGGGGTGGCTGTCGCGCACCACGCGGAAGGCCAGATGCTCCAGGGAATGCCCGCCCCAGGTGTTCTTGGGGTCGAAGAAGGGCTCGATCTGCACGTAGACCGCGTCAAAGGCATTGCGCAGCTTGCTATTGCCGCGGCGGTCGGGGCGTTCCTGGCCGCTGGCGTCGATAAAGGTGGCCGTGGTCACGGGCAGTCCTCTCTGATCTGGAATTTCTGCCGATTATAGCGGCCCGGCCGGGCACCGGTCAGGAATGATTCTGGAAGCGCTCCAGCAATTCATCCAGATATTCGGGCATGGAATCCGCGTGGATGCCCAGTTCTTCCTGCACATCCGCCGCCACCCGTTGCCAGTCCGGATCGTCGAGGTGCTGCACCCGGTGGTAGGCGTGGATGGCCAGCTGGATGATGGCCGCCAGGCTGCGGGAATCGCCGGGTACCAGCTGGGGCAAGTCGTGGTGGAAACGGATGGCCTCGCAGATGAATTCCGGCAGGTGCCAGTGGCGGGCGACAAAATAGCCCACGACGCAATGGTCGGCCTGGTACTTCTTGTCCTCTTCCAGCAGGTCGATCCAGGCTTCGCCGTCCTCCAGGTGCATGGAGCGGCAATAGGTGGGGAAGCGCTCCATCAGCAGCGGTACGCCGCAGTCGTGGAAGATGCCGGCCAGGTAAGCCTGATCGGCAAAGACGTTGCAGACCATGACCCGCTCGTCGGCGATTAGCATGGCCAGCTGGGCGATGGTCTGGGAACGGCTCCAGAAGCGCTCGTAGACCTTGCGATTCTTGCTCACCTTGTTCATGCCCATGAAGGCGATGGCCTGCACCAGATTGAGGGTCTGCTTCAGACCCACCGCCTGGAGGATTTTCTCCAGGCTGCCAAAGGGCTGATGCTGGCGGTAGGCGGAAGACTGCACCGCCTTGAAGAGCATGGCGGTGATGCCGGCATCCTGGGAGATGGTGCGCGCGATCTTGCGCACGTCGGCCTCGCCGCGCTTGAGCTGGGCCTCCAGTTCCTCCACGACCTTGGGCTGGGGCGGCAGCTTGACCCCTTGGGAGAGCAGTCGCCTGAGCAGCCGTGCGTCTTCCTCCTGGCGCTGTTCGGGGGAAAGATCGACCGGCGCGGCGGGGACGGCTTGGGAGGCAGTGGAAGCGGACATGGGCAGTCTGGAAATCAGGGAATGGATCAGGCAACTGTTCCGGCCGCCGAATCGGTTTCAGGGGCCGTCAATTGATCTTCGAGCAATTCTATCCAGTGCCTTACCCCGGCAATACTAGGGCGGCTACTAGGTGAGCCCAGGCCGCTCTGCAAATGGGTCAGGCAGCCGATATTGGCGGTGGCGATCACCTCCGGCAGGCCGGCGGTGAGGGCCGAGAGCTTGTTGTCCCGCAGCTGCTTCGACAGCACCGGCTGCAGGATCGAATAGGTGCCCGCCGAACCGCAGCACAGGTGGCTGTCGGCCACCGGCGTCAGGGTGAAGCCGGCCGCCTCCAGCAGTTCTTCCACCACGCCGCGAATCTTCTGGCCATGCTGCAGGGTGCAGGGGGAGTGGAAGGCCACCTTGCGCCCCGCTGCCGGCCGGTGGGCCAGCAGCGGCAGCAGGGCATCTTTCTGGGCCATGACCAGTTCGGCGGCATCCTGGGTCAGGTCGGCGATGCGGGCCGCCTTGGCGGCGTAGAGCGGGTCGTCCTTGAGCAGCAGGCCGTATTCCTTGACGTGGGCGCCGCAGCCGGAGGCGGTCATGAGGATGGCCTCGGCGCCCGCCTCAACGTGGGGCCACCAGGCGTCGATATTGCGCCGCATGTCGTCCAGGGCGGCTTCCTGGGCATTGAGGTGGAAGCGCAAGGCGCCGCAGCAGCCGGCCTTTTCCTCCTCGATCATCTGAATGCCCAGGCGGTCCAGCACCCGGGCCGCGGCGGCGTTGATGTTGGGGGCCAGGCCGGGCTGCACACAGCCGGCCAGGGCCAGCACCTTGCGCTGGCGCACCGCGGTAGGCCGGGGCTTGGCCGGCGCGCCGGCGGCCTCGGGAATCTTGTCGCCCAGGGCGGAGGGCAGGAAGGGCTTCAGCACTTTGCCCACAGCCACTGCCGGGTTGAACAGCCAGGGGCGCGGCAGCACTTCCTTGAGGGCCAGGCGGGTCAGGGCCTCCAGACCGCCCCGGGGCACATTCTCCTCCACCACCTGACGGCCGATGTCGAGCAGGCGGTGGTACTTCACGCCGGACGGGCAGGTGGTTTCGCAGGAGCGGCAGGTGAGGCAGCGGTCCAGATGCAGGCGGGTGCGCTCGGTCACCGGGCCGCCCTCCAGCACCTGCTTGATCAGGTAGATGCGGCCCCGGGGGCCATCCAGCTCGTCCCCCAGCAGCTGGTAGGTGGGGCAGGTGGCGGTACAAAAGCCGCAGTGCACACAGGTGCGCAGGATGGCATCGGCCTCCCGGCCTTCCGGCGTGTCCTTGATGAAATCGGCGAGTTGGGTCTGCATCTCAGAGGCCCTCGTAGAGGCGTCCGGCGGCGAAGGCGCCGCGGGGATCAAAACTGGCGCGCAGGCGCCGATGAATGGCCAGCAGGGGGGCCGCCAGGGGGTGGAAGGCCTGCTCCCGTGCTTCTGCCGTGCCGCGGAACAGGGTGGCGTGGCCGCCAGCCTTCTCCACCACTTCCCGTACATGGCGGGCCTGGGCATCGGAAGCCAGCCAGCGCTGGGCACCGCCCCACTCCACCAGTTGCGGCCCCGGCAGCTCCAGGGTTGGCGCAGTGGACGGCAGGGAAAGGCGCCACAGGGCCGGGCCACCGGCACTTCCGGTGGCGCCGAAGCTGCCGGCGGCCGGGAAGAAGGGCAGGCGCTGTTCCCGCAGATCGTCCCAGAAGGCCGCCGCGGCGCCGCGCTCCAGCACATCGCCCCCCAGGACGGCCTGGGCCGACTGCACCGCCGCCCGGGCGCCGGCCAGGCGCACCGTCAGCGACTCGCCTTCCCCGGTTTTTTCCCAGGCGGTGGCCACGATGGGCAGGGGCTTGCCGCCCCACTGGTTCATCAGGGTCAGGGCCTTGGCTTGGGAGGTTTCCAGGCGCAGGGTAGCCTCCGCCACCGGCCGCGGCAGCACCTTGAGGGAGACTTCCAGCAGCAGACCCAGCTGGCCCAGGCTGCCGGCCATGAGGCGAGGCACGTCGTAGCCGGCCACGTTCTTCATCACCTGGCCGCCGAAGTTCAAGGCCTGGCCCTGGCCGTCCATCAGGCGTACGCCAAGGACGAAGTCCCGCACTGCCCCGGCCTGGGCCCGGCGGGGGCCGGAGAGACCGGCGGCGACCATGCCGCCGACGGTAGCCTCACTGCCGAAATGGGGCGGCTCGAAGGCCAGGTACTGGCCTTTCTCGGCCAGCACCGCTTCCAGCTCGGCCAGGGGCGTGCCGGCCTTCACCGTCACCACCAGTTCGGTGGGCTCGTAGGCCACCACGCCACGATGGCTGCGGGTATCGAGGATTTCGCCCTGCACCGGGCGACCATAGAAGGCCTTGCTGCCGCCGCCCTGGATCAGCAGGGGAGCGCCGGCGGAAGCGGCCAGGATGCGTTCCCGGCACTGTTGTTCAAAGGCTTGGCTCATGCCTGTTCTCCACGAATCTGGCGATATTCCCGGCAGCGGGCCGGGGTGGGCACGGCCTTGCCCGGATTGAGCAGGCCGGCCGGATCGAAAGCGGCCTTGAGGCCGTGGAACAGGGCCAGTTCCTCCGGCGTGAACTGGGCGCACATCTGGGTGATCTTCTCCACGCCGACGCCGTGTTCGCCGGTGATGGAGCCCCCCAGGGCGACGGACAGTTCCAGGATTTCGGCGCCGAAAGCGGTGGCCCGCTCCAGTTCGCCGGGCTGGTTGGCGTCGTACATGATCAGGGGGTGCAGGTTGCCGTCGCCGGCGTGGAAGACGTTGGCACAGCGCAGGCCGTACTTCTTCTCCATGTCGGCAATCGCCAGCAGCATCTTCGCCAGGTTCTTGCGCGGAATGGTGCCGTCCATGCACAGGTAGTCCGGGGTGATACGGCCCACGGCGGGGAAGGCCGCCTTGCGTCCGGCCCAGAAGCGCAGGCGCTCGGCCTCGTTGGCGGAGACCCGCAGGGAGGTGGCGCCGCTCTTTTCCAGCACGGCGCGCATGGCGGCAATTTCCTCTTCCACCTCTTCCGGCGTACCGTCGGATTCGCACAGCAGCACGGCTTCGGCCTCCAGGTCGTAGCCCGCCTGCACATAGGGTTCCACGGCGTGGGTGGCGGCCTTGTCCATCATCTCCAGGCCGGCGGGAATAATGCCGGCGGCGATGACGTCGGCCACCGCATTGCCCGCCTTGGTGACGGAGTCGAAATAGGCCAGCACCACCTTGGCCACCTGGGGCTTGGGGGTGAGCTTCACCAGCACTTCGGTGATCACCGTCAGCATGCCTTCGGAGCCGTTCA
This sequence comes from Azospira sp. I13, assembly GCF_003112695.1. Taxonomy (GTDB): domain Bacteria; phylum Pseudomonadota; class Gammaproteobacteria; order Burkholderiales; family Rhodocyclaceae; genus Azospira. Next base: position 75,435 of record NZ_BFBP01000010.1, read on the forward strand.
TTACTGCTAGCAGGTCCAGGCCTGCCGCATCCAGGCCCGCGGAGCCGATGGTCACCGGCTCGCCTTCCATGGTGTAGCCGCGCACCTGCAGCACGTTATGCACGGTGAGACCGTACTTGAGGCAATGCACGCCGCCGGAGTTTTCCGAGACATTGCCGCCGATGGTGCAGGCGATCTGGGAGGAGGGGTCGGGGGCGTAATACAGGTTGTAGGGCGCGGCGGCTTCGGACACGGCCAGATTGCGCACCCCGGGCTGGACCAGGGCGGTGCGGGCCACCGGGTTCACCTTGAGGATTTTCTTGAACTTGGCCAGGGACAACAGCAGGCCCTGGTGGTGGGGCATGGCCCCGCCGGAAAGGCCCGTGGCGGCGCCCCGGGGCACCACCGGCACCTGGTTGGCGGAGCAGAACTTGAGGATGGACTGCACCTCCGCCTCCGTCTCCGGCAGGGCCACCGCCAGGGGCAGGTTGCGGTAGGCGGTGAGGCCATCGCACTCGTAGGGCTTGAGGTCCTCCAGTTCGCCGTAGAGGCGGGAGGCAGGCAGGATGCGCCCCAGGCCGGCCAGCAGCGCGGCCCGGTCGGTGGCGAAATCCGGGCTATCGGGCAGACGGTCACCCATGGTTGGTCTCCTCGTTGGTGTCGGGTATCGGCGGTTCCGGCGCGGCTCCCACCCGGGAGGCGGCCTGGTAGAGGTGGCGGGAAGCGGCCTGGCGGGCGGCCATGGAATCCCCGGCGGCGATGGCGGCGTAAATGCGTTCGTGTTCGGCCTGGGCAGCTCGGGCCCGGCCGCTGGCATGGCCCTGGGCATCCCAGGTGGGGCGGCGGCTCTCGGAGAACTGGCCGGAGAGAAAGTCGATGAAGCGGCGGATTTCCGGGTTGCCGGTGGCGGCGGCGATGGCCTGGTGGAAGGCGTCATCGTCCTCCGCCCCGTCGGCCCCCATACGCACGGCTTCGCCCATGCCCTGCAGGGCGGCGTACATGGTGGCCAGGTGGGCGGAACTGCGCCGCTTGGCGGCCAATTCCGCCGCCCCGGTTTCCACCAGGGCCCGCAGTTCGAAAATGTGACTCAGGCTTTCGGCCGAGCGGGCCTCGGCCGGCAGCTTGAAGCTGCCGCTGGCCGGCCGCTGCGCCACGGTCATGCCGGAACCCTGGCGGGATTCCACCAGACCGTCGGCCTTCAGCCGGGCCACCGCCTCCCGCACCACGGCCCGGGAAACGCCGAATTCCTCGGCCAGGCCCATCTCGGTGGGCAGGCGGGCACCGGGGGCGTAATCGCCATTGCGGATGCGCCCCTCCAGGGCCGCGCCGATATCGGCGGACAGGCGTCCCGGCGTACCCGGCAGGGGCGCGGCAGCAGGCGGAACGAAGGTGGGGGCAGCGGAGGTCATGAAAGTTGTCTGACAAATTTTTTTGCCAGACTACGGCCCGCCTCCGCGGCGGTCAAGAACGGGAAAACCCTAGGCGGCGGAGGCCCACTCCCGGCACCGCCCGGCAACCCACCGGCCCGTGCTCTTGAGGGTGTTTTCACACGGCATCGGGGCCGGAGAACCTTGCGCCCTACGCACCTTCCCGGCGCGCTGTCCTTGCCCCAATCCGCAAAACCAGCCGCAAAGGCAAGCGGGGCGCGGGCATATCCGGAACGCCGCGCCCAGCCTGCCTCCTGGCGGCATACCGAGGGAGATGCCCGCCCCTATTGCACTCCAGGGCAGTATGCATTCGAGCGGCGATGCCCGCCCCTTCACCCACCCCTTCAGCCCGGCCTCGCTAGGCGCACGCCAGACTCAGGCGGGGCGCCAGCCGAGTCCGGCTTCGGTGTTGCCCTGGGGCTTGTACTCGCAGCCGATCCAGCCCGTGTAGCCCAGGGCCTCCAGACGGCGGAAGAGGTAGGGGTAATGGATTTCGCCGCTGCCCGGCTCGTGGCGGCCCGGGTTGTCAGCGATCTGCAGGTGGCCGATGCGCTCCAGATGGGTGTCGAGGAAGCGGGCCAGGTCGCCTTCCATGATCTGGGCGTGGTAGAGGTCGTACTGCAGCCGGCCGACGCCGGCCTCCGCCAGTACCGCCAGACCCTTGGCGGGGCGGTCGAGCCAGAAACCGGGCATGTCCACCCGGCTGTTGATGGGCTCGGCCAGCAGCTGGATGCCCCGGGGCGCCAGGCAGCTGTCGGCCCAGCGCAGGTTGGCGATGAAGGTGGCCCGCAGCTCGGCCTCCGGCACCCCGGCCGGGGCCAGGCCCGCCAGGCAGTTGAGACGGCGGCAGCCAAGGGCATCAGCGTATTCCAGGGCCTGGGCCACGCCGGCGCGGAATTCGGCGACCCGGCCCGGATGGCAGGCAATACCCCGTTCCCCCACCTCCCAGTCGCCGGCGGGCAGGTTGAACAGCACCTGCTCGAGGCCGTGGGCTTGCAGGCGTTCCGCCAGTTCTTCCTTGGCGTAGGCGTAGGGGAACAGGTATTCGACGCCCTTGAAACCGGCGGCGGCGGCCCGGGCGAAGCGGTCGAGGAAGGGGGCGTCGGCGAAGAGGAAGCTCAGATTGGCGGCAAATTTCAACATATCGGCGGCTTACGCACGGGCGGGGGGAAAGGGCCCCAGTATAATCGCCGCCACCCACCTAAAAGACAGAGGAGACCGCCATGGGCAACCGCCTTTCCAAAATCGTCACCCGTACCGGCGACCAGGGTGAAACCGGCCTGGGAGACGGCAGCCGCACCGGCAAGGATAGCCTGCGCATCGAGGCCATCGGCGAAGTGGACGAGCTCAACTCCTCCATCGGCCTGCTGCTGGCGGAAAGCTTCCCCGACGCCATCGACGCGGCGGCCCGGGACACCCTGATCCAGATCCAGCACGACCTCTTCGATCTGGGGGGCGAGCTGTGCATCCCCGGCATGGAGATGGTGAAGGAAGAACAGGTGATCTACCTGGAAGAGCGGGTGGCCGACTTCAACAGCCCCCTCACCCCCCTCAAGGAATTCATCCTCCCCGGCGGCACCCGGGCGGCCGCCCACGCCCACCTGGCCCGCACCATCTGCCGCCGAGCCGAGCGGGCCGTGGTGCGCCTGGCCCATGCGGAAAGCGTCGCCGACGGCCCCCGCCAGTACCTGAACCGGCTCTCCGACCTGCTCTTCGTCCTCGGCCGCGCCCTCAACCACGCGGCCGGCGGCGGCGACGTGCTGTGGAAGCACGAACGCAAGGCCAAGCCGAAAAAGGCCTGAGGCCCAACGGCAAGGCGGCCCGCCTGCGGTGCCGCCTTGCCCGCCCCTGGTTTCATCCCCTGGTTCCCCCCCCCCCCCCCCCC
>NZ_BFBP01000010.1:78759-82773 GCF_003112695.1 Azospira sp. I13
GCCGACCGCGCCGAGCCGTGAGGCATCGCCTGCCCCGCCTTTCCTCCCCGGGGCGCTTGCCGTACCCTTACGGCATCTTTTACCGGGAGACCCCATGGAACGCCGTGACCTGCTGAAAACCGCCGCTACCACCGCAGCGGCCGCCATTACCGCCGCCCTGAGCACCAACGCCCTGGCCGCCGGCAAAGAACAAAATCACGACCACAGCCACGACCATCATCACCATGACCACGGTGCGATGGGCAAGAATTACGGCGCCCTCATCGCCAGCAGCAGCGACTGCCTGGTGACCGGCCAAGCCTGTTTGGCCCACTGCCTGGTGCTGCTGGGCCAGGGCGACAAGGAAATGGCCGCCTGTGCCCAGTCCGTCAGCGAACTGCTGGCCACCTGCGAGGCCCTGATGAAGCTGGCCATCCAGAACTCCGCTTTCACCCCGGCCCTGGCCAAGGTCTCGGCAGACGTTTGTGCCAGCTGTGAAAAGGCCTGCCGCAAGCACGAGAAGAAGCACCTGGAATGCAAGGCCTGCGCCGACGCCTGTGCCGCCTGCCTGAAGGAATGCCGCGCCCTGGCAGCCTGAAGCCGGCCGGCATGGCCGTGACCCGACAACGCGCCGCCTTCCGGGCGGCGTTTTGTTGGGTGCTCGACGACCGAACGCTCCGCGCCCCATCCCATCAGGGGAAGGCCGAGCCGGGAATGAACCCGATGGCCCCGATGGCCCCGGTAGCCCGGTAGACCTGCTGCCGCCCTTCTCCCGCCAGCCCTTCCCTTGCCGCACGAACTTCCGCCCGAGCGGGAGAAACCGCCATGGCCAGCCTCCCCGGCGCCAGGCACCGGACGCGATTGGCAGCCATGGCCCGCCGATGCAGCGCGGAACAAAGCGCTACCGGCCTTGCATGGCCGCCAGGGAAAGCCCCCAAACCCGGCGCTGACGGCAAAAACGAAGCAGCAGGCAAGGGCGACGGCATGGCCGCGACCTGGCGCAGCCAAAAAAAACGCCCCACCATCTTGCGCAAGCGCGATTTTTCTCTATAATTCGCGCCTCTTTTCCTCGATAGCTCAGTCGGTAGAGCGCCGGACTGTTAATCCGTAGGTCCCTGGTTCGAGCCCAGGTCGGGGAGCCAAGTTTCAGATGTGTGGAGTGGTAGTTCAGTTGGTTAGAATACCGGCCTGTCACGCCGGGGGTCGCGGGTTCGAGTCCCGTCCACTCCGCCAACATCCATGCGGGAGTAGCTCAGTTGGTAGAGCGCAACCTTGCCAAGGTTGAGGTCGAGAGTTCGAGACTCTTCTCCCGCTCCAGTAACATCCGGCGGCATCATCGCCCGCCGCAGATGCGTTCTTAGCTCAGTTGGTAGAGCGTCGCCCTTACAAGGCGAATGTCGGCGGTTCGACCCCGTCAGGACGCACCATCTACCTGCTCTGGTGGTGAAATTGGTAGACACGCTATCTTGAGGGGGTAGTGGCGCAAGCCGTGCGAGTTCGAGTCTCGCCCAGAGCACCAAGCCTTCCGGCCGCCGTCATGCGGCGCCTTCCTGCCGTACCGCTCCAGTCAAGTCCCTGCCGTTCCGGCGCCTGACCCCGTTTCATTCCCGCCCTGCCTGGGCAACACCTCCCCCCGAATTGCAGCAACTGCCCGTTGCCTCCCTTGCCCCACTCCCCGGCGCAAGCGCTGCCTGGTGACGACCATTGTCTGGCGCCGACCACTACGGCCAATGACCGCCCTCTCGGGCCGGCCATTGGCCGGGAATCCGGCGGGTAAGCGGGTTGTCAGCTCACACCACCTCGGCCGTATCCACCACCGCCACCCGCGTCGTCAGGGCGCTCAGGGCGATGCGCAGGAGGATGTCGCTGACGGTGGTGCAGGCATCCTTGAGCACCGAAACCTGATACTGCTCCGCCGCCTTGGAGAGGGCGGTGTGGGTAACGCAGTTCTGGATCATCATGCCGCACAGCCACAGCTCGTTGATGCCCTGGGCCTTGAGCAGTTCATCCAGTTCGGTCTGGTGGAAGCAGTCGGCGAAATGCTTCACCACCACCGGGGCCTCCGGTGCCGCCGCCCGGATGCGGGGATGAATGTCCACTCCCGGCGTGCCGGCGTTGAAGAAGGGCGCTCGCCCCTTGGCCGGGTCGGCCACGTGCTGCACCAGGATCACCGGCACGCCCTTGGCCTGGGCCCGGCCGATGGCCGCTTCGATGCGTTCGAGCACCGCCTCGGGCTGCCACAGGGGGAAGGCCCCGTCGGCAAAATAGTCGTTCTGCAGATCGATGACGACCAGGGCCGGCTTGGTGGGGGTGCCGGAAATTGCGTTGGACTCGCTCATGTGTATCTCCTCGGAAAAGAAACGGTATTCAGGGAACACCGCTTGCGGCGGCGCCGATTTCTCCGGGCGGCCTGACGCTGCCTTGCAGGCCACCCGACAGCAGTGTTGATGGGATGAATTATTGGCCGCCCTGGCCGTCCCCGGCAGTGGCCCGAATGACAATTTACGGTAATATCGGGCCACACCATTTCGGCAATCGCCGCAGGCTGCACGTCGACGTGCAACGCCCCGCACGCCGAAAGTCGCTGCCGTATTTATCGCCGCCGTATCTCGCACCATATCGCCACACGCCACACCGCCCTCCCCCGGAGCCGCCCATGCATCGCTGCCGCGTCGCCGTGCTGGCCTACCAGCGCATCAGCCCCTTCCACCTCTCGGTGCCCTGCGTCGTCTTCGGCGGCCGCCATCCCGGCGCCCCGGCCTTCGACCTGCGGGTCTGCGCCTGGGAAACCGGCCCCCTGGCCACCAGTGCCGGCTTCAGCCTCAACGTCGAACACGGGCTGGAGGCCCTGGCGGAGGCGGAGGTGATCATCGTGCCCAGCTGGCGCGACCCGGCGGAAGCACCGCCCCCGGCCCTGCTCGAGGCCCTGCAGGCCGCCCACCGGCGCGGCGCCCGCATCGTCGGCCTCTGCCTGGGGGCCTATGTGCTGGCGGAGGCCGGCCTGCTGGATGGCCGCCGGGCTACCACCCACTGGGAATTCGCCGCCGATTTCGCCCACCGCTACCCCGCCGTCACCCTGGACCCTGGCGTGCTCTACGTGGATGACGGCCCCCTGCTCACCTCCGCCGGCACGGCCGCCGGCATCGACGCCTGCCTGCACCTGCTGCGCCAGCAATGCGGCAGCACCGCCGCCAACCGGGTGGCCCGCCGCCTGGTAACGCCGCCCCACCGCCAGGGCGGCCAGGCCCAGTACATCCCCCAGCCCCTGCCGGCCACCGCCGGCGACTCCCGCCTGGCGGAACTGCTGGACTGGGTACGGGCCCATCTGGAACAGCCCCACGATCTGGACAGCCTGGCGGCCCGCGCCCTCATGAGCCGCCGCACCTTCACCCGCCACTTCCGCCAACTCACCGGCGCCACCGTCGGCCAGTGGCTGCAGGGGGAACGCCTGGGACTGGCCCAGCGCCTGCTGGAAAGCACCGACCACGGCATCGAGCGCATTGCCCAGCTGGCCGGCTTCGGCTCCCCGGAAGCCCTGCGCCTGCACTTCCGCCGCAACCTGGGGGTCTCCCCCAGCCACTGGCGGCAATCCTTCGGCAGCCGGGAGGGCGGCTGAGGCGACGAATGGGCCGGTCATTCGGCCGGTCGCCACAACAGCAGCCGATCTGGCCACGGGTCCGGCCACTGGTTCGGCCACCGAGCCAACCCCTGAAGCGACCACCGAGCCCGCGGACAAGCAGGCCACCGGCGCCGACACGGCCAGGGCAGAACCTGGGGCCGGGTAGCCACAGATGGCCGGAGAAGCAGAAGGGGCGGGGACATCCCTGGAGATTGGCGTCCCTCCTTATCCTCCAGGCAGGCCACAGCAAGCCCCGCGCCCCTATTGCCCCGGCGGGCCAAGGTTAAATACAGCGCAACCGCTTCACCCGCGCGCTCCTGACGTCGTGCCCTCCCCGAGCCCTCCCTAACCCCTGCTCACCGGCCACTCAGTGGCCCGTTCCTTGACCCCCACCCCCCGCATTTACCCCCTTCCCC
>NZ_BFBP01000010.1:82811-274212 GCF_003112695.1 Azospira sp. I13
ATCGCCGCCGCCTTAAGACCCTCTTAAGATTCATCCGCTAAGGTAACGGCCAAACTGACTCAGAGTGCCGCCATGAACCGTCGCCTTTCGCCCGTTGCCGCTGCCCTTGCCCTCGCCTTCGCCGCCCTGGCCATCCCCCTATCCCTGCCCGCCCGGGCTGCCGAGCCCACGGGTTTCATTGCCCTGGCCGCTCCCCAGGCCAAGGCCCTGGGGGTGGAAACCCGGCCCCTGGCCCCGGCCGATGCGGGCAGCGCCGCCGGCCTGCCGGCCAGGGTGGTGGTGCCGGTGGAGCAGATGCGGGTGGTGGCCGCGCCCCTGGCCGGCCTGCTCACCCAGGTGGGCGCCGTGGCCGGGCAGACGGTGAAGAAGGGCCAGATGCTGGCCCGCCTGGCCAGCCCGGGCCTCTTGCAGGTGCAGCGGGACTACCTGCAGGCCAGGCAGCAGGCCGACCTGGCCCAGCGCAGCCTGGCCCGGGACGAACAGCTGTTCAAGGAAGGCATCATTGCCGAGGCCCGCTACCAGAGCAGCCGGGCCAGCCACGAACAGGCGGCGGTGGCGGCGCGGGAACTGCAGGCGGAACTGCGCATTGCCGGCGCTCCCGCCGGCGGCGGCAATCTCACCCCGGAAGTGGCAGTAAGCGCCCCCCTGGATGGCGTGGTGCTGGAAGCCAACGCCGCCGTGGGCAGCCGGGTGGAAGCGGCCACCGCCCTGTTCACCGTCGCCCAGTTGAAGCCCCTGTGGCTGGAAATTCAGGCCCCGGCGGCCCTCAGCACCGGCCTCAAGGAAGGGGCCACAGTGAAGGTGGCGGGCAGCGAGGCCAGCGGCAAGCTCATCAACGTGGGCCGCCAGATCAGCGCCGGCAGCCAGACCATCACCCTGCGGGCCCGCATGGATGGGGGTCTCGACGCCCTGCGCCCGGGTCAGATGGTGGAGGCGGCCATCGAGGTGGCGCCCTCGGCCGGCAATGACGCCAAGAACGGCAAGACCTACCGGGTGCCCCAGGCCGCCGTGGTGCGCCAGGCCGGCCAGGCCTGGGTCTTCGTGCAGACCGCCGGCGCCAAGCCCGGCTTCCAGGCCACGCCGGTGACAGTGGCGGGCAACGCCGGCAACGACGTGCTGGTGAGCGGCGCCGCCCTGGCCCCCGATGCGGTGGTGGCGGTGAAAGGTGTCAGCGCCTTGAAATCAGCCTGGAGTACGGCATCAAGCGCGGCTTCAAGCGCCACCGCTAGCGACGCCGGGAGCAGCCACTGATGTTTTCCCGCCTGGTTGAATTCTCCCTGGCCCAGCGCCTCCTGATGCTGGTGCTGACGGCCCTGCTCATCGGCGCCGGGGCCCTGGCCTTCCACAATCTGCCCATCGACGCCTTCCCCGACGTTTCCACCACCCAGGTGAAAATCATCATGAAGGCCCCGGGCATGACCCCGGAAGAGGTGGAGGCCCGCATCGTGGTGCCCATCGAGCAGGAGATGCTGGGCATCCCCAAGCAGCGCATCCTGCGCACCACCTCCAAATACGCCATTGCCGACCTCACCATCGACTTCGAGGACGGCACCGACATCTACTGGGCCCGCCAGCAGGTGGCCGAGCGCCTCGGCGGCGTCGAGCTGCCCCCCGGCGCCAGCGGCGGCCTGGCCCCCATCACCACGCCCCTCTCCGAAATGTTCATGTTCACCGTGGAAGGCCCCCTCTCCCTGGAGGAGAAGCGAACCATCCTGGACTGGACCATCCGCCCCCAGCTGCGCACCCTGCGCGGCGTCGCCGACGTGAACAGCCTGGGCGGCCACGCCAAGGCCTTCGAGGTGGTGCCCGATGCGGCGGCCCTCAACGCCCGGGGTGTCAGCCTCAATGAACTGCGCCAGGCCCTGGAAGGTAACAACCGCAACGACGGCGCCGGCCGCCTCACCGAGGGCGAGGAAACTCTGCTGGTGCGCGTCGAAGGCGCCGTGCGCAGCCTGGACGACCTGCGCGCCATCGTCATCGCCGAGCGGGGTCACAACCCGGTGCGGGTGGGCGACGTGGCCGAAGTGCGCTTTGGCGCCCTCACCCGCTACGGTGCCGTCACCAAGGACGGCCAGGGCGAGGCGGTGGAAGGCCTGGTGCTGGGCCTGCGGGGCGCCAACGCCCAACAGGTGGTGGACCAGGTGAAGGCCAAGCTGGCCGAGATCCAGGCCACCCTGCCCGAAGGCGTGAGCATCGAGCCCTTCTACGACCGGGGCCACCTGGTGGAGCGGGCCGTGGGCACCGTCTCCAAGGCCCTCATGGAAGCCATCGTCCTGGTGGTGATCCTGCTCCTGGCCTTCCTCGGCAACCTGCGGGCGGCCTTGGTGGTGTCGGTGATCCTGCCCCTCTCGGCCCTGCTCACCTTCATCCTCATGCAGTACTTCGGCCTCTCCGCCAACCTCATGAGCCTGGGCGGCCTGGCCATCGCCATCGGCATGCTGGTGGATGCGGCGGTGGTGATCGTGGAAAACGTGGAGAGCCACCTCTCCAGCCCCCATACCTCCGCCCGCCTGCCCCTGCTGCACGTCATCTACCGCTCGGTGCGGGAGGTGACGGTGCCGGTGGCCTCCGGCATCGCCATCATCGTCATCGTCTTCGTGCCCCTGCTGACCCTGGAAGGGCTGGAGGGCAAGCTCTTCATCCCAGTGGCCCTGACCATCGTCTTCGCCCTGATTTCCTCCCTGGTGCTGGCCCTCACCGTGATTCCGGCCCTGGCCTCCATGCTCATGCAGCGGGGCGGCCACCACGAGGCCTGGCTGGTGAAAAAGCTCAACGCCGCCTACGCCCCGGCCCTGGACTGGGCCCTTTCCCACACCCGCCAGGTGATCCTCGGCGCCACCGCCTTGCTGCTGCTGGCCATCGGCGCCTACACCCTGCTCGGCAAGACCTTCCTGCCCACCATGGACGAGGGCGACCTCATCATCCAGCTGGAAAAGCTGCCCTCCATCAGTCTGGAAGAGACGGTGGAGGCGGACCAGCGGGTGCAGCGGGCCATCCTGGAACGGGTGCCGGAGGTGAAGAACATCATCGCCCGGGTCGGCGCCGACGAGCTGGGCCTGGACCCCATGGGCCTCAACCAGACCGACACCTTCCTCGTCTTGAAGCCCATCAACGAATGGCGCCAGGCCGACAAGGACTGGCTGGCAGACCAGCTGCGCCAGGTCATGGAAGACTTCCCCGGCATCGCCTACACCTTCACCCAGCCCATCGACATGCGGGTTTCGGAAATGCTCACCGGCGTGCGCGGCGACATCGCCGTGAAGGTCTTCGGTAGTGACCTCAACGAACTCAACCACGCCGCCGACGAGATCGTCACCCTGCTCAAGGGCATCAAGGGCTCGGAAGACGTGTTCACCCTGAAGAACGAAGGGGTGCAGTACCTCAAGGTGGAGATCGACCGCCTCGCCGCCGGCCGCCTGGGCCTGCCCATCGAAGACGTGCAGAACGCCCTGAAAGCCCTGGTGGAAGGCCTGCCCGCCGGTCTGGTGGTGGAGCCCGGCCGGCGCACTCCGGTGATCCTGCGCGGCGGCCCGGACACCAAGACCAGCGTCGAGCGCTTTGCCGACCTGCGCCTGACCCTGCCGGGCGAGGGCGGCAGCAACACCTCTGCCCGCACCGTGCCCCTCTCCCAGGTCGCCAGGATCGAACGGGTGGAAGGGCCGGTCAAGGTGGACCGGGAAAACGCCCAGCGTTACGTGGTGATCCAGTCCAACGTGCGGGACCGGGACCTGGTGGGCTTTGTCGAGGAAGCCCAGGCCAAGGTGACCCAGCAGCTGAAACTGCCCCAGGGCTACCGCATTGTCTGGGGCGGCCAGTTCGAAAACCAGCAGCGGGCCGCCCAGCGCCTGATGCTGGTGGTGCCGGTGGCCTTGGGCCTGATCTTCATGCTGCTCTTTTCCACCTTCGGCTCCCTGCGCCAGGCCGGCCTGGTGCTGGCCATGATCCCCTTCGCCCTGGTGGGCGGCATCTTCGCCCTGCTGCTTTCCGGCCAGTATCTTTCGGTGCCCGCCTCCGTCGGCTTCATCGCCCTGCTGGGTATTGCCGTGCTCAACGGGGTGGTGATGCTCACCTACTTCAACCAGCTGCGTACCCAGGGCCTGGCCCTGGAACAGGTGGTGCGGGAAGGCGCCAAGCGGCGGCTGCGCCCGGTGCTGATGACGGCCTCCATCGCCGCCTTCGGCCTGGTGCCTCTGCTCTTCGCCACCGGCCCCGGCTCGGAGATCCAGAAGCCCCTGGCCATCGTCGTCATTGGCGGCCTGCTCAGTTCCACCCTGCTGACCCTGCTGCTGCTGCCCATCCTCTACCGCCGCTTCGGCATCGCCCCGGGAGAACGTCCATGACCCCCGCCCAACGGCCCGTGGATACCTGCCTGACCCTGGTCATCCACCCCACCCTGGAAGATCCGGTGATCGACTTCCTGCTCGACCGCGGCGACACCGTAGGCCATTTCACCTCCCGCCCGGTGGATGCCCACGGCGGCGACGTGGCCTACGGCAATGCCGCCGAACACGTGCGCGGGCGGGCTCGCCGCCTGCGCATCCAGGCCCTCATGGCCGGCCCCCACGTGCACGACCTGCTGCGGGAACTGCGGCTGCAGTTCGGCGGCGCCGACATCTACTACTGGACCGCGCCGGTCCTGCAATCCGGGAGACTGTAATGGGCGCCCTGTCGAAACTCGCTCCCCTGGCCGGTCTGACCTGGGGCCTTTCCCTCTCCCTTGCCCTGCAGGCTGCCGAACCCCCGCCCCTGGCCTACCCGGCCGACCTGCCGCCCCGGGAGGCGGCCATCACCGCCATCCGCAGCGCCCCCCAGGCCCGGGCCGCGGAATCCATGCTGGCGGCCGAAGGGGAGAACCGCAAACGCCTGGAAGCCGGCCCCTATGAATGGACCGCCCGGGTCGGCAGTCAGCGGCGCAACGTCAATGGCGTCAACGGCGCCCCCAACGAACGCTACCGGGAATGGAGCGGCGGCATCGAGCGGGGCATCCGCCTGCCCGGCAAGGCCGCCCTCGACGAGCAACTCGGCGCCAACGGCGAAACCATGGCCCAGGCCGCCCTGGGGGATGCCCTCCACGAAACCGGCCGCCTCCTGCTGCGCACCTGGTTCCTCTGGCTGCGGGAACAGGAAAATGCCGCCCAATGGCAGCGCCAGAGCGAATCCCTGGCCCGCCAGCGCCAGGTCACGGCCCGCCGCGTACAGCTGGGGGATGCCCCGCGCCTGGAACTGATGCAGGCCGAAGCCGCCGCCGCCCAGGCCCAGGCCGCCCTGGAGCAGGCCCGCCTGCGCCGGCAGGTGGCCGAAGTCGACCTGGCCGCCCGCTTCCCCGGCCTGCCCCTGCCGCGCCAGGTGGCCCCCGGCGAGCCCCAGCCCCTGGAAACCCTGGAGTGGCGCGAGCACCTGCTGGAACACAACCATGAACTGATGCTGGCCCGGGCCGAAAGCCAGCAGGCCCGGCTGGTGGCCCACCGGGCCGACGCCGACCGGCTGCCAGACCCGACCCTGGGGGTGCACATCGGCTCCGACAAGGGGGGGGAGGAGCGGCTGGCCGGCGTAAGCATTTCCATCCCCTTCTCCGGTACCCTGCGCAGCGCCACCGCCCGCCGCGATGCGGCCTACGCCAGCGCCGCCGCCAGCCGCGAGGCCGCCACCCTGGCCCGCATCAACGCCGAAGCCGCCGCCCTGCTGGCCAGCGCCCAGGCTGCCTACGAGTCCTGGCGCCTGGCCGAAGAGGCCGCCCGGCGCATCGAACAGGCCGCCACCCTGATGGCCCGGGCCTACCAGCTGGGAGAAGCCGGCATTGCCGAACTGCTCACCGCCCAGCGCCAGGCCAACGACGCCCGCCTGGCCGCCAACCAGAGCCGCCTCGACGCTCTGGAAAGCCGCTACCGGGTGTACCTGGACAGCCACGGCCTGTGGCCGGTGGATGGGGAACACGAGCACGAGGAGAAGTAAGGCTGTCCGGCCACCCCGGACGGGGCCCTGTTGCGGGAAACGGCATGAATGGGGGTTACGACCAGCACGGGTCGTTGATTCCCCCTCTGGTCTGCCCCGAACGCGATGGGGCTGACGCCCTACTTGGCGGGCGTTTTCTGGCCCAGCGCAGCAGGCAAGGTATCGCGGTAATAGACCAGGAGGCTGTCCTGCCCTCCGAGCTCGATACGCCTGGCGACCTTCTGGAAAGGCTGCAGGATGTTGACCATGTCACCGGTACGAACCTCGACATGGATGCCTTCGTCCCGGACCACCCAGGCACCACGGTAAGAGAAAACGATGCACTCCCCCAGGAAGGAACCGAAAAGGCTGACGAAGCGCTCGGTGGTCTGGGCATCCTTCTTGATGACGGCATTCTGGCGGGTGATGAAACTATCGAGGTAAGCCATCGACTCGGCGTTGCAGCCAAAATTGGCCAGGCCGCTTTGCGGGCCAAAGTTATCGACCACGAAGCGAACGCCGAGCTTGATCTGCTCCTGGGGTGACGCAGCATGGGCGCCGCAGGGAAGGAGGGCCAAAAGAATGTAGGCCAGAAGTTTGCAGCGCATGGAGGGAGTTCTCGGCAATCGGTGAGATAGGTTCAAACAACGGTTGAAACGATAGGGCAACGGCCGCCTCAGCGGCCGCATACCGGCCACATCTCGGCCCCTCGGCAACCGGGCGAAAGACGTTTGCGGGTGGCGTGGGGTAGCGCAACGACAGATCATGGGTAATACCCCATGACTTACTCCCGGACTCGCCACCAGCACTCATCAGGCAGCGATAGTAGCCCGCGGCGTCGCCCCATGGACAGTCTTCCCCGAGGGGCCGTAAGCTGGCCACTTCCACTTGGTCCATTTCTTCCCGAGGGAGAGTCGATGCGAGGCTTGCTGCCATATGTTCTGCCATTTGCGCTCCCCACGCTGTGCTGTGCGCCGGCCCGGGCCGAGGTCAGCGAACAGCTGAGCTACCAGCATTACGCCGTGGCCCATCGGCCCGGCCAGAGCCTGCTGGCGGCCATCAACGGGGCGACGACGATCCGCCAGAACGGTGAAGTCTTCCATGGCCACACACGCTGGAATGTGCGCTGGGATTACCGCTGGCGCTTCGATACCCAGGGCCGCTGCACCATCACCTCCGTCAACACCCGTCTGGAATCAGTCATCACCCTGCCCCGCCTGAGCACCGCCGATCCCCAGGTCGAGCGCCAGTTCGCCGCCTATCTGGAACCCCTGCGCCGCCATGAGCTGGGCCATGTGCAGGTGGGGCGCAACGCAGCCCGCCGCATCGACCAGGCCATTCAGAACCTGCCCACCATGAGCAGCTGCGAACTGCTGTCGGCCACGGCCAACCAACGGGGCTCGGCCCTGATCGAAGAGGCGAAGCGGGAGGAGTTGCAGTACGACCAGGAAACGGGCCACGGCCGCACCCAGGGCGCCTGGCTACCGCGCTAGGAATGGCGGCAGAGCCAGCGGCAGCCGCAGCCCCCCCAGGCAGGCATGACAGGGAACGGCCCGGCGGGCCGTGGACGCACCAACCGCGCCGGGGCCTAGAAGGCCGCCAGACGGGCGTTGGCGAGGGAAAGGCGGCCCGCCAGCACTTCCAGGAAGGACTGGTAGAAGTGCATGCGGCAGGTTTCGGAGGCCTTCTGCAGGGCTTCGCCCTTGACGGTGACGATCTTGGCGCTGGTCAGGGCGATGACGTCGGCGCCCCGGGTCTTGTTGCCGCCGGCGATGACGGCCATCTCGCCGAAGCAGTCGCCGGCGGTGAGCAGGTTGAGGATTTTGCCGCCCTTGGTCACTTTCAGTTCGCCTTCGGCGAGGAAGCAGAAGAAATCCCCCGGTTCCCCATCGCGCATGACCACGTCGCCGGGGGTGACCCGATCCCAGCGGGAGAAGCGCAGCACCTCCCAGATTTCCACGTCGGAGAAGCCGGCGAAGAAGGGCAGCACGCGCAGGGTGTCGAATTTCTCGGTCTCGGCAAACTCGTTCTGCCGGGCCTGCAACTGCTTGTTGCGCACGGCCTGGGCGAGGTCGTGGGCGAAGGATTCCCAGTCCGGGTAGCGGTCATCCAGGTCCTTGGCCATGGCCTTCAGGACGATGGCCTCGAGGGCGGCAGGAATGCCCGGCCGCAGCTGGCTGGGGGGCGTCGGCGCCAGATTGATGATCTGGTACACCATGTTGTAGTTGTTGCTGGCCTGGAAGGGCAGCTGGCCGGTGAGCAGCTGGTACATCACCACGCCGAGGGAATAAATGTCGGTGCGGTGGTCCAGGGGCTGTTCCTTGACCTGCTGGGGCGACATGTAGGCGGGGGAGCCAATACCGGATACCTGGGTGCGGTCCGCCCCGGCGGTGAGGGCGGCGCCGAAGTCGGAAATCTTGATGTCGCCGGAAAAGCCGCCCGCCCCGGATTCGGCCAGGAGAATGTTGGCGGGCTTGATGTCCCGGTGGGTGATGCCCAGACGGAAGGCGAAATCCAGGGCCCGGGTGCATTTGAAGACGATTTCCACCACCCGCTCCACGGGCAGCAGGCGGGCCGGATCGCAGAAATCCTCCAGGGTGCCGCCGGAGACGTACTCCATGACGATGTAGGCCTGGGATTCATCCACCACCGCATCGAAAATCTGCACGATGTGGGGATGGTTGAGCTTGCCGGCGAGGGAGGCTTCGTTGAGGAAGAGGTGGGAGTAGAGCTTGCCCCGTTCGGGGTCTTTGAGAACTTCGGGGAAGGCCAGCTTGATGGCCACCTGGCGCCCGGCAAAGGAGTCGTGGCCGAGGTACACCGTGCTGGTGGCCCCCCGGCCCAGTTCCCGGATCACGTCGTACTTGCCGATCTTTTCCATGGGACTCTCCGCCTGCAGTTTTTGTCGGGCGCCGGCCCGGCCTCTCCCGGCCGGGAGAGGCGTTATGGCATTGCTACAGCTTACACCCGGCCGATTTACAGCCGATTCTTGGCCCGGGCGATGGCGGCCTTGACCTGTTCGGGGGCGGTGCCGCCGATGTGGTTGCGGGCGGCCAGGGAGCCCTCGATGGTCAGGCAGGTGGCCACGTCGCTCTGCACCAGGGGAGAGAAAGCCTGCAGCTCGGCCAGGGTGAGGTCGGCCAGATCCTTGCCCTGGGTCTCGGCGGCCTTGACGGCGGCGCCGACGACTTCGTGGGCTTCGCGGAAGGGCAGGCCCTTCTTCACCAGGTAATCGGCCAGGTCGGTGGCGGTGGCGAAACCTTCGGCCAGGGCGCCGCGCATGCGCTCGGGCCGGGCCTCGATGCCGCCCATCATGTCGGCGAAGATGCGCAGGGTGTCGATGACCGTGTCGGCGGTGTCGAACAGGGGTTCCTTGTCTTCCTGGTTATCCTTGTTGTAGGCCAGGGGCTGGCCCTTCATCAGGGTCAGCATGGAGACCAGGCTGCCGTTCACCCGGCCGGTCTTGCCCCGGGCCAGCTCCGGCACGTCCGGGTTCTTCTTCTGGGGCATGATGGAAGAGCCGGTGCAGAAGCGGTCGGCGATCTTGACGTAGCCGAAGCGGGGGTTCATCCACAGCACCAGTTCTTCCGAGAGGCGGGAGAAGTGGGTCATCAGCAGGGAGGACGCGGCGCAGAATTCGATGCCGAAATCCCGGTCGGAAACCGCATCCAGGGAGTTTTCGCAGACGCCGTCGAAGCCCAGCTGGGCGGCCACGTATTCCCGGTCGATGGGGTAGGTGGTGCCGGCCAGGGCGGCGGCACCCAGGGGCAGGCGGTTCACCCGCTTGCGGCAGTCGAGGAAGCGTTCCTTGTCCCGCTGGGTCATCTCGAAGTAGGCCAGCAGGTGGTGGCCGAAGGTGACGGGCTGGGCCACCTGCAGGTGGGTGGAGCCGGGCATGGGGGTGGCGGCTTCCTTCTCGGCCAGGACGAGCAGGGCGGCCTGGAAAGCCTTGATCAGTTCAACGATGGTGTCGATGGTGTCGCGCAGCCAGAGGCGGATGTCGGTGGCCACCTGGTCATTGCGGGAGCGGCCGGTGTGCAGGCGCTTGCCGGCGTCGCCCACCAGGGTGGTGAGGCGCTTTTCGATGTTGAGGTGTACGTCCTCCAGGTCCAGGGACCATTCGAACTTGCCGGATTCGATCTCCTCGACGATCTGGGCCATGCCCTTCTCGATGTCGGCCAGGTCGGCGGCGGCGATGATGCCCTGCTTGGCCAGCATCTTGGCGTGGGCCAGGGAGCCGTTGATGTCCTGGCGCCACAGGCGCTGGTCGAAATCCACGGAAGCGGTGTAACGCTTGACCAGATCGGACATGGGTTCGGAGAAACGGCCAGCCCAGGTGTAGGAGGAGTTCTGTTGGGTCATGATATGTGGGAAACTTGATGCGAAAGTGATGCAGACCGGGGGAAAAATCCATTTTTCTGCCGATTTGCCGGAAAAGTCGCTGAAAACTGCATGGAAAGCGCCCTAAGTTGGCAAGTATAAAGCAAAACCCTGCCGCCCATCCCCTGCCGGATTGCCGCAATCTGGGGGTCATGCTGCGCCTGTTGCTGGGGGCCAACCTGCTGCTGGCCGGCGGCGCCCTGCTGCTTGCCCCCCGCCTGGGGGAATGGCCAAGCCAGTTTGTCGAACTGGCAGCGTGGACCGAGCCGGTGCTCTTTGCCACCCTCGGCTTCCTGGCCCTGGCCCGCAACTGGCTGTGGCACCTGCGGCCCCTCACCGGCCAGGCGCTGGTGCTGGGGCTGGTGGCGGCAGAAGCCCTGCTCCTCTTCGATTTCTGGCATTTCATGGGGCTCACCGAAGGGGGCTGGGGTCCGGCCCTACGGGTTGCCCTGCTGGCAGTGGCCCTGACCCTGCCCCTGCTGCTCTACTTCAGCCTGCGGGCAAGGGCCTTCTCCCCCGCCGTGGCCGAGGCCCGGTTGCAGGCCCTGACCGCCCGCATTCGCCCCCACTTCCTCTTCAACAGCCTCAACGCCGTGCTTTCCCTCATCCGCCAGGACCCGCGGCGGGCGGAGACGGCCCTGGAGGAACTGGCCGACCTCTTCCGCGCCCTGATGCGGGACGCCCGGGACCTCTCGCCCCTGTCCACCGAAATCGCCCTCTGCCGCCAGTACCTGGGCCTGGAAAAACTGCGTCTGGGCGAACGGCTGAAAGTGGAATGGGCCGTGGCCGACGTGCCGGACGATGCCCTGGTGCCCCCCCTCATGCTCCAGCCTTTGCTGGAGAACGCCGTCTACCACGGCATTGAACCCGGCGATGGCCCGGGCTGCCTGCGCATCGCCATCGCCCGCCACTCCGCCGGCCCGGGCGGCGCCATCACCATCGAACTGACCAACCCCAGCCCCCAAGGCCAGAGCCACCATACCGGCAACCGCATGGCCCTGGCCAACATCCGGGAGCGGCTGGATCTCTACTACGACCTGGAAGCCAAGCTGGAAAGCAGCGACAGCCAGGGCACCTACCGGGTGCGCATCACCCTCCCCCTCCGGAGACAGACCCCATGACCGACGCCCTCCCCGCCCTCACCCTGCTGCTGGTGGACGACGAGGCCCCGGCCCGGGCCCGCATCAAGGAGCTGCTGCAGGACATCGCCGCGGAACTGCCCACCCGGGTAGTGGGCGAGGCCGCCGATGGCGAAGAGGCCCTGGCCCTGATCCAGCACCTGCGGCCGGACGTGGCCCTGGTGGACATCCGCATGCCGAAGATGGACGGCCTGGAACTGGCCCGCCACCTGGCCGGCCTGCCCCAGCCGCCAGCCCTGATTTTCGCCACCGCCTACGACACCCACGCCGTCCAGGCCTTCGACCTCAATGCGGTGGACTACCTGCTCAAGCCGGTGCGCGCCGCCCGCCTCCAGGCCGCCCTGGAAAAGGCCCGCCTGGTGGGGCCGCTGACCACCGAACGCCTCACCAAGCTACGCCAGGACGCCGGCCAGGGGCCGCGCCGCCACTTCTCCTGCCACGAGCGCGGGCGCATCCTCCTGGTGCCGGTGCAGGAGGTGCTCTACCTCAAGGCCGATCTCAAATACGTCACCGCCCGCACCCGGGAACGGGAATACCTGCTGGACGAGGCCCTCACCCATCTGGAGCAGGAATTCGCCGAGCGCTTCATCCGCCTGCACCGTAGCGTGCTGGTGGCCAAGGATGCCCTGTCCGGCTTCGAGCGGGGCCAGGGCGACGGGGAAGACGGCGGCGAACACTGGCTGGCCCTGCTCAAGGAGGTGCCGGAAAAGCTGCCGGTGAGCCGCCGCCAGTGGAGCCACGTCAAGCAGTACGCCAAGTAGGCCGCCACGCCCGGCAGCCGCCGCTCAAACCGCGTAGACCACCACTCCGGCACACAGCATGACCAGCCCCAGCAGTGCCGCCAGCGTATTCCTGGCGCCGTGCTCCAGAACTCGCAAGCTCCGTTCGATGTCCTCGCGCTTCATCATGGCATCTCCGTTCATGGCGCTTCTCCCCAAGTGGTTGCGTAGGCCTTAAGGGTTCAGCAAGGGATATGCCAGGGGAAAGCCACCGTTGCCACCCGCCCGCCGAGCGGCAGAAAAGCTGGTCGGACGGGCCTTTCCGCCTTACGACCTCGGTGCCCAACTCCTTGGGACTGGCACCGCGGCACGCACCACGAAAGACGCCTGCGCCAATCCATGCACAATCGGCGGGCATGGGCAGTCCCTGCACCAGCCCCCACATTCAGGAATACGAGCGATGCAAAAGTATCTGAGCAACCGCTGGTTCAAGATCGGCTTCTGGACGTTCATCCTGGGAGGCGCCCCACTCTGGGGTATCGTCCTCCTCGCCGCCATCGGCCTCTGGCCCGACCCGAACCCCAACCCGGTAGGCCCCGGCCTGCTCTTCTTCCTCACCGCCTGGCCCGGCCTCATCTGCATGGCCATTGGCGCCGGCCAGGTACTCAGCCGGAGAGATTGATCCGGCCACGACGAGAAACGTTGCTGGCAAACGACCGCGCCAACGCTCCCGCCCAGCTGGTCGCCCAACCCCCTCCCTTATTTTCACTACCCGCCCCATGCTCCGCCGCCAAGCCCTCGCCGCCCTGCTCATCGATACCATCCCCGCCAAGGTAGCGGCGGTGGAAGCCCTGGACCCGAACGCACCCATCGACACCGCCGCGGTGCTAACCCCCCAGGGCATCATTCCCGGCCGGGAAGCGCGGCCCGTGCTGGTGCCGCCCAGCGAGGTGCCCCGGCGCAGCCTGCACACCGCCGAGGGCCGGGCCGCCCTGCTCCACGCCATTGCCCACATCGAGTTCAACGCCATCGACCTGGCTCTGGACATCGTCTGGCGCTTCCCCAATCTGCCGGAGGACTTCTACCGCGACTGGCTGCGCATCGCCCGGGAAGAGGCCTACCACTTCACCCTGGTCAACGACCACCTGCGCACCCTGGGCTACACCTACGGCGACTTTCCCGCCCACCGCGGGCTGTGGGACATGGCGGAGAAAACGGCGGACGACGTGCTGGCCCGCCTCGCCCTGGTACCCCGGGCCATGGAAGCCCGGGGGCTGGACGTGAACCGGGGCATCCACGACAAGCTGGTCCAGGCTGGCGAAACTGCCGCCGGGCCGATTCTCGACATCATCCTGCGGGATGAAATCGGCCACGTGGCCGCGGGCAACCGCTGGTATCGCCACGTCTGCCAGCAACGGGGCCTGGCGCCTTTGGCCGCGGAGGCCGACCTGGCCGCCCGCTACGGCGCTCCCCGCCAGCGCGGCCCCTTCAACCTCGAAGCCCGGCAAGCCGCAGGCTTCGACGCCACCGAACTGGCCGCCCTGGCGGCACGCTAAGGGTTTGGGGTGGATAGGGGAAGAGACGCTTTCTGAAAACCATGGAAACATGGATGCCCGGAGAGGCAATAGGGGTGGGGGTCTCGCTCACGTTGCCGCGGAGAGGCAAGCGGGATACGGTGTTCCACGGATAGCCGCGTGGGTATTGGGCTTGCGGGCTATTTCTTGGATTTTTCAGGGGCGGCGAGGTGTTTTTCCGCCAGGCGGCTCCCCACGCGACTCGCCTCCAGCAGAGGCAGGGGAAACTCGGTCACATTCCGCACCGTGATACCCTTTTGGCATTCCCGATATGCCAGAGGAGCAGCGTATGCCCATCAACATGATGGCCGGCCGGAACTGTAGAAAATTCCGTCATTTCACTCAGCGCCTGACGGCCGGCATCTTGCTGCTGGCGTCACTCACTACCACTGCG
Source organism: Azospira sp. I13 (assembly GCF_003112695.1). Classification (GTDB taxonomy): domain Bacteria; phylum Pseudomonadota; class Gammaproteobacteria; order Burkholderiales; family Rhodocyclaceae; genus Azospira. The sequence goes on from NZ_BFBP01000010.1 coordinate 96,949, forward strand.
CTAGCGCATGACCAAGGCTACTACCCCGTGCAGGAATTGCTGGTCACGGGCAAGACCGTTGTCGGCGAAAACATTCAATATCCCACCACCGGCGCCCCCAAGATCACCGTTGCCGTAGTGACGGTTGCCCCCGGCACTTCCGCTGCCTTTCATCGCCACCCGGTACCGCTGGTTGCCTATATTCTGGAAGGCGAACTTACCGTCGATTACGGCGACAAGGGATTGAAAACATTTCGCCAGGGCGATGCATTGGTCGAGGCAATGAATGTGCCGCACCGCGGCGTAAATATGGGCACCAATATCGTCAAGCTACTGGCCGTGTATGTCGGCGCCGAAGGCTCGGCGAATACAGCTATGGAGAAGTAGCCGGGGTACCTCTGGCCATCCGGCCGAAATCGACTCAAGGGGGTTGGCACAACGAAGACCGTGAAATGGCTGTTCGCCGGGATCGCCCAGCCATTTGCAGTCAAACGCCCACTCGCCCCATCCCCCCTGTTTGGCGCAGGGCCGGGGGTGAGGGTCGCTTTCTTGTTGCTTACTTATTCTTGGCGATTCAAGAATAAGTAAGCCGCCGGGCAACGGCNAAACACAGCTGCCAATCCACAGACCACGCCAAACCACACCCAAGCAATCCCTGAACGCCCCCCAAAAAACACCCCGCAAACGCAACAAGGGCGCGGACCTTCTTCAGGCCCCGCGCCCTTGCTTGTTCTCCACGGCAACGGGGGCGAACTCCGCACCCCGCTTGCCTCTCCAGGCCATCAATACCTCATAGCACCAGCAATACCGTCACAAACCAGCCGAGGAAGGCGGCGATGAGGTGAGGGTCGGCCAGCAGGTCGGCTGCCGGGTCGCCGCCGCCACCCCGCCGGTGCAGGCGGAAGAGGTAGCGGCAGATGCCGTACACCACGAAGGGCACGGTGGCGATGAGCCACTGGCTGCCGTGCACCGCCACGGTTTCGGGGGCTACGGTGTAGAGGCTGTAGGTGACGATGGTGCCGGCGGCGCAAAGGGTGATGAACTGGTCCAGCAGCACCGGGTCGTAGTCGTCCAGCACCTTGCGGTGGCTGCCAGCGTCGTCTTCCAGGGTTTTCAGCTCGGCGCGGCGCTTGGCGAAGCCGAGGAAGAGGGTGAGCAGCAGGCCGCAGACCAGCAGCCAGTGGGAGGGGGCGATGCCGACGCCGAGGGTGCCGGCGAGGATGCGCAGCATGAAGCCGGCGGCGATGATGAAGACGTCGAGCACCACCACGTGCTTGAGGCCCATGGAGTAGGCCACGTTCATGGCGCCGTAGAGGGCCACCAGCACCAGCACGGTAAGGGAAACGCTGTAGGCCAGCATGAGGGCGCCGAAGAGGCAGGCACCGGCCAGCAGCAGGGCGGCGGTGACGTTCACCGTGCCGGCGGCCAGGGGGCGGTGGCGCTTCTTCGGGTGCAGGCGGTCCTTTTCCCGGTCCGCCAGGTCGTTCACCACGTAGATGCTGGAAGCGGCCAGGGAGAAGGCCAGGGCCGCGAGGACCACGGCCTGCAGCAGATCGCCGTTGCCCACGGCTTCGCCGAAGATGAGGCCGACAAAGACGAAGCCGTTTTTCACCCACTGGTGCGGGCGCAGCAGCTTGAGGTAGGGCCAGAGGCCGCCCCGGGGCGGCCGGGCGGGGGCGCTTCCGCCCATCAGCGGCAGACCTCGCCGGGGAAGTAGCGGTCGCAGAAGTAGCAATCCGTCATGGGCAGGAAGCCGGGGATGCGGTAGTAGCGGTTCTTCACTTCCCGCAGCACCCGCTCCCGGTAGGTGCGGAAATCGAAGCCGCGGCCCAGCACCTGGTAGAAGGTCACCCCTTCCACCTGGAAGGCCAGGGTCTGCACCTCGCGGAAATAGGGAGCGTATTCGCCGGGCTGGGGCTCGGTCTTGCGCAGCACCAGGATGTTCTTGCCATCCAGCTCGCGGAAGTCGGTGAGGATGTCGTCGTGCCGGGCATGGGAGGAAGCCACGCCGAAGACGATGAAGTAGCGCCGGGCGTTGTAGCCCAGGGTCACCGCATTGGAATAGCCGTCGGAGGCGAAGACGTAATCGTTGGCGTAGGGTTCCAGGCGCTCCAGCAGTTGCTGGGTGCGGAAGGTGAGGACGATGCCGCGGTGGAAGCTGGTGCTCTCCCAGGCCGACAGGGGCACGAAGTTGAGCCCCAGCAGCAACACCACATGGACCGCCGCAAAGCCTCCCAGCCACAGCGCCAGCCGGCGCAGGGCGGTCATCGGCAACACCGAGGCGGCGAGGATGCAGAGCAGGGTGATGAAGGACAGCAGCCAGTGCAGGCCGATCTTCTTGGCCAGGGCCAGGGCGGCAAACAGGCCCAGGGGCACGGCGGCCAGCCAAAAGGCGGTGCGAGCCAGGCCCGGCTGGGCCACGGCCTGCTTCACCTCGTCGCGGAACTTCCACAGGGCGACGAAGAGGAAGGGGGTGGCCACATAGCCCAGGGTCACCACATAGAGGAAGGGATTGGCCCAGGACTTGCCCCAACCGGAACTCTCGTGCCGGTTGTAGAGGTTGAACATGATGTTGGCCCAGCAGTTGGCGCAGTTCCACCAGATGTTGAGGGCCGGCCCCAGCAGGGCCACGGTGACGAACAGGGCGAACTCGGCGAAGCGCCGCCAGCCTTCTTCCCGCCGCGCCACAACGACGTGCACCAGGAAGGCGACGCCCAGCAGCACCGAGAAATACTTGGAAAGGAAGGCCAGCCCCAGCATCAGCCCGGCCAAGGCATGGAAGGCCCAGCGCTGCCAGCCCTGACGCTCCAGGGCCACCACGTAGGCGGCCACGGAAAGCAGGGAGAAAAAGACCAGGGGGGTGTCGGTGGTGATGAAGACGTTCCACACCGAGGTGGGCAGCAACAGCACCAGCAGTGCCGTCAGCCAGCCCCGCTCCTCGGCGAAGGCAATGCCGGAGCGGCGCACCAGCCAGCCGGAAAGACCGGCCAGGACGAAGGGCAACAGCAAGGCCGGCAGGCGCACCACCCACTCGGCCCAGGAAATGGCCATGAGGGGCGCCAGCCACCAGCCCACCATGGGCGGGTGGTCATAGAAGCCCCAGGTGGGCTTCCAGCCCCAGAAGGCGAAGTAGGCTTCATCGCCGGTGATCGGTGTAACCGCCGCCAGCCAGATGCGGAAGAGCAGCAGCACCGCCGCCACCCCCAGCACCAGGCGGGGCATGGGCAGGCGATCCAGGGCCAAGGCCTGACGCCAGGCTTGCCGGAACGCGCGGGATGCAGCACCCGCCGGCGGGATGGCCGGGGCCGGGGCCGGGCTAACAGGCGCGGCAGCCGTCTCCGGCGCCCCGGCGGGCGACGGTGCGGCGACAGGCTCGGAGGGGGGAAGGGAGTTTTCCGCCAAGGCGAGAGGCCCTTATTCCGCCGCTTCCACCAGGCGGCGCTCGCGCACGGCCCGGGCCAGGATATCCAGCACCCGCACCGAATCTTCCCAGCCGATGCAGGCGTCGGTGACGCTCTTGCCGTATTCCAGGGGCTTGTCCGGGGTGATGTCCTGGCGGCCTTCCACCAGGTGGGATTCGATCATCACACCCATGATGCGGTCTTCACCGGCGGTCAGCTGGGTGGCCACGTCCTTGGCCACATCCACCTGGCGCTCGTACTTCTTGCTGCTGTTGGCGTGGGAAAAATCCACCATCAGGCGGGCGGCCAGGCCGGCGGCGGCGATGTCCTTGCAGGCGGCATCCACGCTGGCGGCATCGTAGTTGGGGGCCTTGCCACCGCGCAGGATGACGTGGCAGTCCTCATTGCCGGCGGTGGAGACGATGGCCGAATGGCCACCCTTGGTCACCGAGAGGAAGTGGTGGGGGGCGGAGGCGGAACGGATGGCGTCCACGGCAATGCGCACATTGCCGTCGGTGCCGTTCTTGAAGCCCACCGGGCAGGAGAGGCCGGAGGCCAACTCGCGGTGCACCTGGGATTCGGTGGTGCGGGCGCCGATGGCGCCCCAGGCGATCAGGTCGGCCGTGTATTGGGGGCTGATGGTGTCGAGGAACTCGGTGGCGCAGGAGAGGCCCGTCTCGTTCACATCCAGCAGGATCTTGCGGGCCAGGCGCAGGCCTTCGTTGATGCGGAAGGAGCCGTCCATGCGCGGGTCGTTGATGAGGCCCTTCCAGCCCACGGTGGTGCGGGGCTTTTCAAAGTAGACGCGCATCACCACCAGCAGGTCTTCCTTCAGGCGCTCGGCTTCCTTCTCCAGGCGCTGGGCGTATTCCATGGCGGCTTCGTAGTCATGGATGGAGCAAGGGCCGATCACCACCAGCAGCCGGTCGTCGGCGCCGTGGAGAATGCGGTGGATGCCCTGGCGGGCGTTGTAGGTGGTCTGGGCGGCCCGGTTGCTCACGGGATACTCGCGGAAGACGTGGGCGGGCGGCACCAGCTCCTTGATCTCGCGAATACGCACGTCATCGGTGACGGGCTTGGTGGCATGGGAAGCGATTTTCTGGGACGTCATGACGCAGACCTCGGAACGGCAGCACCCACCGGGGCGCCAGGCAAAAGGGAAAGCGGGTGATTCTACGCCAAAGCCCCGGCCCGGCGAAGCCGGGAACCACCGGAGGAATGGCCCGCTGGCGGATATCTGCGGGGGATATACTGGCGCGATGGACGAATGCGCGCCCGACCTGCCGTTTTTCTCCGAAGCCCTGCCGCCCCCGGCGCACAAGGGCAGGGGCGCCATCGGCAATCCAGACCCGCGTTTCGAGGCCTGGCGCCGGGAAGCCTGGAGCGACGGCTGGGAATGCGCCGCCGACGATGCTGACAAGGACGCAGCCCCGCCGGCCACCGAGATCATCCCCGAAGCTGCCCGCAGCATCCTCACCCGCAACCAGTCCCCCGACCTGCCCTTTGACCGCTCGGCCAACCCCTACCGGGGCTGCGAGCACGGCTGCATTTATTGCTACGCCCGGCCCACCCACGCCCGGGTGGGCCTTTCCCCCGGGCTGGACTTCGAGACCCGCATCCTCCACAAGGCCGATGCCGCCGCCCTGCTGCGCCAGGAACTGGCCCACCCGGCCTACCAATGCGCCCCCCTGGCCCTGGGCACCAACACCGACGTCTACCAGCCGGTGGAACGCCAGCTGGGCACCACCCGGCGGATGCTGCAGGTACTGGCGGAAACCCGCCACCCGGTCAGCATCGTCACCAAATCCGCCCTGGTGGAGCGCGACATCGACCTGCTCGCCCCCATGGCCGCCGAGGGCCTGGCGGAGGTGACGTTCTCCCTCAACACCCTGGACCCGGAACTGGTCCGCCGCTGGGAACCCCGGGCTGCCAGCCCAAAACGCCGCCTGGAGGCCATGGCCGCCCTGACCCGGGCTGGGGTGCCGGTGGGCGTGCTGGCGGCCCCCATCGCGCCGGGTCTCAACGATCATGAGCTGGAAAAAGTGTTAGCCGCCAGCCGGGAAGCCGGCGCCGTGGCTGCGGCCTACACGGTGCTACGCCTGCCCCGGGAGGTAGCGGAACTGTTCCGCCGCTGGCTCGAACACCACGCGCCCCAGAAGGCGGCCCGGGTCATGGCCGTGCTCTACGACCTGCGGGGCGGCACGGCTTATGGCGGCAACGACAGCCGCTTCGGCAGCCGCATGACGGGCCTGGGCCACTACGCCGACCTGCTGGCCCAGCGCTTTGCCCTGGCCTCGCGGCGCCTGGGCTTTTGCGGCTTTGCCCCCCAGGACTGCAGCCGCTTCACGCCGCCCCAACTGGCCCCGGCAGGCCGCCGCCGGGCGGCGGACGAGCGCCAGCTGGACCTGTTCTAGCCGGGCCTTGAGGGCCGGCGACCTCCCGGCTTGCCGAGGATAAGCGCTGCGAACCTGCCCGTCGCGCCCGCCGTCACGCCGCCGGAAACACCACCAGCACCCGCAAGCCCTGCCCCTCAGGCCCGACGCCCAGGGAAAGGGCGGCGCCATGCAGTTCGGCCACCCGGGCGACGATGGAAAGCCCCAGGCCACTGCCCTCGGCCCGCCCGGGCTCCAGGCGGGAAAAGCGGCGCAGGGCCTGTTCACGGGCTTCGGCGGGAATGCCCGGGCCGTCGTCGGCCACGGTCAGCAGCACCTGGCGGGGGCCGCCGGCCGGGCCATCCAGCCCCAGGCGCACCCAGACGTGGCCACCTTCCCGGGTGTAACGCACGGCGTTATCCACCAGATTGCGCAGGAGGATGCGCAGCAGGTCCGGATTGCCGGGGATGAGGATGCCCACCGGCGCGGCGCCGCCTGGATCAGGCGGCTCCCCATCGCCGCACTCCAGGCTGAGGCTCACCTGGCGGGCCTGGGCGGCCGGCACCAGCAGGGCGCAGGCCTCCTGGGCCAGGGGGGCGAGATCCAGCGTCTGCAAGGTGAGACCGGCCCCCGGATCGAGGCGGGCCAGGGTCAGCAACTGCTCCACCAGCCGCCCCAGGCGCTCCGTGCCTTCCAGCACATGCAGCAGAGCGCGCTGCCGCACCTCCCCTTCCGCCGCCCGCAGCGCCACCTGGGCCTGGGTCTTGAGGGCGGCCAGGGGGGTGCGCAGTTCGTGGGCGGCATTGGCGGTGAATTGCCGCTCGTTTTCCAGCAGCCGGGCGATGCGGGCGAAGAGGCCATCCAGGGCCTGCACCAGGGGCGCCACCTCCTCCGGCAGCGGGCCGCTGCCCAAGGGCGTGGCGGCATCCGGCGGACGGCGCTCGAGTTGGGCGGCAATGCGCTTCAGGGGCGCCAGGCCCCGGCCCACGGCCACCCAGAGGGCGGCAGCGAGGAGCGGTAGGCCGAGGATGAGGGGGGCCAGCAGGCGCATGGCGGCTTCCTGGGCCAGGGCATAGCGGATGTCGTGGCTCTGGGCGACCTGCACCTGGCGCTGGCCGTCACTGCTCCATTCGCTGTAGAAGCGCCATTCACCATCTCGCCAGGGGGTTTCGGCAAAGCCTTCGGCGGCCGTCAGGGGCGACTGGCCGGCGCCGGCAGAATGCAGTTGCAGCACCATCCCCTGGGGGCTGTGATACCAGATCTGGAACAGCACCTCGCCCCCCGCCGCCCCGGGGGCCGGCAGCACATCCACATCGCCACCACTGTGCTCGATGGCGAGGAGCAGCCGGGCAGTCTGTTGCAGGTGAGCGTCGAAAATATCGTCGGCCAAGTCGTGGGCGCGCAGGAAGGCGGCCGCAATGGTGGCCACCCAGATCAGGGCCGACACTGCGAGCAACAGCAGCAGCAGGCGCCGCCGCAGGGAATAGGCGGGAGGCGTCGGCATGCTGGGCGGGGGGGGCGGCATGTTCATGGGGCGCTCCCGGATATTGCCGGGTCCACCAGATAGCCGACCCCCCGCACGGTGCGGATCAGCTCGCTGCCGAACTTGCGCCGCAGGTGGTGGATGTGCACTTCCACCGCATTGCTGTCCACCGTCTCTTCCCAGCCGTAGGCTGCCTCTTCCAACTGGCGGCGGGTGAGCACACGGCCGGCGCCCCCCAACAGGGCTTCGAGCAGGGCGAATTCTCGGGCGGAAAGTTCCACCGGCTGCCCGCCCTGGGTCACCCGGCGTGCTGCCGGGTCCAGGCACAGTTCGCCATGGCAGAGCAGGGGTGCAGCCCGGCCATGGCTACGGCGGATCAGGGCGCGCAGGCGGGCCCCCAGTTCGTCCAGATCGAAAGGTTTGACCAGGTAGTCGTCAGCCCCGCCATCGAGGGCGGTGAGTTTGTCAGGGACGGTATCCCGGGCCGTCAGCACCAGCACCGGCACGGCATTGCCGCCGCTGCGGCAGCGACGCAGCACCTCCTGGCCGGAGAGCTGAGGCAGATTGAGATCGAGGACCACCGCGGCGAAGGCCCGGGCTTCCGGCCCGGCCAGGGCTGCCGCAGCCTGGGCGCCGTCCCGCAGCCAGTCCACGGTGAAGCCGGCCTGGCCGAGACCGACCTGGAGGCCGTCCCCCAACAGGGGGTCGTCCTCCACAAGGAGGATGCGCATAGGAGATATGCCAAACGAAAAAATTGGAATGACATCAGGGGATTAGGCGCTAGAATACCTGCTTTTAACGGCCCCTTCCGCTGCCGACATGAACTTCCGCCTGGAAACCGCCCACCCTCAGGACGCCCCGGAACGCGAGATTCTGCGCGGCCTGCGGGTCCTGCTGGTGGAGGACGATGCGGTAGCCCGTTGCGCGGCGGCCGGCATTCTTTCCCGCCACGTGGGCACTCTGTGGGAAGCGGCCGATGGTGAGGAAGGGCTACGCCTGTTCCGCCAGCACGAGCCGGACCTGGTGGTTTCCGATCTGGTCATGCCCCAGCGGGACGGCCTCTCCCTGGCCCGCCAGATCAAGGCGGAAAGCCCCGTCACCCCCATCATCATCACCACCTCCCACAGCGACAGCAGCGTCCTCCTCGACGCCATTGACATCGGGGTGGAACGCTACGTCCTCAAGCCGCTGCGGGCCCAGGCCCTGCTCGATGCGGTCACCGCCTGTGCCCGCACCGCCCGCCTGGAGGCCGAGCATCGCCTCACGGCCACCGTCTTCCGCGCTTCCAGCGAAGCCATCATGATCACCGACACGGAAAACCGCATCGTGGACGTGAATCCGGCCTTCACCCGCATCACCGGCTATCCCCGCAGCGAAGTGCTGGGGCGCAATCCCCGCCTGCTGCAATCCGGCATCCAGAGCGACAATTTCTACCGGGAAATGTGGGCCGCCATCAACCAGAACGGCCACTGGCGCGGCGAAATCTGGAACCGCCGACGCAACGGCGAGTTGTACCCGGAATGGCTGACCCTGGACCGGGTGCTGTCGCCGGAAGGCGCGGTCCTCAATTACGTGGCCATGTGGTCCGACATTTCGGAGCGCAAGGAGGCGGAAGCCCGCATCCACTACCTGGCCCATTACGACGCCCTCACCGACCTGCCCAACCGGGTGCTCTTTAACGACCGCTTCAACCAGGCCCTGCTCCATGCCCGCCGCTACAACCAGGCGGTGGCCCTGATGTTCGTGGATCTGGACCGTTTCAAGGTGGTCAATGACACCCTCGGCCACCGGGTGGGCGACGAACTGCTGAAACAGGTGGCCGAGCGTCTGCGCCAGTGCGTGCGGGAAGAAGATACGGTTTCCCGCCAGGGGGGCGACGAGTTCGTGGTGCTGCTGACCGGCCTGGACACCTCCTCCAGTGCTGCCCTGGTGGCCGAGAAAATTCTCGCTGCACTGGCCCAGCCGGTGTATTTCGAAGGCCATGAGCTGGCCGTCACCGGTAGCGTGGGCATCGCCTGCTACCCCGGGGATGGCGCCGATCCGGAAACCCTGATGAAGAACGCGGACCTGGCCATGTACCGGGCCAAAAATGTGGGCCGCAACAACTACCAGTTCTTCAGCCCCGAACTGGAACAGGGCGCCCTCTTCCGCCTGACCCTGGAAAACGCCATGCGGCGGGCCCTGGACCGCGACGAGTTTGCCCTGCACTACCTGCCCCAGGTGGACAACCCCAGCGGCCGGGTGCTCAGCCTGGAGGCCCTGATCCGCTGGCACCACCCGGAGCGGGGCCTGCTGCTGCCGGACCAGTTCATCCCCCTGGCGGAGGAAAGCGGCCTGGTGCTACCCCTCTCCCTCTGGGTGCTGCGCCGGGCGGCCCGGCAGCTGGCCGAGTGGCGTAGCCGGGGCCTGGCCCTGGTGCCCATCGCCATCAACCTTTGCGAAGCCCAGCTGCGCCAGCCGGATTTTGCCGAGGCGGTAAGCGCCATCCTGGAAGAAGAAGGGGTGGAGGGCCGCTGGTTCGAACTGGAATTCACCGAGGCCGCCCTGATGTACGACACCGAGCGCAACATGCGGGTGCTGACGGAACTCAAGCAACTGGGCGTGGGCATCACCCTGGACGATTTTGGCGTCGGCTATTCCAATCTCAACATCCTGCGCCGCCTGCCGGTGGACACCCTGAAAATCGACCGTTCCCTGGTTTCCGACGTGACCCGCAGCGAGGACGACGCCGTCATCGTCGACGCCATCATTTCCATGGCCCAGTCCATGAACCTCAAGGTGGTGGCTGAAGGGGTGGAAACTGCCGACCAGGCGGGCTTTTTCAAGGCCAGGGCCTGCGCCGAAATCCAGGGCCACTTCTTCTCCAAGGCAGTGGACGCCGAGCACATCGCCGTCCTCCTCGGCACCGCCTCCTGAAGCCGCCCAAACCGGCTCCCGTACGCTGTTCCTACCCCCGTTCCTTACGGCCACCCACTCCATACGCACTCGTATGGAGTGCTGTATAATATTGTCCGCCCCGGGGCACCCCGGCGGACCGGGATTCCGTCCCGGTAAAAACAGAGGACAGAGGAGACAGACCAGATGGACTTTCAGGATCAATACCAGCAAAAGCGCATGAACCCGTCGGACGCCATCGGCTGCGTCCAGAACGGCGACACCATCGTCGTGCCCACCGGTGTCGGTGAGCCCCCTGCCCTGCTGACGGCACTCTCCGAGGCCCGCCGCAATTACCGCGGCGTCACCGTCTCCCAGATCCTGGCCCTGCGCAAATATGGCTACATCGACCCGGAAACCCGGGACAACGTGCGCCACACCGCCTACTTCTACGGCGGCGCCACCCGCCCCGGCGGCCAGGCCGGCTGGGTTGATTTCATCCCCAACTATTTCTCCGAAATCCCGGCCCTGATCGAGCGCGGCCTGACCCCGGCCGACGTGGTCTTCTCCATGGCCTCGCCCATGGATGAACATGGCTACTTCGCCCTTTCCCTGGGCCCTGACTACACCATGGCGGCGGTGAAGAAGGCCCGGGCCATCGTCCTCGAAGTGAACCCCAACGTGCCCTTTGCCTTCGGCAACTGTCACGTGCATGTTTCCCAGGTCACCGCCCTTACCGAAAGCAGCGACCCGGTGCTGGAAGTGGGCCTGCCCACCATCGGCCCGGTGCAGGAAGCCATCGGCAAGTACGTGGCCGACCTGATCGATGACGGCTCCACCCTGCAGATCGGCTACGGCGGCATTCCCGATGCCGTGGTGATGCAGCTGAAGCACAAGCACGATCTGGGTATCCACACCGAAATGATCGGCGACGGCATCCTCTCCCTGATCGAGGCCGGTGCGGTCACTAACCACAAGAAGACCTTCATGCCCGGCAAATCCGTGGCCACCTTCGCCCTGGGTTCCGGCAAGCTGTACAAGTTCATGCACCGCAACCCGGCCCTGGAAATGCATCCGGTGGAATTCACCAACGACCCGTTCCTCGCCGCACAGAACGACAAGCTGATGGCCATCAACGCCACCATGCAGGTGGATTTTCTGGGCCAGTGCGGTTCCGAGAGCCTGGGCTTCTCCCCCTACTCCGGCACTGGCGGCCAGGCCGACTTCGTGCGCGCCGCCAACCGCTCCAAGGACGGCAAGGCCTTCATCGTGGTGCCCTCCACGGCCAAGGACGACACCATCTCCCGTATCGTCCCCACCCTCACCCCGGGCACCCACGTCACCACCAGCAAGAACGACATCAACTACGTGGTTACCGAGTATGGCGTCGCCCAACTGCGGGGCAAGAGCGCCAAGCAGCGGGCCGAAGCCCTGATCGGCATCGCCCATCCTGACTTCCGCGGTGAGCTGCGGGAGGCTGCACGCAAGATGAACCTGCTGTAAGTACCCAAGGACAAAGCCCCGGCAGCACAGGCTGGCGGGGCTTCAAGACAGCCTACAGGGCGAGGCAACCACCGCGCCCTTTTTCATGCCTCCGGCCGGGGCGCCTGCCAGATGTTGCGACAACCGCTTTCCTTGATCCAGAAGCTGGCAAAGAAGCCGATGAGTGCTGCCACCGCCATGCAGGCCATACCAACGCGGAAGGTATCGGGGCCGTAAACCCGCACGCCATTGGCCAGGGCGCCGTCCCACACCTGATCCATGGCCCAGCCGGCCATGGGCTGCAACAGGGCACCGGCCAGGAAGCCGCCCATATTCGTCACGCTGGTGGACATGCCAGACAGCTGAGGCGGGTTCACTTCCTTGGCACAGGCCCAGGTCAGGGCAAAGCTGGCGGTGCTCAGCCCCATGAGACCGAACAAGGTGTAGGAGGCGGCCAGGGGCAAGCGGATGTTGGTCAGCCAGAACAGCCAGAGCAGGCAGTAAAGGGCCGCGCCGACGATGATCACCGGCTTGCGCTTGCCCAGGCGGTCCGACAGGGTGCCGATGAAGAAGCAACCCAGGGCAAAGCCGGCGAAGTAGAGGGAAAGATGAGACGAGGCCTGGGCCCGGGTCAGCTCGTGCACCCGCATCAGATAGGGCGTGGCCCACAGGCCGGCGAAGGAAAAGAAGCTGCCGGCCAGACCAAAATTCACCACCACCGCCGGCCAGGTAGCCCGGTTCTTCAGCACCGAGGCCAGGCCGCCCAGCACCACGGTACGATCGAAACGGGGTGCCTCACTGCCCTGGCCGGCGCTGTCCTTGACGAAGCGCCAGCAGGCGAGACCGAGCAGCAGGGAAAGCACGCCGGCACCGACGAAGATGCTGCGCCAGGAAACCGTCTGAGCCAGCAGGGAAAGCGGGGCGCCGGCCAGCACCGAACCCAGGTTACCCACCAGCATGGAAGCACCGACCAGGGTGGCGAAGCGCCGCTCGTCAAAGCTGACGGCAATGATCTTGAGCATGGCGATGAAGGTCACCGAGACCCCCAGCCCCACCAGGGTGCGCCCCACCAGGGCGCCATTGAGGCTGTCGGCCAGGCCGAACAGCACGCTGCCCACCGCAGCCACCAGCCCACCAATCAGCAGGATGCGCCGGGGCCCCAGGGTGTCCACCAGGATTCCCGTTGGCACCTGCATCAGGGTGTAAACGTAAAAATAGGTGGCTGCCAGGGCACCCAGGGAAGCGGCCGTGGTCTGAAAAGCCAGGGTCAGGTCATGGGCAATGCCGGCCGGGGCGAAGCGGTGGAAGAAGGACAGCATGTAGGCGGCGATGACCACCGCCAGGGTAACGGCCCGGGCCGTCCGGGCGCTGGCAGCGCCGGTTGCGTCTGGGGGCATATTTGCCTCTCCTCTTGTCTCCTTTGGGGGAAAGGCATCCTAACATACGTAACCGTATGTAGTCATATAAGGGATTGCCCGCACCGCCGGGCGGCCTGCCGCCCCATGCTATCCTTGGGCCGCGCCAATCCTGCTGCGCCAGCGGTGCATTGCCGCCAGGGCCCGCATCAATACCGCCATAAATTGCCAAGATCCCGCCATGAACGCCACCTCCACTTACGCCCCCCCCGCCTTCGAAGCCAAGATCTGTCCCCCCGAGCAACTGGCGGAGAGGGCGGTCCGACTGGCCCGCCCTTTGGTGTTTACCAACGGCTGTTTCGACATTCTGCATCGGGGCCACGTCACCTACCTGGCCCAGGCCCGGGCCCTGGGCGCCGCGCTGGTTGTGGCCCTCAACACCGACGCCTCGGTCAAGCGCCTAGGCAAGGGCGATGACCGACCGGTAAACCGCCTTGAAGACCGTCTGGCAGTAATGGCCGCCCTGGGCTGCGTAGACCTGGTGACCTGGTTTGACGAAGACACGCCCCTGCAGCGCATTCTGGAAGCCCGGCCAGAAGTGCTGGTGAAGGGCGGCGACTGGGCCCCCGACCGCATCGTCGGCGCCACCGAAGTACGAAGCTGGGGCGGCAGCGTCCATTCCGTCCCCTTCCTGCACGAAAAATCCACCACGGCGCTGCTGACCAAGATCCGTAGACTCTGACATGGCCCACGACCATCCCCACGCCTGCAGCCATGGCCATGCGCACATCCACGCTCATGGTCACGGCAACAACGGTCGTGGCCTGCTGCCGGCGACGCTACTGACCCTGGGCTTTGCCGGGGTAGAGGCCCTGGCCGGCGCCTGGAGCGGCTCCCTCGCCCTCATTGGCGATGCTGGGCACATGGTCAATGACGGCGTGGCCCTGGCCCTGGCCGCTGCCGCAGCCTGGGTGGCGCGCCGCCCACCCAGCCATCGCCACACCTACGGCCTCGGCCGGGCGGAAGTGCTGGCGGCCCTGCTCAACAGCCTGGCCATGCTGGCGTTGGTAGTGGCGATCCTGGTGGAAGCCGTGGAACGCTTCCACACCCCGGCCCCGGTCGCCGGCCCGGCCGTCATGGCCGTCGCCGTCGGCGGACTGCTGGTCAATGTCCTGGTGGCCTGGATACTCAGCCGGGGCGACAGCCATTCCCTCAATACCCGGGCCGCCCTGCTGCACGTCATGGGCGACATGCTCGGTTCCGTCGCGGCCATTGCTGCCGGGGCCATCGTCTACTACACCGGCTGGCGCCAGGCCGACCCCCTGCTGGCCGCCGGCATTGCCCTGCTCATCTCCCTCTCCAGCCTGCGCCTGCTCAAGGAGGCCCTGCATGCCCTGATGGAGGCCACCCCGCGCCACCTTTCCAGCGCCGACATACAGGCCGCCCTGGCCGATACGGACGGCGTTCTCGGTGTCTACGACCTGCACGTGTGGAGCGTCGGCGACGGGGAAACCATGCTCACGGCCCACCTGCAGATTGCCCGGCTGGAAGACTGGCCAACCATCCTGGCCGCCCTGCGCCGGACCCTGCAGGAGCGCTGGGCCATCAGTCACGCCACCCTGCAACCGGAAACCGGCCCCATCCAGCCCTTGCACCGCATCGGCTGACTCTCCCGCCCCCAAGGCTCCACTTCTTGCCGCCAGCCCGGCCCACCACCGGCTGAAATGACAACGCCCCGCGCGAATTGCCGGGGCGTTGTCAGACTGGGCCGACTCGGGTGCCGCAGCACCAATCGGCCTTGCTGATGCTCAGGGAGCGCTACGGGCAGAGAAATTCTTGGTCGCCACACCGCGCCCCAGTTCGGTCTGTCCGTCTTCGGCGAGGGCCCGCACGGTGATGCGGTAATCGTGGCCGAAGGAGCCGAAATTGTTCGGGCAGGGGCCCAGATAGCGCTTCAGCGCGCCTTCACCAAGGCTGGCGGTCACACCGCCGGCATGGGGCACCGTACCGCCACCGTGATCCTTATTCTGAAAATCCACGTCGTTCATCGACACCACCAGTGAACGGGTGCCTTCGGGAATGCCGCCGATCTCCAGGGCAGGCGAAGTGTTGTCGCAGAGGTGGCTTTTCTGCCAGCGCCAATCGACGCTGAGGGTGGACTGGGCAAAGGCGGTAGCAGGAAGGATCAGGGAGGCGGCCAGCAGGCCGGCAAGGTGGGAGAAACGGCTCATGGGCAAGGACTCCGAAAGAAGATGTGATGTGGACCGCCGCACAGCCTATGCCATTGATCTGGCAAGCGCCGTGAAATAGGCCGCAACGAAGGAGAAAAGCCGCCTGACAGGCGCCCAACCACCCAAAACACCAAAGCCGAACGCCACCCTGCGGGGGCCGGGAGATGATCCCAGGTCGCGGCAGGCCTCAGGCCAGCAAGGCCGCTACATCCACCTCGTCGATCTGGCGGGCCTGCAGGTAGCGTTCCCCGTACTGGCGATACACCCCGGTGCGCAGGAAGAGTTCGAACAACTCCCGGTCGATATGCTGCTCCTGCACCATGCGGGCCATGATGGCGAGCGCCTCGGAGAGTGTCTTGCCTTTCTTGTAGGGCCGATCCACGGCGGTCAGGGCTTCGAAGATGTCGGCAATGGCCATCATGCGGGCCTGGGGACTCATTTCTGAGCCCTTCAGGCCCCGCGGATAGCCCCGCCCATCCATGCGCTCGTGATGCCCGCCGGCCAGCTCCGGCACCTGGCGCAGATGCAGGGGGAAAGGCAGGGCTTCGAGCATGATGATGGTCTGAACGATGTGGTCGTTGATGATGTAGCGATCCTCTTCCGACAGGGTGCCGCGTCCGACGCTGAGGTTGTGCAGCTCCCCCCGGTTGAATTTCCACGCCGGTACCTGGAGGTGGAAGCCCCAGGGGTTTTCCGCCGGCATCAGATCCCGCGGTGCGCGCTCCAGCAGATGCTCGGGCCGGTCCGCCAGCAACGCCTCCGTGACCGGCAGGGTAGCCGGAGGCTGGTGTGCCTTGCGCTGCCCCTCCTCCCAGGAGATGCCCAGCCGGTCATCCAGGGTGCGCCGCCAGGTGCGGCAGGCGATGGCCTGGAGGCGGGCCTGCTTTTCCGGCGCCATGAACTCGCTGCCTTCGTTGCAGGCGGCGACGAAGGCGAACTCTTCGTCCAGCACCGCCCACTGGGCCTCCAGGGCCTGTCGCAGGGTGGCGGCATCGCCGCCTGCGGCGACCTGCTGCCAGAAGTCGATCTCCGCATCCCGCTTCAGCACCTCGAAGCGCATCCGCACTTCATGGATACGGTCGTACAGGGTTTCCAGCTTGGTGGCCTTATCCACCACGTATTCCGGCGTCGTCACCTTGCCGCAGTCGTGGAGCCAGCCAGCGATGTGCAGGGCCTCCCAGGCCTCCTCGTCCATGGAGAAGCCGGCGTAGGGGCCGCTATCGGCCTCGCAGGCGGCCCGCGCCAGCATCTTGGTCAGCTCCGGCACCCGTTGGCAGTGGCCGCCGGTATAGGGGCTCTTGGCATCGATGGCGCCGGCCATCAGGCGGATCAGCCCTTCCAGCAGGGCCTTCTGGGACTGGATCAGGCGTTGGTTCTCGATGGCCACGGCGGAAGCTCCGGACAGGGCCTCGATAAAGGAAATGCGCTCCGGCGCCGGCGCTTCGGCACTGCCGGGAAGGAACAGGGCCAGCACCCCGATCACCTCCTGGGCCCGGTTCTTCAGGGGCAGGGCGACCAGCAGCACCGGCTGGCCCACCAGGGCGCTGCCTTCACTATCCAGGAACTCCATGCCGGCGGGCCGCTGGGGCGGCACTTCCAGCACCTGGGTGCGAGCCTCCTGGGCGGCCAGCAGGAGGGGATGGGTTTCCCGGGGGGAGGCGATGAAGGCCAGGCCCGGCAGGCGGGATGCGTCCACTATCCGAGCCGTCGTGGTGGTTTCTCCAGCCTCATCCTCCCCGCCGTTCTCGGCTGCCTCTGTCGCGGCTTCATGCCAGAGCAGGGAGGCCGGCAGCAACCCCCGGCCATTGTCGGGCATCAGGTAGACGATGCCGCCGCAGGCCTCGGCGCTGGCCAGGGTTTCCTGCAGCACCCGGGCCAGCAGCCGGTCGAAATTGCGCTCCGATGCCAGGGTGGCGGAAATATCGAGGAATTTGCGGATGGTGCCCTTCATCTGGTTCATGGAGCGGGATAGCTCATTGATTTCCCAGATGGAGGAGCCCTTGGCCGGCGCCCCGTCGAAGCGGAAGCGGCGAATCTCCGCCGCCTCGCGGATCAGATCCTTCAACTCGCTGGAAATCCGCCGGGCCAGCCACCAGGTGCCGGGGATGGCCAGGGCAATGAGGCCCAGGGTGACCCACAGGGTGTAGTTGCGGATGCGCACTGCCTCTTCCAGCAATTCATCTTCCGGCGCCGCCACCAGCAGGTAGTTTGGCGCTTCCCCCGCTGCGGCGACCGGCAGGGCGCGACTATGCCAGTAGCGACCATCCACCTGGATCAGCGGCAATACCTCCCGGGACGCCAGTCGGGCTAGCACGGGGGAGCCCAGATCCGCCAGTTGGGGGGGCCGGCCACCGCTTCTGGCGGAGGCCGCCGACAGGCGGGCAGCGTCCTTGTCCGCCAGTACACGGCCCTGGCCATCCACCAGCACCAGTTGAGTGCCTGGCGTGATGCCGGCATCGGCGAGGGATTCGGAAATCTCCGCCAGAGTCAGGTCGGCAGCCACCACCGCGCCACCGGCCGCCTGGCGGGCGAAGGTTTTGCCGACTTCCCGGGTGGTGAAAAAGACATAGGGATCGGTGCGGACTAGCTCGGTAGCATCGGCAGCTCGCTGAAACCACGGCCGCCCGCGGGGATCGAAGGTGTAGTCGGCAGGATGGCTGCGGGCCAGCTCCTGCAGCCATTCGTCGTAGAAGATAAAGGTGGGGCGACGCATCTCGCCGTGGAGGCCCTGCCGCTCCATGCTCTGGACCAGGAAGCGGGCCCCCTCGGGGCTGCCTACGGCCAGGGCGACAGCGGCATTGTCGAGAGAGCGCACGAGAAAGAAGTCGCCATTGGGATAGCCCACGTAAGCGGCGGAGAGACGGGGATTCTTGACCAGGCTCTCACGCAGCATGGGCAGGGATCGCAGGCGAGAGTCGAGATCAGGGGCAGTCGTCAGGGGGTGATGGACGAGCAGTTCCACCAGGGTTTCAAGGGGCCCGTAAAGGCGCGCCAGGTCATCGCCGGTCTGCCGGGCGGTGCGCTCGAAAACATTCTCTGCGGCCGAGAGGACGATGCGTCGGGACTGGTGGTAGTTGAACCAGCCGATGACTGAACAGGCGACGAAGATCAGCAGGGTGAACAGGTAAGCGATGTGGATGTGCAACGGGTACAGGCGGCCCCGCTGCCGCCGTGCCATTGCTTTGCCGGGATGTGCCATGGCCCCTCCTCCTGATGACAGGGCAGCCAGCGCTGCGAAGCCTTCTGGATAGGCTACACCAAGGTTGCCCCGGGCGATGGACTTACGTCACTCGCCGGAGGCACAGGCAGCACAGGGCCGCCGGCATTGATGTAAGTCAAGCGGTAAAACTATATCCACGGGCAGACTGGCGGTTTTTCGAACCTGGAGTTTCAACACCATGCAAGGCTTCCGCATTGCCGTCGTCGGCGCCGGCGAAACCGGCACCCCCCTGCTCAAGCAGCTGCTGACCGCCCCCTTCGTCACCGTCCTCGGCGTCGCCGACCTGGACCTCTCCATGCCCGGCATCGCCCTGGCCCGGGAGCATGGCGTCAAGGTCACCGACAACTTCATGGAACTGCTGAGCCAGGAAAGCAACGTGGATATCGTCATCGACGTCACCGGCGCCCCCAAGGTGCGGGAAGCCCTGCGCAAGCACATGGTGGACAGCGGCAACGATCACACCCTGATCATGCACGAACGCATCGCCCTGCTGATGCTCTCCCTCTCCGCCGGCAAGCTGGTGAACGGCAAGCACGGGGACCAGGAATACGCGTGAGCCAAGGCTCCGGTAATAAAAAAAGCCGCCCGAGGGCGGCTTTTTCTTTGGGGCCGGGCCAAACACCCAGCCGCCCCGGAGGGCTAGAGAACCACCTGGGTCCCCAACTCCACCACCCGGTTGGAGGGAATCTTGAAGAAGCTGGTGGCACTACCGGCGTTGCGGAACAGGGCAATGAAGAGCTTCTCGCGCCAAAAGGCCATTTCCGAGCCAAGACGGGGGATCAGGGTCTCCCGGCCGAGGAAGAAGGAGGTCTCCAGCATCTCGAAGGTCAGGCCGGAGTCGGCACAGAGGGAGAGGGCCTGGGGAATGTCCGGTTCATCCTTGAAGCCATACTGGACGATGACCCGCCAGAAGTTCTCCTTAAGCTTATGCACTTCCACCCGGTCAATCTCCGGCACGTAGGGCACGTCGAAAATCTGCACCGACACCATGATCACCCGCTCGTGCAGCACCTTGTTGTGCATCAGGTTGTGCAGCAGGGCATGGGGCACGCCATTGGGGTCAGCGTTGAGGAAAACGGCCGTCCCCGGCACCCGGGAAGGCGGCGCCACGGCAATACTGTCGATAAAGGGCAGCAGTTGCAGCGCTTCGCCCTTGAGGCGGTCGGCCAGCAACTGACGGCCCCGCTTCCAGGTGGTCATGAGGACGAAAACGAAGACGCCGACCACCAGGGGGAACCAGCCGCCATCCGGAATCTTCAGGATGTTGGCGGCCAGGAAAGTCAATTCCACCACCAGGAAGCCGGCAAACAGCAGCACAGCGCGGCTCCAGCCCCACCCCCAGACTTTGGCTGCCACCACGGTGGCCAGCAGGGAAGTAATGACCATGTCGCCGGTCACGGCAATGCCGTAGGCCGCCGCCAGGTTGTTGGAAGACTTGAAGCCCAGCACCAGCACGGCTACGGCACCAAAAAGACCCCAGTTCACACCGGGCAGGTAAATCTGGCCTTGCTCCTTCTCGGAAGTGTGCTGCACTTCCATGCGCGGCACGAAACCGAGTTGCATGGCTTGGCGGGTCACCGAGAAAGCGCCGGAAATGACGGCCTGACAGGCGATCACGGTGGCCACGGTCGCGAGGGCTACCAGAGGCATGACCGCCCAGTCGGGGGCGGAGTTGAAGAAGGGATTGGCGGCGGCGGCGGGGTCGTCCAAGATCAGGGCGCCCTGGCCGAAGTAGTTGAGCACCAGGGCCGGCAGCACGAAGCTGAACCAGGCCAGCTGGATGGGCTTACGGCCAAAATGCCCCATATCTGCATAGAGGGCCTCGGCGCCGGTCACCGCCAGCACTACGTTGCCCATGGCCACCAGGGCCATGGCCTTGTTGGCAAAGAGGAACTCGATGCCGTACAGGGGATTGGCCGCCAGCAGCACGTGGGGATTGGCCATGATGTTCCACAAGCCCAGCAGGGCCAGGGTGGAAAACCAGGCCAACATCACCGGACCAAACAGCACCCCCACCGTGGCAGTACCCCGGCGCTGGATGAAAAACAGGCCGAACAGCACAAAGAGGGTGATGGGAATGATGTAGGGCTTGAAGCTCGGGGTTACGATCTCCAGGCCTTCCACGGCGGAAAGCACGGAAATGGCAGGGGTCACCATGCCGTCACCGTAGAACATGGCGGCACCGAGAATGCCGATGACCATGATGATTTTCTGCCGCCTGGCCTTGCCCTGGGACTCGTGCAGGGCAAGGGCGATGAGGGCCATGATGCCCCCCTCGCCCCGATTGTCAGCCCGCATGATGAACGCCACATATTTCAGGGACACCACAATGATGAGGGCCCAGAAAAAGAGGGAGAGGCTGCCGAGCACATTGGCCTCGGTCAGGGGGATAGGGTGGTTTCCGGCAAAAACTTCTTTCATGGCGTACAGCGGGCTGGTCCCGATGTCGCCATAAACCACGCCCAGTGCGGCCAGGGCCAGTGCGGCCAGGCGCGACTTGGTGGTCTGAACGGAATCGTGCATGCGAACTCCCGAAAGAGATGACTGACAGCGCTTCGATGCACTCCCGCCGCTTTTTCAACGTCTGCCGATATTTTCGGTGCACGCCTGCGGCTTCGGGAATGCCGGCGGGGAGAACCCAAAAATAAGGCGCTCCTCGCCACGGAGGCCCGTAAGGGCATCCGGAGGACCGCCAGTGTATACCGTTTTTTGCAACGCAACATTGCCGTTTTCCCAACCTTACCCCCACTCCCCCACCGATTCATGCCGGCGTCCTTGACAAGGATGCAGACGGTGGCGGAAACCCGCCAACTGTCTGGTAAACTTGCGGTTTCCACATCCAAGCCCCCGGGCCCCCATGAAGTCAGCCCCCAAGTCCCTTGCCCTGCTCGAAATCAAGGGCACCACCCTGGCCATGACGGTATTGCAGGCTACGCTCCGCTCGGCAGACCTGCCCTCCCTGGCCGACAGCCTTTCCGACCAGTACGGCCCCGAATCCGATTTTTTCAGTTTCGAACCCACCATCATCGATCTGGGCGAGCTTCCTGGCGACGTATCCCTGGACTGGTCGGAACTGCTGCCCCTGCTGCGCCGCTACCGGCTAGCCCCGATCGGCATCCGCAACAGCAGCGCCGATCAGGCCGCAGCGGCCCGGGTGGCCGGCCTGGTCATCGTCGAGGAAGCCGAAACGGCTGTCCGCCACGGCGCACGGCGCAGCGAACCTGAAGCCCCTGCCGCCGAATCCGTACCCGCAGCACCGGTTGCCGCCGTGCCGAGCCAAAGCGAACTGGATATTGCGCCGGTCGCTGCCCCCGTGCCGGCAGCCCCGCTCCCCGCCGCCACCCTGGTCCTGGACAAGCCCTTGCGCTCCGGCCAGCAGGTCTATGCCCGAGGCGGTGATCTGGTGGTACTGGCCATGGTCAGCCCGGGGGCCGAGGTCATTGCCGATGGCCACATCCACGTCTATGCCCCCTTGCGGGGCCGCGCCCTGGCCGGCGCCCGGGGCGACGTCAATGCCCGCATCTTTACCACCTGCTTCGAGGCGGAACTGACTTCCATTGCCGGGGTGTATCGCACCTTCGAGCCCGGCGCGGAAAAGGCCCTCACCAGCAAGCCGGTACAAATCCATCTGGAGGGGGAAAAGCTCGTCCTAACTCCCCTCAAGACCTGCTGACATCCTCCGAATCATCAACCTTTCACATTCCCGAGGTCCCATGAGAATCATCGTCGTCACTTCCGGCAAGGGTGGGGTAGGCAAGACCACCACCAGCGCTGCCTTCGCCTCCGGCCTCGCCCTGCGTGGTTTCAAGACTGCGGTCATCGACTTTGACGTCGGCCTGCGCAACCTGGACCTGATCATGGGCTGCGAACGCCGGGTGGTCTATGACCTGGTAAACGTCATCAATGGCGAAGCCAACCTGACCCAGGCCCTGATCAAGGACAAGCACGCCGAGAACCTCTTCGTGCTGCCCGCCTCCCAGACCCGGGACAAGGACGCCCTGACCGAGGAAGGTGTGGAAAAGGTGCTCAAGGAACTGGAGCACATGGGCTTTGACTACGTGGTCTGCGACTCCCCTGCCGGCATCGAGCGGGGTGCCGTCATGGCCCTGACCTTCGCCGACGAGGCCATTGTCGTTTCCAATCCGGAAGTTTCCTCCGTACGCGACTCGGACCGCATCCTGGGCATCGTCCAGTCCAAGTCCCGCCGTGCCAAGGAGGGCAGCGAGGCGGTCAAGGAACATCTGCTGGTAACCCGCTACTCCCCGAAACGGGTAGACGATGGGGAAATGCTCTCCTTCAAGGATGTGCATGAACTGCTGCGCATTCCCCTGCTAGGCGTCATTCCCGAATCCGAAGTGGTGCTGCAAGCCTCCAACCAGGGCACCCCGGCCATCCACATGAACGGCAGCGATGTTGCCGATGCCTATCAAGACATGGTGGCCCGCTTCCTCGGCGAGGAAGTCCCCCTGCGCTTCGTGGATTACGAAAAGCCCGGCCTGCTGAAGCGTCTGTTCGGAGGCAAGTGACATGTCCCTGCTCGACCTTCTCTTCGGCCAGAAGCCCAAGACCGCCTCGGTCGCCAAGGAACGCCTGCAGCTCATCATTGCCCGCGAACGCAGTGGCGAGCAAAGCTCCCCTGACTTTCTGCCGCAATTGCAGCAGGAGTTGATTGCCGTCATCTCCAAGTACGTCAAGGTGAATCAGGACGACATCAAGGTTTCCCTGGAAAAGAAAAACAACTTCGAGGTACTGGAAGTCAACATCGTCCTGCCGGAAGTCCCCACAGGCCGCTGACGACTGTTCGCTCAACAAAAAGGCCGGTGCGAGTTTCGCACCGGCCTTTTTGTTTGCCATGAATACGCTTAGATTCTTGCAATAAAAAACGGGCACCCGAAGGTGCCCGCTTTCAACTTCAAACTCTCGGTGAGGAGAGATTAGAAGGAGTGACGCAGACCAACTTGCACGCCGGAGTTGGTGGCGCCAGCAGCGGTACCGCCGATGGGGCTCACGCCGAAGCCGTAGTTGGCGAAGTCGTTGTTAGCCAGACGGGAGTAGGTAGCCTTCAGCAGGGTGCGCTTGGACAGGCTGTGCTCGTAACCGACGGCGAACAGCTTGGCACCGGTTTCGTTGGCGGTAGCACCAGCAACCTTCACGTCGCCAGCCTTGTAGTACTGAGCAACCAGCTTGCCGTTGGTGGTGACGTTGTAGGTACCACCGATACCCCAGACGTTTTGCTTGATGTCGGTACCGACGTTGTCGTCAGCCTTCACGCGGTCGTACATAACGCGCAGGGAAGCCACGCCGAAGTTGTAGGAACCGCCCAGACGCAGGTCCTTGGCCTTGGTGTCGTTCAGGTCGCCCAGAGCAACGTGGTTGTAGGTCAGACCAGCCATGATCGGGCCGTTGTTGTACACAGCACCAACGTCGTAACCCTTCAGGTTAGCCTTGACAACAGCGTTGTCCAGGGTCTTGTTTTCGCCAGAAACGTAAGCACCGGTCAGGGTGAAGCCGCTCAGGTTCGGGGAGATGTAGGCGATGGTGTTGCTGAAGCGGGTGTCGAAAACGGAGTTTTCGATGGTGGCGCCACGAGCAGCGGGAGCGCTGATCACGGGAACCATGTTACCCAGCTTGCCGATGATGCCGCTGTTGGCGCCAATGCCGGTGGAGCCAGCAAACACGTCCAGGGAAGCACCCAGAGCACGGGTCGGGCCGGTCAGGCGACCAGCAGCAACGGTACCGAAGCCACCAGCGATACCAGCGTAGGAATCACGAGCGGTGTTCAGGCCAGCACCGGTGTCGAAAGCGACGGAGGATTCGAACTGGAACACAGCCTTCAGGCCGTTGCCCAGATCTTCCAGGCCCTTGAAGCCGATGTAGGAAGAGTTGGTGGAAACACGGGTCATGGAGCCCAGGTCGGCGTTGCCGGCGGCGCTGGAGGTCTTGACGACGTCGAAGGTGGCGTCAGCAACACCGTAGATGGTGACGTTGGATTGAGCGAAAGCAGCGGTGGAAGCCAGGCCAGCGACGGCCAGAGCGATCAGTTTCTTTTGCATCAGGTTTTCTCCTCTTGCAATTAGGAAAGGCAGCGTTGTTTCCGTGCCCCTTGAATACCACCTCTGATTTGAGGGGTTGGACGGATTCTGGCAAAGGGACGGCAGGGGAGCAATCGCCATGGGCTTTCCCGGCACCTCTTTTTGAGCACCTGTTGTGTTTTTACAACACAACAACAGCATAAGCCAGGAATCCCTATGCCTTAAGCGATAAACGCCGCCCGGAGGCGGCGTTTATCGCCGTGTTGATTGCCATCTTCGCCCGTCAGGCGATGTCGGGTGAAATCAGCCGAACAGCTCGGCCAGCGCAGCGCCCGGCTGGGGCGCCCGCATGAAAGCCTCCCCGACGAGAAAGCTGGCGACGTTGTGTTCACGCATCAGCGCCACATCTGCGGGCGCAAGAATACCGCTCTCGGTCACCACCAAACGCTCGGCACCAATGCGGGGCAACAACCCAAGGGTGGTTTGCAGGGAAACCTCAAAGGTCCGCAGATTGCGGTTGTTGATGCCCATCAGGGGCGTCCGCAACTGCAATGCCAGTTCCAGCTCGTCGCCATCATGAGACTCCACCAGTACGGCCATGCCCAGCTCCATGGCCAGGGCTTCCATTTCCTGCATCTGGGCCAGGCTCAGGGCGGAGACGATGAGCAGGATGGCATCTGCCCCCATGGCCCGAGCTTCATAGACCTGATAAGGATCGACGAGGAAGTCTTTGCGCAGGGCGGGCAACGCACAGGCGGCCCGGGCCGCCTGCAGATATTCCGGAGCGCCCTGGAAGTACTGACGATCCGTCAGCACGGAAAGACAGGCGGCACCATGGGCCGCGTAATCAGCTGCGATGGCGGCCGGATCGAAGTCCTCCCGGATCACCCCCTTGGAGGGGCTGGCCTTTTTGACTTCCGCAATAACGGCAGCGTGACCGGCAGCCAGCTTGGCGCGGATGGCACCGACGAAATCCCGGGCGGGGTCCATCTTGACCCGGGCCTCGGCCTCGGCACGGATCTCGGCCAGGGATTTACTGGCCTGCGCGGCCGCCACCTCGTCCTGCTTGGTAGCGAGAATCTTCTTGAGGATGTCGCTCATGCACCGGCTCCGGTGAAACGCACGAATTCGTCCAACTTGGCCCGGGCTGCGCCACAGGCGATCACATCCAGAGCCTTCTCCACCCCTTCAGCCATGGTCTCGGCCAAGCCAGCCACATAGAGGCTGGCACCGGCATTCAGGGCAACGATATCCCGGGCCGGGCCGTTCTTGCCTTCCAGGGCAGCCAGCACCATGGCCTTGGATTCTTCCACATTGCCCACCCGGATCACCCGGGGATCGTGCACCGGCAGGTTGAAGTCTTCCGGATGAATTTCGTATTCCAGGATGCGCCCGTCCTTCAGCTCGCCAATGAGCGTGCGACCGGAGTTGGAGATTTCATCCAGACCATCCACCCCGAATACAGTGAAAGCCCGCTGGGAGCCCAGGCGTTGCAGCACGCGGATGAGGATGCCTACCAGATCGGCATGGAACACTCCCAGCACCTGGCGCGCCGCGCCGGCCGGGTTGGTCAGGGGGCCAAGGATATTAAAAATGGTGCGCACCCCCAGCTCCCGACGCACCGGGGCGGCGTGTTTCATGGCGCCGTGGTGGTTGGGGGCGAACATGAAACCGATGCCCACGGTCTCGATGCACTCGGCAATGCGCTCGGGCGGCAAATTGAGGTTTACGCCCAGGGCTTCCAGCACGTCCGCCGAGCCGCTCTTGGAGGAAACGGAGCGGCCGCCGTGTTTGGCGACCTTGGCCCCGGCGGCGGCACAGACGAACATGGAGGTGGTGGAGACGTTGAAGGTGTGGGCACCATCACCGCCGGTACCGACGATATCCACCACGGCAGCGGGATCCTGCACCGGCACCTTGGTGGCGAACTCGCGCATCACCTGGGCAGCAGCGGCGATCTCGCCGATGGTTTCCTTCTTTACCCGCAGGGCCGTGGTGATGGCGGCGATCATCACCGGACTCATTTCGCCGGACATGATCTGGCGCATCAGCGCCAGCATTTCGTCGTGGAAGATTTCCCGGTGCTCGATACAGCGGGTCAAGGCTTCTTGCGGGCTCATTTGGCGTGCTCCTTGAGGAAATTCTGCAGCATGTCGTGGCCGTGTTCGGTGAGGATGGACTCGGGGTGGAACTGGACCCCTTCCACCGCCAGGGTCTTGTGCCGCACCCCCATGATTTCACCGTCGTCGGTCCAGGCAGTGATCTCCAGGCAGTCCGGCAGGCTTTCCCGCTCGATGGCCAAGGAGTGGTAACGGGTGCAGGTCACCGGATTGGGCAAGCCCTTGAAAACGCCCTGATCATTGTGATGCACGGGCGAAGTCTTGCCGTGCATCAGCTTCTTGGCATGCACGATGCGCCCGCCGAAGGCCTCGCCGATGGACTGATGGCCCAGGCACACGCCCAGCAGGGGAATCTTGCCGGCGAATTCGCGGATGGCCGCCAGGGAAACCCCCGCCTGCTGGGGCGCACAGGGCCCCGGGGAAATCACCAGATAGTCCGGGTTGAGACGGGCGATCTCGCCCAGGGTGATGGCGTCGTTGCGATAGACGCGCACATCCTGGCCCAGCTCGCCGAAGTACTGGACGATGTTGTAGGTGAAGCTGTCGTAGTTATCGATCATCAGCAGCATGGCAGCGCCCTCACTCGAAACGGGTATCGAGGCCGTTCTCGGCCATTTCCGCAGCCCGCAGCACGGCCCGGGCCTTGTTCTGGGTTTCCTGCCATTCGGAGCTGGGGTCCGAATCGGCGACGATGCCGGCCCCGGCCTGCACGTGCAACTGGCCATCCTTGATCACCGCGGTGCGGATGGCAATGGCCAGGTCCATATCGCCGTTGAAGCCCAGGTAGCCGATGGCGCCGCCGTAGATGCCGCGCTTCACCGGTTCCAGTTCGTCGATGATTTCCATGGCCCGCACCTTGGGGGCACCGGACAGGGTCCCGGCGGGAAAGGCCGCCTTCAGCACATCCAGGGCGGAGAGGCCCGGCTTGAGCTTGCCTTCCACGTTGGAAACGATGTGCATCACGTGGGAGTAACGCTCGATGCTCATGCGCTCGGTGAGCTTCACCGAGCCGGTCTGAGCCACCCGGCCGACGTCGTTGCGGCCCAGGTCCAGCAGCTGTACGTGTTCGGCGATTTCCTTCTGGTCCGCCAGCAGATCCTCAGCCAGGGCCGCATCCTCCTCCGGCGTCGCTCCCCGCTTGCGGGTGCCGGCGATGGGCCGCACCGTCACGGTATCGCCTTCCAGACGGGTGAGGATTTCGGGGGAAGCACCCACCACATGGAAGTCCTCGAAATCGAAGTAAAACATGTAGGGGGAAGGGTTAAGGGTACGCAGGGCCCGGTATAGGGACAACGGGCTGGCAGTGAAGGGCTTGGTCATGCGCTGGGACAGCACCACCTGCATGATGTCGCCTTCGGTGATGTAGCCCTTGGCCTTGGCCACCGCCTGCTTGAAGGGCGCCTCGCCGAAGATGGAAACGGCCGGCTGGGAAGCTGCCGGCTTTTCCTCGGGAATGGGCGCCGGGGTGCGCAGTTGCGCCAGCAGTTCCTTCAGCCGGGCCTTGGCTTTCTGAAAGGCCCCGGGGAAGCCAGGCTCGGCATAAACCACCAGGCTCAGCTTGCCGGAGAGGTTATCCACCACTGCGATCTCCTCCGAGAGCAGCAGCAGAATGTCCGGCGTACCCAGCTCATCGTGCTTGGCCGCCTTGGTCAGGCGGGTTTCCACATAGCGCACCGTGTCGTAGCCGAAGCAGCCCACCAGGCCGCCGCAGAAGCGGGGCAGGCCGGCGTAGGGAGCGACGCGGAAGCGCTGCTGGAAGCTCTCGATGAACTCCAGGGGATTGGTGTCGTTTTCACGCTCGGCGATGCGCTGTCCGGTCAGCACCATGACCTGGTGGCCATAGACGGCGATGCGGGTGGGGCTGGAAAGCCCGATGATGGAATAGCGGCCGAAGCGCTCACCGCCCTGCACGGACTCCAGCAGGTAGGTGTAGGGGCCGTTGGCCAGCTTCAGGTAGATGGAAAGGGGCGTGTCGAGATCGGCAAAGGTCTCGAGGGTCACGGGGATACGGTTGTACCCCTGCGCGGCAAGCGCGTTGAATTCGGTTTCGGTCATGGGGACCTCGCAAGTACGACAGGTTGTATTTCAATGCTTGCCCGGGGTGTTTGGGTTTCAACCCGCCGCCCGGGCCCGGGCGGGTAATTATCAGCGTTGGCGCGGGGAGCGCCAGTCAACGCAGACGCGGCCACGCCAGCCCCAGGCGGCGCGGTTACCCATCAGGAAAGCATTGAACTTGCGGGTCACGGTGAAGTGTCGATTCGGAGTCGGTATCGATTAAGCGCCGGCCGCCCAACGGGCCGCTGCGACGAGGTCCGATACTAGCGCATCGCAATCGGCGCTGTCTACGGGCCGCCCCTCGTTGTAACCATAGGGCACGCAGATCACCGGGCAGCTGGCGGCCCGGGCCGACTCGATGTCGTTGTGGGAGTCACCCACATGCAGATTAAGGTCCGGCGCCACGCCCAGCCGGGCACAGGCATGCAACAGGGGCTCGGGCCGCGGCTTCTTGAAAGCAAGGGTGTCGCCGGAGACGACCACGTCGAAATAGCCGGCCAGGCCCATGCGTTCCAGCAGGGGGCCGGTAAAGGCCGCCGGCTTGTTGGTCACTACGCCCAGGGGCAGATCTAAGGCACGGAAGGCTTCCAGCCCCGCCACCACGCCGGGATAGACCGTGCTGGCCCGACCGTTGATCTCCGCATAGTGCTTGCGGAAGGCGGCAATGCCGGCCTCCAGCAGCGTTGCCTCGGGCACTACATCCCAGGTCAGGCAGCGCTCCACCAGCACCGCCATGCCCTTGCCGACGAAACGGTGGATGTCGCCGTCCGTGCGGGGTGGCTGGCCCAGCTCGGCCAGCATGGCGTGGCAGGCGGCCGCCAAGTCGGGGATGGAATCGACCAGGGTACCGTCCAGGTCGAAGGTGGCCGCACGCAGGCGCATCGGCGAATCAGGCCTTGGCCAGTTCGCTGCGCAGGGCGGCAATCACCGAGTCGTAGCGATGGGGGTCGCTGTCCTTCCCGGCACCATAAACGGCAGAACCGGCAACGAAGGTATCGGCACCGGCCCGGGCGACCTCGGCGATATTATCCACCTTCACCCCGCCATCAATTTCCAGGCGGATCTGGCGACCGGTACGGGCGGTATAGGCATCAATTTTGGCCCGGGCTTCCCGCAGCTTGTTGAGGGTCCCGGGGATGAACTTCTGGCCGCCGAAGCCCGGGTTCACGCTCATGATCAGCACCACGTCCAACTTATCCATGACGTAGTCCATGTAGTGGAGGGGCGTCGCCGGATTGAAGACCAGGCCGGCCTGGCAGCCGCAGTCATGGATCAGGCCAAGACTGCGGTCCACGTGCTCGGAGGCTTCCGGGTGGAAGGTGATGATATTGGCACCGGCCTTGGCAAAGTCGGGAATGATGCGATCCACCGGCTTAACCATCAGGTGAACGTCAATGGGCGCCTCGGTGTGGGGGCGGATGGCCTCGCAGACCAGGGGACCGATGGTGAGGTTGGGGACGTAATGGTTGTCCATCACGTCGAAGTGGATCCAGTCAGCGCCGGCAGCGATGACGGAACGGACCTCCTCCCCCAGCTTGGCAAAATCGGCGGAAAGGATACTGGGGGCAATGAGATTCATGGGGCGGCCTGCGGTGGAAAGTGGCGAGGGCCGGATTTTACCGTGAACCCGGGATGACTCCGGCTTGTCAGAGCCTGCGTAGTGTTGTGGAATGACACTTTCCCCCAACGGAAACTCCCATGGCCGAGAGCAAAAAATACGAAATCGCCGTGACCACCGCCCCCCAGTATCTGGAGGATCAATCCGATCCCGAGGCCGGGCGCTATGTCTTCGCCTACACCATCACCATCAGGAACACCGGCAGCATCGCTGCCCAGCTGATTTCCCGGCACTGGATCATCACCGACGCCAACGAGGAAGTGCAGGAAGTGCGGGGCCTCGGCGTGGTGGGCCACCAGCCCCTGCTCCAGCCGGGGGAGAGCTTTGAATACACCAGCGGCGCCTCCCTCAACACCCCAGTGGGCACCATGCGGGGCAGCTACCAGATGACGGCGGAAGACGGCACCCAGTTCGAAGCCGACATTCCGGAATTCACCCTGGCCATTCCCCGGGTACTGCACTAATACCGGCATGGGCCTCCGGCAGAGCTATACCCTGGCCGCCCCCATCTACGATGCCCTCCTGGCGGCGGCCACCCGCGAGGCACGTAAGCGTAGTCTGCAAGCCCTGCCAACCACGGCACAGCAGGTGCTTTTGTTGGGCGTTGGCACCGGCCTGGACCTGCCCCATCTCCCCGAGAACCGGCAATACACCGGCGTGGACCTGACGCCAGCCATGCTCGCCCGGGCCTGCGCCAAAGCCGGCCATCTGGATTTTCACCCGGTGCTGGGCGATGCCCAGTCCCTGCCCTTTGCCGATGGCAGCTTTGATGCTGTGGTCGCTCACCTCATCCTCGCAGTCGTACCCCAACCTCTGTGCTGCCTGGCAGAAGCCGCCCGGGTGCTGCGTCCCGGCGGCACCCTGCTGATTTTCGACAAGTTCCTGCGCCCCGGCCAGCGGGCGCCACTGCGCCGTCTGCTGACCCCCTTGGCCGGCAAACTGGCCAGCCGCCTCGACGTAGAGTTCGAAACCTTGCATCGGGCAATGCCCCGCCTGGTGCTGGAAGAGGATCGCCCGGCCTTGGCCGGCGGCTGGTTCCGCACCCTGCGCCTGCACCGCTGTTGAAAACAACATCCCCAAAATTCAGTGGACGTGCTGGTAACTCGGGTTGTCGATACCGGCAACGGCCCGACACAGGGCTTCGATAGCCTTCGGCCGGGTAAAGCCCACCCGCCAGGCCAGGGCAATACGCCGGGAAGGTACCGGCGGCTTGAAACGCACTTCCCGCAGCAAGTCCGTCGAATAGGGCTTGCATAGCGCGCCGGCCGGCAGCACCGACAGGCCGAAACCGGAGGCCACCATGCAGCGGATGGTCTCGATGGAATGCCCCTGGCGCACCTCGGTGTCGGCCCCGCTGATCTGGGGACAGGCATCCATCACCTGATCACGGAAGCAGTTACCGGCCTTGAGCAGCAGCACATCCTCGGCCGCCACCTCGTCGGAGCCGATTTCCTCCTTGTTTTCCCAGGGATGCCCCTTGGGCACCACCACCTTGAAGGGCTCGTCGTAGAGGGGCCGCGTCACCACACCGGTCTGGTCGAAAGGCAGGGCCAGGATGGCCGCATCCACCTCGCCGTGGCGCAGCATCTCCGCCAGGGTGGCGGTCATGGTTTCCTCGATGGCCAGGGGCATGTCGGGGGCGATGCCCTTCAGGGAAACGATCAGCTCCGGCAACAAATACGGGCCGATGGTGTGGATGACTCCCAGCTTGAAGCCGCCTTCCAGCTGGTTGCGGCCCCGGTGGGCAATCTGGCGGATGCGATCCGCCTCCTCCAGGGCCCGGGCTGCCTGGTTCACCACCTGCTCGCCCACGTCGGTCAGGCTAACCTGGTTCTTGCCCCGCTCGAAAAGCAGGACCCCCAACTCCTCTTCCAGGCGCTGAATGGCCACGCTCAAGGTCGGCTGGCTGACGGAACATCGTTCCGCCGCCCGGGAAAATCGCCCTTCCTGGGCCAAGGCCACGATGTAGCGCAATTCGGTCAATGTCACGGTGCTTCTCCCTGATTTCCCTAGGCGGCGTTGGCTATTTCGACGTCCGTCAGCTGCCGGACTATAGGCTCTGGCTATTGGCCAAATAGGGAATTTCTATTATAACTCATTGATTTACATCAATATTGTACCTCATCAAGACGAGACAATCCCCTACTGAAAACAAGGTTTATTACCACTGCAAAAAGGGAGATGTCATGAAGAAGAAACTCGCCGTTCCGTTGTTGCTGGCTGGTCTGCTGGGGGCCGGCCTGGCCCAGGCTGCCGATCCTTACGCCAAGTTCAAGGAATACTACAAGCCCCTGCCCGCCATCGCCCCCATCCCGGCGGACAACCCCCAGACCGAAGCCAAGGTGGAACTGGGCAAGATGCTCTACTTCGATGCCCGCCTCTCCGGCGACGGCACCATTGCCTGCGCCACCTGCCACAACCCGGCCCTGGGCTATACCGACCGTATTCCCCGCGCCATTGGCCACGGTGCTGCCCGCGGCCCGCGCAACTCTCCCACTACCCTGAACGCTGCCTTCCTCACATCCCAGTTCTGGGACGGCCGCGCGCCCACCCTGGAAGCCCAGGCCCTGGGTCCTCTACAGGCCAATATCGAGCACAACATCACCCTGGACAAGGCCATCGCCATCCTCAAGGGCTTCCCCGAGTATCAGAAGCGCTTTACCGATGTCTTCGGCGGCAAGGAGCCGGTAACCCCGGAAAACCTGGCCAAGGCCATCGCCGCCTTCGAGCGCACCCTGATCACCCCCCACTCTCCCTTTGATCGCTATCTGGCCGGCGACGAAGCAGCCATCAGCAGCCAGCAAAAGAAGGGCATGAAGACCTTTGTCGAAAAGGGCTGCGTCGGCTGCCATAACGGCCCCAACTTCAGCGACGGTAACTTCTACGCCATCAAGGTGCCGGGCTCCACGGACGAAGGCCGCTACACGGTGACCAAGAAGGAGAGCGACAAGCACGCCTTCCGTACCCAGACCCTGCGCAACGTGGCCCTCACCTACCCCTACTTCAATAATGGCTCTGTCTGGAAGCTGGATGAAGCCGTGAAGATCATGGGCAAGGAAATGCTGAAGACCGACCTGAGCAAGGAAGAGGTGGAAGACCTGGTGGCCTTCCTCAACAGCCTGACCGGTGAAATGCCCAAGTTCACCATCCCCGCCCTGCCCTGAGTCCCGGGCAGCAGCATGACAACGGGGAGCCATGGCTCCCCGTTTTTGTTTTGACAGATGCCCTAAAGTCCCCGCCTGGCGTGCCGTTACAGGCCATACCTCGGTGCACATGGGATGCAACATGGCAGACAACATGAAACAACTGGAGAGCCTGATCGAAGCCATTCTGAGCGGTGACCGGGAGGCCACCATGACCATCACCCAGTTGCTGGAATGCCTCTCCCAGCCCTATCGCTGCGAACGCCTGCTCAAGGAAATGAGCTGAGTCGCAGGCGTCAGTGGCATGGCCAACCTGTCGGGATGGCCCCGCTCCACCAGAATCGATGACAGGCCCCGCTCCGGCGGGGCCTTGGCTTTTCCCCAGGTGCCTGTTCAGGCCATGCCGGCCAGCGCCCCTTGCAGATCGAAATCTGCGCCACCACCCTGCACCTGGCTGGCGATACTCTCCACCCGGGCCAGGTAACCCAGAGCCCGCAACTGTCCAGCCCAGAGCTCCGCATCTTCATGGGAGCCCAGCCAGGGGCCGGTATCAACGACCCATTTACCCCGATGGTCGAGCCATCTGCTGACTACGCGATGCACCTGCTGCGGTATCCAATCTGGGCGGGTGGAAGGGAATGCCAGCCCTACGCACAACACGGTGAGCGGCGGCAGAGTTATCCCATACCCGCCGCTTGAAAACACCTGGGTTGCCGCCCGATTGACAGCCAGCCGCCTTTGCTGAATGGCTTCTCCGGCAAGAAAAAAGCCCGCACGGGGCGGGCTTTTTGGGGCGAAAACGGGGAAGTCCCGCAATCGATGCACTCCGGTAATCGGCGTTATAGACACAAAACCCGCATAAAATCTAGGATTCATGCAACGCCACGCTTTACCGTACCCGGTTCCGTACCCGGTTTTGTGATTTCACGCCCTAGATGGCCCCAAGGTTCCGCCGCCCGTCCGATGAAATAGGCCCGCGCCTCTTCATCTTCCTGACACTTGCCCATCACCTCGGCTATGGTCGCCGGGTCGGTTTCGCCTATCTGGGCCAGCCATAACCGGATTGGGCTGCAATTCCACGCTGCCAACTCATCAACGATTGCCGCCTTGTATTGCCGGATAAGAGGGAGCCAGCGCCCCACCGCCGCTTGGTCGCCGGTTGCCTTGAGGCTCCCCGTGTCGGAAAGGGCCAGCACCACTCCTTCTGCCGTCGCCGCCTGGATCACTTGGGCGGGGGTCATACTTCCACCTCCACATG
The DNA here is from genome assembly GCF_003112695.1 of Azospira sp. I13. Lineage (GTDB taxonomy): Bacteria > Pseudomonadota > Gammaproteobacteria > Burkholderiales > Rhodocyclaceae > Azospira. The sequence goes on from NZ_BFBP01000010.1 coordinate 131,572, forward strand.
ATTCCCCTGGCTTTCCCCGCTTCTATCCGTAACAGCGTCACAATCCAGTATTAGCGCGGGTTTCGGCGTGACGGACAGGGTTTTGCTGGGGTAACGTGACGGATGATCCGTAACGGCAAAACCCACATGGTTGCTGGGTTGTGACGCTGTTACGCTTGTACCGCTGGAAAGGGCCAGATAACGCGCAAAGGCCTCTTTGAATTGCTCAAGCTCAAACCCTTTCGCCGTTTCATGACCAAGGCGGATCGTCTTACTGGCGATTCCATACTCCTTCAGCCGCGTGGCAACCTGGCGCGGGCTGATAGGCTTGCCTCGGTTGTAGGTCGCCCACGACTTCTCGTCGTCATCGCATAGATGCTGGATCAGGTCCGCCGTGCTGATCTTGAGCAACTGCTTTGTCTCGAATAGTTCCCGAATATCAGCCAGTAGCTCATTACCTACCGTGCCTCCATCCTCCCCGCTGCCGGAGAGTTTCAGGGCCGCATGACGAGCAAGGCTCGGCCACTCCCCTCCGGCAAGTTCGGCAATGGCAAGCAGGGGCTCCCAATTGTCCTGGGCACGGTCATTCAGGGCGGCGGGCAGATCGGGGCGTACCTGACGCAGGGCCTCCCGGTTGTCGATAGCAAAGCGGGCCAGTTTCGCGGCCAGGTCATCAAACAAACCCGGTTCGGCATGGCGCAAGCGTTGCACCTCTTCATGGGGGAGCTTGCGCCGCAGCTCCAGAACAATGGCGCGGTCCATGATGGTATCGGCCAGGTGACCAATCCCCGCCAGCGCCTTGGCTCCCCAGACGTTGAAACGCTTGGGGGTATGGTCGTCGCCCACCACGCGCACGATATAGGCCGAATCGCGGGTATGCCCGCAGTTCAGCAGCCCCCGCAGCTCCTCGTTATCCTTCATGAAGGCGTCTGCCTCATCCACCAGCAGGGTGGGCTTCCAGGCATCAACCGCCCGAAACAGGGCCGCAGGAGTGATATTGCTGGCCGCCAATGGGCGATGCACCAGACGCCCCAGCAAAAACAGCAGTTGGGACTTTCCGCAGCGTTTCTCCGGTGCGGTAATCACAGCCAGGGGTGCCACCTGAACCACATCCATGAACCAGGACATGGAAACCCACAGCGCCGCCGCGTGGGCAGTTTCCTCCGGGCAGATGATGAACCGCTGAACGGTCGCCGACAGGTCAGACAGGAGCGCCCCAGCCACTACCGAATGCGGCCACGGTGTCACGTCATCAAAGTCGATGCCCTCGGTTTCGTTCTTCTTCTGTTTCCTGGCTTTAACCTCTTTATCCAGAGTAATACTACGCACTCCGAGCGCCTTGGCTTCCGCTTCCCGTACTCGGTCATATTCGATAGGCGAAAGCTCGGCCAAGCGCCCTATACGGCTATCGTCGTTAGTAGGTACCACAACCTGGGGCGTATAGTCGGATTCCATGGCAATGCCAATGCTGCGGGCCACAGAGTCCAAGCCCATCAGCACGGCCATATCGTTGAAGTCCGTCGCCCCATCCGGTCTATCGGTTCCGAAGTCGGGGAAGGCCAGCTTGCCGCCGACGGCCTGGGCCGCTTCTATAGCCTTGGTTTTGCCGGTGTTGCCTTCGGTTCGGTAGTCATCATCCCCGCAGACGATCAGGGGCAGGTCGGGAAACTTCGCCCGCATCGCCTGGGCCACCCCCAGCAGGTTGCCTGCATTGAAGGCCACCGCCACCGGGTAGCCCGTCGCTTCGTGAATGCTGGCCCCGGTAGCAAAGCCCTCACAGATCACCAGCCTCGCCGCCCCCGTGGGATTGCCGATGCTGAAATAGCAGCCCCTTACCCGGCCACCGGGTAAGAATCGCTTGCCACCGTCCTCACCAATGAATTGCAGGCTGTGAATGTCGCCATCAGCCCGCACGGGGATCACTAGGGCATCACCGCTCAGGCGTACCCCGTAGGGCTTGATCTGCTTACGGGCAAGGTAGGGATGATCCACCGGGGCGGCGGGACTAGCTTTCCATATAGCACCGGCCTTTTCCCTGGACTCAGCCTTGCGGCGGGTTTCCTCGGCTTCCCTAGCCTGCCGCATGGCCTCCACCCTGGCCCTGTGCGCTCCCTCTTCTGCCGGGGAAAGAGTGCGGCCAATGTCCGCCCGCCAGTTCTGGATTAGACCACTGCGCCAATCGCCAAAACTCCCAGCCGGGATACCATCACCGTGCAGGCAATACCATCCGGAATCGTCGCCGCGTTTGCCGTTGCTGGAAAAGCGCCGCAGCTTGCCGTCGTCCTCGATTACGTCAGGCGGCGTCAGGCCAGCAGCTTGAATAGCATCCCTGAATTGCTGCAATGGGGACATTTCTGGCCCCTCAAGCTTTACGGCTTTTTTCGATCTGTGCGGTCAGCCATGCATCTATTTCGGCCTCCACCCATCCCACAGCTTTTGCACCAATAGATACAGGCAATGGGAAAGTAGGATCGTAGTCACCGGGACGCTTGGGGTTTTGGCGTATCTTGCTATAGATGGTGGAACGAGAAAGCCCAGTGCGGGCCTCTACCTGCTTACGGCGCAAAATGACAGGGGCGGGCTGAAATTTGAGAGCCATGCTTTTCCTTCCGATTAAAGAAGGCCAGAGCGGAGTGCTCTGGCTCGCCCCGAATTATTTAATCCAGCTTAGGCACATCGCCTGCCTGCAAATTTCGCATTGACTATTCAATAGCAAAAATCCCGATAACTGCCGACAGGTGCGCTCCCAGCGTCCCGCAGTAGCATAGCCTCCACAGGGGCCCTTCCATTACAAGGCCCCATTGCTGCGCAGAGGCACCACATCAGCCCCCTTAATCCAGGCTTCTGTCAAATCAGCCCATTGCTGCATTAATGCCCGCCGTTGGTCCAGCTTCTTGGCGTGGTTGTATGCCCCCCGGACCTTGTTGCGCTCGGCATGGGCAAGGCATAGCTCGATCACCTCATGATCTGCGCCCGCCTCATTGAAGAAGGTGGAGAAGGTGCCACGCACCCCATGGGGAGTAAATTTACCGGCATACCCAGCGCGATTGAATACATCCCGGATTCCCTCATGGGTAAGGGGCTGCTCCCGGTCCTTCCTCCCAGGAAAGACATAGCGCCCCCGGCCCGTTAGCGCCTGCATCCCCCGCAGGATTTCCACCGCCTGGAAAGACAGGGGCACGGTATGGGCTTCCCGCATCTTCATCCGCTCGGCAGGCACAGTCCAAAGCCCGGCCTCTAGGTCAAACTCCTGCCATTCGGCACAGCGTAATTCCACCGTCCGAACCACGGTCAGCCACAGCAACTTGGCGGCGGCCTTGGTCGCGTTTTCCGCTTGCACGTCCTCCAACGCCCGCAGGAAGGCGGGTATCTCTTTAGTGGCCAGGTGGGCGATGTGTTGGGTCTTGGGTGCCTTGAGGGTATTACGTAGGGGCCAGGTGGGGTCTGCTTCCACCAGCAATTCACCGGCTGCATACCGGAAAACGCCCCCTATCCAGGTTTTCAGCAGCTTGGCACTAGCCGGTGAGCCACGCTTTTCCAGACGTTTGAGTACGTCCTTAACGTGGGCCGGTGTAACCGACTTGATAGGCAAAGCCCCAATCCATGGGAAGGCATCGCCGGAAAGGCGTTGCTTGATCTGCCGCAGGTAATTGGCGGACCAGTGGCTTTCGTTCTCCCTGATCCAAGTTTCAGCCACCGCCTGAAAGGTGCTTTCTGCCTCCAGGGAGCGGCGCAGCCTATCGGTTTGCTGGCTGTGAGAGGGATGAATGCTCTGTTTAACCAGCCCCCGGCAACGCTCGCGCTCTACCCGAGCCTCGGCCAAGGTGAATTGCCGGGCATCCCGCCTAGCCTGGGCTTCCTTCTGGGACTCCCCGGCAGGGGGTTGGCAGTAGCTCCCCAAGGCGAACAGGTTTTCCTTGCCCCCTATCTCGTACCTATAACGCCATAGCTTGGAACCGTTGGGGCGGACCTCCAGATAAAGACCATTCCCGTCGCGCAGCTTCAACGGTTTGTCTGCTGCCTTGGCGGTGCGGCATTGCGTGTCTGTCAGCATTGGCGAGCCTTTCAGGGCCTTCCGTACCCGGTTTTTCGCTGTACCCGGTTTTCAGAACCGGGTACAGCACTTCGATACCCGGTTTTGCACCCGGTTTTTATCCGGATTGCAATGGACGACAGCGGAACGATACAGACAAAAAAGCCCGCATTTACGCGGGCTTTGTGGGTTTCTCCGGACTTCACCGGATGCAGTCTGGAACTAACTCCGGTAGTCGGCGTTGATTTTCACGTAGTCGTAGGAGAAATCACAGGTGTAAATATCGCCGCCGGCCGGGCCGCGAGCCAGGTCGACCCGCACGGTGATTTCGGCATTCTGCATGATGCGGGAACCATCAGCTTCCTTGTAGCTGGCCGCCCGACCGCCCTTTTCCGCCACCAGTACGGTATCGGCGCCGCTGCCCAACCACACCCGGATGTTGCCCACATCCAGGTCAGCAATACCGGCGTAGCCGATGGCGGCCAGGATACGGCCGAGATTGGGGTCGGAAGCGAAGAAGGCGGTCTTTACCAGGGGAGAATGGCCGATGGCGTAACCCACCTTGCGACACTCCTCCAGATCCTTGCCGCCTTCCACCGCCACGGTGATGAACTTGGTAGCGCCTTCGCCATCCCTCACGATGGCCTGGGCCAGTTCGATGGAAACTTCCACCAGGGCAGCACGCACGGCAGCCCAGGCCGGGTCCTGGGCGTCCTTGACGTGCAGGCCGCTCTGACCGGAGGCCATGAGGATGAAGGAATCGTTGGTGGAGGTGTCGCCATCCACGGTGATGCAGTTGAAGGACTGGTCCGCCGCTTCCTTGGCTACCTGCGCCAGCAGTTGCTGGGGAATGCCCGCATCGGTGGCGACGAAGCCCAGCATGGTGGCCATGTTCGGCTTGATCATGCCGGCGCCCTTGGAGATACCGGTGACGGTAATGGTCTTGCCGCCCACCTGAATACGGCGGGAAGCGGCCTTGGCCACGGTGTCGGTGGTCATGATGGCGTGGGCGGCAGCATGCCAGTTGTCCGCCTTCAGGTCGGCGATAGCGGCGGGCAGGCCGGCTTGCAGCCGATCCACAGGCAACGGTTCGAGAATGACGCCGGTGGAGAACGGCAGCACCGCCCGATCTTCATCCAGGCCAAGCAGGCCGGCCAGGGTGGCGCAGGTCTGCATGGCGGCCTGCAGGCCGGTTTCGCCGGTGCCGGCATTGGCGATACCGGTATTGATGACCAGGGCGCGAATTTCCGGATCGCGCCCCAGGTGACGGCGGCAGACCTGAACCGGGGCGGCGCAGAAACGGTTCTGGGTGAATACGCCGGCCACGGTGGTGCCCGGATCCAGGGCAATGACGGTCAGGTCCCGTCGATTGGCCTTGCGGATTCCGGCTTCGGCAGTACCGAGACGGACCCCGGCAACGGGGAACAAGGCTTCAGGGGCAGGCGTGGCGTAATTGACGGGCATGGCTCTCTCACCGGAGAGGACAAAAGAAAACGCAGAGGGTAGCAGGCTGCTCCCTCTGCGTCAGTGGCATGGTGCTCAGTTCAGCTTACCGTGGCAGTGCTTGTACTTCTTGCCGCTGCCGCAGGGGCAGGGATCGTTGCGGCCGACCTTCGGTGCGGCAGCATCGTCTTCGGCCGTAGCGGCGCCGAGGGCTTCATCGTAGTCGGCATGATGGTACTGGACGTTCTCCACGCCGGGCTGCTCCACCTCGGCCACATCTTCGGGAGAACGGATCTGCACGGTCATCAGCAGCTTGGTGACTTCGGAACGCACGCTGTTGAGCAACCCTTCGAACAGTTCGAAGGCTTCCCGCTTGTACTCCTGCTTCGGGTTCTTCTGGGCGTAGCCGCGCAGGTGGATGCCCTGGCGCAGATGGTCGAGGGCAGCCAGGTGCTCGCGCCAGTGGGTATCCAGGCTTTGCAGCATGAGATCGCGCTCGAACTTGCGGAATACCGAAGGATCGGACACCAGATCGACCTTCTCGGCATAGGCCTGGTCGGCCGCCTGCAGCACCTTGTGCAGCAGGTCTTCATCGGAAAGACGGCTATCGGCCTTGACCCACTCGGCCACCGGCAGGCTCAGCTGCAGTTCAGCTTCCAGGGCCTTTTCCAGGGCCGGCAGGTCCCACTGCTCCTCAATGCTTTCCTGGGGAACATAGATGCGGAACATCTCGGCCACCACCCCTTGGCGCATGGCCACGATGGTTTCGGAAATGTCATCCACTTCCAGCAGATCGTTGCGCTGGGCGTAGATCACCTTGCGCTGGTCGTTGGCCACATCGTCGTATTCCAGCAACTGCTTGCGGATATCGAAGTTGCGGGCTTCCACCTTGCGCTGGGCAGACTCCAGGGAACGGGTCACCAGGGGATGCTCGATGGCCTCGCCATCAGGCATCTTCAAACGCTCCATGATGGACTTCAGGCGCTCGCCGGCGAAGATGCGCAGCAGCGGATCATCCAGGGAGAGGTAGAAGCGGGAGGAACCCGGATCGCCCTGGCGACCGGCACGGCCCCGCAGCTGATTGTCGATACGGCGGGACTCATGGCGCTCGGAACCGATGATGTGCAGGCCACCAGCAGCCAGCACCTGGTCGTGCACCGGCTGCCATTCGGCCTTGAGGGCGGCAATCCGGGCGGCCTTGGTGGCATCGTCCAGGGACTCGTCCAGACGCACGGCGTCTACCTGCTTTTCGATGCTGCCGCCAAGCACGATGTCGGTACCGCGACCGGCCATGTTGGTGGCGATGGTGATCATGCCGGGACGGCCGGCCTGAGCCACGATCTCGGCCTCCTTGCCGTGCTGCTTGGCGTTGAGCACCTGGTGGGGCAGCTTTTCCTTATCCAGCAGGCTGGACAGCAGCTCGGAGTTTTCGATGGAGGTGGTGCCCACCAGAACCGGCTGACCACGGCGATGGCAATCCACGATGTCCGCCTTCATGGCGGCAAATTTCTCGTCCGCCGTGCGGAACACCTGGTCGTTGTGGTCCTTGCGCTGGGCCGGGCGATGGGTGGGTACGACCACCGTTTCCAGGCCGTAGATTTCCATGAACTCGTAAGCTTCCGTATCGGCGGTGCCGGTCATGCCGGCCAGCTTGCCGTACATGCGGAAGTAGTTCTGAAAGGTGATGGAAGCCAAGGTCTGGTTTTCGTTCTGGATGCGGGCGCCTTCCTTGGCTTCGACGGCCTGGTGCAGGCCATCGGACCAGCGGCGGCCGGGCATCAGGCGGCCGGTGAACTCATCAACAATGATGATTTCACCGTTCTGCACCACGTACTGCTGATCCTTGTGGAACAGATTGTGGGCACGCAGGGCGGCGTTCAAATGGTGCACCAGGATGATGTTGGCGGCCTCGTAGAGACTGCGCCCTTCCGCCAGCAGGCCGACCTGGGCAAGGATTTCCTCGGCGTGCTCGTGGCCCTGTTCGGACATGTGCACCTGGTGGCCCTTTTCGTCCACCCAGTAGTCGCCTTCGGAATTCTCGTCGGCAGCCCGGGTCAGCAGGGGCACCACCTGGTTCATGCGCTGGTAGAGCTCGGTGTGATCCTCGGCCTGGCCGGAAATGATCAGCGGCGTACGGGCTTCGTCGATGAGGATGGAATCCACCTCGTCCACGATGGCGAAATTGAGGCCCCGTTGCACCCGCTCGGCAGCGCCATACACCATGTTGTCACGCAGGTAGTCGAAGCCGAATTCGTTGTTGGTGCCGTAGGTGATGTCGGCGCCGTAGGCGGCCTGCTTCTGCTCATGGGGCATCTGGGAAAGATTCACCCCGACGGACAGCCCCAGGAAGCGATGCAGCCGGCCCATCCACTCGGCGTCACGCTGGGCCAGGTAGTCGTTCACCGTAATGACGTGTACGCCCTTGCCGGAAATGGCATTGAGGTAGGACGGCAGGGTGGCCACCAGGGTCTTGCCCTCGCCGGTACGCATTTCGGCGATCTTGCCGTAATGCAGCACCATGCCGCCGATCATCTGCACATCGAAATGGCGCATCCCCAGCACACGCTTGCCGGCCTCGCGCACCACGGCGAAAGCTTCAGGCAGCAGATCGTCCAGGGTCTCGCCCTGGGCGTAACGCTGCCGGAATTCGTCAGTCTTGCCGCGCAGGGCCTCGTCGGACAAGGCGCTGATGGCCGCCTCGAAACCGTTGATTTTCTGGACGATCTGGGAATACTGCTTGATCAGCCGGTCGTTGCGGCTGCCAAAGATTTTCTTGAGGAGTCCGGGAATCATCTTGAGAGACGCACTGGCGTCCGTAAGCGGGAAAGGGGCGATTCTATCACGCCCGGGAAGCCCGCCAATTTAGGGAAAGTCAAAGGAATGGGGCGGCGATTGCCACCCGACAAAAATGCCGACGGTTTCAGCGCCGGCTGGCGACCTGAGAGCCTTGCTGCAGGAAGCGGGCCGGATTCTGGGCCACCCCCTGGTAACGCACCTCGAAATGCAGATGGGGGCCGGTGGAGCGCCCGGTATTGCCGCTGGCGGCTATCAACTGGCCGCGCTTGACCAGCTGACCGGAGCGGACACCGATCTTCGACAGATGGGCATAACGGGTGGTAAAGCCATTGCCGTGGTCAATCTCGATGAGATTGCCGTACTGGGGATGCCGATCGGCCTCCACCACCACGCCACCGGCAGCGGAAACCACGGGCGTACCCACTTCGGCGGAGAAATCCACGCCTTCGTGCATGGCGCTTACCCCGGCAATGGGATCGGCACGAACGCCAAAACCGGAGCCCACTCCCGAACCCTGGATAGGCAGAGAGGTCGGCAGTAACACCTGGCGGATGCGGCGGTCCATCAATTGGTTCTCCAGGGTCCGCATGTAATCGACCCGCTGATCCACCAGGGTGGACATGCGCTCCAGTTCCCGCTGCAGTTCCTCGGCAGAATGAATGCCCGCCTCCTGCACCGATACCGGCAGGAGGGGGCCGCCCTGCCCGCCCTTGCCGATGGCGGCCGGAGTCACCTTGTCACCGGACTTTTCACCGGACTTCATGCCGGCCAGCACCGAAAGGCGCTCACCCATGGCGTCGAGATGCAGCATCTGGGCCTGCATGTCGCCCAGGCGCGCCGCCATGACATTGAGGTTTTCCCGGAGAAAATCCTGTGTCTTCTGGGTTTCCTGGCGCTGCACGGCAAGGACGAGATCCTGCACCAGCGGCAGGCGGAAACGCACGGTCAGCCAGGAAAAGGCCACCGCGCCAGCCAGCACCAGAGCCATGAAACCCAGGCCCAGGGCCAGCAGCAGGCGGGGCGTCAGGGTCACGGTTTTGGCGGTTGCCATCCGATCGGAGACAAGAATAAGATGCACGATGCTTCTCCTCGAAGTGGATCCATGCACGAATCAGTAGAAAAATATCTCGGCAGAGCGGACGGCGCAGCATCGGTGCTGGCCCATGCCCGACTCTTGATGCGCGCCCAGCGCGCTTACGACGACTTTGCCCCGGCCTCATTGGCCCGATCGAGCGGCGTCGCAAACATCAAATTGGGGAGTGTGGTTATCCACGCCGATAACGGCGCGGTCGCGGCCAAACTGCGCCAGATGGCCCAGACCCTGGCCCGCGAATTCTTGAAAAGGGGTTTTGAGTGTAACGGCGTGGTCATCAAAGTGCAAGAGCGCCCCAGAGCAACTTCCGGGCCAGCCCCTACGCTAAAACCCCTACCTCCCCGCGCGGGAGCCGAACTCCAGGAACTCGCAGCCAGCCTGCCCGACAACTCCCCCTTGAAACGGGGCCTGCAGGACTTTCTCGCCCGGGTTGCCCTCAGAGAGGAATGATCGCCAGACGCTCCAGCCCCATCAGGGCGAAGAGCAGCAGGGCCAGAATCAAGAGGTAACGGGTGGTACGCCAGGCAAAGCGGAGGTAACGGGACTGCCCGGTCAGGAAATAGCCCAGAACACCACCGCCAGCAGCGATAACAGCCAGTACGGCCAGGATACGCAGGAGGAGCATGGGGCCTCCTTCATTTTCTCGGGATGGATGGGCGGCAAACTCAAGCAGCAAGGCCTGAGCGGCCAGCGAGCTCAGGCTGCCTGGGCCGGGAGTTCCAGCCAGCGGGCAACGCCGACGGGCGTCTGTGCCTGGTCTTCAAAGGTGGCGAACTCCCAGGAGTCCTGCTCCTTGAGCAGCTGCCGGGCCAGCAGATTGTTCAGGGCATGTCCAGACTTGTGGGCGGTGAAGGCCGCCAGCAGGGGATGCCCCAAGAGATAGAGGTCGCCCACCGCGTCCAGCACCTTGTGTTTGACGAACTCGTCGCCATAACGCAGGCCGTCGCTGTTAAGCACCCGGTATTCGTCGAGAACGATGGCGTTCTCCAGGCCGCCCCCCAGGGCCAGGCCGTTTTCCCGCAGCATCTCCACATCCTGCATGAAGCCGAAGGTACGGGCCCGGGCCACTTCCCGGGTGTAGGACTGCTCGGCGAAGTCGACGCTGACGGACTGGGCCGACTTGTCGATGGCCGGGTGGTTGAAGATGATGGAGAAGGTCAGCTTGTAGCCGTCGTAAGGCTCGAAGCGGGCCCACTTGTCGCCGTCCCGCACCTCGATGGGGCGCGTGACGCGAATGAATTTCTTGGCTGCCGGCTGTTCTTCAATGCCGGCCGACTGGATGAGGAAGACGAAAGGTGCCGCGGAACCGTCAAGGATCGGCACTTCGGCCGCGTCCAGGTCCACATAGGCATTGTCGATGCCCAGGCCGGCAAAGGCCGACATCAGGTGTTCCACCGTACCGACCTTGACCCCATCCACCTCCAGGCAGGAGCACATGCGCGTATCACCCACCATCAGGGCGTCGGCACGGATTTCCACCGGCTGGGGCAGATCCACGCGGCGAAAGACGATACCGGTATCGGGCGCTGCCGGACGCAGGGCCATAGTGACCTTGACGCCGCTGTGCAGGCCGACGCCGGAGGCGCGGATCAGGGACTTGAGGGTACGTTGCTTCAACATGTCGGTATTCACTTCCGTTATGCAACCACCGCGACACCCATGACGGCGTCAGGCGGGATGAAGACGGAATAAGGGGGGAAGGCACATTCTAGCACGAAGGCCCCTTCCCCCTTAAGGAGGCGTTTTGTTACAACACGTTACCGCAGGTCAGGACGGCCGCCAGACGCCGGTTTCCCCGGCGGGAGGCAGCGCCGTTCTCGGCCCGTGACGGGCCGGCGAAGACGCCCGGCGGCGCGCCCCGACCCTTAGTCCGCCTGCTTGCGCAGGAAGGCCGGGATGTCGTAACGGTCGACGCCGCTGTTGGCCAGGGCTTCGACCGTGGCGTTGCGACCCTTGCGGATCACGGCCGGGATGTCCAACTGGCTGTAATCGCCGCTGACGCTCATCGGCACATCATCGGTACCGGTGCGCATGGCGGTGTTGATGACTTCGAAGGACTGGCGACGGGCTTCCGCCTTGCCCAGGCCGGTGGCGACCACGGTGACGCGCAGCTGCTCGCCCATGGATTCGTCAAACACGGCACCGAAGATCACGTGGGCATCTTCCGCAGCGAAGTCGTTGATGGTCTTCATCACTTCGTTCACTTCCTTCATCTTCAGGCTGCTCTTGGAAGCGGTGATGTTGACCAGCACGCCCCGGGCGCCGGAAAGGTTGATACCTTCCAGCAGCGGGGAAGCCACGGCCTGCTCGGCCGCAATACGGGCGCGGTCGATGCCGGAAGCGTAGGCGGACCCCATCATGGCCATGCCCATTTCACCCATGACGGTGCGCACGTCCTCAAAGTCCACGTTCACCAGGCCGGGCTGGTCGATGATCTCGACGATGCCGCCCACGGCGTTACGCAGCACGTTGTCGGCCGCCTTGAAGGCTTCGTCCATGGAGACGTCGTCGCCCAGAACTTCCATCAGCTTGTCGTTGAGGATCACCACCAGGGAATCGACGTGCTTCTGCAGCTCGGCGATGCCAGCCTCGGCAGCCTTCAGGCGCTTGCCCTCGAAGCCGAAAGGCTTGGTCACCACGGCCACGGTAAGGATGCCCAGTTCCTTGGCCACTTCCGCCACGATCGGGGCGGCGCCGGTACCGGTGCCGCCACCCATGCCGGCGGTGATGAAGACCATGTTGGCCCCCTTCAGTTGCTCGGCGATGCGCTCCCGCTCTTCCAGGGCAGCGGCGCGACCGGCTTCCGGCTTGGCGCCGGCACCGAGGCCGGAAGCACCCAGCTGCAGCTTGGTCTGGGCGGTGTTGCGGCCCAGGGCCTGGGCATCGGTGTTGGCCGCCAGGAAATCGACACCCACCACCCCTTCGCGAATCATGTGGTCGACAGCGTTGCCGCCAGCGCCACCGACGCCCACCACCTTGATCATGGTGCCGGATTCGTCTTTATCAATAATTTCAAACATGGATCGCCTCCTTCAAAAATACTGCATTCACACGTGCTGCATTGAACGGAAATTGCTTCTTAGAAATTTTTTTCGAACCACGACTTCATACTGGAAAACACCTGCTTGACGCTGCGCGTCTCCTGCACTTTCAAGCCCCGCTTGCGCTGGGTCTGGGCCTCGAGCAACAGGCCGTAGGCGGTGGAGAAACGCGGACTCTGGACCACATCGGCCAGGGCGCCGGTGTACTTGGGCACCCCGAGGCGCACCGGCATGTGGAAAATCTCTTCACCCAGCTCAATCATGCCGGGCATCACCGAAGCGCCGCCGGTCAGCACGATGCCGGAGGACAGCACCTCGTCGAAGCCGGAGCGGCGCAGTTCGGCCTGGATCAGCTCGAACAGCTCCTCCACCCGGGGCTGGATCACATCGGCCAGGGCACGACGGGAAAGCTTGCGGCTGGGGCGGTCATCCACCCCGGCCACTTCCAGCACCTCTTCCGGATCAGCCAGCTGGGACAGGGCGCAGCCGTATTTGCGCTTGATGTCTTCCGCCTCCCGGGTGGGCGTGCGCAAGGCCATGGCGATATCGTTGGTGACCTGGTCGCCGGCGATGGGAATCACCGAGGTGTGGCGGATGGCGCCCTGGGTCCAGATGGCGATGTCCGTGGTACCGCCGCCGATATCCACCAGGCAGACGCCCAATTCCTTCTCGTCTTCGGAGAGCACGGCAAAGCTGGAGGCCAGGGGCTGCAGCACCAGGTCATTGACCTCCAGACCGCAGCGGCGCACGCATTTGACGATGTTCTGGGCGGCGGAAACCGCGCCGGTAACGATGTGCACCTTGACCTCGAGGCGGAAGCCGCTCATGCCGATGGGCTCGCGGATACCGTCCTGGTCGTCGATGATGAATTCCTGGGTGAGGATGTGCAGGATTTCCTGGTCGGCAGGAATCGGCATGGCCCGGGCGGTTTCGATCACCCGGTCCAGATCCATGGTGTTCACTTCCTTGTCCTTGATGGCCACCATCCCGTTGGAGTTGAAGCTCTTGATGTGGCTGCCGGCGATGCCCGTATAGACGTTCATCACCTTGCAGTCGGCCATCAATTCCACTTCCTGGACCACCCGGGAAATGGCGCTCACGGTCTCCTCGATATTGACCACCACGCCCTTTTTCAGGCCCTTGGAATCCTGGCTGCCCATCCCGATGACGTTGAGCCGCCCCTCCGGGGTGATCTCCGCCACCAGCGCCACGATCTTCGAGGTGCCGATATCCAGGCCGACAATCAGTTCCTTGCTATCCCTGCTCATGTTGTTCCTCTGCCTTCAAACCTTCATTTCCCCGCGGCGGCCAGCCGCAGGGCAAAACCGTTGGGGTACCGCAAATCCACTACCTGGGGCCGGGGCGAACGCTCCGCCAGCACTGCCGGGTAAATTTCCACAAAGCGCGCCAGACGCTGGCCCACCGGGGCCTTGGGCTGCTCCCGCCCCAGCTCCAGCAAGAGGCCGTCGTCCAGCTTCAACTGCCAGGCCAGGCGCGGCGACAGCACCAGCTGCCGCGGCTGCCGGCCCGTGGGCTGCAACTGGCGGGCGAAATCGTCGAAACGCCGCAGCACATCCGGCGCCGTGCCCAAAGGCCCGGCCAACTGGGGCAGCGCATCGGCCCGGGCCGGCGGCAGGCCGGCGGCGAACACTTCGCCGTAGGTATTCACCAGCTGGCCGCCCCCCTCGCCCCAGCGGGCGGCCGGACGATGCTCTTCCACCCGCACTTCCAGACGGGAAGGCCAGGCCCGGCGTACTTCCGCCTTGCGCACCCAGGGCAGTTTTTCCAGGGCACCCCGCAGGGCTTCCAGATTTACGCTGAAGAAATTGCCCCGCACCAGACCGGAAAGCGCCCGCTCCACCTCGCTGCGCTGCACTTCCTGCAACTCCTGGGAGAACACCACTTCCTTGAGGGGAAAGAGCGGCAGCCGGGCGGCCCCCAGCCCCAAGGCCACGAGCAGGGCCGCCGCGCCCGCTGCAAGCAGCAGGTCGGCAACCGCGGTCATGAGCTGGGGCTTGTGCCACATGGCGCCTCGCTGTCTTTAGCCCAGGGTGGCGAGGGCCAGGACCCTCAGCACCAGCTGTTCGTAATCCATGCCCGCCACCCGGGCCGCCATGGGCACCAGGGAGTGGTCGGTCATGCCGGGGGAGGTATTCACCTCCAGGTAGTAATGGTTGCCGGCCTCGTCCATGAGGAAATCCACCCGGCCCCAGCCACGGCCACCGATGGCCCGAAAGGCCTTCAGGGCGCCAGCCTGGATCTCGGCCTCTTTCGCAGCAGAAAGGCCGCAGGGGCAGAGGTAGCGGGTGTCGTCCCGCAGATACTTGGCTTCGTAGTCGTAGAACTCGTTGGCCGGTTCGATCTTGATGATGGGCAGGGCCTGCATGTCATCGCCCTCACCGATGATGGCGACGGTGTATTCGCCACCGGTGATGCCCTGCTCCACCAGCACCAGCTTGTCGTGCGCGGCCGCGGCGGCGTAGGCGGCGCGCAGCCCGCCCTCGGCCTTGACCTTGGAGATGCCGATGGAAGAACCCTCGCAGGCCGGCTTGACGAACAGGGGCAGGCCCAGCTCCTCTTCCACTTCGGCGAAATCGCTGTGCTCGTTGAGCAGGGCGTAGGCCGGAATGGGCAGGCCGACGGCCTGCCACATCAGCTTGGTGCGCCACTTGTCCATGCCCAGAGCAGAAGCCAGGACACCGCTGCCGGTATAGGGGATGCCCATCAGCTCCAGGGCCCCCTGGATGGTGCCGTCTTCGCCGAAGCGGCCGTGCAGGGCGATGAAGGCCCGGTCGAAGCCCTTCAGCTCATCCAGGGAACGCTCCGCCGGATCAAAGGCATGGGCATCCACGCCCTGGTGTTGCAGGGCCGCCAGGACGCGGGAGCCGCTGTTGAGGGACACAGCCCGCTCGGCGGACTTGCCGCCGAAGAGAACCGCCACTTTGCCAAAATTCTTGTTCATCGCTTTCTCACGCACTCACTTGCTTGGTCGCCAGCTTGCCGGGCACGGCGCCGATGGAACCGGCCCCCATGGTCAGCACCACGTCACCGTCCCGCACCGTATCCAGAATGGTCTGGGGCATGGCGGCGACGTCCTCCACGAACACCGGCTCCACCTTGCCGCCCACTCGCAGGGCCCGGGCCAGGGCACGACCGTCGGCGGCGACGATGGGCTGCTCGCCGGCGGCATAGACCTCGGCCAGCAACAGGGTGTCCACCGTGGCCAGTACCTTGACGAAATCTTCGAAGCAGTCCCGGGTGCGGCTGTAGCGGTGGGGCTGGAAGGCCAGCACCAGACGGCGCCCCGGGAAGGCCCCCCGGGCGGCCGCCAGGGTGGCCGCCATTTCCACCGGGTGATGGCCGTAATCGTCCACCAAAGTGAAGCTGCCGCCGGTCGGGCAGGCCACCTCGCCGTAACGCTGGAAGCGCCGGCCAACCCCCTTGAACTCGGCCAGGGCCTTGATAATGGCGGCGTCCGCCACCCCCACTTCGGTCGCCACGGCGATGGCCGCCAGGGCATTGAGCACATAGTGGCGGCCCGGCAGGTTGAGGGTGATGGGCAGGCGGGTGGTGCTGCCGTTCACCCGCACCGCATCGAACTTCATCTGGCCACCGGCCTCGACGATGTTTTCCGCATAGACATTGCAGGAGGCCGGATCGAGGCCGTAGCGGATCACCTGCTTGGGCACCTGGGGCAGGATTTCCCGCACATTGGGGTCATCCACGCAGAGCACCGCCACGCCGTAGAAGGGCAGGCGGTTGAGGAAATCGACGAAGGCGCCCTTGAGCCGGCCGAAGTCGTGGCCGTAGGTTTCCATGTGGTCGGCATCGATGTTGGTGACGATGGAAATCACCGGCGACAGCATCAGGAAGGAGGCGTCGGATTCATCGGCTTCGGCCACCAGGAAGTCGCCGGAGCCCAGACGGGCATTGGCGCCGGCTGCATTGAGGCGGCCGCCGATGACGAAGGTCGGGTCCAGGCCGCCTTCAGCCAGGATGGAAGCCACCAGGCTGGTGGTGGTGGTCTTGCCATGGGTGCCGGCGACGGCGATGCCCTGCTTCAGGCGCATCAGTTCGGCCAGCATCTGGGCCCGGGGCACCACCGGGATACGGGCCTCCCGGGCCGCCACCACTTCCGGGTTGTCGGCCTTGACGGCGGTGGACACCACCACGGCATCGGCCCCGGCGATATGGTCGGCGTCGTGGCCCTTGACGACCTGGGCGCCCTGGGCCGTGAGGCGGGCCGTGGCGGCATTCTCACCGAGGTCGGAACCGGACACCTGATAGCCCAGATTGAGCAGCACCTCGGCGATGCCGCTCATGCCCGAGCCGCCGATACCGACGAAGTGCAGGTGTTTGATCTTGTGTTTCATGCTTTGCTCGCTGCTTCCATGCACGCCTTGGCCACCATGGCCGTAGCGTCGGGTTTGGCCAGTTCGCGCGCCTTCTCGGCCATCTGGGCGAGCTGGCTGCGGGGCATGTCCTTGAGGAGCGCCAGGCGCTCCGGGGTCAGTTCAGCCTGGGGCAGGAGGATGGCGCCCCCCACCTGGGTCAGGAATTGGGCATTGCCGGTCTGGTGGTCATCCACCGCATGGGGATAGGGCACCAGGATGGCCGGCACGCCGGCGGCTGCCAGTTCGGCCACGGTCAGGGCACCGGCGCGGCAGATCACCAGGTCGGCCCATTCATAGGCGCCGGCCATGTCCTCGATGAAGGGCACGCAGTGGGCCGCCACGCCAGCGGCGTCGTAGCCCGCCTTGAGGGCGTCGATCATTTTCTCGCCCGCCTGGTGCACCACCTGGGGGCGCTCCGCCGCATCGAACAGGGCCAGGGCCTTGGGCACGTTGTCGTTGAGCACCTGGGCGCCCAGGCTGCCGCCCACCACCAGCAGATGCAGGGGACCTTCGCGGCCCTCGTAGCGCTGGATAGGGTCGGCCAGGGCGGCGATGTCGGTGCGCACCGGGTTGCCGACCCACTCGCCCTTCTTGATGACCTCGGGGAAGCCGCTGACCACCCGGTCAGCCACGCCGGCCAGGACCTTGTTGGCCAGCCCGGCGACGGAGTTCTGTTCGTGGATGACCAGGGGCTTGCCCAGCAGGGCGGCCATCATGCCACCAGGGAAGGTGATGTAGCCGCCCATGCCGAGCACCGCATCGGGCTTGACCCGGCGGATCGCCCGGGCGGCCTGCCAGAAGCCGCGCAGCAGGTTGAGGGGCAGCAGCAGCTTGCGCAGCAGCCCCTTGCCGCGCAGGGCGCCGAAGTTCACCGGCACCAGCTCGAAGCCGCGCTGGGGCACCAGCCGGGCTTCCATGCCCGCCGGGTTGCCCATCCACACCACGTTCCAGCCGGCCTCGCGCATGTAATCGGCCACCGCCAGGGCAGGGAAAATATGGCCGCCGGTACCACCAGCCATGACCAGGAGCGTTTTCTGGCTCATACCTTGGCCCCCCTCATCAGTTGGCGATTCTCCCAATCCACCCGCAGCAGGATGGCCAGGGCGGCGCAGTTAGCGACCACGCCGGAGCCGCCGAAGCTCATCAGCGGCAGGGTCAGGCCCTTAGTGGGCAGCAGGCCCATATTCACTCCCATGTTGATGAAGGACTGGACGCCCATCCAGATGCCGATGCCCATGGCCACCAGGGCCGGGTAGAGGCGCTCCAGGGCCACGGCCTGGCGGCCGATGGCGAAGGCCCGCTGCACCAGCATGGCAAACAGTCCGACCACGATCAGGACGCCGACGAAGCCCAGTTCCTCGGCGATCACGGCGAGGAGGAAGTCGGTATGGGCTTCGGGCAGATAGAAGAGTTTTTCCACGCTGCCGCCGAGGCCGACGCCGAACAGCTCGCCGCGGCCGAAAGCGATCAGCGCGTGGGACAACTGGTAGCCCTTGCCGAAGGCGTCGGACCAGGGGTCCATGAAGCCGAAGAGGCGGTCGCGACGGTAGGGGGAAACGATGATCAGCACGGCGAAGGCCGCCAGCAGCACGACGAACAGCACGGCGAAGAGCCGGGCCCGCATGCCGCCAAGAAAGAGGATGCCGATGGCGATGCTGATGATGACCACGAAGGCACCGAAGTCCGGCTCCTTCAGCAGCAGGCCGCCGATCACCACCATGGCCCCGGCCATAGGCAGGAAGGCCTTTTTCAGGTCGTGCATGTGGGGCATCTTGCGCACCGTGTAGTCGGCGGCATAGAGCACGGCGAACATCTTCATCAGCTCGGAAGGCTGCAGGTTGGCCACCCCCAGGGGCAGCCAGCGGCGGGCGCCATTCACATCCCGGCCGATGCCGGGAATGAGGACAATGGCCAGCAGCACCGCGCCACCCAGGAACAGCCAGGGCGCCAGTTCCTGCCACACCTTCACCGGCACCTGGAAGGCCACGGCAGCGGCCACCAGGGCCACGGCCAGAAACACGCCGTGACGGACCAGGAAGTACGTGGGGTGATGGCCGAAGGCCTTGCTGCCTTCAGCGGTGGCAATGGAGGAGGAATAGACCATCACCAGGCCCAGGGCCAGCAGGCCAAGGACGGACCACAGCAGCAGCATGTCCACTTCCGCCAGTTCCCGGCGGGGCTGGTTGAGGGCTTCCACCATGCTCATGGCCGGCCCTCCAGTTGCCGCACCGCGGCGATGAAGGCATCGGCGCGGTGGGCGTAGTTCTTGTACATGTCCAGGCTGGCGCAGGCCGGGGACAGCAATACCGCGTCACCGGCCTTGGACTGGGTGGCCAGCCAGGTGACGGCGGCGGCCATGTCGGCAAAAGATTCGGTGGGCAGGCCGCAGCCGGCGATGGCCTGGCCAATGGCCGGGCCGTCCTTGCCGATCAGGGCGACGGCGCGGCCGTGCTTTTCCAGGGCCACCTTGAGGGGGGAGAAATCCTGGCCCTTGCCGTCGCCGCCGAGGACGATGGCCAGAGGCCGGCCCAGTCCCTCGATGGCAGCCAGGGTGGCGCCCACGTTGGTGCCCTTGGAGTCGTCGTAGTAATCAACATCGCCAATGCGGGCGACGAACTCCACCCGGTGGGGGAGGCCCTTGAAGGCTTTGAGGGCGGACAGCACGGCGGCGGGGGCGATGCCCACGGCTTCCAGCAGGGCCAGAGCGGCCTGGGCATTGGCGGCGTTGTGCAGGCCAGTCAATTGCATCTCGGCCAGGGCCAGCAGCTTGTCGTTGCCGCGCACTAGGTAGCCGTCGGCAATGCCGTAATCCATGGCCCGGCCCGGCTTATCCAGGCCGAAGGTGACGAAGGGGCGGCCGCAGCGGCCAAGGCCCAGGCTACGGTCGTCGTTCCGGTTGAGGATCATGGCGCCCTTGCCCTGGAAGATGCGGGCCTTGGCTTCGGTGTACAGATCCATGGAACCGTCGTAGCGGTCCAGGTGATCTTCCGAGACGTTGAGCACGGTCGCCGCGGCTGCGTTGAGGCTGTGGGTAGTTTCCAGCTGGAAGGAGGACAGTTCCAGCACCCACAGCTCCGGCAGGCCGCCCCCATCCAGGGAGTCCATCAGGGCATCCAGGGCGGCGGGGGAGATATTGCCGGCCACCCGGGTCTTCACGCCGACCGCTGCAGCCAGGGTGCCGGTGAGGGCCGTGGTGGTGGTCTTGCCGTTGCTGCCGGTGATGGCGATGACCTTGGCAGCGGGGCTGCGCTGTTGCAGTGCCCAGGCAAAGAGTTCGATCTCGGAAACCAGAGGCACGGCGCCGGCCACGGCACTCACCTGTGCCACCGGCACTCCGGGAGAAATCGCAATAAAGTCGGCAACGAAATCTGGCCCGGCGAAGGTATCGGCCTGGAACGGGCCAGTAACAAGCTCCGCCGACGGCACGGCGCTGCGGAAGGCGTCCACATTGGGCGGCAGGGCACGGCTGTCGGCGACGCGCACCCGCGCACCTTCCCGGGCCAGCCATTTGGCCATGGCCAGGCCGGACTCGCCGAGTCCCACCACCACCGCCTGTTTGCCTTGGACGTTCATGTTCTTTCGTTGCCTTCGCTTACCGTGGTTTCAACGCTGCTTCAACGCAGTTTCAGCGTGGAGAGGCCGAACAGCACCAGCATGATGGTGATGATCCAGAAGCGGACCACCACCTGGGTTTCCTTCCAGCCCTTCTGTTCGTAGTGGTGATGCAGGGGCGCCATGAGCAGAATGCGTCGCCCCTCACCGTATTTTTTCTTGGTGTACTTGAACCAGCTGACCTGGAGCATCACCGACAGGGTTTCGACGACGAAGACGCCACCCATGATGAAAAGCACGATTTCCTGGCGCACGATCACCGCCACGGTACCGAGGGCCGCGCCCAGAGCCAGGGCCCCCACGTCGCCCATGAAGACTTCTGCCGGGTAGGCGTTGAACCACAGGAAACCCAAACCGGCGCCGCACAGGGCACCGAGGAACACCGCCAGTTCCCCCGCACCGGGCACATAGGGCACGAAGAGGTACTTGGAGTAGCCCGCATGGCCGGCCACGTAGGCGAACACGGCCAGGGCAGCGGCCACCATGACCGTCGGCATGATGGCCAGCCCATCCAGGCCGTCGGTGAGGTTCACCGCGTTGGAGGTGCCGACGATGACGAAATAGGTCAGGGTGATGAAGCCAACGACCCCCAGGGGATAACTGAAGGCCTTGAAGAAGGGCACGATCACTTCCATCTGGGCCGGGCCGGTGGCCGAGATACCCAGATAGACGGCAGCGGCCAGACCGAAGACGGACTGCCAGAAGAACTTCCAGCGGGATGCCAGGCCGTTGGGGTCCCGGTACACCACCTTCTTCCAGTCGTCGTACCAGCCCACGCTGCCGAAGCCCAGGGTCACCACCAGCACCACCCAGACGTAACGGTTGGAAAGGTCACCCCACAACAAGGTGGTGATGGCGATGGAAATCAGGATCAGCACACCGCCCATGGTGGGGGTGCCGGACTTCACCAGGTGGGTCTGGGGGCCGTCGGTGCGCACCGCCTGGCCGATCTTCTTCGCGGCCAGCCAGCGGATCACCGCCGGGCCGGCGACGAAGGAGATGAGCAGGGACGTCATGGCGGCCAGCACCATGCGCAGGGTGATGTAATTGAAGACGTTGAAGGCCCGGATGTCCTGGCCCAGCCATTGGGCAATCAGTAGCAGCATCAGGTGTTCTCCTTGGGGTTGGCGCCCGGGACGGCGGGGGAGACCAGGGCCTCCACCACCCGCTCCATCTGCATGAAGCGGGAGCCTTTCACCAGCACGGTGGTCCCGGCGGTGAGTTCGGCGGTGACCGCGGCCACCAGAGCGTCGATATTGTTGTAATGGCGACCGCCGGCACCGAAGTTGCGGGCGGCCTGAGCGGAAGACTCGCCCAGGCAGTGGAGTTGATCCACGCCCTGGGACTTGGCGTAACCGCCGATTTCGTCGTGGTACTGGCCGCTCATGGCACCGATTTCGCCCATGTCACCGAGCACCAGGATCTTGCGGCCGACGGTGGCGGCCAGTACGTCGATGCCGGCCCGCACCGAGTCCGGATTGGCGTTGTAGGTATCGTCCAGGACGATGGCGCCGCCGGGTGCCGCCTTTTGTTGCAGGCGCCCTTTGACACCACGGAAGCTCTCCAGGCCACCCACCACGGCCGCCAGGGAAATCCCCGCGGCCAGGGCGGCAGCGGCGGCAGCCACGGCGTTGCGGGCGTTATGGCGGCCCGGCATGCGCAGGCGGATGATGGCGCTGCCCTTAGGCGAGGTTAGCTCGATGGCCGTTTCCAGGCCGTGCAACTGGGCCTTGCCGGCAACGTCGGCCGGCTTGTCCAGGCCGAAGCTGAGCACCTTGCGGCCGGCGTTGAGGCCGCGCCAGTAGTCGGCAAACGTGTCGTCGGCATTGACCAGGGCCACGCCGCCGGCCTTGAGGCCGGCGTAGAGGGTGCCCTTCTCCTCGGCCACCTGTTCCAGGTCGCCCATGCCGGCCAGGTGGGCGCGCTGGGCATTGGTCACCAGGGCCACGGTGGGCTGGGCCAGACGGGTCAGATAGCCGATCTCGCCAGGGTGGTTCATGCCCATCTCGATGACGCCGGAACGATGGGTGCTGCGCAGTTGCAGCAGGGTCAGGGGCAGGCCGATGTCGTTGTTGAAGTTACCGCGGGTGGCCAGCACGGCCAGCTCCGGGTCGTAACCATCCAGCACGGCCTGGGCCTGGAGGATGGAGGCAATCATCTCCTTGGTGCTGGTCTTGCCGTTGGAACCGGTGACGGCGATCAGAGGCAGGGAGAACTTGCTGCGCCAGAAGGCGGCCAGGGCGCCCAGGGCCAGACGGGTATCGGCCACGGCCACCAGCGGCATGTTGATCTTGCCCTTGAGGGATTCCACCGTATCGGCCGCCACCACAGCGGCGCAGGCGCCCCGCTCCCGGGCCGTGGCCAGGTATTCGTGGCCGTCGAAGCGCTCACCGCGCAAGGCGACGAACAGCTCGCCGCTGCCAACGCTGCGGCTGTCGGTGGACACGCCGCCAAACAGGGCATTGCTGCCGTAGGCGGTGCCTTGGGTGGCCCGGGCCACTTCGAAGAGATCCATCATGCTGCCTTGCTCCCGGCGCGCTGTTGCAGGGCCCGCGCCACGGCCTCGATATCCGAATAGGGGCGACGCACCAAACCGGCCTCGCCCATCACTTCCTGATAGGGCTCGTGGCCCTTGCCCGCGACCAGCACCACATCCGCCACGGCGGCGTCGGCCACGGCCCGGCCCACGGCCAGGTCCCGATCCACCTCCACCGCTGCACCGGGAGCGCCGGCGGCAATATCGGCCAGGATGGCCCGGGGATCTTCGCTGCGGGGGTTGTCGCTGGTCAGTAGCACCTGGTCCGCCAGGCGGCTGGCCACGGCGCCCATGAGGGGGCGCTTGCCCTTGTCCCGGTCGCCGCCGCAGCCGAAGACGCAGACCAGGCGACCGCCCCGGGCTTCAGCCACTTCCCGCAGGGCGGCCAGGGCGTTTTCCAGGGCGTCGGGGGAATGGGCGTAATCCACCACCACCAAAGGTTCGCCGTCGCCGCCGAAGCGCTGCATACGGCCGGCCGGCGGGGCCAGCTGGGCAAGGCGGGCTGCCACGGTTTCCAGGGGCAGGCCCAGGGCCAGCAGGGTGCCGGCCACGGCCAGCAGATTGGAGACGTTGTAGCGCCCCACCAGGCCAGTGGCGATGGCCGCTTCGCCCTGGGGGGCCTGGAGGGTGAAGGCCAGCCCGGCGGGACCGTGACGCAGGTCGGCGGCGGACAGCACCCAATCGGCCTCGGGCTGCCGGCGGCCTTCCAGGGTGTAGCCGATGCGCAGGGTGGCGGTGGTCTGGGCCAGCAGTTCGCGGCCAAAGGGATCGTCCAGGTTGATCACCGCCTCGTTCAGCTCGGGCCAGGCGAAGAGACGCTCCTTGGCGGCGCCGTAGGCAGCCATGGTGCCGTGGTAATCCAGATGATCCCGGGTCAGGTTGGTGAACACCGCCACGGAGAAGCGGGCGCCATGGCAGCGGCCCTGCTCCAGGCCGATGGAGGAGACCTCCATGGCGCAGGCACCGGCGCCGGCCACCCGGTACTCACCCAGCAGACGATGCAGGGCCAGGGCATCCGGCGTGGTGTTGGCGGATTCGCTGAGGGCCTCGGGGAAGCCGTTGCCCAGGGTGCCGATGACGGCGCAGGAGCGGCCAACGCCGCTCATGGCCTGGGCGATCCACTGGCTGCAGGTGGTCTTGCCGTTGGTGCCGGTGACCCCCACCAGGGCCAGCTGTTCGGAAGGCCGGCCATAGACCAGATGGGCGAGATGGCCGGCAAAGGCTTGCAGGTCGGTCACAGCCAGGTTGGGCACTGCGCCCCAGGCGGCGTCCCAGGTGAAATCGGTGGCTTCCCAGAAGACACCGGCAGCGCCCCGGGCCAGGGCGGCGGGAATGAAGCTGCGGCCGTCGGCGGCGTGGCCGGGATAGGCAACGAAGACGTCTCCCGGCTGCACCCGGCGGCTATCGTTCTCCAGGCGCAGCACGGTGGCGCCCTGGGCCCGCAGCTGGTCGAGGAGTTCCTGGGCTACCCGAGCGCCGCTCACAGCTTTTCCTTTCCGGGAATGCCACCCGCCACCTGCAGGGGGGCATCCTGGGGCACGCCCAGGGTGCGCAGTGCGCCACTCATGATGTTGGCAAAGGTGGGGCCGGCCACGTCGCCGCCGAAGTGCTTGCCGTTGGACGGCTCGTCGATCATCACGGCAACGATCAGACGGGGGTCGCTGGCGGGGGCCAGGCCGACGAAGGAGGCCACGTACTTGCGGGCGTAAACACCGCCTTCCAGCTTGTGGGCGGTGCCGGTCTTGCCCGCCACCCGGTAGCCGGGAATCTGGGCCTTGGGGGCGGTGCCGCCGGGCTGCACGGCCATTTCCAGCATGGACTTCACTTCCCGCACGGTCTGGGGCGAGAACACCCGCTCGCCGCGCACGGTACTGCCGTCGCTCTTGAGCAGGCTCAGGGGGATCAGTTCGCCGTCCCGGGCGAAGACGGTGTAAGCCCGCACCATCTGCAGCAGGGAGACGGAGATGCCGTGGCCGTAGCTCATGGTGGCCTGCTCGATGGGCCGCCAGGTCTTCCAGGGGCGCAGGCGGCCGCCCACTTCGCCGGGGAAGCCGAGCTTGGGGGCCTGGCCAAAGCCCAGGGCATCGAACATGGTCCACATTTCCTCGGGCGGGAAGGTGCCGGCCACCTTGGCAATGCCCACGTTGGAGGACTTCTGGATCACCTGGGCCAGGGTCAATAGGCCATGGGCGTGGGAGTCGGAAATGGTGGCGGTGCCGATGGTCAGCTTGCCCGGGGCGGTGTTGATCACCGAGTCAAAACGGAATTTGCCCTTCTCCAGGGCCAGGGCCGCCGGGAAGGGCTTCATGGTGGAGCCGGGCTCGTAGGTATCGGTCACCGCCCGGTTGCGCAACTGGGCGCCGGAAAGGCCGGCCCGGTTGTTGGGGTTGTAGGTGGGCCAGTTGGCCAGGGCCAGCACCTCGCCGGTGCGGGCATCCACCACCACCACGCCGCCGGCCTTGGCGTCGTTGTCGTCCACCGCCTGCTTCAACTGGGAGAAGGCCAGGTACTGAATCTTGGAATCCAGGGCCAGGGTGATGTCCTTGCCGTCCTGGGGCGGCTTGACCGAGCCCACGTCCTCGACGATCTGGCCGCGCCGGTCCTTGATCACGCTACGCTGGCCGGGCCGGCCCAGGAGCTGGTCCTGGAAGGCCAGCTCGACACCTTCCAGGCCCTTGTCGTCCACGCCGGTGAAACCGACGATGTGGGCGGTCATGTCGCCGGAGGGGTAATAGCGGCGGTATTCCTTGTTCTGGTGGATGCCGGGCAACTTCATGGCAGCGATGCGCTCGCCGGTTTCCGGCGGGATCTGGCGCTTCACGTAGACGAAGTTCTTGTCCTCGGCCAGCTTGCGGTTGAGCTCCCGGGGATCCATCTCCAGAAGTTTGGCCAGGGCCTGGGACTGCTCCGGCACCAGCTTGACATCGGCGGGGATGGCCCAGACCGAGCGCATGGGGGTGGAAACCGCCAGCACATCACCGTTGCGGTCAGTGATGCGGCCCCGGGAGGCGGAGATTTCCAGCTCCCGGCGATAGCGGGATTCGCCCTTTTCCTGGAGGAAATCGTTGTTGATCACCTGCAGGTAGAAGGAACGACCCGCCAGAACGGCAAAGCCCCCGAGCAAGGCGAGGGCGGCAAGGCGGGAGCGCCAGGCGGGGAAAGCCAGCTGGAGGACCGGACTTTCCGTATAGCGGTGACTGCGGGCCCGGGCCATGTCAGCGCCCTCCTCCGCCAGCATGGATCACCTTGGCCGGCTCCGGCGCATGCATGCGCAGCTTTTCCCGGGCGATCTTCTCGATGCGGGGATGGGTGGCCCAGGTGGACAGTTCCAGCTGCAGCTGGCCCCATTCCACGTCCAGGCTGCGGGCACGCTCCTGCTCGCCTTCCAGATCCTGGAAGAGCTTGCGGGCCTTGTGCTGGGAGGTGACGACGCCCAGGGCGCAGATGATGGCAGCCACCAGGAGGAGGAGGTTGAGACGCAGCATCTCAGCCCACCTTCGCCAGCAGGGGCGACTCGGTGCGTTCCGCCACGCGCATGATGGCGCTGCGGGAACGGGGATTGGCCGCCACTTCGGCCGCCGAGGCCCGGATGGCTTTGCCCACCAGCCGGAGGGTCGGCTGGGGCAACTGGTCGGCCCGCAGGGGCAGGCCCTTGGGCACGTTGGCGGCGGGCTCGGCCTGGTCCCGCAGGAAATTCTTGACGATGCGATCCTCCAGGGAATGGAAGGAAATCACCGCCAGTCGGCCACCGGGCTTGAGCAGCGCCAGAGCCTGGGAGAGGGCTAGCGAGAGCTCCTCGAGCTCTTGATTGATATGAATCCGTATAGCTTGAAAGCTTCGCGTCGCCGGGTCCTGGCCGGGCTCGCGGGTCCGCACGGCTTCAGCGACGAGCGCGGCAAGCTGCCTTGTGGTTGCAATAGGCCGCTCGGACCGAGCAGCCACAATCTTCTTTGCAATCTGCTTAGCAAACCGTTCTTCCCCATAGTCCCTTATAACCTCCGCAATGTCCTTCTCTTCGGCACGGGCCAGCCATTCCGCGGCGGTCTCGCCCCGGGTGGTGTCCATGCGCATGTCGAGGGGGGCGTCAAAACGAAAGCTGAAGCCCCGCTCTCCCTCGTCGATCTGGGGTGACGACACTCCGATGTCCAGGAGCACGCCATCCACCAGCCCGATTCCCTGCTGCTGCAACACTTCCGCCATATCGCTAAAAGGCGTGTGGTGCAGCGAAAAACGCTGATCCTGAATCTGCGCGCCGGCGGCAATGGCCTGGGGGTCCCGGTCGAAGGCGACGAGACGACCGGCCGGGCCCAGGGCCGCCAGGATGCGGCGGCTGTGGCCACCACGACCGAAGGTGCCATCCACATAGACACCTTGCGGGTCCACGCGGAGGGCCGTCACCGCCTCCTCCAGGAGGACAGTGACGTGAATGCTGCCGGCGGCGGTCACAGGACGATGCCCTCGAAACTGGCGAGAGCCTCAGGATCCTGGAGCGCAGCCAGGGCCAGCTCGTTCTGCTTGGCCCAGGAGTCTTCGCTCCAGATTTCAAAATGGTCGCCCATGCCCACCAGCATCACCTGTTTATCCAGCTTGGCCAGGGAGCGCAGGGCAGGGGGAAGAAGAAGACGCCCGGTGGAATCGGCTTCCTGCACGGAAGCGGTCCCCAGGATGACCCGACGCACCGCGGCGGTGGCGGGATTCATGGTGGCGATCTTGGAAAGCTTGTCGGCGATGGGCTGCCACACCGGTTCGGGATAGATCTTCAGGCAGCCGTGGGGATGGTAATTGACCACCAGGCGGGCGGAATCCTGGGCGAGTTCGGGCCGGTAGCGTGCTGGCACAGCCAGCCGCCCCTTCGCATCCAAACTCAGCGTATCCGCCCCTTGAAACATGACTTCCCCTGATTTTCCCCCGGGGTCATCCGGCAGTGGCGTGAAGGACTCCACCCCACAATTCACCACCGAACACCACGTTTCACCACTTTAGTGCACCGAAAGCACAGCGTCAATGGGCAAATGGCATTTTTTTCTTTTGCGACAAGGGCTTACGACGCTTTCTAACGAAATTTCACAAAAAAATTTTCCTTATAAATCAATATTGATACAAATCAAATTGAAAGTACTTTATTAGGATTTGATGTGCGAAATTTCGCACACTGGCGAGCCATGCCATTGGATTGGCCGGATTCACAGGGAGGGGAACGAGGCGATGGCGAGAACGCGGGAGGGGAATTGAACCGCTGCTGGGCCAAAACAAAATACGGGACGAACGCCAGCGGCGGCAGGCGGCCATGCCGCCCCGCCGCAGCGAAAAAACGAAAAGGGATGTGAAGCTGGCCGATAAGCCGGGTTCTGTAGGGCCACCGGAGCGAACCCCGGCGGCCTGGCAGCCATTCCTCTAGGCGCCGCGTTACCACGGCGCTCAAGCAACCTACCCGGGAGCAGCGCGAGCCACGCCTGATGCTCCCCTATTTGGTCTTGCTCCGAATGGGGTTTGCCGTGCCGACTGTGTCACCACAGCCGCGGTGGGCTCTTACCCCGAACCGGCTGTCGCCGGCCCGTTCGGACCTTGCGGCCCGACCACCGTTTCACCCTTGCCTGATCTCCGGTTTGCACCGAAGCCATCGGCGGTCTGTTCTCTGTTGCACTTTCCGTCGCCTTTGCCTTGCGGCTTATAGCGCCTGGCCGTTAGCCAGCATCCCGCTCTATGGAGCCCGGACTTTCCTCCCGGCACCCGAAGGCACCCGGCGGCTGCCTGGCCAGCTTCACCCCGCCATTATACGGGCTTGGCGCGGCGCCCCGGACGGAATTGCCAGGTATCGTCGTAATAAAGGGGATCCTCATTGTCCGGCGTCACACCGGGCAAGCCCAACAACGGCAAAGGTTGCAGCTCCCGGGGCACGCCGTGGCGGCCGGCGGCCAGCTCCCCGGCCAGACGTCCATCGAGAGCCGCCAGATCGCCCCGATCCACCGACGCCAGTTCCGCCGGGGTCACCTCATACAACACCGCCTTGGCAGTCAGGCCGCGGAAGGGACGGAGCAGGGATTCATAGGTGGCATGGCCAAAAATCACCACCCGCAGGGCTGTCGCCAGATCGGCCCGGCGCTCCAGGAACAGGGGCTTCCAGGCGAAATCCTGCAGCAACTGCAGCAGGGAGGGATCGGTGGATAACACCAGGGCGCCGCACTCGTCGAAATGGGTCATGGCATCCCGGGCATCGCCCCGGGGCCCGCCCTGGGCATGGGGACTGCCATCGCCGGGAGTTGCTGCCAGGACCTGCAAGTGGCGGCCATTGATGGCCTGTTTGCTGCGGGGGAAGGCACACCAGACCAGGGCATTGAAGAAGTCATGCCAGTTGTCGGGCCGGGTTTCCACTTGGCCGTTATGGCCGATGCGGGCCTCGTAGCCCAGGCCGTCGTCCTGGGGCGGGGGAAAACTGAGGGGGCGGCCGGTGGCGGAACACAAGCCCAGATCGGCCGCCAGCCGGGACAATCCCGCCAGGGCCGCGGCATCCGGCGCCGCCGGCCAAGGCGGATCAAGACGTTCCAGCCACGGGGCCAGGGGCTGGAACAGGGGATTGGCGTAGGGCGCCGGAAAACTCACTGCTGCGGGGCGGCGGCCGCCGTGGCTCCGGCCGGCGCAGCGGCCTCGGGCGCCGCCACTGGCTTGGGCTCCGGCGTGAAGACGAATTTGTCGTCCTTCTCCTCGAATACGCCGACCTTGTCGCCCAACCCTTCCTGGGGGGCGGCTTCGAGCTTCTGGAAGCCCTTGCAGGTCTGGGTTTCGGTCAGGAAGTAGGCATTCCCCACCTTCAACACGAAAGTGCCGGGACCCGGCTGCCACAGTTCCACCTTGCTCTGCCGGGGGGCCTGGCGCAGCTCATGGATGCGCTGGCACTCGGGCAGACGGGCAGCAATGACGGAAAACTTCACCGTCTTTTCCCAGAAGAAATTCTGCTCCCGGGTCACGCTGATGGCGTGTTCCCGGCCGTCGATGCGGTAGGCGGCAGCATCGTTAATGCAGCCGGCCAGAAAAGGCAGTGCCAACAGGGGCAGGAGCAGCAGGGGCTTCTTCATGAGAGGCATCCTCGCGGAAAAAAGAAGGTTCAGGCGACGAAAGTCCAGGGCAGGGTCTCGCCGGCCCGCAGGGGGGTCAGGGTCTCGCCGCTCAGGTAGGGCAGGCTGGCCGGCACGGCCTGGGCCTTCTTTTCCAGGGTGACCTTGCCGGTATTGCGGGGCAAACCGTAGAAGTCGGGGCCGTGGAAGCTGGCGAAGCCTTCCAGCTTGTCCAGGGCGCCAGCGTTGTCGAAGGCTTCGGCGTACAGCTCCAGGGCGTGCAGGCCGGTGTAGCAGCCGGCGCAGCCGCAGGCCGCCTCCTTGGCGCCGGTGGCGTGGGGAGCGGAATCGGTGCCGAGGAAGAACTTGGCGCTGCCGGAGGTGGCCGCCTGGACCAGGGCCTGGCGATGGGTTTCGCGCTTGAGCACCGGCAGGCAGTACCAATGGGGACGAACGCCGCCCTGGAAGATGGCGTTGCGGTTGTAGAGCAGGTGATGGGCGGTGATGGTGGCGCCGATGTTGGCGCCGCTCTCGGCGACAAAGGCCGCCGCATCGGCGGTGGTGATGTGCTCGAAGACCACCTTGAGGCCGGGGAAGTCCTTCAGCAGGGGAATCATCACGGTGTCGATGAAGGCCTTTTCCCGGTCGAAGAGGTCGATAGCGGGATCGGTGACTTCGCCGTGCACCAGCAGGGGCAGGCCCCGCTTTTCCATCTCGGCCAGGGCGGCCTTGCACTTGCCCAGGTCGGTGACGCCGGCGTCGGAATTGGTGGTGGCCCCGGCGGGGTACAGCTTCACCGCCTTGACGAAGCCGGAAGCCACGGCGGCGGCGATTTCAGCGGCCGGAGTGTTGTCCGTCAGGTACAGGGTCATCAGGGGCTCGAAGCTCATGCCGGCCGGCAGGGCGGCGAGGATGCGCTGGCGGTAGGCGGCGGCCTGTTCCACCGTGGTCACCGGCGGCTTCAGGTTGGGCATGACGATGGCCCGGGCGAACTGGCGGGCGGAATGGGGCAGCACGGCGGCCAGGGCTTCGCCGTCGCGCAGGTGCAGGTGCCAGTCGTCGGGGCGGGTGAGGGTGATTTGCATGGAAGTTATTCGCAAAAGCGCCTTGCGGCAGATAAATGCAATTTTAACTGCCGCCCTGCCCCACTGTCTGTAAACAGTTGGGGCAAGGGCGACAGCGGCGGCCGTCGCAGTCAGCCATCACAGCCGCCACAGGCAGCAGACGTTGGCCGGCGGCCATGGCTTAGCCAGCGTCCTTGAGGGCCAGGGCCTTCTGGTACAGCTCGTTCTTGGAAGCCCCGGTGATTTCCGCGGCCAGCTTGGCGCACTGCTTCACCGGCAGCCCTTCGCCCAGCAGCAGCTTGAGGACGCGCTCGCCGGCGCCGTCGTCGGAACCTTCCGGTGCGGCCTCCACCAGCAGCACGAATTCGCCGCGCTGGCGGTTGCTGTCGGCCTTCAGCCATTCCAGGGCCTCCCCCAGGGGGCAGGCGTGGATGCTTTCGAAGAGCTTGGTCAACTCCCGGGCAAAGACGATGGTGCGCTCGGGACCGAAGACGGCGGCCAGGGCCTCCACCGATTCCAGCACCCGGTGAGGCGCTTCGTAGAAGACCAGGCTGTAGGGCAGCGCCGCCAGGGCCTCCAGCTCCTTCTGGCGTTGCCCGGCCTTGGTGGGCAGGAAGCCATAGAAGAGGAAATGGGGCGCCATCAGGCCGGAGGCGGAGAGGGCCGTCACCGCGGCGCAGGCGCCGGGCAGGGGTACCACCTTGAAGCCCGCCTCCCGCACCCGGGCGACGATGCGGGCGCCGGGGTCGGAAACCGCCGGCGTGCCGGCGTCGGAAATGAGAGCCACGGCCTCGCCGGCCGCCAGCTTGTCGATGACGCCCTGAGCCGCCTGTTCCTCATTGTGCTGGTGGGCCGGCAGCAGGCGGGCGCTGCTGCCGAAATGGCGCAGCAGGGGCTGGCTGTGGCGGGTGTCCTCGGCGGCCACCCAGGGCACGGCCTTGAGCACTTCCACCGCCCGCAGGCTCATGTCCTGGAGATTCCCCAGGGGCGTGGGGACCACATACAATGCTGATTCTATTGTCATTAAAACTCGCGAGCGGGGCCATGAAGACAGGCGCCAAAGATACCACGACCACCCCAGCCGCCCCGGCCGGCAGCTCGCGCCAGGCCGACGGACAGCTGGCCGAAGCCCGGGTCGCAGCACACCTGGAACGCCAGGGCCTGAAGATCCTGGCCCGCAACTACCGGGTCAAGGGCGGGGAGATCGACATCGTCGCCCGGGAGGGCAAGACCACGGTGTTCGTCGAAGTGCGCCTGCGCCGTAACGATGCCTTCGGCGGCGCCGCCGCCAGCATCACCCGCAGCAAGCAGCAACGCCTCATTCTCGCCGCCCGGCACTGGCTGCAGGCCCACGGCGAAACACCCTGCCGGTTCGACTGCCTGCTGCTGGAAGGCCGGGCGGCAGACGCGCCCATCACGTGGCTGCGGGATGCTTTCAGTGCGGATTAAGGGAAGCCTCCCAACGCCCCCGCGGGCGCCACTTCCGGCGGCCGGGCGGCCTACGCGCCTCTCCCCAAGATGGGACCCGAGGTTGGCCCCGACGTTGCCCCTACTCCTGAGCGCCCTCCTCCTGCCCGTGTTCGCCTGGAGCGACGAGGCACCGGCTACCGCCGCCATCGCAGAAGCCACCACCAACAACGCCCCGGCCCCGCCCCGGGCCGCGGTGCGCATGTTGGTGCAAAGCTCGCCCCTGGCCGGCAGCCAGTATTACGGGGCCGACACCCTGTGGGCGGCCATGGCGACGGGAGACGCCCTGACCCTGCACCGGGAGCCGGAGAATCCCCACGATTCCCGGGCGGTGCGGGTGGAATGGCGGGGCGCCAAGCTGGGCTACCTGCCGCGCCGGGAAAATGCCGCCGTCGCCGCGGCCATGGATCGGGGTGAGGCCCTGGAGGCCCGCATCAGCCGCCTGACCCGCCACGCCAATCCCTGGCGGCGGGTGGAAGTGCAGGTGTGGGTGCGGCTCTAGGGCCGACCGGGACTGCGTCCCTGCCCCTCCACCGACATGCCCGGAGAGGCAAGCAGGACGCCATTCTTCACCCCACCACCCCGGAATACCGCACCCCTATTGCTGCTCAGGGCAGGCCTGAACCCAAGCCCCGCCCTGCTTGCCTCTCCAGCCTCCGCCAAAGAAAAGGGCACAGCATCACCCTCTCGGTGACCGCTGTGCCCTGTGAGGCTAACGGGGCTTAAACGGACGTCAGATCCAGCGCACCAGCCCGTACTGCTTCTTGCCCCGGCGCAGGATGGTGAAGCGGCCGAAGAGGCGCTCGCCATCGCCGATCTGGTGCTCGATGCCATCCACCTTGTTGCCGTTGATGGCCACGCTGCCGCTCTGGATGAAGGTGCGAGCTTCGGACTTGGATTTGGCCAGGTTGGCCGCCACCAGGGCGTCGATCAGGCCGCCCTGGGCGGATTCGATGGACACACCGGGCATACCATCCTGGGCCAGTTGTTCCAGATCGTTTTCGGTGAGGGAAGCCAGCTCGCCGGAGAACAGGCACTGGGAAATGCGCTGGGCGGCCTGGAGGGCCTCGTCACCATGCACCAGGCGGGTGGCTTCCTCGGCCAGGATGCGCTGGGCCTCGGGCTTGCCGCCGCTGGCCTTGTCGGCGGCTTCGATTTCGTCGATGCGGGCCACGGGCAGGAAGGTAAAGAACTTGAGGAACTTGTAGACGTCCGCGTCGCTGGTGTTGAGCCAGAACTGGTAGAAGGCGTAGGGGGAGGTCTTCTTCGGGTCGAGCCAGACGGCGCCGGATTCGGTCTTGCCGAACTTGGTGCCATCGGCCTTGGTGATCAGGGGCACGGTCATGCCGTACACCTGCTGCTGGTGCAGGCGGCGGGTCAGGTCGGTGCCGGCGACGATGTTGCCCCACTGGTCGGAGCCGCCCACCTGGAGGATGCAGCCGAAACGCTTGTACAGCTCGGCGAAGTCGTAGCCCTGCAGCAGCGCGTAGGAGAACTCGGTGTAGGAGATGCCCTGGTCTTCCCGCTCCAGGCGCTGCTGCACCGATTCCTTCTTGATCATGGCGTTCACCGAGAAGTGCTTGCCGATGTCGCGCAGGAATTCCAGGCAGTTCATGCCGCTGAACCAGTCGTAATTGTTGGCCATGCGGGCGGCGTTGGCGCCGTCGAACTTCAAGAAGGGCATCACCTGGCCGCGAATCTTCTCGACCCAGGTGGCGATCACGTCGGGGGTGTTGAGCTTGCGCTCGGTGGCCTTGAAGCTGGGGTCGCCGATCATGCCGGTGGCGCCGCCCACCAGGGCGATGGGCTTGTGGCCGGCTTCCTGGAAGCGCTTCAAAATCAGCACCGGCACCAGGTGGCCCAGGTGCAGGCTGTCGGCGGTGGGGTCAAAGCCGCAATAGAGGGTCACCGACTCCTGGGTCAGCAGTTGATCGAGCGCCTGGGCGTCGGTCAGTTGGGCGATGAGCCCACGATCGTGCAGATCCTGGATGAGGGGGGACTTGTACATTGGCTTGATCTCCGGGGCAGAACCGGCGGCCTCCGCACATGGGGCCGCCAAAAGACCGGGGATTTTACCAGAGCCGGCGCCATGCTCCGGCCCCGCGCCTTTGAGAAACCGTCGAAGTAGCCGGCCGCCGGGCCGGATACCGGGCAGGCACTAGCCCGCCGGAGGCCGGAAAGGCCCGAGGCAAGAAAAATGGGGAAGACCCGGGCGGCAAGCCGGGACCGGCGTACCGCCCCGGCCGGCCAGACTCAGGCGGCCTTGAGGGATTTGCGGTAGCGGCTCAGGTCCTGCACCGTCTCGAAGGTCTGGTCGAAGAGGCTGGAGAGGTTGCGCAGAATGCCGCCCACCACCCGGGCTTCCCAGGTCTTGTCGAAGCAGATCTGGGTATCGAGCCAGCGTTCCAGCCACTCCGGGTCCGGCAGGCGGCTTTGCACCGTGTCGTTGGGGAAGAGGCTCTGGTTCACGTGCAGGTTGGTGGGGTGCAAGGGCTTGCCGGAACGGCCACTGGCGGCCATCAGCATGCCCAGCTTGGCGAAGGCGGCCCGGGCGCTGTCGCCGAACTTGTCGATGGCCCGCTTCATGTACTTGAGATAGGCACCGCCGTGGCGGGCTTCATCCCGGGAAATGTGGTCGTAGATGGCCTTGATCACCGGCTCGGTATGCCACTCGCTGGCCCGGCGGTACCACTGGGTCAGGCGCACTTCGCCGCAGAAATGCAGCATCAGGGTTTCCAGGGGCGGAGCCGGATCAAACTCGAAGCGCACGGCGTGCAGTTCTTCCTCCGTCGGCACCAGCTCGGGGCGGAAGCGGCGCAGGTATTCCTGCAGCACCAGGGAGTGCTTCTGCTCTTCATAGAACCAGATGGACATGAAGGCGGAGAAGTCGGAATCGTCCTGGTTGTCCCGCAGGAACATCTCGGTGGCGGGCAGGGCGGACCATTCGGTAATGGCGTTCATCTTGATGGTGAGGGCCTGCTCGTCGGAGAGCAGGCTGCCGTCGAACTGGTCCCAGGGAATGTCGTCGGCCATGTTCCAGCGGGCTTTTTCCAGGCTGGTGAAGAGTTCCGGGTAGAGCATTTTGTAGTTTCTCTGTGGGAGTTGGGGGCGCGCAGCTAGAGACAGCGAAGGCCGAGCGCGGTTCCCTGTTTTTTTGCACTGCATCAGGCCCCGCCCCGGCCCCCGGCGGGAACCAGGAGCCCCCGCCCGCTGTCTTGAGAAGGCCGGGCCATGGCCTGGAACGACTTTGCCGCCCGCCCGGAGATGCCATGCCCCGCCTTCTGCCTGCCTTTCTGCTTTTACTCAGCCTGATGGGAACCGCCATGCCGGCCAGTGCCGCCGATTGCCCGCCTCTGCTGCAACACACTTTCCCTGCCCTGCAGGACAACCAGCCCCAACCCCTCTGCCAGTACGCCGGCAAGGTGCTGCTGGTGGTGAATACCGCCTCCTACTGTGGTTTCACCAACCAGTACGACGGCCTGGAAGACCTCTATGCCGAGCTGAAGGACAAGGGCCTAGTGGTGCTGGGCTTCCCGGCCAACGACTTCGGCCAGCAGGAACCGGGCTCCAACCAGGAGATCGCCGACTTCTGCCGCCTCACCTACGGCGTGCGCTTCCCCATGCTGGCCAAGAGCACGGTGGTGGGCAAAGAGGCCAATCCCTTCTACCAGGCCCTGGCCAAGGCCACCGGCCAGGTGCCGCAATGGAATTTCCACAAGTACCTGATCGACCGCAGCGGCAAGACCGTGCTCTCGTTCGGCAGCCGCACCGCGCCCAACGACCCTCAGCTGCGGCAGGCCATCCAGCGTTTTCTTGACGCTCCCTGAGCGCCGCGCCCCCATAACAAACAACACCGACAACACCCCAACCCCTCGGAGAACCCCATGAACGCACCGGACAAGATGTTCCACCTGCCCGATGTCCAAGCCACCCCGGACCAGCGCCAGCTGGCCATCCAGAAGGTTGGCGTGAAGGGCCTGCGCTACCCCCTGGCCCTGGCCACCCCGAACGGCACCATCCAGAACACCGTGGCCCAGCTGACCATGGCCGTGGGCCTGCCCCCGGAAGTGAAGGGCACCCACATGTCCCGCTTCGTCGAAATCCTCGAGCGCCCCCGGGGCGCCCTGCAGGCGGCGGAACTGCCGGCCCTGCTGGCCGAGATGCTGACCCACCTGCAAGCGGAGAGCGGCAGCATCGACCTCGCCTTCCCCTACTTCATCGCCAAGGTGGCCCCGGTTTCCGGCGTGGAAAGCCTGCTGGATTACGACGTGGCCCTGAAGGTGGAAAAACGCCAGGGCAGCGCCCAGGCTGACCTCACCCTGGCCGTCACCGCCCCGGTCACCAGCCTCTGCCCCTGCTCCAAGAAGATTTCCGAGTACGGCGCCCACAACCAGCGCTCCCACATCACCATCACCGCCCAGCTGCGCCAGCCCATGGCGGTGGAAGAACTGGTGCGCCTGGCCGAGGAGGAAGCCTCCTGCGAAGTCTTCGGGCTGTTGAAGCGTCCGGATGAAAAGTGGGTCACCGAGCGGGCCTACGACAATCCCAAGTTTGTCGAAGACCTGGTGCGGGATATCGCCCTGCGCCTCATGGCCGAGCCCCGCATCGGCCGCTGGTCGGTGGCTTCGGAGAATTTCGAGTCCATCCACAACCACTCGGCCTACGCCGAACTCTCCGGCGAGAACGCCTGATCCCAGCATGGAACCCGCCCCGGGCCTACGCCCCGAGGTGGGCGCCCTGATCCATTACTACGAGACCCTGACCCCGGCGGCCATCAACCGCCTGGGGGATTTCTACGCTGCAGACGCCCAGCTGAAGGACCCCTTCAACGACGTCAGCGGGGTACCGGCCATCCAGGCCGTGCTGCGGCGCATGTTCGAACAGGTGGAAGCGCCCTGCTTCCGTTTTGGCAACAGCCTGGTCCAGGGAGACGAGGCCATGCTCATCTGGGATTTTTCCTACCGCCTGCCCCTCCCCCTGCGCCTGCTGGCGCGCCGCGGCACCTATGGCATGCACGGGGTCAGCCATCTCAGGTTCGATGCCGCCGGCAAGGTGATCTACCACCGGGATTATTGGGACACGGCCGAGGAGCTGTATGAAAAGCTACCCGGGGTGGGCAGCCTGATGCGGGGATTGCGGCGCCTGACCTCCTGAGCCAGGCCCCTGCTTTCCCCGGGTTCCCCTTAGAACAGGAAGGCCTGCTTTTCCACCGCCTTGGCCGGGGCCGCTTCGCCGTTGGCAAAGACCTTGACCTGGCGCGGTTTCAGCCACACCCGCTGGCCCGGGGCTAGGCCCAGCACCTGCTGGCGCTCCCGGGTCAGCTCCACTTCCACCAGTTCGCCCTGATGGATCACCTCCACCCGCACCAGGGGGCCGATGGTCTGCACGTAGCTGACCTGGGCCTCCAGGGCTTCCGGCGTGGCCACGGTGTCGATGTCGATGTCGTGGGGGCGAATGAAGGCCACCGCCTCCTCGCCCGCCGGCGCGTCGTCCCGGGCCACTTCGGCCCAGGCGCCATGGACGCGGCTGTGGAAGACGTTCACGTTGCCGAGGAACTGATAGACGAAGGGACTGGCCGGGTTGGAGTACACCTCGTCCGGGGAGCCCACCTGCTCGATGTGGCCCTTGTTCATCACCACCACCCGGTCCGCCACTTCCAGGGCTTCTTCCTGGTCGTGGGTGACGAAGACGGAGGAGATGTGCATCTCGTCGTGCAGGCGGCGCAGCCAGCGGCGCAGTTCCTTGCGCACCTTGGTGTCGAGGGCGCCGAAGGGTTCGTCCAGCAGCAGCACCTTGGGTTCCACCGCCAGGGCCCGGGCCAGGGCGATGCGCTGGCGCTGGCCACCGGAAAGCTGGGCCGGGTAGCGGTCGGCCAGCCAGTCCAGCTGCACCAGGGAGAGCAGCTCCATGACCCGCTTGCGGATCTCGGACTCGCTGGGCCGCTCCTTGCGCGGCTTGACCCGCAGACCGAAGGCCACGTTCTCGAACACGCTCATGTGGCGGAACAGGGCGTAGTGCTGGAAAACGAAGCCCACCTGGCGTTCCCGGGCATGGAGGTGAGTAGCCTCGCTGCCTTCGAACATGACCTGGCCCTCGTCCGCCGTCTCCATGCCGGCGATGATGCGCAGCAGGGTGGTCTTGCCGCAGCCAGAGGGGCCCAGCAGGGCCACCAGCTCGCCGGTGGGAATGGAGAGGGAGACATCGTCGAGGGCGACGAAGTTGCCGAAACGCTTGGCGATGTTGCGGATTTCGATACTCATGGCGGCAGGCTCAGTTGGTTTTCTCGGGGGGAAGCTCGGCGGTCAGCATCGCGGTCTCGGCCCGCATGCGCCACTCCACCAGGGTCTTGGCCACCAGGGTGACCAGGGCCAGCAGGGCGAGGACGGAGGCCGAGGCGAAGGCGCCGATGGCGTTGTATTCGTTGTAGAGAATTTCCACGTGCAGGGGCAGGGTGTTGGTCTCGCCGCGGATGTGGCCGGAAACCACGGAAACGGCGCCGAACTCGCCCATGGCCCGGGCGTTGGCCAGGATCACCCCGTAGAGCAGGCCCCACTTAATGTTGGGCAGGGTCACTCGCCAGAACATCTGCAAGCCGGAGGCACCGAGGGAGACGGCGGCCTCCTCCTCGTCCTTGCCCTGGGCCTGCATGAGGGGAATCATTTCCCGGGCGACAAAGGGGAAGGTGACGAACAGGGTGGCCAGGATGATGCCGGGTACGGCAAAGACGATCTTCACGTCGTGCTCGAACAGCCAGGGGCCGAAATAGCCCTGGGCGCCAAACATCAGCACGAAGATGAGGCCGGCGATGACCGGGCTGACGGCGAAGGGCAGGTCGATCAGGGTGATGAGCAGGCTCTTGCCGCGGAACTCGAACTTGGCGATGGCCCAGCTGGCAGCAATGCCGAAGGCCACATTCAACGGCACGGCGATGGCCGCCACGATCAGGGTCAGAGTGACGGCGTGGAGGGATTCGCTATCCACCAGATTGCCGAAATAGGCTTCCCAGCCGCCCCGCAGGGCTTCGGCGAAGACGGCAGCCAGGGGCACGCCGAGGAACAGGGCAAGGAAGGCGAAGGCCAGGGTCAGCAGGGTGTAGCGCACCCAGGCCGGTTCGGTGTTGGCACGGCGCACGCTCATTGCTCGCCTCCCGTGTTGCGGTTGTTGTGTCGATTGGCAGCCCACCATTGCAGGCCGTTGATGGCCAGCAGCAGGACGAAGGAAATGCCCAGCATGACCACCGCCAGGGCGGTGGCGCCCACGTAGTCGTACTGCTCCAGCTTGGAAATGATGAGCAGGGGCGTGATTTCGGAAATCAGGGGCATATTGCCGGCGATGAAGATCACCGAGCCGTATTCCCCCACAGCCCGGGAGAAGGACAGGGCGAAACCGGTGAGGAGCGCCGGAAAGATGGCCGGGAAGATGATGCGGCGGAAGGTCTGCCAGCGGGAGGCGCCCAGGGTGGCGGCGGCCTCTTCCACTTCCGGCTCGATGTCCTCGATCACCGGCTGCAGGGTGCGTACGACAAAGGGCAGGCCGATGAAGGTGAGGGCGACGACGATGCCCAGGGGGGTGTACGCCACCTTCAGACCCAGGGGCTCCAGGTGCTTGCCGATCCAGCCGTTGGTGGAATACAGGGTGGCCAGGGTAATGCCGGCCACGGCGGTGGGTAGGGCGAAGGGTAGATCAACGAAAGAGTCGATCAGGCGCTTGCCGAAGAAGTCGTAGCGCACCAGCACCCAGGCGACGATGAGGCCGAAAAAGGCATTGATGACGGCCGCCAAGGCCGAGGTGCCGAAGGTGACACGATAGGCGGCCAGGGCCCGCTCAGTGGTGGCGATATCCCAGAACTGGGCAAAGGTCAGGCTGGTGGATTTGAGCACCAGGCCGCCCAGGGGGATCAGCACCAGCACCGAGAGATACACCAGGGTGTAGCCCAGGGCCAGGCCGAAACCGGGGAGGACGTTGTTTTTCTTGGCTGACATGGGTTTCTCAAACGACGGCGCCGGGAAGCCTTGCAGGCCGGCCCGGCGCCGTGGGGGTCGGGAGCGTGGGCGAATTACTTTTGCACGTAGAGCTGGTCGAAGGAACCACCATCGACAAAGTGGGCCTTGGCTGCCTTGGTCCAGCCGCCGAACACTTCATCCACGGAGAAGGTCTTGATGTTGGGGAACTGGGTAGCATACTTCTTCAGCACTTCCGCATCCCGGGGGCGCAGGTAGTTCTGGGCGGCGTTCTCCTGGCCTTCCTTGGACCACAGGTAATCCAGGTAAGCCTGGGCCTGCTTGCGGCTACCCTTCTTGTCCACCACCCGGTCCACCACCGCCACGGGGAACTCGGCCAGGATGGAAACGCTGGGATAGACCACCTCGAACTCACCGCGGCCGAATTCCTTGGCGATCAGTTCGGCCTCGGACTCAAAGGTCACCAGCACGTCGCCCAGGCGGCGCTGCATGAAGGTGGTGGTGGCATCCCGGCCGCCGGCGGCGAACAGGGGGGCG
The DNA here is from genome assembly GCF_003112695.1 of Azospira sp. I13. Lineage (GTDB taxonomy): Bacteria > Pseudomonadota > Gammaproteobacteria > Burkholderiales > Rhodocyclaceae > Azospira. Next base: position 172,580 of record NZ_BFBP01000010.1, read on the forward strand.
TTCTTCAGGATCTTGCCGACGAATTCCAGGGCCGTCTTGTCGTTGCCGCCGGGCTGCTTGAGGGCGTAGCCCCAGGCAGCCAGGTAGGTGTAGCGGCCGTTACCGGTGTTCTTCGGATGGGGCACGATCACTTCAACGCCGGACTTGGCCAGGTCGGACCAGTCCTTCAGGGCCTTGGGATTGCCCTTGCGCACGATGAACACCATGGTGGAGGTGTAGGGCGAGGCGTTGTTGGGGAATTTTTTGGCGTAGTCCTTGGCCACCAGGCCCTTCTCGGCCAGGTAATCGACGTCGGTGGCCTGGTTCATGGTCACCACGTCCGCTTCCAGGCCATCGGCCACGGCCCGCACCTGCTTGGAGGAACCGCCGTGGGACTGTTTCACCTCCACCTTTTCACCGGCCTTGGCTTGCCAGTGCTTGGTGAACATGGGGTTGTAGTCCTTGTAGAAATCCCGGGCCACGTCGTAGGAGGCGTTGAGCAGGGTGACATCGGCCAGGGCCGGGCCGCTCAGACCGGCCGCCAGGGTCAGGGCGAGCAGCAAACGGGAAAAAGACGACGGGGAGGTGGCGGAAAATCTCATGGCAATTCCTTTGTTCAGCAGCACCCAAGGTGCGTTAGGGACGAACTCTAACCAAGGCTTTTAGAACCACAAAGCTTGATTGGCTATTTGTTTATCCGAGAAAACGAATAAACAAACTGACGTACGGGCAAATACAGAATAAGGAAAAATCTCCTGGGAGCCGTCGGATTATGACGATATTCTTTGCCCACATTTCAAGAATGCGCCAAGCCCATGCCTGCAACCCCGCCCTACTCCTGCCTTTCCCTTCTGCTGTGCCTGGCCGGATGCATGTTTGCCGCACCAGGCCAGGCCGCACCCGGCGCGCCCACGGGAAGCTGCGGCCCGGTCCGCTACTACGCTCCAGAAGACAACTTCAACAGCAGCCCGCTCAAAGCCCCCCACCCGCTCCTGGGCGCCCTGCTCAAGGGTGCCGAAAACGGCGTGGCCGTAGAACAGCGCAATCTGGCCATCAGTTTTGAAACCGGCTATCTGGTCCGCCCCTGCCCGGTCACCGCCGCCTACTGGTACGAGAAAGCCGGCGCCGGCGGCGACCCGGTGGCCGCGCGCTGGCTGGCCCAGCATTCAGACAGGGAACAGCGCCGGCACGGCGGGGATTGCATCGAGGCCCAATGCACCGGCGGCGAGGCCAGCGCCGCCAACACCCGCCTGGTGCTGGATGCCGACCCCCGGGGCCACTTCCATACCCGGCTGACCATCAACAACACCAGCACCCCGGGCATGATCGACACCGGCGCCACCTTGGTCAGCCTGGGGGCCGACACGGCCTTGCGCCTCGGTCTGATCCCCGGCAAAGGCCGCCGGGGCCTTTCCCGCATCGCCAACGGCAGCACCATGGCGGTGGAGCATGTCACCGTCCCCAGCCTTTACGTGGGCGGCATCAAGCTGGATTACGTCACCGTCTCCATCGGCCCCAGTGGCGCCCCCACCCTGATCGGCATGAGCGCCCTCAAATCCCTCAAGGTGGACGTGGCCAGCAACCGCATGACGCTCTCAAAGTAAGCAAGCGGCACGCAACGCGCTCGGCACCGCCGGAACCTGGCAGCATCACTGCGACGCAACAACGGGGGAAGGAAACGGAGAAGCGGCTGCAACACACCGATGCAGCCCCGACTTTCTGCATCTCCTCAGAAAAATCGGCGCAATCGACAGCTGAAAACGAAAAAGGCCCTCGGAAAACCGAGGGCCTTTTGAATTCTGGTGGCCAGTCGCGGAATCGAACCACGGACACGCGGATTTTCAATCCGCTGCTCTACCAACTGAGCTAACTGGCCTCAAAACGAAGGCCGCATTGTAGTCACGCCCTCCGCCCCTGTCAAAGGTTTTTTTCGTCTTTTTCGACAGCATCCCAGAGCTGGCTCAGGCGCTCCCCGGCGGCACGGGCAGGACGACGTCCTCCGCCATCTCGGCCCGGGGCTCCTGATAGGCGGGGAAGGCCATCCGGGCGATGCTGCCCGGCCCCTTGGGATTCGGCCGCAGGCTGGCGACGGCGTGATGCAGTTCGGCAATTTCGCGCACGATGGGCAGGCCCAGGCCGGAGCCTTCGGTACCGGCGTCATCCACCCGGTAGAAGCGCTCGAAGACCAGTTCGGACTGCTCCTCGGTAATGCCGATGCCGCTATCCTCGACTTCCAGCACCACTTCCGGCTCGCCGCCTTCGCTACGCCGCCGTACCACGCGGCAGGTGACCTGGCCGCCGGTGGGGGTGTAGCGCAGGGCATTGTCGATGAGGTTGTTGATGGCTTCCCGCAGCAGGAAGGAGTTGCCTTCAATATCGGTGGTGCCGTCGGCGGGCTCGTAGCCGATGTCGATGTAGTTCTCCAGTGCCTGCATCACCCAGTCTTCGACGATTTCCCGCAGCAGCCGGTCCAGGTTCATGGGGGCCAGGGGCTGGCTGGCGGCACCGCTGCCGGCTTCGGCCCGAGCCAGGGTGAGGAGCTGATTGACCAGGTGGGATGCCCGATCCACCGCGCCGGCCATTTGCCGCAGGGCGTAGAGCAGACGTTCCGGGTCGTTCTCGCGCATGGCCAGCTGGGCCTGGGTCTTGAGGCCGGTGAGGGGGGTACGCATCTGGTGGGCGGCATCGGCAATGAAGCGGGTCTGGGCCTCCATGTTGCGCTCCATGCGCTCCAGCATGCCGTTGAAGGCTTCAATCAGGGGCTGCAGCTCCTCCGGCACCTTGCGGGTGCTGATCGGGGAAAGATCCCCCGGGCGCCGGGCCTCGATGCGGCCCCTCAGCTTGGTCAGGGGCTTGAGGCCCTGGGAAAGGCCGAACCAGACCAGGATAACGGCCAGGGGAATGATGATGAACTGGGGCAGGATGACGCTGGCGATGATCTTGTTGGCCAGCTGGGAGCGCTTCTCCAGGGTCTCCCCCACTTCCACCAGCAGCCAGCGCTCTTCGGGGCGATCGGGGTCGGCGAGGAACTGGTAGGCGATGCGCAGGTCCTGGCCATTGAATTCGCCGTCGCGAAAGGCAATGTCGCCGTTGTCGTTAGCCGGCCGGGCCAGTTCGGGGGCCACCGGCAGCTCCTTGTCACCGGCCAGGCGGCGCCCATCCCGGGTCATCACATGAAAATAGACGCTATCGATCTCATCCGCCCGCAGCAGGGCCTTGGCCGAGCCGGAAAGGCCCACCACCGGGCGCCCCTCGGCATAGCGGACCTGCCGGGCAATGGCGGTGACGTTCTCCCGCAGGGCCTGGTCGTAGGGGTAGCCCGCGACGATGTTGGCGAAATAGTGGGTAACGGCGATGCTGATGGGCCAGACGAAGAGCAGGGGCGCCAGCATCCAGTCCAGGATTTCCCCGAACAGGGAACGCTGGCTGTCGCCGCTCCCCTCAGAGGGCTCGGGCTTGGTCCTGGGGCTTTTCAAGGCAGTAACCGAGACCGCGAACCGTGGCGATGCGCACGCCGCCCGATTCCAGTTTCTTGCGCAGGCGGTGGATGTAGACCTCGATGGCGTTGTGGCTGACTTCCTCGCCCCAGCCGCACAGGTGGTCCACCAGCTGGTCCTTGGAAACCAAGCGGCCGACCCGGGAAAGGAGGATTTCCAGCAGCCCCAGCTCCCGGGCGGAAAGATCCAGGGACTGCCCATCCAGCTGGGCGACCCGGCCGGCCTGATCGTAGGTCAGGGCGCCACAGGTAATGATCGGCGTGGTGCCGGAAGAGCGGCGGGTCAGGGCCCGCACCCGGGCCTCCAGCTCCGCCAGCTCGAAAGGCTTGGCCATGTAGTCATCGGCCCCCAGATCCAGCCCCTTGACCCGGTCACCGGTGCCGTCGAGGGCGGTGAGGATGAGCACCGGCAACTGGATGTTGCGGGCCCGCAGGCGCTTCAACACCTCCAGCCCGGGCAGCTTGGGCAGCCCCAGGTCGAGGATGAGGAGATCGTAGGAATTGGTCATCAGGGCCGTGTCGGCCTCCAGACCCGTATAGGCGCAGTCGACGGCGTAGCCGCCCTGGCGCAGGGAACGGGAAAGCCCGTCGGCGATGATTTTGTCGTCTTCCGCAAGGAGTATGCGCATGGATGATAAGAGCCTGATCCGCGTAAGTTTTATGTAAGCCCGCGCCCTTAATCTGGCGCCGCTGTTCTCCTTTTATGGTCTTAGGAGTCTCGGTTCGCCGGGACTCGGGGGACGTTTCGATTCCTGCACCGGATCGTCCCCTGCCATCTTTCTTGCGCGCTTTTTCTGTGCGTGCTGCATTCCCGCCTCCATCGCCCCTCCGTTTTTTGCGACGCCTCGCAGCGGCTGCCAGCCAGTTTGTGCCTGCCGTAAACCTTGGCCTGGCGCCGTTTTCCACCGGGAGGAGCGACACTCTCGGGAACCTGTTCAGTGTAACAAATTCACCTGCCACCGGTTGTTGCGCCGCATCATGCCGCCCGGCCGCCATCCAGGCAGCATCATTTCATTCATTTGAATGAAATGGCACAATAGGGCATCCCAGCCGTCGGCCTGGCCTCCTGCTTTCCCCGTTGCGCGCCAGCCCGGCCACCTCATTGCCGGAGCCGATCATGCCCTCCCCTGCCCCATCAACCTCCCTCCTCCGCCGGGCCCTGCCCTTGGGGCTGGCGGCCACCCTCCTGCTGGGCGGCGCCCTGGCCTACCGCCTGCGCCCGCCGCCCCTGCCTCCCGGCCTGGCCCAGGGCAACGGCCGCCTCGAAGCCATCGAGGTGGACGTAGCCACCAAGGTGGCCGGCCGCCTGGCCGAAGTAAATGCCCGGGAGGGCGACAGCGTGCCGATCAACGCCGTCCTCGCCCGCCTCGATGCGGAAGACCTGGCGGCCCAGCTGCAGGCGGCCGAGGCCCAGACCCGCCAGGCCCGGGAAGCCATCCGGGAAGCCCGGGCCGGAGTCGGCAGTGCCGCGAGCCAGAAGCGGCTGGCCCAGGCCACCCTCAATCGCACCCAGCAACTGGTACAGAAAGGCTACATCACCGGCGACAAGCTGGACCGGGACCAGAGCGGCCTGCAAACAACGGAGGCCGCCCTGGCCGCAGCCCAGACCCGGGTGGCGGAAGCCGAAGCCGCGGTGGAAGCCAGCAAGGCCCGGGCCGAAGCCCTGCGCGTCACTCTGCGGGATACGGCCCTGAAAGCGCCTATCGCCGGCCGCGTACTCTACCGGCTGGCCGAGCCCGGCGAAGTGCTGGCCGCCGGCGGCAAGGTGCTGACCCTGCTGGACATGAACGACGTTTACCTGACCCTTTACCTGCCCGCTGCCGAAGCCGGCAAGGTGGCCCTGGGGGATGAAGCCCGCATCGTTCTCGATGCCCTGGCCGCCCCCATTCCCGCCCGGGTCAGCTTTGTTGCGCCGAAGGCCCAGTTCACCCCCAAGGAAGTGGAAACCCGCAACGAGCGGGAAAAGCTCATGTTCCGGGTCAAGCTGCGGGTCGAGCCGGAATGGCTAGCCCGCAACGCCGATCTGGCCAAACCCGGCATGCCCGGCCAAGGCTATGTGCGCACCGCACCGGACGCCGCCTGGCCCGCCGAACTGCAAGCGCGCTAAGAACGATTTTCCTAGCGGCCCACGCCCATGGCCCACCCCTTCACCACCACCGCCGCCTCCACTCCGGTCGCCCGCCTGACCGACATCCGCCTGGTCTACCCCGGGGCCACGGCCCTGGCCGAGGTCAATCTGGCGCTGCCGGCCGGCGGCATGGTGGGGCTGATCGGCCCGGACGGTGTCGGCAAATCCTCCCTCCTGGCCCTGGTGGCCGGGGCACGCAGAATCCAGCAGGGCCGGGTGGAGGTGTTCGGCGAAGACATGGGTAACGCCCGCGTCCGCCCCCGCCTGCAACCCCGCATCGCCTACATGCCCCAGGGCCTGGGCAAGAATCTCTACCCCACCCTGTCGGTGGCGGAGAACGTGGACTTCTTCGGCCGCCTCTTCGGCCAGGACAAGGCCGAACGGCGGCAGCGCATCGACGAGCTGCTGGCCGCCACCAACCTTTCCCCCTTCCGCGACCGCCCGGCGGCCAAGCTCTCCGGCGGCATGAAGCAGAAGCTGGGGTTGTGCTGCGCCCTCATCCACGACCCGGACCTGCTGATCCTGGACGAGCCCACCACCGGGGTCGATCCCCTTTCCCGGCGCCAGTTCTGGGAACTGATCGACCGCATCCGGGCCCGCCGCCCGGGCATGAGCGTGCTGGTGGCCACCGCCTACATGGAAGAGGCGGAACGCTTCGACTGGCTGGTGGCCATGGACAGCGGCCGGGTCATCGGCACCGGCAGCGCCGACACGCTGAAGGCCCGCACCGGCGCCGATACCCTGGAAGCGGCCTTCATCCGTCTGCTGCCGGAGGAGCGCCGCCAGGGCCACACCGCCCTGGTCATCCCGCCCCTGCCGCCGGATGGCCACGACTTCGCCATCGAAGCCGAAGGCCTGACCCAGCGTTTTGGGGACTTCACGGCGGTGGACAACGTCAGCTTCCAGATTGGCAAGGGGGAAATCTTCGGATTCCTCGGCTCCAACGGCTGCGGCAAGACCACCACCATGAAAATGCTCACCGGCCTGCTGCCCCCCAGCGAAGGCCGCGCCCGGCTCTTCGGCAAGGCGGTGGATGCGGGCAATCTGGAGACGCGCAAGCAGGTGGGCTACATGTCCCAGGCCTTCTCGCTCTACGGCGAACTGACGGTAGCCCAGAACCTGGACCTGCACGCCCGCCTCTTCCACCTGCCGGCAGAAAAGATCGCCCCCCGCATCGCCGCCCTGACCGAGCGTTTCGGCCTGGCGCCCTATGCCGACGCACCGGCCGCCGACCTTCCCCTGGGCATCCGCCAGCGCCTTTCCCTGGCCGTGGCGGTGGTGCATGAGCCGAAGCTGCTAATCCTCGACGAGCCCACCTCCGGCGTGGATCCAGTGGCCCGGGACCAGTTCTGGGCCCTGCTGGTGGAACTCTCCCGGGAACAGGGAGTGACCATTTTTATTTCCACCCACTTCATGAACGAGGCGGAGCGATGCGACCGCATCAGCCTCATGCATGCGGGGCGGGTCCTGGCCAGCAATACCCCCGCCGCCCTGCAGGCGGCCCGGAGCGCCGCCACCCTGGAGGAAGCCTTCATCGGCTACCTGGAGGAGGCTGGCGGCGGCAGCCCCTCTCCCGCCGCACCAGCCCCGGCACTGACCACGCCGCCATCAGCGCCCAGTACGGCCAACGCGACCCCCTACCGCCACCGGCCCTTCAGCCTGCGCCGCCTGCTCGGCTACGCCTACCGGGAGGCCCTGGAGCTGCGGCGGGACTCCATCCGCCTGACCTTCGCCTTGCTCGGCTCGGTGCTGCTGATGTTCGTGCTGGGCTACGGCATTTCCATGGACGTGGAACACCTGCGCTTCGCCGCCCTGGATCGGGATCAATCTCCCGAATCCCGCGATTACATTCAGAACATCGCCGGCTCCCGCTACTTCGATGAGCAGCCACCGATTGTCGACAGCGCCGATCTGGAAAAGCGCATGCGGGAAGGCAAGGTCAGCGTCGCCATCGAGATTCCGCCCAACTTCGGCCGAGACCTGCACCAGGGCCGCCGCCCGGAAGTGGGCGCCTGGGTGGACGGCGCCATGCCCTACCGGGGCGAGACCACCCGGGGCTATGTGCAGGGTCTGCACCAGCAATACGTCGTCAATCTGGTCACCGAAGCCACCGGCACCGCGCCCCAGACCCTGCCGACCGAAATCGCCCAGCGTTACCGCTACAACCAGGATTTCCGCAGCATCTACGCCATGGTGCCGGCGGTGATTCCCCTGCTGCTGGTGTTCATCCCCGCCATTCTCATGGCCCTGGGCGTGGTGCGGGAGAAGGAGCTGGGCTCCATCACCAATCTCTACGTCACCCCGGTGAGCCGGCTGGAGTTCCTCCTCGGCAAACAGCTCCCCTACATCGCCGTCTCCATGCTCAGCTACTTCGCCCTGGTGGCCCAGGCGGTGCTGGTCTTCGGCGTGCCGGTGAAGGGCAGCTTCCTCGCCCTGACCTGCGGCGCCCTGCTCTACGTCATCGCCACCACCGGGCTGGGGTTGCTGATATCCACCTTCACCCGCACCCAGATCGCCGCCCTCTTCGGCACTGCCATTCTCACCATGCTGCCGACGGTGCAGTTCTCGGGTCTGACCACGCCGGTCAGTTCCCTGGAAGGGGGCGCCTACTGGATCGGCCAGGGCTTCCCCGCCACCTACTTCCTCATCATCAGCCGCGGCGTGTTCACCAAGGCCCTGGGCTTTGCCGACCTGACCCGGCAGTTCATTGCCCTGGCCTGCTTCATCCCGGTGCTGACGCTGCTCTCCCTGGCCTTGCTGCCAAAGCAGGAGAAATAAGGCCATGACGCCGCACCGCCAAGGCCGCCTGGCCAACATCTTCCGCCTCGGGCTCAAGGAACTGCGCAGCCTGTGGGCCGACAAGGTGCTCCTGGTGCTGATCGTCTGGGCCTTCACCGGCGGCATCTACAGCGCCGCCAAGGGGGTCTCCCAGGAACTGCGCAATGCGCCGGTGGCGGTGGTGGACGAGGACCGCTCGCCCCTCTCCCAGCGCCTCATCGGCGCCCTGACGCCGCCCTACTTCAAGACCCCGGCCCTGATTTCCCTCAACGAAATGGACCAGGCCCTGGACCAGGGCCGCTATTCCTTCGCCCTGGTCATTCCTGCCAATTTCCAGCGGGATCTCAAGGAGGGCCGCCGGCCGGCCCTGCAGCTCAACATCGACGCCACCGTGATGAGCCAGGCCTTCATCGGCGCCGGCTACCTCCAGGCTATCGTCGCCGGGGAGCTCAACGAATATCTCACCGGCACCCGGGAGAGCACGGCCGCCCCGGTACAGCTGGCCACCCGGGTGCGCTTCAACCCCAACCTCACCGGTTTCTGGTTTGGCGGCGTCATGGAGGTGATCAACAACATCAACATGCTGACCATCATCCTGGTGGGGGCCGCCTTCATCCGGGAGCGGGAGCACGGCACCCTGGAGCACCTGCTGGTGATGCCCCTGACACCCTTCGAGATCATGATGGCCAAGGTCTGGGCCAGCGGCCTGGCGGTGCTGATCGGCGCCACTACCGCCCTCACTGTGGTCATCCAGGGCCTGTTGCAGGTGCCCATTGCCGGCTCGGTGCCTCTCTTTCTCTGCGGCGCCGTGCTCTATCTCTTCTCCGCTGCCTCCATCGGCATCTTCCTCGGCACCCTGGCCCGCTCCATGCCCCAGTTCGGCCTGCTGCTGATCCTTACCATCGTCCCCCTGCAACTGCTGTCCGGCGGCGTCACCCCCCGGGAGAGCATGCCCCTGATCGTCCAGGACATCATGGCCGCGGCCCCCACCACCTACTTCGTGCGCCTGGCCCAGGCCATCCTCTACCGGGGCGCCGGCTTCGACACGGTGTGGCCGGAGTTTCTGGCTATTGCCGGCATCGGCACGGTGTTCTTCCTCTTCGCCCTGGCCCGCTTCCGCAAGTCGGTCACCCAGACCCAGGTATGAGCATGGAAGCCGGCCGCGATCCGCGCAGTGATGAAACCCGGGAGAAGCTCCTGGCCGCCGGCCTGGAGCTTTTCGGCCACCACGGCTATGACGGGGTGACCACCCGCATGCTGGCCCGGGCGGCCGGCGTCAACCAGTCCGCCATTCCCTACCATTTCGGCGGTAAGGAAGGGGTCTATCGGGCGGTGGCCGAGCATATCGCCGGAGAAATGGCTCCCATCGTGTAGGCGCTGGAAGCAGAGGTGGCGCAGCGTCTGGCACAACCGGGAACAGCGGTGGCAATGCTTCTCGAGGAGGTCATCACCGCCTTCGCCGCGGCGGCCTTCACGCCGGGCCATCCCCTGACCTGGTTCCTCTTCCTGGCCCGGGAGCAGTTCCAGCCGAGTGCCGCCTTCCCCATCCTCTACGACAGTTTCACCGGCCCGGGTCACCAGCTGGTGGCCCGGCTGCTGGGCCGCCTCACCGGGCAGCCGCCGGAGGCCGAAGCCACCATGCTGCTGGCCCACGCGCTGATCGGTTCCCTGGTGGCCTTCGGTTCCACCCGGGCCACCCTGCAACGCCGACTGGGCTGGCAGGAGCAGGACTACACCCCGGCCCAGCGGGCGGCCATGCTGGCCGCCATTGCCACCCACTGCCGGGCCACGGTGCGGGGGCTGCTACCTGAGGCCGCCCTCGGCACTGACCCACTGTGAAAGGCCCCAGCACCGTCGGACGGCACTGGCCGGAGGCGCTCCGTACGGCATATCCCTCCCAGGAAAAATCCCAGGCCTCCCCCGGGGCTCGCCCCAGCTGTGCCGCAGCGGCCACCGCCCTATGATGGCGATGTCGGCATTCTCCACATAAAAGGAAAAACATGAGCCACCGTGACATCGATACCGCCCTGCTGCTGGCCCCCGCCCCCATCGTAGTGGCAGCCGTCATTTTGGCTGCTTGCCTGGTTCTCTGAGCGACGGCTCCGGCCCCCTCTAGGCCACCATCAACTACGCCCCGAGCGGGCCCATCCCGCGCCGCCCGGTCACCCGCCACCATGGATGACAACCGCGCCTTTAGCAGCGGGGTAGCAGACGCTCCAACTCCCGGGCAAAGGTGTGCTGGTCCTTCTGACTCATGGCCGATGGCCCACCGGTCTCGACGCCGGACGAACGCAGGGTATCCATGAAGTTACGCATGGACAGAGCCGCCTGGATGGTGCCCCGGTCGTAAGGCTCACCCCGGGGCGTCAGCACCCGGGCACCCTTGGCGATGGCTTCGGCAGCCAGGGGAATATCCGCCGTGATGACCAGATCCCCGTCGCTGACCCGGGCGACGATTTCGTTGTCCGCCACATCGAAGCCCTTGGGCACCTGAAGGCTGCGCAGATAGGGCGATGGCGGCACGTAGAGGGCCTGATTGGCCACCAGGGTGACCATGATCCGGGTGCGGGCAGCAACGCGGAAGAGGATTTCCTTGATGGCCTTGGGGCAGGCATCGGCATCGACCCAGATATGCATGGCCGTGGCTCCATGAAGAGAAGAAAACAGTAAAAGTGGCAGGCGGCGGCAGAGCATACCCGAAGCGCTCACCACGCCCCATCGCCACACGACAGGTTCGCCTCATCCGGTCACCTGGGGAAAACCCCTGGCACGGCCCCGGGCATGCCCGAGGTCCCACCCGGGGCGCAGCTCCGTATCATGCCGCAACACAAAAACAGGGGCGCGCCAGAACCGTATGCGGCGTGACCCCAATGAACACCCCAACCCCAACAGCTCCCCCGCCCTCTTCAGCGAAAGCCGCACCATGTCGATGCCTGCCCGCTCGGCGCCGCCCCCTGCGCCCTTGCAAGCGCAGCCTGATATTCCCCCTGCCCAGGGACACATCAAGAAGATTCCCCTCACGGCACTGCGGCCGGGCATGTACATCTGCGACTTCAACGCCGGATGGATGTCCCACCCCTTCCTCTTCAACCGGCTGCACGTTCGCAGCGAGCTGGAGATCGCCGAAATTGCCGCCCACGGTATCGACGCCGTGTTCATTGATACCCAGCGCGGCATCGATGTGGCGGATGCCCCGACCCGGGCAGCAGTAGCTGCGGCAACCCGGGACGAAATGCTGGATAGCGTCAGCCTCCACGCGACGCCCCAGCCCCCGGGGCCAACCGACCCCGCCCCCGGCACCGCCGGCCAGGCCACCTCGGCCGAGGAAATCCGGCGGGCCCGCCAAGTCATCAACCAGGCGGCCGAACGGCTTCGCCAGGTCATGGAAGATGCCCGTCTGGGCAAATCCATTGATATCCCGGCCCTGCAGGATTCGGTCCAGCAAATTTCCGCCGCCGTGATCCGCAACAGCTCGGCCATGACCCTGGTATGTCGCCTGCGCAAGCGGGATGCGTACACCTTCGACCATTCCCTCAACGTCGGGGTGCTGCTGGCCCGCTTCAGCCATTACCTGGGGCACGACCTGAACCAAACCCACGCCATTGCGCTGGGCGGACTCCTCCACGACATCGGCAAGATGACCGTGGCCACCGAAATTCTGCAGAAGCCGGGCAAGCTGACGGAAGACGAATATGCCCACATGAAGACCCATGTGGACCGGGGAGTGGCCTTGGTATCGCCCTATGGGCTGCCCGAGGCCAGCCTCCAGGTAATTGCCGAGCATCACGAACGCTTTGATGGCAGCGGCTACCCGGCCGCCCACCCTGGGCCCCACATTTCTGAAGCTGGGCGCATGGCAGCCCTGGTGGATGTTTACGATGCCATCTCGACGGACCGGGTCTATCACCGTGGTTTGCCGGCCCCCGAGGCCATGGGCCGCATCTTTGAATGGCAGCGCCATTTCGATCCGGGCCTGGTGAACCAGTTCGTGCGCTGCCTGGGCATCTACCCCATCGGTTCCCTGGTACGCCTGAAGAGCGAGCGCCTGGCGGTGGTGGTGCAGCACCACCCGGACACCCTGGTACGCCCCCGGGTGCGCGTCATCTTCCACGCCCAGCGTCGCAGCCATCTCCCACCGGAAGAAATCGACCTGTCCGCCCCCTACTGGCAGGAGCGAGAAAGCATCGTCGGCCACGAGGACCCCGCCGCCTGGGATATCGATATCTGCCGCCACCTGGCGGTGTAGCCCCGTCACGGCTGGGGTGGCAGGCCTGAAAACGACAACGCCCGGCCATCAGCCGGGCGTTGTTGGTGGCCGTAGGGGCGATCAGATGCGGAAGCGCCCCGCCAGACCGCTCATTTCGACCGCCAGGTTTCGCATCTGGCCAGCAGCGTCGGAGGATTGCGCCGCAGCCGCACTGTTCTGCTCCGCCGCCTGGGCCACCCGCTCCACCTGGGAGGCGATGGACTGGCTGGCCGCCCCCTGCTCGACGATGGCATCGGTGATGTCGCCCACCACTCTGACGACATCCGCCGTACTTTCCTGAATATCGGCAATGGATTGGCCCGCCTGGGCCGCCAGGCTTACCCCGGCATCCACCTGGGTTACCGCCTGCCCCATCTCACCCACCGCACTTCTGGCACTGACCTGAATTTCCTCCACCATCTGGGCAATCTCACCCGTGGCGCCGGTGGTCTGATCGGCCACGTCCTTGATGACCTGGACCACGCCGGAAATACGCTCGGAACGGCTGCCCAGTTCAGTAATGGTTGCCGCGACACGGCGCACGGTATCGGCAATCTGGGCAATCTCGGCCACCGCCTGCTGGATCACCTCGCCCCCCCGGCTGGAAAAGCTACCGGCCTGCTGGGCCAGCTCCAGGGCACGACGGGCACCATTGCCCACCTCGCTGACACTGACACTCATCTGCTCGACGGAGGCCGCCATGGCCGAAGCGGACTCGCTTGTGGCAGAAGAGGCCAGTGCCGACTGGGCTGCATTTTCCGACATATCGCCGGAGGCGCGGTTAACCTGGTGGATGGCCTGCAGCAAATCACCAAGTGTGCCCCGCAAGGAGGCCAGCAGGGCATTGAAGGCCTGGGCGGTCTGGCCTACCTCATCGTGCTGCCCGCTGGTGACACTGCGAGTAAAGTCGCCGGAGGTCTGCACATAGGTCACCACATCGCGGATTTCAGCCAGCGGCCGGGTCACAGAGCGGATCAGCCACCAGGAAAACTCCACCCCCAGGAGCACACCAAGAATCATGGTGACCACGGAAAGATTACGGGCTGACTCGTACTGGGCCACATCCCGGTCAAACTCCTCTTTGGCCACCCGGGTCTGCAAGTCGATCAACGCATCCGCCAGCTTGTCTACTTCCCCGCCCATCTTGCGGTTGCCCTTGAGGAAGGTGGAAACGACTTCCAGGGAGTAATTGCCCTGACGTAGGGCATCCATTGTCGGCAACGTCAGGGGCTTGGTGTATTCCTGATAGCGGGCGGTAAAGGCGTCGGCCAACTGCTGTTCTTCCGGGGTCATCTGGGTGGCGAGATAGGCCTTCCAGGTTTCATCGACCGTTTTGAGGTTGGACTCGATACGTTTCAGATGCTCATCCACCGCATGGTCGTGGAGTTTGGCCAATTCCTGGCAGGGGTCATGCTGGAAGGCCCGCAGCGATTCAGAGAAGTTTGAATCGAGCAGACGCTTCACCCGGGTAATCTGCACCAGAGGCACCGTCCGGTCCTCATAAACGGTTTCCAGCCCGGCCAGCGTCTTTGAGGCACTACGCAAGCCCAGCCCCCCAATGACAATCAGCAGAATGACGAACATCGCCACCAGCATGGAGAGCCGGTAGCCAACCTTGAGCGCTTTCATGATGTTCCTTCGGCCCGTCACGGGCTTTATTGTTATCTGACCGACCAAGGCCCCAGCCTGGCCACACAGCGCAGAGACTGCAGGATCATTACAAGAAGGAACGAATATGATCGGAATCAAATCCCGAAAAAGAAAAAGCCCGGCCAAGGCCGGGCGTTTTCAAGCAGCGTTTAGCTGGCGAGGGCGAATTACATGCCCATGCCCATGCCGCCCATACCACCCATGCCGCCCATGTCGGGCATGCCGCCGGCGGGCTTGTCTTCAGCCAGTTCGGCCACCATGCAGTCGGTGGTCAGCATCAGGCCAGCGACGGAAGCGGCGTTCTGCAGAGCGGTGCGCTCGACCTTGGTGGGGTCCAGCACGCCCATTTCCACCATGTCGCCGTACTCGCCGGTGGCGGCGTTGAAGCCGAAGTTGCCCTTGCCTTCAACCACCTTGTTCACCACCACGGAGGGCTCGTCACCAGCGTTGGCAACGATTTCGCGCAGGGGCTGTTCCAGGGAGCGCAGGACGATCTTGATGCCGGCGTCCTGGTCGTGGTTGTCACCCTTCAGGGCGCCCAGGTTGGCGCGGGCACGCAGCAGGGAAACGCCTCCGCCAGGAACGATGCCTTCTTCAACGGCAGCGCGGGTGGCGTGCAGGGCGTCTTCGACGCGGGCCTTCTTTTCCTTCATTTCGACTTCGGTGGCAGCACCCACCTTGATCACGGCCACGCCGCCGGCCAGCTTGGCCACGCGTTCCTGCAGCTTTTCGCGGTCGTAGTCGGAGGTAGCTGCTTCGATCTGGGCACGCACCTGGGCCACGCGGGCCTTGATGGCGTCTTCGGAACCGGCGCCGTCAATGATGGTGGTGTTTTCCTTGCCCACTTCGATGCGCTTGGCTTGGCCCAGGTCGTCCAGGGTAGCCTTTTCCAGGGTCAGGCCGACTTCTTCGGAGATCACCTGGCCACCGGTCAGGATGGCGATGTCTTCCAGCATGGCCTTGCGACGGTCGCCGAAGCCAGGAGCCTTGACGGCCACGGTCTTCAGGATGCCGCGGATGTTGTTCACCACCAGGGTGGCCAGGGCTTCGCCTTCCACGTCTTCGGCGATGATCAGCAGGGGACGGCCGGCCTTGGCGACTTGTTCCAGCACGGGCAGCAGGTCGCGGATGTTGGAGATCTTCTTGTCGAACAGCAGGACGAAGGGATTGTCCATGACGGCAATCTGCTTGTCCGGGTTGTTGATGAAGTAGGGGGACAGGTAGCCGCGGTCAAACTGCATGCCTTCGACGACGTCCAGTTCGTTGTTCAGGGACTTGCCGTCTTCAACGGTGATGACGCCTTCCTTGCCGACCTTTTCCATGGCATTGGCGATGATGGTGCCGATGTCAGCGTCGGAGTTGGCGGAGATGGAACCGACCTGGGCGATTTCCTTGGTGGTGGCACAGGGCTTGGAAATCTTCTTCAGCTCTTCGATGGTGGCGGCGACAGCCTTGTCGATACCGCGCTTCAGGTCCATCGGGTTCATGCCGGCGGCCACGTACTTCATGCCTTCGCGCACAATGGCCTGGGCCAGCACGGTAGCGGTGGTGGTGCCGTCACCAGCCAGGTCGGAGGTCTTGGAAGCGACTTCCTTGACCATCTGGGCGCCCATGTTGGCGAACTTGTCCTTCAGTTCGATTTCCTTGGCCACGGACACACCGTCCTTGGTCACGGTGGGGGCGCCGAAGGAGCGCTCCAGCACCACGTTGCGGCCCTTGGGGCCCAGGGTCACCTTGACCGCATCGGCCAGGACATTGATGCCTTCGACCATGCGGGCGCGGGCGGAATCACCGAATTTGACTTCTTTAGCAGCCATTTAAATTCTCCAGAATCTGTTGAATGGGAAAGGGGGAGAGGCTTAGGCCTCGACCACGCCCATGATGTCTTCTTCGCGCATGACCAGCAGTTCCTGGCCGTCCACCTTGACGGTCTGACCGGCGTACTTGCCGAACAGGACGCGGTCGCCCACCTTCACGTCGGGGGCATTCAGCTTGCCGGAATCGTCACGCTTGCCGGGGCCAACGGCCAGGATTTCACCCTGATCGGGCTTCTCACCGGCGGAATCGGGGATGACGATACCGGAAGCGGTGGTGCGCTCAGCTTCGACGCGCTTGACGATCACACGGTCGTGCAAGGGACGGATTTTCATGGGGATAGCTCCTTGTAACGAAGTTATTGCAGGGATTCAGGGGCCTGAACGGCCCGGTTGCGGCGGGGTGACACAGGCCGCGCCTGTTAGCACTCACCCCGAACGAGTGCTAATAATAGGGACGACCCCGCCCTATTTCAAGAGGGGCCATTCCATAATTCCATTTTTGTTCGCCGAACAATGGCGCGGCGGACGGAATACCCGGCAGCAGGGCAACGGCCAAGGTCCGCCACAACGCTGCGCCGGCGACCATCGTGCCGGCTTGCCGGCCCCGTCCCAGCTGAGTGCCCCTGTTCGCCTCCGGCCAGATGCGCTATGTCTTTGGAATAGTCTGGAATGCGTCGGCATGGATCAGATTACCGGCAGGAGATGACGATCTCGGGACGATCCTGGGACAATCCCGGCCAGACGCCCGAAACCGGCGCCGGCAGCCCGGCCCTGCAACCGGGATCGCCGCCGCAGCATCGCCCACGACAAGGCCCAGCCCTACCATGACGCCGAGACAGGCAATCCCCCCTCCCCGCTGGACCGTACAAGCACTGCTTGGATGGTTGCTCATCGCCTGCCTGGTGCCCGGGATCATCTCCACCACCTTCCTCATCATCCATGAATATCGGGATCGGCAGGCGCGCCAGGAGCGGGACACCCTGCTCACCGCCCGGGCCCTGGTCCAGGCGGTGGACGCCCATCTGCTGAAGGCGCAGACGGCAGCCCTGGCCCTATCCACGGCCGGCTCGCTGACCAAGGAAAACTGGGCCGACTTCCACAAAAGGGCCCGGGGCCTGATCGCCACGGCGCTCCCGGGTAGCAATGCGGTGCTCTCCGATGCCGCCGGGCAACAGCTCGTCAACACCCTCAAGCCCTATGGCGAGCCCCTGCCGAAACATGGCAACCCCGCCGTGCTGCAACAGGTGTTTGCAACCGGCAAGCCGGTCATTTCCGACCTGTTCATCGGCGGCCTGACCCAGCGCCCGATCATGAGCATCGACGTGCCGGTGCAGATCAACGGGCAAACCCGATACGTGCTCAGCATTGGCATCGAGCCCAGCAGCTTCAACACCATCCTGCAAACCCAACGCCTGCCGGAGGACTGGATTGCCGCCATCTTCGACAACGAGGGGGCCATCGTTTCCCGGACCAAAAATCCCGACCAGTATGTGGGCCAGAAAGGCTCGGCCGACTATATCCGCCGTTTCAAGGAAACCCAGGAAGGCGCCACGGAAAGCGTCACCCGGGAAGGCATTCCAGTCTATTCCGTGTTCAGCCGTTCTCCCACCACCGGCTGGACCGTCGGCATCGGCATTCCCCATGAAGCCCTGGTGGCCAATCTCCGCAACAACCTGCTGATGCTGGCCCTGGTCGCCCTGGTCATCATGGGGCTGGGCATCGTCCCGGCCTGGCTCATCGGCAATCGCATCACCCGGTCCATCCGGGCCCTGCGCGCCCAGGCCAGCGCCCTGGGCACCGGCGAAGCGATCAGCCACCCCCGCATGTACATCCGGGAAGCGGAGGAGGTGCTCGCCGACATGGAAGAAGCCCGGGAGGTGCTGGCGCAACGCACCCAACGGCTACAAGCCACCTACCAGGCCCTGTACGAGAGCGAACAGGAATTGCTGGAGGCCCACCGCCTCGGCCAGTTCGGTACCTGGCAATGGCACGCCCAGACGGGGGAGGTCCGCGTCTCCCCCGAAGTGCAGCGGATTTACGGGCGGGAAGTGCCTTTCTTCCCCGAGCAGCGGGGCACCCTCCTCACGGTGGACGCTTGGGAGCTCGTCAATACGGCGACCCAGGAAGCGCTGCAGACCGGGATTGGCTACGACCTCGAGCTGCAGGCAATCCATGCCAGCGGCGCCTCTTTGTGGATCCACGCCAAATGCGAAGTGGTCCGGGACAAGCAGGGCCAGGCCATCGCGCTCCGGGGCACGGTGCAGGACATTACCCAGCGCAAGCGCGCCGAAAAGGCCCTGCTCGATAGCGAGAAGCGTTTCCGCGCCACCTTCGACCAGGCCGCCGTCGGCATGGCCCACGTTTCACTGGAAGGCCAGTGGATCAACGTCAACGACAAGGTTTGCGAAATTGTCGGCTACCCGCGGGAGACCCTGCTGGCCCTGACTTTCCAGGACATCACCTACCCGCCGGACCTGGATGCGGACCTGTCCCTGCTCCAGCAGCTCCTGGCCGGCAGCATTCCCAGTTACAGCATCGAGAAGCGCTACATCCAGCGGGGCGGCAAGCTGACCTGGGTGAACCTGACCGTGGCCCTGGTCCACACCCTTGATGGAAGCGCCGACTACTTCGTCTCGGTGATCGAAGACATCCAGTCCCGTAAGGAAACCGAGGCCGCCCTGGAAGCATCGCGACAGCAATACCAGCAGCAATTGGAGCAACAGGTGGCCGAGCGCACCGAAGCATTGCAGGCCGCCAACCAGGAGCTGGAGCGGATCGCCCATCGCGACGTGCTGACCCAGCTGCCGAACCGCCTGGCCGCCAACGAGCGGCTGCGCTTCGAGTTTCTGCGCCTGAAGCGCCTGGGCACCCCCTATTGCGTGCTGATGATGGATATCGACCACTTCAAGAAAGTGAACGACACCTACGGCCATGAAACCGGCGACCACGTGCTCCAGCGCTTTGCCGCCACCCTCTCGGACACCCTGCGTGCCACGGATTTCGTCGCCCGTTACGGGGGCGAGGAATTCCTGGCCTTGCTCCCCGATACGGATGTGGCGGGCGCCAAGGTCATTGCCGAGAAAATCCGTGGCGCCGTCAGTACCCAGGCCTTCCCGGTGGTCGGGCAGGTGACGGTGAGCATCGGGGTGAGCCTCGCCCAACCCGAAGACCCGAGTGACGACGACGCCGTCCGGCGCGCCGATGCCGCCCTGTACCGCTCCAAGAACGCTGGCCGGAACACCGTCCAGACCTGAGAAGCCGGCGGGGGTGGTCCGGGCCGGGCGCCCCGGCCTTTTACCACCCTGGATGACACGGGGCGGCAACGGCCCGGCCCCTCCGCAGGCCTAACGCCGGGCAGCCCGGCATTCCCGTCCGCCACATCCAACACATCCGCCACGCCCGGCAAAACCTTAAGCCAGTCTCCCAAACGGGCCCATTGGGCCATCCCTCCTCCAACCGGGGCGAGGCCGGCATCGCTCCCCGCCGCCGCCACACAGCAGCCCCCTGCGTCACCTCCTACCTCCCGGCACCAGCCTTTGACTGCGTCTTAACGCACTCTTTACGCCCCCGCCCCCGCCTTTTGTCAAAGCGTTAATCCGCCGCCACCTAGAGTTCGAGCGTGATGTTCCATCTGCTCACGGAGGATTTCCATGGACCTGTTCTACATCGGCCTGGCCGTCGGCTTCTTTGCCCTGACGGCCGGCCTGGTGGCCTATTTCGACCGCTTGCGGAGGTCGTGATGGCGCCCCTCTACCTGATCGCTTTGGCGGTGGCCATCGGCCTCTTCGCCTATCTGCTGGCCGTGCTGTTCTACCCGGAGGATTTCTCATGAGTGCCAACCTCCTCCTGCAGTACGGCTTCTTCTTCGCCGTCCTCTTCCTCCTGGCCTGGCCCCTGGGGCTATACATGGCCCGGGCCTACCAGGGCGACCTGCCGGCCTGGATGGCCTGGCTGCGGCCGCTGGAACGTGGCTGCTACCGCCTGGCCGGCATCCACCCGGACGACGACATGGGCTGGCGCCGCTACGCCGGCGCCGTGCTGGCCTTCAGCCTGCTCGGCGTCCTGGCCGTTTACGCCCTGCAGCGCCTGCAACTGTGGCTGCCCTTCAATCCCCAGGCCATGGCCAACACCACGCCGGACCTGGCCTTCAATACCGCCGCCAGTTTCGTCACCAACACCAACTGGCAGTCCTACGGCGGCGAAACCACCATGAGCTATCTGACCCAGATGCTTGGCCTGGCGGTGCAGAACTTCCTTTCCGCCGCCACCGGCATGGCCGTGGTAGTGGCCCTGATGCGCGGCTTCCAGCGCAAGGAGGCCGGCGGCATCGGCAATTTCTGGGTGGACATGGTGCGCTCCACCCTCTATGTGCTGCTGCCCCTGTCCCTGATCCTGGCCCTGGCCCTGGTCAGCCAGGGGGTGGTGCAGAGCGTGGCCCCCTACGCCAGCGTGCCCCTGACCCAGGCGGTGGACTATGAACAGCCCAAGGTCGGCGCCGACGGCCAGCCCGTGCTCGACGCCGAGGGCAAGCCGGTGCTGGAAGCGGCCACCGCCAAGGAGCAGACCCTGGCCCTGGGGCCGGCGGCCAGCCAGATCGCCATCAAGCACCTGGGCACCAACGGTGGCGGCTTCTTCAACGCCAATTCCAGCCATCCCTATGAGAACCCGACCCCGGTTTCCAACCTGTTGCAGATGCTGGCCATCGTCCTCATCCCGGCCGCCCTCTGCTTCACCTTTGGCCGTTGGGTCGGCGACCTGCGCCAGGGGCTGGCCATCCTCGCCGCCATGACCGCCATCCTGGTGGCCCTGCTGGCGGTGGAAGTGTGGGCCGAGCAGGCCGGCAACCCGCTGTTCGAGCGGTTCGGTCTGGCGACCCAGGGCAGCGAGCTGATGGCCGGCGGCAACATGGAAGGCAAGGAGGCCCGCTTCGGCATCAGCGCCACCTCCCTCTTCATTACCGTCACCACCGCCGTCTCCTGCGGCGCCGTCAATGCCATGCACGATTCCCTCACGCCCCTGGGCGGCCTGGTGCCGATGTGGCTGATGCAGCTGGGCGAGGTGGTCTTCGGCGGCGTCGGTTCCGGCCTCTACGGCATGTTGGTGTTCGCCATCGTCGGCGTCTTCGTTGCCGGCCTGATGATCGGCCGCACCCCGGAATACCTGGGCAAGAAGATCGAGGCCTACGAGATGAAGATGGCCGCCGTAGCCATCCTCGCCACGCCCCTGGCGGTGCTCCTGGGCACGGCCCTGAGTGTGATGGTGGAGGCGGGCACTGCGGGCATTTTCAACCCCGGCGCCCACGGCTTCTCGGAAGTGCTGTACGCCTTCTCTTCTGCCGCCAACAACAACGGCAGCGCCTTTGCCGGCCTGGGGGCCAACACGCCCTACTACAACACCGCCCTGGGCCTGGCCATGCTCTTTGGCCGCTTCATGATCATCGCCGCGGTGCTGGCCATTGCTGGCTCCCTCGCAGCGAAGAAGCGCATTCCCCCATCCGCCGGCACCCTGCCGACCCACACCCCCCTGTTCGTGGTGCTGCTGATCGGCACCGTGATCGTGGTCGGCGCCCTGACCTTCCTGCCTTCCCTGGCCCTGGGGCCGGTGGTGGAACACCTGCAGATGGTCGGCATCCGCTAAGGAGTCATTGATGAAAACAACAAGCCAATCTCTCTACGACCGGGCCCTGCTGCAAGCAGCCGCCTGGGAATCGGTCAAGCGCCTCTCTCCCCGCTACCAGGTGAAGAACCCGGTGATGTTCGTGGTCTGGCTGGGCAGCCTGCTCACCACCGGCCTGTGGCTCCAGGCCCTGTCCGGGGAAGGCGAGGCCCCCGCCGGCTTCATCCTGGCCATTACCCTGTGGCTGTGGTTCACCGTGCTTTTCGCCAACTTTGCCGAAGCCGTGGCCGAGGGCCGGGGCAAGGCCCAGGCCGCCGCCCTGAAGGGCCTGAAGAAAACCGTGTGGGCGAAGAAGCTGCGGGAAGCCCACGCCGGCTCCCCCTTCCATACCGTGCCCTCAGAAGACCTGCGCAAGGGCGACGTGGTGCTGGTCCAGGCCGGCGACGTCGTCCCCGGCGACGGCGAGGTGGTGGAAGGCGTGGCCTCGGTGGACGAATCGGCCATCACCGGCGAATCGGCCCCGGTGATCCGGGAGTCCGGCGGCGACTTCAGCGCCGTCACCGGCGGCACCCGGGTGCTCTCCGACTGGCTGGTGGTGAAGATCACCGTCAATCCGGGGGAGACCTTCCTCGACCGCATGATCGGCATGGTGGAAGGGGCCAAGCGGCAGAAGACGCCCAACGAGATCGCCCTGACCATCCTGCTGGTGGCCCTGACCCTGACCTTCCTACTGGCTACGGCGACCCTGCTGCCCTTCTCCATCTACAGCGTCGGCGTCGCCGGCAGCGGCAGCCCGGTGACGGTGACGGTGCTGGTGGCCCTGCTGGTGTGCCTCATCCCCACCACCATCGGCGGCCTGCTCTCGGCCATCGGCGTCGCCGGCATGGGGCGGATGATGGAAAAGAACGTCATCGCCACCTCCGGCAAGGCGGTGGAAGCCGCCGGCGACGTGGATGTGCTGCTGCTGGACAAGACCGGCACCATCACCCTGGGCAACCGCCAGGCCGCCGCCTTCGCCCCCGCCGCCGGCGTCAGCGAGAAGGAACTGGCCGAAGCGGCCCTGCTCGCCTCCCTCGCCGACGAAACGCCGGAAGGCCGCTCCATCGTCACCCTGGCCAAGGAGCGCCTGCACCAGCGGGGCCGGGACATCCACGCCGACGGCGCCAGCTTCGTGCACTTCACCGCCCAGACCCGCATGAGCGGCATCGACTGGCAGGGGCGCAGCATCCGCAAGGGCGCCGCCGATGCGGTCAAGGCCCACATCCTGGCCCTGGGCGGTGAATGGTCCGCCGCCATGCAGCAGGCGGTGGACGACATCGCCCGCCGCGGCGCCACGCCCCTGGCGGTGGCCGAATCCAGCGCCGGCGCCGCCCGGGTGCTAGGGGTGGTGGAACTCAAGGACATCGTCAAGGGCGGCATCAAGGAGCGCTTTGCCGAACTGCGCCGCATGGGCATCAAGACGGTGATGATCACCGGCGACAACTCCCTCACCGCCGCCGCCATTGCCGCCGAGGCCGGGGTGGACGACTTCCTGGCCGAAGCCACGCCGGAGGCCAAGCTCAAGCTGATCCGCCAGCACCAGCAGGACGGCCGCCTGGTGGCCATGACCGGCGACGGCACCAACGACGCCCCGGCCCTGGCCCAGGCCGACGTGGCGGTGGCCATGAACAGCGGCACCCAGGCGGCCAAGGAGGCCGGCAACATGGTGGATCTGGATTCCAACCCCACCAAGCTGATCGAGATCGTCGAGACGGGCAAGCAGATGCTGATGACCCGGGGCGCCCTCACCACCTTTTCCATCGCCAACGACGTGGCCAAGTACTTCGCCATCATCCCGGCCGCCTTCGCCGCCACCTATCCGGCCTTGGGCGTGCTCAACGTCATGGGCCTGGCGACGCCGGCCTCGGCCATCCTCTCGGCGGTGATCTTCAACGCCCTGGTGATCGTCGCCCTCATCCCCCTGGCCTTGAAGGGCGTGGCCTACCGGCCCCAGGGCGCCGCCGCCATCCTGCGCCGCAACCTGCTGGTCTACGGCCTGGGCGGCCTGGTGGTGCCCTTCGCCGGCATCAAGGCCATCGACCTCATGCTTGTCGGCCTGCATCTGGCCTAAGGAGACTGTCATGCTCAAGGAACTGAAACCCGCCCTGATCCTCCTGGTGCTGCTCAGCGCCCTCACCGGCGCCGCCTACCCGGCCCTGGTCACCGGTCTGGCCCAGGCCACCCTGCCCGACCAGGCCAACGGCAGCCTGCTCAAAGAAAACGGCCAGGCCGTGGGCTCCCGCCTCATCGGCCAGCCCTTCTCCGAGCCTCGCTACTTCTGGGGCCGCCCCTCCGCCACCGCCCCCATGCCTTACAACGGCGGCAGCTCCGGCGGCGCCAACCTGGGGCCCCTCAACCCGGCCCTGGAAGCGGCAGTGCAGGAACGCATCAACGCCCTCAAGGCGGCGGACCCGGGCCAGCAGGCCCCCATCCCGGTGGATCTGGTGACGGCCTCCGCCAGCGGCCTCGATCCCCACATCAGCCCCGCCGCCGCCCGCTGGCAGGCGCCCCGGGTGGCCCGCCTGCGGGGCCTGCCGGAAGTCCAGGTGCTGGCCCTGCTGGAGCGCCACACGGAAGGCCGCCAATGGGGCTTCCTGGGTGAGCCCCGGGTCAATGTACTGACCCTCAACCGGGCCCTGGACCGGGTGGCACCATGAACGATCCCTTCTGGGACGCCTGCCACCTGTTGCTGGCCCTGCTGGCCATCTTCGGCCCCATCGCCTTTGCCGGCTGGCTGCTGCGGCATCGTCCGCCAGCCGCCTCCCTTCCCTCAAAAACCAGGAAAAACCCGTGAAACCAACCTCACCGTACCGCCGTGCCCCGCGCCTGCTTGCCTTCCTTCCCCTGCTACTGGCCGGGGCCGCCCAGGCCGATGGGCCGGCAGAATCGGACATCACCATCAGCAGCAACCTCAATCTGGTCAGCGAATACCGCTTCCGCGGCATCGACCAGACCTGGGGCGGCCCGGCCCTCCAGGGCGGCGTGGACCTGGCCCACCGCAACGGCCTCTATGCCGGCCTGTGGGCCTCCAACGTCTCCGGCAATTCCTACCCGGGCGGCAACCTGGAGGTGGACTACTACGCCGGCTACAACGGCAAGCTGGACGACGATTGGGGCTATACCGTTGGCGGCTATGGCTACTGGTATCCCGGCGCCAACGTCAACAAGGCCGCCTGCCCCTCCGCCGCCTGGGCCAGCCCCTGCGCCCTGCCGGGACAAAGCTTCAACAATTTCGAGCTGAACGGCGGTGTCTCCTGGCGCTGGCTCAGCTACAAACTCTCCGTGTCCCTCACCGACTATTTCGGCGCCAACACCAGGACCGGCTACAGCAGTGATACCAAGGGCAGCCTCTATCATGACCTCAGTGCCAACGTGCCCCTGGCCGAGAACCTGACCCTCAACCTGCACCTGGGGCGTACCGACGTGAAGGCCACCTACGGCGGCATCAGCGCCGACTACACCGACTACCGCCTCGGCCTGACCCAGACCTTCAGCGGCGGCTGGAGCCTCTCCGGCGCCTGGGTCGGCGCCACCAACGACCGTTTCTACCGGCCTCCGGTGGGCGGCCTTTCCGCAGCCAATGGCGAAACCCGGGAGTTGAACAAGGACCGCCTCGTCCTCCAGGTGGGTCGCACTTTCTAAAGCACCAGACTTTCCGACAACGGCTTGCCTCTCCCCAGGGGAAGCCGTTTCTTGCGCCGGCCCCGGCCTTGCCCGGGCCGGCCTTTTTTTCTCCGCAAGGCAGCGGTGTTTCTTAACACCATCTTGATACGCCTTCGGCTATTTTTGACCCCATTGCAACGGCCCCTTTTCTACGCTGCGGACATCGGGTGCCCCGCCACCCCAACGCCCCAGGTGCCTTATGAATCCCCATGTCTGTATCGGAATCCGTATCGACGGTGCGCAGCTGCAACTGGCTGCCCGCCAGCAGGGCCGCGCCCTCGGCCAGGTGTCCTTCTCCGGCGACGGCGTCGGCCGGCGCGCCCTGGCCAGTTACCTGGCGGCCTGGAAGGCGCCGTTGCGCCTGGCTGTAGCCGCCTGCACCGAGGGGGGCGGCGGCATTGCCCTGGCAGTGGCCCTGGGCAACGAACCGGGCCGGGAGGTCTATCTGGTGGCCGCCAGCATCGCCAGCCAGCCGGCAGCCCTGGCCCGCTACGCCGAGCAACGGCTGTGAGGCGGCGGCCATGCCCATCCACATCTGCCCCGTCTGCGGCACCCGCCACCCCATCAGTGCCGTCGAGCATCCCTTCGCCTACGGCCGCCAGCTGACCTGCGGCCCCCAATGCAAACACCGGCTGCGCCGGCAGGTGCGGCAACGCATCCTCGCCGAGCTGGCCCTGCGCGCTTCTGCCAAGGCATAGCCAAGGAATAAACTCCGCCCATGTCCGACACCCCGCAACGTCCCGATCCCGACGCCCTCCTGGCCCGCCTGGAGGCGGAGGAAATCCAGGCCCGGCGCGGCCGCCTGAAAATCTTCTTCGGCGCCAGCCCCGGCGTCGGCAAGACCTACGCCATGCTGGCCGCCGCCCGCACCCTGCAATCCCAGGGTGTGGACGTCACCGTGGGCGTGGTGGAAACCCACGGCCGGCGGGAAACCGCCGAGCTGGTCCAGGGCCTGGAACTGCTGCCCGGCCGGCGCGTCGAGCACCGGGGCCGCAGCCTGCAGGAATTCGACCTGGATGGCGCCCTACAACGGGCGCCGGACCTGGTGCTGGTGGACGAGCTGGCCCATACCAACGCTCCCGGCAGCCGCCACCCCAAGCGCTGGCAGGACGTGGAGGAACTCCTGGGCGCCGGCATCGACGTGTTCACCACGGTCAATGTGCAGCACCTGGAAAGCCTCAACGACGTGGTGGGCCGCATCACCGGCGCCCGGGTGTGGGAGACGGTGCCCGACCGCCTCTTCGACGCCGCCGACGAGGTAGTGCTGGTGGACCTGCCGCCGGAGGAGCTGCTGACCCGGCTCAAGGCCGGCAAGGTGTACGTGCCCCAGCAGGCCGAGCGGGCCATGGCCAATTTCTTCCGCAAGGGCAATCTGCTGGCCCTGCGGGAACTGGCCCTGCGCCGCACCGCCGACCGGGTGGACGACGACGTGCGGGCCTACCGCCGCGACCAGTCGGTGAGCACCGTCTGGCCGACCCGGGAATCCCTGCTGGTGTGCATCGGCCCCGGCCCGGGCAGCGAGCGCCTGGTGCGCAGCGCCGCCCGCCTGGCGGCCCGGCTGGAGGTGCCCTGGCACGCCCTCTATGTGGAGACCCCCCGCTACCAGCGGCTGCCCGAAGGGGAGCGGGGGCGGGTGCTGAAGAGCTTGCGCCTGGCCCAGGAGCTGGGGGCCGAGACGGCCAACCGGCCGGGCCAGGATGCCGCCGCGGCAGCCATCCAGTACGCCCGGGAACACAATCTGGGCAAGGTCCTGCTGGGCCGGGAACTGCCCGGGGACTGGCGCCGCTGGCTGCCCTGGCGCACTTCCCTGGCGCGGCGCCTGGCTCGCCAGGCGCCGGACCTGGATGTGATGCAGGTGGCCAGCGATGGCGTGGACGGGGAAGCGCCGCCGCTCCCGGACGGCCCGGCCCGGCCCGCTGCCGTGGATGTGCGGGGCTATGGCCTGGCCGCCGCCGCCGTGGCCGCCGTCACCCTGGTGGCGACGCCCCTGCACGGTGCCCTGGACCTGGCCAACATCGTCATGCTGTTTCTCCTGGCGGTGCTCTTCGCCGCGGTCAAACTGGGGCGCAACCCGGCCATCCTGGCCGCCTTCCTTTCCGTCGCCGCCTTCGACTTCTTTTTCGTCTCGCCGCGCCTCTCCTTCGCCGTCAGCGACGTGCAGTACCTGCTGACCTTCGCCGTGATGCTGGCGGTGGCCCTCATCACCGCCCAGCTCACCGCCGGCCTGCGCTTTCAGGTAGATGTTGCCCAGAGCCGGGAACGGCGCAGCGGCGCCCTCTACGAGATGGCCCGGGAGCTGTCGGCGGCCCTCACCGTGGAGCAGATCGACGACATCACCCGGCGCTTCGTGCAGCAGGGCTTCCAGGCCCGGGCCCTGTTGCTGGTGCCCGGCCAGCAGGAGCGCCTGAGCCTGCCCGCAGGGCTGCCGGCCGACCTGCCGGTGGACCTGGGCATCGCCCAATGGGCGGCGGATCACGGCGAGGCCGCCGGCCTGTCCACCGACACCCTGCCCTCGGCCCCCATGCGCTACCTGCCCCTGAAGGCGCCGATGCGCACCCGGGGCGTGCTGGCGGTGCTGCCCCGGGAACAGCCCTGGCTGCCTTCGCCGGAACAGGAGCGGCTGCTGGAGACCTGCGCCACCCTGGTGGCCATCGCCGTGGAGCGGGTGCATTACATCGAGGTGGCCCAGGAAGCCCTGGTGCAGATGGAGTCGGAGCGTCTGCGCAACGGCCTGCTGGCCGCCCTCTCCCACGACCTGCGCACCCCCCTCACGGCCCTGGTGGGGCTGGCCGACTCCCTCAGCCTGGGCGGCGCCCTGCCGCCGGCCCAAGCCGAGCTGGCCCAGGCCATCCGGGGCGAGGCCATGCGCACCAGCGCCCTGGTGCATAATCTGCTGGACATGGCCCGGCTGCAGTCGGGCCAGGTGACCCTGAAGAAGGAGTGGCAGCCCCTGGAGGAAGTGGTGGGGGCGGCGCTCCAGGCCCGGGCCTCGGTCCTGGCCCAACACCGGGTACGGGTGGACCTGCCCGCCGACCTGCCCCTGCTGGAGTTCGACGCCGTGCTGATGGAACGGGTGTTCTGCAACCTCATCGAAAATGCCGCCAAGTACACGCCGCCGGGCAGCCTCATCGAGATCGGCGCCCGCCGGGAGGCGGAGCGGGTGCTGGTGAGCGTCAGCGACAACGGGCCAGGCCTGCCGCCGGGCAAGGAGGCGGGCTTGTTCGAGAAATTCACCCGGGGCCAGGACGAATCGGCCATTCCCGGCGTCGGCCTCGGTCTGGCCATCGTCCGCGCCATCATGGATGCCCACAAGGGCAAGGTGTGGGCAGAAAACCGTAGCGATGGCCCCGGCGCCCGTTTCGTGTTCACCCTGCCCCTGGGCCAGCCCCCGGCCCTGCCGACGGAGTTGCTATGAATTCCGCCCCCAGCCAGGACCGCCCCGCCCCGGTGGTGGTGATCATCGAGGACGAGCCCCAGATCCGCCGTTTCGTCCGCGCTGCCCTGGAGTCGGAAGGCTGCACCGTGTGGGAAGCGGACACCGCCGCCCGGGGCCTGATCGAGGCCGGCACCCGCAAGCCCGACCTGCTGGTGCTGGACCTGGGCCTGCCCGACGGCGACGGCGTGGACCTGATCCGGGACCTGCGCAACTGGTCCGGCGTGCCGGTGCTGGTGCTGTCGGCCCGCAGCGACGAGAGCGACAAGGTGGCGGCCCTGGATGCGGGCGGCGACGACTACCTGACCAAGCCCTTCGGCATTCCCGAGCTGCTGGCCCGGGTGCGGGCCCTGCTGCGCCGCGCCGGCCGGGGCGGCGACATGCCGCCGGTGTTCGCCTTCGGCCCGGTGGAGGTGGACCTGGCCCGGCGCCAGGTCAGCCGCCACGGCGAAGCGGTGCATCTGACCCCCATCGAATACCGGCTGCTGACCCAGCTGGTGGCCAACGCCGGCCGGGTCCTCACCCACCGCCAGCTGCTGCGGGAGGTGTGGGGGCCCAGCCACGTCGAGCACGCCCATTACCTGCGGGTGTACATGGCCGGCCTGCGGCGCAAGCTGGAGGACGACCCGGCCATGCCGCGCCACATCCTCACCGAATCCGGCGTCGGCTACCGGCTGGCGACCTAGGCTTCGGCCGCACGATCCTTCCTGAAAGCCAACCTTCCCGCCGGTGTTCACGCTGGCCCCGGCCATGGGTTAGACTGGCGGCGCTTCGGTTCCCCTTCCCAGGGGATGAAAAGGGAATCCGGTGCGAGAACAGGCGGCGACGCCCCGACTCCATTCCGGAACTGCCCCCGCAACTGTAAGCGGCGAGCGTTGCGCTCCACTCTTTGCCACTGGCGATACTGCCGGGAAGGCTGGCGCAACGTGACGACCCGCAAGTCAGGAGACCTGCCGCGGCATTACTTCATATCAATCCAGATTGGGGCGGGGTGTCCCCTGAGGAAGGTAAATGCGCGCATTCCCTGACGATCGCTGTCTCGCTTCTCGGCTGCCTGCCGCCGGAGGCCGCCTTGTTGCGTCCGCCGACATCCGCCCTTCTCCGTGGCTCCCGCTCCGCCTACTCCCAGGAGTTGTACATGCGTATGGAAGCCATGGAACACGCCGCCGTCGAGGGGACGGCCGTCTCCCCCTCAAACACCGCCCCCACCCTCATGGTGGATGTGGTTTTCCCCGAGCAGATGAACCACCACGGCACCCTCTTCGGCGGGGCCGCCCTGGCCCTCATGGACAAGCTGGCCTTCCTCGTCGCCACGCGGGAGACCCGCTGCCCCATGGTGACGGCCAGCAGCGGCCGTATCGATTTCCACCACCCCATTCCCCAGGGGCGGCTGGTGGAACTGTCGGGCCAGGTGCTGCGCCGGGGCCGGCGCTCCGTCGAGGTCCAGGTGGACCTGACGGCGGAGGACCTCACCTCCGGCGTAAAGGAAACCAGCGCCAGCGCCCGCTTTGTGCTGGTAGCGGTGGAAGGGCCGGCCACGATCGCCCCACCCGATGACGAGAGCTTTGCCGCTCTCGCCGGCATCGGTGACATCACCCACATGGTGGAAATGGTTTTCCCCGGCCACACCAACCATCACGGCACCCTGTTCGGCGGCCAGGCCCTGGCCTGGCTCGGCAAGGCGGCCATGGTGGCGGCCAGCCGCCACTGCCGCCTGCCGGTGGTTATGGCGGCCTCCGAGCGGGTGGATTTCCACGCCCCGGTGCTGGAAGGCGAAATCGCCGATCTGGCGGCCCGGGTGGTGGCCGTCGGCAACAGCGCCATGACCGTGGAGGTGCTGATGCATGCCGAAGCCCTGCTCACGGGCCAGCGCCGCCTGTGCACCCGGGGCCGCTTCACCATGGTGGCCGTCGGCTATGACGGGCGGCCGGTGCCGATCGCCCGCCCCCTGGGACGGCGGCTGGGCTAAACCAGACGGCCCGCAAAGGCACCGGGAGTGTGGCCGGCAAGGCGGCTTCCCGGTGCCTTTGTTCGGCAAAAAACACCGTATATAGTCAAAAACAACAGATAACCCACTACCTATAGTAGCCCTGATGCTTGCCAGCTCCGGGGCCTTGTGGTTACCATGCAGGCCTTCGACGGTTCCCCCTCGGGATGAAAAGGGAATCCGGTGCAGGCAGGAACGAGGTCCATCAGGGCCTTGCCCGATCTGCGTATGCCGGAGCTGCCCCCGCAACTGTAAGCGGCGAGCCGGATATCACACACGCCACTGGGCCCAGGCCCGGGAAGGCCGATATCCGGTGACGACCCGCGAGCCAGGAGACCTGCCGCCGCCATTTTTCTGTCTGACCAGGGGCGGGGTGCCTCCTCGGTGGATAGCGCCGGTGCGTCGTTGCGCCTCCCCTGCGGGAGCCGCCGCCTGCCCCGGGTGCCAGCCCTCCTGGCACCGCCGGCCCGCTGCCCGCGACTCCCCGTTCCGCTGCCCACGGGAGTCTCACATGCAAGCCGGTCTCTTCACCCCTCACCACGCTACCGCCGCCCACCCGCCTGCCGCCAGGCCCGACACGGCCCTGCCCGATACGGCGGATGCAGACGAGCTGGCCGGCCGGGCCCGCGCCCTGGAAGTCATCCGCCGCAACGGTGCGGTGGTGTCTTTCAATGCGGAGAAAATCTCCGTCGCCGTAAATAAGGCCTTCCTCGCCGTGCACGGCAGCCAGGGCGCCGCCTCGGCCCGCCTGCGGGATCTGGTGGCCCGCCTCACCGCCAGCGTCGTCCAGGCGCTGACCCGGCGCCTGCCCGGTGGCGGCACGGTGCATATCGAGGACATCCAGGATCAGGTGGAACTGGCCCTGATGCGTTCCGGCGAGCACGACGTGGCCCGGGCCTACGTGCTGTACCGGGAAAAGCGGGCTGCCGAGCGGGCTGCCCAGGCGGCTGCGGCCCCTGCCGCCGTCGATGGCCCCCTGCTGCACGTGATCGACGGCGACCAGCGCTATCCCCTGGATCGGGCAGCCCTGCTCAACCAGTGCCGGGAAGCCTGCCTGGGCCTGGCCGACGTGTCGGCCGAGACCGTGCTGGAGCACGCCCTGCACAACCTCTACGACGGCGTTCCCGCCGCCGCCGTGCGCCAGTCCCTGGTGCTCTCCGCCCGCACCCTGATCGAGCGGGAACCGGCCTACAGCAAGGTGGCCGCCCGCCTGCTGCTGAACAGCGTGCGCCTGGAAGTGCTGGGGGAAGAAGCCACCCAGGAGGCCATGGCCGCCCGCTACGCCGAAGCTTTCCCCGGCCTCATCCGCACCGGCGTGGAGGCCGAGCTGCTGGATGCCCGCCTCAAGGACTACGACCTGGAAAAGCTGGCCGCCGCCCTCCAGGCCGGGCGAGACCTGCAGTTCGACTACCTGGGCCTGCAGACCCTCTACGACCGCTACTTCCTGCACGTGGACGAGCGTCGCATCGAGCTGCCCCAGACCTTCTTCATGCGCGTGGCCATGGGCCTGGCCCTCAACGAGATCGACCGGGAAGCCCGGGCCATCGAGTTCTATCACCTGCTCTCCTCCTTCGACTTCATGAGCAGCACGCCGACCCTGTTCAACAGCGGCACCCGGCACTCCCAGCTCTCCTCCTGCTACCTCACCACCGTCTCCGACGACCTGGAAGGCATCTACCAGTCCATCAAGGAAAACGCCCTGCTGCAGAAATACGCCGGCGGCCTCGGCAACGACTGGACCCCGGTGCGTTCCCTGGGCGCCCGCATCAAGGGCACCAACGGCAAGAGCCAGGGCGTCATCCCCTTCCTCAAGGTGGTGAATGACACCGCCGTGGCGGTGAACCAGGGCGGCAAGCGCAAGGGCGCCGTCTGCGCCTATCTGGAATCCTGGCACCTGGACATCGAGGAATTCCTCGAACTGCGCAAGAACACCGGCGACGAGCGCCGCCGCACCCACGACATGAACACGGCCAACTGGATTCCCGACCTGTTCATGCAGCGGGTGATGGCCAACCAGGAATGGACCCTCTTCTCCCCCCACGACGTGCCCGACCTGCACGAGAAGTTCGGCCAGGACTTCGCGGCTGCCTACACTGCCTACGAGGCCAAGGCTGACCGGGGTGAGATCAAGCTCTTCAAGCGCATTCCCGCCGTGCAGCTGTGGCGCAAGATGCTAACCATGCTGTTCGAGACCGGCCACCCCTGGATCACCTTCAAGGATGCCTGCAACCTGCGTTCCCCCCAGCAGCACGTGGGCGTGGTGCATAGCTCCAACCTGTGCACCGAGATCACCCTCAACACCTCCGACACTGAAACCGCCGTGTGCAACCTGGGCTCGGTGAACCTGCCGGCCCACCTGATCCGGGTGGACGGCCAACTGGTGTTGGACCAGGCCAAGCTGCAACGCACCATCCGCACCGCCATGCGCCTGCTGGACAACGTGGTGGACATCAACTTCTACGCCACCCCCAAGGCGCGCAACGCCAACGTGCGGCACCGCCCCGTGGGTCTGGGCATCATGGGCTTCTCCGACTGCCTGCACCGCCTGGGCCTGCCCTACGCCGCCGAGGCTGCCGTGGAATTCGCCGACCGCTCCATGGAAGCCGTCTGCTACCACGCCTACTGGGCCTCCACCGACCTGGCCGAGGAGCGGGGCCGCTACTCCAGCTTCAAGGGCAGCCTGTGGGATAAAGGCATCCTGCCCATCGACTCCCTGCAACTGCTGGAGGACGCCCGGGGCGGCTATGTGGAAGTGGACCGCAGCACCACCCTGGACTGGGACGCCCTGCGCGAGCGCATCGCCCAGGTGGGGATGCGCAACTCCAACTGCGTCGCCATTGCGCCGACGGCCACCATCTCCAACATCATCGGCGTCTCCGCCGCCATCGAGCCGGAGTATCAGAACCTCTACGTCAAATCCAACCTCTCTGGCGAATTCACGGTGGTAAGCGAATCCCTGGTGCAGGACCTCAAGGCCCTGGGCCTGTGGGACGAGGTGATGATCTCTGACCTGAAGTACTTCGACGGTTCCCTGGGCCCCATCGACCGCATCCCGGACGAAATCAAGGCCCGCTACGCCACCGCCTTCGAGATCGACCCGACCTGGCTGGTACGGGCCGCCGCCCGCCGCCAGAAGTGGATCGACCAGGCCCAGTCCCTCAACCTCTACGTGGCCGCCCCCTCCGGCAAGAAGCTGGACGAACTCTACAAGCTGGCCTGGACCCAGGGCCTGAAGACCACCTACTACCTGCGCACCCTGGGCGCCACCGCCATGGAAAAGACCGGCGCTCCCCTCTCCCCCGCAGAGCGGGCCGCCGCCCCCGTGGCGGAGCCCAAGTTCTGCGCCATCGACAACCCCGATTGCGAGGCCTGCCAATGAGCCAACTCCGCTTCGACGACTGGGACGATGCCCCCCTCGCCGCCTCTGCCTCCCTCAACACCCCAGCCACCCCGGCTGCCACGCCCGCCCAGAGCCAGTCTTCCACCCCACTGCCTGCACAGGCAAGCGGGGCGCCGATCTCCGCGGCACCCCAGGCCCAAGCCGCGCCCAGCTTGCCGCTCCGGGCAGGTGCGGCGCTGGCCCCCATCAACCCGGAAGACAAGCGGGTGGTAAACGGCAAGGCCGACATCAACCAGCTGGCGCCCTTCAAGTACCCCTGGGCCTGGGAGTTCTTCCTCAACGCCAACCGCAACCACTGGACGCCCCTGGAAATTTCCATGGCCCAGGACGTGCACGATTACCACCACAAATTGAGTCCGGCGGAACGCCACGTCTTCGAAAACGTGCTGGCCTACCTCACCACCTCCGACATCCTGGCCATGCGCAACATCGGCCTGGCGGTGATGGAGAAGATGAGTGCCCCGGAACTGCAGATCTACCAGGCGCGCCAGGTCTATGAAGAAGCCCTGCACACCTGGACCTACCAGCACTGCATCGAAAGCCTCGGCCTCAACCAGCAGGAAATCTACAACCGCTACCGGGTGGTGCCGGAAATCCACGGCAAGATCGCCCTGGCCAACCGCCGCCTGGAACGGGTGATGCGTTCCGACTTCGACCTGACGGACCGGGACAACCTGCACGAATTCGCCCTCTCCTACCTCTTCTTCGCCGGCATCTTCGAAGGCTGCTGGTTCTACAACGGCTTCACCCCCATCTTCGCCCTGCAGCGCCGGGGCCTGATGAAGGGCACCGCTGAGCAGCTGCAATACATCATGCGCGACGAGGTGCTGCACTGCGCCTTCGGCATCCGGGTGGTGCGCCAGCTCTTGCAGGAGGAGAACCTGACCCTGGACCCGGCCGCCGTGAAGGCCCTGTGGGAAGAGGCGGAAGCCGCCGAAGCGGCCTACGCCGGCTACATCCTGCGGGAGCCCATCCTGGGCTACAACGCCGACCTGCATCGGGGCCAGTTCCGCTTCATCGCCAACCGCCGCGCCCGCCAGCTGGGCCTGGCGGAGCCCTTCCCGGGGGCCGAGAACGTGCTGCCCTGGCTGGACGAGCAGGCCAATATGCGCAAGGAGAAAAATTTCTTCGAAACCCGGGTCACCGAGTACCAGACCGGCGGCGCCCTGGCCTGGGATTAGCGGCGGTTAAGAAAAGCAGGCCGGACGAACCCTCAGCCAGGGTCTCAGCAAGACGGACGGGGTGGATGGCAGGGTCTTGGCTCCGACAGCCCCCCACCCGCAAGCTCAGCGCAGAACCGTCTGCCAGCCCGAGACCAGCACCAGCAGGACCGCCAGTACCAGGGAGACGCCCTGCCAGAAGCGTAAGGGGTTGCGGGCCAGCAGGGGCACCGGTCGGGTGTGCGCCAACGCGGGGTTGGGCCGTTTGAGGTCGTAGATGAATTCATCCACGTCCCCATAACGCTGGGCCGGGTCCACGGCCACCGCCTTGCGGATGGCACCGTCGATCCACGGCGGCACCCCGGCCGCCACCAGGGAGCAGTAGGTCAGGCGCTTCTGGGCCTTGGGGCTGCGGGCCGAAACCACGGCCATGCCGTAGGGTAGCCGGCCGGAGAGCATTTCGTAGGCGATGACACCGAGGGAATAGATGTCGGCCCGGGGGCTGCCGGCCTCGCCGAGGAAGTATTCCGGCGCCGCGTATTGGGAGGTGCCGAGGAGGTTGAGCTGGGCGATGGGGCTGTCCTGCTCCTCCACCCCGGCCACCCGGGTGGCGCCGAAGTCGATGATTTTCACGGTGCCGGCGGCATCCATCATGAGATTGTCCGGCTTCAGGTCCTGGTGCACCATTTCCAGCCGGTGGAAGGCCCGCAGGCCCCGGGCGGCCTGTTCCAGCCAGTGCCGCAGGGCGGCCAGGTCGGGGGCCGGGTGGTCCACCATCCATTGGGCCAGGGTCTGGCCCTCCACGTATTCGGTGACCACGTAGAGGGCCTGGCGCGGGCGTGGCCGGGCCTGGGGCTTGAGCACGTGGGGGCTGTTGAGGCGCCGGGCCACCCACTCTTCGAGCAGGAAGCGCTCCAGCACCGCCGGGTCGTCGCGCTGGCCCATGGCCGGTGTCTTGATCACCACCCGTTCGCCGCTGGCTTCGTCCACTGCCAGGTGGATGTGGCTGCGGGCGCCTACCCGCAGCTCCCGCAGAATGCGGTAGCCATCGAAGACCATGCGGGCTTCCAGGGGCGGCGGCAGGGGCAGGGCCTGGAGCTGGCGGTATAGCTCGTTGGCCTCCGGCGCCGGCAGTTGCTCCAGCCGCACGATCTGCAGGGTCAGGTTGTCGCTACTGCCCCGGGCATAGGCCTGGCGGGCCAGGGCGGCCGCAGCGCCGTCCAGGTCGTCGCCGGCGGCCTCGAGGGCCGCGGCCACGTCGCGGGCCTCCAGGTATTCATAGACGCCATCGGTGGCGAGGAGGAAGACATCCCCCACGGCCAGGGGCAGGCTGCGGTAATCCACCTCCAGGCGCCGGTCGATGCCCAGGGCCCGGGCCAGGTAGCTCTGCTCGGCGGAAACCCAGACCCGGTGGTCCTCCGTCAGCGCCTCCAGCTGGCCATCACGCCAGCGGTAGATGCGGGCGTCGCCGACGTGGAAGAGATGGGCCGTGGTGGATTTGAGCACCAGGGCGCTGAAAGTGCAGACGTAGCCCCGATCCTTGTCGTGGCGGTGGCGGCTCTGCTGGGTCTGGGCGTGGAGCCAGGAGTTGGTGGCGCTGAGCACCCGCTCCGCTGCCGTCTTCACCGACCAGGAATCCGGCGTGGCGTAGTAATCCTCGAAAAACCCGGTGACGGCGGATTGGCTGGCCACCTGGCTGACGTCGCTGCTGCTGATGCCGTCGGCCAGGGCCACGGCGATGCCCTTGGTTCCCAGCAGGGGCTCGCCGGGCACGCAGAGGCCGTGAAAATCCTGGTTGCAGGCCTTGCGCCCCTTGTCGGAATACTGGCCGGCGGTGATGCGGAGTTGACTGTCCATGGTCCATGGCCGCGGCCCCGCCCCGCCGTGGCGGGCGCGGGGCCGCGCTCCTCGAGAGGGGTGGGTGGGATTAGTTGAAGACCCGCTTGGGGGCGGTCTTCACGTGGGTGGTGTAGAGGGTCAGGCCGGTGAAGGCCAGGCCGCCCACCAGGTTGCCGAGGACCACGGGGATTTCATTCCAGATGAAGTAATCGACGATGGAGAAGTTGCCGCCCATCATCAGGCCCGAGGGGAAGAGGAACATGTTCACCACGGAGTGCTCGAAGGTCATGGCGAAGAACAGCATGATGGGCATCCACATGGCGATGACCTTGCCGCTGACGGAGGTGGAGATCATGGCACCGACCACGCCGGTGGACACCATCCAGTTGCACAACATGCCGCGCAGGAAAATGGTGAACCAGCCGGCCAAGCCGTACTTGGCGTAGCCCAGGGTGCGGGCTTCGCCGATGTGGCCGATCTTGGTGCCGATTTCGTTGGGGGCGGTGGAGAAGCCGTAGGTGAAGACGAAGGCCATCATCGCCGCCACGGTGAGGGCGCCGAGGAAATTGCCGAGGAAAACGATGCCCCAGTTCTTCAGCACCGCCTTGACGGTGACGCCGGGCCGCTTGTCGATCAAGGCCAGGGGCGTCAGGACGAAGACGCCGGTGAGCAGGTCGAAGCCCAGCAGGTAGAGCATGCAGAAGCCCACCGGGAAGAGGATGGCGCCCACCAGGGGCGAACCGGTCTGCACCGAGGCGGTGATGGCGAAAACAGCGGCCAGGGCCAGGATGGCGCCGGCCATGTAGGCACGGATCAGGGCATCCCGGGTGGCCATGCAGATTTTGGCCTCACCGGCATCGACCATTTTGGTGACGAATTCCGAAGGTACGAGATAGGACATGACATTCCCCTTGTCAGGTTGATAGTGAAAGCGTTGTGCTGTCAGCGTTGCATTGGTAATGAATGGGTCGCGGGCAATGGCGGCGGGATCACAGGGCCAGGAAGACCTGGCCGTTCTCCACCTTCACCCGGAAGCTGTCGCAATGGCCCACGTCGGGGGCCTGGGCCTGGCCGTCGGCCAGGCCGACATTCCAGCCGTGCAGGGGGCAGGTGACCTTGTTGCCATGGACGATGCCCTGGGACAGCGGCCCGCCCTTGTGGGGGCACTTGTCGTGAAGGGCGAAGACGCCGTCTTCGGCATTGCGGAAGATGGCGATGTCGCCGCCGCTGCGCCGCTGCACCACCCGGGAGCCGAGGGGCGGGATGTGTTCCAGGGGGCAGATCAGCAGCCACTCGTCTGCCGCGGCCGGGGTGGGGTGAGCGTTTGGGGTACTCATGATGTTTTTCTCCTCAGGATGAATCTCAGGCCTCGACCCGGATGGGGATAAACTGCCGCAAGGGGGCTTCCTCCCGGGAGGTTTCCCAGGGGTCCCGGGCATCGGCCAGGGCGTCGAGCAGGCGCTGGTGCAGGGCACGTCGGCCCTCCGGGTCTTCCAGCACGCGCTTCTTCACGTAATCCAGGCCCACCCGCTCCAGGTAATGGCAGGTCCGCTCCAGGTACCAGCCCTCCTCCCGGTAAAGCTGCAGGAAGGCCCCGGCGTATTCCATGACCTCGGCGTCGCTCTTCACCTTGCAGAGGAACTGGGCCACCTCGGTCTTGATGCCGCCGTTGCCGCCCACATACAGCTCGTAGCCGGAATCGACGCCGATCACGCCCACGTCTTTGATGCCGGCCTCGGCGCAGTTGCGCGGGCAGCCGGAGACGGCCAGCTTCACCTTGTGGGGGGCGTACATGTCGAAGAGCATCTTTTCCAGCTGCACCCCCATGTCCATGGAACGCTGGGTGCCGAAGCGGCAGTGCTCGGAGCCGACGCAGGTCTTCACGGTGCGGATGGATTTGCCGTAGGCGTGGCCCGAGACCATGCCGGCGGCGTTGAGGTCGGCCCACATGGCCGGCAGGTCTTCCTTCTTCACCCCCAACAGGTCGATGCGCTGGCCGCCGGTGACCTTCACCGTCGGCACCTGGAACTTCTCTGCCGCATCGGCGATGGCCCGCAGCTCCGCCGGCGTGGTCAGGCCGCCCCACATGCGGGGCACCACGGAATAGGTGCCGTCCTTCTGAATGTTGGCGTGGGCCCGCTCGTTGATGTAGCGGGACTGGGGATCATCCCGGGCCTCCCGGGGGAAGGTCGAAAGGAGGTAGTAGTTGATGGCCGGGCGGCACTTCTCGCAGCCGTTGGAGGTCTTCCATTGCAGGGCGGCGAAGACCGCTTCCTTGCAGGTCAGGTGGCGGGTGGCGATGGCCTCCCGCACCGCCTTGTGGGAATGCTCGGTGCAGCCGCAGACCGGCTTGCTGTCGGCCGCCGCCGGGGTATAGGCACCACCCACGGTGGAGGCCAGGATCTGCTCCACCAGGCCGGAACAGGAGCCGCAGGAGGAGGCGGCCTTGGTGTGCTTCTTCACCTCGTCCAGGGTGAATAGGCCCTTTTCCTTGATGGCCTTGACGATGGTGCCCTTGCACACGCCGTTGCAGCCGCACACCTCGGCGCTGTCGGGCATCGCCGCGGCCCGGTTCTCGCCCTTGTGGCCCGCATCTCCCAGGTGGTTCTGGCCGAACATCAGCTGGCTGCGGATCTCGTGGATGTCCTGGCCATCCTTCATCAGCTGGAAGTGCCAGGCACCGTCGCTGGTGTCGCCGTAGAGCACGGCGCCGACGATACGGTCCTGCTTCACCACCAGGCGCTTGTACACGCCGCCCTGGCGGTCGTGCAGGAGGATGTCCTCGGTATCCGGCCCGCCGCTGAAGTCGCCGGCGGAGAAGACATCCACCCCGGTGACCTTGAGCTTGGTGGACGTTACCGAGCCCTGGTAGCGGCCGATACCGAAGTTGGCCAGGTGATTGGCGCACACCTTGCCCTGCTCGAACAGGGGCGCCACCAGGCCGTAGGCCACGCCGCGATGCACCACGCACTCGCCGACGGCGTAGACGCTGGGGTCGGTGATGGTCTGCAGGGTGTCGGTGACGTGGATGCCGCGCACCCGGCCGCTGCCGCAGAACAGGCCGGCGCGCTCGGCCAGGGCGTAGTTGGGGCGGATGCCGGCGGCCACCACCACCAGGTCGGCGGGAATTTCCATGCCGTCCTTGAAACGGGCGGAGCCGACACGGCCGGAATCGGCGGGCAGTAGGGCCTCGGTGCTGCGGCCGAGGAGGAATTTCATGCCCTTGGCTTCGAGGGAGGCTTGCAGCATTTCCGCCGAGGTGCGGTCGAGCTGGCGTTCCATGATCCACTCGGCCAGGTGCACCACGGTCACGTCCATGCCCCGCAGCATCAGGCCGTTGGCGGCCTCCAGGCCGAGCAGGCCGGCGCCGATGACCACCGCGTGACGATAGGTGCCGGCGGCGTCGATCATGGCCTGGGTGTCGGCAATGTCGCGGTAGCTGAGTACACCGGGCAGTTCGTTGCCGGGGATCGGCGGCATGAAGGGCACGGCGCCGGTGGCCAGCAGCAGGCGGTCGTATTCCGCCTCCCGGCCGTCGGCGGCGATCACCCGGCGATGCACCCGGTCGATGCGCGTCACCGGCTGGCCGGCGTGGAGGGTGATGCCGTTGTCCCGGTACCAGGCCAGGTCGTTGAGCATGATCTCCGGCAGGGTCATTTCCCCGGCCAGCACCGGCGAGAGCAGGATGCGGTTGTAGTTGCCGTGGGGTTCGGCGCCGAAGACGGTGATGTCGTAAAGATCTGGCGCCAGCTTGAGCAATTCCTCGAGGGTTCTCACCCCGGCCATGCCGTTGCCGACGAGCACGAGTTTCGGTTTTTTCATGACGGCTCCACAAAGCGAGAGAACAAAAAAAACGGCGCCCGTCGCACCTCTGGGATAAATCCCGAAGCGCGACGGACGCCGTTGTCCGATTGCATGATGTTCTGCAAGGCCGGAGCGCCATTGCCCCGACCGTTGACTGCCTTATAGCGGAATCCGTGCCAACCTTGCGAACCTGCGCCAACCCATTGAATTACATTGAAAATTCATAAAGCCCCCGAATCCCCCCAGCCCTCCCCGCCCCGCAACGGGGCACCAGCAAGGTGCGCCGCTCCCCGGGGCTGCACCAGGAAACCCCGCTGCGGCTCAGCGCCGGCCGGGGAGGAAGTCGGCCATGGCGAGCACGGCCTGGGCCACTTCCGCCAGGCGACAGTTGCGGTTCATGGCCTGCTGCCGCAGTAACTGGTAGGCCGCCCCTTCGTCCAGGCCCTGGTGGGTCATCAGCAGGCCTTTGGCCCGCTCCACCAGCTTGCGTTCATCGAGGGAAGCCCGGGCGGCGGCCAGTTCGTCGCTGACCGCCTGCAAATGCCGGGACTGGGCCTGCAGGGCCTCGACGATGGCCCGGGCCAGGCGCGGCCCCATGGCGCCGCCAGCCAGTTCATCGTCGCTGCCGGGCACGCCCTCCAGGCCGGTGACGAAGAGGGACAGGGCCGCCGGCGGCGCCATGTCGGGCGGCAGGGCGGCCAGGGTGGCCTGGTGATCCTCCAGTTCCAGCTGCTTGCGCGCCACCTGGCGCTCGCAGGCCTGTTGCAGGCGGGTGGCGAGCTGGCCCTCGATGCGGTGGATGTCGTCCATGCGGCGGGAACAGCAGGCGAACCAGTCATCCGCCAGGGCGGCATCGAGGTGCCCCTGGAGATGCATGAGCTTGCGCCGCAAACGCTCAATCTCGGCCATGGGCATGGCCTGCTGGGCTTCCTGCCAGCGGGCCGCCAGCCCCTCGTCGCAGAAGGAGGCGAAGCGGGCGAAGCACTGTTCCTGCAAATCGATGAGGTGTTGCAGGGTGGCCACCGTCTCGGCGGTGGACTGGCCGGCGGCGAAGGCGGCAGCGCCCGCCGCCCGCTCCTGGCCGGCGAATTCCTTGCCCTGCATGAGATTGAAGAGGGCCACCAGCAGCCGGGAGGCGGCGGGATCAGCCGCAATATCCGCCGCTTCGAAGACCAGGGCCAGCAGGGCGCCCACCAGACGGCTGTAGCGTTCCGTCGCCTGGGCAGGGCTGCAGCATTGGCCCCGCACGGCAGCACGGATGGCGGGCAGCTCATCAAGGGCGCCCAGGGCCATGGCAATACGGCTGAACAATCGGGCGGCGCCCGCCAGGCTCTCGCTCAGTTCCAGACGGTCGAGCCAGTCGCGCACCCGGGCCTGGGCGCCCTCGCTATCGGCGGCCCGGGCCTCCCACAGGTCACCGAAATGGCGGCCGCCGGAGGCGAGAAAGACGTTGGCAGCCCCCCGCTCGCATTGCAGGCGGTGCACCAGCTCGGCGACGCCCCGTACCAGTTCGCAGGTACGGGCGAGTTGCTCCAGCTCGCGAATTTCGCAGCGCCGTGCCGCCACCAGATAACCAAACGCCGTTCTCATGCACCTTTCCTTCCCGTAGGCCGGGGCGCCGCCGGACGGGGCGCTCCCGACAGCCTTCAAGCAAGAGCCGTGCAACGGCAAGGCGAGGAGGTGGTGGTCGTGGTGGCGGGGCGAAAAAATCGGCAGCCCGCGGCTCCCGGCAGCCCTCAGTAACGGGCATCAAGAAAGGCCGGCGGTAGCGGTGGGAGGGTGGGACGGAGGTGAAAGGCGAAGCGGATGGGAAGGCCGATGCGGGGAAAGGCTGTCGGCGCGCAAGGTCGCCGTGATTCAGATGGGGCAAGCCGGGGCGAAGCCGCCCCGTTTCGGTGCATCCCGACCCGGCGCCTCAGGTATCGGCGAAGCGCTGGGCGATGCGGATGAACTGTTCCTTTTCCTGGAGGAAGGCATCGACGATGTCGGGGTCGAAATGCTTGCCCCGTTCGGCAACGATGATCTCGGTGGCCTGCTCGATGGGCATGGGAGCCTTGTACACCCGCCGGCTGATGAGGGCGTCGAAGACATCGGCCAGGGCCATGATGCGGGCCGCCAGAGGGGTGTCTCGCCCGGCGGTGCCATCTGGATAGCCACGGCCGTCCCAGCGTTCGTGGTGGGAACGGGCAATGCAGCGGGCCACCTCGAGGAAGGCCAGAGGGCGGGAATCGCTACGATAGATGGAACTGTCGGCCGCCTGTACCTGGGCCATGGCCCGGGCGATGGCATCGCTGCCGATGATGGTGTGGCCGCGCATGACGGCGAATTCTTCCTCGCTCAGGGCGCCGGGCTTGAGCAGGATCTTGTCGGGCACCCCGACCTTGCCCAGGTCGTGCAGGGGGGCCGCCTTGACCAGCTTGGAGAGCTGGTCGGCCGTCAGGGCCTCGGCGTATTCGGGACGGTTGGCCAGGGCCCGGGCCAACACCTCCACATAGCCCTGGGTGCGGTAGATGTGGTTGCCCGTATCCGTATCCCGA
This sequence comes from Azospira sp. I13, assembly GCF_003112695.1. Lineage (GTDB taxonomy): Bacteria > Pseudomonadota > Gammaproteobacteria > Burkholderiales > Rhodocyclaceae > Azospira. Next base: position 216,152 of record NZ_BFBP01000010.1, read on the forward strand.
ACTTCCGCCAGGATGGCCAGGGCCGCCAGGCTGGCGCTCTGCACGATCTCGTTGTCGTGCATGCGGTGCACGATTTCCGACTCGAGGAACTTGTTCTGGTCCGCCAGCCAGTCCCGGGCCCGCTTGTTCTCCAGATGGGTGCGCACCCGGGCGAGCACCACCAGGGGCTTGATGGGTTTGACGATGTAGTCGACGGCACCGAGGACGAAGCCTCGCTCCTCGTCCTCGGCCGCATCCCGGGCGGTGACGAAGATCACCGGGATATCCCGGGTGGTGGCGTTGGCGCGCAGGCGGGAGAGCACGGCATAGCCGTCCAGGTCCGGCATCATCACATCGAGGAGGATGAGGTCCGGCCTGGGGTCGGAGGCAGCGGCCTTGAGGGCCCGCTCCCCTGAATCGGCGACGCGGATGCGGTAGTGGGGCTCGAGCAGGTCGCCGAGGATAGCAAGGTTTTCGGCTTGATCGTCGACGATGAGAACGGTGTCAGTACGTGGGCTCATGGTGCTGCTTCAACAGTTTCAGGGCGTCGCCGTAGGCGAAATGTTCGATGGCGGCCGCCAGGGACTCCTGGACGGCATGGGGGAAGACGCCGCTCAGCCGAGGACGCAAGTTGCGAAACAGGCGGCGGGCCTCCAGGTCGTCGCTGGCGAGGAGCTCGGCCAGTTGCTGCAGTTCTCGCAGGATATCGGCAGACGGCGGCTGCAGGGGCTGTGCGTCATCGCCAGGGCTGGCGCTCTGCAGGGCCTGGCGCAGCCCCGTCACGAGCAATGGCAGATCGGCGGCGAGGGCAGTCAGGGCGGACTCTGCCGCCCCGGCCTGACCATGCTCCATGGCGACTTCGATGGCATGGGCGTGGTGGCGGATGGTGGTGGCACCAATATTGGCAGAGGCGCCCTTGAGGGCGTGAGCTAACTGGCGCGCCTCCTGGAACTGTCCCCGGGTCACCAAATCCTGCAGGCGGGCGGCATCATCGCCGTGGCTGCCAGCATAGAGGCCGAGCACCCGAAGGTAGGTGGGCCACTTGCCGCAAACCACCTTAAGCCCGGCCGCCACATCCAGTTGGGAAATGGCGGCGAGACGGGCGCGACGGGCGGCGTCGTCGCCACCTTCTCCGGCCACAGGGGGCACCGGGGCGGCGTGGGCGGCCGCCGGCGTGGCGGGCAACCAGCGCAGCAAAGTGGCGAACAGCCCTTCCGGGTCCACCGGCTTGGCGATGTGGTCGTTCATGCCGGAGGCCAGGCAGGCCTGACGATCCTCGTCGTAGGCATTGGCCGTCATGGCGAGAATGGGCACGCTCTGCCGGCCAGGCAGGCGACGGATCTCGGCGCAGGCGCCCAGACCGTCCAACCTCGGCATCTGAATATCCATGAGGATGATGTCATAGGCATTCTGCCGGGCCAGATCCACGGCCACCTGGCCGTCATCCGCCACGTCAACGATCAGGCCGACGTTGCGCAACAGTTCCAGGGCTACTTCCTGGTTCACCAGATTGTCTTCGGCCAGCAGCACGTGGCGGCCCCGCAGGGGCGTCAGGTCGTGGCCGATGGCGGGCCGCAGCGTCGGCCGCAGGTGTTCGCCGGTAACGCTCTCGACGATGGCGTCGAGCAGGGCCGAAGGGGTCACGGGCTTGGGCAGGGCAAAGGCGATGCCGGTCTTGGCCAGCATTTCCTCCTGGCACTCCCGGCCGTAGGCGGTGACCAGGACGATGCCCGGGGGTGGCACCGGGTAACGCTTGCGGATTTCCCGGGCCACTTCGGTACCGTCCATTTCCGGCATTTTCCAATCCAGCAGTACCAGGTCATAGGGCCGGCCGGCGGCGCTGGCCTGCTCCAGGGCAGCCAGGGCGGCGGCGCCGGAATCCACCAGGGTGGGCCGGCAGTTGAGGGGGCGCAGCATGTCACCCAGGGTTTCCCGGGCTTCTTCCAGATCATCCACCACCAGCACTTCCAGCTCCCGCTCCAGGGAGCGGGGGGCGGCAACCGGGATTTCGTCAGCCCCAGGGGCAAAGCTCACTTCCAGCCAGAAGGTACTTCCCAGGCCCAGGGTACTCTCCACGCCGACGCTGCCACCCATGAGATCGGCCAGGCGCTTGCTGATGGCAAGACCGAGGCCGGTACCGCCGTACTTCCGGGTGGTGGAGACATCGGCCTGTTCGAAGGGCTGAAAGAGGCGGGACTGCTGTTCGGGGCTGAGGCCAACACCGGTGTCGCTGACTTCAAAGCGTATCCGCACCGCAGTGTCGTCACGACTGACCTGGCGGGCCCGCAGGGTGATGGCGCCGTGCTCGGTGAACTTGACGGCGTTGTTGGCAAAATTCACCAGCACCTGGCCCAGGCGCATGCGGTCACCCCGCAACAGGGGCGGCAGGGCGGGGTCGATACGGCTGATGACTTCCACACCTTTGGCCTCGGCCTTGTCGCAAACCATGGAGTGGAGGCTGTGAAAGACGCTTTCCAGGCTGAAGTCGGCCATTTCCAGGCGTAGTCTTCCGGCCTCGATCTTGGAAAAATCCAGGATGTCGTTGATGATCCCCAGCAGGTGCTGGGCGGCGTCGGAGATCTTGTCCAGTTGCTCGAACTGGCGTGGCAGGATGGCGTCCCGCCGCATCAGGTGGGCCAGGCCGACGATGGCGTTCATAGGGGTGCGGATTTCGTGGCTCATGTTGGCCAGGAAGGCACTCTTCGCCGCATTGGCGGTATCCGCCATGGCCTTGGCCTGCTTCAGTGCCTCCAGCATCTGCTGCTGTTCGGTGACGTCCTGCCAGGTGCCGACGATACGTTCCACCTGGCCCCGCTTGTCTACGCTCGCCTCGCCCCGCATCTGGGCAAAGCGCACGCCCGATGCCCCGCCGCTGCGCAGCAGCAGTTCAAAACTGCCGCCGTTGCGCAGACAGTCGTCAAAAGCCGCCTGCAAGGCTGCCCGATCCCCCTGGTCGATCAGGGCCAGCAGGTCGGGCAAGGCCAGCAAACCGGATTCATTGAGGCCAAATAACTTGAAGGCATCGCCACGCCAGCGCCAAGCGTTGGGCCCCGGCATCCATTCCCAGCGCCCCAGGCGAGCCAGTTGCTGGGCTTCCCGCAGGCTAGCTTCGCTAATTTTGAGATCGCGGAAGAGCAGGTTGATCGGATCCCGCAGGCCGGTGACGACGACCGCCCGGTAAATGAGGAAAAAGGCGCCAATCTTGAGGATGTGCCCCAGTTCGTTGAAGGCGTCACTCATGGCGTCGCTGACGTACATGGTGAAACACAGCTCGGTGCCGATCATCAACACCAGGGACCACTGGATGCAGTGATAGACGCGTTCGTCGAACAGGTGCCGCCGTAGGTAAAGCAGTACGGCGCCGGCCAGCAGCAGGGTACAGACCAGATACTCGCTATAGACCTTAAAAGGCGTCAGCCCCTCCCCCGCAACGAAACAGACGGGAAATACCTTGAAATAGAGGATCGAGGCAATGACCAGCGTGGTCACCAGGGCATAGACGGTGAGCACCAGCGGCACATGCACCTGGCGACGGGTGCCGAGAAACCAGAAGCCCATGAGCATGCTGATGGACTCCATATAGCGGGCGGCGATCCAGAACTGGGGGGCGTAGTAATCGTAATCCGTGAAAATCGGCATACCCTTGAAGGAGAGGGTATGGAGCAGATCGATGGCGCCGACGAAGAGGTAGGCAATGCCGATGAAGAGGACGTACTGATTGCGGATGGAGGCGCCGCAGTTGAGGGCGATGATGAACAGGGTGACCGCGATGAAGATGCTGAACAACTCGGCCATGCTGTGAAACAGCAGGTAGTTGTAATGGGAGGTCAGATGGACCCCCAGCAGCAGCACCAGAAAGCCGACGCCTTCGCCCAGGGCGAGGGCCAGGTGGTCGCGCAGATAGGCGGAAAGCCGGCGCAGGGGCGCCTCAGGAGGCAGGACGGGAGTATCGAGGGCGGCCATGTTGTTATTACCTGCTGGTGATGGCTGGAGGGGATCGGTGACTATGGAAAATCCTGCACCTTCCGAGTTTCAAAGTATGCCATGGGTTATAGAATATGGCGCTCCATCCATGACGGATGAAATCCCCCTCGAGCCTGCCAAGACCATGACCTACGAAGAATACCTGGACGAAGTGACAACACTGATTACGGAAAAATACAACCTGGAGGACGAGGACGCCATCGCCCTGGTCATGGCTGCCCAGGATCAGGAGTATTTCTGCCCCCACGACGAAGACCCGGGCCTGCGAACCCTGGATAACGCCCACGTCGATGCCCGTCAGCTTTTCAAGGATCGGCAGCGCCTCCTGGGCTGAACCCGCCCGGCACCGTCGTGCCTATCGTTCGTTTTCCGCACCCGCACCTTCCCCCACGCCTCCTTCCCCTCCCCCGCCGAGTTTCACCACCTCGGCGGGCAGCCCCGTGGATTTATGAAAAATCCATGTAAAAACATGTCTTTCGCAAATTCACTAATAAGAAACTGATTTCATATTTTGTGAATCAAGGCGAACAAGCACGCCACCACGCCACCGCCAATGGCGCAGCGCAGCATTTTTTATCTCAATAAATCATTGAGTTAGCCGCGCAAATTTTTACATCGGCGACGCAAAAACTTCTCACTTAAGTAAGGGAACTGTAAGTCTCGGACGACATAGTTCGGTCCCATGGTCAGTCCTTCGGCTGACCGCGGAGGTTTTTTAGGAGGAGAAAAATGAGTCAACAAGAGCTGACAAAGCGAATTCGGGCCAACCCGAAATTCCACGAGCTGAAAAGCAAGCGCAACGTCTTCGGATGGACGCTGACCCTCATCATGCTGCTGGCCTACTACGGCTACATCGCCATCATCGCCTTCGACAAGGCGCTGCTGGCTCAGAAGCTGTCGGAAACCGGTGTGATGACTGTCGGCATTCCCGTCGGTGTCGGCCTGATCCTGTTCACCATCGCGATCACCGGCCTCTACGTACGCCGCGCCAACGGCGAATTCGACGCCCTGACCGAGCAGATCGTCCAGGAGGAAATGAAGAAATGAAAAAACTGACCCACTCCCTCGCGCTCGCCGTGCTGGGCCTGCTCAGCTCCCCGGTGTTTGCCGCGGCGCTGGAAGGCCAGGCTGAAAAACAGGCCACCAACTGGACCGCCATCCTGATGTTCGGCGCCTTCGTGGTTGGCACCCTGTTCATCACCAAGTGGGCGGCCTCCAAGACCAAGACCGCAGCCGACTTCTACACCGCCGGCGGCGGCATCACCGGTTTCCAGAATGGCCTGGCCATCGCTGGCGACTACATGTCTGCCGCTTCCTTCCTGGGTATTTCTGCCGCCGTGTTCGCCAACGGTTACGACGGCCTGATCTACTCCATCGGCTTCCTGGTCGGCTGGCCCATCATCATGTTCCTCATGGCCGAGCGCCTGCGGAACCTGGGCAAGTTCACCTTTGCCGACGTGGCTGCCTATCGCTTCCAGGCTACCCCGATCCGCGCTCTGGCGGCTTCCGGTACCCTGGTGGTGGTGGCCTTCTACCTGATCGCCCAGATGGTGGGTGCCGGCCAGCTGATCAAGCTGCTGTTCGGCCTCGACTACTGGATGGCCGTGGTACTGGTCGGTATCCTGATGATGGTCTACGTGCTCTTCGGCGGCATGACGGCCACCACCTGGGTGCAGATCATCAAGGCCGTGCTGCTGCTCTCCGGCGCTTCCTTCATGGTGTTCATGGTGCTGGCCAAGTACGGTTTCTCCCCTGAAGCCCTGTTCGCCGACGCCGTGCGCATCAAGACCGACCTGGCTGCCAAGGGCCTGCTGGCCAAGGCGCTGGAAACCGATCCCAATGCCACTGCCCAGACGGTCGCCGCTGCTGCTGCCGCCAAGGGTCAGTCCATCATGGGCCCGGGCTCCTTCATCAAGGACCCCATCTCCGCCATCTCCTTCGGTATGGCCCTGATGTTCGGTACCGCCGGTCTGCCCCACATCCTGATGCGCTTCTTCACCGTGCCGGATGCCAAGGAAGCTCGTAAGTCCGTGTTCTGGGCCACCACCTGGATCGGTTACTTCTACATCCTGACCTTCATCATCGGTTTCGGCGCCATCGTGCTCGTCGGTACCAACCCCGAGTTCCTGGATGCCAAGGGCGTGCTGAAGGGCGGCGGCAACATGGCGGCTATCCACCTGGCCAGCGCCGTGGGCGGCAACGTGTTCCTCGGCTTCATCTCTGCCGTGGCCTTCGCCACCATCCTGGCTGTGGTTGCCGGTCTGACCCTGTCCGGTGCTTCCGCCGTGTCCCATGACCTCTACGCTTCCGTGTTCCGTCATGGCAACGTGGATAGCGCCACGGAAATGCGCGTGTCCAAGATGACCACCATCGTCCTGGGCATCATCGCGGTGGTGCTGGGTATCGCCTTCGAAAAGCAGAACATCGCCTTCATGGTGTCCCTGGCCTTCGCCATCGCCGCATCCGCCAACTTCCCGGTGCTCTTCATGTCCGTGCTGTGGAAGGATTGCACCACCAAGGGCGCCTTCTACGGCGGCTTCCTGGGCCTGATCACCGCTGTTGTCCTGACCGTCCTCTCCAAGTCCATCTGGGTCGACATCCTGGGCAACAAGACCGAGGTCTTCCCCTACGCCTCTCCCGCCCTGTTCTCCATGGCTGCCGGCTTCATCGGTATCTGGCTGTTCTCCCTGATGGATCGCAGCGAGCAGGCCGCCAAGGAACGTGTGGCTTACCTGGATCAGGAAATCCGCTCCGAAACCGGCATTGGCGCCGCAGCGGCCTCCTCCCACTAATCAGAAGAACCGACCCACCTTCACAGCCCGGGGCATGCCCCGGGCTTTTTTCTTTGGTGGGCACCGAGTCCCAGCCCCCGCCTGGGCGAGCCCGGTGCAATTCAGCCACCGCCATGACGACGGCACCGATCAGCATCTGGCAAGCCCGGCAAACTCGGTTTGTGGAATTCGGTAGGGGAAGGTGCGCCAACTACGGCGTGCTACTGGCAGTACCGGTGGCGGACAGACACCCGGGTCAGGCCCGGGGCCACAGAAGACGGAGAAAAAGAAGGACAAGAACAGCCGGCCTGGCGGCAAGGCCTAGCGCGTAACGACCCAAACCAGCACAACCACGACAGCCATGCCGTGGCCCCTGCCTGCATGGGACGGGCCGCACCGGATGCGGCCGGACCTTATTCGCCGCCCAGCTCGCCCACTTCATGGGCCCAGGCCATGGAGGCCAGCAGTGCCCGATTGGTAACATCGGATTCGAAGCCAGCCTTGGCGGCAGCGGCTTCGATACGCTCGGCATCGAGGCTCTCACAGGCTTCCGCCAGGTCGAGCAACTGGCCGTAGGGTCCCTGCCGAGTCAGCAGTGCCTCTTTCACAGCCGCCGGCAGGGTTAGCTGCCCTACCAGCTCCGCCAGGGGCTGCTGCAGCAAGCGGTCAAGCAGGGAAAAGGCGCCGCAGAGGAACAGGGCGTCATGCTCGACGACAGGAAAGCGGTCGGCCCCCAGCAGCTCCATGAGGCGCCCCCGGGTCAGGGCCAGTTCGACAATCAACCATTCGCCGAAGCCCCCGCCCTGGGGAGCGAAGAGCAGCAGGGAGAGCCAGCGGTAGAAACGCACCTGGCCCAGCACCACCAGGGCATGTTCGATGGAGGTCACCGGCGAGGTCAGGCCGATGCCCGGTGAATTGATGTAGCGCAGGATGCGGAAGGAGAGCAGCGGATCCTGCTTGAGGGAGGCGGCCAACTCCCGGGTTTCCGCCTCGTTGCGCAACTGGTTGAGCAGCTGGACGATGCGCATGCGGGAAGCGGCCCCCTTGGTCGGCGCCCAGGCCTCCTTGAGGGAAACGGCCGGCCCCTGGAAAAAATCGAAGCCGCGCTGGAAACAGAGATTGAACTCATCCACCGTCTGCACGTTGTCGGCAATGATCTGCACCGTATGGCCATCCACCGTTTTCAGGGCGTAGGCCAGATTGCGCAGACGTTCGCCATCGAAGGCCGCGACGTCGATGGCCACGTAATCCAGGTGGGGACGCAGGGTGGCCAGGGGTGCCTTGTCCGGCGGCACATACATGCCGAGGGAAAAGCCTTCCTGGCGCAAACGGGCCAGCAAGGCCGGCGGCGGCAGGCTATCGCCCCCGGCATCCGCCGGCAGGGACAGCATCAGCACGGTGTTTTGGCGCGGCAGGCGGGTCAGGTAGGCGGATTCGAGACCTTCCGGCGTCACCGGAACGAAGGCCTGACGCTGGCCCAGCACCCCGCCTTCACCGGCAGCATTGGCCAGTTCCTGAAACAGGGTGTCCTGCAGGTTGCGCTGACTGAGCCCCCCACGGCCGGCCAGACGGGCCGCCAGGCGGGACTCGAGGGAAAATTCATAACCGGCTACCCGTTGCTGTCGATTGACCACCGGTTCCCGGCGGACAAAGGAATGGGAGGCCAAGGCCGGACGCCCGACGGTAGTTCCAGCCGGCGTGCCAGCGGCCGGAACAGCGGCAGATGGGGTTACGGGGGCATCGGAGATTTCCGACGCAGCGGCCCCGGTGGCCGGGTTCGTCTCGGTGGCGCCGTTATCGCCGCTGAGGGCGCGGAATAGACGGGAAAACATGGGAGAAGGCGCTCCGGGGATGAAAGCGTCATTCTAGACCGGGAAGCCCCGGTACGGCACCCCTTCAGGGGAGTCGGCAGGCCTCAGGCCGCCTTCCAGAGCAGCGCGATGGCGGGGGACAGGCGTTCGACGACAACCCCGCGCTTCTCTGCTGCCATGCGGCATAGGGCCAGACCCTCGGCATCGGCGACGGAGACTTCGGAAAGATCGATTTCCGCCACCCCCATCTTGTCCAGGGCATGATGGAAGTCGTTCCGCAGGGACTGGTTGAGGGCGCCGGCGATACGCATCACCTTGCGGCCGCCAATGGTATGCATGGAGAGCACGGAAGCAATGCCGTTGCGCAGGGAATCCGCAATGGCGCCTTCCAGCTGGATTTCCGTCGCCGGACCGAGGTCAAAGCGAATCCCCACCATCTCCCCGACCCGGCTGACCACCGTCGGTACCGTATCGATACCCATGCCCTGCAGGGCGAATTCCATGCCGAAGCGATCCCCCATGGCCAGGGCCAGATCCGTGCTGAGCAGGGCGCCGCCGAGGGAAATGTTATGCAGTTCGGCCCGCACGTTTTGTCCCTTGATCCCCACATAGGCAGGCAAGGGCTTGGCAAAACGGATGCGAACGTGACGGCGCTTATCTTGCATGGGCTGGACTCGACGATGGAAGGGGATCGGCCGGGCAGACGACTGGGCGCGCGGAGAGCCGGCGGAACGCGCTATTATCCCCGCAACCTGTGGCCTCCAACGCCTAATTATGCGCACTTTTGTTTTCTTTTCTTGTCATCTGCGGCGTCTCTGCCGCCTCCTCGCACTTCTGCTGCCGCTGCTTCCCCTGGCCGCACCAGCCGCCGACCGCTTACCCCGGGAAGGCGCTCCCCTACCCCCCGAAATCGTCCGTGCCCTGGGCAGCGCCGGCCTGCCGGCCAGCCAGGTAGCCATTGCCCTGCAAGCCGTCGACGCGCCTTCACCCCGACTGCTGCACAACGCCAGCCGGCCGCAGAATCCGGCTTCCGTCATGAAGCTGGTGACCACTTACGCTGCCCTGGAAAAACTAGGGCCCGCCTACACCTGGAAGACCGACCTCCTGGCCGACGGGCAGCCCCGCGACGGCCGACTGACGGGCAACCTCTACCTGCGCGGCAGCGGCGACCCGGCCATGACCCTGGAGCGCTTCTGGCTGTTTCTCCGCCAGTGGCGGGAGCGGGGGGATCTGCGGCAGATCAACGGTGATCTGGTGACGGATCGTCGCGCCTACCAATTACCTCCCTTCGACCCGGCCGCCTTCGACAACGAGCCTCTGCGCGCCTACAACGCCAATGCGGATGCACTACTGGTGAACTACGGCGCCCTGCGCTTCACCCTCTTGGCCGATACGCAGGGCAATACCGTTCGCCTCATCCAGGAAGTGCCCCAGGAAGGGCTGACGGTCAGCAACCAGATCGTGGCCGGCAACGGCGAATGCGGCGACTGGCGGGAGAAGCTGAGCGTACGCTTCGATGGCCCCCGAGGCCGCCTGGAACTGGGCGGCACCTTCCCCCGCAGCTGCGGCGAGAAGCCCCTGCACCTGGCCCTGTTCTCGGGTGACCGCTATCTCAACGCCCTCTTCCGCCCGCTGTGGCGGGAACTGGGCGGCAGTTTCACCGGCCAGGTCAGGGAAGGCGCCGTACCGGCCGATGCCGGCCTGCTGGCCCGCTGGGAATCTCCAAGCCTGGCCGAGCTGGTGCGGGATACCAACAAGTACAGCAGCAATGTGATGGCCCGCCATCTCTTCCTCGCCCTCGACGACAGCGCTGGCAGCGCCACCCCGGCCGGCGCCCGGCGGGGCCTGCAGCGACTGTTGGCGGAGCGGAACCTGAACTTCCCGGAGCTGGTGGTGGAAAACGGCTCGGGCCTGGCCCGTGGCGATCGCATTGCTGCCCGCAGCCTGCTGCAATTGCTGGTGACGGCCTGGCGCAGTCCGGTGATGCCGGAATTTGTTGCCTCCTTGCCCGTCGCCGGCCGCGACGGCACCCTGAAACGCCGCTTCGGCAGCGGCACGGCGGCCGGCCGCGCCCATCTGAAAACCGGCTCCATCGAGGGCGTGCGGGCCTGGGCCGGTTATGTCAATGATCTACAGGGGCGACGCTGGGCCGTGGTGGTCATGGCCAGCGGCCCCCAGGCCGCGGCGGCCTGGGGCGTGGTGGACAACCTGCTGGAGTGGATTGTCAGCCAGGCGGGAAAGGACCCGGGCTAAGCCCATACCGGGCGCCCCACGTCCGGCGCCGGCGCAAGCAGGTATTGGCTTGGCAGGCCGGGATCGATCAGTCCGGGCAGACCACCGGCAAAGGATGCAGCAGGCGGATGCCACTCGGCAGCACCTCGGCACCGTAGGCCAGCACCTCCACCCCGGCGGCCAGCACTTGGCGCAGGGTACGACCATATTCCGGGTCGATATGGTCTGCCGGCCGCACTTCCCGCACATCGTCCCGCTGGACGCAGAAGAAGAGGACCGCCCGATGCCCCCGGGCGACTTCCTCGGCCATTTCCCGCAGGTGCTTGGTGCCCCGCTCGGTCACGGCATCGGGAAAGAAGCCCAGGCCGCCGGCGACGGCAGCGGTGACGTTTTTTACTTCGACATAGCAAGGCGGACGGTCGTCGGCCTCCAGCAACAGGTCGATGCGGCTGCGCCGGCCATCGGGGCCGCCGTAGGGCACCTCGCCCCGCAAGCGTTCATAGCCGGCCAACTGCGGCACCGCACCGGCCTCGATAGCCTCCCGCACCAGGCCGTTGGTCCGTCCGGTATGGAGACCCACCAGCACGCCATCGGCCTCGACGATTTCCCAGGTCCAGGGAAGCTTGCGCTTGGGGTTGTCGCTGGCCGACAGCCAGACCCGGCTACCGGGATCCTTGCAGCCCTGCATGGATCCGGTATTCGGACAATGGGCGGTGACGGTGGTGCCATCAGCCAGTTCCACATCGGCCAGGAATCGCTGGTAGCGCCGCAGCAGGCGCCCTTCGGTCAGGGGAGGCAGGAGCATGGCGATAGTTCTCGTGGATTGCTCAGCAATGGCGGATGGGCAATGGCCGGCACGGAAACGTAAGACCCAGGCGGGCTCGCCCCGACCATCCAGCGGCTAGAGCAGCTTTTGCAGGAACAGGGCCTGGCCGGCGGCCGGGTCCAGCACATAGGGGGCAAAGCCGGCCCGCTCGTAGGAAGCCAGAGCGCGCCGGTTGTTGGCAAGCACTTCCAGGGTGAGCTTGCAGCAGCCCAGCTCCCGGGCCCGTTGCGCGGCCCAGGCCAGGAGTGCCTGGCCGATGCCGCCCTGGCGCAGGTCCCGCAACACCACGATGTCGTGGATATTAAGCAGGGGCCGGGCGGCAAAGGTGGAAAAGCCGCTAAAGCAGTTGATCAGCCCCACCGGCCGCTCACCCAGCCAGGCCAGGGCACCGTGGTAATGGGGGAGCTCTTGCAGGGCCGGCACCAAGGCAGCCCGCACCTCCGCCGCAAGGCCCTGGCCACCGCCCATGGGGTCAGCCGCGTAGTGCTCGAGCAGAGCCATGAATGCCTCGGCCTGGGACGGTTCGCGAAAATCAACGGCGGCAATGCGGAGCGTATCGGACATGATGGCAAGCCTATAAGAAAAACCCCAACCGGCAAGGGTTGGGGTTCGTTTGGTGGGCCCCCCGGGAGTCGAACCCGGCACCAACGGATTATGAGTCCGCTGCTCTAACCAAGCATGAGCTAGAGGCCCGCTATAACTGCGGACGCCTTAGCTGCCGTTGTTGTCGAGGAAGCTGCGCAGCTTGTCGGAACGGGAGGGGTGGCGCAGCTTGCGCAGGGCCTTGGCCTCGATCTGGCGAATGCGTTCCCGGGTGACGTCGAACTGCTTGCCGACTTCTTCCAGGGTGTGGTCCGTATTCATTTCGATGCCGAAGCGCATACGCAGCACCTTGGCTTCCCTCGGGGTCAGGGTATCCAGGATTTCCTTGGTCACTTCCCGCAGGCCGGAGTAGAGGGCCGCATCCACCGGGGCGGTGGTAGCGGTGTCCTCGATGAAGTCGCCCAGGTGGGAGTCGTCATCGTCGCCGATGGGGGTTTCCATGGAGATGGGCTCCTTGGAGATCTTCAGGATCTTGCGAATCTTCTCCTCGGGCATTTCCATCTTCACGGCCAGGGTGGCGGGATCGGGCTCGGCACCGGTTTCCTGCAGGATCTGGCGGGAAATCCGGTTCATCTTGTTGATGGTCTCGATCATGTGCACCGGAATACGGATGGTGCGCGCCTGGTCAGCGATGGAGCGGGTGATGGCCTGACGGATCCACCAGGTGGCGTAGGTGGAGAATTTGTAGCCACGGCGGTATTCGAACTTGTCCACCGCCTTCATCAGACCGATGTTGCCTTCCTGGATCAGGTCGAGGAACTGCAGGCCACGGTTGGTGTACTTCTTGGCGATGGAGATCACCAGACGCAGATTGGCCTCGGTCATTTCGCGCTTGGCGCGGCGGGCCTTGGCTTCGCCGGTGGACATCTGCTTGTTGATGTCCTTGAGGTCCTTCAGCGGGATGCCGATGTGATCCTGCAGGGCCAGCAGTTTGCGCTGCTCTTCCTGAATATTCGGTGCCTGGCGAGTCAGGATGGGGCCGTACCCCTTGGCCACAGCGATTTCCTTCTCGACCCACTCCAGGTTGATTTCATTGCCCGGGAAAGACTTGATGAAGTGGGGACGCGGCATGCCGACCTTGCGCACGCACAGTTCCTGAATCTTGCGCTCCCGTTCGCGTACGGAATCGACCATGCTGCGCACGCTGTCGCACAAGCGCTCGATCACCTTGGAGGTGAAGCGAATGTTCATCAGCTCGGCGGAAATCTGCTGTTGCAGCTTGAGGTAAGTCTTGTCCTGGGAACCCTTGGAGGCCAGGGCCTTGGCAGCCTTGGCATAGAGGCCCTTGATGACGGCAAAGCGCTCCAGGGCGTCGGCCTTGAGCTGCAGCAGGGAGGCGGAAACGGCACCACCTTCACCACCGTCATCATCCTCTTCTTCGTCCTCTTCCTCGTCGCTCTCGACTTCGGCTTCTTCGGCAGCCAGCTCTTCCTCGGCAGCATTGGGGTCGATGAGGCCGTCCACCAGCTCATCAATGCGCATCTCTTCCTTTTCCACCTTCTCGGCCATTTCGAGAATCTCGGCAATGGTGGAAGGACAGGCGGAAATGGCCTGGATCATGTGCTTCAGGCCGTCTTCGATGCGCTTGGCGATTTCGATTTCGCCTTCGCGGGTGAGCAGTTCGACGGTACCCATTTCGCGCATGTACATGCGCACCGGGTCGGTGGTGCGGCCGAATTCGGAATCCACGGTGGACAGGGCGGCTTCGGCCTCCTCTTCCACTTCCTCGTCGTCGGCAACCGCAGGGGCGGTATCGGACATGAGCAGGTCTTCGGCGGCAGGTGCCTCATCGAAGACCTGGATGCCCATGTCGTTGAAGGTGGTGATGATGGATTCGATCTGCTCGGCATCCACCACGTCGTCAGGCAGGTGGTCGTTGATTTCGGCATAGGTCAGGAAGCCCCGTTCCTTGCCGAGCTTGATCAGCGACTTGAGGCGCGTCTTGCGGGTTTCTGCATCCACCGGAGCCGCCGCCTCAGTTGCACCGGAGGCCTCCAGCAGCGCCTTCTCCTTGGCCTTAGAGGCCTTGGCCTTGAGGATTTCCTTGGCTGCGTCTTTTGCCTTTGCCATGACCGTGTCCCGATAATCTTGGAAAAACCGCTTATTCTACCACAACTTGGCTCATTTCCCCCGAGCCTTGGCTCCGGGGATCAATCACCGCTCCCGGCGGCAAGGCCGGCCTTGCGCAAACGTTCGCGCTCCTGCAACAGATGCACGAATTCGTGCTTTTCTTCGGCATCCAGACCAATACTGGCAGCCTTTTGTTGCAAACGTCGGAACTCCTGTTCCACCCAGTTCACTTCCAGTCGAGCCAGGGCGCCGGAAAACTCCAGTTCCGCCTCTTCATCGCCGAGCGGGCGCTGCAGCAGGCTGGCTGCCGCAGCCTTCAGCACCGCATCGTCGTCGCTACCGTACAGCCGCTCTAACAGCAGGGTGCTACTGGGTAGAGAGGCTTCGCGCCCGATCTGCTCGCAAAGCCGACGGAGGGTGCGCGTTTCGACACTGTCCGCCGGCAGCCAGTTCAATGGCAGACGGGATGCCAGGTCCGGCCGGTGCAAGACCAGGCGCAGCAGGGTGCGGGCCAGGGAGGGCGCCTGCCGCGGCGCCCGAGCCGGAGCCGCCCGGGCCACCGGCTTGAGATCACAGAGCCGCTCCACTTCCCCCTGGGAAAAGCCGCTCGCCTCCGCCAGGCGCTTCACCAGCTGCAAGCGCAGCAGCGGCGTGGACAGGCGCTGGATCAGGGGCTTGGCCTCGTACACCAGCTTGGACTTGCCCTCGGAGGTGGTCAAATCGCAGTGGCTCGCCAATTCCTTGAGCAGGAAGTCGGAGAGGGGCATGGCCCGGTCGATCATGCTCTCGAAGGCCTCCCGCCCCAACTCCCGCACATAGCTGTCGGGATCATGCTCCGGCGGCAGAAAGACAAATCCGATGCTCTTGTTGTCCGCCAGGGTCTCCAGGCTGTTCTCCAGCCCACGCCAGGCGGCCTTGCGGCCGGCCGCATCCCCGTCGAAGCAATAGACAATGCGATCCACCTGGCGCAGCAGTTTCTGCACGTGGGTGGCGGTGGTGGCGGTACCCAGAGTCGCCACCGCATTGCCGACTCCATGCTGGGCCAGGGCCACCACATCCATGTAGCCCTCCACCACGATCACCGTGTTCTTTTCCCGCAGGGCCTGGCGGGCCTGGGGCAGGCCAAACAGCTCGCGCCCCTTTTCGAAGAGGGGCGTTTCCGGTGAATTGAGGTACTTTGGCTCCCCCTGGTCGATGACCCGACCGCCAAAGGCAATGACCTCCCCCTTTTGGTTGATGATGGGGAACATCACCCGGTCGCGGAAACGGTCATAGCGCCGCCCCTGGTCGTTCTCGATGACCAGGCCAGCCGTCAGCAATTCGGGAGCGTTGTAGTTGGGGAAGGAAGCCTGCAGGTTCTGCCAGCCATCCGGGGCATAACCGATGCGGAACTTGAGGGCGATCTCGCCGGTGAGGCCGCGCCGCTTGAGATAGTCCTTGGCCTTGTCCGACTGCTTGAGCTGGTCGAAGAAATACTGGGCGGCCTTGCCCATGACCTCGGTTAGCTCCGTGGTGCGCGGCCCATCATGGCGCTGCCGCCCGGCCTCCTCCGGCACCGTCATCCCCATCCGGCCGGCCAGGTCCTTTACCGCATCCACAAAGCCCTGGCCGGAATACTCCATGAGAAAGCGAATGGCCGTGCCATGGGCGCCGCAGCCGAAGCAGTGATAGAACTGCTTGGTCGGGCTGACAGTGAAAGAGGGCGATTTTTCGTTGTGAAAAGGGCAACAGGCGGCGTAGTTGGCCCCCGCCTTCTTCAGCGGCACATACCCGTCGATCAGGTCGACGATGTCGACCCGATGCAACAGATCCTGGATGAAGGACTCGGGAATCACGGCGCAGACGGCCGGCAGGCAGCCGGAATCAAGCGGAAAGCTTGGCCTTGACCAGCTTGGAGACTTCCGCCATGTCGGCCTTGCCAGCCAGGGCGGGCTTGAGGATGGCCATCACCTTGCCCATGTCGGCGGCGGAAGCGGCACCGCTCTCAGCCACCGCCGCGTCCACTGCAGCGGCGATTTCGGCCTCGGACAAGCCGGCCGGCTTGTAGGCGGAGAGCACGGTCACTTCGGCCTTTTCGGCATCAGCCAGGTCCTGGCGGCCTGCGGCCTCGTACTGGGTGATGGAATCCTTGCGCTGCTTCAGCATCTTGTCGATGACAGCGGCAATAGCGGCATCGTCCAGCACCACCTGCTCATCCACCTCTTTTTGCTTGATGGCGGCCAGCAACAGGCGAATGGCGGCCAGACGGGCCGTTTCCTTGGCCTTCATAGCGGCCTTCATGTCTTCGGAGATGCGTTCCTTGAGCGTCATGGAAAAGGATCCTGAGAAATTTTGGCGAAGTCTTGGCACTTCAGCGGTATCGAATCGCCCGTAGCGGCAGGGACACCAAAGCGCCGGCCCATAAACACCAAAAGCCGCCCACCTGGCGATGGACGGCTCTTGCAGCGTCAGGAAAACCTGGGAAGCTTAGAACAGCTTCGGGGGCAGGGTCTGGCTGCGGATCCGCTTGTGGTGACGCTTGACCGCAGCAGCCAGCTTGCGCTTGCGCTCGGCGGTGGGCTTTTCGTAGAACTCGCGGGCGCGAAGTTCGGTCAGCAGACCAGTTTTTTCAACAGTGCGCTTGAAGCGGCGAATCGCAACTTCGAAGGGCTCGTTTTCCTTGACGCGAATAGCAGGCATTGAATTCAGTCCCAAACAACGGTGAGAGAAAGCCGGCAATTCTATCTAAAGGTCAACGGTTTACCAAGGGGTTTACAAGAATTTTCTCGTCACCCTGAGTTAGAATGGCGCCCATGCTTGTTCTCGGCATCGAATCCTCCTGCGACGAAACCGGTATCGCCCTCTATGAAATGGGCGAAAACGGTCGCGGCGCCCTCCTCGGCCACGCCCTGCACTCCCAGATCGCCATGCATCGGGAGTACGGCGGGGTCGTCCCCGAACTCGCCTCCCGGGACCACATCCGCCGCGTCGTGCCGCTCCTCCGCCAGGCCCTGGTGGATAGTGGCAAGAGCTTGGCCGATGTGGATGCCGTCGCCTACACCCAGGGCCCCGGCCTGGCCGGCGCCCTGCTGGTGGGCGCCGCCTTCGCCGAAGGCCTGGCCACAGCCCTGGGCAAACCCACGGTGCCGCTGCACCACCTGGAAGGGCACCTGCTTTCGCCGCTGCTCTCGGCTTCGCCGCCCAGCTTCCCCTTCATCGCCCTGCTGGTTTCCGGCGGCCACACCCAGATCATGCGGGTCAGCGGCGTCGGCCACTACGAACTGCTGGGCGAAACCTTGGACGATGCCGCCGGCGAGGCCTTCGACAAGACAGCCAAACTGCTCGGCCTGGGCTACCCCGGCGGCCCGGCCCTGGCCCAGCTGGCCGCCAGCGGTCGCCCGGAGGCCGTCACCTTCCCCCGCCCCATGCTGCATTCCGGCGATCTGGACTTTTCCTTCTCCGGCCTCAAGACGGCGGTGCTGACCCATGTGCGGGGCAAGGAACTGGATGAACAGACCCGGGCCGACGTTGCCCGGGCCGTGCAGGATGCGATTGTCGATGTACTGGTGGCCAAAGCCATGGCCGCCATCAAGAAGACCGGCATGAAGCAACTGGTGGTGGCCGGTGGCGTCGGCGCCAACCGGGAACTGCGGCAGCGCCTGAACGCCAAAGCAGTGAAGGCCCGGGTGCAGGTGTATTACCCGGAACTGGAATTCTGTACCGACAACGGCGCCATGATCGCCCTGGCCGGCGCCCTGCGCCTGGCCGCCGGCAACCCCGCCAAGCCCGCCGGCGCCATCGCCATCAAGCCGCGCTGGCCCCTGGCCGACCTCACTGGACAGCCGGACTCGCCGCCCGCCTGAACGGCACTACACCCCGCCTTTCCTACCTCACTCGGAAACCATGCCCGGCAAGCCGCTCAGCGGCGGACGCCGGGAGGCGGCACCAGGACGGACTCCAGGCCCAGGCTCTTCAACTTGGCCCGGGCAGCCTCAGCCTCTTCCCTGGATTTGAAGGGCCCCACATTGACCCGGGATTCGATGCTCGAGGCAATACCGTTGAGCTGCAGCTTGGCATGCAGCTCCTCCGCTCGCTCCGTACTGCTGAAAACCCCCGCCTGCACGACAAAGCCCGAGAACAGCCGGGGCGGCGCGGGCTGAGGACGGGGACCAATGGGCAAGGGTTGTACCGAGGCCGGCGCCTGGGCCGGAGCCTGCGCTGGCACATGGGCAGGTGGCGTCACCGCTCCATGGGTTACGGGCGAGGGCGCAACAGCCGGTGCCGCAGCCGATGGTGCCGTCGCCACCCCACGGGGGGCCGGCACGGCAGCGCGCACGGCCCCGCTGGCGGCCGGCTGAGGCACAAAGGGCGTGGCCCGGGAAGCGGCAGCGCGGGGCGCTGCGGCCGGCTGCGCCGCCACCTGGGGCGGCGGCGGCAGATCAGGGGCCGGCTTGCCCTTGTCCGCCGGCGCGGCAGACAACTCCGGCTCGGCCGGCGCTTCCGCAGCTTTCTCCGCCGGAGCCGGCGGTGGCGGCAGGGATTCCACGGGCGTCACCGGCTGAGCCACTTCCTTGGGGGCAGGAGCCGGCTCCACCGCCGTCACTTCCTCTTCCTCATGGGGCTTCGAAAGGTGGTCAAACAGGGCCAGGGCCGCCAGCAGTACGGCGATCATGACGCCAGCAAAGGCCATGCGACGCCCCAGGCGCTGCTTGATTTCCGCCTGGGGATCCGTTGCTGCAGCAGCCTTTTGCTTGGAGGCCACCTTGGCCGCAGCCGGTCGGGCCGCCGCTTTCTTTTCTGCCATGGTCACCCTTTCCTGGTGTTCTTCGGTCCGCACATCGCCCGCTCACTCCCCCTGATTGCGGGCCAGGGCCACCACCAGATCGGCTTCTGCCCGGGCAATGCCGCAACGCTCGGCAATGGTTTCCGCATCGTGCCCCAGCATGGCCATCTGCATGGCATCACTGTAGAGGGGCGACATGTTCTGGGAAGCCTTGATCTGGCCGACCTGGCCGCGCATTTCCTCGCGCAGCTTGGCAAATTCATGGCGCAGCACAGCAACTTCTTCCCGCAACTGGCCCAGTTCCACTTCCACCGCCTTGAAATACTGCTCTTCGGCAAAGACCTTGGCGGCAGGCGGCTCGTTCCAGGCGAAGGAGGGTTTTTCTTCCGGGCGGGCATAGATGGGCTCAGGATGCTCATCCCCCGCCTCAGCATCCGTCGTATCGAGCTGGGGGGCGGCAGGAGGCACCTTGGCCCCCTCCTCGCCCTTGCGCCGGCCCAGGCGTTTCAGGCGTAGCATGACGATGAGGATGTACAGCCCGAGCAGGGCGATCAGCCCCACAACGGCTTCCCGCCAGCCGAGACCGGCCGAGGCCAGCCAAGCGTCGAAATTCATGGTGTGGGAAGGGCTTGTGCAGTCATGGGCACGTATTATGCCAGAGGGCTCCCGCCCGGCGGGACTCTTAACAGCCGGGTTGCCAGGCGGCTCAGGCCGCCATCTTGCTGCGGTAGAAATCCTTGCTGGCGATATAGACGGTCCGCGCCACCTGGGTATGCAACACGCCGTGCCGATCCTTCAGATCCACCAGGTAGGTACGCTCGCACTCCCCCAGGCGGGCGACGATGCTGCGCACCTCGGCGACCTCCTCGTCGTTGATGTGGAACTCGGCGAACAGGGGCGCCCGTCCCGGCTTGCGGTAGCGAATGCTGCCGGCCTTGTCCCAGATGATGTAGTCGGGCCCCAGCTGCAGGGCCAGCAAGGTGGGATGAAGGCCATCGGTGGTGGCAAACAGGGCCCCACCAAAAATGGTGCCGACGGCATTGCGCGTCCCCCGGTTGAGAGGCAGCTTGACCACGATACGCTTGAGATCGGCGGAAACGTGGATGACCCGGCCGCCGGTAGCGCGCCAGGCAGGAAACCAGTTGAAGCCCCAGCGCAGGAAGGCGGGGCGCCAGGTGGGCGGCAGTTTTTTCCACCATTTGGGCAGCATGGCGTTCTCCTTGGGGATAGGGACAGCGGTGACGGCCAGCGTCCCGCGGTTCTGTTTTAGGGCCGGGCAATGACAGGGCCATGACACCGGCTGCGGGCACCACGCACGGGCACCCGCCAACGACATCGGGCAATAGCCCGTGGCGTTGACGGCAAAAAGCCCCGACCGGCGCAGTCTCCCGCGGGAGACCGGCACCAGCCGGGGCTGTACAACAGCTTACATCGCTTCGAACAGACCGGCGGCGCCCATGCCGGTGCCGATGCACATGGTGACCATGCCCCACTTCTTGTTTTCCCGCCGCATGCCGTGCACCAGAGTGGCGGTGCGGATGGCGCCGGTAGCACCCAGGGGATGGCCGAGGGCGATGGCGCCGCCCTGGGGATTGATCTTGGCCGGGTCCAGACCCAGTTCCCGGGTCACCGCCAGGGCCTGGGCGGCGAAAGCCTCATTCAGCTCGATCCAGTCCAGGTCGTCCTGCTTGATGCCGGCCTGGGCCAGGACCTTGGGAATGGCGGCAATGGGGCCGATACCCATGATCTCCGGCGGCACGCCGGCCACGGAGAAGCCGGCGAAGCGGGCCAGGGGCTGCAGGTTGAACTGCTTGAGGATCTTCTCGGAGACCAGCAGCACGGCACCGGCACCGTCGGACATCTGGGAGGAGTTGCCGGCGGTGACGCTGCCCCGGGCGTTGAACACGGGCTTCAGCTTGGCCAGGCCCTGCAGGCTGGAATCAAGCCGGGGGCCTTCGTCGGTGTCGCAGACCTTCTCGACGATGCGCACGGTGCCGCTCTTCAAGTCCGGCAGGTGGGCGCGCACGGTGTAGGGGCTGATTTCGTCCTTGAACTTGCCGGCGGCGATGGCGGCCACGGCCTTCTGGTGGGAGGCCACGGCGAAGGCATCCTGGTCGTCACGGCTGATACCCCACTTCTGGGCCACCTTCTCGGCGGTGAGGCCCATGCCGTAGGCGATGGCCACGTTCTCGTCCTTCTCGAAAATGGCCGGGTTGAGGGACACCTTGTTGCCCATCATCTGGGACATCAGGCTCATGGTCTCAGTGCCGGCGGCCAGCATAACGTCGGCCTCGCCCAGGCGGATGCGGGCGGCGGCATCGGCCACGGCCTGCACGCCGGAGGAACAGAAGCGGTTGATGGTGATGCCCGGCACGGTGTCCGGCAGGCCGGCCAGCAGCAGGCCGATGCGGGCCACATTCATGCCCTGCTCGGCTTCCGGCATGGCGCAACCGACGATCACGTCTTCCACCAGGGCCGGGTCCAGCTGGGGCACCTGGGCCATGACGGACTTGAGGGCGTGGGCCAGCATGTCGTCGGGACGGGTGGTCTTGAACATGCCGTTGCGCTTGGCCACCGGCAGGCGGGTGGCGGCGACGATGTAGGCGTCTTGTACTTGTTTGGTCATTGTTTGTCTCCTTCCCCTTAGTTGCGCAGGGGCTTGCCGGTCTCAAGCATGTGCTTGATGCGGGCCTGGGTTTCCGGGGTCTTGAGCAGTTCGACGAATTCGCGGCGCTCCACGGTGAGCAGCCATTCGTCGTCCACCCGGCTGCCCTGCTCCACGTCGCCGCCGCACAGGGCGATGGCGGCGGAGCGGGCCACCCGGTAATCGTGGGCGGAAATGAAACCGCCCTCCTTCATGTTCACCAGCATCATCTCCAGGGTGGCGATGCCGGGACGGCCGGCCACCGGGATGTTGCGGGCCCGCAGGGGCGGACGGTAGCCGGCGGCAGCCATGGCCCGGGCGCGGGCGATGGCGACGAACAGCAACTCCTGGGCATTGAAGACGATGTCGTCCGACTCCTTGCCGAAGCCCATCTCCTGCACCTCCAGGGCGCTCTTGGCCACCTTGGCCATGGCGATGGTCTGGAAGACGTTCTGCAGGAAGGGGAACAGTTCGCCGCCGGCCTGGCGGGCACCGAACTGGGCGGCGCGGATGGCGAATTCCTTGCAGCCACCGCCGGCAGGAATCAGGCCGACGCCCGCTTCCACCAGACCGACGTAGCTTTCCAGGGCCATGACGCGATGGGCCGCATGCATGACGAACTCGCAACCGCCGCCCAGGGCCATGCCCTGCACAGCCGCCACGGTGGGCACGTTGGCGTGCTTCAAGGCCATGGAGGCATGCTGGAACTTGGCCACGGTCTTTTCAAGCAGGTCGAATTCACCCTTGGCGCAGGCTTCGCCCACCTGTTGCAGGTTGGCGCCGACGGCGAAGGGGGCTTCGTGCCATACCACCAGGCCGTCGAATTCCCGCTCGGCCCGGGCCACGGACTCCAGCACCCCGTCCAGCACTTCGTCGCCGATCGCGTGCATCTTGGAGGTGATGGAGAGGATGGCGATCTTCGGGTCCTGGGCGTGGGTCCACAGACGCACCCCGCTGTTTTCCCAGACGGTCTCGCCCCGGGCGGCGGGGGCTTCGCCCAGCACGGTCTCGGGATAGAGCTGGCGGCCGTACACCGGCAGGGTGGAACGGGGCTTGAGGCTCTTCTCGGCGGCGGACCAGGAGCCGGCGGGGGCATGAACCCCATCACGCTCCATGACCCAGGCCGGCAGGGGCGCCTTGCTCATGGACAGGCCGGCATCGATGTCGGTCTGCACCGCTTCGGCGATAGCTTTCCAGCCGGCGGCCTGCCAGGTCTCGAAGGGGCCCATGGCCCAGCCGAAGCCCCAGCGCATGGCGAAATCCACGTCCCGGGCGTTGTCGGCGATGGATTCCAGGTGGAAGGCGCAGTAGTGGAAGACGTCCCGGTAGATGGCCCAGAGGAACTGGGCCTGCTTGTGACCGGAGGCGCGCAGGGCGGCGAACTTCTCGGCCGGGTTGCGGATCTTGAGAATCTCAGCCACTTCCGGAGCGATTTCGCCGGCGGAGGTGCGGTAGTCCTGCTGGGCCAGGTCCAGCACCTGGATTTCCTTGCCCTGCTTACGGAAGATGCCGCCCTTGGTCTTCTGGCCCAGGGCGCCCTTCTCGATCAGGGCGGCCAGCCAGGCGGGCGCCTGGAAGTGGCTGTGCCACGGGTCGCCGGGCAGGGTGTCCTGCATGGTCTTGACCACGTGGGCCAGGGTGTCCAGGCCCACCACGTCGGCGGTGCGGTAGGTGGCGCTCTTGGGACGGCCGATCTTGGGGCCGGTCAGGGCATCCACCTCGTCGAAGCCCATGCCCAGACGCTGGGTGTGGTGCATCACCGCCAGGATGGAGAAGACGCCGACCCGGTTGGCGACGAAGTTGGGGGTATCCTTGGCCCGCACCACGCTCTTGCCGAGGCGGGAGACCAGCCAGGTTTCCAGGCGGTCCAGCATGGCCGGAGCGGAATCGGTGGTGGCGATGATTTCCACCAGGGGCATGTAGCGGGGCGGGTTGAAGAAGTGGATGCCGCAGAAGTTGGCCCGCTTCTCCGCCGGCACGGTGGCCGACAGCTTGTTGATGGACAGGCCCGAAGTGTTGGAGGCGACGATGGCACCGGCCTTCAGGTGGGGCGCGATCTTGCGGTAGAGGTCTTCCTTCCACTCCATCTTCTCGGCGATGGCCTCGATCACCAGGTCGCACTCGCCCAGGAGGGCCAGGTGCTGCTCGTAGTTGGCGGCATCGATATGGGCCAGGCGCTCCTTGCTGGCCAGGGGGGCCGGGTCGAGCTTCTTCAAGCCGTCCAGGGCCTTCTTCACGATCCCATTCGGATCACCTTCCTTGGCCGGCAGGTCGAAAAGCACCACCGGCACATCGGCGTTGGCGAGGTGGGCGGCGATCTGGGCCCCCATCACGCCCGCGCCGAGCACGGCGGCCCGACGGACGATCAGTTTGCTGTTCTCACTCATGGTCTTATGGTCTCCTTCACTTCACTAGTTGTTCGCGCATGGCGCGCTTGTTGAGCTTGCCCACACTGGTCCGCGCCAGACTTTCGACGAAGCGGACGTTCTCGGGCACGCCGTATTTGGAAATATGGCCCTGGTCGGCAAAGACCTTCACATGGGTCTGTATGTCTTGGACCGATACCTGGCCGGCAAAGCCCGGCTTGAGCACCACCAGGGCCAGGGGCCGCTCGCCCCACTTCTCGTCGGGCACGCCGATGACGGCCACTTCGCTCACCGCCGGGTGGCGGCCGATGAGGTCCTCCAGTTCGAGGGAGGAAACCCACTCGCCACCGGTCTTGATCACGTCCTTGATGCGGTCGGTGACCTGCAGGTATCCCTGGGGGTCGATGTGGCCAATGTCCTGGGTATGCAGCCAGCCGCCATCCCACAGATGCTCAGAAGCCTCCGGGTTGTGCAGATAGCCCTGAGTCAGCCAGGGCGTACGCACCACCACCTCGCCGGCACTCTTGCCGTCCCGCGGGCAATCGTCCATTTGGGCATCCACGGTGCGCAGGGCCACCAGGGGCACGGGTCGGCCGGTCTTCACCCGCACCGCCACGTTGGCCTCGGCATCGGCCAGCAGCGCCGGATCTTCCATCTGGGCCAGGGTGAGGATGGGACAGGTCTCGGACATGCCATAGCCGGTGAAGACGTCGATGCCCCGCTCCAGGGCCGTCTTGGCCAGGCCCGTGGTGAGGGCGGAGCCGCCGATGATGACCTTCCACTTGGAAAGGTCCACCTGCTTGCCATAGGGCGTCAGCAGCAGCATGTGCAGGATGGTGGGGACGCAGTGGGAGAAAGTGACCTTCTCCTTCTCGATCAGCTTGAGGATAGCCTCGGGCTGGTAGCGCCCCGGATAGACCTGCTTCACCCCCGCCAGGGTGGCGATGTAGGGCATGCCCCAGGCGTGCACATGGAACATGGGGGTCAGGGGCATGTAGATGTCGTCCCGGTGGAAGCCCCCCTGCTTGGGCGCCAGAGCCAGGGCGGAACAGACGGCCAGGGTGTGCAGCACCAGCTGGCGGTGGCTGAAATAGACGCCCTTGGGCAGGCCGGTGGTGCCAGTGGTGTAGAAGGTGGTGGCCCGGGTGTTTTCGTCGAAATCGGGGAAGTCGTAATGGTCCGGGCAGTCGGCCAACAGGGCTTCGTATTCACCGGCGAAGCCGGCCGGCAGATCGCCCCCCTCGTCGTCCAGGAGAATGAACTGCTTCACCGTGGCCAGCTCGCCGCGGATCTGCTCCAGCACCGGCAGGAATTCCCGGTTGACCAGCAGCACCGTGGCCTGGGCATGGTTCAGGGTGTACAGGATCTGATCCGGGGATAGACGGACATTCACCGTCTGCAACACCGTACCCAGCATGGGCACGGCGAAGAAGCATTCCAAGTAGCGGTGGCTGTCCCAATCCATCACCGCCACCGTCTCGCCGGCCTGGGCGCCCAGGCGGGTCAGGGCGTGGCCCAGTTGATGGATGCGGCGGGCCATGTCGGCGTAGGTGTGGCGCCGCTTGTCGGCATAGACGATTTCCTGCTCGGGCGCCGTGGCCAGGGGGGTATGCAGGAGCTGCTTGATGAGCAGGGGGTAGCTGTAGGCCGAAGGCGTGACCGGGATGTTTTGCAGGGGCATGGGGGTTGTCTCCTCGCTTTTGTTTGGCGTGCTGTTTATTGCCTGCCGGCCGGGGACTTCTGCCCCATGGCAACATGCGATTTACGCCGGCAGATGCCCGTATTCATCCGCCCGACGGAAAAACCGACATAGACCGGCAAGCCGCTTGAATCCATCAACAATCCGGATTTCGTCGCTGATTCTACGAACAGCCCCACCCCGTCCCGATGGCCCCTTGCGCCGAAATACTTGCATAATCGGCCAAATACTCTCCCGCACTGCAACACACCATGCCGTTTACCGACGCCAGTACCGTCCCCATGTCCTTCGTACATAGCCTCCTCGGCGGTACGCCCCTGGATCACCCGGGTCAGGCCGACGCCCTGGTCCGGGCAGGCATTGCCCCGGCGCTGCTGGGCGCCGAAACGGCCCGGGTCACCACGGAGCAGTTCGCCACCCTGTACCAGTTGCTGGCGCGGGAGCTGGACGACGAACTGCCGGGCATGTTTTCCCGCCCAGTGCGGGCCGGCGCCTTCAAGTTTCTCTGCCTCAGCCTGATGGAATCGGCCAACCTGCAAACCGCCCTGTTCCGCTTCACCCGCTTCTTCCATCTGGTGCTGGACGACTTCGCCATCGAGCTGGCGCGCCAGGACGGCCTCATCCGCATGGCCCTGGTGCCCCAGACCCCGGCGGCCCCAGCCAACACCTTCGGCCAGGAGATCATGCTCAAGCTGATCCACGGCGTCGCCTCCTGGCTGACCGGCCATCGCATGTTGCTGGCCCGGGTGGATTGCGCCTACCCGCGGCCGCGCCACGCCTCGGAATATGGTTTTCTCTACCCGGGACCGGTGCATTTCGGGCAGCCCCTGTCCGCCCTCTACTTCGAGGCGGGCCAGCTGGCCACGCCCATCCGCCAGGACCGCAAGTCCCTCAACACCTTCCTCGCCCGGGCGCCGGGCGACTGGCTCTTCGTTTCCTTCGAGGAACACCCGGTGAGCCAGCGGCTGCGGGAATACCTGGCGCCCCGGCTGGAGCACCCGACAGCGGCCGGCGAAGCGGCGGCGGCCCTGCATCATTCCCTGCGCACCCTCACCCGCCGTCTGGCGGACGAAGGCACCACCTTCCAGGCCCTCAAGGACGAACTGCGCCGGGATACGGCCATCCGCCGCCTCACCACCAGTGACACGCCCATTGCGGTCATCGGCCAGGAGCTGGGCTTCGAGGACCCCAACGCATTCCACCGGGCCTTCAAGAAATGGACCGGCAGCACGCCCGGCGCCTACCGGGTACAACGCTGAGAGAGGATGGGTGCAGAACATGGGTGCCACTTAATTCAAACGAACGTTTGAATTATAGGCAATCCCCTTCCCCCGTCAATAGCCAATACGGCGGTGCATGACTTTTTCCATCCCATCCGCCATCGCCAGACAAAAAAAGCCCCGGCCGCAGCCGGGGCATCTCTCACAGAGGAAGTGGTCGCGAGGACCGGACTCAGAAACTCATGGAGTACTGGACGCCCAGCACCTGCACGGAGCTCTTGTAGTCGCCCAGAATGGTGCCGGTCACGGCGGGGTTGGCGCTGGTTTCGTTGCCCCGGGCATCCTTGGCCTTCACGTAGCTGTAGCCGAAGTCCAGCTTGCTGGTGTTGTTCAGCTTGTACTGGGCGCCGACGGAGTACCAGATACGGTCCTGGTCGGGCAGGCGCGGGGTGCGCAGGCCTTCCTTCACCGGGGACTGGTCAAAGGCCAGACCGACGCGCAGCTTCCAGGCGTCAGTGGCCTGGTAGTTGGCACCGACGGCGACACGCCAGGTATCACGCCAGTTGTAGGTGCTGACCTTGTCGGCGGAGCCGTTGGCGAACTGCACCCGCAGTTCCGGCACGTCGGACCAGCTGGTGCGGCTGACGTCGCCCAGCAGTTCCCACTGGCTGTTGAGCTGGTGAGTAGCGCTGAAGATCAGGGTATCGGGCAGCTTGATATTGACCTTGCCCGCGCCGCTGGTGCCCGCAAAGCCATAGGTGGCAACGGCTACGCCGGCACCGGGACCAGTGAAGCCGGAAACGGCATACTTGCCTTCCAGCTCATGCTTGATGGCGGAGCGATAGGACACGCCCAACTGGGTGGCGGCGGTGGGGCGGAACAACACCCCCAGGTTGTAACCCCAGGCCCAGCTGTTGCCGGAAACCATGAAATTGCCGTCGCGGGAGCCGAAGGGGGCGCCGTTCAGGGCTGTTTCGAGCTGGGCATCGAACTTCTGGTAATTGATACCGCCGCCGATGGAGAAGGCGTCATTCACCCGGTAAGCCAGATTGGCATTCAGGTTGACGGCCTTGACGTCGGTCAGGGTGCCGAAATACTGGCCCTGCCAGCCCTTGGCCCAGTCCGTGCGCATGCCGAAGGGGGCGTTGGCACCCAGACCAAAGGTCAGGTCCTTAGTCAGGGGCAGGGACAGGTAGAAGTTGGGGACGAAAGCCGCATCGCCGCCTTCCACGCCATTCTTCGCCAGATTCGGGTGGCCTGCGGGTGCCCGGGAACTGATGTTGTCGAAGGTGGAATTCAGGTCGATGTAGTTCACGCCGACGGAGAACTGCCGGCCCTGCAGGCTGGACAGACTGGCGGCATTGAAATACTGGGCTGAGGCATTTTCAGCGCTGGCAGCGGAACCGGCGTAGGCATTGCCCAGGCCGGTGGCGTTCTGCTCCAGCAACTGGAAGCCGGCGGCCGATGCGTTGCCGGACAAGGCCCCCAAGACCAACAACGGCAGCAACTTCATGGTCGTTTTCAACATTGGTGATGTCTCCTCTTTTGTGGTTGTGGTTGGGAAGCGGGCTTCCCGGGTAAAACACCTGTACTCAAACCTCCGGCGGCATGTCGCGCTTGTTGCCGCTGGCATCGATGGCCACGTAGGTCAGCGTGGCTTCGGTCACCTTGACGGTGATGGGCTTGAAATAGTTACGCTCGGCATAGACCTCGACGTTGAGGGTGACGGAGGTTTTGCCGACCTTGACGACCTCGGTGTAGAAACTCACCACGTCGCCAATGGAAATGGGCTGCTTGAACTGGAAGGCATTGACGGCCACCGTGGTGACCCGTCCGCGCGCCCGACGCATGGCGGCAACGCCGCCGGCAATGTCCACCTGGGACATGACCCAGCCGCCGAAGATGTCGCCGTTCGGATTCATGTCCGAGGGCATGGTCATCAGGCGCAGGGTGGGTTGCTTTTCGGGCAGTTGGACGGGGGTATCAGACATGTCGGCTCCTGGCGTAGTTGAGCGGGCCGCCCGTGAAGGGGGCGAAACCCGTGCCGAATATTACGCCGGCGTCCGCCAGCTCGGCATCGCCTACGACACCATCGTCCACCAATTGTTGCGTGCGTTTCAGCAGGGGCGCCACCAGGCGCTCGGCCAGGCCGGCCGGCACTGCTCCCGCCGCCCCCTTCTGGATCTTGCCAGCCGGGTAGGCGTAGAAGCCCTTGCCGCTCTTGCGCCCCAGGTCGCCCCGCTCGAAGCGTTGCACCAGGCACTTGGGGGGTTCCACACCGCTACCGGCGAGAGCCTTGCCAGCGGCCATGGCGATATCCAGGCCGACAGTATCCGCCAGCTCGATGGGCCCCATGGGCATGCCGAAGGCCAGGGCGGCTTCATCGACGGTTTCCGGCGCGATGCCTTCATCGACGCAGCGCATGGCTTCCAGCAGATAGGGGCCAAGCACAGCGTTCACCAGGAAGCCGGGGGCGCTCTGCACTGGCAGGGGCAGCTTGTCGATGCTGCGTACGAAGGCACAGGCCTTGCGGGTCATCTCGGCATCGCCGCCCGCAGCGGTGACCACCTCAACCAACGGCATCTTCGCCACCGGATTGAAGAAGTGGATGCCCACCAGGCGCTCCGGCTTTTGCAGCACGGTGCGGATATCTTCCAGGCGCAGGCTGGAGGTGTTGGTGGCGAGCACCGCCTCCGGTTTCATGCGGGCCTCCAGGCCCTTGAGCAGGCTGTGCTTGGCTTCCAGGTTCTCGAAGATGGCCTCGATAACCACGTCGGCATGGGCGGCGCCATGGCCTTCCGGATCGGGGATGAGCCGGTCCATGATGGCCCGCAGCTGCAGCTTGTCCTTGATGCGCTTGGCGAAGCCGGCATGGGCCCGCTGGATGGCGGGGGCGATGCGCGCCACCGTCTGGTCCTGCAGGGTCACGGTCATGCCGCGGCCGGCACACCAGGCGGCGATATCCCCCCCCATGACGCCGGCGCCCACCACGTGCACGCGCTTGGCGGTGAAGTCGCAGTCTTTGCCGAAGCCCTTGAGGCGTTCCTGCAGGCGGAACACCCGCACCAGATTACGGGCGGTGGAAGAACGGACAATGCGGTCGGTAATCTCCGGCGCGGCCAGGGCGTTGCCACCGTACTGAGCCCACAGGTCGATGATGGCGTAGGGTGCCGGGTAGTGTTCGGGGCGGGCCCGCTTGGCCACCTGCTGGCGGGCCTTGCCGGCCACTACGCCCTTGAGGGGACCGGCGAAGAGGCGCTGCATGAAGGGCAGGGGCTTGCGGGTCGGCGGGTTGAGGGCCAGCTGGCGGGCGGCGGATTCCATCACCCGGGGCGGCACACATTCATCGGCGAGGCCCAGGCGCTTGGCCTTTTTCGCATCCACGGTCTTGCCGGCCAGCATCAGGTCCAGGGCCACGGCGGGGCCAACCCGCTCGGGCAGACGTTTCATGCCGCCCCAGCCGGGGAAAATGCCCAGCATGACTTCGGGCAGGCCCAGCTTGGTGCCCGGCTCATCCACCACCAGCAGGGTGCGGCAGGCCAGGGCCAACTCCAGGCCACCGCCCAGGCAGTGGCCGCGCACCAGGGCCAGGGTCGGGTAGGAGACGCCGGCTAGGCGGTTGAAGAGGTCCCAGCCCCGGGCGACCATTGCCTTGGCCGCGGCGGCATCAC
Source organism: Azospira sp. I13 (assembly GCF_003112695.1). GTDB lineage: Bacteria > Pseudomonadota > Gammaproteobacteria > Burkholderiales > Rhodocyclaceae > Azospira. The sequence continues at coordinate 246,790 of NZ_BFBP01000010.1, forward strand.
CCAGTTCGTCGAACTCGGAGATGTCGGCCCCGGCGATGAAGCCGGCGCTCTTGGCGGAGCGGATGATCAGGGCCTTGGGCGGCTGCTTGTCCAGCACGTCCAGCACGCCGGAGAGTTCGGCCATCACGGCCTTGGAAAGGGAATTGGCGCTCTCGCCAGCCTTGTCCAGGGACAGCCAGGCCAGGCCGTCGGCCTCGCGGGTCAGGTGCCAGTGCTGGAAGGCGGTGGCGGCGGAAGTATTCATGTTCATGGTCTACCTTCAGTGAAAGGCATGGCTGCCGGCGGCGAAGGCCAGGGATACCGCCCCCGTGCCCACATTCACCGCAGCGGTGTTGCTCATCATGGAAATCAGGATTTCGACCCCCTGCTCGCGCACGGCGGCCGCCAGTTCGGCATAGCCGGGCAACTTGGGCACACTGTCGGGGTCACCGCCGTAGCTGATGCAGACATGGGGCGACTCCAGACCGGCCCGCACCTGCCGCGCCGCATTGGCGAATAGGCGCTGCACGCCGGCCTCAAAGCCACGCACCTTGGCGATGGAGCGGGTGACATCCTGGTGGCAATGGAGAATGGGCTTCATGTCCAGCATCTGGCCAAGCTTGTAGGTACCCCAGTTGATGCTGGTATCGCCCTTCTTCACTGCCCGCTTGTAGATATGGAACAGGTCTGCCGGCACCAGATAGGTGTGGATCTGGTCGGCCAGCAGACGCAGACGGTTGCCAATCTCGCTAGGCGTGCCGCCGAGACGGATGAGGCGCACCGCCTCCGCCGCCAGCACGGCCTGGCCGGTGAACAGGTTGCGGCTGGACAGCACGCACAGGCCGAAGCGGCCCGGCTTGCCGATTTCCCGGCGCGGGTCCTTGTACTTGGTCAGCACCGAGCGGGAGGCCTGCATGGCGTGGTCGTAGATGGGGCTGCGTTCGCTGGTGATGGTGAGGACGAAGACGTAGTCGTAGTCGATCACCAGGCGATCCAGGAAGACCTGTTCGATCTGGGCCGGCGAATAGGGAATGGATTCGGCAAAATCCTCGCTCTTGCGATCCACATGGGTGGCGTAGAAGCGATGGGTTTCTTCCGGGTCCCGCCGGTCGTGGATCAGGGCGCCGCCGATGCGCAGGGCGATGGGCATGACGACGATCTCGTGGTCGTCGAGGAACTGCCGGGGCAGGTCGCAGCAGGAATCGACAATGATGCCGATGCGCATGGCGGCCTCAGCAGGTTTCCACCAGCATGGCGCCACCCTGGCCGCCGCCGATGCAGATGCTGGCCACGCCGCGCTTGCCGCCCCGGGCCTTGAGGGCATGCAACAGGTGCAGCACGATGCGGGCACCGGAGGCCCCCACCGGGTGGCCCTGGGCCACGGCCCCGCCATCCACGTTGAGCCTGTCCTGATCCAGACTGCCCAGGGCGCCGGGCAAGCCCAGCTCCTCGCGGCAGTAGGACTCATCTTCCCAGGCCTTGAGGCAGCCCAGCACCTGGGCGGCAAAGGCCTCGTTGATTTCCATCAGGTCCACATCGTTGAGGCCCAAGCCGTGGCGCTGCAGGATGGGGGTCACCGCATGGACCGGCCCGAGGCCCATCTGGGAAGGATCGAGGCCGGCCCATTGGGCGTCCACGATGCGGCCCAGGGGCTGCAGGTTCCAGCGCTTGACGGCGCTTTCGGAAGCCAGCAGCAGCCAGGCGCCGCCGTCGGTGATCTGGGAACTGTTGGCGGGGGTGACCCGGCCGTATTTCTTGTCGAAGAAGGGCTTGAGCTTCTTCATGCCATCCATGCTGGCGTCGGCCCGCACGCCGTCGTCTTCCGCATAGACGGTGCCGTCGTTGCCCACCAGGGGCACGATCTCGCCGAAAGCCTGGGCGGCCCGGGCAGCCATGACGCGCTGGTGGGAGCGCACAGAGAAGGCATCCATCTCTTCCCGGCTGATGCCGAAGCGCCAGGCCAGGTTTTCTGCCGTCTGACCCATGAGCAGGCCCACCACCGGGTCGGTGAGCCCCTTCATCAGGCCGATCACCGGGTTGAGCAGTACGCTGGGGCGCAGCTTGAGGAAGTGCCCGGCCTTCTGGCCCAGGGTCTTCATCTGCATCATGCCGGCGAACCACAGCACCATGGCGTCGTTGTACAGCAGGGGCGCCCGGGATAAAGCATCGACGCCACCGGCCAGGACCAGCTCGGAACGGCCGGACTGGATGTTGGCCATGGCCGAATCCAGGGCCTGCATGCCGGAGGCGCAGTTGCGCATCACCGTCCAGCCCGTCACCTTGTTGCCACAGCCCAGGCGCAGGGCGGCGACGCGGCCGATATTCACCTCGTCCGGGCTGGGGCTGGCACAGCCCAGTACCACCTCGTCCAGATCGTCGGGCGCGAAAGGTTGCCGGGCGAGCAAGGCCCGCCCGGCCTGCACCGCCAGATCCGCCGCCGAGAAAGGCCCGGGGCCATTCTTCGCCTTGAGGAACGGGGTGCGCGCTCCATCCACCACATAGACCGGCTCAAACGCTTGCTGCTGGGCCATGTCTGTTCTCCTTTGGTTTTGTCTGTTGCTGTTTCTGCTTGTTGTTGTCCCGGGGTCTTCCCCAACGGGGCGCCCCGGGATCGGGTGTTGCAGTTGCGTTGTTTCAGGCGGCCTTGCGGACATCCGGCTTGTTGAGGGCCGAGGCGACGCCGAAGTCCGGGGCAAAGTCATCGACGCGAATGACGATGTCACGCAGTTCGTTGCGGCGCTTGATCACGGCGTATTCCGCCGCCGTCAGCACGCCGGCCTCCATGGCGGCCTGGGCCACGTCCCGCACGTTGGCGAGGGGGTTGCCGTCGAACTTGCCGGTCTTTTCCGCTTCCCGGATCTTGGCCTCGATGGGCTCGGCCTCCAGGGTGGCGGCCAGGGCCAGCTCGATGGCGCCAACGGCGTCATCCTCGGTCTTGGCGACGAAGCAGCCGCTGGTGAGGCGCTCCCGGGTGGCATTGGGGGAGATCAGGGCCTTGGCGACCTGATGACCCACATCATCGGAGGGCACCACATAGGGGTGGCCGTAGGGGAAGATGACCTTCTTCAGGCACCAGGCGACGAAACGGTTGGGGTAGTTGGCCAGCACCCCGTCGAAAGCCTGCTGGGCCTGGTACATGGCATCCCAGATGGACCAGTGCATGAGGGGCGCATCGGCCTGCTGGCGACCTTCAGCCTCGTAGCGCTTCAAGGTGGCGGAGATCAGGTACATCTGGGCCAGAATGTCGCCGAGACGGGCGGAGAGCTTTTCCTTGCGCTTCAGACCGCCGCCCAGGACCAGCATGGAGACGTCGGAGAGGAAGGCGAAGGCAGAGGAGAAGCGGGTCAGCTGCTGGTAGTAGCGCCGGGTTTCGGGCGCTACGTCGGCACCGACGGAGACGAAATGGGAACCGGTGAGGCCCATCAGCAGGGCACGGATGCCGTTGCCGACGGAGAAGCCCATGTGGCCAAACAGCGCCTTGTCGAAGCCCACCAGGTCATTCTTCTGGGCGGCCTGCATCTCCGCCAGGACGAAGGGATGGCAGCGGATGGCGCCCTGGCCGAAGATGATCAGGCTGCGGGTGAGGATGTTGGCGCCTTCCACAGTGATGCCGATGGGGATCTGCTGATAGGCGCGCCCAAGGAAGTTGGAGGGGCCGAGACAGATGCCCTTGCCGCCGATGACGTCCATGCCGTCATTGACCACTTTGCGGGCCCGTTCGGTGACGTGGTACTTGGCGATGGCGGAAACCACGGAGGGCTTTTCGCCGAGATCGACGGCGCCGGCAGTCATCACCCGGGCGGCATCCATCATGTAGGTATAGGCGCCGATGCGGGTGAGGGCCTCTTCCACGCCTTCGAACTTGCCCACGGCCATCTTGAACTGGCTGCGGACCCGGGCGTAGGCGCCGACGGCACGGGCGGTGAGCTTGGCCATGCCGGTGTTGGAGGACGGCAGGGAGATGGAGCGGCCGGCAGCCAGGCACTCCATCAGCATGCGCCAGCCCTGGCCGGCCATGGCCGGGCCGCCGATGATGAACTCCAGGGGCATGAACACTTCCTTGCCCCGGGTCGGACCGTTGTGGAACGCGGCATTCAGCGGGAAGTGGCGGTTGCCGATTTCCACACCCGGGTGGTCGTTGGGCACCAGGGCGCAGGTAATGCCGATATCCTTCTTGCTGCCCAGCAGGCCCTGGGGGTCAAAAAGACGGAAGGCCAGGCCGAGCACGGTGCATACCGGGCCTAGGGTGATGTAGCGCTTATCCCAGGTGACCTTCATGCCCAGCACTTCCTTGCCTTGCCACATGCCCTTGCAGACCACGCCGTAGTCGGGGATGGAGGCGGCATCGGAACCAGCCCAGGGGCTGGTGAGGGCGAAGGCGGGTACGTCGATACCCTTGGCGAGGCGCGGCAGGTAATGGTTCTTCTGAGCCTCGGTGCCGTAGTGCAGCAGCAGCTCGGCCGGGCCGAGGGAGTTAGGCACCATGACGGACACGGCCAGGGCGGAGGAGCGGGTGGACAGCTTGGTCACCACCTGGGAATGGGCATAGGCGGAAAACTCCAGGCCGCCGTACTTCTTCGGGATGATCATGCCGAGGAAGCCCTTGTCCTTGATGTACTGCCAGACGTCGGGCGGCAGGTCATACAGCTCGTGGGAGACCTTCCAGTCGTCGGTCATGGCGCAGGCCTGATCGACTTCGTTGTCCATGAAGGCCTGCTCTTCGGCCGTCAGCTTGGGCTGGGGGTAGGCCATGAGCTTCTGCCAGTCGGGCTTGCCGCGGAACAGCTCGCCTTCCCACCAGACGCTGCCGGCTTCCAGCGCTTCCCGCTCCGTATCGGACATCTGGGGCAGGATGCGTTTGTAAATGGAAAAAAGAGGCCGGCTGATCAGGGCCCGACGCAGGGGGCGGACGCTGACCAGCACGGCTAACGTCAAGAGTGTTGCCACACTCAACAGAGGGATGATGCTCATGGATGCTGTCTCCTTTTATGGTCTCTTGGCCAATCTTCTGTCGGCTCTTCGAGTTGTTATCCGGTAGGTGCTGTTCGTTGCTACGGACTGGCTTACTGATTTACTTCGAGGGTGGTTCTACAAACTGGGGCAGCTGGGCACGCAAGCCACCGAGCAGGAAGGTCATGAGGCGAGGCAGCAGCTTGTCCAGCCCCTCTTCCGCTTCCTGGGGCTCGATACCCCAGTCGGTGACGATGCGCAGGGCGTCCGTGCCGGCAATGGCGTAGGAGGTGGCCCCCAGCATGAAATGGAAGCGCCAGACGATTTCCGCCTTGGGCACATCCGGCAGGGCCTTGAACAGGGCCTGCTTGTAACGATCGACCACGGCGGCGTATTCCTCAGCGAAGAAGGCGCGGATAAAGCCGGAGGGCTCGGTCATGGTGCGGCCAATGAGGCGCAGGAAGGTGCGCCCGCCCAGTTCTTCATGTTCGGCCATGCGGATCAGGGTGCCGAAGAAGGCATCGACGATCAGGGACGGCTTGATGGGCTTGCCGGCGGCTTCCGTTTCCAGTTCGTCGAGAATGCGCAGGCGCTCCTGGTTGAGCCAGGTGAGGCGACGGCGAAACACTTCCTGAATCAGCTGTTCCTTGGAACCGAAGTGGTAATTGACGGCCGCCAGGTTCACCCCGGCGGCGCCGGTAATCATGCGCATGGAGGTGCCTTCGAACCCGTTCTCGGTGAACAGGTGTTCGGCAGCATCGAGAATGCGTTCCCGGGTATCGTCGCTGCTCTTGGCATCGACGGGGGGCAAAGGGGTGGCGGCCTGGCTCATGGTGGATCACATCAAATTCAAACGAGTGTTTGAATCATATGTTTAAATAATTTCCCGTGCAAGGGGGTGATGCAAAAAGTTTTGCCAAGCGCCCCGACCAGGGGGAAGTCCCGGGGAAATTGCCTGATCCAGCCTGCTAAAATCTGGCCCATGCGCCGCTCCCGATCCCACGACCTGCCTCGCCCTGCCGGCGAGGTCCATGCCTGGCCTACCCTCCTGGCCCTCTTCCCCTATCTGTGGCAGTACAAATGGCGCGTCGGCGCCGCCCTGATCTCCCTGGTCAGCGCCAAGCTGGCCAGTGTCGCCGTGCCCCTGGTGTTCAAGGACATGATCGACAGCCTGTCGGTACAGAACATGGCCCTGGCACTGCCAGCCCTGCTGCTCCTGCTGTATGGCGGCCTGCGCTTTGCCACCGCCCTGTTCACCGAATTGCGGGAGATGTTCTTCGCCCGGGTGACACAGCGGGCGGTACGGCGCATTGCCCTGGAGGTCTTCCGCCACCTGCACTCCCTCTCCCTGCGCTTTCATCTGGACCGGCAAACGGGCGGCGTCTCCCGGGATATCGAGCGCGGCACCCGTTCCATCTCCAGCCTGATCAACTACACCCTCTACTCCATTCTGCCCACCCTGGTGGAGCTGGCCCTGGTACTGGGCATCCTGCTCAGCCAGTACGACTGGGTCTTCGCCGCCATCACCGCCGCTTCCCTGGTGACCTACATCGTGTTCACGGTGAAGGTCAGCAACTGGCGCATCAACATCCGCCGGGCGGTGAACGAGAGCGACTCGGCGGCCAACTCCCGGGCTATCGACAGCCTGCTCAACTACGAGACGGTGAAGTACTTCAATAATGAAGCCTACGAAGCCAAACGCTACGACACCCAACTGGAGCAATGGGAAAACGCCGCCACCCGCAGCCAGATCACCCTCTCCCTACTCAACCTGGGCCAGCAGGCCATCATCGCCACCGGCGTCACCCTGATGATGTGGCGCGCCACCGCCGGCGTGGTGGCAGGCACCATGACCATCGGTGACCTGGTGCTGGTCAATGCCTTCCTCATCCAGCTGTACATGCCCCTCAACTTCCTCGGGGTGGTGTACCGGGAAATCCGCCAGGCCCTCACCGACATCGAGCGCATGTTCGGGCTCCTCAACGAAAACCGGGAGGTGGCCGACGCCCCTGGCGCCATCGCCCTGCCCCACGGGCCGGCCGAAGTGCGTTTCGAGGCGGTGGACTTCGCCTACGACCAGGCCCGCCCCATCCTGCACGAGGTTTCCTTCACCATTCCCGCCGGCCACACCCTGGCCGTGGTGGGCCATTCCGGCGCCGGCAAATCCACCCTTTCCCGCCTGCTCTACCGCTTCTACGACGTTACCGGCGGCGCCATCCGCATCAACGGGATGGATCTGCGCCAGGTCACTCAGGACAGCTTGCGCAGTGCCATCGGCATCGTGCCCCAGGACACGGTGCTGTTCAACGACACCCTCATCTACAACATTCAATACGGCCGCCCCGGCGCCAGCCGGGAAGAAGCCATGGCCGCGGCCCGGGCTGCGCAGCTGGAAGCCTTCGTCGAATCCCTGCCGGAGAAGTGGGAAAGCCGTGTGGGCGAACGGGGCCTCAAGCTCTCCGGCGGCGAGAAGCAGCGGGTAGCCATCGCCCGGGCCCTGCTGAAAAACCCGCCCATCCTGATTTTCGACGAAGCCACCTCGGCCCTCGATTCGAAGACCGAAAAGGCCATTCAGGCCCAGCTGGAGCTGGCGGCCCGGGGGCGCACCACCCTGATCATCGCTCACCGGCTGTCTACAGTCATGGAGGCGGATGAGATCCTGGTACTGGACGGTGGCCGAATCATCGAGCGCGGCCGTCATGGCCCCCTGCTGGAAGCCGGCGGTGCCTATGCTCAGATGTGGGCCCTGCAACAACAGGAGGCCCTGGCCGAAGCGGGTGAAGCCGGACTGGCGACAGGGCAGGCCACTTGATGCCGCTCACCCGGCCCGCGGTTATACTCGCCCCATTGGTCCTATTGGCCCCATGAGACCCAGTGCGCCCAGCCCGACGCCGATGAGCCATCCCGCCCCTTCTGCCACGCCCGCCGCCGCCCGGGTGTTGCCGCGCCAGTCCCTGCCTCCCTACCTCACGGCCTTGGTAGTGCTGGCCGTGCCCCTGGGCATCACGCTGGGGGCCTGGTACCACCAGCGGGAGATGGAGCGCCTGGAAGCCAGCGCCATTTTCTCGCGGGAAGCCTCCCGGGTTTCCGCCGCCATCGAAGAACGCCTCAACGACTATGCCCAGCTGCTGCGCAGCGGCCAGGGCTTTCTCGCCGCCACGCCGGCGGTGGACCGGAGTGCCTGGCGCCGCTTTTCCCAGCACTTGGGGCTCGAACGCAACCTGCCCGGGCTGCACGTCTTGGGCTACGCACCGCGAATTACCGCTGAGGGCGGCGCCGCCTTCGTCCGCCGCATGCGGGAGAAGGAGGGGCAGGCCAACTACACCCTGCGCCCCTCCGGCGAGCGACCCGAATACTTCCCCATCGCCTTCATGGAGCCGGAGAACCGGGTACACACCGCCTTCGGCTTCGACCTGGCCACAGAGCCCGCACGCATGGCCGCCCTGGGGGCTGCTCGTGACAGCGGCACAGTGACCCTGTCGGGCCCCATCCAGCTGCTGGCGGATATTGCCGGGCAGAAGCGGCCTGCCCTGCTCATGGCCGCGCCCGTATATCGGGAGGATCCTCCGCCTCTCACCACGGCAGCCCGGCACCAGACACTGGAAGGCTTTGTCTATGCAGTCTTCCGGGTTGAGGATTTCATTGCCAGCCTGGGCCTGAGCGGCAAGGCCCAGATCAGCCTGCGCATCCTCGATGACTCGGCCACGGAACGACGCCCCCGGCTGCTCTACGGCCAGGATGACGGCCCGCCCCCCGCGGCCCTGCGGGAAGAACGCAGCTTCTATTTCGGTGGACGCTCCTGGCAACTCCACTTCACCGACCCGGAGAGCGGACGCAGCGACCGGGAAATGCCGGCCTCTTTGGTCATGCTCGCCTCCGGCACGGCCATCAGCTTCCTTCTTGCCTTTCTCACCCTGCATCTCGGCACCCGCAGGGCCCTGGCCGAACAGCTTGCCCACCAATTGAGCCGGGAGTGGGAGGAAACCAACGTGCGGCTGCGCAGTGTTTTCTCGGCCATGCCAGACATGATTTTCGAGCTGGATCGGGGCCGTCGCCTGCGCCACTATCACTCGCCCCGGGAGCGCGACCTGCTGACGCTGCCCGCCGACGCCCTTGGCAAGGCCCTCGGCGACATTCTGCCCTCTGGCCTGGCGGCCCAGCTGGAAGAGGCCTGCCGCCAAATCGGCCGCGGCGAAAGCCTGCAGGTTCTGGAGTTCCAGCTGCCTCGCGGCGATGGCGAAATTTGCGACTACGAGGCGCGGATCACAGCGATCGGTGAAGGTGGCTATCTGGTAGTGATCCGCAATGTCTCCGATTTCCGCCGCGCCCAGCTTGCCCTCGAAGTTGCCAACCGCAAGATGACGGCAGTTTTCGATTCGGCGACCGAGGTGTCCATCATCGCCACCGACACCGAGGGCATCATCACCGTCTTCAACCGGGGTGCCGAAAAGATGCTCGGCTACCGGGCCGAGGAAATGATTGGCCGCTCTTCCCTCAGCATGCTCCATGTACCGGAAGAGGTAACCCTGCGTGGTGAGGAGTTGAGCCGCGAGTTTGGCTGGACAGTGGCCGATTTCGACATCTTCGTCACCCTGGCCCGCCTCACCGGGGTTGAACGCCGGGAATGGACCTATCGCCGCAAGGACGGCTCCCGGCTGGCGGTGAACCTGGTGGTTACAGCAGTCTATGACGAGGCCGATAACGTGGTCGGCTTCCTCGGTGTGGCAGTGGACATCAGCGCCCTGAAACGGGCCGAGGCCGAACTGCGGCGCCACCGGGACCATCTGCAGGAATTGGTCAGCGAGCGCAGCGCCGACCTGCTGCTGGCCAAAGAGGAGGCGGATCAGGCCAACCATACCAAGTCGGAGTTCCTGGCCAACATGTCCCACGAGCTACGCACCCCCATGCACGCCATCCTCAGCTTTGCCGGACTAGGCGCCAGCCGGGCGGCCGGCGTGCCGGGGGCGGAAAAGCTGCACCACTATTTCCTGCGCATCAAGGAAAGCGGCGAGCGCCTCCTGGCCCTGGTGAATGACCTGCTCGATCTTTCCAAGCTGGAAGCCGGCAAGATGTCCTTCGACCCGCGGCCCATCAATCTGCGCCCCCTGGTGCGGGAGGCTGCGGCGGAGATGGAGTCCCTGTTGCTGGAGAAGAGCCTGCACCTGTCCATCGGCGAGGACGGGCCGGCGGAGGTCAATTGCGACCCCTTGCGTTTCGGTCAGCTGATTCGCAACCTACTCTCCAACGCCGTCAAATTCTCACCGGAAGGCGGCTCCATCCAGGTCCGATTCCAGTCTGCCTGGCTGGCCAGTGGCCGACGCACGGCCGACCAGGGCCGCCGGCCAGCGGTGGAGATGACGGTCAGCGACGAAGGCATCGGCATTCCGGTGGCCGAGCGGGAGCTGGTCTTCGACAAGTTTGCCCAAAGCAGCAAGACCAAGACCGGGGCTGGCGGTACCGGCCTGGGGCTGGCCATCTGCCGTGAAATCGCCCTGGCCCACCGGGGCACCATCGTCGCCCGCGCCAACAGCGGACCGGGCTGCTGCCTGGCCGTCACCCTACCCCTTGCCGAAACTGCCATCGTTGCGGAGGAACACGCATGAGCCACCATCTGCTGATCGTCGATGACGAACCCCTGAACCTGGAGATTCTCTCCGAGTATTTCGATGGCCAGGGCTACCGCCTGACCATGGCCGAGAGCGGAGAGGAAGCCTGGCGCCTGCTGCAACAGAACGACGCCTTCGACCTGATCCTGCTGGACCGGATGATGCCCGGCATGGACGGGGTGGAGTTACTGCGGCAGATCAAGGCCACGCCGGCCTTCAAAAAGGTGCCGGTAATCATGCAGACAGCCGCCTCGGCACCGGAGCAGGTACGGGAAGGGTTGCTGGCCGGCGCCCTCTACTATCTGACCAAGCCCTATGAGCGGGATTCGCTGCTGGCCATCGTGCGGGCCGCGCTCTCCGATGGGGAAACCCGCCAGGACCTGCAGCAGCGGCTGCGGGAACATGCCAACGCCCTCCGCCTCATGGCCAGCGCCCGCTTCACCCTCTCCACCCTCGACGAGGTCGGTTGCCTCGCCGCCTTCCTGGCCCAGGCATGCCCCCAGCCGGAAGCGGCCGTACTGGGCCTTTCCGAGTTGTTGGTGAATGCCATCGAACATGGCAACCTGGGTATTTCCTACGCAGAGAAATCGCGCCTCAAGCGCTCGGACCAATGGCAGGAAGAAATTCTGCGGCGCCTGGCCCTGCCGGAAAACCGCGACAAGGTGGTGGAGGTGGAATTCAGCCGACGGGACGATCTAGTGCGGATCTGTATCCGCGATCAGGGGGAAGGCTTCGACTGGAGCCGTTACCTCGATTTCGACCCGGCCCGGGCCTTCGACCCGAACGGCCGCGGCATCGCCATGGCCCGCCTTGGCAGCCTGAACAATCTCGAGTTTGTCGGCAACGGCAATACGGTCATCGCCACCCTGAGCGCCCTCGCGTCATGAGCCAGCCCCGCCCCCTGCATATCCTGGTGGCCGACGACTCTGCCAGTATCCGGCAAATACTCGTCACCCTGCTTAGCCGCCAGGGCCATCACGTGGTGGCGGCAGAAAATGGGGAGGAAGCCCTGCAGCGCTTCAACGAGCATCAACCGGATCTGGTCCTGCTGGACGTCGTCATGCCCTTGATGGATGGCATGGAGGTGGCGCGGCGCATCCGTGCCCAGAGTGTTGATCGCTGGATACCCATCATTTTTCTCTCGGCGCTGGATCGCCGGGAGAACCTGGTGGCCGGCCTGGAAGCCGGCGGCGACGACTTTCTTGCCAAGCCCCTGGATTTTTCCCTGCTGGACGCCCGCATCCGCTCCCTGCACAAGGCCCTTGAACTGCAGCGCCAGGCCCAGGAATCCTATCGCAAGCTGAAAGTTATTTCTGACAATGTGCTGGATGCCATCATCACCATCGATATCGAGGGCATCATCCGCTCCTGCAACGAGGTCACGGAGCGCCTGTTCGGCTGGGAAGCGGGGACGCTGCTGGGGCAGAACGTCAAGGTCCTCATGCCGGAGCCCTATCACTCACGCCACGACGAGCACATCGGCCGCTATGTGAATGGCGGGCAGCCCCACGTTATTGGCAGCCGTCGGGAGGTCCCGGCCCGGCGCAAGGAAGGGACCGTTTTCCCCATTGAGTTGGCCGTCACTGAGATCGACTTGCCTGAGCAGCGCATCTTTGTCGGCATCATCCGCGACATCACCGAGCGCAAACAGGCGGAAATGGAGCAACTGCGCAACGCCGATGCCCTGCAACGCTACTACGATCGCAGTGAAGAAGAGAACCGCCTGGCCATGCGCCTGCTCGACAAGCAGATGCTTCGCCCCGGGCTCACAGACCCGGCCGTGCATTACTGGCTGATGGCGGCCAAGGATTTCAGTGGCGACGTGGTTGCCGCTGCTAGAGCACCGGATGGCAGCCTGCTGGCCCTGCTGGCCGACGCGACGGGCCACGGTCTGACTGCGGCCATCAGTACCCTGCCCCTGCTGACGGTGTTCTACGGTACGGCCGGACGGGGCTTGCCCATGGCGATCATGCTCCAGGAAATGAACAAACACCTGAAAGCGGCCTTACCTACCGGCCATTTCGTGGCGGCGGTCGTCGTCCGAATCGACAGCGCCAATGGTGAGGGGGAAATTTGGTCTGGCGGCATGCCAACCGCCGCCATGCTGGATGAAGACGGCACAGTAGTCGGCACCTTTGCCTCCGGCCATCTGCCTCTGGGCATTCTCCCGCCCGACGCCTTCGACCCCACGACCCGGCATTTCGCCTGTGAAGCCGGCTGTCAGGTGCTCCTCTATTCGGACGGGCTGAAGGAAGCAGAGAATCCAGACGGCCAACAGTTGGGTACCGAAGGCCTGCTGGATGCGGTCAGCCAGACCAGTCCCCACAATCGCCTGACGATCCTGCAGCAGTTGCTGGACCACCACCTAAGCGGAACCGAGGCAAAAGACGACATATCAGTGATGTTGGTGGACTGCCAGGACGCCGCGCCTGCTACTGCTGTCATGGCAGCTTCCCCCGCCGATTGACTGCGGCCGATAGCGACGGAGGAGAAGCTCCGATTCAGGGGGCGCCTTAAGCAGGCCGACTGTCGATGACTCAAAATCAGATGACGAAAAAAAAGCCAGGGATTCCCTGGCTTTTCTTAAGTCGCTCTTGCGATTAGGCAGCAGCTTCTTCGGTACCTTCAACCACTTCACCACCTTCGGGGCGATCCAGCAGTTCGACAAACGCCATGGGAGCGTTGTCGCCCTGACGGAAGCCGCACTTCAGGATACGCAGGTAGCCGCCGTTGCGGTTGGCAAAACGCGGACCCAGCACGTCGAACACCTTGACGACGATCTCACGATCGCGCAGGCGGTCGAAGGCCAGACGGCGGTTAGCCAGGCTAGGCTTCTTACCCAGGGTGATGATCGGCTCTACCACGCGGCGCAGTTCCTTGGCCTTGGGCAGGGTGGTCTTGATCACTTCGTGCTTGAGCAGGGAAACGCTCATGTTGCGCAGCATGGCCAGACGGTGAGCGCTGGTCCGGTTCAGCTTGCGAAGACCGTTACGGTGACGCATTTTCTAATCCTCTCTCGTTCGGGCCGCGTTAGACTTTTTCCAGACCCGCGGGCGGCCAGTTTTCCAGCTTCATGCCCAGAGTCAGGCCACGAGCGGCCAACACTTCCTTGATTTCATTCAGCGACTTGCGACCCAGGTTAGGGGTCTTCAGCAGCTCATTTTCAGTCCGCTGAATCAGGTCACCGATGTAATAGATGTTCTCGGCCTTCAGGCAGTTGGCGGACCGCACGGTGAGTTCGAGGTCATCCACCGGGCGCAGCAGGATAGGATCCACCTGCACCGGCTTCTGGGCCTCGACCATGGGGGCCGTACCTTCCAGGTCGGCGAACACGGACAGCTGTTCCATCAGGATGCGGGCCGCAGTGCGAATCGCTTCCTCGGGCTCGATGACCCCGTTGGTTTCGATGTCCATGACCAGCTTGTCCAGGTCGGTACGCTGCTCAACGCGGGCACTTTCCACCAGATAGCTGACACGACGCACCGGGCTGAAGGATGCATCCAGCACCAGTTGACCGATGTTCTTGCTGTCGCCCAGATTACGCATGGTGCCGGGGACGTAGCCGCGGCCCTTCTCCACCCGGATCTCCATGGACAGCTTGCCGCCGGAGGAGATATGGGCGATTACGTGATCGGGATTGATGATCTCGACGTCGTGGGTGGTCTCAATATCGGAGGCGCGGACAATGCCCTCGCCATCCTTACTGAGCTTCAGCACGACTTCGTCGCGACCGTGGAGCTTGAAAACGATACCCTTCAGGTTGAGAAGGATATCTACGACATCTTCCTGCACGCCGTCGATAGTCGAGTACTCGTGCAAGACGCCGTCGATGCTCACGTCGGTCGGCGCGTAGCCGGGCATCGAAGAGAGCAGGATCCGCCGCAGGGCATTGCCCAGGGTGTGACCGTAGCCGCGTTCAAACGGCTCCATCACAACCCGGGCCTGTACCGGCGACAGGCTCTGCACATCAATGATGCGCGGTTTCAGAAGTCCAGTGCTTTGCATGTGCTGTCCTTTGCCTGTTCAGTCAGCCTGCCTGGCATTACTTCGAATACAGTTCGATGACCAGGCTTTCGTTGATGGTGGAAGGCAGTTCGGAACGGATCGGGGCGGCCTTGAAGGTACCCTTGCCATTCTTGGCGTCCACATCCAGCCACTCGGGGAAGCCGCGGGATTCAGCGGCCGCAAGGGCAGCCTTCACACGCAGGGAACCACGAGAACGCTCGGTCAGTTCGACCACATCACCGGGACGAACCAGGTAAGAGGGAATGTTGACGCGCTTGCCATTCACCAGAACGCCATTGTGACGAACGATCTGGCGGGATTCAGAGCGGGAAGCACCGAAACCCATGCGATAGGCGACGGAATCCAGACGGGATTCCAACAGTTGCAGCAGGTTTTCACCGGTCACGCCCTTGCGACGATCAGCTTCGCGATAGACGCTGCGGAACTGACCTTCGAGCACGCCATAGATACGGCGAATCTTCTGCTTTTCGCGCAGATGCACGCCGTAGTCGGACAGACGCTGGCCGGACTTCTGACCATGCTGACCAGGGGCGTAGGCGCGGCGCTCAACAGAGCACTTGTCGGTGTAGCACTTTTCGCCTTTGAGGAAGAGCTTTTCGCCCTCGCGGCGGCACTGACGGCACTTGGGATCGAGGTTACGAGCCACGAGTCACTCCTTAAATGCGACGCTTCTTCGGCGGACGGCAGCCGTTGTGCGGCACGGGCGTCACGTCGGAGATTGCGGTGATCTTCATACCCAGGGCGTTCAGAGCACGCACGGCAGATTCACGGCCGGGGCCGGGGCCCTTGATGCGTACTTCGAGGTTCTTCACGCCACACTCTTGAGCTGCCTTGCCGGCAGCCTCAGCGGCCACCTGGGCAGCAAAGGGAGTGGACTTGCGGGAACCCTTGAAGCCTGCACCGCCGGAGGTCGCCCAAGACAGCGCGTTACCTTGACGGTCGGTGATGGTGATGATGGTGTTATTGAAGGAAGCGTGGATGTGGGCAATGCCCTCGGCCACGTTCTTCTTGACCTTTTTACGGACTTTGGCAGCAGTCTTAGCCATTTCCTATCCTCTTACTTGCCCTTTTGGACAGCCTTGCGCGGTCCCTTGCGAGTACGCGCGTTGGTGCGGGTACGCTGACCACGCACGGGCAGACCCTTGCGGTGACGCAAGCCGCGGTAGCAGCCAAGGTCCATCAGACGCTTGATATTCATGGTCACTTCGCGGCGGAGGTCACCCTCAACCGTGAACTTACCCACTTCATCACGCAGGCGTTCCATCTCGGCGTCGGACAGGTCCTTCACCTTGGTCGAACGAACAACACCCGCTGCGTCACAGATTTTCTGTGCGCGGGTGCGACCAACGCCAAAAATCGCGGTTAACGCGATCTCAGCGTGTTTGTGGTTGGGAATATTTACCCCAGCGATACGGGCCATTAAGTCACCCCGGAAAAGCGAAACCGATGATTATACTGTTGAACCCTGTTTCGATTCAACCCAAATTTCAACGCAACGCCAGCTCGCGCCGGCTGTTATCAGCCCTGGCGCTGCTTGTGCCGCGGATCAGTACAGATCACGCGAACAACGCCGTTGCGACGAATGATCTTGCAATTGCGGCAAATTTTCTTTACCGATGCCAGCACTTTCATAATTAGCTCCTTGATTCAGGGCGCTTGGCGCAGCCAGCCATTTGCCCGATTACTTCTTAGCGTAGAGATTCAAAAAATCGTAATGCGGTACGGAGAACGATGCCAACCTGGATATTTCACGAGGCGGGAATTGTACCGTGACCTTGTCACTCAGCAGCAAGACGAATGTAGTTCATACCCGCTTTGCAGCAGAGATACCCGAGGACCACATGGCCTTTTCGAGTTTGACTTCAAAACTTTTATTGGAGAGGCCTTCGAAAACCTCAACCAGAATTTCAATACAGTATTACTTGCTATCCCAAGTCCCCAGCCCCTAGAGGCTGGCGCTCACTTAACTGCCGGGAAGCCACCGCCCTTGAAATTGGCTTTCTTGAGCAGGCTTTCATACTGATGGGACATCACGTAGGCCTGTACCTGGGACATGAAGTCCATGGTCACAACCACGATAATCAGCAGGGATGTGCCACCAAAGTAGAAAGGCACGTTCCACTTCAAAATCAGAAACTCGGGGAGCAGGCAGACCAGAGTGATGTAACCGGCTCCAATCAGCGTCAAGCGCATCAGAATCTTGTCAATGTAGCGGGCGGTTTGCTCACCAGGACGAATACCGGGAACAAAGGCTCCGCTCTTCTTCAGATTATCCGCCGTCTCCTTGGAGTTAAAAACCAGAGCGGTATAGAAGAAGCAGAAAAACACAATCGCAGCAGCGTACAGCATGACGTAGATTGGCTGACCAGGCGAAAGGGTCGCAGCCACATCCTTGAGCCAGCTCATGGACTCACCCGAGCCGAACCAGCCCGCGACGGTCGCCGGAAACAGAATGATCGACGAAGCAAAGATGGGAGGGATTACACCCGCCATGTTCAATTTCAGAGGCAGATGGGAACTCTGACCACCGTAAACCTTGTTGCCCACTTGACGCTTCGCATAATTCACCAGAATTTTGCGCTGACCACGTTCGACAAAGACCACAAAGGCCGTCACAACGAATACCAGAATGCTGATGACAATAGCCGTCAGGGGATGCATAGCACCGGTGCGCACCAACTCCAGGAGACCACCAATGGCGTTAGGAAGTCCGGCAGCAATACCAGCGAAAATAATGATCGAAATGCCATTACCCAAGCCCCGCTCGGTGATCTGTTCACCCAGCCACATCAGGAACATGGTGCCGGTCAGCAGGGTAGCAACAGTCGTCAGGCGGAACAGAAAGCCGGGATCAAGCACCAGACCAGGCTGAGCCTCAAGGGCAATGGCAATGCCAAGACCTTGGAACAAAGCCAGAGCAACTGTACCGTAACGAGTGTACTGGGTAATTTTACGCCGACCAGCTTCGCCTTCCTTCTTCAGGGCCTCGAGCTGGGGGCTGGCCACCGTCATCAACTGCATGATGATGGAGGCAGAAATGTAGGGCATGATACCCAAGGCAAAAATAGTGAAGCGAGACAGGGCGCCACCGGAGAACATGTTGAACATGCCCAGAATGCCGCCCTGCTGGCTTTGGAAGAGTTCGGCCAGCACGGTGGCGTCAATCCCGGGAACCGGGATATGAGCACCGATGCGATAGACGACCAAGGCACCCAACAGGAACCACAAACGACGCTTAAGATCGCCGAACTTGCCGCCTTTGCTGACTACATTATTGGTCGCCAAACCGAACTTCCTCACTACGTTGCATTAAAGCTCGTGACCGATTATTCGGCCACGGAACCGCCGGCCGCTTCGATGGCAGCCTTGGCGCCCTTGGTAGCACCCACACCCTTGAGCTGCACCTTGCGGGTGATCTCACCGGAGAGGATGACCTTGGCGGACAGCGCATTGCCGGCAACCAGACCGGACTGCTTCAGTACCAGCAGATCGATCTCGTCAACAGGCAGGCCCTGGATCTCGGACAAACGAACTTCCACATTGCGGGCATTGGTCAGAGAGACGAAGCCGCGCTTCGGCAGACGACGATGCAGAGGCATCTGACCGCCCTCAAAACCAACCTTGTGGAAGCCACCGGAACGGGACTTCTGACCCTTGTGGCCGCGGCCGCAAGTCTTGCCCAGGCCGGAGCCGATACCACGACCAACGCGCTTTTTAGCGTGCTTGGCACCCTCTGCGGGCTTGATGGTATTCAATTGCATGTTAGCCCTCGAACTTCAGCAGGTACGAAACCTTGTTGATCATGCCGCGCACGGCAGGAGTGTCCTGCAGCACGGAGGAAGAGTTCAGACGGCGCAGACCCAGGCCACGCACGGTGGCGCGGTGGTCCTGCTTGGTGCCGATCAGGCTCTTGACGAGCGTGACCTTGATAGTCTTTTCAGCCATGTCTTACCCCAGGATATCTTCGACAGACTTGCCGCGCTTGGCAGCAACTTCAGCCGGAGTACTCATCGCCAGCAGGCCGTTCAGCGTGGCGCGGACGATATTGTAAGGGTTGGTGGAACCGTGAGCCTTGGCCACGACGTTGGTAACACCCATCACCTCGAAGACGGCGCGCATGGCGCCGCCGGCGATGATGCCGGTACCGTCGGGAGCAGGCATCATCAGCACGGTGGAAGAACCATGCTTACCGACTACGGCGTGCTGCAGGGTGCCGTTCTTCAGGCTGACCTTTTCCATCTTGCGACGGGCTTCGTCCATAGCCTTCTGCACGGCAACGGGAACTTCGCGGGACTTGCCCTTGCCCATGCCCACAGCGCCATCACCATCACCCACCACGGTCAGGGCGGCGAAGCCCAGAATCCGACCGCCTTTCACCACCTTGGTGACGCGGTTGATGGAGATCATTTTTTCGCGCAGACCGTCGTCGCGCTCGTCGGCCTGCTGGGGCTTCTTGGTTTGCGGTTTTGCCATAATTAACCTCGAACTTTCCTTCAGGCCGGTCAGAACTTCAGACCGCCTTCGCGCGCCGCTTCAGCCAGGGCCTTGACACGGCCGTGGTACTGGAAGCCGGAGCGATCGAAAGCGACCTGCTCGATGCCCGCCTTTTTGGCGCGCTCGGCGATGAGTTTCCCGATAGTGGTAGCAGCATTGACGTTGCCACCATTGGACAGATCCTTGCGCACTTCGGGCTCCAGAGAGGAAGCCGCGGCAAGCACCTTGGAACCGCAGGGGGAAATAACTTGAGCGTAGATGTGGCTGTTGGTGCGATACACGCACAGACGCACGGACTTCAGCTCGGCGATTTTGGCCCGGGTTTTGCGGGCACGACGCAAGCGCGACTGTTTCTTGTCGATCATTTCGCCACCTTACTTCTTCTTGGTTTCCTTGAGCACGACTACTTCGTCGGCATAACGCACACCCTTGCCCTTATAGGGCTCGGGCTTGCGATAAGCACGGACGTCAGCCGCGACCTGCCCAACCGCCTGCTTATCCACACCCTTGATGAGGATTTCAGTCTGGGAGGGAGTTTCCACCTTGACGCCAGCAGGCATCTTGTGGGCAACCGGGTGAGAGAAGCCCAGCGTCAGATTCAGCACATCACCCTGAGCCTGAGCACGATAGCCCACGCCAACCAGGTTGAGCTTGCGCTCAAAACCCTTGGTCACGCCGGTTACCATGTTATTCAGGTTGGCACGCATGGTGCCCCACTGGGCTGCGGCACCTTCGACGCCTTCAACCGGGGAACACACCAGCTGCTGATCTTCAAGCTTGACGGACACAGCCGCATTGGACTTCAGCTTCAACACGCCAAGGGGACCCTTGACGGAGATTTCCGCGCCCAGAGTGACTTCAACACCCTGGGGCAGAGAAATCGGATTCTTACCTACACGGGACATGATCACCCCTTAAGCAACGATGCAGAGGACTTCGCCACCCACGTTCTGGGTACGAGCCTTGCGGTCGGTCATGACGCCCTTGGGGGTAGAAACAATAGCCACACCCAGACCGTTCATCACACGAGGAATATCCTGGCTGCCCTTGTAGACGCGAAGGCCGGGGCGAGAGACGCGCTCGATGCGCTCAATCACCGGACGACCGGCGTAATACTTAAGGGCAATCTCCAGAGAAGCCTTGCCTTCGACATCGCGCACAGCGAAGTCATCAATGTAGCCTTCGCCCTTAAGGACGTCGGCAATCGCCACTTTCAGCTTGGAGGAGGGCATCGTTACGGATGCCTTCTCGGCTTGCTGGGCGTTGCGGATGCGGGTCAGCATGTCCGCGATCGGATCGCTCATAGCCATCTTTTATATCTCCTGCTTACCAGCTGGCCTTGGTCATACCGGGAATCTCGCCTTTGAAGGCGGCTTCACGGAGCTTGTTGCGGCACAAGCCGAACTTGCGGAACACACCGCGAGGACGACCGGTCACCTGACAACGATTACGCAGGCGAGCGGGGCTAGAATTGCGCGGCAACGCTTGCAGCTTCAGACGAGCTTCGAAACGCTCGGCGTCGGAAAGACTCTGGTCGTCAATGACAGCCTGCAGGGCAGCACGCTTGGCAGCGTACTTTTCCACTTGGGCGCGACGCTTCTCTTCGCGATTGATGAGTGACAGTTTTGCCATTATCGCCTCAATTCTTGAAGGGGAACTTGAAGGCGGACAGGAGAGCCTTGGCTTCCTCATCGGTCTTCGCAGTCGTGGTGATGCTGATGTTCATACCCCGCAGAGCGTCGATCTTGTCGTACTCAATTTCCGGGAAAATGATCTGTTCCTTGACGCCCATGTTGTAGTTACCACGGCCATCAAAACCCTTGCCAGCAACGCCACGGAAGTCACGAACGCGAGGCAGGGACACCGTCACCAGACGATCCAGGAATTCGAACATGCGGGGACCACGCAGAGTCACCATGCAGCCGATCGGATAGCCGTCACGAATCTTGAAGCCAGCAATGGACTTGCGGGACTTGGTAACCACCGGCTTTTGGCCAGCAATCTTTTGCATGTCGCCAACGGCGTTCTCCAGAACTTTCTTGTCCTGAACGGCTTCGCCGACACCCATGTTCAGGGTGATCTTGGTGATGCGCGGCACTTCCATGATGGACTTGTAGCCGAACTGCTTGGTCAGCTCAGGCACCACGGTTGCCTTGTAGTAGTCGAAAAAACGCGCCATGACTATTCCTTAAGCCTCCAGGGTTTCGCCACTGGACTTGAACACGCGCACTTTCTTACCGTCTTCAAGAGTCTTGAAGCCAACGCGGTCAGCCTTCTGGGTGGCAGCATTAAACAGCGCCACATTGGAGATGTGAATCGGCATATCCTTGTCGGCAATACCACCCACAACACCCTTGATGGGATTAGGCTTGACGTGCTTTTTGGCACGATTCACACCCTCAACCACCACACGCTCAGCATCGACGCGGCGCAGCACGGTACCGCGCTTGCCCTTGTCCTTGCCGGCGATGACGATCACTTCGTCACCTTTGCGAATCTTTTCCATCACCGCTCCTTACAGCACTTCCGGCGCCAGGGACACGATCTTCATGAAGCGCTCGGTACGCAATTCACGCGTAACGGGCCCAAAGATACGAGTACCAATCGGCTCCAGCTTGGTATTCAGGAGCACAGCCGCGTTGTTGTCGAACTTGATCAGCGAGCCATCGGGACGACGTACGCCTTTGGCGGTACGAACCACCACGGCGTTATACACATCACCCTTCTTCACGCGACCACGGGGAGCGGCATCCTTGATGGACACCTTGATGATGTCACCAACGCCCGCATAGCGACGCTTAGAGCCGCCCAGGACCTTGATACACATCACCGAACGCGCACCGGTATTATCGGCGACGTCCAGAATCGTCTGCATCTGAATCATTTTTAACTCCAACTTTTCCCGCAACGGATCGCAGGCAGTCTTGGACCCCGAAGGGGGAAGGAACTAAAACAAGGACCCCCAGCAGGCACCAGAGACCCCAAAGAAGCGGGATAGTACAGGCTTCTATAAAAACATGCAAGCCCCTTCCGGGGCTTGCACATCATCTACTTCAAATGACGGTCGCTTTTTCAAGCAACTTGGTCACACGCCATGCCTTGCTACGGGAAATCGGACGAGTTTCTTCGATTTCCACCAGGTCGCCGGTCTTGGCTTCGTTGTTTTCGTTGTGCGCGTGATACTTCTTGGACTTGGTCACAATCTTGCCGTAAACCGGGTGCTTCACGCGACGTTCGATCAGGACGGTGACGGTCTTTTCCATCTTGTCGCTGACCACGCGACCGATCAGGGTACGCTTGATGCTGGTGGTCTCGCTCATTGCTGCACCGCCTTTTCACGCAGGAAGGTACGAACACGCGCAATATCCTTGCGCACCTTGGCCAGCTGACTGGTGTTGGCCAGTTGCTGCGTTGCAGCCTGCATACGCAGACTGAACTGGGCCTTCAGCAGTTCAACGAGTTCGACATTCAGCTCGTCGATGCTCTTCGCTCTCAAATCATTAGCTTTCATGGATTACCCCAACTGACGGGTCACGAAGGTGACGGCAAAGGGAATCTTGGCAGCAGCCAGGGCGAACGCCTCGCGAGCCAGCGCCTCATCCACACCGTCCATCTCGTACAGCACCTTGCCGGGCTGGATTTCAGCAACGTAATACTCGGGATTGCCCTTGCCGTTACCCATCCGAACTTCAGCGGGCTTCTTGGAAATGGGCTTATCCGGGAACACACGAATCCAGATGCGGCCGCCCCGCTTGATGTGACGGGTCATGGCACGACGAGCAGCTTCGATCTGACGGGAAGTCAGACGGCCACGGCCGACGGCCTTCAAACCGTATTCACCAAAGCTGACCTTGGCACCGCGGGTTGCCAGGCCGGTGTTACGGCCCTTGTGTTCCTTACGGTACTTTCTGCGATTAGGCTGCAGCATCGTTGTTACCTGCCTTTCTTACGCGCTTGGCGGGGACCTTGTCACCCTCCGCAGCCTTGGCTTCGCCTTCAGCCTTGGCCTTCACAGTACGAGTCGTCTTGGGCTTGTCAGCACCTTCGCCAGGCTTAGCGGAACGACGGGGCTTACGCTGGTCGTCGGCACCTGCCTCGGGAGTCACGACGGCCGGCTGGCCGTTCGCGGACATTTCACCCTTGAACACCCAGACCTTGATACCGATGATGCCGTAGGTAGTGCGGGCTTCGGAGGTAGCATAGTCGATGTCGGCGCGCAGGGTGTGCAGGGGCACACGGCCTTCGCGATACCATTCGGTACGGGCAATTTCGGCGCCATTCAGACGGCCGGAGCTCATGATCTTGATGCCCTGGGCACCCAGACGCATGGCGTTCTGCATGGCACGCTTCATGGCACGACGGAACATGATCCGCTTTTCCAGCTGCTGGGCGATGGAATCGCCAATCAGCTGGGCGTCCAGCTCGGGCTTGCGAATTTCTTCGATGCTGACGTGAACCGGCACACCCATGATGCGCTGCAGCTCAGCGCGCAGGTTGTCGATTTCTTCGCCCTTCTTGCCAATCACCACGCCCGGACGGGCGGAGAAGATAGTGACACGGGCATTCTTGGCGGGGCGTTCGATGAGAACGCGACCAACGGATGCGTGTGCCAGCTTCTTCTTCAGATAGTCGCGAACCCGGATGTCTTCGTTCAGCATGGTGGCGAAGTTTTGACTATTCGCGTACCAGCGGGAAGCCCAGTTACGGTTCACGCTGAGGCGGAACCCGGTAGGATTAATCTTCTGACCCATAGCTCTTCCTCAGTTCCCGACGGTGACGAAAATGTGGCAGGTCTGCTTGATGATGCGATTGCCACGACCTTTCGCCCGAGCGGTGAAGCGCTTCAGAGAAGTGCCCTGCTCGACGTGAATGGTCTTCACCTTCAATTCGTCGATATCAGCGCCGTCGTTATGCTCGGCGTTGGCAATGGCAGATTCCAGAACCTTCTTAACGATCTTTGCACCTTTTTGGGGAGCAAAGCCCAGGATGTTGAGCGCCTGGCCCACCGGCTTGCCGCGAACCAGGTCAGCCACGAGGCGACCCTTCTGAGCGGAGAGGCGGACGCCGCGCAAAATAGCACGAGTTTCCATTTGCACTCCTTACTTCTTCGCCTTCTTGCCGGCGGTATGACCCTTGAACGTGCGGGTCAGAGAAAATTCGCCAAGCTTGTGGCCAACCATGTTTTCGGTGACATACACCGGGATATGCTGCTTGCCGTTATGCACGGCAATGGTCAGACCGACGAAGTCGGGCAGCACGGTAGAACGGCGAGACCAAGTCTTGATCGGCCGCTTGTCGTTGCCGGTACGTGCGGCGTCGACTTTTTTCAGCAAATGGGCATCGACGAACGGGCCCTTTTTAATGGAACGTCCCATAGTTCTCTACCCCTTAACGCTTGTGACGACGCTGCACGATCATGGAGTTCGTGCGCTTGTTACGACGGGTGCGATAGCCCTTGGTCTTGGTGCCCCAGGGGCTGACCGGGTTCATACCAGCGGCAGTACGACCTTCACCACCACCATGGGGGTGATCGACCGGGTTCATGGCCACACCGCGAACAGTGGGACGCACACCCCGCCAACGCATCGCACCGGCCTTGCCGATGGAGCGCAGGGAGTGCTCTTCGTTGCCCACTTCACCGATGGTGGCACGACATTCGACGTGCACCCGACGGATTTCACCGGAACGCAGACGCAGCTGAGCGTAGGAACCTTCACGGGCCAGCAACTGCACGGAAGTGCCGGCGGCACGAGCCAGTTGAGCCCCCTTGCCAGGCAGCATCTCGACGCAGTGAATGGTGGTACCGACCGGAATATTACGAATCGGCAGGGTGTTACCGGACTTGATCGGCGCTTCGGAGCCGGAAATCACCTGCTGACCGACCACCATGCCCTTGGGGGCGATGATGTAACGACGCTCGCCATCGGCGTAGCACAGCAGGGCGATGTTGGCGGAACGGTTGGGGTCGTACTCGAGACGCTCGACCTTGGCCGGAATGCCATCCTTGTTGCGCTTGAAATCAACAACACGGTAGTGCTGCTTGTGACCACCGCCCTGGTGACGGGTGGTGATACGACCGTTGTTATTGCGACCGGAGCCACGAATCTGCTTTTCCAGCAGACCGGCGAACGGCTTGCCCTTGTGCAGATCAGGATTGACGACCTTGACGACGGCACGACGGCCGGCGGAAGTCGGTTTTACTTTGATCAGTGCCATGTTCTCTTACTCCCCGGCCGCGAAATTGATTTCCTGGCCCGGCTTCAGGCTGACGTAGGCCTTCTTCCAGTTCTTGCGACGACCAATGAAACGGCCGAAGCGCTTTTCCTTGCCCTTGACGTTCGCCACTTGAACGGACTCGACCTGCACCTTGAAGAGCAGTTCGACAGCAGCCTTGATTTCCGGCTTGGTCGCATCGGATGCAACCTTGAAAATCACTTGCTCGTTCTTGTCGGCGACGAAAGTAGCCTTTTCGGAGATTTGCGGTGCCAGCAGCACCTGCAGCAGACGCTCTTGGCTCATCCCAGCAGCTCCTCAAACTTGGCAACGGCACCCTTGGTCACCAGGACCTTGGGGAAGCGCACCAGGGACACGGGATCAGCTTCGCTCACATCCAGCACCAGAACATTGGGCAGATTGCGGGAAGCCAGGAACACGTTCTCATCCAGAGAATCGGTGATCACCAGCACGGACTCGTAGCCCATGCCCTTGATCTTCTGGGCGAACAGTTTGGTCTTAGGGGCCTCGACAGCAAGACTTTCCACCACGGCCAGGCGATCATCGCGAACCAGTTGGGAGAGGATGGCGGCCAGACCGGCACGGTACATCTTCTTGTTCACCTTCTGGGAGAAATTCTCCTCAGGGCTGTTCGGGAAAATCCGACCGCCTCCGCGCCACAGCGGGCTACCGTTGGAACCGGCGCGAGCGCGGCCAGTACCCTTTTGGCGCCAGGGCTTGGTGGTGGTATGCCGAACCTCGGAGCGATCCTTCTGCTTGCGGTTGGCACTACGCGCATTGGCCTGGTAGGCCACGACCACCTGATGCACCAGGGCTTCGTTATAGTCGCGACCGAACAGGGCGTCGGAAGCCTGCAGCTTGGCTGCTTCCTGACCTTTTTCGTTAATAACCTTCAGTTCCATCATGCCCCCTTAAGCCTTGACTGCCGGACGCACGATGACGTCGGAGCCCTTGGAGCCGGGAACAGCGCCCTTGACCAGCAACAGCTGGCGCTCGACGTCGACCCGAACCACTTCCAGGCACTGCACAGTGCTCTTCACAGCACCCAGGTGACCGGCCATGCGCTTACCCGGGAAAACGCGACCCGGATCCTGAGCCATACCGATGGAGCCCGGCGCATTGTGAGACACGGAGTTACCGTGGCTGGCGCGATTGGAGCTGAAGTTGTGGCGCTTGATGGCACCAGCAAAACCCTTACCCTGGGAAGTGCCGGTGATATCCACCTTCTGGCCAACGGAAAAAATAGTGACAGCGATCTGATCACCAGCCTTCAGGCCAGCGAGCTGGTCAGCAGTCACAGGAAATTCTTTGAGCACGTGCCCAGCCTCAACACCCGCCTTGGCCAGGTGACCAGCCAAGGATTTGTTGACGCGGGAGGCACGGCGCTTGCCGAAAGTCACCTGAACGGCGGCATAGCCGTCGGCTTCAGGCGTTTTGATCTGGGACACACGGTTGTTCGACACGTCCAGCACAGTCACCGGGACGGTAGCACCGTCTTCGGTAAACACGCGCGTCATGCCGACCTTGCGCCCAACAAGGCCTAGACTCATGGTTATTCTCCAAATGCCGGCTGCGATTGGCCGACAAGTAAGTCAAAATGGGCGACCCGAAAGGGGCCGCCCGCGGAAAAGCGGTGGATTATATACGCAACCAGTCGCTTATTGCAACTTGATTTCGACATCAACGCCAGCCGGCAGGTCGAGCTTCATCAGAGCGTCAACCGTCTTGTCAGTGGGATCGATGATGTCCATCAGGCGCAGATGGGTCCGGATCTCGAACTGATCGCGGGAAGTCTTGTTCACGTGCGGGGAACGCAGCACGTCGTAACGCTGAATACGGGTAGGCAGCGGCACGGGGCCACGCACCACAGCACCGGTACGCTTGGCGGTTTCGACGATTTCCTGAGCGGATTGATCGATCAGACGATAATCAAAGGCCTTCAGACGGATGCGGATTTTCTGGTTTTGCATGATATTTCCCAAAGAGCGATGGGGCCCCGGAAGCCGGGAGCCCCGAATAGAGAGAATTACTCGATGATCTTGGCAACCACACCGGCGCCGACGGTACGGCCACCTTCGCGGATAGCGAAGCGCAGACCTTCTTCCATGGCGATCGGGGCGATCAGCTTCACGGT
>NZ_BFBP01000011.1:0-402719 GCF_003112695.1 Azospira sp. I13
CGGAGCGGTAGTTCAGTTGGTTAGAATACCGGCCTGTCACGCCGGGGGTCGCGGGTTCGAGTCCCGTCCGCTCCGCCAACAAATATGAAAAAACCGGCCTTGTGCCGGTTTTTTCATTTCCACGCCCTATTTTCCTTCATTCCAGGAATCCGCCATGACCGAAGCTTCCATGCTGGATGACATCGCCGCACGCCTCGCCGGGGCACGCCGTATCCTGTTCATCACCGGCGCCGGTATCTCTGCGGATTCCGGCCTGCCTACCTATCGCGGTATCGGCGGCCTGTACGAAGAGGAATTGACGGCCGAGGGATACACCATCGAAGACGCCTTGTCCGGCGCCATGCTGCAACAGCACCCCGAAATCACCTGGAAGTATCTGCAACAAATCGAGCACACCTGCCGGGGGGCCGGCCCCAACCGCGCCCATCAGGTGATTGCCGAGCTTGAGCAGGCAGACCGCTCCATCACTGTATTCACCCAGAACATCGATGGCCTGCATCATCAGGCAGGTTCGGCGGATGTCATCGAAATCCACGGACGCCTACACCATCTGCACTGCACCCGTTGCAGCTACGAGGCAGAGGTGGAGGATTTCGACACCCTGGCCATGCCGCCTTCCTGCCCCCGCTGCTTCGCCCTGGTTCGCCCCCGGGTCGTGCTGTTTGGCGAATCCCTGCCGCAGGAAGCCCTGGACCGGCTGATCGACACCCTGGATGCCGGCCCCGACATGGTGTTTTCCATCGGCACCTCCAGCCTCTTCCCCTACATTGCGGAACCGGTGCTCTGGGCCAGAAGCCAGGGAATCACCACGGTGGAAATCAACCCCGGTGACACACCGGTTAGTCCTTATGTGGATTTCCAGCTGAAGCTCGGCGCCGCAGCCGCCCTGGATGCCCTCTGGCAGCGCCTGTCTGCCGGCGCCTGAACCCCTCCGGCATCCATCCACCACCAGCCCCGTCCCTGCGCCAACCCCATGGCGTTTTTACATTTTGCCCCCTGGTCGAAGGAAAACCCCTTCTCGGCCATGGGGTATAATCCCCCGATTCGGTCATCCTGAAACAGCGTGCCCGGCACCGCCTTTGCCAAAGGCCCATTGCCGGGATTTCTCCCGCTCCGGCGGCGAACAGCAGACAAAGAGAATCCATGACGCTCGACGACACGCTAGGCTGCACCCTCGATTTCTTCCGGCAACTCGGCCACCGCCTCCTCACCCTGAGCGGTACCGCCCTCCTCGCCACCACGGCCACCGCCGTCCAGGCCAACGATCTGCCCCTCACCCTCTCCTTCGCCCCCAGTCTGCAAACCGTGGCCCCAGCCCGTGCAGAACTGCCCATGACGACGGATACGGCGGCAATCGCAGACGATGGCACCCTGCCGGTAGAAGAGATCAAGCCTATCCCCCAACTCCCCCGCACCATTGACCTCACCGCCCCCACGGACAACCTGTGGGAGCGCATCCGCAATGGTTTCGGCATGCCCAACCTCAACAACGACCTGGTGCTGACCCACCAGCAGTGGTACATGAACCGGCCGGATTACGTCCGCCGCATGGTGGAGCGCAGCCGTCGCTACATGTTCCACATTGTCGAAGCTATCGAAAAGCGCGGCATGCCCATGGAACTGGCCCTGCTGCCCATGGTGGAAAGCGCCTACAACCCCATGGCTTATTCCCGCAGCCATGCTTCCGGCCTGTGGCAGTTCATTCCCTCCACCGGCAAGAACTTCAAGCTGGAGCAAAACTGGTGGGTGGATGAGCGCCGCGACATCATTGCCTCCACCTCGGCGGCTCTGGACTACCTGCAAACCATCTACGACATGCATGGTGACTGGCAACTGGCCCTGGCCTCCTACAACTGGGGCGAAGGTGCCGTCGGCCGGGCCATCGCCAAGAACCGGGCCAAGGGCCTGCCGACGGATTACGAAAACCTGACCATGCCGGCAGAAACGCGCAACTACGTGCCCAAGCTGCAGGCCTTGAAGAACATCCTCGCCAACCCCCGTCTGCTGGCCCAGCTGGATCTGCCCCAGATTCCCAACCAGCCCTACTTTGCCGCCATCCCCAAGCCGGCGGACATGGATGTGAAGGTAGCAGCCAAGCTGGCGGAAATGCCCGTGGATGAATTCGTCGCCCTCAACCCGGCCCACAACCGCCCCATCATCAAGGCTGATACACCCCTGGTGCTGCCGGCGGAAAAGGTCGAGCGCTTCCGCCTCAATCTGGAAAACAACGACGCCCCCCTTTCCTCCTGGACCTCCTACACCCTCAAGGCCGGGGACAAGCTGGACAAGGTGGCCGCCCGCCTGGGCGTTTCCGTGGCCCACCTGAAGACGGTGAACGGGCTGCCCCCCAAGGCCAAGATCGGTCCCGGCACCACCCTGCTCATTCCCGCCCGGGATGGCGCCGAGCCGGCCATCGCCAGCGCCTTCACTCCGCCCACCGCAACCCCGGAACCGGTCGCTCCCCGCAATGACGGGCGCACTGCCGCCGCCAAGGCCTACATCGTCAAGAAGGGTGACACCCTCTATTCCATCGCCCGCCGCCACGACGTTTCCGTCGATGACCTGAAGCGATGGAACAAGCTGGGTCGTGGCATGGCGCCCGGCACCAAGCTCACGGTGGCGGCTCCGGCAGCCTCCATCGCCGCATCGGCTGCCGGCAACAGCCGCGTCAGTGCCACCCTGGAAGGCAAGACCCTTAAGCTGGGCAAGGACGAAAAAGCCGACAAGGCCGGCAAGACGGACAAACTGGCCAAGGCCGACAAGGCCCAGCCCGCCAAGGGCCCTGCCAAAGCCAAGGTGGCCCGCTACACCATCCGCAAGGGTGACACCCTGGCCGGCATCGCCCGCAAGTTCAAGGTCGAGGCAGACGATCTGCGCCGCTGGAACAAGGTGGCCCCCGGCGACCTGAAGCCTGGGCAGACCCTGACCATCCAACTGGCCCGCAACGACTGAAGCAGCGTCATTCCCGGCTGAACCAAACGCGCCTTCGGGCGCGTTTTTCTTTTTCGGACGGACAATAGACCCTCCTGAAACAGGTCGGTCTCACTGGTACCGACATATCCCACAACCCAACCCTGGCTGCCCGCGTCACAGGCCACATCACGGCCCACATCAACCCCAACATCCCGGGCTTGACCAAGGCGGCAAGGTAAAACCGCGGGCCACCTACACTGCCCCGCACCATCTCTCAAGTTCGGATATCCCTGCCCCGGCCGGGAACCGCCCTGCCCTAAAATGACTCCCATCGCTACCTGGCCGCCGCATGGCGCCAGGTTTGCCGCCGGCAGGGCGCTCACATCTGCCGATGGCGCCTGTTCCCCACACCTATTGCTCCATGTCATCTGCTGAATCATCCCCCGTCGGCCTCGAGGCCGGCAGCGCCGACTTCCGGCGGGCCAACCTGGCTCTCGCCACCGGCGGCTTCACCTGCTTCTCCCTGCTCTACGGTACCCAGCCGGTGCTGCCCCAGCTGACTCACGAGTTCGGCATTTCCCCCGCCACGGCCAGCTTCAGCGTTGCTGCCGGCACCCTGGCCATGGCACTGCTGTTGATTCCGCTCAGTCTCATTGCCGACCGCTACGGCCGGGAAAGACTGATGCGCTGGGGGCTGGCCGGTGCCGCCTTGTTCGCTTGCGCCTCGGCCCTGGCCCCCAATTTCTTCCTCCTGGTTTGTTGCCGGGCCCTGCTGGGAGCCTGCATCGCTGGCGTTCCCGCCGCTGCCATGGCCTATCTGGGGGAAGAATTTGCCCCCAATGCCCGGGGTCGGGCCATGGGCTTGTATATCGCCGCCAATGCCCTGGGCGGCATGTCGGGGCGTTTTCTTGCCGCCCTGGTCACAGGCTGGCTGGACTGGCGCTACGGCCTGGCCGCCCTGGGCCTGCTAGGCTTTGCCGCGGCCGGGCTGTTCTGGCGCCTGCTGCCGCCAGCTCGGCATTTCAAGGCCCGCTCCCTGGCCCCCCGCCTGCTACTGGCCGACGTCGGGCGCATCTACAAGGACCCCGGCCTGCCCTGGCTGTTCGTCACAGCCTTCCTCATCATGGGGTCCTTCGTCGGCCTCTACAATTATCTGGGTTTCCGCCTCAGCCTCGCCCCCTATCACCTGGGTCCGGCGGCCATCGGCGCCATTTTCCTACTCTATGCGGTAGGCAGCGCCTCCTCGGCCCTGGCCGGCCATCTGGTGGACTGCCTGGGCCGCCACACCATCGTCCTCGTCATGAGCCTGTGCATGGCCCTGGGCATCGGCATCACCCTGGCCTCCCAGTTGGCTGTCATCATCCTCGGGCTGGCAATCTTCACCTTCGGTTATTTTGCCGTCCATGCCGTTGCCAGCGGCTGGGTCGGGCGCCGGGCCGGGCCACGCCGGGGGCTGGTTTCCGCCCTGTATCTGTCCAGCTACTACCTGGGCGGCAGCGTCATCGGTAGTGCCGCCGGCTGGCCGTGGATCCACGGCGGCTGGCCGGGAGTCGTGGTAACCCTGCTGGGCTGTGTGACCCTAGTGATTGCCATCGCGTTCTACCTGCGTCGGATACCGGAAAACTGAGCGGAAAATCCAAGTCCTCACGATAATAGACACAGCTCTAGCCAATGAAAAACGCGCCTGACGGCGCGTTTTTCATTTTCCCCAACCGCCCTTACCGAGGGAGGAAGCCCCACCTTACTCCGGCGGATACAGATGGCAACGGACCTGAACGCCGCTCTCAGGATGGCTCAGGGGCGGATAAGCCTGCCGGCACACGTCCATGGCCTGGGCGCAGCGGGGATGGAAATGGCAACCGGCCGGCGGCCGGGCCGGTGAAGGCGTTTCCCCGGGCAGGCGGATCATCTCCCGCTGACCTTCCAGGCGCGGCTCCGGCACCGCCGACAGGAGCGCCCGGGTATAGGGGTGGCAGGGCCGCTCCAGCACCTGGGCCACCGGCCCCTGCTCGACGATGCGGCCCAGGTACATCACTGCCACCTCATGGGCCAGGTATTCCACCACGGCAAAGTTGTGGGTGATGAAGAGATAGGCCAGACCCAGGCTGTCCTGCAATTGCCGCAACAGGTTGAGAATCTGGGCCTGTACCGAGACATCCAGGGCCGAGGTGGGCTCGTCGCAGATCAGCAGTTCCGGCTGCACCGCCAGGGCCCGAGCAATGGCGATGCGCTGGCGCTGGCCGCCGGAAAATTCATGGGGGTAACGGCCCAGGGCCTCCGGCGGCAGGCCAACAGAGGCCAGGAGCGCCTCCAGGGCCTGGCGGCGCTCCTGGCCGGGGGTGCCGACCTGCAAGGCCCGTACCCCCTCCTCCAGGATTTCTCCCACGGTAAGGCGTGGATTGAGGGAGGCAAATGGGTCCTGGAAGACCATTTGCATCCGCCGGCGCAGGGGCTTCAATTCCCCAATGGAAAGCGGGAGCAGCTCCTTGCCTTCCAGCTGCACGGACCCCGTGGCCGGCAGCAAGCGCAACAGAGCCTTGCCTGCCGTGGTCTTGCCGCAGCCAGACTCCCCGACTAGGGCCAGGGTGCGGCCCCGCTGCAACTCCAGGGAAACGCCGTCCACCGCCTTGACATGGCCAACGGTGCGCTTGAGCAGCCCCTTGCGGATGGGGAAATGTACTTTCAGGTCGCTAACCTGCAACAGCGGCGCAGCCCGAGTCTGGCCACCACCGGAAAGTGCCGGCACGGTGGGCGACACAGCCGGCGTTGCGTCGGCAACGGAAAGCGCTGCCTCGGCCGCAACGGATTCCACCTGCCCGGCCACCCAATGGCAGCGCACCCGGTGGCCGCGGGCCAGCTCCGTCCAGTCCGGGCTTTGCTCCCGGCAACGATCCATGGCCACCGGGCAACGCGGGGCAAAACGACAACCAGCCGGCATGGCCGCCAGCCCGGGCACCTGGCCGGGAATGGTGGCCAGTTGGCCACCCCGCTGGCCCAGGTCCGGCAGGGCAGCAAAGAGCTTTTGCGTATACGGATGGCGGGGGCAGCCGAAGAAAGACTGGCGATCGGCCATTTCGACAATCTCGCCGGCGTACATCACCCCCACCCGGTGGGCGCTGCGGGCCACCACGCCCAGGTCATGGGTGATGAGCAACATCCCCATGGCCCGCTCGGTCTGAAGCTTGGCCAGCAGATCGAGAATCTGGGCCTGGATGGTCACATCCAGGGCCGTGGTCGGTTCGTCGGCGATGAGCAGCCGGGGCTCCCCCGCCAAGGCAATGGCGATCATCACCCGCTGCTTCATGCCGCCGGACAGCTGAAAGGGGTATTCCTCCAGGCGCCGGGCCGGGTCGGCAATGCCCACGGCGGCCAGCAGGGCCAGGGCCTCCTGACGGGCAGCTTCGCCCTGGAGGCCGCGGTGCCGCGCCAGGGATTCGCCGATCTGGCGCCCGACGGTAAGCACCGGATTGAGGCTGGTGGCCGGCTCCTGGAAGATCATGGCAGCGGCACTGCCCCGGCGGTCGCGCATGGCGGATTCCGGCAGGCCCAGCACCTCCTCGCCCTCCAGCCAGACTTCGCCGGCCAGGATGCGCCCGGCATCGGGCAAAAGGCGCAGCAGGGCCAGGGCCGTGGCAGACTTGCCGCAGCCGGATTCCCCCAGTAGTGCGAAGGTTTCGCCGGGCGCCACGGTGAAGGAGACTCCATCCACGGCGGTCAGCACCCGGCCGCCGGCCAGGAAGCCGGCCTTGAGGCCACGCACGGAAAGCAGATCGGACATCAGGCGGCCCTCGGATCGAATGCGTCCCGCACCACATCTGCCAGCAGGTTGGCAGCGAGGACGAGGACGACCATGAAAAAGAATGCCGCCGCCAGGGACCACCACACCATGGGTTCCCGGGCCAGCTCCAGGCGGGCGTTGTTGATCATGGTGCCGAAGCTGATCATGGTCGGATCGACACCGATGCCCACGTAGGAAAGCACGGCCTCGGCCAGCACCAGGCCGGAGAAATCCATGACCAGGGCGATCAGCACGATGTGCATGACGTTGGGCAGGATGTGGCGCAGCAGGATACGCCAGGAGGAAACGCCGAAAGCCTGGGCCGCCTGGATGTACTCCAGTTGGGCAAGTTTCAGGGTTTCGCCCCGCAGCAGGCGGGCCAGGCCGGTCCAGCTGGTCATGCCGAGAATGAAGCAGAGGGCCAGCAGGCGCAGGTCGGCCCGCTCGGCGGCAGTATCAAACCAGTGGGGGTGGGTGTCGATGACCACCTGCATCATCAGTACAGCGGCAGCAATGAGCAGCACACCGGGAATGGAGCTGAGGGTGGTGTAGAGGTATTGGATCAGGTCATCCACCCAGCCACGGAAATAGCCGGCGGCGATGCCCAGCAACACCCCCACGGGCAGAGTCACCAGGGTGGTGACCAGGCCGATCACCAGGGCCGTGCGGATGCTTTTGAGGATCTGGTAGAGCACATCCTGGCCCACCTTGTCGGTGCCCAGCACGTGATATTCCGGCACCAGAGCCAGCAGGGGCACCACCAGGAGCAGCAGCCCCCCCAGCGCCAGCAGCAGGGCATCCCAGGCAGGCGCAGCGCTGGTAGGGGGGCGATGCCACAGCTCATGCCAGGCTTCCCGGCGGGAGCAGCCCCGAGCACGGGCCAGCAGATCCACCAGGATCTCCGCCAGCCCCCACCAGGCCAGGAGCGCGCATCCAGCCCCCGCCAGGACCCGGCGCAACACATCATCGTCGCGGCCGGCCTCGTTGTCTCCCAGATGCTTGCCGCCGTGGCGCAGGCGAGGGAAATCCCGCTGCTGGACCAGGGAGCCGTCGGGCTGGCGCACCTCCTGCATTTCCTTGGCGTAGGCCCGGGTGGCCAGGGGCGCAGAATAGGTCTTCTCCATCTGGGTGCGCAGGGGCGTCAGCAGAACATCCAGTAAGGAAAAGACTTCCACCCCGTAGACCGGCTTGCCTGCCGCTGCTTTCGCCTCGGCGGGACTGGGCGTGTCAGCCAGACGGGGGCGGTAGTGCAGGGAATCGGCTAGGCCGATGAGGACAAACACCGCCAGCACCACCAGCGCCGCCATGCCGGTACGGCGATGCAGCACCCGGCCCCAGGCGGCCCGCAGGGGCGGGGTGCGGGCCACGCCCCAGGCGGCCAGGCCCAGGCCGGCCACCAGCAGCCAGACAAGCAGATCAGACCAGAGGAGAACGGGGAGAAAGGCCATGTCAGTCAAAACGAATCCGGGGATCCACCAGGGTGTAGGAAATGTCCGTCAGGATCAGCCCGGCGATGTACAGCACCGAGCCGATGAAGACCATGGAACGGACTACGGCGAAGTCCTGGGCATTGATGGCGTCGATGGTGTAACTGCCCAGGCCGGGAATGCCAAAGAAGGATTCGGTGAGCAGGGAGCCCATGAACAGCAGGGGAATCACCACGACCACCCCGGTGAGGATGGGGATCAGGGCATTGCGCAGCACATGGCGGAACATCACCACGCCTTCGGCCAGGCCCTTGGCCCGGGCGGTGCGCACGTAATCCTTGCCCATTTCCTCGAGAAAGATGGTGCGATACCAGCGGGCACTGCTGCCGATGCCGGCCACCACGCCGATAGCCACCGGGAGGATGAGGAATTTCCAACCCTCCAGCCCTTCCGCATAGCCGGAAATGGGCACCAACCGCCAGACCTTGGCGATCAGCCACTGGCCGCCGATGATGTAGAACAGGCTGGAAATGGACATCAGCACGACGCAGGTCACCACGCCCCATAAATCCAGCGCCGTGGCACGGAAGAACGCCAGCATCAGGGCCACAGTCACGGTCACCAGCAAACCCAGGATGAAGGTGGGGATAGCGATGGCCAGGGACGGCCCCATGCGCGTCTTGATCTCGTTGGCGATGTCCCGCCCATCTTCCGCGGCGCCAAAATCCCCGACGAAGAGCTTGGCCGACTTGGTAAAGAAAATGGTCCGGGTCGCCTTGGCCAGCCCTGGGGCCTCGCCGTTCCAGAACAGGGGGGCATCGTAGCCCCGCTCTGCCTTCCACTTGGTGATGGCTTCCGGCGTCACCCGCTTCACCCCCAACTGCATGCGCGCCATGTCGTCCGGGGTGTTCACCACGAAGAACAGGGCAAAAGTCAGCAGGTTAACCCCGATCAGAATGGGGATGGCATAGGCCAGGCGACGAAGGATGTAAGCAAGCATAAGCCCGCGACTATACCAAGGCCCCGCCGCCCCTGACCACCCGCGCCCGCCTTGGGCAGCAGGCCAACCCGCTGCGTGCCGGCTGACAAGCACCCACGCCCGCAGGATGGCTCCCCTGCGTCTCGGCAGCACAGCCCTTGGCCCGGGCCCGGCCCGGCCCTAGAATGGCGGCCATTCCCCGCCTGCCGAGCCGCTCCATGTCCATGCCCCCTACTCCTTTCCCCAATCCCCAGCCCGGGAATACGCCCGCCGTCGCCATCATCGGCGGCGGCCCGGCAGGGCTCATGGCAGCAGAAGTGCTGGCGGCCGGCGGCGTGCGGGTCACCGTCTATGACGCCATGCCTTCCGTAGGCCGCAAGTTCCTCATGGCGGGCAAGGGCGGCATGAACATCACCCACGCCGAAGCCCTGGACAGCTTTCTCGGGCGCTACGGCACCGCCCGGGAGTGGCTCACGCCCCTGCTGCAGGAATTCGGGCCGGAACAGCTACGGGCCTGGATCCACGGCCTGGGCATCGAAACTTTTGTCGGCACCTCGGGCCGGGTCTTTCCCCGGGAGATGAAGGCTGCGCCCCTGCTGCGTGCCTGGCTGCACCGCCTGCGCCAGGCTGGCGTCGAATTCCGCGTACGCCATCGCTGGCTGGGCTGGACGGAGAGCGGTGCCCTGCGCTTTGCCACCCCGGACGGCGAATGCTGCATCACCCCCGCTGCCACCCTGCTGGCCCTGGGCGGCGGCAGCTGGGCCCGTCTGGGGTCCGATGGCGCCTGGGTGGAATCCCTCAGCCGGGCCGGCGTGGCAGTGGCCCACCTGCAGCCGGCCAACTGCGGCTTCGACTGCGACTGGAGTCCCTATTTCCGCGAACATTTCGCCGGCCAGCCGGTCAAGCCGGTAGTGGCCAGCTGTAGCGGACCGGATGGCAACGAGTGGCGTCGCCAGGGAGAATTCGTCATTACGGCTGACGGCATCGAAGGGGGCCTCATCTACGCCCTCTCGGCTCCGCTGCGGGAACAATGCCAGCGGGAGGGCCAAGGGCACCTTCTCCTCGATCTGCTGCCCGCCCACGATGCGGCCCAGGTGCTGGCCGAAGTACGCCGTCCCCGGGGCTCCCGCTCCCTCTCCAGCCACCTGCAAAGCCGCCTGGGGTTGAAGGGGGTCAAAATGGGACTGCTGCGGGAGTGCCTGGACAAGGAGGCCTTCCAGGACGCGGAACGGCTGGCCGATGCGATCAAGGCCCTGCCCCTGGTGCTACAACGCCCCCGTCCCCTGGACGAAGCCATCAGCAGCGCTGGCGGCGTCTGCCTGAACGGGCTGGATGAAGGCCTGATGCTGCAGAGCCGCCCCGGAGTGTTCTGCGCCGGAGAAATGCTGGACTGGGAAGCCCCCACCGGCGGCTATCTGCTCACTGCCTGCTTCGCTACCGGTCGTAAAGCTGGCGCGAGTGTCCTACAGTGGGTACAGTTGAACCAACGGTGGGACAACGCAACGGCATAAGCAACGACATCGGCCGGACCAGACACTTCCCGCAAAAAGATTGCCGGACCCCTCCCCCGGGCGGCGGCGTAGAAGCTCCCTGAAGGAGATCAAGATGTTGCACGAAGACAACGAACTGTTCGGCAAATTCCTGTTCACCCTGGAATGGCTGCTGGAAGTTTCTGCCCGCTACGGTCATGCCGCCGAATACCACTTGGTTCATATCAATTTCGGCAATCCGCGCATCCTCGGTGAGAACTATGGTGCCCAGGAAGCCTCCCTCAAGCTTCACGAAGTGCTCGACACCCTGCGGGCCAGCCTGCGCAAAACCGATCTGGTGGCACGGCAAGGGGTGGATTTCTGGATCCTCGTTCCTTCGGCCCCCAGCAGCAACGTGTTTTCCGAAAAGCTTCAGGAAATCATTGAGGTCACGTCTCGCAGCGGTCTTGAAATCGTCGAGCGGGACATTTCCTTCTTTTCCCTGACAGAAGGCTTTCCCGAACTGGGGCTGGCCGCCTCGGGCCAGGACCTGCTCTCCTACCTGAAGCACAACCGCGCCCGGCTCTCTCGCCGGGAAGTGCTGTTGCCGGCGCAGGACGCGGGCGAAGAAGCCGCCCTCTAGCCGTGACGGGTGGCGCCCGCTTCCGCCTGGACGCCACTCCCCTCTGCCACCTGCTGACATCTCCCGACACGGTTCAAGCCAAGGGAGATCAGGATCACCGCGGCCCCCAGGGCCATTCGGCCCAGGTCCGCATCCCGGTTCCAGATCAGCAGATTCACCAGCAGCCCCAGCGGTACGTGGAGTTCATTCATCACCGCCAGGGTGCCGCCATCCACCCGTGTGCTCCCCTTGACCCACCAGAACATGCCGAGGGCCGTGGCAAACAGGCCCATCCACAGCAGCACGCCCCATTGCACGGCCGTGGCCGGCAGCCGGGCCGGGTTGCCGAAAATCAGGAAGGACGGCAGGGCCAGCACCAGGGCGCCGAGAAAGAAGTGGCCGAAGAAGCGGTAAAGGGGCAAGTCCACCGGATGGCGCAGCAACAGGTGGCGGCAAAGCACCTGGCCGGCGGCGAAGGTGGCATTGGCCAGTTGCAGCAGCAGGAAGCCCATCAGGTATTCCCCTTCCACCGGCTGGAAACGGATCAGGATGCCGCCCCCTACAGCCACCAGTGCCGCGGCCAGGGCCCAGGGATTGAAGCGCCGCACCAGGGCATCGTCCAGCAGGGTGACGTAGATCGGCGTCAGTACGGTAAAGAGCAGCACTTCCGGGACCGTCAGCACGGCAAAGCTGCGGTACAGGCAAAGATAGGTAATGCCGAACTGCAAGGCGCCGGCCAGCCAGAAGCCTGCAACCAGCCGGCCAGGCAGGCCCCGCCAGCGGGTGAAGGGCAGAAAAACCAGGGCGGCAATGGCCACCCGGATCAGCACGGCAAAATCGCTATCCACCCGCCCGGCCAGATATTCCCCGATCAGGCTGAAGGAAAAGGCCCAGAGCAGATTGACGACAAGCAGGTAAGGCATGGGAGCGTTGGGGGACGGTGAGTGGAACGATGCGGGAGCTACAGGACAGTTCCCGGCAAAGGGGAAGCCCAAGAAGCAAGGAGCGGATCATAGGCCTTCCGCCTTTGCGGGTCGAGCCCTCCTTCCCTTGTCCTCCCTTGCTCATATCCCTGTCCCCGTACCAAAGAAAAACGGCCCTGACGGGCCGCTTTCTTGAGGGAGGCTAGAGACTGGCTTCAGGCAGCCTGCCAGACCGGCTTGCGCTTCTCGATGAAGGCGTCGATGCCCTCGGCGGCATCCCCGGCCATCATGTTGCAGGCCATGACCTCGCCGGCATACTGGTAAGCGGCCTCGATGCCCATTTCCAGCTGCTTGTAGAACATCTGCTTGCCGGTAGCCACGGCCACCGGGCTCTTGGCCAGGATGGACTGCACCAGGGCTTCCACCGACTCGTCCAGATCGCCAAGAGGCACCACCCGGTTCACCAGCCCCCGGGCCTTGGCCTCCTCGGCGTCGATGAACTCGCCGGTGAGCAGCATTTCCAGGGCTTCCTTGCGGCCCATGTTGCGGGACAAACCGACCGCCGGGGTGGAACAGAAGAGGCCCACGTTAATGCCGGAGACAGCGAACTTGGCCACATCGGCGGCCACGGCCAGGTCGCACATGGAGACCAGCTGGCAGCCGGCGGCAGTGGCAATACCGTGGATACGGGCGATGACCGGCTGGGGCATCTCCTGGATGGCCAGCATGACCTTGGCGCACAGCTTGAACAGGGCCTGCATGAAGGCCTTGTCGTGGTTGCTGCGCATCTCCTTGAGGTCGTGGCCGGCACAGAAGGCCTTGCCGGCGCCCTGGATCACCACGGTGCGGACACGCTTGTCAGCCGCGATGGCCTTCAGCTCTGCCAACAGGGCTTCCAGCATGGCGTTGGAAAGGGAATTGAACTGGGCAGGGCGGTTGAGGACCAGGGTGGTACGGCCGTCGGCCCGGTCTTCCCGCAGCAGGATGGGTTCTTGTTGCGTCATTTTCTTGTCTCCTACAGAAAAAAGCCGGGGGCTGTGCTGTCTGCCCCCGGCGTGGTTATGGATGCAGCAAAGTTACTCGATGGCGGCGGAGGACTTGGCCTGTTCCCGCAGCACGAACTTCTGGATCTTGCCGGTGGAGGTCTTGGGCAGGGGCCCGAAGATCACCTTCTTGGGCACCTTGAAGCGGGCCATGTGTTCGCGGCAGAACTCGATGATTTCCACTTCGGTGACGCTGGCGCCATCCCGCAGTTCGATGAAGGCTGCCGGCACCTCGCCCCACTTCGGATCGGGGGTGGCCACCACGGCCACGGCCATCACCGCCGGGTGCTTGTAAAGAGTATCTTCCACCTCGATGGAGGAAATATTCTCGCCACCGGAGATGATCACGTCCTTGGAGCGGTCCTTGATCTTCACATAGCCGTCGGCCTGCATCACCGCCAGGTCGCCGGTGTGGTAGTAGCCGCCGGCGAAGGATTCCTCGGTGGCCTTGGGGTTCTTCAGGTAGCCCTTCATCACCAGGTTGCCGCGGAACATGATCTCGCCCATGGTCTCGTTGTCCCAGGGCACCGCCTCCATGGTGGCCGGGTCGAGCACGGTGATGGCTTCCTGGGCGTGGTAGCGCACGCCCTGGCGGCCGTT
Source organism: Azospira sp. I13 (assembly GCF_003112695.1). Lineage (GTDB taxonomy): Bacteria > Pseudomonadota > Gammaproteobacteria > Burkholderiales > Rhodocyclaceae > Azospira. Next base: position 13,755 of record NZ_BFBP01000011.1, read on the forward strand.
CAGGTTCACCTGCTCGCCCACCGGCAGATCATTCCACTCCGGATGCTGGGCGCAAACCGAAGCCGGGCCGTAGGTTTCGGTCAGGCCATAGACGTGGGTGATCTTGAAGCCGATCTTGGCCATGCCTTCGATAACGGCGGCGGGTGGCGGAGCAGCGGCAATCAGGCCGGCCACGCCGTGGTTGATGCCTTCACGCCATTCGGCGGGCGCATTGGCCAGCATGGAATGGACGATGGGGGCGCCGCAGTAGTGGGTGACCTTGTTTTCGCGGATGGACTGCAGAATCAGCTTGGGATCAACGCGGCGCAGACAAACGTTGGTGCCGGCGTTGGCCGCCATGGTCCAGGGGAAGCACCAGCCGTTGCAGTGGAACATGGGCAGGGTCCACAGATACACCGAATGGGGCTGCATGCCCCAGGAGACGATGTTGGACATGGCATTGAGGTAGGCGCCGCGATGGTGATAAACCACGCCCTTGGGATTGCCGGTGGTGCCGGAGGTGTAGTTGAGGGAGATGGCGTCCCACTCGTCCTGGGGGCCCTTCCACTCGTAATCGGGGGTGCCTTCGGCCAGCAGGGCCTCGTAGTCCTTCTCGCCCAGCAGGTCGCCGGGGCCGGTGTATTCGCTGTCGTTCACGTCGATGACGACGATGCTGCGGCCCAGTTTTTCCAGGGCCGGCCCGACGATATGGGAATACTCCTTGTCGGTGATCAGGATCTTGGCCTCGCCGTGGTTCAGCATGAAGGCCACAGCCTCGGGGTCGAGGCGGGTATTCAGGGTATTGAGTACAGCACCGGTGACGGGCACGCCGAAGTGGCATTCGTACATTTCCGGCGTGTTGTTGAGCATCACAGCGACGGTTTCGCCTTCCTTGATGCCCCGGGCTTCCAGGGCGGAGGCCAGGCGCTTGGCGCGGTTGAAGGTCTCCAGCCAGGTGTAGCGGCGCTGGCCATGGATGACGGAAACCCGGTCCGGATAGATATAGGCGGAACGGGCAATGAAAGTCAGCGGCGACAGCGGCACATAGTTGGCCGTATTTTTTTCCAGACCCTGCTTGTAGATATTGTTATCTGCCATGAACATCCCTCTTGTGATTGAGTTTTAGTTGAAATCACCGAGCGGACCCGCCTCAACGGCAGGCCGGGAGCCTGTTCTCCCGCTCCAGACCGGACAACCACAACACTGCCTCCTTGCCAGAGGCATCGGCCGCCTCGATCAGCGCTGCCACCCCACCCCGCGCATCGGCGCTCTGGGCGGGCTTTTCAGCGCTAAAGGAACGCTCAGCAAGGAGTTTGCGCTGTTTGTCCCACAATGTCATGCGGCCCTGCAACACGCCGCGACTGGTCGCCGGAGCGTCAAAGACCTGGGCAAATTCCTCCACCTCCAGGCGGAGCAGGCAGCCCCCGCCGCCGCGCCCCACCTGCTGCCGCAGGCGCTGGCCAAGCAGCTGTCCGGCCGGGGCCGCCCAGCGGCTCTGGCTGTAAGCCCCCAGGCGGGTGGCATCTTCGTAGGCCAGCCGGTAATGCACGGCAGTGCTGTCGAGCCAGGGCGACAGGCGCACTTCCACATTGACGGCCGGGCCGGCCGCCGCCAGGGGAGCGGGGCCGAAGTCGTGGACGCTCATCGGCGGGGCCTGGCGGCCACCNGCAGGCTGGCGGCCAGCCCCAGGGCGGCCAGGACTTTCAGGCCGCGGCAGGCGCGCACCAGGGAAGACGGTTGGGACGAAGTCATTATTGGGACCTCCCGGAACGGGGAATGAAGCCCGGCTCTCCCGGGCCGGGAGCGGGGGCGGGCGCACCGAAGATAAGACTCTGGGGTTCCCGCTCCACCTGTTCGAGCACCCGGTTCAGTTGCCGGGTGCTGGCCGCCACATCGGTGGCCAGTTCGCCCCAGCGCGGCGACAGCAACCCGGGGCCGCCCTCCCCGGCACCGGCGTGTTCCAGGCGCTCGGACAGGCGGCGCAGGCCGGCCAGCAATTCCTTGGCCTCCCGAGTGGCTTCGGCGCCGCCTTCCAGGGTGGCGGAAAGGCGTTTCACGTTGTCTTCGGAGAGGGCCTTGCGCAGCTGGGCCAGGGTCGGCCCCAGCTCCCGGGCGGCGGGCTTGAGGCCGGTGGAAACCTCCTCCAGGTTGGCGAGGGTATTGCCGATGCGGCGCTGGTTGTCGTCCCCCAGCAGCTTGTTGGCGGAAGTCAGCAGATCCCGGGCCTGGCGCAGGGTATCGGCACCAGCGTCGGAAAGCTCCTGGATCAGGGAGGGCTGCATGGGAATGCGCGGCAACTGATCCTTCGGGGTATCCAGGGGTCGCTCGTCGTCACCGCGCTCCTCCAGCTGCACCTGGGCCAGGCCGGTGACACCCTGGTAGTTGAGGATGGCGATGGTGCTGCGGTTCACCGGCACCTCGTCAAGAATGCTGATGCGGATCAGGATGTCGTCAGGCCGGGCCTTGTCCAGGTGGATTTCCTCCACCCGGCCGACCCGGATACCCCGGTAGCGCACCTGGGCCTGGACATTGAGGCCGGTGACGTTGCCCTGGGTGACCACCAGGTAGTCCCGGGTCAGTTCATGCTTGCCGCCGAACCACCAGACGGCGAACAGGGCGGCAGCCACCAGGAGCAGGGTGAAGACTCCGGCAGCAAGGGCGTGGGCGCGGTTTTCCATGGGATTCCCGAAGCTCCTAGGGTGAATCGGCGGCGCTACGGCCGGCACCGAAAAAATTGCGGATGAAGGGGTGGTCCACCTGCCGCACCGCCTCCGGCGGACCGAAAGCGACGATGCGCTGGTCCGCCAGGGCGGCGATGTGGGTGGACAGGCCCAGCAGGGTCGGCAGGTCGTGGGTCACCATGATCACGGTAAAACCCAGCTCGCTCTGCAGTTCCCGGATCAGGCGAACGAAGCCATCGCTACGATCCGGGTCCAGGCCTGCGGTGGGTTCATCAAGGATCAGCAGCTCCGGCTCCAGGGCCAGGGCCCGGGCCAGGGCGACGCGCTTGACCATGCCGCCGGACAGCTCGGCTGGCTTGAGGCCGCCGTGGCGAGGTTCCAGCTCCACCATGGCCAGTTTCAGATGCACCAGGTCCCGCAGCAGATCCAGGTCCCGAATGCCCATCTCCCGCAGGGGGAAGGCCACGTTGTCGAAAACGCTGAGGGCCGAATACAGGGCGCCCTGCTGGAACAACATGCCGAAACGCTGGCGCAGGTGCCGATCCTTGCCCGGGTCGCCGGAATGGAGCGGCTCGCCGAACAGATGCACTGCCCCCTTCCAGGGACGCAGCAGGCCCACCACCTCCCGCAGCAGGGTAGTCTTGCCGCTGCCGGAGCCGCCCACCAGCCCCACCATCTGGCCCCGCTGCACCGTCAGGTCCAGATTTTTATGGATCACCGTGTCACCATAACGGCTCCACAGGCCCCGGGCTTCGATGACCGGCACGCTCATTTGGGCATCCCGATGTCCCGGGTGGCGATGGCAATCAGGGCATCGGCCAGGATGACGGCAGTGATGGCCGTCACCACCGCGGCGGTGGTACGGGCCGACAGGCTTTCCGTATTGGGTTTGACGTGGAGCCCGAAGTGGCAGGCCACCAGGGAAATCAACAGGCCAAAAATCCAGCCCTTGGCCAGACCGATCCACAGGTTGGCCAGGGGCACCACCTTGGGCAGTTGATCCAGGAAGAAGCCGTAGGAAAGCCCGAGCTGCAAATGGGCCGAGACCATGCCGCCGAGAATGCCGGCGGCGGAGGTCCACACCACCAGCAACGGCAGGGCAGTGGTCAGGGCGGCGATCTTCGGCAGCACCAGGCGCTGGGTGCGGGAAATGCCCATGGTGGCCAGGGCGTCGATTTCCTCGGTAACCCGCATGACGCCGATCTGGGCGGTCATGGCCGAACCGGAGCGCCCGGCCACCAGCACCGCCACCAGCACCGGCCCCAGCTCCCGGATGATGCTGACGCCGAGGATGTTGATGATGAAGATGTCGGCGCCAAAGGTCTTCAGCTGCAGGGCCGAGAGGTAGCTCATCACCACCCCGATGAGAAAACCCACCAGGGCTGTGACCGGCAGGGCCTTGGCGCCACTCTTGTAGAGGGTGGCGGAATACTCCACCAGGGGCAGATGACGGGGATGGCGGATGAGGAAGAGCAGGTCCAGCACCAGCTGGCCGAGCAGGGCCACCAGGCCAAGCAGGTTGTGGCCGAACTTCAGGGCGAAGGTGCCAAGGGATTCCACGCCCTCGAAAGGCCGCCGGGGTGCGGCGGCCACCGGGGCTTGCGGCAGGGCTGCCACCCGCTCCAGGGACCGGCGGTGTTCCGCCTCCAGGGCCAGGCCCTCCGGCCAGCGGCGCCCCCAGGCCCGCCACAGGAGCAGGGCCCCCAGGCTGTCCAGCCGCCCCAGGGCAGATAGATCCCAAGAGCTGCCGGCCGGCACCCGGGCCAGCAGGCGGGACTCAAGGTTATCCAGGGGCAGGGGAAAGGAGGCCAAGGTCCAATCACCGGTGGGACACACCACCGGACCAGCGGCGCCCTGCCGAATCTCCAGGCCCGCGGACACCATGGGAGGTCAGGCCGCCTGTTTTCCGGCCTTGGCCGGGTTGATACGTTTGAGGCGAAAATCCAGGCCAACCCGGTGCCAGGCCAGGCTTTCATCGGCAAAGGCCGCCGCCGTGAGGGGGTTGGCAGCCAGCCATTCGGCCGGCAGCTCCAGGCTGACGCCCTTCTCGCCCATGGCAATGCGGTAGGGCGGCCGCCCCTGGTCGCTGCGGGAGCGGTGGAAAAGCACCGCCAGCCGCAGGGAAAGAATCAGCAGCCAGTTCACATCCCCCCGGGGCAGGGCCGCCACCTTGTCCAGCTTGCCCCGGTGACCGAGCACCAGCAGGGCCAGGCGCCCCTGGTCCTTCTTGGAGAAGCCGGGCATGTCGGCAAAGGTGAGGATGTAGGCGCCGTGCTTGTGGTAGCCGTTATGGGCGATGGAAATGCCGATTTCGTGCAGCTTCGCCGCCCAGCGCAGGAAGTGGGCGTGGATGTCGGAATCCCCCTCCTCCGCCCCCCGGCGGCTACCGCTCAGCTGGCCGAAGATTTCCAGGGCGGTCTGCTCCACCCGCTGGGCCTGCCAGATATCCACCTGGTAGCGGCGCATGAAGCTGGCCACCGTGGCATCCCGCATGTCGTGGTGGTGGAAGCGGCCCAGCAGGTCGTACAGCACCCCCAGGCGCAAGGCGCCGTCGCCGTAGGTAATGCGCTCCAGCCCCAGGGTCTCGAAAATCGCCGACATGATGGCAATGCCGCCGGAAAGCACCGGCGTACGGTCGTTGCGCAGGCCTTCCAGAGGCATGGCCTCGGCAGAGCCGGCCTTGAGCAGGATGCTGCGCAGCTTCTCCAGGCCTTCCCGGGTGATGCCGGTGACGCCGCCGGGGTTCAGCTGGTTGAGTTCCAGCACGTCGGCGATGGCCCGGGCGGTGCCGGAGGAACCCACCGCCTCGTCCCAGCCCAGGCGCTGGTAGTCGTGGGCGATGAGCTGCAATTCCTTGCCCGCCGCCACTTCTGCTTCCCGCAGGCGCTTCTTGTCCACCTTGCCGTCAGGAAAGAAGCGCACCGTGTAGCTGACGCAGCCCATGTAGAGGGATTCGAGCAACTGGGGCTCGAAGCGTCGACCGATGATAAATTCGGTCGAACCGCCGCCGATGTCAAAGACCAGGCGCTTGTGCTCGGCCGGCGGCAGGGAGTGGGCGGCGCCGATATAGATCAGGCGTGCTTCTTCGCGGCCGGCAATGATTTCGATGGGGAAGCCCAGGGCCTCTTCGAGCCGGGGCATCAGTTCCGGGGCGTTCTTCGCCACCCGCAGAGTATTGGTGGCCACGGCCCGCACCGCATCGGGGGCAAAACCCCGCAGACGCTCGCCGAACAGCCGCAGGGCGGCAATGGCCCGCTCCTGAGCGGCCTGGTCAAGGATCTTGTCGGGAGAAAGGCCGGAGGCCAGCCGCACGGGCTCCTTCAGGGCATCCAGAGGATAGATCTGGTCATCCACCACCCGCCCCACCTGGAGACGGAAGCTGTTGGAGCCCAGATCCACGGCGGCAATCAATTCGTAGCGCATCAACAACGATTCCGGTAACCGGTTAGGCAAGACGGATCATTCTAGCACCCGAACTATGGGGTTCCTGTGACAGATGCGCGGGAAAGCCCCTACAGGAGCCAACCTGGGTATTTCACCGGCTGGCCGAACCCCTTCATATTCCCTTAACATTAACGTAACAAAATGGCGTCAATCGAATCTGCCCTCCGGCCCTTCCCACGCCCGACTCCTCACCATTCGCCACCATGAACGTCAATCGCTCCCACATCTACCGCCGCTTCCCGCCGGAAAATTTCATCAATCGGGAACTGGGCCTGCTGGCCTTCAACCGCCGCGTCTTCGCCCAGGCGGAAAATCTCTCCATTCCGCTGCTGGAGCGGCTGCGCTACCTGTGCATCGTCTCCTCCAACCTGGACGAATTTTTCGAGATTCGTGTCGCCGGCCTGAAGGAACAGCTCAAGCTGGGCTCCTCCACCCGCACCACCGACGGCAAGACGCCCCAGGAGGTGTACCGCCAGGTCTCCGCCGAAGCCCACCGCCTGATGCATGAGCAGTACGAGCTGCTCAACGCCGACGTGCTGCCGGCTTTGGAGAAGGAAGGCGTGCAATTCCTGCGCCGTACCCGGTGGACCGACGCCCAGCGCGAGTGGGTGCGGGACTATTTCTTCCGCGAAGTGATGCCGGTGCTCACCCCCATCGGCCTGGACCCTTCCCACCCCTTCCCCCGGGTGCTCAACAAGAGCCTCAACTTCGCCGTGGAACTGGAAGGCCGGGATGCCTTCGGCCGCAACTCCGGCGCCGCCATCGTCCAGGCCCCCCGGGTGCTGCCCCGGGTCATCCGCCTGCCGCGGGAACTGAGCGAGGCGGAATATAGCTTCGTCTTTCTCTCCTCCATCCTCCACGCCTTCGTCGGCGAGCTGTTCGCCGGCATGAACGTGCTGGGTTGCTACCAGTTCCGCGTCACCCGCAATTCCGACCTCTTCGTCGACGAGGAAGAGGTGAAGAACCTGCGCACCAAGATTCAGGGCGAACTACCTCAGCGCCATTTCGGTGATGCGGTGCGTCTGGAGGTTGCAGACAACTGCTCCCCCGCCATGAGCGAATTCCTGCTCGGCCAGTTCAACCTGTCGGAAAACGATCTGTACCGGGTGAACGGCCCGGTGAATCTGGTGCGCCTGATGCAGATTCCCGACCAGGTGGACCGGCCCGACCTGAAGTTCCCCCCCTTCCCCCCCGGGCTGCCGAAGACCCTGGAAAAGCGGACCAGCATCTTCGCCAGCATCCGCAAGAACGACATCCTGCTGCACCACCCTTACCAGAGCTTCACCCCGGTGATCGACCTGCTCAGCCAGGCGGCCACGGACCCGTCGGTGGTGGCCATCAAGATGACGGTGTATCGCACCGGCACCGACTCGGTGCTGATGGAATCCCTCATCCGCGCCGCCGAGAACGGCAAGGAAGTGACCGCGGTGGTGGAGCTGATGGCCCGTTTCGACGAAGAGGCCAACATCAACTGGGCCACCCGTCTGGAAGAAGTCGGCGCCCACGTGGTGTACGGCGTGGTGGGCCACAAGACCCACGCGAAGATGATCATGATCGTGCGCCGGGAAGAGGACAAGAACGGCCAGAGCCGCCTGCGCCGCTATGTGCACCTGGGCACCGGCAATTACCACCCACGCACCGCCCGGCTGTACACCGACTTCGGCCTGCTCACGGCCGACGAGCAGATGGGGGCTGACGTCAACGAGGTCTTCAAGCAGCTCACCGGCCTCGGCCGGGCCCAGGCCCTGCACCACCTGTGGCAGGCGCCCTTCACCCTGCACGCCAACATCATCGCCGCCATCCGCAAGGAAGCGGAACACGCCAAGGCCGGCCGGCCCGCCAGCATCATCGCCAAGATGAATTCCCTGCTCGAGCCAGAGACCATCATGGCCCTCTACGAAGCCTCCCAGGCCGGGGTGAAGATCGATCTCATCGTGCGTGGCGTCTGCGCCCTGCGCCCCGGTGTGCCCGGGCTGTCGGAGAACATCCGGGTGCGCTCCATCATCGGCCGCTTCCTCGAACACCACCGGATTTTCTATTTCCACGCCAACGGCGCGGAAAACGTCTATCTCTCCTCCGCCGACTGGATGGAACGCAACTTCTTCCGCCGCATCGAACTGTGCTTCCCGGTACTGGACCCGAAGCTGAAGAAGCGGGTCATCGTCGAAGGCCTGCGCCCCTACATGGTGGATAACCAGCAGGCCTGGGAAATGGATGGCGCCTCCGGCGGCTACACCCGCAAGCGCAGCCCCCGGGCCAAACCCCGCTGTGCCCAGAGCGAACTGCTGCAGGGGCTTTCCAGCGGCGTTTGAAAAGCCCGAACCCTACCCCCGCCAGAAGGCAGAAGGGACGCCCATCTCCGCGCATCAAGGGCCGGGAGTGGCGTCCCTTCTGCCTTCCAGGGCAGGGTGGCCGCAGATGCCCATACCGCCACCCCCGGCGACGGCCTTGCCTTTCCCGGCCAGGGGAACGATGCTGTCACTTCCCTGGCCTCACCCCCAGACTGCGTCACCCCGCATCATCCCGCCTCACCCGTTCCCGTTGCACTGACTTCAAGGAGAAGAGGAAATGAGCACCGCCACCCCGCTGCGCATCGTCACCCTGGTTGGCAGCCTGCGCCAGGCCTCCTACAACCGCATGGTCGCCAACACCCTGCCGGAACTGGCCCCGGCCGGCGTCACCATCAGCGCCCTGCCCGCCCTCAACGACATTCCTCTCTACAACGGCGACGTGGAAGCCCAGGGCATTCCCCCCGCCGTCACTGCCTTGGCTGACGCCATCCGGGCCGCCGATGGCCTCATCATCATCACCCCCGAATACAACTATTCCGTACCCGGGGTGCTGAAGAACGCCATCGACTGGCTCTCCCGGATTCCCAACCAGCCCTTCGCCGGCAAGCCGGTGGCCCTGCAATCCGCCTCCATGGGCCCCTTTGGCGGCGCCCGGGCCCAGTACCACTTGCGCCAGGTGCTGATCTATCTCAACCCGCGGGTCTTCAACGTGCCGGAAGTGATGGTGGGCAGCGTGCAGAACAAGGTGGATGCGGCCAACGGCAAGCTCAACGACCCCAGCACCCGGGATTACATTGCCGGCCAGTTGGCCAAGTTCGCCGACTTCATCCGCGCCGGCGCCTGAACCGCCCCGCGGTAGCAGGCGAAAAAGAAAACGCCCTCCTTGGAGGGCGTTTTTTCTTGCCGCCGGGGCGTCCGGCCACAGCCGAGCGAGGCGGCTTTACTTAGCGGGCGTCACCCCCGCCGCGCCCCTACCACGCCCTGGACATCGTGGATCAGCTTCAAGGTCCGCGTCAGCTGGGGCAGGTTGAGGATTTCCACGGTGAAGCCCATGTGGGCCTGGCCCTGCTTGGAGAGGGTATGAACGCCGATGACGTTGATCTTCTCCCGGGCGAAAACGTCGGAGATATCCCGCAGCAGGCCCTGGCGGTCGTGGGCATCCACGGTGATATCCACCGGGAAAATGCCGTGGGGGTGGCCGCCCCACTCGGTCTCGATCACCCGCTCCGGGTGCAGGGCCTGGAGGTTGGCGAAATCGTGGCAGTCGGCCCGGTGGATGGAAACGCCCTTGCCCCGGGTGACGAAGCCCTGGATGGGGTCCGGCGGCGCCGGCTTGCAGCAGCGGGCCAGCTGGGTGAGCAGCTTGTCCACGCCGACAATGAGAATGCCCCGGTCGCCGGCGCCCTCCCCTTCGGCCGGCTTGGGCCGGCGCACCGGTATGGGCTCGGCGCCCCGCTCGTCCACCGGCGGCTCGGTGCCGCGCACGGCGGCCTGGAACAGGCGCAGGTTGAGTTCGTTGCGGGCAGCGGCGATGTAGAGGTCGTCCGCCTTGGCGTAGCCCAGCTTGCCCGCCAGTTCTTCCAGATTGGTACCGCCGCCGCCGACCCGCTGGATTTCCTTGGCCACGATGCCCCGGCCTTCGGCCAGGGATTCTTCCAGGGCCAGGTTGGAGAACCAGGCCCTGGCCTTGGTCCGTGCCGTCTTGGTGGCGATGTAGCCGAGGGAGGGATTGAGCCAGTCCCGGGAGGGACCGCCCTGCTTGGCGGCGACGATCTCCACCCGCTGCCCGGTCTTCAGGGCCGTATCCAGGGGCACCAGGGCCCCGTCCACCTTGGCGCCGCGGCAGCGGTGGCCCAGGTCAGTATGCAGGCGGTAGGCGAAGTCCACCGGGGTGGCACCTTGGGGCAGGTCCACCACCTTGCCCTGGGGCGTCATGACGTAGATGGTCTCGTCCAGGGCGGCCTGCTTGTAGTGGTTCACCCAGTCGGAGGAGTCGGAGACTTCGTCCTTCCAGGTCAGCAGCTGGCGCAGCCAGGCGATCTTGTCGTCGTAGTTGTCCTCGGAGCTGTGCTTGGTGCCTTCCTTGTAGCGCCAGTGGGCGGCTACGCCCAGCTCGGCGTGGCGGTGCATTTCCCAGGTGCGGATCTGCACTTCCAGGCTGCGCCCGTCGGGGCAGCGCACGGCGGTGTGCAGGGAGCGGTAGTTATTGCCCTTGGGATTGGAGATGTAGTCGTCGAATTCCTTGGGGATCGGCGTCCAGATGTTGTGCACGATGCCCAGCACCGTGTAGCAGTCCTTCACCTCGTCCACGATGACGCGCAGGGCGCGGATATCGTACACCTCGGAGAAATCCACACCCTTCTTGCGCATCTTGTTCCAGATGGAATAGATGTGCTTGGGCCGGCCGTAGATCTCGGCATTGGTGATGCCCACCGTAGCCAGCTCGGACTTGACCCGGGCCACGGCGTCGATGATGAACTGCTCCCGCTCCAGACGCTTCTCGTCGAGCATCTTGGCGATTTTCTTGTAGGTATCCGGGTGGATGAAGCGGAAGGAAAGGTCCTCCAGCTCCCACTTCAGTTCCCACACCCCGAGGCGGTTGGCCAGGGGGGAATAAAGTTCCAGGGTTTCCCGAGCCACATGGACCCGCAGCTCATCCGGTTCGGCGGCGTAGTAGCGCAGGGTCTGGGTGCGGGAGGCGAGGCGCAGCAGCACCACCCGGATGTCTTCCACCATGGCCAGGAACATCTTGCGCAGGACTTCCACCTGGGCCTTCATTTCCTGGGGATTCTGGGTGGTGTCGGCGACAAAACCCCGGGTGATGGGGCGCAGCCGGTTGAGCCGGGAAATGCCGCCCACCAGGTGGGCCACGCCATGACCGAAACGCTCGGAAATGGATTCCAACCCCTTGTCGTCGTAGGTGGCCACCGCGAACAGCAGGGCCGCCGCGCGGGACGTGGCATCCAGGCGCAGGCCGGCAATGATGAGGGCCATGCCCAGGGCGTGGGAGAGAATCCCCTCGCCGCTGCCCAGGGTCTTGTCGCCATAGGCGTCCCGGGCATAGTCGGCCGCCTGACGGATGAACGCCGTCTCCCCCGGGGGAAGGCCATCGGTGAGGGTCAGGAGGGATTGTTCGAAGTCGCTCTGGGCGGCGACGGAGTGGACGACGGAAACCATGGGGCAATTATACCTCCTTGGGCAGGAATCCCCGCCCCGCCCTCCGGACCGTCTCGACGGACGCCCCGAGACTGCCTTTGAGGCCCTGCCTTAGGCGGGAAAACCCGGGCCTGGACAGGGGCGCCTCCTGGGGCATAATCCCGTCTCCCATACCCAAAGGCCCAAGCCTCCCCGGGCCGGATAAAACGACATGCCCCCCAACACGCCCCTGTACCGCCACCCCTATCTGCTGCTCACCCTCACGGCCCTTTTCTGGTCGGGCAACATGGTGCTGGGACGGGGTATCCGGGCTGACGTGCCCCCCATTGCCCTGGCCTTCTGGCGCTGGATCATCGCCCTGGCCCTGGTGGCGCCCCTGGCCCTGCCCCACCTGAAGGAACAATGGCCCCTGCTGAAAAAGGCCTGGAAGACCGTGCTGGTACTGGGCCTGCTGGGGGTGGGCTGCTACAACACCTTCGCCTACATCGCCCTGCAATACACCGCTGCTACCAACGCGGTACTGCTCAATTCCTTCATTCCCATCGTCACCATTGCCCTTTCCTGGCTCTTCCTGGGCAAGCACCTGAAGCCCATCGAAGCCATCGGCGTGGCCATTTCCTTCACCGGCGCCGCCACCATCATCGCCCGGGGCGACCTGCAGGTGCTGCTGGGCCTTTCCCTCAACCTGGGGGATGTATGGATGCTGGGGGCAGTGCTGACCTGGGCCGTCTATACCGTCGGCCTGCAATGGCGCCCGGCGGGCGTTCACCCCATGCTCATACTGGGGGCCCTGACCCTGGTCGGCGTCCTCGCCCTGGCACCGCTTTACGCCTGGGAGCTGGGCACCTTCGGCGGCGCTGCCCGGCATATCAACCTGCGCTGGGAGGCCCTGGCCGGCATCGCCTATGTAGGCATTTTTCCCAGCTTCATCGGCTACATCTTCTACAACAAGGGGGTGGCCGAGGTGGGGCCCAACAAGGCCAGCCTCTTCATCCACCTCATGCCGGTCTTCGGCACCCTGCTTTCTGCCGCCTTCCTGGGGGAACTGCCCCATCTCTACCACCTGGCCGGCATTGCCCTGATCTTCGCCGGCATCTACCTCACCATGGCCCGGATGCCCCGCCTGAAAGGCCAATGATGGGCTGGCTGGCACAGCGCCTGGGCCGCCTGTTCGGCGCCCGGGAACACCGCCCCATTGCCCCAACGCTGTGGGCCGATACCCTGGCCGCCCTGCCCTTCCTGCAACGGCTCACGCCAGCGGAACTGGAACGGCTGAAGTCCCTCAGCGAGGCCTTTCTCGCCGAGAAGCAGTTTGCCGGTGCCGGCGGCCTGGAAGTGAGCGACGCCATGGGCGTGCATATCGCCGCCCAGGGCTGCCTGCCCATCCTCAACCTGGGCCTGGAGTGGTATCGGGATTGGGTGGAAGTAATCGTCTACCCGGATGAATTCGTGGTGCCGCGGCAGGAGATGGATGAAACCGGCGTCGTCCACGAATACGATGAAGTGGCCTCGGGCCAGGCCTGGAGCGGTGGCCCCCTGATCGTTTCCTGGCAGGACAGCCAGATGGCGGGAGCCGGCTACAACGTGGTGATCCATGAATTCGCCCACAAGCTGGACATGCTCAACGGCGACCCGGACGGCCTGCCGCCCCTGCACGCGGGGATGGACCGGCAAGCCTGGCTGGCGGCCCTGGACGGGGCCTACGATGATTTCTGCCAACGGGTGGAGCGGGCCGAATGGGCCGGCGAGGAGGCCCTGGCCCAGTTGCCCATCGACCCCTATGGGGCCGAGCATCCAGGGGAGTTCTTCGCGGTGGTGTCGGAAACCTTCTTTGAATCCCCCGCCGTGCTGGCGGCCGAGTACCCGGAGCTGTATCGCCAGCTCTGCCTGTTCTATCGCCAGGAACCGGCCGGCTCCGGAACTGCTGCCGACAACGACAACTGAGCCCCCTCCCGCATCCCCGCGCAGGCGCCTTCAGTCGTCCGCAGGCTGAGTGGCGCTGTGGCTTGGAACTCAGTGATCGCCCTGGAATTTTTTCTCCCCGGCCAAGATGGCCAGGGGCAGCCAGTTTTCCGGCGGCGGCAGGGGGCAGGTGGCAAAGGGCGTGAAGGCGCAGGGCGGGTTGTAGGCCCGGTTGAAATCCAGCACCAGGCGGCCGTGCTCCGGCGCCGCCGTGCGCAGGAAACGCCCGGCGCCGTAGGTCAAACGGCCGCTGCTGCCATCCCGGAAGACAAAAAACACGCTTTCCCCCGTCACCTCCATGGGCAACAGGGCCAGGGTCTGCCCCTGGATTTCGAAGACAGCCCGGTAGCCCACCTGTACGGACTTCAGTTCGCCGGTAACGGTCGGCACTTCCATGGTCAGGGACTCGGCCAGGGTTTCCCAGCGGGCCTCGATACGCCAGGCCGGATCGTAGTCAAAACAGTCGATACCCGGGAAAGGCCGCCGGGCCTGCCAGGCCAGATCCCGCAGGCGCACCGCGAGGCGTCCGTCGCGGGCAATCACGGTAAATCGGTAATCGCCCCAGGCCACCGTGGTGGGGGCGCCTTTGGCATCGATCAGCAGGGTTTGGGGATCCCCCTCTCGAGGCCGCCAGCGCACGGATTCCACCGTTTCGCCGGACCACTCGATGACGCCCAGATTGGCCGCCTCCGCTACCTCGGCAGGTAATCGCACCGTGCAATCCTCGCCCCAGCCCACGACATTGGCCCCGGGCTCCAGCCAAAACAGGCCGATCAGTCCCGGCCAGCCATCCGCCGCCGTCAATTCGGCCAGGCGGCGTTGGCGCCAGCCCTGGTGGCGGGCTTGCGGGGTCAGGGTGGGATCGCTCATGAAGGACTCAATCCTTCCGGCAAACGGCGTAGCAGGCCATGATGCCCTGGGGGGCGCCATAGTTCTGGGGATTGGTGTCGCCGATGCCTTCCTTGGAAGAAATGTTGATGTGGAAATCCCCTTCCAGCCAGGTGAAGCCGCTGGATTCATGGATACGGCGCAGGGCGGCGGGAGAATAGCGGAAGTTGTCTTCCGGGCTGGGGTGGTAGGGGAAAAGGAAGGGGGTGGAGTTGATCAGGTAGCCGCCCTTCTTGACGATCTTGTAGAGAGCGTCGGAAACCTTGTAGGGGTTCTCCACGTGCTCGAAGACCGACACCATGATCACGGTGTTGAAGGTATCGGCATACTTCTCGGGCAACTGCTCGATATAGGGGTCGCCGTATTCCGGGTTGGCGATGATGTAGCCGGGGTCGATGAACTGCCAGGGCCGCTCCAGACGCACGTAGCGGTCGCTCTGCATGGGGTGGGGAATTTTCACCGACCACTTGTGGCCGTCCAGCTCGAGATCCAGGGCCAGGGCCTTGGCCATGGAGACATCGTAATCGGCGATGCTGGGGGCGATGAGGCCGCCGGCGTCCAGCAGAGGGCCCTGCAAGCCGTAACGGGTATGCAGGGTACGGATGAGGTCGATGTCTTTCTTGAACATGGGGGTTCGCCGGGTAGGTGGGTTGGAGAAGCCCTATTCTAGCGCCCTCCCGGGCAGCATGGCCTAGAGCCGAAAGCGGCCGGGCAGATCGAAAGAGGTCTGGAGCCCAACTTGATCGCCATGGGCATTGAGCCACACCAGGGTGTCGGTGTAGCCCATGTCGTGAAGTTGGCAGAGGAAAGGCCAGTCAGCCGCCACCTTGGTCTCGCTGCCGAACTGACGCAGCAAGTCGGCAGCCTCAATGAGGTGGAAATGGGTGCCGCGGATGCGCTGCTCCAGCCCCCCCACCTCCAGGCCCTGGCGTTCGGAAAAGTCGATGACGTTGGAAAAGAGCAGCATCTCCCGCAGCACGCTGGTGTTGAAGGCCAGCTCCATGGCCCGGGCGCGGATTTCCTCCACCGAGGTGGGCACCTCTCCATAGACCGGCGGGGCCAGCAGCACCAGGAGGATTTCCTTGCTGTCGCATTCGTAGAACAGGGGGAAGACCGCCGGGTTGGCCGAATAGCCGCCGTCCCAGTAGGGCTCGCCGTCGATCTCCACGGCATGGTGGATCATGGGCAGGCAGGCCGAGGCCAGGGCGGCATCGACGCTCAACTCGGCATTGCGGAAGAGGCGCAGCTTGCCGGTATTGGCATTGGTGGCGGCAAGGAACAGGCGTACCGGGCTGTGACGGCGTAGGGCCTCAAAATCCACCTGCTGCTTGAGCAACTTGCGCAGGGGATTGAAGTTGAGGGGATTCAACTGGTAGGGCGAAAGGTACTGGGTCCAGTTGAGCATCAGCTTGGTGGCGGGCAGCAGGGCCACGCCCTCCCCGCCCATCACCGGACGGGAGAGATCCAGCGGCACACTGTCCGCAAGGGCCCGCCAGAACTCGGCCAGGGCCTGCCTGGCCCCTTCCCGGCCACCGGACATGAGGCCCTGGGCCAGCACCAGGGCATTCATGGCGCCGGCACTGGTGCCGCTGATACCGTCGAAACCGAAACGACCGTCGTCCAGCAGACAGTCCAGCACACCCCAGCTGTAGGCCCCGTGGGCACCACCGCCCTGGAGTGCCAGGTTGATGGCAATGCTGTCGTCTGCTGCGTTTCCCTGGGGGATACTCATGGGCCGGCCTCGGATTGACTGATGGGTTTATGGCTAGGATACTTCGCCCGGCGCCGCAGCAGGCATCTTGCCGCTTTTTATAGGCCTGCCGCACGGCTTTTCGGATTTTCCCGCACCGCACATCCCAGGAATTCTCCCCATGCTGCAGAAGCTCTCCTCCTTCCCCGGCGTTCCCGGCCCCGTGGTGGTCATCGTCATGGACGGCTACGGCCTGCCCAAAACCGACGTGGGCAGCGCCATCGCCGCCGCCAAGAAGCCCACCCTGGACAAGCTCTTCGCCAACTACCCGAACATCCGCCTGCGGGCCCACGGCACCGCCGTCGGCATGCCTTCGGACGACGACATGGGCAACTCCGAAGTGGGCCACAACGCCATCGGCGCCGGCCAGGTCTACTCCCAGGGCGCCGCCCTGGTGGCCGGGGCCATCGAGTCCGGCAGCATCTGGCAGGGTGAGGCCTGGAAGGAAGTCGTCGCCGGCGCCAAGGCTGGCCGTAATGTGCTGCACTTCATCGGGCTCTTCTCCGACGGCAATGTGCACAGCCACATCGACCACCTCAAGGCCATGATCGCCCAGGCCAAGGCCGAAGGCATCAAGACCGTGCGCATCCACGCCCTGCTGGACGGCCGCGACGTGCCCGAGACCAGCGCCCTGGAATACGTGGAGCCCTTCGAGGCCTTCCTGACCCAGGTTTCCGACGCCACTTTCGACGCGAAGATCGCCTCCGGCGGCGGCCGCCAGGTCATCACCATGGATCGCTACGAAGCCAACTGGGCCATGGTCGAAGCCGGCTGGAAGACCCACGTGCTGGGTGAAGGCCAGCAGTTCGCCAGCGCCGTGGAAGCGGTGAACGGCCTGCGTGCCGCCCACCCCGGCACCATCGACCAGGATCTGCCCCCCTTCGTCATCGGCAAGGACGGCCAGCCGGTGGGCACCATCGAAGACGGCGACGCCGTGGTCTTCTACAACTTCCGCGGTGACCGGGCCATCGAGATCACCCGGGCCTTTGAAGATGCGGACTTCGACAAGTTCGACCGGGTGCGCGTGCCCCAGGTCACCTACGCCGGCATGCTGCAGTACGACGGCGACCTGCAGCTGCCCAAGCGCTTCCTGGTGCCGCCCCCCGCCATCCAGAACACCATGGGCGAGTGGTTCGCCAAGAGCGGCGTGACCCAGTTTGCCTGCTCCGAAACCCAGAAATACGGCCACGTCACCTACTTCTGGAACGGCAACCGCTCCGGCAAGTTCGAGGGCGAAACCTACCAGGAAGTGCCCAGCGACGTGGTGCCCTTCGAGCAGCGCCCCTGGATGAAATCTGCCGAGATCGCCGACGCCATGATCGCCGCCATCAAGAGCGGTCAGCACAAGGTGCTGCGCTGCAATTTCGCCAACGGCGACATGGTGGGCCACACCGGCAACTTCCGCGCCGCCACCCTCTCCATCGAGGCGGTGGACCTGGCCCTGGAGCGCATTCTGCCGGTCATCGATGCCGCCGGCGGGGTGGCCCTGATCACCGCCGACCACGGCAACGCCGATGAAATGTTCGAGCTGGACAAGAAGACCAAGCAGCCCCAGCTCAACAAGGACGGCTCCTTCAAGGCCAAGACCGCCCACACCCTCAACCCGGTGCCCCTGGTGCTGTACGACAACGTGAGTGCTGGCAAAACCGGCGGTAAGCTGGGCCTGAAGCAGACGGACACCGCCGGCCTTTCCAACATCGCCGCCACTGTGGCCCACCTGATCGGCCTGGAAAAGCACGCCAGCTGGGATGACAGCCTGCTGGAAGTGCGCTGATCCAGGCGCTCTCCAGCCATTGCAGATTCCCCCCGGCCAGCCCGGGGTTAAAAAGAAAAAAGGCAGCGGAACATTCCGCTGCCTTTTTTGTTGCGACTTTGCTGCCACTTTGCAACCAAATCCGGCGTCTTGGCCGGAAGGAGCAAAGGCCGTCCGGCTTAGTAGGTGTAGAAACCCTTGCCGGTCTTGCGGCCCAGGTAGCCGGCTTCCACCATTTCCACCAGCAGGGGGGCGGGACGGTACTTGGGATCCTTGGTGCCTTCGAACAGCACCTGCATCACGGCCAGTTCCACATCCAGACCGATCATGTCGCACAGGGCCAGGGGGCCGATGGGGTGGTTGCAGCCCAGCTTCATGGCATCGTCGATGGCGGCAGCGTCGGCCAGGCCTTCGCCCAGGGCGAAGATGGCTTCGTTGATCATGGGGCAGAGCAGACGGTTCACCACGAAGCCCGGGCTGTTCTTCACTTCCACCGGGGTCTTGCCCACGGCCTTGGAGAGGGTTTCCACGGCGGCGTAGGTGGCGTCGGAGGTCTGCAGGCCACGAATCACTTCCACCAGGGCCATCATCGGCACCGGATTGAAGAAGTGCATGCCGATGACCTGAGCGGGACGCTTGGTGGTGGCGGCCAGCTTGGTGATGGAAATGGAAGAGGTGTTGGAGGCGATGATGGCTTCGGGCTTGGCCAGATCGTCCAGCTGCTTGAAAATCTTGGTCTTGAGGTCGAAGTTTTCGGTGGCGGCTTCGATGATCAGGTCCACATCCTTCAGGGCGGCCACGTCGGTGGCGGTCTTGATCTTGCCCAGGGCGGCGGCCTTCTGTTCGGCCGTCATCTTTTCCTTCTTGATCAGGCGGTCCAGGCTGGCGGAAATGGTGGCCACGCCCTTCTGCACAGCGGCGTCGGAGATGTCGGTGAGCACGACGTCAAAGCCGGAAACGGCAAAAGCCTGGGCGATGCCGTTGCCCATGGTGCCGGCGCCGACGATACCGATAGTCTTCAGTTCCATGTGATTCCCTCTGAAATATCTGATGAATGTTTCCATACCACTGCGTATGGAGAACCGCTACTCTACCGCACTGCGGCGCAGCAATCCAGCCTCCCATCCAGGCCTCCAGCCCGGCCCTGCGGGGTCTTCCGGGAGACGACCCAGATCAATGGCGAGGCGCAGGCCCCGCCGCTATACTCGCCCTACCCCGCAACCATTCTTGCCGAACTGCCCACCATGATCCGCACCGCCCTGCCCTGGGCCGCCCAGGCCGACTATTCCGACATCCGCTACGAAGCCTGTGACGGCATCGCCAAGATCACCATCAACCGCCCGGAGCGACGCAATGCCTTCCGCCCCGAGACCGTGCATCAACTCATTGACGCCTTCCACCGCGCCCATCGGGACAACGCCATCGGCGCCATCATCCTCACCGGTGAAGGCCCGGAGGCCTTCTGTTCCGGCGGCGATCAGAAAGTGCGCGGCGACGACGGCGGCTATCACGATGAAACCGGCACGCCCCACCTCAACGTCCTCGACCTGCAGATGCAGATTCGCCGCCTGCCCAAGCCGGTCGTTGCCATGGTGGCCGGCTACGCCATCGGCGGCGGCCACGTCCTGCATCTGGTGTGCGACCTAACTATTGCTGCCGACAACGCCCGCTTCGGCCAGACCGGCCCCCGGGTCGGCAGCTTCGACGCCGGTCTGGGCGCCGGCCTCATGGCCCGTACCATTGGCATGAAGCGGGCCAAGGAAATCTGGTTCCTCTGCCGCCAGTACGATGCCGCCCAGGCCCTGGATTGGGGCCTGGTCAATACCGTGGTGCCAGTAGAAAAGCTGGAGGAGGAAACCGTCGCCTGGTGCCAGGAAATGCTCCGCCTTTCCCCCATGGCCCTGCGCCTACTCAAGGCCGGCTTCAATGCCGACACTGACGGCCTAGCCGGCATTCAGGAACTGGCGGGCAACGCCACCGGCCTCTTCTACATGACCGAGGAAGGCCAGGAAGGCCGGGATGCCTGGCTGGAGCGCCGTCCCCCCGATTTCGCCCAATATCGCAAGCGGCCCTGAGCAAGCATCCATGCGCCTCGCCAGCCTGGCGCTCCATGCCTACCAGTTGCCCTTGCGCCGAGCCTGGCGCAGTGCGGCCGGAGGCATGACTCAGCGCAGCGGCTGGCTGCTGCGCCTGAAGAACGGGGAAGGACGGTGCGGTTACGGCGATTGCGCACCGCTGCCGGCCATCGGTACCGAATCGCCCTCTAGCGCCCTGGCTGCCCTGCAGGCATGGAAAGCATGGCTCCCCGGCATGAGCGCGGCAGACGCCCTGGCCCGCCTCACCGCCCTGCCCCTTGATGCACCGGCCCCAGCTGCCCGCTGCGCCCTGGAAACGGCACTCCTCGATCTGCTGGCACAAGAAGCAGGCATTCCCCTGGCCCGCTATTTGGGTGCTGGCAACACCGCCACGACTGCCGTACCGGTCAACGCCGCCCTGGGCGCCCTGGCGGATATTGCGCCTGGCGACGTGGCCCAGGCCCTGGAGGCCGGCCACGGCGTACTCAAACTCAAGGTTGGCCTGGGTCCGCCCGCCCTTGAATTGCAACAGCTCCGACAACTGGCCGAAGTCCTGCCCCCTGGCATTACCCTGCGCCTGGACGCCAATCGGGCCTGGGAAATGGAATACGCCTGCACCATGATCGACGGCCTGGCCAGCCTGCCGGTGGAATCCCTGGAAGAGCCCCTGCAGAGGCCCAACTGGCCCGAATGGCGAGCCCTGCAGGCTCGCTGCACCTTTCCCCTGGCGGTGGATGAATCCCTGGCGCAGTTCCCGGCGGATTCCTGGCAGGAAGCCGGCCTCCGCCGCCTGATTCTCAAGCCGCCCCGCCTGGGAGGCCTCCTGGCATCCCGGGAACTGGCTCAGGCCTTCATCGCCACGGGTGGTGACTGCGTGGTGACCAGCAGCCTGGAATCGAGTTGCGGCATCCTGGCGGCAACCCACCTGGCCCTGGCCATCAACAGCCGCCATCCCACCAACCAGACCGGATACCAGGGCGGAAATCCGGCCCATGGGCTGGCAACGGCCACCTGGCTGGAAGCCAACCTGGGCCCGCCCACCTTGCCCCGGCAGGGGCGGATACCATGCCCAGCGTTACCCGGGCTAGGATTTACACCCTTCCCTTCGGTGAAATTTGCAGAAAATGGGGGCTGACGCGGAACCCGGGCATAATGGCCAGTCATGACAACGACAATTAGCGATGGAGGTCGCTAGACACTATGGAACTCCTCACCTTGTTGGCCCTGATCCTCATCGGCCTCGGCATTCTTGGCATCCGCATCATCAACCAGCAGACCGTGGCCGTGGTGGAAACCCTGGGGCGTTTCTCCCGCACCCTGGAACCAGGCCTGAACTGGATATTTTTCCCCTTCCAGCGCGTTGCCGGCCTGCTATCCCTGCGCATCGACGAGGTTCAGAGCACCGTGGAAGTAAAGACTTCCGACAACATGTTCGTCTCCCTGCCGGTCAGCCTGATGATCCGCGTCACCCCGGAGCGGGCCAGCGACGCCTGGTACAAGCTGCAGAATGCCTCCGGCCAGATTTCCACCTGGGTGCTCAACACCATCCGCGCCATCGCCGCCTCCATGACCCTGGAAGACCTGTTCAAGGATCGGGACCACCTGGTCACCCAGGTGGAAAACGCCCTTTCTGAAAAGTTGGCCGAATTCGGCTACGTGCTGGAGGCCGTGCTGGTGGACCAACCCTCCGTCTCTCACGACGTGCAGGCCTCTTTCAATCGGGTAGTCGCAGCCAAACGGGAACGGGAAGCGGCGGAGCAAGAAGCAGAAGCCCAACGCATCAAGACCGTGCGCCAGGCCGAGGCCGAAGCCGAAGCCCAGCGCGCCCGGGCCAAGGGCCTCGCAGACTCTCGCAAACTGCTGGCTGAAGGCCTGCGGGAATCACTGGCGGATTTCGAGAAATACAACGTCAATTCCAGCGAAGCATTGACCGTGCTGCTGGAAACCAACCGTATCGACGCCATGCGCGACATCGGCAAACACGGCAATCTGCTGGTACTGGATATGGCCCGCGAAAACGGCCAACAGGGCGCCCTGCTTGGCCTGGCAGCCCGGATCGCCAAGGGTGGCAATCCTGGGGAAACGAAGGAACACGGGGCCCAGCATCCCCAGTAGTAGGAAATGCCTGAACAGCCCGCCAGTGGGAGGGCTTGTTCAGGGAATCGTCACCGGCCCACACCGACGCAAACACCGAACTTCACCCCATAACCAGGAGATTTTTCAGGACCCCAGATACGGGGAACGCGGGAAGGGAGATTTGCAACTGCGGGAACGCTTCTGGAAACCCGCCGTAAAAGCTTCTGGGGTACGTTACCGCCGTCCCTACCAAACACGCCACACCTACGCCAGCATGATGCTTTCAGCGGGAGAGCCGCCGATGTGGGTAGCCCATCAGATGGGACACAGTGACCAGACCATGATTTTCCGGGTCTATGGCCGATGGATTCCTGGGACTGAGCCGGAAGCTGGAAACAAAGCAGTCAGGCTATTTGGAGGGCACTTGGAAAAAGCTGGCAAAAAGCTGGCATTCCCGAGCCAAAACAGCCCCACCACACCCCAAGAAGAGGAAATTACAAAAGAAAAAAGCCCTTGATTTACAAGGGCTTTTTATCTAATTCGTGGCGGAGAGGGGGGGATTCGAACCCCCGTCAGGGTATTACCCTGAACACGCTTTCCAGGCGTGCGACTTAAACCACTCATCCACCTCTCCGCGAAAGATCGCCATTATAGACATGATTTGATGAAATGCAACCCTTTTCTGAAAATCACCGTACTCTCGACCAAAAGACCAGGTTCTGCGCCACGTCATCCTGACGTGGCAACTGGCGAGGCCTAGGCTTCAGTCCATTCCAGCAGCCATCCCAGTTCCTCGGGAGCAGCCAGAAAATCTTCGGCAATCCCAACTCCCGGAACCCATGCCGGCCGGCTGTCGATCCACAGGATGGGCAACTGGCATCGGCGCCAGGGAGGTACGGCAGACTCTTGCAGGAGCTTTTTCAAGGGCCGCCCCGGGCGCCCCGGCAATTGCAGGCGTTCCCCACCCTGACGTAAGCGAAAAATGGCAGCAGGGTCCATCAATCGGGCGGCAACGCCCTGCCCCCGGGCGGCACGACAGACAATGCGGCCTGTCCCCCAGGACAGGTCGGCCCCGCCCTGCCAGGACAGAGGCGCGAGAGGCAGGTCTTGATCCGCCTCAGCTTCAAGATATACCCGGCCCCGCCAGGCATGGACCACCCAGGCGCCAAGCCGCCAGGCCACCTCACCGTCTTCGGCGCTGTTCAGCAGCTGGTGCCACAGGTCCGCCAGGGCGAGCTGGGCCGGCATGGGAGCACCGGCCTGGCGCAACCAGTAGCGCAGAAGATTGCGCCCCCGGGATGGAGAGAGGCGGCGCAGTGGCGCTAACTGCAGTTGCGCACCCACACCAACCTGCGCCAGGTCCAGGATGGCTAGGTCCTCCAGCAAGCCTTCCGCCTCGCCCGCCAGGCTGGCAGCCCGGCCGAGGCTTTCCTCAACGGGGAAGCGCTGGCGCAGGAGCGGCATGACCTGATGGCGCAGGAAGTTGCGGGAATAGCGCCCGTCGGCATTGCTTTCATCCTCGATCCAGGCGAGCCCCTGCTGTTGCAGCCAGGCTTCGATATCGACCCGAGCGATCTCCAGGAGTGGGCGCAGCAGCAGGATGGGGGACACTCCCGGGGCGGCATCGAGCCAGCGCCGGGGCGGCATCGCCGCCAGGCCCCGGATGCCGGAACCCCGCAGCAGGTTAAAAAGCACAGTCTCGGCCTGATCCTCGCGGTGGTGCCCGAGGAGGAGCACATCCGTCGCCAGGGCGGCAAAGATGTCGTAGCGGGCGCGCCGGGCGGCGGCCTCCAGCCCTTCCCCCGGCATTTTCGTAACGCTGACGGCATGGGTCTGCAACGGCACCTTCAATTGCAGGCAGAGCCGGGAGCAGAATGCCGCCCAGTCATCGGCGTTGGGTGACAAACCGTGATGGATATGAACCGCGGATAGCTGCCAGTCCCGGCGAGGCCCTTCCCGGGCCAGGGCGGCCAGCAGGGCAACGGAATCCCGGCCGCCAGACAGGGCAACGGTCAGCCGGCGGGGAGCAACGGGGGAAAGCGGATGGCCAGCGGCCGGAGGGAGCGGGGCCAGTGCCCCGTCTTGGGCCGGATCGACCACCGCCAGCAACTCGGCCAGGCGGTCGGCGATCCGGAGGTGAAGCTCAGGAAACGGGCTGTTCCTTGTAGCGGCCATAGGACATGAGCCGCTCATAGCGGGCCGCCAGGAGTTCCTGGGTAGACAGGCCGGCAACACCCTTCAGGGCATCCTGCAGGGCCTTTTTCAGGCTCTGGGCCATGGCACCGTGATCCCGGTGGGCGCCGCCCACGGGCTCATTGACGATCTTGTCGATCAGGCCCAGGGACTTCAGGCGGGACGCGGTGATACCCATGGTCTCGGCCGCTTCGTTGGCCTTCTCGGCACTCTTCCAGAGGATGGAGGCACAGCCTTCGGGGGAGATTACGGAATAGGTGGAGTACTGCAGCATCTGCACCGAATCGCCGACGGCGATGGCCAGGGCGCCACCGGAGCCGCCTTCACCGATGATAGTGACGATAATGGGCGTCTTCAGCTCGGCCATGACGTAAAGGTTGCGGCCGATGGCCTCAGACTGGCCCCGTTCCTCGGCGTCGATTCCGGGGTAAGCGCCCGGAGTGTCCACGAAGGTAAACACGGGAATCTGGAACTTCTCGGCCAGTTTCATCAGGCGTTCGGCCTTGCGGTAGCCCTCGGGGCGCGGCATGCCGAAATTACGGTAGATCTTTTCCTTGGTATCCCGGCCCTTCTGGTGGCCGATAACGACGCAGGGCTGGCCATTGAAGCGGGCCAGGCCACCGATGATGGCTTTGTCATCGGCAAAGCTGCGGTCCCCGTGCAGTTCCTCGAAGTCGGTGAACAGGCGGGAAACGTAGTCCAGGGTATAGGGGCGTTGCGGGTGACGCGCCACCAGGGCGGTCTGCCAAGGGGTGAGCTTGGCGTAAATGTCTTTGGTCAGCCCCTGGCTTTTTTTCTCCAGACGGGCGATCTCTTCGGAGATATCCACCGCGGAATCGTCCTGCATGAAACGCAGTTCTTCGATCTTGGTTTCAAGCTCGGCGATGGGCTGTTCGAAGTCGAGGAAAGTGGTTTTCATCGAGATTGGGAATTTTTGGCAGGGGCGTATTCTACCCCAAACCCCGCCATCCTCGCGTTTGCCCTGGCAACCGGGCGAATGGGGCGGGAATCCGGGCTAGCCTGCCGCTATGAATTCGGCTGGCACAGATGAAAATGCTGGCCGCCGCTCAAGTGCTGGAGCCACCGGCCAGACGCACGGCCAAAGCATCGAGCAACTGCAGCAAGGCATCGGAAGCCAGGAATAACGCCCCCAGGCACTCAGAACAGGCGTCAAACGACTGACTCTCCCGCAGGGCGGCCAATTGCGCAGTCTGCTCGGACAGGCGGCCAAGCAGGCGGAAACACTCATGGATTTCGCTGCTGGCCCCGGTGGGCGCCGAAATCATCAGCCATTCGCTCAGGCCACAGGTGTCGAAAGCCGGCGGCATTGCTGCATCCCCGTCCTCCCGGCTGGCCAGCCATCCGGAAACCTGTTCCCGCCACTGCCGATGGTCGTGACGCAGATGGAACAGGTCGTAGAGGCCGCGATGCCAGGACAGCCCTTCCAGGGCCGTCCATTCCCGGCGCGCCCGATAGCCTTCGACCCACGGCAGGACAGCCTCTGCCGCCATGGGCCGGCCAATGCCGTAACCCTGGCCGACATGACAACCCATGGCCACCAGCAACATGCCGTGCTCCGGGTCTTCCACCCCTTCGGCCACCAGGCTGCGGCCGAACACTTCGGCGATCTGCACCACCGCCTGGATGATGGTCGGATCTTCCCGGTGCTGGAACAGGTTGCGCACGAAAAGCTGATCGATCTTGATGGTGGATGCCGGCAACTGGTGCAGATAGGCCAGGGAGGAGTAGCCGGTACCAAAATCATCCAGGGCAAAGCGGATGCCCATGGCCGAACAGGCGCGCATGATGTCGCGTACGTGGGCCATATCCTCCAGCACGGAGGATTCGAGAATTTCGATTTCCAGGGATTCGGCCCGGCCGCCCGGCACGTCGGCCAACGCATGACGGACCCGCTCGGGGAAATCCGGCAGTTGCAGGTGGCGCCCGGCGATATTGATGCTGATGCAGGTTTCCAGCCCGGCAATGCGCCAGGACACCGCCTGGGCCAGAGCCTCCCGCATCACCCACTCCCCCAGGGCAATGATGAAATCACTGTTTTCCACCACCGGCAGGAAGTCTCCCGGCGGCACCATGCCCTGCTCCGGGTGGAACCAGCGCAGCAGGGCCTCGAAGCCGAGCACCCGGCCGCTGGGCATATCCACCTTGGGCTGGTAGAACAGGCGGAATTCCCGATTCACCAGGGCCAGTTCAAGCCGGCGCAGCAGTTCCCGCCGGGCGTGGGTGCGCCGGTCCTGGTCGCCGTCGAAGAGGCGGAAGTAGCCGCGGGATTCCTGCTTGGCCTGGTGCAGGGCAATTTGGGCGTGGCGCACCAGGGTGTCGCCATCCGGGGAATCCGTCGGCAGCAGGGCAATACCGGCGGAAAAAGTGAGATCCAGCACCTCCCCCGCCACTTCCAGAGGCGTCCGGTTGGTCTGGAGGATGCGCACGATGCGCTCATCCACATCCTCCCAGCCTCCCAGGTCCGGCAGGAGCAGCACGAACTCGTCCCCGGCAATGCGGGCCAGCAGTTCCCCCGGGTGGAGGGAGGCCCCCAAACGCTGCCCCAGGGCAATCAGCACCTGATTGCCCAGATCACTTCCCCGGGCTTCATTGAAGGGGCGAAAATCGTCCAGATCCAGATGCACCAGGGCCAACCAGCGCCCCGTGGCACGGGCCTGAACCACAGCTTGCTGCAGGGTGGTGTTGAAGAGGATGGCGTTGGGCAGGCCGGTGAGGGGGTCGTAATAGGCCGTCTGTTCCACCCGGTGCTGCACCTCCAGCTCATAGCTGCGGCAAAGGGTAATGGAGCGCCCCAGGCGTTCAAGGATGGGGGAAAAGAGTTCGGGCAGGGAGAGCCGGGTGAGAGGGGCCGAGGCCCCCAGAAGCAGAATCACTCCATGCCCGGGAACCGGCAAGCGCAATACCGTTCCCAAGGGCTTGCGCAGCTGCAGCGCCCCGAGCATCTCAGCCGCTTCCAGCATGGCCGGGGGGCCTGCCAGCAGGGCTTGAGGCAGTGCCAAACGCTCGCCCTTGCGCCGGATCAGGTGGTAATCCCCGATAGCCAGCTCCAGCACGGCCGTTTTCCCCCCCTCTTCCGGCCACCCCAACCACAGGCCCACCGGAAGGCCGGTGTGGTACATCAGACGCTGCAAGGTGCGCAGCATCAGGGGGGCCACATTGACCTCGCTGCCGATGGTCAGCGCCAGGTCGTAAAGGATGGCCAGAGCCTGTTCGTCGGCTACTGCCCGGCCCAACGGCTTCTCCAGGGAATACCCACCAGGGTGGCGTTGTGGAACAGCGGATAGCCACCGCTCACTGCGGCACCGATTTCGCCGAGGGAGAGGGCACCACGCAGCCTCCCTTCGCCGAAGCATCCGGCCAGTTCCGCCAGCTCGGCATCCATCCCGTCCTGGCCCAGGTGCATGCGCCGGCCAGCGCAGTAGAAAAGCAGCAGGGTATCCTGGGCACTTACCGGCAAGGCCGTCAGGCTGGCGACAAAGCGGGCCACGCCCTGGCCGGCACTACCAGCATCGAGAAGGGTGAGGACGGAATTGGGCGGAATCTCACCGACACAGATGATGCCGCCGGCCTCATCCAGGGCTACGGGAATGCGTACCAGCACTTCGCCATCCGCCCGCAGGATGCCAAAAGGGAAATGCACGGCGTAGGTGTAGAAATTCCCCCGATCGATGCTGACCCCGTACTGGCTGGCCATCA
This sequence comes from Azospira sp. I13, assembly GCF_003112695.1. Taxonomy (GTDB): domain Bacteria; phylum Pseudomonadota; class Gammaproteobacteria; order Burkholderiales; family Rhodocyclaceae; genus Azospira. The sequence continues at coordinate 41,720 of NZ_BFBP01000011.1, forward strand.
TCTCGCCATACACCTCCAGGGCCGGGCGCCAGTCGATCTGGACGATGCGGTTGCCGCTGGCCGAGGTGGCGGTAATAACGTGATCAGGCACCCGGTAGCCATGTTCCAGCACGGCGCCATCATGCTGTGGCAGGAGTTGCAGCAGCACGCCATCGCCAATACAGCGCTGGTTGTCGAACAGGCAGGGAATGGGGACGAACCGCTCGGAGCCAGCATTGACGCCGGCGTAATGCACCCGGTCAGCCAAGGTTAGGTACCAGGCATCCAGGTGGGTGGCAATGTTCGGCACCATGGCATCGAAAATGCAGAACAGGGTAGCCTCGGTCTCACTGTCCCCCAGCACGGTATCCACATAATCGGCCAGTTGTGCGGCCAGTGCCTCCACCCGGTCCGGCCGGGAGACCCCCTCGACCAGCAAGGGGGCCGGGGTGCCCACCAGCGGCAGTAACAGAGCGCCCTGGCGCACCAGGCGGTTACCCACCAACAGTGCTGGGAATACGGCGCCAGCCAGGGCAATGCCCGCACCTCTGCAAGCGGCCTGCAGGGTAGGAATGGATGCGGCAGACTCCTCCGACAGCAAGACCAGCAGGGAAAACTCAGGATGCGCCTTCCGCCACGCAGCCAGCGCGGCATCAAGTGCAGCTTCGGTCAGCAATTCCAGGTAGCAGGAGGAATCCATAAAAATGGCCAGACGGTACAGATCAGCAGCCATTCTCGCATAACAGCCCTGTTGTCATAAGGGCAATTGATGGGGCCGGAAATCATGAGGCAGGTCAAATCCCGTTCGCGGGAAGGGTTGTCTTGCCGGCGGGGCAAAGCGAGAATGCCTCCCGGACGGGGGGCCACCTCTGCCATACCCGATCCGTGACTCACTCCAGGGAAGACCATGATCCAACGACTTCTTGCCGCTGCCTGCCTCGCGGCGATTCCCCTCTCCACCCCCCAGGCGGCAGAGCATCTGCCCCCGGTGGAGGTCTTTGTGCCTGTGCCCTGCCTGGCCTGCATCGACTGGGCAGAACACCTGCGGCAGAACGGCTTTACCGTGACCCTCAAGGAAACGACCGATATGGCGGCGGTAAAGAAGCGCCTCAAGGTACCGGCGGCCGTTGAGTCGGTTCATACCGCCCGGGTCGGCGGCTACTTCGTTGAAGGCCATGTACCGGCGGAGGACATCAAGGAATTGCTGCGGGACAAGCCCAAGGCACGGGGTATTGCCGTCCCCGGCCTGCCGGCCGGCGCACCGGGAAGGGAAGCCTCCAGCCCGACTTGTGAACGGGGCTGCACGGTTCTCGATTCCGACCCGGCCCAGCGGGAAGTACGACGGGAGTTGTTCGACACCCTGCTGGTGGACATGAAGGGCCAGACCAAGATTTTCTCCCGGCACTGAAGAGGCCAGATCCTCCTGGCCAGATCGTTCAGGCAAAGGCCAAAGCAATTACATCGACGCGATTACGACGTCGGCATCGGGGTGCTACACTCGCCCCTATTTTCCCCTGCGCGCTCCGCCATGCCTGATTCCAGCCCCGCCAAGGATGCCCCGGACAATCCGGCAAGCAATTCAGCAACCAACCCAGCCGCAAATCCTGCCGCCAATACGACGGTGAACCTGGATGAAGCCCGGCTGCAAATCGGCGATTCCGTGCAGATCCAGCCCCTGGGGGAGCCCAATGGGGCGCGACACTACGTCCGGCTGATCGGCTTCGCCAAAAACGGTAGCGTACTTCTCAGTACCCCGAAGGTGGATGGTTCCTATATTTTTGTCCGTGATGGGCAGAATTACGTGGTCCGGGCCTTTTCCGGCAAGAATGCCTATGCCTTCTCGACCACGGTCATCCGCTCCGTTGCCGTCCCCTATCCCTACCTGCACCTTTCCTACCCCAAGGATGTGCGAGCCCTGGTGGTGCGCCGTGGCGCCCGGGCCAAGGTTAATCTCATCGCCAGTTCACGGCGTCTCGATGCCCAGGGCCAGGAAGTCGCCGAAGCCGTTGCAGCCAGTATCCGCAATGTCAGCATTTCCGGCGCCCTGATTGTTTCCCCCCATCCCCTCGGGCTACAGGGCGAAACCCTGCGCCTGAGCTTCAAGCTATCGCTCAACGACATGGTCACCCTGGTGACTCTGGATGGCGTCATTCGGGCGGTTAACCCGGGCGGCGAAGAAATCGGCCCCGGCATGATTGCCTACGGCCTGGAGTTTGTCGGCGGCAACCCCCAGGATCGCATCACCCTCACCGCCTTTGTCTATCAAAAGCTCCTGGAACAGGAAGCCGCCTGATCCACCGGTTCGCGAATCCAGCAGAACACCAGGATCAGCCCGGCCACGGCAAAGAGTGAGCCCAGCCCGAAGGTCACGGCGCTCCCCCACTCATCCCACGCCCAACCGCTCACCAACCCACCGATCAGCCCCCCTGCGCCAAAGGACAGGCTGGAATACAGCGCCTGCCCCCGGGCCAGGCAGCGCCCGGGAAACCAGCGACTGACAGCGGCAATGGCCGCTGCATGGTAAGCACCAAAGGTGAGCCCGTGCAGCAGCTGTGCCAGGATGAGGATGGGCAGCAGATCGACGCACCAGCCGATCAACAGGAAGCGCAGCACTGCGGCGGCAAAGCTGGCCAGCAGGATATGGCGCAGGGAATAGCGCCGCAGCAAACGGGCCATGTAAAAAAAAATTCCAATCTCCGCCAGCACCCCGAGAAACCACAGGCTGCCAACCAGGGTTTTGGCATAGCCATGGCTACTGAGGTAAATCGAATAAAAGACGTAGAGGGCACCGTGGGCTGCCGACATCAGGAAACAGGCCCCCAGCAAGGCTCTGACCCGAGGCTGGCGCAGGATTGCCGATACCGGCGGGGTATCAATGTGATGGGGAGCGGAGGGGCTTTCCGGGACCAGCAGAGAAAAAAGCAGGATGCCCCCCATCAGCAGCAGGGAAATCCAGAGAACGCTGACCGGTGACCAGACATCCAGCAGCGCACCGGTCAGCAGTACGGTGACGATATAACCGATAGACCCCCAGACACGAATACGGCTGTAACGCGCCGGCTCCTGACGGAGATGGTCGAAGACCAGGGTTTCCATCAGGGGCAAGGCGGCTGACCAGAAGAAGGCAAGAAGCGCCATGGCGCCCAACAGCGGCCACAGGGTCTGGGCGAAAAAGAACAGGTTGAAGACCAGCAGACTGACCAAGGCCGCCACCCTCACCAGGGCAATCCTCACATGTAGCCGGTCAGCCAGCCAGCCCCAGATACCCGGGGAGAAAACCCGCATCAGCGCCATCTGGCTAAGGATCAGGCCGATTTCCCAGGAGGAAAGTTGCAGGAATTGGAGATAAAGCCCGAAATAAGGCTGGAAGACGCCAACAAAGGCAAAGTGGCAGAAATAGTAACCGGCAAGGCGCCAGTAAGGCAGTGGGGCATGCATGCGGGAATTCTACCGGATGCACGGCACATCCCCAGAGCCAGAAAACCTGTGCTTGCGGCAGCGGCCCCATCCGACCCTGTTGGTACAAGGCACTACCATGTTGGAAAACAGCAAGCCCAACCGTGGACACCCCATCGATAGGAATCTTTGTCTAGCGGCGGAAAAAGGAACGAAAAACCCGAAACGACCGGATTAACGATAAAACAGGGGAAATCAAGAAAGACCGCCAAAAGCGAACGCTTGGCGAAGGCAAAACGAGCAATAGCAAGCCACGGGGAAAGACAAAAGAAAAAGCCCACTCCGAAGAGCGGGCTTTTCTCAAAACAAATGGTCGGGGCGGCGGGATTCGAACTCGCGACCCCTTGCACCCCATGCAAGTGCGCTACCAGGCTGCGCTACGCCCCGACTCGAGAAACGAAACTATACAGAAACGATCCAAATTTGTAAATACTTTTTTAAACGCTAAGTAATTCAATGATTGCTTGCAGCTCCTGGCGCATGGCCAGGGGGGACGGAACAGCAGCGCCAGAGGCATCAACCGGGGCATTTGCCTCTTCCAGACGGTTCCGCGCACCGCTGATGGTAAACCCCTGGTTATACAGAAGCTCACGGATACGACGCACCAACAACACTTCGTGATGTTGGTAATACCGGCGATTGCCTCGCCGCTTGACCGGACGCAGCTGGGTAAATTCCTGTTCCCAGTAACGCAGGACATGGGGCTTGACGCCGCACAGCTCGCTCACTTCACCGATGGTGAAATAGCGTTTGGCGGGGATGGGCGGCAATTCAACCTTGCCGCTTTCCTTAGGACTGCTTTCCATCGTAGGACTGCTCCACCTCGGCCTTCAGCTTCTGGCTGGCATGGAAGGTAACGACACGGCGGGCGGTAATCGGAATTTCCTCGCCGGTCTTGGGGTTACGTCCGGGACGCTGCGGCTTGTCACGGAGCTGAAAGTTACCGAAGCCGGAGAGCTTGACACCCTCTCCCCGCTCCAGGGCATTACGGATTTCCTCGAAGAAGGCTTCCACCATATCTTTGGCTTCGCGCTTGTTCAATCCGACCTTTTCGAAAAGCAGGTCGGCAAGTTCTGCTTTGGTGAGCGTCATTATTATCCCTGATCAGACGCGGAGCTTGGCAGCGAAACGCTGCTCCAGGAGCGTCACCAACTGTTGCATGGCAACATCGACCTCCGCATCTTGCAAAGTTTTTTGAGTATCTTGCATAACTATGCGGAAAGCAAGGCTTTTCTTCCCGGAATCAATGCCCTTTCCGGTGTAAACATCGAACAACTGAATGTCCTGCACCAGGGCCGGACGCTCTGCCTGCAAGCCCTCAAGGAGGGACTGCAGCGCGATGTCCCGATCCACTACAACAGCCAGATCGCGCACGACCGCCGGGAAGCGGGACAATTCGGCATACTGGGGCAACCGGCTCGCCAGCAACGCATCCAGGTCCAATTCGAAAACAATGGGCGGATGGGGCAATTCGTACTTCTGCACCCATTCCGGGTGCAACTCACCGACCACGCCGATCACACGCCCGCCAAGCTTCAGAGAGGCGGACCGTCCAGGATGCAGTGCCGGATGGGTGGTTTTTTCGAAGATGGCCGTGAAGGGTTGCAGCAATGCTTCCAGGTCACCCTTGACGTCGAAGAAATCCACCTTGCGGGCGGCCACGCCCCACTGCTCGGGCAGGGCATCGCCAGCCGCCAAGCCTGCCAATTTCCAGGGCTGGCGGTAGCCTGCCACCGGGGTTGCCTGGACATCCTTGAAGAAAGCCCGACCGGTTTCAAACGCCCGAACTCGGTTCTGCTTGCGTTTCAGGTTATTCGCCAGGGTGGACACCAGACCGCCGATCAGGGTGGAACGCATGACGCCCATCTGGCTGGCAATAGGATTGGCCAGGCGGATGGGGTCGGCATTCCCACCAAAATCCTTCTCCCAGGCTTCTTCGACAAAAGCGAAGTTAACCACTTCCTGATAACCGGAATCCGCCAAGATCTGACGCAGACGCTGGATCTGCCGCTTGTCCTCGGGCATCGGCAGCATGGCCGCCTTGGCTACGGGAGCCGGGGCAGGGATTGCGTCGTAACCGTAAACCCGCACCACCTCCTCAATCAGGTCTTCCTCAATTTCGATATCGAAACGGAAGCTGGGCGGCGTTACCACGAAGTCATCGCCTTCCTGCACGAAAGGCAAACCCAGACGGGCCAGCAGGGAAGCAATGGCTTCAGCGCTGAAGGGTACGCCCAGCACCCGATTGACCCGGGCAGTGCGCAGGCGTACTGGCTGACGCTGGGGTAGAGCAGCAACAGTCTCGGTGACGGGACCAGCCTCGCCGCCGCAAATATCGAGGATCAGGCGGGTAGCACGCTCCAACGCCCGCACGGCACCGGCAAAATCCACACCCCGCTCAAAACGGTGGGAAGCATCGCTGGAGAAGCCGTAACGACGCGCCTTACCGGCAATGGCAAAGGGGGTGAAGAATGCGGATTCCAGGAACAGGTCGGCAGTTTCCAGGGTGACGCCGCTCTCTTCGCCGCCCATGATACCTGCCAGGGCGAGGGCCTTGGCGTCGTCAGCGATCACCAGCACGTCGGCATCGATATCGATGGTCTGTTCGTTGAGCAACAACAGCTTTTCCCCGGCCTTGGGCAGGCGGGCGTGGATGGCCCCCTGGAGCTTGGCGTCGTCGAAGGCATGGAGGGGCTGGCCCAGTTCCAGCATGACGTAGTTGGTGACATCCACCACGGCGGAGATGGAACGGATGCCGCTGCGCTCCAGGCGCTTCTGCATCCACTCAGGCGTGGGCGCCTTGGCATTGATGCCGCGCACCACCCGGCCGGCGTAACGAGGGCAAGCCTCCGGAGCGTCCAGCACCACTTCCCGGCGGGCATCGCAAGCAGGCGCCACGGGTTCCACTACCGGATAGACAGCGGCCACGCCGGTCAGGGCCGACACTTCGCGGGCCACACCGGTGAGGGAAAGGCAATCGGCCCGGTTGGGCGTGAGTTTGAGGGTGAACAGGGTATCGTCCAAGTCCAGGTAGCGGCGGATGCTTTCCCCAACGGGGGCATCCGCCGGCAGCACCAGGAGACCGGAAGCATCTTCGGCGATACCCAGTTCCCGGGCGGAACACAACATGCCGGAAGATTCGACGCCGCGCACCTTGGCCACCTTGATCTTGAAGTCGCCGGGCAGTACGGCGCCGGGCAGGGCACAGGGCACCTTGAGTCCAGCTGCCACATTGGGGGCGCCGCAGACGATCTGCACCGGGCCATTGCCAGCATCAACCTGGCAGACATTGAGGCGGTCGGCATCGGGGTGCTTCACCACTTCCAGGACATGGGCCACCACCACCTGGGTGAAGGCGGGCGCAACGGACTCCTGCTCTTCCACTTCCAGGCCCGCCATGGTCAGCAGATGGGCCAGAGCGTCGGCGGACAGATCAGGATTGACGAAGGTACGGAGCCAGGATTCGGAGAATTTCACGATCAATCCTTAGACAAATTGCTTCAGGAAGCGCAGGTCGCCGTCGAAGAACAGGCGCAGGTCATTGACCCCGTAGCGCAGCATGGTGAGACGGTCCGGACCGAAGCCGAAGGCAAAGCCGGTGTACTTTTCCGGATCGATGCCGGCATGGCGCAGCACATTGGGGTGCACCATGCCGCAGCCGGCGATCTCCAGCCAGCGCCCTTCCAGGGCGCCGCTCATGAAGGCCACGTCGATCTCGGCAGAAGGCTCGGTAAAGGGGAAAAAGGAAGGACGGAAGCGCACCTTCAGGTCGTCGCTCTCGAAGAAGCGGCGCAGAAAATCGGCGACTACGCCCTTGAGGTCGGCGAAGGAAACGTTCTCGCCGATCCACAGGCCTTCGACCTGGTGGAACATGGGGGAGTGGGTAGCATCGGAGTCGACGCGATAGACCCGACCCGGCGCAATGATGCGAATCTCGGGCATGGTGTCGAGGTGGCCGTACTTGGCCACGTGGGCCTGCATGTAGCGGGCCTGGATGGGGCTCGTGTGGGTGCGCAGCAGCACCCCCTCGGCAACGCCGCCCTGCTCGTCCTGCAGATAGAACGTATCGTGCATGGAGCGGGCCGGATGGTTTTCCGGCGTGTTGAGGGCGGTGAAGTTGTGGAAATCGGTTTCGATCTCGGGACCGTCGGCCACTTCAAAGCCGATGGAGCGGAACAGGGCCTCGATGCGCTCCAGGGTACGGGTGACGGGATGCAGGCCACCCCGGGTTTCACCCCGGCCGGGCAGGGTCACGTCCAGGGATTCCTCGGCCAGACGGGCCTCCAGGGCCGCGCGGCGGATGGCTTCACGGCGGGCGTTGAGGGCACCTTCAACCTGTTCCTTGGCCTGGTTGATGGTGGCACCGGCCGCCTTGCGCTCTTCCGGAGCCAGTTTGCCCAGCCCCTTCAGCAATTCGGTGATCTGACCACTCTTGCCCAGATAACGGGCCTTGATCTGTTCCAGGGCATCCGGGTCCTGGGTGGCAGCAAAAGCCGCAAGGGCTTCGCTGACGATCTGTTCGAGATTCTGCATGGGCTCGCGTCGTTCGAATTCTGTTATCGCCCCGGATTTAGGGTGCCCGGGCGAAAAAGACACCAGAGATGCCGATACTGCCGGCACCAAGAAAAAAAGGAGGCAGAAGCCTCCTTTTTTCCGCTTGCTTAACGCTTAGGCGCCGAGGCTCGCCTTGGCCTGGTTTGCCAGAGCGGCAAACGCAGCCTTGTCGAACACGGCCAGGTCGGCGAGAACCTTGCGGTCCACTTCAATCTGAGCCTTCTTCAGGCCATTCATGAAGGTGCTGTACTTCAGACCGACTTCGCGGGCAGCCGCGTTGATACGGGCGATCCACAGAGAACGGAACTGACGCTTGCGCTGACGACGGTCACGGTAGGCGTATTGACCAGCCTTCATCACTGCCTGCTTGGCAATGCGATAGACGTTCTTGCGACGGCCGCGGTAACCCTTGGCTTGGACCAGAATCTTTTTGTGACGGGCGCGAGCCGTTACACCACGCTTAACTCGGGGCATCTTCTATTCTCCTTGATTAGGCGTAGGGCATCATGGCGCGGATGGAGGCCTTGTCACTATCGTGAATGCCTTCAGTGCCACGCAGCTGGCGCTTGTTTTTGGTGGTCTTCTTGGTCAGGATGTGGCGCTTGAACGCTTGACCGCGCTTGATGCTGCCACCGGAGCGGATTTTGAACCGCTTGGCGGCACCGCTCTTGGTCTTCATCTTGGGCATTGACTGCTCCTTGGTTTTAACATGATCCCAGGTGGTTTCCGACGGAAACGCTTCACTACCCGGCACCACTTATTTGGCCGGCCGATTTCCCGGCCAGCAAATTCATTGCTTACTGCTTTTTCTTCAAAGGTGCCAGCATCATCACCATCTGGCGACCTTCCATCTTGGGCATCTGTTCGACCAGCGCCAATTCAGTCAGGTCAGCCTTGATACGCTCCAGCTGACGCATACCGATTTCCTGGTGGGCCATTTCACGGCCCCGAAAACGCAGGGTCACCTTGACCTTGTCTTCGTCTTCCAAGAAACGGATCATGTTCCGCAGCTTGATCTGGTAGTCGTTCTCGTCCGTGCCGGGGCGGAACTTAACTTCCTTGACCTGTACCTGCTTCTGTTTCAGCTTGGCCTCATGCTGCTTCTTGGCCTCGTGGTACTTGAACTTGCCGTAATCCATCACGCGGCAGACGGGCGGCTTGGCCAGGGGAGCAATCTCTACCAGATCCACACCAGCATCTTCAGCCATTTGCAGCGCAGCGCGGATACTCACGACTCCGACCTGCTCGCCCTCTTCTCCGATTAGCCGGACTTCCGGGACCGTGATTTCTTCGTTGACGCGATGCGCCTTTTGTTGTGCGGCGATGGTTCAATCTCCACGAAACAGACTGCGCCCCCGGCGCAGACAAAAACTAAGCCGTGCTCTTACGCGCGGCGACTTCCTCTTGAAGCCGCTCAATCAGGTTTGCCACGGGGATTTGCCCTAGGTCCTGACCACCGCGAGTACGCACGGCCACCATACCGGCCTCTTTTTCCTTATCGCCAACAACAAGCTGATAAGGCAGCCGGTTCAAGCTATGTTCGCGTATTTTATAGGTAATTTTCTCGTTACGCAAATCCGCCTCGGCCCGCAAACCAGCCTGACGTAAGGCTTGCACCACTTCCTTGGCAAAATCTGCCTGTTTTTCCGAGATATTCAGCACCACGGCCTGCACTGGAGCCAACCACAACGGCATGGCACCCGCATAATTCTCCACCAGAATGCCAATAAAGCGCTCCAGAGAGCCAAGAATTGCCCGGTGTAGCATGACCGGCACATGACGAGCATTATCCTCGCCGACAAACTCAGCACCGAGGCGGCCCGGCATAGAAAAATCCACCTGCATGGTGCCGCACTGCCAAGAACGGCCAATGGCATCCTTGATATGGAACTCGATCTTGGGGCCATAGAAAGCCCCTTCACCGGGCAGCTCATCCCATTCCAGGCCGGAAGCCTTAAGGCCGGCACGCAGGGCAGCTTCAGCCTTGTCCCAGATTTCGTCGGAACCAACCCGACCCTCCGGTCGCAAGGCGAGCTTGACGGCCACATGATCGAAACCGAAATCGGCATACACCTGCTTCACCAGGGCATTGAACGCCGTCACCTCAGCTTCAATCTGGTCTTCGGTACAGAAAATGTGACCATCATCCTGAACAAAGCCACGCACCCGCATCAAACCATGGAGAGCACCGGAGGCCTCGTTGCGGTGGCAGGACCCGAACTCGCCATAACGCAGCGGCAGATCACGATACGAGCGCAGGTCGGAATTGAAGACCTGCACATGACCTGGACAGTTCATGGGCTTGATGGCGTAGTCCCGCTTTTCGGACTCGGTGGTAAACATATTGTTCTTGTAATGTTCCCAGTGGCCAGATTTTTCCCACAGGGTACGATCAAGAATCTGGGGGCAACGGATTTCCTGGTAACCATTGTTGCGGTAAACCTGCCGCATGTACTGCTCGATTTCCTGCCAGATAGCCCAACCCTTGGGGTGCCAGAAAACCATTCCGGGCGCTTCATCCTGCATATGGAAGAGATCAAGGTGCTTGCCGATGCGGCGATGATCCCGCTTCTCAGCCTCTTCCAGCATGTGCAGATAAGCTTCCTGATCTTCCTTCTTGGCCCAAGCAGTACCGTAGATACGCTGCAGCATCTCGTTCTTGGAATCGCCACGCCAATAGGCACCGGCCACCTTCATCAACTTGAAGACTTTCAGCTTGCCGGTGGAGGGAACGTGAGGGCCGCGGCAAAGGTCGGTAAAGTCGCCTTCGCGATACAGGGAAACTTCCTGATCTGCAGGAATGGCCTGGATCAGCTCAGCCTTGTACTTTTCACCCTGACCCAGGAAAAACTGGATCGCATCATCGCGGGAACGGACTTCACGACTCACCGGGATATCCTGCTTGGCCAGCTCTGCCATCTTCTTTTCGATGGCCAGCAGATCTTCGGGAGTAAAGGGGCGCTTGTAGGCGAAGTCGTAGTAGAAGCCGTTGTCGATCACCGGGCCGATAGTCACCTGGGCCTCAGGGAACAGGGTCTTGACGGCATAGGCCAGCAAGTGAGCCGTGGAGTGGCGAATGATCTCCAGGCCATCGGCATCCTTGTCCGTGATGATTGCCAGCTGGGAATCCCGCTCCATACGGAAAGAGGTATCCACCAGCTTGCCATCCACCTTGCCGGCAAGAGCAGCGCGGGCCAGGCCAGCGCCGATGGAAGCAGCCACTTCGGCCACCGTCACCGGGGCATCGAAAGAACGGACGGAACCGTCGGGCAAGGTGATATTAGGCATGTTTTCTCCGACAGCAGAAAAATCAGGGCAAAAAAAAAGTGCGGACGGATCCGCACTTTTTTTCGACATAGGAACGAAGGCGAACCGCTTAGGCTTTCAGAACCAAGTAGTGCAAGTTCGGAAAATCACGGTACAGCTCCGTTCAAGGTGTTGGTAGGCGCGATTGGATTCGAACCAACGACCCCCACCATGTCAAGGTGGTGCTCTAACCAACTGAGCTACGCGCCTGCTGAAGAAGGCCGAATTATATACAAGCCAGAGATTCGCGCAAGGGGTTTTTCAGAAAAAATACTCGATTTCGCGAAAAAACTTATTTCCTGCCTGTAAGAACATCTTTTCAGGGTTGGGCATCTTCCGGCCAGGCGGCCAGAAATTCCTGCCAATGAGGCTTTTCCAGCTTGCCCAGTTCCGCCTTGACGAAGGCAACTTCCCGGGCATGCTCTTCCCTGGAGACCTCTCCGCGCATGAGACGGAAGCGTGTGGACACCAAATAGGTATTCACCACGTCCGTTTCACAGTAGTCGCGAATTTCATCCGCTTTGCCGACCTGCCAGGCCTGCCACACCTTGCCGCCATCCATACCCAGCTTGCCGGGAAACCCCATGAGCTTGGCCAGGTCATCCAGGGGAGCGCTGGCTCGGGGCTGGTACATGGCCAGCAAATCCATCAGATCAAGATGGCGAGTGTGGTAGCGGCTGATGTAATTGTTCCACTTGAAATCGCGGGAATCGGCATAGTCGCCATCACCCAGATCCCAGTAACGCGGCGCCATCACCCCGTGGATCATGCCTCGATAGTGCAACACCGGCAGGTCAAAGCCCCCCCCATTCCAGGAAACAATTTGCGGCGTGAACTTCTCGATGCCATCAAAAAATCGCTGGATGATCTCCCCTTCCCCAAGCTCGGGAGCCGCCAGGGACCAGACCTTAAAAGCATCCCGGGCTCGTAGGGCGCAGGAAATGGTCACCACCCGCTGCAGATGGAGCGGCAGGAAATCGCTGCCGTTCTGGGCCCGGCGCTGCTGGAAGGCCAGTTCCGCCACCTCATCGTCGGACAGGTCCGGCGGCAGGTCGTGCAGGCGCCGCAAGCCGGGGACATCCGGAATGGTCTCGATATCGAAGACAAGTACGGGAATCATGGCGTTCAGGCCGGGAACACGCCGGTGGACAGATAGCGATCGCCCCGATCGCAGACGATGCTGACAATGGTGGCGTTTTCCACTTCCCGGGCCAGACGCAGGGCCACCGCCAAGGCACCACCAGAGGAAATTCCGGCAAACAGACCCTCCTCCCGGGCGAGGCGACGGGTCATGTCCTCCGCTTCCGCCTGGGAAACGTATTCCAGCCGGTCCACCTGGCGCTTGTCGTAGATTTTCGGCAGATAGGCTTCAGGCCATTTGCGGATGCCGGGAATCTGGCTCCCCTCCTCCGGCTGGCAACCGATGATCTGGATCGCCGGATTCTGGGCCTTCAGGTATTGGGAGGTGCCGATGATGGTACCGGTGGTTCCCATGCTGGAAACGAAGTGGGTCACCTTACCCTCCGTATCCCGCCAGATTTCGGGGCCTGTCCCCTCAAAATGGGCCAGGGGATTATCAGGATTGGCAAACTGGTCAAGAATGATGCCCTTGCCTTCATCGCGCATTTTCTCGGCTACGTCCCGGGCCAGCTCCATGCCGCCATCCCGCGGCGTCAGAATCAGCTCAGCACCGTAGGCCCGCATGGTCTGGCGACGCTCCAGGCTTTGGTTCTCCGGCATCACCAGGATCATGCGATAGCCACCGATAGCCGCGGCCATGGCCAGGGCAATGCCCGTATTGCCGGAAGTCGCCTCAATCAGGGTATCCCCCGGCTTGATCTGCCCCCGGCGGGCAGCGTGGGAAATCATCGACAAGGCAGGACGATCCTTGACCGAGCCAGCCGGGTTGTTGCCTTCAAGCTTGGCCAGGATAACATTGCCGCGCTTGGCAATCGCCTCGCCCGGCAGGCGCTTGAGTTGCACCAGAGGGGTGTTGCCGATGAAATCGGCCAGGGTCTTGTACATGGTCAGCATCCGCTCAGGAATTGCACATAATCGCTCACCCCTTGGGCGACGGTCGACAACTCGTCGGTATAGCCGGCAGCCCGCAGGCGGGTTAGATCGGCCCGGGTGAAACTCTGGTATTTGCCTTTCAGCGCCTCAGGGAAGGCCACATATTCGACCAGCCCTTGCTGCACCATCTGCTCCAAAGACAAGGGGGCCTTACCTTCCAGGGCACGACAACTATTGACCGTAGCCACTGCCACGTCGTTGAAGCTCTGGGCCCGGCCGGTGCCCAGGTTGAAAATGCCGGATTTCTCCGGATGGTCGAGGAAGTACAGATTGACCTTGGCCACATCCTTCACATAGACGAAGTCGCGCTGCTGGGCACCGTTGGCATAGCCATCGCAGCCCTCGAAAAGCTTGACCTTGCCTTCAGCCCGATATTGGTTGAAGTGATGGAAGGCAACGGAGGCCATGCGTCCCTTGTGGCTTTCCCGGGGGCCATAGACATTGAAGTAGCGGAATCCCACCACCTGGGAGCCTGCATCCGGCAGGCGCTGACGCACAATTTGATCAAAGAGGAATTTGGAGTAGCCATAGACGTTCAGCGGCGCCTCGTACTGCCGCTCCTCCTTGAAGACGCTGCTGCCGCCGTAGGTGGCAGCGGAGGAAGCATATAGCAGCTGCACTTCCTGCTCCAGGCACCAGTCCAGCAGGGAGAGGGAGTAGCGGTAGTTGTTTTCCATCATGTAGCGGCCATCGGTCTCCATGGTGTCGGAGCAGGCGCCTTCGTGGAAGATGGCTTCCACATCGCCATCAAAGTGGCCGCAGAGCAGACGCTCAAGGAACTCGCCCTTGTCCAGGTAGTCGGCAATTTCACAATCCACCAGGTTCTTGAACTTGTCCGCCTTGGTCAGGTTGTCCACTGCAATGATGCGGGTGATACCCCGCTCGTTGAGGGCCTTGACCAGATTGGCACCGACAAAGCCGGCGGCGCCGGTAACGATGTAGTACATAGGGGTTCCTTAGTTGGTGGCCGCCGCCAGGGCGGCCGACAATTCTTCCCGGCTGACGGTGGCGGTACCGAGCTTGCCCACCACGATACTTCCCGCCAGATTGGCCAGGCGAATGGCATCGCTCCAGGACGCGCCACTGGCGATCATGGCTGCCAAGGTAGCAATCACCGTATCGCCGGCACCGGAGACGTCGAAGACTTCCAGAGCCTGGGCCGGCTGGTGGAAAGTCTCGGCGGCCTGATAGAGGCTCATTCCCTCTTCGCTCCGAGTCACCAGAAGGGCGTCAAGTTCCAGTTCTTGCCGCAACTGCCGGGCCTTGCGTTCCAGCTCGGCCTCATCCCGCCAGCTTCCCGCCACTTGGCGGAATTCGGAACGATTGGGCGTCAACACGGTGGCCCCGCGATAACGGGCGTAATCATCCCCTTTGGGGTCCACCAGCACCTTCTTGCCTGCTGCCCGGGCCATGTTGATCATCTGACCGATATGGGCCAGGCCACCCTTACCGTAATCCGAAAGAATCACTGCATCCACCCCTTCAAGCCGTTGCTCAAACTCCGCCAGCTTGGCCTGCAGGATTTCGTGGGAGGGGCTGGTCTCGAAATCGATGCGCAGTAGCTGCTGCTGGCGACCGATAACCCGGAGTTTGACGGTGGTGTCGATTGCCGGATCAGCAAGCAGGGATGCGGCAATGCCGCCATCAGCCATCTGGCGCCGGAGAATACGGCCTGCCTCGTCATCCCCCACTACGGACAGCAGGCCCACGGACGCCCCCAGGGCAGCGCAGTTGCGGGCCACGTTGGCGGCACCACCTGGGCGCTCTTCCGAACGCTCCACCTTGACCACCGGCACCGGGGCTTCTGGAGAAATGCGGGAGACATCGCCAAACCAGTAGCGGTCGAGCATCACATCGCCGACGACGAGCAGGCGGGCCTTGGAGAAATCAGGGAGTTGTTGCATAGGCAATCAGCATTCAATCGAAAAATTCGGCATCACGGAAAGACAGCCCCTGGGCATCCTTGGCCGACAGGGACGGCACCGCCCCCTCCAGGGGCCAGACCACATTCAGTTTCGGGTCGTTCCAGGCAATGCAGCGTTCATGCTCGGGAGCGTAGTAATCCGTCGTCTTGTAGAGAAATTCGGCAGTTTCCGAGAGGACGAGAAAACCATGGGCAAATCCTGCCGGCACCCAGAGCTGGCGCTGGTTTTCGGCAGACAGCACCTCACCGACCCAACGGCCGAAGGTGGGCGAGGAACGTCGAAGATCCACCGCCACATCGAACACGGCACCGCTCACCACCCGCACCAGCTTCCCCTGGGGTTGCCGTATCTGGTAATGCAGGCCCCGCAGAACTCCCTTGGCGGAACGGGAGTGGTTGTCCTGGACAAAATCAGCATTGACCCCGGTCAGCTCGGCAAAGGTACGCCGGTTGTAGCTTTCCATGAAAAACCCCCGGGAATCGCCAAAAACCCGGGGCTCGAGGAGCAGCACCTCCGGGATGGCTGTCCCCAGCACTTTCACAGCACCCGCTCCTTGAGCAGGCCCAGCAGGTACTGGCCATAGCCATTTTTTGCCAGGGCTGCCGCCTGGGCTGCCAAAGCGGCATCGTCGATCCACCCCTGGCGCCAGGAGACTTCCTCGGGGCAGGCCACCTTCAGCCCCTGGCGCTTTTCAATGGTTTCGATGAACTGGCTGGCTTCCAGCAGGGATTCATGGGTCCCGGTATCGAGCCAGGCATAGCCGCGCCCCATGATTTCCACGTTGAGCTTGCCGGCCTCGAGGTAATGGCGGTTCACGTCGGTAATTTCGAGTTCGCCCCGGGCGGAAGGCTTGATGCCCTTGGCCACCTGGACAATATCGGTGTCGTAGAAATAGAGCCCCGTCACCGCATAGTGGGACTTGGGCTGCAGCGGCTTTTCCTCGATGGAAAGGGCCCGCTGCTGGGCATCGAACTCCACTACGCCGTAGCGCTCCGGATCATGAACCCGATAGGCAAAGACCGAGGCGCCGCTATCCCGGGCGTTGGCCCGCTGTACCAGGGTCACCAGATCGTGACCGTGGAAGATGTTATCCCCCAGCACCAGGGCTGCCGGAGCACCATCGAGGAATGCCTCGCCGATGAGAAAGGCCTGGGCCAGGCCGTCCGGCGAGGGCTGCACGGCGTACTGTAGGTTGAGCCCCCACTGGGAGCCGTCCCCCAGCAGTTGCTCGAAGCGGGGGGTATCCTGGGGCGTGGAGATGATAAGGATGTCCCGCAGACCAGCCAGCATCAGGGTGGTCAGGGGGTAGTAGATCATCGGCTTGTCGTAGATCGGCAGCAGTTGCTTGGATACTGCCAGGGTAGCCGGGTAGAGCCGGGTGCCGGAGCCGCCGGCGAGAATGATGCCTTTACGGGGTTTAGTAGCCATTCTGGGCCTTCAGGGCAAGAAGCTGCATCATGCGGGAAAGATAGGGCTGCCAGTCGGGCATGGTCAGACCGAAACGGTCCTCCAGCTTGCTGCAATCCAGACGGGAATTGAGGGGGCGCGGCGCCGGCAACGGGTAACCGCTGCTGGGAATAGGGGCAATGGCCTCGGGCCCCAGTTTGAGGGCGAAACCGGGCGTCTTCCCGGCGGTGGCAACGATGGCCCGGGCGAAGCCGTTCCAGCTCACCGGATTGGCCGCCGCCAGGTGGTACAACTCGCAGCCCTGCTGGGCTCGGCCGCCCTGCAACTGGGCCAGGACCATCCCGGAGACGGTGGCAATCATGGCGGCGGGCGTCGGGCTGCCGATCTGGTCGGCTACCACGCTGAGGTTATCCCGCTCACTCGCCAGGCGCAGAATGGTCTTGACGAAGTTTCTGCCCCGGGCACCAAAGACCCAGCTGGTACGGAAAATCAGGCCTCGGCCGCCGACGGCCAGCATGGCTTCCTCCCCTCCCCGCTTGGTACGGCCATAAACACTCAACGGCGCTGTGAGGTCGGTCTCGGCATAAGGCTCGGCCTTGCTGCCATCAAATACATAGTCGGTGGAGTAATGGACCAGCAGGGCATCCAGGGCCTTGGCTTCCTCCGCCAGCAGCCCCACGGCATCGGTGTTGATGCACCGAGCCAGATCAGGCTCCGCTTCCGCCTGATCCACGGCGGTGTAGGCCGCCGCATTGACGATCACCTGCGGGCGCAACTCCCGAACCACGGCCCGGACCTGATCCAGGTCAGCCAGATCGCAGCCCTGGCGATTCAGCGCTACCACAGGCCCGAGGGGCGCCAGGTCACGCTGCAACTGCCAGCCCACCTGGCCATCACGACCCAGGAGAAGAATCGGTGCCGCCATCTCAGGCAACCCCATACTGACGATCCACCCACTCCCGATAAGCGCCGGAAGTCACGTTGGCCACCCACTGGGAATTGTCCAGATACCAGCGCACGGTCTTGCGAATGCCACTCTCGAAGGTTTCCGCCGGCTTCCAGCCCAGTTCCCGCTCCAGCTTGCCGGCATCAATGGCATAGCGGCGGTCATGGCCGGGCCGGTCAGCCACGAAAGTGATCTGGGCGGCGTAAGGCAACTCATCCCCCCGGGGCCGCAATTCATCGAGGATGGCGCACAGGGTATGCACCACCTCCAGGTTCGGCATTTCGTTCCAGCCACCCACATTGTAGGTTTCACCCACGCGCCCGGCCTCCAGGACGCGACGGATGGCGCTGCAGTGGTCCTGCACGTAGAGCCAGTCCCGGATCTGCTGGCCATCGCCGTAAATCGGCAGGGGCTTGCCAGCCAGGGCATTGTGAATGACCAGGGGAATGAGCTTTTCCGGGAAGTGGTAAGGCCCATAGTTGTTGGAACAATTGGTGGTCAACACCGGCAAACCATAGGTGTGATGATAGGCTCGCACCAGATGGTCGGAGGCCGCCTTGCTGGCGGAATAGGGGCTGTTCGGCTCGTAACGGTGCTGCTCGGTGAAGGCGGGATCCGCCTTGTCCAGGGAACCATAAACCTCATCGGTGGACACGTGCAGGAAACGGAAGGCTGCTTTGGCATCACCTTCCAGCGCCCCCCAATAGGCCCGCACGGCCTCGAGCAGGCGGAAGGTGCCGACAATATTGGTCTGGATGAAGTCCTCCGGCCCGTGGATGGAACGATCCACATGACTCTCGGCGGCGAAATTCACCACTGCCCGTACCTGATTTTCCCGCAACAAGCGCAGGACCAGATCGTAGTCGGCAATATCGCCCCGCACAAAACGGTGCCGGGAATCGCCTTCAAGTCCCTTCAGATTTTCCAGATTGCCTGCGTAGGTCAGCTTATCCAGGTTGATGACCGGTTCGCTCCCCGTCGCCAACCAGTCGATAACGAAATTGCTGCCGATGAAGCCGGCGCCGCCAGTGACCAGAATCATGCTATTCCCTTACGGACGGCCGATGGCCTGGTAGTCGATACCGTGCTGACGCACCAGCTTCGGCTCGTAGAGATTGCGCCCGTCAAAAATCACCGGCTGCTTGAGCTTGCCCTTGATGACCTCGAAATCAGGGCTACGGAATTCCTTCCATTCCGTGACGATGATCAGCGCATCGGCACCATCCAGCGCAGCCAGGGGGCTGTCAGCAAATTCCAGCCGGGATTCTCCCTGGAATACCCGGCCGGCCTCATGCATGGCCACGGGGTCGTAGGCCACCACCGTGGCCCCTGCGGCAAAAAGATCAGCCAGCAGGTAACGACTGGGGGCCTCCCGCATGTCGTCGGTATTGGGTTTGAAGGCCAGCCCCCAGAGGGCAAACTTGCGGCCGGCGAGATCTGCGCCAAAGCGGGTCTTGACCTTGGTTGCCAGTACGCGCTTCTGGGCGTCGTTGGCCTCCTCCACCGCATTCAGCACCTTCAGGTCCAGCCCGGCATCGAGACGGGCGGTGCGCTGCAGGGCCTGGACATCCTTGGGGAAGCAGGAGCCGCCGTAGCCGCAGCCAGGATAGAGAAAGTGGTAGCCGATGCGGGGGTCGGAACCGATGCCCAGACGGACCTGCTCAATGTCGGCACCAATATTTTCCGCCAAATTGGCCAGCTCGTTCATGAAGCTGATGCGGGTGGCCAGCATGGCATTGGCGGCATACTTGGTGAGTTCGGCAGAACGGACATCCATGACGATGAGGCGCTCATGATTGCGCTGGAACGGCGCATAGAGCGCCCGCATCAATTCGATGGCCCGGGGATCATCCGCCCCCACCACCACCCGGTCCGGGCGCATAAAATCTTCGACGGCGGCGCCTTCCTTGAGAAACTCTGGATTGGAAACCACGCTGTAAGGGATATCCGCCCCCCGGGCCTGCAGCTCTTCGGCAATGGCAGCACGTACCTTGTCGCCAGTTCCCACGGGCACGGTAGATTTATCCACCACCACCTTGTATTCATCCATGTGGCGGCCGATGTTACGGGCGGCGGCAAGAACGTATTGCAGATCGGCAGAGCCGTCTTCATCCGGCGGGGTACCCACGGCGATGAACTGGATGAGGCCGTGGGCCACGGCCTGGGCCACATCGGTGGTAAAACGCAGACGCCCGGCAGCTACATTGCGCCGGACCATGTCGAGCAACCCAGGTTCGAAGATGGGGATTCCGCCATCATTAAGCAGGCGAATCTTTTCCGGATCCACGTCCAGGCACAAAACGTCGTTGCCGACTTCGGCCAGACAAGTACCGCTCACGAGACCGACATAACCGGTCCCGACAACCGTGACTTTCACATTATTCTCCCTGGAAATTGCCAGACCCCCCGCCGCAGGCCGGCTCAGGGAATCAGGTCGAATTCTTCCGTACGCCGGGGTGGATAGGTTTCCCATCCGCCGCAGGCTGGGCAGCGCCAGTAGAACTGGCGCGCCTTGAAGCCGCAATTATCGCACCGATAGCGGGCCAGGCGACGGGTGTGGTTGTGCACCAGATTGCGCACCAGCTCCATATCCTGGCGCTTTTCCGGCGGAGTACCGGCCAACTGGGCTTCGAGCAGACGATCGAGGCCCAGCATGGTGGGATTGCGACGCAACTCATCCCGCACCAGACGATAAGCGCCCTCCGGCCCTTCGGCTTCCATCACCAGTTGGAAGACCGTATCAAGCAAATCGAGGGAGGGATAGCTGGTGAGATAGCCGCGCAGCAGTTGCAGACCTGCATCCCGCTCCCCCTGGGCGAGATAGGCATCCTGGAGCTTGCGGGCGACGATCGCGAGGTAGGAGGGATTCTGACTCTCGATGCGCTTCCAGGCTTCGATGGCACCCGGCAAGTCCCCTCCCTGCAGCAACAAGTCACCCTGCAGGACGCTAGCACGCACGCAATTGCGGTGCAGGGCCAGAGCGGAATCCAGGTATTGACGCGCCGAATCCGGGCGGGAGTTCATCATTTCCCCCGCAGCCAGTTCGCAGTAATAGTTGGCAATTTCCTTCTGAGTGGCGTACTCGGGCATTTCCTTGCCAATGGCAATCGCCTTCTGCCAATCCTTTTCCTGCTGGTAGATTTCCAGCAGGTTGCGCTTCGCCTCTTCGTCCCGGGAAGTGCCGCGCAGGCGAACAAAGACCTCTTCCGCCCGGTCCAGCAGACCTGCCTTGAGAAAATCCTGCCCCAGTTCAGAGAGGGCCTGGAGTTTTAGTTCCGGCGCCAGGTCAGTACGATCAATTAGGCTTTGGTGCATGCGGATGGAACGCTCGGTTTCCCCCCGCCGACGGAACAGGTTGCCTAGGGCGAAATGCAATTCCACAGTCTGGGGATCCACTTTCACCACTTCGATGAAGGCTTCGATCGCCTTGTCCGGCTGCTCGTTGAGAAGAAAGTTGAGCCCCTGGAAATAGGAACGGGGCAGCGCCCGGGATTCCTTGACCAGATGCTTGATATCGATGCGGGCAGCGGCCCAGCCGAGGACAAAGAACAGCGGGAAAAGCAGCAGCTGCCAATATTCAAATTCGATCATTGGGCCACGGCCTCACCGGCGGGAGGCGGATTGGTACCGGTGACAGGTCCGGGCTTTGCCGCAGGCTTCAAGGAGCGCTCATGCTCCAGATCACGGCGGGCACGGGACAAGTCGCGGCGAAGATGAAAGAGCGTACCCAGTAGGGCAAGAATGCCTAACAGGGTGCCCGCCGCAAAAAAGCCCAGGAGAATGATCACCAGAGGTGCCTGCCACTGGGTATCGAAGAAGAAGCGCAGACTCACCGGATCACTGTTCATGGCAGCAAAACCGAGCAGAAAAATGAATATGAGCAGCCGGATGATCCAGAGCAGGACGCGCATAGCCTTACCTACAAGCAATAAAAAAGGCGGCAACCCCCAGGTTGCCGCCCGCAATCTACCACAGGACGGAGACAAGGTCAGCGTCAGGCGCCCAGGCTGGCTAGCAGCCCCAGGTCCACCCGTTCACGCAACTCCTTACCGGCCTTGAAATGGGGAACGTACTTTTCCGGAACGCTGACTTTTTCCCCTGATTTGGGGTTACGCCCCATTCGCGGCGGACGGTAGTTCAGCGCAAAGCTGCCGAATCCCCGAATCTCGATACGATCACCCTGGGCCAAAGCCTCGGTCATGGCATCGAGAATTTCCTTGACCGCAAAATCAGCGTCTTTCGCCACCAGTTGCGGAAACCGCATGGCCAGGCGGACGATCAGCTCGGATTTGGTCATGCTTAAAGCCTTAAAAGCCCTTCGGAAACACAACACCTTCCGCCGGAAGGAGTCTCCCGGCGGAAGGAAACCAGGCAATTAGCCCTGGTTGGAGCCGTTCAGCTTGGCCTTCAGCAGGGCACCCAGGTTGGTGGTGCCGGAGCTGGCGGAGCTTTCGGAAGCGAACTTCTGCATGGCTTCGTGCTGCTCGGCCTGGTCCTTGGCCTTGATGGACAGGTTCACGTTGCGGGACTTGCGATCCACATTGATGATCATGGCTTCGAGTTCGTCGCCGACCTTGACCAGTTGGGACAGGTCTTCCACACGATCGCGGGAGAACTCGGAAGCGCGCAGGTAACCTTCAACGTCACCTTCCAGTTGCAGCACGGCACCCTTGGCATCAACGGTCTTGACCACGGCACGGACGATGGTGTTCTTCTCGTGGGTGGCAATGTAGTTGGTGTAGGGGTCGCCTTCGAGCTGCTTGATACCCAGGGAGATGCGCTCCTTGTCGGTATCGATGGCCAGCACCACGGCCTGCACTTCGTCGCCCTTCTTGAAGTTGCGGATGGCTTCTTCGCCGGTGGCGCTCCAGGACAGATCGGAGAGGTGCACCAGGCCGTCGATGTTGCCGGGCAGGCCGATGAACACGCCGAAATCGGTGATGGACTTGATCTGGCCGGAAACCTTGTCGCCCTTCTTGTGGTTCTGAGCGAACTCTTCCCAGGGGTTGGCCATGCACTGCTTCATGCCCAGGGAGATACGACGACGGTCTTCGTCGATTTCCAGGATCATGACTTCCACTTCGTCGCCCAGCTGGACAACCTTGGTGGGGTGCACGTTCTTGTTGGTCCAGTCCATTTCGGAGACGTGAACCAAGCCTTCGATACCCTGTTCAATTTCAACGAAAGCACCGTAGTCAGTCAGGTTGGTGACCTTGCCGAACAGACGGGTACCGGAGGGGTAACGACGGGAGATGCCCACCCACGGATCTTCGCCCAGCTGCTTCAGGCCCAGGGACACGCGGTTCTTTTCGGTGTCGAACTTGAGTACCTTGGCGGTGACTTCGTCGCCCACGGCCAGCACTTCGCTGGGGTGACGCACACGACGCCAGGCCAGGTCGGTGATGTGCAGCAGACCATCGATGCCGCCCAGGTCCACGAAGGCGCCGTAGTCGGTGATGTTCTTGACGATACCCTTGACGGTAGCGCCTTCCTGCAGGGTGGACAGCAGCTTCTCGCGCTCTTCGCCCATGGTTTCTTCCAGGACGGCACGGCGGGAAACGACCACGTTGTTACGCTTGCGATCCAGCTTGATGACCTTGAATTCCATGGTCTTGCCTTCGTAAGGAGTGGTGTCCTTGACGGGGCGAATGTCGACCAGGGAGCCGGGCAGGAAGGAGCGGACGCTGTTGGTCATGACGGTCAGACCGCCCTTGACCTTGCCGGTGATGACGCCGGTCACCAGGGTGCCTTCGTTCAGGGCCTTTTCCAGATCGTTCCAGGCGGCGATGCGCTTGGCCTTGTCACGAGACAGGCGGGTCTCGCCGTAGCCGTCTTCCAGCTGTTCGATGGCAACCTGCACGAAGTCGCCAATTTTGGCTTCGACTTCGCCAGCGTCGCTCAGGAACTCTTCGACGGGGATGTAGGATTCGGACTTCAGGCCGGCGTTCACGACGACGAAATTCTGGTCGACGCGCACGACTTCGGCGGTGATCACTTCACCGGAACGCATTTCCTGGCGGGAGAGGCTCTCCTCGAACAGGGCGGCAAAGGATTCTTGGGAAATGGGGGAAGCAGCAGTAGTCATGGAAAAGGTACCCTAACCGCCTGTGCTAGCTGGCGGGAAAAGGTTGAACACCGCCACCGCTCCGGCCTTCCCTTTCGCTGGCACTCCCGGAGGAATGCCATAAAAACGAAAGAAAAAAAGGGCCCGCTTCTTCCAGGAGTCCGAACGTGAAAGGGAGTTTCCGGTCAGGCTGACGAGGCAGAGGCGTGGAGCGGCGACACCAGTCAGGACGCCGAACCGTACCAGTCGAGGACCTGGTCGACCGCCTGGTCGATGGTCAGCCCCGAGGTATCCAGCAGGACGGCATCCGCATTTTGCTGCAAGGGCGCCACGCTCCGTTCGCTATCGCGGCGGTCGCGCTCACGCAAATCCAGCAAAATGGCCTGCATGTTAGCAGGGAAGCCTTTTTCGATCAACTGCTTATAGCGCCTTTCCGCCCGCACCTCAGCACTGGCGGTAAGAAAGACCTTTAGCCGGGAATCGGGAAAGATCACCGAGCCAATATCCCGGCCATCCCCCACTAGGCCGGCGCCGCAGCGAAAGACCCGCTGGCGGAACAGCAGGGCGGCACGGACAGCCGGCAGCGCCGCCACCTTGGAGGCCCCCTGGGACATCTCCTCGGTGCGGATGGCAGACTCCACTTCCTCTCCGTCAAGGCGGATGGAACCTTCGCTGAATACCACATTCAACCCGGCCGCCAGTTCCGCCACACGGTCTTCATTCTCCCAGGCCACGCCGGCCCGGCGGGCCGCCAGGGCAGTCAATCGGTAGAGGGCACCAGAATCCAGATAGCCAAAGCCCAGAGCCGCCGCCACCCGGGCCGCCACTGTCCCCTTGCCAGAAGCGGAGGGGCCATCGATAGCAATTACCGGAACGCTGTAGGTCACCGTCGCCAGGCGCTCGAAGTAATCGGGGAAGGTCTTGGCCACGCATTTGGGATCATTGATGCGCAAGGGCGTGGCAAAAGCGGCCAGGGAAAAGCACATGGCCATGCGGTGGTCGTCATAAGTGTCGATGGCCGCAGGCGTCAGCGCAGGCACCGGTGTCACCTTGAGATAATCGGCCCCCTCCTCCACCACCGCACCAAGCTTCTGCAGTTCTTTGGCCATGGCAGCGATGCGGTCTGTCTCCTTAACCCGCCAGCTGGCAATATTGCGCAGCACCGTAGTGCCTTCGGCAAAGAGAGCGGCGGTGGCCAGGGTCATGGCCGCATCGGGAATGTGGTTGCAGTCCAGATCAATGGCGCAAAGCTTGCCGGAAGCGGGGCCCCGGGATTCTATCCAGTTGGGCCCCATTTCAATTTGAGCGCCCATCAACGCCAGGGCGTCGGCAAAGCGCACGTCGCCCTGGATGGAATCCTTACCCACCCCCTCAACCCGCAGCGGGCCACCACCGATGGCCCCCAGTGCGAGAAAGTAGGAGGCGGAAGAGGCATCCCCTTCCACATAGACGGTTTCCGGAGAAACATAGCGGGCACCGGCCGGCACCACGAAGGCTTGCCAGCCCTCCCGCTTCACCTCAACACCGAAGCGGGCCATGGTGGCCAGGGTGATTTCGATATAGGGCTTGGAAATCAGCTCGCCCACCACTTCCACCCGGGTTTCCACTCCGGTCAGGGGCAGCGCCATGAGCAGTGCAGTAAGGAATTGGCTGGAAACATCACCCCGTACCGGGATAACACCACCGGGGCGGATCTGGGACGGGAAAATCTCCAGGGGCGGAAAACCTTCGTTACCCAGGTAGCGCACATCGGCGCCCAGTTGGCGCAAGCCATCCACCAGATCGCCGATCGGCCGCTCATGCATGCGGGCCACGCCCTTCAAGACATAGTGACCACCGGCCAGAGCCAGAGCGGCAGTGAGGGGCCGGAACGCGGTGCCGGCGTTGCCGAGAAACAACTCCGCCTCCTTGACCGGAAACGCCCCCCCCACCCCACTCACCCGATAGGCGTTATCCCCCAGGGACAGCACCCCGACACCCAGCTGCTGCAGGGCTTCCAGCATGCGCTCAGTGTCATCGGAATGAAGCAGATCACGTACTTCGGTGACGCCTTCGGCCAGGGCCGCCAGCAGCAGGACCCGGTTGGAAATACTCTTCGAACCGGGCAGGCGTACTGTGCCACGAGCAGAAAGAAAGGGGGCGAGGTCGAGGAATTCCATGATCAGAACAATCTTGAAAGGACGGCGGTGGAGCCCGCCACCCAGGGTTTAGTGCTTGCCTTCAGCCCAATCGCGGCGGGCGGTGCGAGCAGTATCGAAGATTTCTTCCAGGCGGGCGCCGTCACCGCCGGCCAGGGCATTGTGCAGCTCGTCCAGCTGGGCGCGATAGCTGTCCAGCTCCAGCAGCAGGGCATCCTTGTTGGCCAGGCAGATATCCCGCCACATTTCCGGATGGCTGGCGGCGATGCGGGTGAAGTCGCGGAAGCCGCTGGCAGCAAAGGTGAAGAACAGGTCCTTGTTCTCCCGCACGGCCAGGTCGTGCACCAGGGCAAAGGACAGCAGATGGGGCAGATGGGAAACTGCTGCGAAGACCCGGTCATGCTCTGCCGGCGTCAGCTCGAACATCTGGGCACCGCACCACTCCCAGGCAGAGCGTACCTTGGCCACATTGAGTACTGAATTTTCCGGCAGGGGCGTCAGCACCACCTTGCGCTCCCGGTAGAGGTCGGCACGGGCAGCAGCGGCACCGGAGTTCTCCGCCCCGGCGATGGGATGGGCCGGCACGAACTGACTGATACGCCCGCCGAAGGCGGCACGGGCGGCAGCCACGACATCACCCTTGGTCGAGCCACCATCGGTCACCACCGTATCGGGCCCCAGATAGGGGGCGATGCGGGCCATGATCTCGGGCATCTGCCCGACCGGCGTGGCCAGCAGCACCAGATCAGCGTCAGGCAGCTCGTGGGCCGGATTGATGCCGGCCCGGTCAATCACCCCCAGATCCAGGGCCTGTTGCAGGGACTTGGGGCTACGCCCGAAGCCCACCACCTCATCCACTGCCCCGGCAGCCTTGAGCCCCAGGGCAAAGGAACCACCGATGAGGCCGACGCCGAAGATGACTACCTTGTTAAATTCCGCCATATGCCTACCTCGTTGCCTGCCCCGTGAAGTACTGTCGCGACCTACCTGCTCCGCCCCATGACGGGGTCAATATACGGCCACAGGGTAGGAGCCGAGCACCTTGAGGTAGGCAGCACGCTGGCCCAGTTCCTCAAGGGCGGACTTGACCCCGGGGTCTTCCCGATGGCCATCCACATCCACGAAAAAGACGTACTCCCAGAGGGTATGGCGGGCGGGGCGGGACTCCAACCGGGTCATGGAAACCCCCGCATCGGCAAAGGGCACCAGCAGGGTGTGCAGGGCCCCGGTGTTATTGGGCGTGGACATGATGAGGGAAGTCTTGTCCTTGCCCGGATTGGAAGGGCCGGCATCGTGGCGGCCCAGCACCACAAAACGGGTGGTGTTGTTGGGCTCATCCTCGATGCTTTCAGCCAGCCGGGGCAGGCTGTAACGCTCTGCCGCTGCCTCGCCGGCAATAGCCGCGGCGCCTTCTTCCTGTGCCGCCATCTGGGCTGCCTGGGCATTGCTGCCGACAGAGATGCGCGGCACGTTGGGCAGATTGCGGTTCAGCCACTCATGGCACTGAGCCAGGGACTGGGCATGGGAATAAACCTTGGTAACACCTTCCAGGGACGGCGCATTGGTCAGCAGATGCTGATGAATGCGCAGCACCACTTCGCCGCAGATTTTCAGGGAGGTGCCAAGGAGCAGGTCCAGCGTCCGGCCGACGGCCCCTTCGGTGGAATTTTCCACCGGCGCCACACCGTAATGGGCGTGGCTGGCTTCCACTTCGCGGAAGACGTCGTCAATGGAAGACTGAGGCAACAGCCGGGCAGCATGGCCAAAGTGCTTGGTGGCGGCACTTTCCGAGAAGGTCCCCAGGGGGCCGAGGAAGGCGATGCCCAGGGGCTGCTCCAGGGACAGGCAGGCTGACATCACCTCACGGAAGAACCAGGTGACACTTTCCCCGGAAAGGGGACCCTGGTTGATGTCCTGGATACGACGCAGAACCTGGGCTTCCCGCTCGGGACGGTAAATAAAACCGGCCTCACCATGGCGGGCCTTGATCTCACCAACCTGCTGGGCACAGCGGGCGCGACGATTGAGGAGTTCCAGCAACTGGGCATCGATGCCGTCGATATCCGCACGCACCACGGACAGTTCGGCCAGGAGATCCTGGTTTTGCTGGTTCGGCTTGTTCTGTTGATCGCTCATGGCTTCAGGCTTTGCGCTTGGCGAAATCTTCCATGTAGGCCACCAGGGCCCTGACCCCATCCAGGGGCATGGCGTTATAGATGGATGCCCGCATGCCGCCGACGGACTTGTGCCCCTTTAGCGCCAGCAAGCCGGCATCCTTGGCCCCAGCCAGGAAATCTGCATCCAGGGCGGCATCGTGCAGGGTAAAGGGCACATTCATTTGGGAACGGCAGGCCACATCCACCGGATTACGGTAAAAACCATTGCTACCGTCGATAGCGGCATACAGCAGGCGCGCCTTCTCGGCATTGATGCGCCCCATCTCGGCCACACCACCAATGCGCTTCAGCCACTGGAACACCAGCCCGGCCACGTAGATGGCAAAGGTCGGCGGGGTGTTCAGCATGGAATCGTGCTTGGCCATGACCTGATAGTCCATGACCTCCGGCAGCCCTGCCGCGGCCTTGCCCAGCAGATCCTCCCGAACGATGGCCAGGGTCAGGCCGGAGGGCCCGATGTTCTTCTGGGCGCCAGCGTAAATCATGGCGTAACGGGAAACGTCCATGGGGCGGGAAAGGATGTGGGAGGACAGATCCCCTACCACCGGCACACCGGCCGGCACGCCCGCCAGGAAGGCTGCCTCATCCAGCACCTCGACACCATGGATGGTTTCATTGGTGCAGAGATGTAGATAGGCCGCATCGGCGTTGACCGAAAAACCGGAAGGTGCCGGCAGCCGAGTGAAACCATCCGCCACGGCCTGCTTGTCTTCAGTATTGGCAATACAGCGAACGGAGGACTCGCCACATACCCGCTGGGCTTCCTTCAATGCCTTTTTGGACCAAGAGCCGGTAACGATATAGTCAGCTTTGCCGCCATTGAGCAGGTTCAGGGGAACCTGGGCGAACTGCTGGGTGGCGCCACCCTGGAGGAACAACACTTTGTAGTTGGCCGGAATGCCCATCAGCTCCCGCAGGTCGGCTTCGGCCTGCTGGGCGATGGACATGAATTCCTTGCCCCGGTGACTCATTTCCATGACGCCACAACCGGCGCCGTGCCAATCCAGCAACTCGTCCTTCACCTGCTCCAGCACTTCGGCGGGCAGGGCCGCCGGGCCGGCACTGAAATTCCACAAGCGCATTACGCCTCCTCGCCGTTACCGCCCGCTTCACCATCGGCAGCCTCAGCGCCCTCGCCTTCCACCAGCTCATCGCCGGCTTCGGCATCGTCGCCTTCGCTTTCAGCTACCTTTTCCAGACCGGAGAGCTTCTCGCCCGCATCCAGGGAAATCAGGGTGACACCCTGAGTAGCCCGGCCCAGTTCGCGGATCTCGGCCACACGGGTGCGGATCAGCACGCCGCCGGTAGTGATGAGCATGACTTCGTCGGCGTCGGTCACCAGCTTGGCAGCAACGATCTTGCCGTTACGTTCGCTGGCGGCGATGGCCATAACGCCCTGGGTGCCGCGGCTGGAGCGACGGAAGTCGCCCAGGCGGGTGCGCTTGCCGTAGCCGTTCTCGGTGGCCACCAGCACGGTTTCTTCTTCACTCTCGGCCACCAACAGGGAAATGACGCTCTGACCTTCCTGCAGCATCATGCCGCGCACGCCGCGGGACTGGCGGCCCATGGGGCGCACCTGGTCCTCGCCGAACCACACGGCCTTGCCGCCATCGGAGACCAGCACGATGTCGCTGCTGCCGGTGGTGAGGTCGGCGCCGATCAGGTAGTCGCCTTCATCCAGATCCACGGCGATGATGCCGGCTTTGCGGGGATTGGAGAAATTGGCCAGAGAGGTTTTCTTCACGGTGCCCTGGACGGTGCACATGAAGACGTACTTGTCGTCGGCGAATTCCTTCACCGGCAGGATGGCGTTGATCTGCTCGCCCTCTTCCATCGGGAACATGTTCACGATGGGCTTGCCCCGGCTGATGCGGCTGCCCTGGGGCACTTCATAGACCTTGAGCCAGTAGACGCGGCCCCGATTGGAGAAGCAGAGGATGTAATCGTGGGTATTGGCCACAAACAGGTGATCGACGAAATCGTCATCCTTGATGGCGGCGGCCTGCTTGCCGCGGCCGCCGCGGCGCTGGGCCCGGTAGTCGGCCAGGGGCTGGGACTTGATGTAGCCGGTGTGGGACAGGGTCACCACCATGTCCTGGGGCGTGATCAGGTCTTCAATACCCAGGTCCTGGGCATAGGTCACGATCTCGGAGCGACGCTCGTCGCCGAACTGGTCGCGGATGGCGGTCAGTTCCTCGCCGATGATCTCGGTGACACGCTCGGGGCGAGCCAGGATGTCCATCAGATCGGCGATCTTTTCCAGCAGTTCCTTGTAGTCGGCGACGATCTTGTCCCGCTCCAGGCCGGTCAGGCGCTGCAGGCGCAATTCCAGAATGGCTTGGGCCTGGGCTTCGGTAAGGCGATAGCCCTGGGCGGAGAGGCCGTACTCGGGGGCGATACCTTCGGGACGGGTGGCATCCAGGCGGGCCCGGGCCAGCATTTCGGTGACGGTGGCGGAAACCCACATGCGGGCCATCAGCTCGCGGCGGGCATCGGCCGGAGTAGGCGCAGCCTTGATCAGGGCGATGATCTCGTCCACATTGTCCAGGGCCACGGCCAGGCCTTCCTGGGTGTGGGCCTTTTCCCGGGCCTTGCGCAATTCGAAGACGGTGCGGCGATTGAGCACTTCGCGGCGGTGGGCCAGGAAGCATTCGAGCATCTGCTTCAGGTTGAGCAGGCGCGGCTGGCCGTCCACCAGGGCCACCATGTTCATGCCAAAAGTGTCCTGCAGCTGGGTCATCTTGAACAGGTTGTTCAGGACCACTTCGGGCATCTCGCCCCGCTTCAGCTCGATCACCACCCGCATGCCGGACTTGTCGGACTCGTCCCGCAGGTCGGAGATGCCTTCGATGCGCTTTTCGTTGACCAGCTCACCGATCTTTTCCAGCAGGGTGCGCTTGTTAACCTGGTAGGGCAGCTCGTCGATGATCAGGGCCTGACGGTTGCCCTTGTCCAGGTCTTCGACGTGGGTCTTGGCCCGCATCACCACCCGACCACGGCCGGTACGATAGCCCTCGCGCACACCGACGATGCCGTAGATGATGCCGGCGGTGGGGAAGTCGGGGGCCGGGATGATGTCGATCAGCTCGTCGATGGTCAGGTTCGGGTTCTGCAGCAGGGCCAGACAGGCCGCCACCACCTCGTTCAGGTTGTGGGGCGGGATGTTGGTCGCCATACCCACGGCGATACCGGAAGAGCCATTGATCAGCAGGTTGGGAATACGGGCCGGCAGGATCAGGGGCTCCTGTTCGGAGCCGTCGTAGTTGGGGCCGAAGTCGACGGTTTCCTTGTCGATGTCTTCCAGCAGCTGATGCCCGATGCGGGCCATGCGCACTTCCGTGTACCGCATGGCGGCAGCGTTGTCGCCGTCCACCGAACCGAAGTTGCCCTGGCCATCAACCAGCATGTAGCGCAGGGAGAAGTCCTGGGCCATGCGCACGATGGTGTCGTACACCGCCGTGTCGCCGTGGGGGTGGTACTTACCGATGACGTCACCGACGATACGGGCGGACTTCTTGTAGGCCTTGTTCCAGTCGTTGCCCAGTTCATGCATGGCAAACAGCACCCGGCGATGCACGGGCTTGAGGCCATCCCGCACATCCGGCAGCGCCCGGCCGACGATCACGCTCATGGCGTAATCCAGGTAGGAACGGCGCATTTCCTCTTCGAGGCTGATTGGCAGGGTTTCTTTGGCGAATTGATCCATAGGTCTCGGGCGGCCGCCGGGGCGGCACTGGGAGGGTATCCGGTGGAAATAAAGGGTGGGATTCTAGCACGCCGGCCACCCGCCCGGCAGGCGCGGCCCCGCCCGGCGGAATATTCTGAAGGAATAGGGAAAGCCCTGGCCGACAGCGGTTGTATGCGCTGCCAATCTTTGGTTAAATCGCCCATACATTGCCGTATGTGCAATGCCCGGCACAAAAGGCCAGACAAGGCCGCCACCCAAAGCAAACCCCACGAGGAGGGACAAATCTTGAAAAAACACCAACTCATCGCTGCCATTGCCGCCCTGGGCGCCATCGCTGGCGCCACCCAGACCCTGGCCCAAACCCCTACCGCCGCCTATCTCACGGATACGCGCAACGTCGTTGCCAAGAGCGGCTTCGGCCTCTGCTGGCGCACCAGTTCATGGACGCCGGCCGCCGCCATAGCCGAATGCGATGGCGACCTGGTCAAGGCAGCCCCGGCCGCCGCCGCAGCGCCCGCTGCTGCTGCTGCCGCGCCGAAGAAGTGCGACTTCACCACCACCCTGCAGAGTGACGAGCTTTTCGCCTTCAACAAGGCCACCCTGACAGCCGCTGCCCGCAAGCGCCTCGACAGCGACGTGGTAGGCAAGCTGGCCTCTTGTGCCTCGGTATCCATGGTCATGATTACCGGCCACACCGACCGCCTGGGCAGCCAGGAATACAACCAGAAGCTCTCCGAAAAGCGCGCTGACGCAGTCAAGGCCCACCTGCTCAAACAGGGCGTTCCGGCTGACACGGTGGACACCATGGGCGCCGGCAAGACGCAGCCGGCCCAGGGCGTCAAATGCGATGACAGCCAGCCCCGCCAGAAACTCATTACCTGCCTGGCGCCCAACCGCCGGGTGGTGATTGAAGTCAAGGGCACCGCCAAGTAACTCTTCCCATCTTCAGCCCCGCCATCCTGGCGGGGCTTTTTATTTTCGATGACATTTTCCACCCCACCCCGCCCCGTCGACCTGCTTATCGAAGCACGCTGGATCATTCCGGTCGAGCCCGCCGGCATCACCCTTGAAAACCACGCGGTAGCCATCACCGATGGCAAGATTGTTGCCGTCCTGCCCCAGAGCGCCGCCCGTGAGGAACTGTCTCCAGCGAAGACCGTTCAACTGGGAGAGCAACTTCTTATCCCCGGTCTCGTCAATCTACACACCCATGCCGCCATGACGTTACTGCGCGGTCTGGCCGACGACCAACCGCTCATGACCTGGCTGCAGGAACATATCTGGCCCGCCGAAAGCCGCTTTGTTTCCCGGGAATTCGTCCGGGACGGCACTCGTCTGGCCGCGGCGGAAATGCTGCGCAGTGGAACCACCTGCTTTAGCGACATGTACTTTTTCCCCCGGGAGGCAGCCGAAGCAGCCGTGGAAATGGGCATCCGCAGCGCCCAGGGGCTGGTGGTCCTGGATTTCCCCAACGCCTATGCCAGCGATGCCGAAGACTATCTGGACAAGGGCCTGACAACCCGGGACGCCCTGCGGGACGAACCCCTGCTGTCCTTCTGCCTCGCGCCCCACGCCCCCTATACGGTCAGCAACGCCACCTTCGAGCGGGTCCTGACCCTGGCGGAACAACTGGATATTCCGATTCATCTCCATCTTCACGAGACGGAAGATGAAATCCAGGGCAGCCTGACCCAGTACGGTGTCCGCCCGGTAGCGCGCCTACAAGGGTTGGGGCTCCTCAGCCCCAGCCTTATCGCCGTCCATGCCGTCCATCTGCTGCCAGACGAAATCCAGATCTTGGCTGCGCACAACTGCTCCATCGCCCACTGCCCGGCCTCCAACCTCAAGCTGGGCAGTGGCATAGCACCGGTTGCCGCCATGCTGCAGGCTGGAATCAATGTCGGAATCGGCACCGATGGTGCCGCCAGCAACAACCGCCTCGATCTCCTTTCGGAGTTGCGCCTGGCTTGCCTACTGGCCAAGGGCAGCAGCCGGAATGCACGGGTCATGAGCGCCCATGTCGCGCTACGCATGGCCACGCTCAATGGCGCCCAGGCCCTGGGACTTCAGGAAAAAATCGGCTCCATCGAAACCGGCAAGGCTGCCGACCTCTGCGCCATCGGCCTACAACACCCTGAACTCGCCCCCTGCTACGACCCTGCATCCCACGCCATCCATGCGGCGGGCAGGGAACACGTATCCCACGTCTGGGTTGCAGGCCAATTACGGGTGGAGAATGGCTCCCTGTGCGGAATTGGGAAAAATGATTTGATCAGGCTGGCGAAAGTATGGCAGAATAAAATTCGAGATTAGTCTCGGGCCAAGCCCATGGAAAAATAAGGGTTGCGCCGTTGCTGATTCAGCTGCCTTTCACGAACACGAGGTAAATGAGAGATGACCAACAAATTCGCCAAAAAGTCCCTGCTGGTTCTGCTTGCCGCCGGCCTGAGCCTGGGCGCCACCGTGGCCCAAGCCCAAACCACCGACAAGAGTGCCTATCTGACCGACGTCCGTAACGAAGTTGCCCGTAGCGGTTTCGGCCTCTGCTGGCGCACCGGCTACTGGACCCCCGCCGCCGCCATCGCCGAGTGCGATCCCGATCTGGTCAAGGCCGCTACCGCCAAGGCTGCCGACGCTGCCGGCGTGAAGCCCGCTTCTGCCAAGATCACCCTGTCCGCCGACGCCCTGTTCGACTTCGACAAGGCTGTGCTGCGCGCTGAAGGTAAGTCCAAGCTGGACGAACTGGTGACCAAGGCCAAGGCCATCAACCTGGAAGTGATCATCGCCGTGGGTCATGCTGACCGTATCGGTAAGGATGCTTACAATCAGAAGCTGTCCGAGCGTCGCGCTGCCGCCGTTAAGGAATACCTGGTGAGCAAGGGCATCGAAGCCAACCGCGTTTACACCGAAGGCAAGGGCGAAAAGCAGCCCGTGACCGGCGACAAGTGCGGCAAGAGCGAAAAGAAGACCAAGGCCCTGATCGAGTGCCTGCAACCTGACCGTCGCGTTGAAATCGAAGTGATCGGTACCAAGTAATACTGGCCCGTTCCTCGAAAAAGCCCTGCATTAGCAGGGCTTTTTTCTTTCAACGCTGAGCTTCAACGCTCCTCGCACCTGCCCCATTACCTGATTACCGCATCTGATAATTTTCTGCGTCATACCGCCATGATCAACGCCGACCCCACCGAACTCCAGAAATTCAGTGACCTGGCCCACCGCTGGTGGGACCCGAAGAGCGAATTCAAGCCGCTCCACGACATCAACCCGCTGCGCCTGCAGTGGATTGACGACTACGTCAGCCTGGCCGGCAAGAAGGTCCTGGATGTTGGCTGTGGAGGCGGCCTGCTGAGTGAAGGCATGGCCGAATGCGGCGCCCAGGTCACCGGTATCGACCTATCGGAAAAAGCGCTGGGTGTCGCCAAACTACATCTGCTGGAAAGTGGCCGCAGCGTTGACTATCGCCACATTTCCGCCGAAGAACTCGCTGCCCAGGAACCCGGAACCTTTGATGCCGTCACCTGCCTGGAAATGCTGGAACACGTTCCCGACCCAGCCAGCACGGTGGCTGCCTGCGCCCGACTGGTGAAGCCCGGCGGCCAGGTATTCCTCTCCACCCTAAATCGCAATCCCAAGGCTTATCTCTTCGCGGTGATTGGTGCCGAATACCTGCTCAAACTGCTCCCCAAGGGCACCCACGACTACGCCAAGTTCATCAAGCCCTCTGAACTCTCTCGCCACTGCAAGGCTGCCGACCTTGAGGTCAGCGAACTCATCGGCATGAGTTACAACCCCCTGACCCAGCAATACACTCTGGGCCGCGACA
Organism: Azospira sp. I13; assembly: GCF_003112695.1. Classification (GTDB taxonomy): domain Bacteria; phylum Pseudomonadota; class Gammaproteobacteria; order Burkholderiales; family Rhodocyclaceae; genus Azospira. The sequence continues at coordinate 77,256 of NZ_BFBP01000011.1, forward strand.
CCTCGGTGAACTACCTCATGCGCACCGTGCGCAATGCCTGACGCCGTCCTCTTCGATCTGGACGGTACCCTGGCCGATACGGCGCCCGACCTGGGCGCCGCACTCAACCGGGTGCGCGAGGAACACCACCTCCCTCCCCTGCCTCTCGATTTGCTGCGCCCCCACACCTCCCAGGGGGGCCGCGGACTGCTCCGGGAAGGCATGGGACTTCTTCCCGACCATCCAACCTACCCGGCCTCATACGCCCGCTTCCTGGCCCATTACGAGGCTGGAATCTGTCATCAGACCGTGCTTTTTCCCGGCATGGCCGCCGCACTTGAAGAGCTGGAACGCCACAGCATCCCCTGGGGCGTTGTCACCAACAAGAGCCTGCACCTCACCCACCTCCTGCTGGAGAAAATGGGTCTGGCCCGGCGTTGTGCCTGTATTGTCGGTGGCGACTCGACGCCCCACCCCAAACCAGCCCCAGACCCCCTGCTGCTGGCAGCACAGCAGATTCGGCTCTCCCCGCAGGCCTGCCTCTACCTGGGAGATGATGTGCGAGACGTCCAGGCCGGCAATGCCTGCGCCATGACCACCGTCGCCGTGCGCTGGGGCTATCTGGGTACCGCCAGTCGCCCCGAAGACTGGGGTGCCCACCATCTCATCGACCACCCCTGCGAAATTCCCGGTCTTCTCGGCCTGCCGTGCTAGAATTCGTGTCGCGTTAGGAACTTCTGGCCGAAAGGCCGATCTACCGCATACAAGCTGACACCGATTTCACCTGGGGCCGACCTGGCTTCGACGTGGGTTGCGAAGCAGCGCAGGGCATACCGAGGCCCAGTTACCTCGTAAATCCATCTGGAAGCAACTAAACGCCAACGACGAGCGTTTCGCTCTCGCCGCTTAACCCGGCGAGCTCTGCACCGGTACTCTGATGGGCCGGGCTGGGCAACCAGCAGCAGAGTCATTCACATCAGATAAGGTCGATCTCCGCCACGTGGAAAGACTCGAAAATTTCAGTGGATCGTCTGTCACCAGCCTGCCCGTCGGCGGGTGACCGGCTAAATCAAACGGCGAGGCTAAGTATGTAGAACTGTCTGTAGAGGACTTGCGGACGGGGGTTCGATCCCCCCCGGCTCCACCAAATAAGAGGCCCGAATGCGAAAGCATCCGGGCCTTTTTCTTTATATCTCGGTCTATTTGCGGCTGAATTGCGAATATCGTTTTACAGCGTTGCCCGGCCCAGAACGCTTCCCTCCTCACCGGATGGGCCGGTAATCACACCTGAAACTGGGCTCAACGATCTCCGGGTGAAAAAAAAAACGGCAGGCTGAGACCTGCCGTTTTTTGCTGTTCCAGCCGAGAGGCCGGTACTCACGCCTTACTAAAGCGCATTACTCCGCCCTGGTCGCAAGTCACCTGGATGGTGTCCTTGGGTCCGAAATTACCTTCGAGAATCTGCTTGGCCAGGGGGTTCTCGATGTGCTGCTGGATGGCCCGCTTCAGCGGACGGGCACCGAAGACCGGGTCGAAGCCGGCCTTGGCCAGTTCGTCCAGGGCAGAGTCGGAGACTTCCAGGCGCATTTCCAGCTGGGCCACGCGCTTCTCCAGATAGCCGAGCTGGATGCGGGCGATGTTGCGGATGTTCTTTTCGTCCAGGCTGTGGAAGACCACGGCCTCGTCGATGCGGTTGATGAACTCGGGACGGAAGTAGGTCTTCACTTCGCCCATCACCGCCAGCTTCACTACCTGATAGTCGTCGCCGGCCATCTGCTGGATCATCTGGCTGCCCAGGTTGGAGGTCATGACGATCACCGTGTTCTTGAAATCCACGGTGCGGCCCTGGCCGTCGGTCATGCGGCCGTCGTCGAGCACCTGCAAGAGCACGTTGAAGACGTCCGGGTGGGCCTTTTCCACCTCGTCCAGCAGGATCACGCTGTAGGGCTTGCGGCGCACGGCTTCCGTCAGGGTGCCGCCCTCTTCATAGCCAACGTAGCCCGGAGGCGCGCCGATGAGGCGGGCCACGGAGTGCTTCTCCATGAACTCACTCATGTCGATGCGGATCAGGTGCTCTTCGGAATCGAAGAGGAACTCGGCCAGGGCCTTGCACAGCTCGGTCTTGCCGACGCCGGTGGGGCCCAGGAAGAGGAAGGAGCCGTAGGGCCGGTTGGGGTCGCTCAAACCGGCGCGGGAGCGGCGGATGGCGTCGGACACCAGGCGCACGGCCTCGTCCTGGCCCACCACCCGGTTGTGCAGGCGGTCTTCCATTTTCAGCAGCTTGTCCCGCTCACCCTGCATCATCTTGGAGACGGGAATGCCGGTGGCCCGGCTCACCACTTCAGCGATTTCCTCGGCGCCCACCTGGGTGCGCAGCAGCTTGTTCTGCTGCTGTCCACCTTCGCTGGCCTTCTCGGCCACCTTGAGCTGGGCTTCGAGCTGGGGCAGCTTGCCGTATTGCAGTTCGGCCACCTTTTCCAGCTTGCCTTCGCGCTGCAGCTTGGCGATCTCGGCCTTGATCTTGTCGATCTCTTCCTTGACGTGGGCGGCGCCGTGGACCTGGGCCTTCTCGGCCTTCCACACTTCCTCCAGGTCGGAATATTCCTTCTGCAGCTTGGCGATTTCGTCCTCGATCAGGCCGAAGCGCTTCTTCGAGGCTTCGTCCTTCTCCTTCTTCACAGCTTCCCGCTCGATCTTCAGCTGGATGATGCGGCGGTCCAGCTTGTCCATCACTTCCGGCTTGGAGTCGATTTCCATCTTGATGCGGGCGGCGGCCTCGTCGATGAGGTCGATGGCCTTGTCCGGCAGGAAGCGGTCGGTGATGTAGCGGTGACTCAGTTCTGCCGCGGCGACGATGGCCGGGTCGGTGATGTCCACGCCGTGGTGCAGCTCGTACTTCTCCTGCAGGCCGCGCAGGATGGCGATGGTGGCCTCCACGGAAGGCTCATCCACCAGCACCTTCTGGAAGCGGCGCTCCAGGGCGGCATCCTTCTCGATGTACTTGCGGTATTCGTCCAGGGTGGTGGCGCCGATGCAGTGCAGCTCGCCCCGGGCCAGGGCGGGCTTGAGCATGTTGCCGGCATCGATGGCGCCCTCGGCCTTGCCGGCGCCGACCATGGTGTGAATTTCGTCAATGAAGAGAATGATGCGGCCTTCATCCTTGGCGATGTCGTTGAGCACGGCCTTGAGGCGCTCCTCGAACTCGCCCCGGTATTTGGCGCCGGCCAGTAGGCCAGCCATGTCCAGCACCAGCACCTTCTTGCCCTTCAGGGTTTCCGGCACCTCGTCATTGACGATGCGCTGGGCCAGGCCCTCGACGATGGCGGTCTTGCCGACGCCGGGCTCGCCGATCAGCACCGGGTTGTTCTTGGTACGGCGCTGCAAAATTTGAATGGCGCGACGGATTTCGTCGTCCCGGCCGATCACCGGGTCCAGCTTGCCCTGGGCGGCCCGCTCGGTGAGGTCCACGCAGTATTTCTTCAAGGATTCACGCTGGCCTTCGGCCTCCTGGCTGTCCACGCCCTGGCCGCCGCGCACGGCATCGATGGCGGCTTCCAGGGGTTTCTTCTCCAGGCCGTATTGTTTGGCAATGCGCGCGGTCTCCCCCTTGTCGCCGGTGAGGGCGAGCAAGAACATTTCACTGGCGATGAACTGGTCGCCCCGCTTCTGGGCTTCCTTGTCGGTGAGGTTGAGCAGGTTGGTCAGGTCCCGGCCCACGGTGACATCGCCGCCGTGGCCTTCCACCTTGGGCAGGCGGGCGATGGCCTGTTCCAGGGCGGTGCGCAAGGGCGGCACGTTGGCGCCGGCCCGGGCCAGCAGGGAGGTGGTGCCGCCATCATCCTGGTTAAGCAGAGCCAGCAGCAGGTGGCTGGGGTCGATGAACTGGTTGTCGGCACCGATAGCCAGGCTCTGGGCATCGGAGAGGGCTTGCTGGAATTTGGTGGTGAACTTGTCGAAACGCATGGCGTGCAATCCTTTCGCAAACGCGGAATCGGTATGGCCCCTACATGGGGGTGGCCCGGGCCATTTCAATTGGCCATCGAAAAATTCCGTGATGTCTTCGTCCAGACTATCCCGCGCAACCCATGCCACCTGCCTAATTTTTATGAAGGTCCGCGCCAGTAAAGGAGATCAGAGGCATTCCCCGTGGAGCCCCAGGCCATCCGGGACCTACCTCGACTCAATGAGCTGCTGGTGAGCTGCCTGGGAATTGCTGCTGCAACCTTCCTTTCGGCTAGAATTGCCCCAACAGTCTTCGCACTGCATACCAATAACCATGTCGGCGTCAGTTCCCGGGGCGCCACCGGAGGGAGACAAAATGAGTTCTGGCACCCCCACATCCATTCGTACCAAGTTTCTCTGGCTCACCGGCATTACCGTGCTGAGCTTGGCAGTACTCTTTGCCGTAGTCTTGTCTACGGAGAGATCCCTGCTGCTGCAGGATCGCCAGGAGAAGGTACGCAATCTGGTGGAAGTCGCCCACGGGCTGGTGGCCCACTTCGACAAGCAGGCCCAGACCGGCAAGCTCACCCAGGAAGAAGCCCGCTTGGCCGCCATCGCCGCCATCAAGGAGCTGCGCTACGACAAGGTCGAATATTTCTGGATAAACGACCTGCAGGACCTGATGGTGATGCACCCCATCAAGCCGGATATGGACGGCAAGAAGCTGGACCAGTTGAAGGACAAGGCCGGCAAGCTGCTTTTCGTCGAATTCAATCAGACCGTGAAAACCAAGGGGGGCGGTTTCGTCGAATACCTCTGGCCCAAGCCTGGTTTTGAGGATCCGGTGCCGAAGATTTCCTACGTCAAGGGCTACGAGCCCTGGGGCTGGGTTATCGGCAGCGGCATCTACATTGACGATGTGAATGCCATCTTCAAGCAGGAAGCCATCAAGTTCCTGCTCTGGGGCCTGGCCATTGGCGGCCTGATCAGTGTTTCCCTCTTCCTGGTACGGCGTAACCTGCTGAGCCTGTTGGGCGGCGAACCTCACGAAGCCACTGCCATCACCAAGCGCATCGCCGCCGGCGACCTGACCGTGGATATCCGTACCCAGCCCGGCGATACCACCAGCCTCATCGCCAGCATGAAGGAAATGCAGGAAACCCTGCGGAACATGATCGGCAACATCGTCGGGGATGCCGAGCAGCTTTCCAGCGCTGCCGCCCAACTCTTCCAGGCCTCGGAGGAAGTCTCCGCGTCCGCCCGGGAACAGAGCGAAGCAGCCTCTTCCATGGCCGCCGCCATGGAAGAAATGACGGTGAGCATCGACCAGGTCGGGGAAAACGCCAAAGAGGCCCACGCCATCAGCATCCAGTCCGGCGACCACTCCCAGGAAGGCACCGTGGTTATCCACAACGCCGCCCAGGAAATGCGCCAGATCGCCCAGGCGGTTCAGTCCTCCTCCAGCATCATTGAAGAGCTGGGCCGCCAGTCCGACCAGATCACCTCCATCGTCAAGACCATCAAGGAAATCGCCGACCAGACCAACCTGCTGGCCCTCAATGCCGCCATTGAGGCTGCCCGGGCCGGCGAACAGGGCCGGGGCTTCGCCGTCGTAGCCGACGAGGTGCGCAAGCTGGCCGAACGCACCAGTTCCTCCACCCAGGAGATCGGTGAAACCATCGGCAAGATCCAGGCAGGCACCCGGGATGCAGTGGCGAGCATGGAACAGGGCGTCAGCCAGGTTGAAAATGGCGTGGAACTGGCCAACCAGGCGGGTGAATCCATCAATCAGATTCGCGATGGGGCCCTGCGGGTGACCCAGGTGGTCAATGACATCACCACCTCCATCCGGGAACAGGGTAGTACCTCCAGCGACATCGCCCAGAGCATCGAGCGCATTGCCCGCATGTCGGAAGACAGCTCCAACGCCATCGCCCACACTGCCCAGGCAGCGCGCCATCTGCAGGAACTTTCCATCTCCCTGCACGGTGCAGTCAGCCGCTTCAAGACCCGTTAAGCCAGCGTTTTTTGCCCTCTGACACAGGGCCCGGAAACTGAAAAAAATTAGGCCGTGCAGCAATTGCTGCACGGCCTTTTCCTTTCCCCGGCCCAGACAACCGACCGCCTTTCCTGGGCCTCAAAAAGCCAGGGGCGGGGCCACCCCAAAAGGTCGCCCCGCCCCTGTATTCCCTGAAAGGGCTTACTTGCCGCCGAGGGACAGGGCCAGCATCAGGTCATTGATGCGCTTGACGAAGCCGGCCGGGTCTTCCAGCTGGCCGCCTTCGGCCAGTTGGGCCTGCTCGAACAGCAGGTTGGCCCAGTCGTCGAAACGGGCTTCTTCGTACTTCAAGCGCTGCACCGCCGGGTGGTGGGGATTGATCTCCAGGATGGGCTTGACCTCCGGGGCCTTCTGGCCGGCGGCCTTGAGCATGCGCGCCAGGTTGCCGGAAAGGTCGTGTTCGTCAGCCACCAGGCAGGAAGGGGAATCGGTCAGGCGGTGGGTAATGCGCACGTCCTTGACCCGGGCTTCCAGGGCCTGCTTCACCTTGTCGGTGAGGTCCTTGTACTCGCCGGCTTCCTTTTCCTGTTCCTTCTTCTCGGCCTCGTCTTCCAGCTTGCCCAGATCCAGGCCGCCCTTGGCTACGGACTGCAGCTGCTTGCCGTCGAATTCGGTGAGGTGGCCCACCACCCATTCGTCGACGCGGTCAGAAAGCAGCAGCACCTCGATGCCCTTCTTGCGGAAGATTTCCAGGTGGGGGCTGTTCTTGGCGGCGAGGAAGGTCTCGGCCGTGACGTAGTAGATCTTCTCCTGGCCTTCCTTCATGCGGGAGACGTAGTCAGCCAGGGAGACGGTCTGCTCGGTGGTGTCATGGTGGGTGGAGGCGAAGCGCAGCAGCTTGGCGATGCGTTCCTTGTTGGCGAAGTCCTCACCCACGCCTTCCTTCAGCACATTGCCGAATTCCTTCCAGAAACCGGCGTACTTTTCCTTCTCGGCGGCGTCGTCGCTGTCGGCCAGGCCTTCCAGCAGGGACAGCACCTTTTTCACGCAGCCGCCGCGGATGGTTTCGATATCCTTGCTCTGCTGCAGAATTTCCCGGGAGACGTTGAGCGGCAGGTCGGCGGAATCCACCACCCCGCGCACGAAGCGCATGTAAAGGGGCATCAGCTGCTCGGCGTCGTCCATGATGAAGACGCGCTTCACATACAGCTTCACGCCGTGGCGGGCGTTGCGGTCCCACATGTCGAAGGGAGCCCGGGCGGGGATGTAGAGCAGTTGGGTGTATTCCTGCTTGCCTTCCACCTTGGCGTGGATCCAGCCCAGGGGGTTCTCGAAGTCGTGGGCGACGTGCTTGTAGAACTCCTGGTACTGCTCTTCCGTGATGTCGCTCTTGGGGCGAGCCCACAGGGCATTGGCCTGGTTGATGGTTTCCAGTTCGCCGGTGGGGACCTGCTCATTCTTTTCCTCGTCCCACTTCTCCCCTTCCATCTGGATGGGCAGGGTGATGTGGTCGGAGTACTTGCGGATGATGGACTTGATCTTCCAGGCGTTGAGGAAGTCGTCCTCGCCGTCCTTCAAGTGCAGGATGACGTCGGTGCCGCGGCTGGCCTTCTCCACCATTTCCACGGAGTAGTCGCCGGCCCCTTCGGATTCCCACTTCACCGCCTGGTTGTTTTCCAGGCCGGCACGGCGGGAGATGACGGTGACCTTGTCGGCGACGATGAAGGCGGAGTAGAAGCCGACACCGAACTGGCCGATGAGGTGAGCATCCTTCTGAGCATCACCGGAGAGGGAGGCGAAGAATTCCTTGGTGCCGGACTTGGCGATGGTACCCAGGTGGGCCACGGCTTCCTCACGGGAGAGGCCGATGCCGTTGTCGGAAATGGTCAGGGTGCGGGCCGCCTTGTCGAAGGCGAGGCGAATCTTCAGTTCGCTGTCATCACCATAAAGGCCGTTGTTGTTGAGGGCCTCGAAGCGCAGCTTGTCGCAGGCATCGGAAGCGTTGGAGACGAGTTCGCGGAGGAAGATTTCCTTGTTGCTGTAAAGGGAATGGATCATCAGCTGCAGCAGCTGCTTGACCTCTGCCTGAAAGCCGAGGGTTTCCTTGGGTGCGCCCATGCAAGACTCCGTGGGTAAAGATTGGGATGAAAGGGTGCTTCCGAAGCGGCCGGGGGCCGCCACGGAAGTTCTTTCCCCACATGGGGGCAAGCCTCAGGATTTCAAGAGGGGGTGCCGCCCGGGGCGGCATAGATGGCCTGATTGCGGCCACCGCGCTTGGCTTCGTAAAGGGCGCCGTCGGCCCGGGCCAGCAGATGGTCGATATTGGCATCCTGGTCAGCCAGGATGGTGACGCCAATACTGATGGTGACGTTGAGCACCACTTCGTTGGTGACCCGCATGGATTCGTTGGCCACCGCCAGGCGCAGGCGTTCTGCTGCCTGCATGGCACCGGTGCCTTCGGTCTCCGGCAGGATGACGGCAAACTCTTCACCCCCCAGGCGGCCGCAGACATCGATGCTGCGCAGTTCCCGGGAGATGATGGCGGCCACCACCTTGAGGGCCACGTCGCCTGCCGCGTGGCCATGGGTATCGTTGATGCGCTTGAAGTGATCCACATCCAGCATCAGCACGGCGATGCAGCGGTCCTGGCGCCGGGCCCGGACAATCTCCGCCTCCCCCTGTTCCAGGAAGCGGGAGCGGTTGAACAGGCCGGTCAGGGTATCCACCGTCGCCAGACGATGCAGGGACTCCATGGAGCGAGCCCGGTCGATGGCAATGGCCGACAGGCGGCAGGCGTGGTCGATCACATCCTTCTCGTAGCGGCTGGGCCGCCGGCTCTGGCGGAAATACAGGGATACGGTGCCCAACACTTCCTTGCCCGGCGACACGATGGGGGTGGACCAGGCGCTCTTCAGACCGAGGGCGGAGGCGAACTCCCGGCAATCCTGCCACTGGGGGGAATCGTCGATATGTTCGGCAATGACCTGTTTGCCGGTGCTCATGGCGGCGGCGCAGGCGCAGACCTCCGGGTTGTCCGGGCAGTTCTCCCCGACGTCGCGGCAGGTACGGCGCAGGCTGGGAGCCGCCCCCAGCACCAGCCGCCGGCTTTCCGGCTGGAGCAGCAGTACGGCGCAGAAGGATTCACCGATGAGGGATTCCACCCGGCTGCACAAGGCCTCCAGCACCACATGGAGGGAAGCGTCACTGGCAATCAGTTCCAGCACATGGCGTTCGGCGGCTAGCAAGTGCTCCGTCTGCTTGCGCTCGGAAATGTCGGTGGCACTGCCGATGAGCAGGCGCCGCCCGCCCAGGTCCACGCCCCGCTTGTAGGAGAGCAGGTAGCGTTCGCCCTTGGCGGTGGCATGTTTTTCCTCCCGCCCCATGACCTTCTTGGCAGCCAGGGCCTTGATGTCGTCGTGGCGCATGCGGGCCGCCAGATCCGGGCTGTACAGCTCGAAATCGCTCTTGCCCACCACCTCGTGCTTGTCGTGGCCGACGAAGGCCGCAGCGGCCTCGTTCATGACCAGATAGCGGCCGTCCTCGTCCTTGACGAAGACCATCACCGGCAGGGTATCCAGGATCATTTCGGTGAGGCTGGACTGCTGCTCCAGGCGCTGACGGCTTTCCTTCAGGTCTTCCCGCACCCGCTTCTGCTCGGTGATATCGGTGAACACGCAGACGTAATTGATGACCTGGCCGCCCTCCCCCTTCACCGCCGTGATGGTGAGGCTTTCCGGATACAGCTCGCCATTCTTGCGCCGGTTCCAGATTTCACCGCTCCACACAGCGAAGGTATCCAGGTTGGCATACAACTGGCGGTAGAACTCGCCATCGTGCAGGCCGGACTTGAGCAGGCGGGTGTCCTGGCCGACGGCTTCCTCGATGGCATAGCCGGTGATGGCGGTGAAAGCCGGATTGACGGACTGGATCACCCGCTCGGCATTGACGATCATGATGGCCTGCTGGCTCGACTCGGCCACCTTGGAGGCCAGCAGCAGGGCATGACGGGACTGCTGCAGGCGCTGGTTCTGCTCCTGCAGGGCCTGGCGCAGCTCGGCCACGTATTCCTGCTCCACGCTATCGAGAATATCGGCGTAGGACAGCAGGCCACTGACCTGGCCGTTGTCATCCATCACCCCCAGGTGGCGGATACGGCGATCGTTGAAGATCTTGCGCGCGTGGTAAAGGGTGGAATTGCGCGGCACCGTGATCAGCGGAAAGGTCGCCACTTCGCCCGCGGTACGGCCCAGGGCCTCCTGGCCGATCAGACGCAGCACGTCCCGGGCGGTGAGAATGCCCAGGTGGCCGCCACTCTGAACGATGGCCGCATCACCCCGGGTTTCCCGCAGCCGTACCACCACCTCCGCCATGGGGGTTTCGCCGGGCACCTGCAGCGGCAGGTTCTTCAGCACCGAGCCCACGTTGCGCATGTGCACGTAGAACTCCACCCCCTGGTGGTTCACGATGTCCGTCTGGGAAACAATGCCCAGGCGCCTGCCATTTTCGTCCACCACCAGCAGGTGGCGCATGCGCTCCTGCTTAAAGCGGATGGCCGCATCGGCCACCGTATCCGTCTCCCGCACCGTTTTCACCGGCGCGCTCATGACCCGGGAAACAGGCATGGCCAGGGATTCGGGATCGGAAAAATTCAGGGAGAGGGCATCCCGCTCCGTCCAGATGCCGCAGACCTGGCCCCCATCCACCACCAGGATGGAGCCGCAGCGGGATTCATGCATCCGCCCTGCCGCCTCCGCCACCGTGGTCCGCGGCGGGCACTCCAGGAGTTCATGGCGCAGTATCTGGGAGATGGGCAGGTCGTAGTGCATGGCAACGCCTTTGCTGAATGGCCTTTACGGGATGGCCTCGTAGCGGACTTCGACGATCTCGATTTCCCGCATGCCCACCGGGCTCTGGAAACGGACCGAATCCCCTTCGCGGGCCTTGATCAGGGCCCGGGCCAGGGGGGAAATCCAGCTGATGTGGCCGCGACCGATATCGGTCTCGTCCACGCCGACAATACGGTAGGTCTGCTCCTGGCCGGCTTCATCGGCAATGGTGACGGTGGCGCCGAAGAAGACCTGGTCGGTGGCCTCCCGCTGTTCCGGGTCCACCACCAGGGAATTGTCCAGGCGCTTGGTGAGGAAACGGATGCGCCGGTCGATTTCCCGCAGACGCTTCTTGCCGTAGAGATAGTCGCCGTTTTCCGAGCGGTCGCCGTTGGAGGCGGCCCAGGCCACCACTTCCACCACCTTCGGCCGTTCCACCTTGAGCAGGCTTTCCAGCTCCGCCTTGAGGCGGGCATGGCCGACCGGCGTCATGTAGTTCTTGGTGCCGACAGGCAGGCGCTGGGCAGGCTCGAGTTCGTCCTCTTCCGCGTCGTCTGTTTCTTTGGTGAAAGCCTTGCTCATGGAAAGGGGGAATGAAGCGCCAAAGGAGAGGCCAAAAGGTACGCTGCAACGTGGGCCAAAAATCGCGCTGAAGCATGTGTGAAATATTACGCACTATGATAGTGCAAAACCCCTGCTCCGTCCTGAAGCGTATGGCGCAATTTTTCCCTGCCGCAGCGAAATCTCCCCTGCAAACCCTGGGGGCTGACCCCATCAGAGGCGGCCGAGAAAACCTCGGAGAAAACCCCGTCGGCGGGCATCGGGAATTTCCGCCTCGGCGGATTCGGCGGATTCGGCCAGCGGGGTCGTAGCATTCGCCGCCGCGGGTGCGGGTGGTGGCGGGGTAAGCAGGGTTTCCAGGGCCTCCCCGGCCGCCTGGATCGCCTCGGCCTGGGCGGAAAATTGAGGCACCGGGGCCAGCAGCACGCAATACTGGAGCGGCCCCAGTTGCGGATCGTCCTCACCGATGAATTCCAGCTCCCCGGCCGGCAGGGCCACCCGGCGGCGCAGGCCCTGGCCCAGGTCCTGCCACAAATCGCCGCCCCCGGGCACCAGATAGACGTGGAGAAACCAGGGCGTCAGCACCACCCCCAACCAGTCGCCGGCCACCCGGTGGAAAGGCAGGGCTGCCACTTCCAGGGCTTCGTTGAGGAACGGCAGACCGGCCATGGCGGTCTGCCGCACGGTCTGGAAATGGCTGGACAGCCGGGGGGCAGGATCGTCCGCCCAGGGCACGGCCGGCCGCACCGGCGGCGGTTGCCAGGCAGGAACCCGGGGACGGACGCCACTCATGGCATCAATGCCGGTTGAGGTCGGCGAAATGCCGGGCCGGGTCGTAATCCCCGTCCAGGGATTCGGCCAGGGCCGCCAGGGCATCCTCGATCAGGCGGCGCTCGTCTTCCTCCACCACTTCCTTGGCCAGGCCAAGGGAAGCGAGAATCCAGGTGCCCACCGGCTGGGGGCCGAGCAGCATCATGTTGACCCGCTCCCGGCGGAAGTGCTCCCCCTCCCCCCGCTCCACCCAGGCGAAATCCCCCTCGCCTTCCAGTTCGACGATCTGCATGGGAATGGAGAGGCACATCAGGCATGCTCCCCGGCGACGGGCTCGGCCATCACGCCGGCCTTGGCCAGTTCAGCCACCACCAGGGCCAGCATCTCTGGCACCCGAGCTTCGGCTTCCGCCGTAAGCGCCATGCCGGTATCGAGGGAAACGGGCTGAAGGCCGATCAGGGAAACATGCTTGGGTGCCTGCTCCGTCAGCTCCAGAGCCGCCAGCAGGTCGGAAAGGCCAATCTGGTGGGGGGAAATCTTGGTGCGGAAAAAGGCCGGCACCTCGTCCCCCTGCAGCAGCACCACCGAACCGGGAGGCTGGCCGACACGCACGGCGTCGGCAATGATCAGGGCATCCAGCCCCTCCAGGGGCTCCAGCAATTCCATGCCGGCCGTGCCGCCATCCAGGACCAGCACGTGGTCCGGCAGGCGGTAACGGGACTGCAGGGCTTCGATGACGCGGACACCGATGCCTTCATCGGTGAGAAGAATGTTGCCGACGCCGAGGACGGCAATACGGGGAGCGTGGAGAGCGGAATTCATGGGCTGGACTTTAATCCTTCAAGGGAAATCGTGGTTTGAGGCAGCGCAAGAAAGGGGCGGGCCGGCCCGGAAATAAAACGGCGGCTCCCCCGGAGCCGCCGTTTCCCCAAACCGGGGCAGCCTCACCACAGGCTCAAGCGGCCTTCACTTTCACCACTTGATCATTTTCCTTGTCCACCACATGCACGGCACAGGCCAGGCAGGGGTCGAAGGAGTGCACGGTACGCAGGACTTCCAGGGGCTTCTCGGGATCGGCCACCGGGTTGTCCAGCAGGCAGGCCTCGTAGGCGCCGGAAACATCCTTTTCGTTGCGCGGGCCGGCGTTCCAGGTGGTGGGCACCACGCACTGGTAGTTCTTGATCTTGCCGTCGTCGATCACCACCCAGTGGGAGAGCACGCCGCGGGGCGCTTCGTGGAAGCCGACGCCGGCGATCTCGCCCTTCGGGAAGGTGGGCTTGTTGAAGGTCTTGAGGTCGCCCTTGCCCATGTTGGCCAGGAGCAGGTCCCACTGGTGGGCCAGTTCGTCCACCTGGACGCAGGCCACCACCGCCCGGGAGGCATGACGGCCGATGGTGGAGTGCATGGCATCCAGGCCGATCTTGGTTTTGGCCAGGGAAGACACCGTATCCAGGGCCAGGGTGGCGTACTTCTTGGTGGGCTCGTGGCCGGCGGCCAGCATGGCCAGCATGCGGGCCAGGGGGCCAACCTGGGCAGGCTTGCCGTAGAAAGTGGGGGACTTCAGCCAGGAATACTTGCCGTCGTCCTGGAAGTCCGTGTAGTTCGGGGTGGTCTCGCCCTTGTAGGGGTGCAGGGTGGCCTTGTCGCCGTCCTTGTAGGAATACCAGGCGTGCTTCACGGCCTCGGAGACGCCGGCTTCGAAGTACTTGTCACCGAACTGGGTGATGGGCTTGAAGGTGCTGATGTCGGCGTTCTGGATGTAGCCGCCGGGCAGGGCGAACTGGGTACCCTTGCCGTCCAGGGGCAGGTCGGGCACGGAGAGGTACTCGACGATGCCGCGGCCGATCTTGGTCCATTCGGGGTAATGGGCGCCGACCACGGCCACGTCGGGCAGATAGACCTGCTTGACGAACTCGTCCAGCTTTTCGATCCATTCCTTCACCGCCAGCAGGCGTTCCACCGTCAGCACGGACTGGGAATCCACCGCCAGGGGGTTGGCCACACCGCCCACGGCCACGTTCTGGATGTGAGGAGACTTGGAACCGAGGACGGAAACGATCTTGGAGGCGTAGCGCTGGATTTCCAGAGCCTGCAGGTAGTGGGCCACGGCGATCAGGTTCACTTCCGGCGGCAGCTTCATGGCCGGGTGGCCCCAGTAGCCGTTGGTGAAGATGCCCAGCTGGCCGGTCTTGACGAAGCCGGCGAGCTTTTCCTTGATCTTGCGGAACTCGTGCTTGCCGTTGCGGTTCCACGGCGAGAGGCTCTCGGCCAGGGCGGAAGCCTTGTCCGGATCGGCCTGCAGGGCGGAGACCACATCTACCCAGTCCAGGGCGGAGAGGTGGTAGAAGTGCACGATGGAGTCATGCAGGTTGTGGGCGGTGATGATCATGTTGCGGATGTACTGGGCATTCACCGGGATTTCCAGCTTCAGCGCATCTTCCACAGCCCGCACGGAGCAGATGGCATGGACGGTGGTGCACACGCCGCAGATACGCTGGGTGATGGCCCAGGCGTCGCGGGGGTCGCGACCGATGAGAATGTTCTCCACGCCGCGCCACATCTGGCCGGAGGACCAGGCCTTGGTCACCTTGCCGCCATTCACTTCCACGTCCACCCGCAGGTGGCCTTCAATACGGGTCACCGGGTCAATGGTTACGCGCTTGGTCATTTTGGGTTTCTCCTTGAATTCTTAGTGAGCGGCTTTTTCCACGGCAGGCTCGGCGGCCAGTACCGGGAAACGGCGGGTGATGACGATGTAGCCGAAGACCTCGATGGCGAACATGCCAAAGGTCACCAGCATTTCGGGAACGGAGGGGAAGTAGTGCCAGCCGTCGCCGGTTTCGTAACCCACCAGGTAGGAATTGATGCGCAGCAGGACGCCGCCCAGCATCAGTAGCACGGCGCCAACAAAGAGGCGGGCCGGGTTGCGGCGAGACTTTTCACCCCCCAGCAGGATCAGGGGCAGGATGAAGCAGATCATCTCGAGCCAGAACATGAAGGCCTGCAGGGTTCCCTCGAAGGCCCGGGGCAGTGCCCCCCGCACCACCAGGTCGCCAACGCGCACTGCCAGGAAGACCGCCAGCATGCCCAGCATCACCTTGGAAAGCGGGGTCAGGATGTGGGTCTCCATCTGCCGGCGGAAGCCGGCGGCGGCCATGCAGGATTCAAACAGGATCACGGCGTAGCCGATGGTGATGGCAGAGAGCAGGTAGATCAGCGGCAGGGCCATGGATTGCCACAGGGGATGCACCTGGGTGCCCATCACCACCAGCAGGGAGCCGAGGGAGGACTGGTGCATCATGGGCAGCACGGTGCCCAGGGCGATGAAGAAGAACATCACCTTGTTGAGCTTCTTGCGCTTGGCATCCATGCCCCACTTCTCCATGAAGGTGGGGGAAAACTCGATCCACATCACCACGATGTAGAGGGAGATGCACAAAGCCACTTCGAACATCACCGAGTTGGCCGAGGCGTAGCCCGGCGTGAGGATGTGCCAAAAATTCCACCAGCGGCCCAGGTCGAAGATGACGCCGACGCCGGCCAGGGTGTAGCCAAACAGCGAGGCCAGCAGCGCCGGGCGCACCAGGGGGTGATATTCGCCACGGTTGAAGATGTAGACCAGCATGGCCACGGAGAAGCCGCCGCAGGCAAAGGCGGAACCGATGACCACGTCCCCCACCACCCAGAGGCCCCAGGGGTAGCCGTCGTTGAGGTTAGTGACGGCCCCCAGGCCGAAGACGAAACGGATCAGGATGATGGCCAGAGCCACCACGATCAGGGTCGCCGCGCTGAGGGTCACCGGGGTGAGGAGCTTGCCGCCGACGGGGGCGGGTGCAGCATGTTGATGTGCAGACATTGCGATCTCTCCCTTACAGCTCGTCGTCGTCAGGCTTGACGTTGCGCTTGGCGAAGTAGGTCATGGCGCCAAGTACGGCCAGGGGCATGACCAGGCCGCCATAGAGCGTGTGTTGCAGGGTTTCCGATTTGGAAGAGGCGGAACGCTCGGGCAGGGGCTTGTGGCCGACCTTCTCGAAGGGCACGGCAGAGAGCTTGATGACCTGGGTGCCCCCCACTTCCTTCTCGCCATAGAGGTGCTGCACGTAATGGCCCACCACGTTTTCGTAGCTCTGGTCCTTGCCCCCCAGCTGACCGCGCTGAAACACGGTTTTGCTGCCGGGCTTGAGGGCCAGACGCCGCGCGGCTTCCACCTTGAGGTCGGCAACCTTGCCGTAAAGGGTGGCGCCGGTGGGGCAGACTTCGGCACAGGCGGCGTACTTGCCTTCCGGCAGGCGGTGGCGGCACAGCTCGCACTTGCCGATCTTGCCGGTAGCGGAGGAGTAGTCGTACTTGGGAATGCCGAAGGGGCAGGCGGCCACGCAGTAACGGCAGCCGATGCAGGCATCGGCGTTGTAGCCGACGATGCCGGTGACCGGATCCTTGGTCATGGCCGACACCGGGCAGGCCGAAACGCAGGAAGGATCGTTGCAATGCAGGCAGGAAGTCTTCATGAAGGCGTAGCCGTTATCCGGATCGTCCTTCGTCTGCATGGTGCCGTTGCGGAACATCTTGATGACGTTGAAGGTCTTGGCGGTGGTATCCAGCGGGGTATCCCACAGCTGTTCCGGCGTGGAGAATTCCACCGGATTGCCATTCACCTCCTTGCAGGCGGCGACGCAGGCCTTGCAGCCGACGCACAGGGTGGCGTCGAAGAGCAGGCCCAAGGCGCCTTCGGGCTGGGGCAGATTGTCCCGGGCACAGACCGGCTGACTCACCGCGGCCGTAGCCACGGCGGCTCCGCCCGCCAGCGCCCCTTTCAGGAAATTGCGACGGGAGCTCATGGTCACACCTTCTCGGCGGGTTTCTGATCGGCGGCGGCCTTCTTCTCTGCCTTTTCAGCCTCCTCGGCAGCGTGGGAGAGACCCAGGTTCTTCGCCACCATGGCACCGGCCCCGGCAGCCGCCCCGGCCACGGCGGCCAGCACGGCAGCGGCACCGAGGGAGGCGCCCTTGCCCTGCTCTTCCACGATGCGCGGGAAGGAAGCCGGCGGCGCGTAGGTCATGACCTTGGCGGTCTGGTGAATCGGCTTGGTGAAGCCCACGCCCTCCTCCGTACAGCCGATGCAGGGGTGGCCACAGCCCACGGGCCAGGTACCGGCGCCGGCATCGCCGAAGAGGATGGTCGGGCAGTTGGCGTAGGTCTCGGGCCCCTTGCAGCCCAGCTTGTAGAGGCAGTAGCCCTTGCGGTGGCCATCGTCGCCGAACTCCATGGCGAAGCGGCCGGCGTCGAAGTGGGCGCGGCGCTCACAGTTTTCATGCACCAGGCGGGAATAGGCGAACTTCGGCCGGCCTAGTTCATCCACCGGCGGCAACTGGCCGAAGGTGAGGAAGTGCACCACGGTGGAAAGGAAGTTGTAGGGGTTGGGCGGGCAGCCGGGAATGGTCACCACCGGCTTGTCGATGATCTTGTTCACCCCCACGGCCCCGGTGGGGTTGGGGTCGGTGGCGGGCATACCGCCCCAGGAAGCACAGGAGCCGATGGCGATGACGGCCGCTGCATCGACGGCGCATTCCTTGACGATCTCGATGGCGGTCTTGCCGCCCACCTTGCAGTAGATACCGCCATCCTTGGTTGGGATGGCCCCTTCCACCACCAGCAGGTACTGGCCCTTGTTGGCCTTCATGGCGGCCTGCTTGGCGGCCTCGATCTGGTGGCCGGCAGCGGCGAAGAGAGTCTCGTGGTAATCGAGGGAGATGACGTCGAGAATCAGCTTCTCGATGGTCGGATGCTCGGCCCGCAGCATGGATTCGGTACAGCCCGTGCATTCCTGGAAGTGCAGCCAGATGACGGAGGGGCGTTTCTTTTCCGCCACCGCCTCGGCCACCGCGGCTTCGGCCCCGGCCGGCAGGCCCAGGGTGGCGGCCATGGCCGTACAGAACTGCATGAATTCCCGCCGGCCCATTTCCAGGCGGTTGGCCGCCGCAACGACGTGCTCGTGGTTTTCCAGGGACTGGAGATTGTGCTCTTGCATGGCCTCACCCTCGGTCTGTTGCCCCGTTCCCACGGGGTTATTTGAACGACAGCGCGGGGTTGCCGCGCCCTTATTAAGGGAATACCACTACAAGAACCGTGCCAGCTTCCATTTACCGTTGCAAATCAGTGAAATGACATTTCACATACCGCAGTGCACCATGAAAAAGCCGCAAGCACGGTGTATGAAATACGCCAAAAGTGACAACTTTGTTTCCACCTCACTCCAACTCCCCGCATTCCTCGGCTATCGCTCCAACGCCCTTCTTCCTTCGCCATAACGCAAGAAGCATTCTCATTTACACCGCTTCAACCCGCAGATAGAATCTGACACATTCCTGACCAACCGGAGTCTTTCCATGACCCTGCGTCTTCCCCTGCTGGCCGGCGCCCTGGCCGCTGCCCTCTCCCTGAATCTCCAGGCCGAAGAGAACGTGCTGAACCTCTATTCCGCCCGCCACTACCAGACGGACGAAAAGCTCTACGAGAATTTCACCAAGCAGACCGGCATCAAGATCAACCGCATCGAAGGCAAGGAAGAAGAGCTGCTGGAACGCATCAAGAACGAAGGCGCCAACAGCCCCGCCGACGTGCTGCTGACGGTGGACGCCTCCCGCCTGGCCCTGGCCCACGAACTGGGCCTGTTCGCCCCGGTCAAGTCCAAGGTCCTGGAATCCCGCATCCCGGCCAACCTGCGCACCGACGACTGGTTCTCCTTCTCCACCCGCGCCCGGGTCATCGTCTACAACAAGGCGGCCCTGAAGGCGGAAGACGTGCAGAACTACGACGATCTGGCCAACCCCAAGCTCAAGGGCCAGGTCTGTACCCGCTCCGGCGCCCACCCCTACAACCTGTCCCTGATGGCCTCCATCATCGCCAACCAGGGCGAAGCCAAGGCCGAAGCCTGGGCCAAGGGCGTGGTGGCCAATTTCGCCCGTGCCCCCAAGGGTGGCGACACCGACCAGATCAAGGCCGTAGCCGCCGGCGAGTGCGGCGTCACCATCTCCAACACCTATTACGTCGCCCGCCTGCTGCGCTCCGACAAGGCGGAAGACAAGAAGATCATGGAAAAGGTGGCAGTGGTCTGGCCCAACCAGAAGACCAGCGGCACCCACATCAACATCTCCGGCGCCGGCATGCTCAAGCACGCCCCCCATCAGGGTGCGGCGGTGAAGTTCCTGGAGTATCTGGCCTCCGACGAGGCCCAGCGCTACTTTGCCGACGGCAACAACGAATGGCCCGTGGTCGCCAGCCTCAAGGTCAGCAACCCGGCCCTGGAAAGTCTCGGCAAGTTCAAGGCCGATGCCCTGCCCGTGGGCTCCCTGGCCATGTACCGGGCCAAGGCCCAGATCCTCTTTGACCGGGCCGGCTACCGCTAAGCACGAGCAGTCATTGCGGGCAGACACTGCCCGCACCGGCCACCCTACCGGTAGCCTCCGGTATTTCCCGATGTAAGCCCCTCGCCCCCGCACTGCCGGGGGCGATGTTTTTCATCACTGCAAATATTCTGGATGACTGGCCACGGCCAGCGATTGCTTGCTCCGGCCAAGGCGGCCGGGCCTTCTTACCCATCCCTCACCCGCCCCACCCTGGCCATCACGACCCGGCCGCTCGGCCCAAGGTCGGGGTCAGTCCTGGATCAGTAGCACATCACCAGCTTGCCGTTGGGGCTGCGGCAGTAAGTCACCCCGTCGGGTCCGACCACCGTGGTGCCCTTGCCGTCCTTGTGGGGCTGGTAGTAGCGGTAGCTGGGGCTGCGGGTGGAAGTACTGGGGCGCTGGGGCAAGGGCTGCACCCCGGTGGTGGGAATGCCCTGGTTGGCCGGCCCCTGCTCGATGATGGTGGCCGCAGGCGGCGCCTTGCGGTAGGGATACAGGCCCGGTGCGCCCTGGCCGCCGCCGATGGGCTGCTCCTGGGGCAGCTGGTAGATCTGGGTGCCGTTGTTCTGGGCCAGCAGGGGTCCGCCGAGCATCCCCAGGCACAAGCCGAGGCAGAGGCGGGTCAGCACGGTGGTGGCGGTTCGGGGAAACATGGCATCACTCCTGAGCAAAGACTGAAAAAAGGGGAAAAAGGCCGGCCACACGGAGCCGGCACCGGCAACGCCCCCTTGCTTCAAGTCTAGTGGGCGCTGCGCGCCATCGCCAGTTCGCGGATGAGGGCCACCGTGTCCAGGTCCGAGGCATGATACGCGGACTTTATGTAATCAACATAGGCAGAAGCTTCCGGATCGCTGCCCGGGTCGCCGAAGGAGGTTTCGTAGGTAAAGCGCAGGAAAAGGCGCCCTTCCGCCGGCTCCTCAATGCGGATGGTCAGGGTGCCGCCGGCGTGGTCGGCGGTGCGCTGGGTTTCGAAGCACACCCATTCCGCTTCCAGGAAGCTGGCCCGGTCGCGGATCTGGGCGGCGCCGAAGACCAGCAGCCGCTCCACCGCCCCCACCTCGCGGGAGAGGATGCGGCATTCCGCCAGCCCCGGCAGGAAAGGTACGGAATCCTCCACCCGGGCCATCAGCCCGGCCCAGACCTGGCTGCGGTCCAAGGTGAAATCGAGGGGATTGTCCAGGTCGTTGATCTCGACCAGATGTTCGAAACGCATGCTCATTCCTCCACCCGGCGCCGGAAGACATAGGTATCGCCATCGGAAACCTCCGGCACGAAGGCATAGCCGTCCAGGTTGAAGCCCTGCAGGCCTTCCGGCTGGCTCAGTCCGTGGCTGGCGGCATAGCGCACCATGAGGCCCCGGGCCCGCTTGGAGTAGAAGCTGATGATCTTGTAACGGCCGCCCTTCCAGTCCTCGAAGACGCAATTGACGATACGGGCCTTCAGGGCCTTGGGCTTGACCGACTTGAAGTATTCCTCGGAGGCCAGATTCACCAGCACCGCCGGGCCGCTTTCCGGCAGGTCGGCGTTCAGGGCCTGGGTAATCTCCTCGCCCCAGAAGGCGTAGAGGTCCTTGCCGACGGCATTGGCCAACTTGGTGCCCATCTCCAGGCGATAAGGCTGGATCAGGTCCAGGGGCCGCAGCAGGCCGTAGAGGCCGGAAAGGATGCGCAGGTGCTGCTGGCACCAGACCAGGGCAGCCGGCGCCAGGCTGGCCGCATCCAGGCCCTCATAGACATCGCCGTTGAAGGCCAACAGGGCCTGCTTGGCATTGTCCAGCGTGAAGGGCGGTGCCCAGTCGGCGTAGCGGGTGACATTGAGCACCGCCAGGGCATCGGAAATATCCATGAGCCGGGAAAGCTCGGCGGGCGGCAGCTCCCGCAGGCGTTCCACCAGCAGGCGGGAGCGGGCCAGAAAGGCCGGCTGGCTGTATTCCGTCGTCACGGGCGGGGTGTCGAAATCCAGGCTCTTGGCCGGAGAGATCACAAAAAGCATGGCAAAATCTTCAATCGGAAAGCACAAAACAACAAGGCAAACATTATGACACGCCCCCTTTTCAAACTTTCCACTGCATCCTCCCAATCCCCGGATGCCCTGCTGGAAGCCCTGGGCAACCTCAACGCCTCCCCCGATGCCGACCCCACCCCGCTCCTGGTCCAGCTGGTGGACACCCTGCGCCCCCGCCGGGCCGACGACGTGGAGAGCGCCACCCAGGCCCTGCGGGCCCTCTGCTACCTGCTGCAAACCCGGGCCGACCTGCGGGGCCACCTGCGGCTGGCCATCCTGCGGCTCTTCGCCGAGAAGAAGCAGGTTTCCCTATACGTGGATTCCGGCGTGTTCCCCAACACCGGCTTTTTCTCGGAAACCGCCCGCCGCCTTTCCCGCACCCTGCTGCCGGATGTGGTCTCCCGGGATTACCTGAAGGACCTGCTGGGCCTGTTCTTCCACGACCCCGCTGACGAACGCTGGGTGGAAGGCACTCCGGACGAAGACTGGCTGGCCCTGTTCACCCTCCTCGACCTGGCCCCGGGGCACAGCGTCAGCGGCGCCCCCATGGCCCCGGCCCTGGCCCAGCTGCTGGAAGGCCTGCTGGTCATTTCCTACCGCATCAGCGCCATCGGCCTGGAGCCGGAACTGCTGCGGGTGGAACCGAGCATCGAGAATTTCGAATCCCCCTTCCTCGCCCAGAACGCCGAAATGCTGCGCTTCCTCAAGCAGTTCGAGCAGTGGTGGCGGGAACCGGATTTCCAAGCGGAAGACGACCGCCAGCTGCAAGTGCTCTTCGACCAGTGCCGCAGCATCGGCGACCGCATCCGCAACCGGGCCGCCCGGGAAGGCACCAGCCTTTCCCTCACCTTCCACCTGCAACGCCTGCGCCAGCACCTGGAGCGGGCCGAATCCCTCCTGGAGCTGCTGCGGGAATTCCGCCGCGAACGCAGCCTGGAGGCCGCCCTGCCCCAGGCCGTGGCTCTCTTCAAGGCCCTGGTGCGGGCCGAGTGCCGCAAGAACGACCTGAAGACCTACTGGCGCCAGAACGTCGAACTGCTGGCCCGCCGGGTGACGGAAAACGCCGGCCGCACCGGCGAGCACTACATCACTGAAAGCCGCAGCGAATACTTTGCCCTGCTGCGCTCGGCCCTGCTCGGCGGCTTCGTTATCGCCTTCATGGCCCTCAACAAGCTGGAGCTGGCCAAGCTGCACCTGCCGCCCCTCACCGAGGCCCTGGCCTTCTGCCTTAACTACGGCCTGGGCTTCGTCCTCATCCACATCCTCCACGGCACCGTCGCCACCAAGCAGCCAGCCATGACCGCCAATGCCATCGCCGCCAGCATCGACGAGGCCACCGGCCCCGGCGGCAGCGCCAAGCCGCGCAACCTGGAAAATCTGGCCGGCCTGGTGGCCCGCACCTGCCGCAGCCAGATGGCGGCCATCATCGGCAACATCGGCCTGGCCATTCCCATGGCCATGGTCATCGCCTTTATCGCCAACCAGCTGGCCGGCGGCCACCTGATCGGGCCGGAAAAGGCCGAGCACCTGCTGGCGGACGTGCACCCCTGGCACAGCGGCGCCATCCTCTACGCCGGGGTGGCCGGGGTCTGCCTCTTCCTCGCCGGGCTGATCGCCGGCTACTACGACAACCTGGCCGCCTACAACCGCATTCCCCAGCGCCTGATGCAGCTCGACTGGCCCAAGCGCCTGTTCGGCGAGGCCCGCCTGTGGCGGGTCGCCAACTATGTGGAAAACAACCTGGGGGCCCTGGCCGGCAACTTCTTCTTCGGCTTTCTCCTCGGCGGCATGACCGCCATCGGCACCCTCTTCGGCCTGCCGGTGGATATCCGCCACATCGCCTTCTCTTCCGCCTACCTGGGCTACGCTGCCGTCGCCCTGGATTTCGCCATGCCCTGGCAAACCCTGGCTCTGGCGGGCCTGGGGGTGGCCGCCGTGGGCCTGAGCAACCTGGCGGTGAGCTTCTCCCTGGCCCTCTACGTGGCCCTCAAGGCCCGCCAGGTCTCCTTCGCCCAGGGCCGCCATCTGGTGGCCAGCCTGGCCCGGCGCTTCTGGCGCAGCCCGGGGGAATTCCTGCTGCCGCCCCGGGCCCTGCCCGCAGAAGAATCCCGGGACCCGGCGGCGGGTTGATAGAATCCCGCCTTCGCTGCGTTTTTGCCGCCCCTTTTTCCCTTGAACGGTTCCCCATGAAACGACCCCGCTTCGGCTCCCGCTCCCGTGTCTCCCGCGACGTCTCCCAGCTTTCCTGGCTGGCCGTCGGCCTTGCCGAATCCGGGAGCAAGCTGGAAGACGCCTTCTGGGAAAGCCGCCTGGCCCTGCTGGTGGAACAGCTGCTGGCCGACGGCGACGAGGAGGAACTGACCACCACCCTGGATCGCCTCTACGACAGCCACCCCCAGGCCCACGACGAGCTGGCCGACATGGTGGAATCCCGGGCCGAATCCATTCGTGTCAGCCACCAGGGCCAGGATTACGACGTGCTGCTGGTGGCGGTGCCGGTGCTGGCCTGGTCCCGTTTCGGCATTCCCGCCCCCAGTATTCCCGCCGACACCCTGGGTGCCCTCAAGGCCCAGCTCTGCGGCCACGTGCTGGCCTCCCAGGCCCGGGTGGCCCTGGTGGATTTCCTCTTCAGCCCGGACCAGTTGCCCCGCAGCTACACCGACACCCACCGCCTGACCCAGGACCTGGGCCGCTGCGCCCTGGCCGGCCAGGACATGGCCCTGGACACCCGGGAAATGCCCGAGACCAACCGCTTCCTCTCCGACACCCGCTACCTGCTGGCCGCCATCGCCGTGCCCCGCAATACGCCCCTCTTCTACTGGCATGAAAGCCACGAGAGCGAAGGCAGCCGCGAGGTGGCCCGCCAGCAATGGCGCCAGCAGGGCGGCGGCGCCCTGGAGCCCCTGCTCGCCGGCTGCGCCTTCGAGCCCCTGCTGCCCGACGCCTACCATGCGGCCTGCCGCCAGGCCGACAAGGATTCCCGCCCCTATTCCCTCAAGGCCTCCGTGGCCTTCCTGCAGACCGCCCTGGGCATCACCCCGGACCAGCTGAAGGTGGCCATCGGCCCCTTCCACGACCAGCGCCTGGAGGAATACCGCCTCGGCTTCTCCCTGCGGGAACGGCCGGAAACGGTGATCCACGGCGTCGTCTGGGCCCTCCTCGGCGATGAGGACGAGAACACCGACGCCGTCGGCGAAATGAGCGCCCTGCTGCGGGAATGCGGCATCACCGAGATCGTCGCCCACGACCACCGCTTCCCCCTCGAGTTCTGCGACGACTGCGGCGCCCCCCTCTACCCCAACGGCGAGGGCGAGCTGATGCACACCGACATGCCGGAAGAGCCGGCCAGCCACGCCCCCCGCGTCCTGCACTGACCCTGCCCCACCACCGGGCGGCGCACTCTGCGTCGCCCGGGCCTTTCCTTCACCCGCCCCCCGTTTTTCCTTCCTGCTTTTTCCCTGCTTCTCCCCTGCTTTTCCTCGCTGCGCCCTTCGCTCCCTCGTACCACCTTCTCCCCGCCTCGCCTTCCTTTCCGGGTATCGCTGCTGCCAGACCGCCAGCGCCCGCCGAAACGAGATACGCCTTGCCACGCCATGACTACTGTACGAAAATACAGTAAATCAGTTTTCCTCTACCGGCACAGCCCGTGCCCCTATGTATTCCCGACGCCAACGCCCATGCCCTCTGCCTCCAGCCTTCCCCAGCGGGAGCCGCCCCGGCCCGATGCCGGGGGGCTTGCCGAACTGCTGGCCCGCCCGGATATCTGGCGGGGCGACCGGCTGGCCGCCAGCCCCCGGCCCGGCCTGCCCACCGGCCACCCGGCGCTGGACCGGCTGCTGCCCGGCGGCGGCTGGCCCCGGGGCGCCCTGAGCGAATTCCTCGCCACCCCGGAGGTGGGCGTCACCGGACTCCTGGCGCCGGCCCTGGCCGCCCTGGCCGGGCCCTTGCTCTTCGTCAATCCGCCCTGGCCCCTGCACGCCCCCGGCTGGCAGGCCGCCGGATTTGCCGCCGGGCGCCTGGCGGTGGTGGAGGCCAACGGCAAGGAAGGCGCCTGGGCCTGCGAAGTGGCCCTGGAAGAAGGCGGATTTGCCGCCCTGCTGGCCTGGCTGCCGGACATCGACGCCAAGGGCCTGCGCCGGCTGCAACTGGCCGCCGCCGGCCAGCCGGGCCTGGCCTGCATCCTGCGGCCCCCGGCCCGGGCCCGGGAGCCCTCCCCGGCGCCCCTGCGCCTCAGCCTGGAAAACGCCCCCCGGGGCCTGCGGGTGCGCCTGCTCAAACGCCGGGGCGGCGACGGCCTGGCGGAGCAGCCCCTCATCCTCACCCCGGCCCTGGCCGTCACCGCCCTTCTGGAACGCGATCGTGCTCTGGCTCTCCCTGCGCTTCCCCTGCCTGCCCCTGGACGCCCTGGCGCTGCCGCCCGCACCCCGGCCCACGCCTGAGGCTGACGGGGCTCCGCCCCCACTCCAGTCCCAATCCTTGCCTTCGCCCCGCTCCTCCCCCCGGGCAGCGGCCAGCCAGGGCCGGGTGGTGGCGGCCAACGGCCCCGCCCGGGAGCGAGGCATCCACCCCGGCATGGGCCTGGCCTCGGCCTGGGGCCTGGCACCCGAACTGGCCGTGCACGAACGGGATCCGGCGGCGGAGAGCGCCGCCCTGGCGGGCCTGGCCTGCTGGGGCTTCAACTTCACTCCCCAGGTCTGCCTCGACCCACCCGCCGGCCTGCTGCTGGAAATCGGCGGCTGCCTGCGCCTCTTCGGCGGCCTGGAGGCCCTGGTCAGTCAGGTGGCGGAACAAGCCCGGCGCCAGGGCTACACCCTGGCCTGGGGCCTGGCCCCGACCCCCCTGGCCGCCCGCTGGCAGGCCAACGTCGCCCCCTGGCTGGAACCCCTGGCCGAGGAAGGGGAAAGCGGTGCCGGGCAGCAGGACGTTCAGGAAGGCAAGGAGGCGGCAGCGGCCAGCGCGATAGGCAAGCCCACTCCGCCAGCCACGGCCCGGCAGCAGCGGGGCCAACCGCCGGCCGCCCTGGCCGGCGGCGCATCCCGGCCCATCGCCACAGCCACCCGTAGCGCCGCCGACTCAAACGCTGCCGCCCAAACTGCCAGCCGGAAGGGGGTGGGGAGTACCGGCCCAAGCCTGGCCACGCCCATTCCCCCGGCCAGCCCGGCCACCGCCGCACCTGGGGCTGATGCGCTTGATCCGGCGGACAGCACCATCCCGGGCGACCTTCCCGACGCCGGGGCCCTGGGCGACCCTCGCAACCTCCCCCGGCTCCTCGCCCCCCTGCCTCTGGATTGTCTGGAACTGCCGCCGGCCCAGGCCCGGCGCCTGGGCAATTTCGGCCTGCGCCGGGTCGGCGACCTGCTGGCCCTGCCCCGCAGCGGCCTCAACCAGCGTCTGGGCCTGGGGCTGACGACCCAACTGGCCCGGGCCCTGGGGGAAATTCCCGATTCCCGGCCCCGCTTTCCCTACCCGGAAACCTTCCGCCAGGGCCTGGAACTGCCGGCCCGGGTGGAGGACGCCGGCGCCCTGCGCTTCGCCGCCCGGCGCCTGCTGCAACAGCTCCAGGGCTGGCTGGCCCGGCGCAGCGGCGGCATTTCCCGCTGCACCCTGGAACTGCACCACGAGCAATACGGCCCGGCCATCCTCCGCCAGGGCCGCCGGGGTCGCCCGCCCACCCTCCTGGTGCTCGGCTTTGCCGGCCTGACCCGGGACGGCGCCCGGCTCGAGCGGGTGCTGGCCGAACGCCTGGCCCAACTGCCCCTGGCGGCCCCGGTGGAAGCCCTCTGCCTGGTGGCGGACCAGATCGGCGAGCTGCCGGGCCAGGATCAAGCCCTGCCCGGCCAGGGCAGCGACGGCGCCCTGGCCGACGACCCGCCCGCCAGCGCCCAACGGGCCGCCCTCACCCTGGAGCGCCTCAAGGCCCGCCTGGGGGACGCCCGGGTGTACGGCCTCACCCACGTGGCGGACCACCGCCCGGAGCAGGCCACCCGCAAACGCCCGCTGGACGGCGACCTTGCCCTGGCCACCCCGGAGAAGCAGGCTACAAGCCAGTCTCCCGGGGCACCCCCGCAAGGTCCGCGCCCCTTGTGGCTTCTGGAGCATCCTCAAGCCCTGGGCGAAACCCAGGGCCGCCCCCGGCACGGCGGCCCCCTGCAACTCCTGGCCGGCCCCGAGCGCATCGAAAGCGGCTGGTGGGACGAAGGCGAAAGCAGCGACGGCCTTCCAGCCCCCGGCGATTTGCGCCGCGACTACTTCGTCGCCCGCAACCCGGCCGGCGAATGGCTATGGGTGTTCCGGGATGAAACCGGCTGGTTCCTCCACGGCAGGTTCGCATGAGCCGGCACCCTCACGGGCGGCTCCCGGCCCAGGACGACGCAAGCCGTACCGCCAGCGGCCTTCCCGCCAGCCTTCCCATCCGCCTCCCGGCCAGCCTGTCTCCGGCAACAGCCCGAGGGAACGACAGCCCCCGGCGCCCCAGCCGCCTGCCGCCTTCCAACTGGGCACTTTCCAACAGGGCACTTCCTCGCCCGGCCCGCCTTGCCACACGCCGGCCAAGGCATCGCACCACCGCTCCCGCCAGCAGAAGCCGCTGAACCATGCCGCTCCCGGAAACCTCCCCACCGCCGGCCCTGCCCGACTACGCCGAGCTGCACTGCCTCTCCAACTTCTCCTTCCTGCGCGGTGCCTCCCACCCGGAGGAACTGGTGCAGCGGGCCGTGGAGCTGGGCTACGGCGCCCTGGCCGTCACCGACGAATGCGCCTTCGCCGGCTCGGTGCGGGCCCACGTGGCGGCCAAGGCAGTGGGCCTCAAGCTCATCCACGGCACCGAGATCGTGCTGGCCGACGGCCTCAAGCTGGTGCTGCTGGCGCAAAACCGGGAGGGCTACGGCAACCTTTCGGCCCTCGTCACCCTGGCCCGGCGCCGGGCCGAGAAAGGCGCCTACCGCCTCACCCGGGGCGACCTGGAAGGCTTCGGCCCCAGCGGCGCCCTGCCCGACTGCCTGGCCCTGTGGGTGCCCGGCCCCACCGCCAATAGCATTGATCGCACCGATCACGCCGCCATCGCCAACACGGTCCCCCCAGCCAATGCAGCCGACGCCAGCAACGCCGCCGCCATTGCCGACGGCCGCTGGCTGGCCCAGCGTTTTCCGGGCCGGGCCTGGCTGGCCGTGGAACTCCACGCCGGGCCGGACGACCGGGGCCGCCTGGAGCAACTGCAACAACTGGCCGCCGACTGCGGCCTGCCGCTGCTTGCGGCGGGCGACGTACACATGCACAGCCGCGCCCGCCGGCCCCTGCAGGACGTGCTCACCGCCCTGCGCCTCAACACCACGGTCTTCGCCGCCGGCCACGCCCTCCACCCCAACGGCGAACGCCACCTGCGCCCCCGCCTGCGCCTGGCCCGGCTCTACCCGCCCGAGCTGCTGGCCGAAACCCTGGCCGTGGCGGCCCGCTGCACCTTCTCCCTGGACGAGCTGCGCTACGAATACCCGGAAGAAGTGGTGCCCCACGGCCTCACCCCCGCCGCCTACCTGCGCCAGGAGGTGGAAGCGGGCCTCGTTGTGCGCTACCCGGCAGGGGTGCCGGAGAAGGCCCGGGCCCAGGTGGAATACGAGCTGGGCCTCATCGCCCGGCTGCAATACGAGGCCTACTTCCTCACCGTGTACGACATCGTGCGCTTTGCCCGCAGCCGGGAAATCCTCTGCCAGGGCCGGGGCTCCGCCGCCAACTCGGCGGTGTGCTATGCCCTGGGCATCACCGAGGTGGACCCGGCCAAATCCGAACTGCTGTTCGAGCGCTTCATCTCCGCCGAGCGGGGCGAGCCGCCGGATATCGACGTGGATTTCGAGCACCAGCGGCGGGAGGAAGTCATCCAGTACCTCTACGCCAAATACGGCCGGGAGCGGGCCGCCCTCACCGGCGCCCTCATCACCTACCGCACCCGGGGGGCGCTGCGGGATGCAGGCCGGGCCCTGGGCTTCGGCCGGGAGCAGATTGATGCCCTCGCCAACACCCTGGCCTGGTGGGATAGGCAGGACGAACTGCCCGAGCGCCTGCGGGCCGTGGGCCTGGACCCGGAAAGCCCCCGGGTGGCCAAGTGGCTGGCGGTGAGCCGCGCCCTGCGGGGGTTTCCAAGGCACCTGTCGCAGCACGTGGGCGGCTTCGTCATCTCCCGCGGCCCCCTGTCGCGGCTGGTGCCCATCGAAAACGCCGCCATGGCCGAGCGCAGCGTCATCCAGTGGGACAAGGACGACATCGACGCCCTGGGCCTGATGAAGGTGGATGTGCTGGCCTTGGGCATGCTCTCCGCCATCCGCCGCGCCCTCGACATGCTCGGCGCCCGGGACGGCAGGCCGGTGCGGTTGCAGGACATTCCCCGGGAATCGAAAGCGGTGTACGACATGCTCTGCCGGGGCGACAGCCTGGGCATCTTCCAGGTGGAATCCCGGGCCCAGATGGCCATGCTGCCGCGCCTCAAGCCGCGCCAGTTCTACGATCTGGTGGTGCAGGTGGCCATCGTGCGGCCCGGCCCCATCCAGGGCGACATGGTCCATCCCTACCTGAAGCGGCGCCACGGCGAAGAGAGAATCGAGAAAATCTCCCCGGCGGTGGACAAGGTGCTGCAACGCACCTACGGCGTGCCCATCTTCCAGGAGCAGGTGATGCAGCTGGCCGTGGTGGCCGCCGGCTTCACCCCGGGCGAGGCAGACCAGCTGCGCCGGGCCATGGCCGCCTGGAAGCGCAAGGGCGGCCTGGAGCCCTTCGAGCAGAAGCTCATCCGCGGGATGCAGGAACGGGGCCTGCCCGAATCCTTCGCCCGGCGCATCTTCGAGCAGATCAAAGGCTTCGGCGACTACGGCTTTCCCGAATCCCACGCCGCCAGCTTCGCCATCCTGGTTTATTTCTCCGCCTGGCTGAAACGCTTCGAGCCCGCCGCCTTCCTCTGCGGCCTGCTCAACGCCCACCCCATGGGCTTCTACGCCCCCGCCCAACTGGTGCAGGACGCCCAGCGCCACGGCGTCACCGTGCTGCCGCCGGACGTCACCCACAGCGCCTGGGAATCCCTGCTGGTGGAACTGCTGCCCGATCATCCCCCCGCCCGCCCCCGCACCGTACGCCTGGGCCTGCGGGAAATCGCCGGCTTCAACCAGGCCGCCGCCGAACGCATCGTCGCCGCCCGGCAAGAAGGCCCCTTCCAATCCGTGGCCGACCTGGCCGCCCGGGCCGGGCTACAACGCCCGGAACTGGAACGCCTCGCCGCCGCCAATGCCCTCCACGCCCTGGCCGGCCACCGCCGCGCCGCCGCCTGGGAAAGCGCCGCCGTGGAAAACACCGGCCAGCCCCGCCACCATGGCAGCCGCAGCGGCCATGACCAGGAAGGGGAAAAGAGAAAGGGAAGAGGAAGCGCCAAAGCCCTGGGCAGACGCAGCGGCGCCAGCGATGCCACCCACGCAACAGGCCGCAGCAAAAACGGGATGGACCAGAGGGACAAGGGAGACGAAAGGGGCCACGCCCCCGCCCTCCCCATCCAGGGCGACCTCTTCTCCGCCCTGCCCCCGCCCGTGGAAGCGCCGCCGCCCCTGCCGCCCCCCACGGAAGGCGAAGACCTGGTGGCCGACTACGCCACCCTGGGCCTCACCCTGGGCCGCCATCCCCTGGCCCTGCTGCGGGATCGCCTCACGGCGGGCCGCTTCATCACCGCCGCCGAACTGCGGGCCGCGCCGGACAAGAAACTGGCCCGGGCCGCCGGCATCGTCACCCACCGCCAGCGCCCCGGCACCGCCAGCGGCATCGTCTTCGTCACCATGGAAGACGAAACCGGCCCCATCAACGTCATCCTCCGTCCCGAACTGGTGGAAAAACAGCGCCGCGAAACCCTGGCCGCCCGCCTCCTGGGCGTCTACGGCCAACTCGAATCCCGCCACGGCGTCACCCATCTGGTGGCCAAACGGCTGGTGGATCTGACGCCCCTACTGGGCCGGCTGGCGACCCGGAGTCGGGATTTTCATTAAGGCCTGGCGGACTGGGATGTAGGCGGAAGAAAGACTATTCCGGCAGACGACAGTCGATAACCCGTATCTGCCTCAGCGATGAGAGGCTACCCTCAGACAGTTACGCCCGGATTGCTTGGCTTCATAAAGCGCCTGATCTGCCCGCGTGAATGTGGCCTCCAAGTTATCGGGTGGAGCACCCAGTTCAGATATGCCCAAACTGATGGTGAACCTAAGTTGTTTCTCGGGAAGATCGACCGCGCAGGCACGCACCGCATCAAGAATTCGTTCCCCAAGAATGGCGGCTCCCTCGCCATCGGTACCAGGGAGCACCACACCGAATTCTTCGCCCCCCAAGCGGCCTAAAACGTCGGTTTTACGCAGTACGGAAGCGACCGCCTCAACGAGTTTCTTGAGGACGATATCGCCGACCGGATGCCCATACGTGTCATTGATGCTTTTGAACTTGTCCGCGTCAAGAATCATGAGACTGACGGGGTGACCAAGGCGTTGGGCCAGAGCGGCTAAATTATCGGCTTCGCTCGTGAATGCTCTTCGATTCAATACCCCCGTCAGGCCATCTGTGGTGGCCAGGCGTTGCAGCTCCTGTTCTACGATCTTGCGCTCACTGATATCGCGAATGATCCCAACGTGCAGCCGAACCCCTCCCTCATCCGTCGTGCCAACGCTGACTTCTATCGGGAATTCTCGTCCATCTTTGGCACGACCCAGAACCTCCCGCCCTCTGGCCATGGCTCGAACGGCCTCTCCATTATTCGTTGCCTCCACCAACCCCTGGTGTTCATCCGCAAAATTCGGGGGCATCAAGCACCCCAGTGGTTGGCCAACGATTTCCTCGTTGGCGTAGCCAAACATATTTTCCGCGGCCTTGTTGAATTCCCGAATAAGCCCATCGCTGCCAATGACAACCACGGCATCCAGGGCCGTGTTCATGAAAATTCTGGCTTGGGCCTCTCTTTGATGGAGTTCTGCCGTGCGCTCGACGACGCGCTGCTCCAAATTCCGATTAGCAGTCTCCAGATCCCGTAAGGCCTGACGGCGGCGCTGATATTGCCGAAGTGCAATCCCCGCGAGCCATACAAGCAGTGCGTTGCTACTGAGAGCAATGATCCAGTAGTTAAAGATGCTTTGGTGCCATCGGGCCAACACCTTATCGACATCTGCCGTTGCCATTACGCTAACGGGAAATTTCTCCGAGGTTGCATAGGCGCCAAATCCCTGGGGATCGCCAAAGCGGGTCGAATCACTGATCTCACCTTTTTCAGCCGGACCATTCGGATTGGCAAGAGCGGTAACGTTATGCCAAAGGTTTTCCCGACATGCCTGAGAGTCTGGAAGACAGGCGATGGCCCTGCCCCGGTGATGAACGAGCCGCAGGGTATAGCCATCCGGCAAGGCCGCATCGCTGAGTAAACGGCTGATTTCCATCGGCTCAATGCCGGCAGCAATGACCCCCAGAAACCGATTGCCATCGTTCACGACTCTACGGCTGACCGGAATGAACAGGGCGTTGTCCAGCCGGCTTTTGATGGGATCACCGATGTAGAGCCCTTGGTCCCAGCGAGAGGCGACTTGCTGAAAATATTCCCGGTCAGCGACATTGGCACGGGGAGCGGGGAAATCTGCCGACAACTCGGCAAGATCACCGTTGCTACGAACCAAAAACAACCACCGAAGACTCGGAGTAATGGCATGACGCCGGACCAGCAGTCGATGCACGTAATTGTCGGGGCGCTCAGCAATACCCCCCCTGGCACTCACCACTTCGCCAATGCCAGAGAGCGTTCGGTCATAGGTATCCAGAAGTTGCTCGACTCGACCGAGAATGACATCCGTCGCATTGCGTAGTCTGGTTTTCGCATCCATCAGCACCTCTTCCCTGGCATCCACGGCCATGGTGTAGAGACGTAGATCAACCAAGACAATCAGCAGGAGAAGCAACAATACCCAGCGCAAACTTTCCCGAAGTGCAGACACTATCCATCCCCAAGTTGATTTTTCGAGCCTGATCTGAATAGCGTTTGGGACAAGCTATGCTAGCTTACGGTCCAGCGTAGTTCAGGGGCTACATCTTTACGCGGCAACCATAGCAGTATCCCCATCAGTTTCACAAAGACAAAAATCATGAAATCAGGGAAAGAGGAATCGTTGTCGATAGAACGTCTGATTGAGGATTTGAGACAAAAAAATAGGGATCTCAAATCAATCCTCGACAACATGCCGTCGATGATTGGTTATTGGGATCGCAACTGTATCAATCGTTTCGGCAACTATGCTTACCGGATTTGGTTTGGCATCGATCCCGAGACCATGCCCGGGCGACATATCCGAGAGGTGATCGGGGAAGATCGCTATAAGCTCAATCTCCCCTACATTGAGGCCGCTCTGGCTGGACAATTTCAGTCGTTCGAACGAATGATTCCTCTCCCTGATGGGGAGATTCGGCATTCTCTGGCGAACTATATCCCGGATATTGTGGATGGACAGGTACAGGGCTTTTATGTGCTTGTGTCCGATATCACCCCCTTGAAGCGGGCTCAGAGTGAGCTTCGGGCCAGTGAGGAAAGATACCGGGCAGTCGTCGAAGACCAGACTGAGGTCATTTCCCGTTTCCGTCCGGATGGCAGGCTGGTTTTCGTCAATGATGTTTATTGTCGAGTTTTTGCTAAAACTCGACGGGAGTTGCTGCCTGGGAGTTGGATGCCCGTGGCCCATCCTGATGACCTTCCTATGGTGGAGCGGCGTCTGAAGGAGCTAACTCCGGCTAATCCGCTAGTCGTAATCGAAAACCGGGTCTATTCCGGCCAGGGAAGACTGATGTGGATGCAGTTCGTTAACCGGGGTTTTTTTGATCAGTCAGGGATGTTGCGTGAGATTCAGTCAGTGGGCCGGGACATCACGGAGCGAAAACAAGCAGAGGAGTCCCTGGCGCAGGCCAGAGCAGAACTTGAGCGGAGAGTGGAGGAGCAGACCAAGCAGTTACGCCAGATGTCCTTGCAACTGGCCTTTGTAGAAGAGCGGGAGCGTCAAAGCATTGCTCGTGATTTGCATGATGAGTTGGGTCAAGTCCTTCACGTAATGAAGCTCAAGTTGGACCGATTGAGCAAAGACGGGATACCCGACACATTGATTCAGGATTTGCATGGATTAGTGGCTGATGCCAGTCGTCAGGTTCGAACGCTGACATCCCAATTAAGTCCTCCCGTGCTACTCAGTCTTGGGTTGGGTCCAGCCTTGCACACGCTTGGCGACGAGTTGCTTCAGCGTTATCAATTGAAGGTTATTTGCCATATAGAGGCTGGGACACCTCCCATCAATCAAACCCAGGCAGCGATCTTGTACCGGGCGGCTAGAGAGCTTCTGATTAATGCCGCCAAGCATTCGGGCACAAATTTGGCTGTACTGACCATGCAGCAGTCCGCAGATACTTTGTGCATATCTGTGAGTGACCAGGGGCGCGGAATGAACGTGAATCAAATCCCCGCCCAAGAAGCAGGGGGGTTCGGCTTGGCCAGCGTACGTGAACGCATACAGTCTCTTGGTGGACGCATCCAGTTTGACAGCGCTGATGGTGATGGTTGCTGCATCACCATGTGCATTCCTCTCAAAAACATTACCACCGTCAATGTGTAACCATGGCTATTCGATTTTTGCTGGCGGATGACCACCGCATGTTCCGGGAAACCCTTTGCCATATGCTGGAGGGAGTTCCTGACCTGGAGTTGCTAGGGCAGGTAGGGTCTGGGAAAGAACTACTTGATGTTCTGGCTCGGGTTAAAGCTGACCTGGTGGTCCTTGATGTGGGGTTGCCAGACATGTCGGGAATCGAGCTGGCTAGGAAAGTCCGTTCAGCCCATCCTTTGGTTTTTATTGTGGCGCTGTCCGGATATACAGATCGACTTTTCGTCGACGAAATGCTCAAGGCAGGGGCAAAAGGGTATGTCGCAAAGTCTGCCGGAGCCGATGATTTGGTAAGGGCCATGCGAGCCGTGATAGAGGGAAATGTCTTCCTTTCTCCGGAAGTGGCTGCAGTTCTTATGCCCGATGTCGGTGAAAATGGTGAAGCGCCATTGTCCCTACTGGGCAAACGTGAAAGAGAAATCCTCGGCCTGCTTGCCAGCGGCAAGACTTCTCCCGATATTGCGCTGTTACTGGGTATTTCGGTCGGGACAGTGCAAGTCCATCGCCGGAATATCAAGGCCAAGCTGGGACTGCGGTCGGTAGCGGATCTGACCCGCTATGCAATCCGTCAAGGCTTGGCTCACAGTCAGCAAGGATAAGATTAGTACCCAGAAATGGGTATTCAGATTATCGGTTTGGCGGAATTGTTAGCTTCGGTGTCGGCCCTTATCCTCCAGATAGGGACTATTACATTTCTCTTATCCTTCAAAACCCGCGTATTTGCTGGTTTTCCGACGATAGTCCCTGGATTTTCGCGCCATTCCAGCTGTTCCGGAGTGGCCTTAGAAATATTGGGACCTTCCGATGAGAAACAACCAGCCTGTTACAAAAATAGAGACACTGTTGCCAGAAGGGGAGTTCATTTATTCCCGGACGGATTCGAAGGGGCAAATTACTGAGGCTAACGAGGCTTTTGCTCATATCAGTGGATATGAGCGGGATGAAATGCTGGGGCAGCCCCACAACATGGTGCGCCATCCCGACATGCCGCCTCAAGCATTTCAGGACATGTGGCAGGATCTCAAGGCTGGCTTGCCGTGGCGTGGTTTGGTCAAAAATCGCCGGAAGGACGGAGGCTTTTACTGGGTCGTGGCAAATGCCTCTCCGGTTCGTGAGCACGGCCAAGTGGTGGGGTACCAGTCCGTGCGTTCCCGTCCGTCACGGGATGAAGTGGCCGCCGCAGATGCTGCTTACAAGCGCTTGAAAGCTGGGGATACGAGTATCAAGGTTCTGCACGGGCGGATAGTCCCCAGCCATCGCTCCATATGGAGTCGGCTGGGTAGCCTTGGCACCCTGTCCTGGATCATCGGCCTGGCATTGCTGGGCATGAGTCTGACCCTGCTGGCCATGCCGAACATTCCGCCCCATATGGCGGATGATGTGGCCTATTTCTTGGGAGGAGTAGGCGGCCTGCTCGGAATTTACTTCCTGGCAGTATTCATGCCCCGTTTACGCAGCGACTTGAATGCTACCGGGGCTTATCTTGATCGCTTGCTGATGACGGGAGACCTCAAGAATCAGTTCAAGCTCGAACGTCAGGATGAACTAGGTGAGGTAATGCGGAAAGTCAGCCAGTTTGTTTCCTGGATTCAGTCTACCGTCCAGGGCATTGGTGATGCCGCGACCCAGGTCAATCGTGTAGCCCTGGAGGTTAGTCAAGGTGTTCACAATGTTCACGAGTCAGCCAGGGTCCAAAGTGATGCAACCTCATCTGCAGCTGCCGGCATCGAGGAAATAACTGTCTCAATCGGCGAAGTGGCTAGCCATGCTGCTGCAACGCGGGATAGTGCTTCGGTAGCGGCAGATGTTTCGGCACAAGGGGCTGATCTGTCAGCGCAAGCTTGTGCAACGATTCTTGCTCTGGCCGACACGGTTAAGAATTCCGCCGCACAAGTGGAGCTATTGGGTAACCAGTCAGAAGAGATTTCTCGTATTACCGGGGTAATCAAGGAAATCGCTGATCAAACCAACCTTCTGGCATTGAATGCAGCCATTGAAGCAGCCCGTGCTGGAGAGCAAGGCCGAGGTTTTGCCGTGGTGGCGGATGAAGTCCGAAAACTGGCCGAACGTACGGCAAAGGCTACGGAAGAAATTAGCACCATGATCCAGTCTGTGCAGTCTGAGACTAGCAAGGCTGTAGAGGGTATGCGATCCGGAGCCCAGCAGGTCGAAAGTGGCGTTCAACTGGTCCAGGAGGCACAGTCGTCCCTCCATGAAATCAATCAACAGATGGCCAGAACCGTGGAAATGGTGAATGACATCTCCCACTCTTCTGATGAGCAGCAACAGGCCATGACCCTGATGGCCCAAAATGTTGAACGGGTTGCAGCCATGACCGAACAGAACATGGCAGTCGTTATCCAGACGGATACGACGGTCAACTATTTGAATGATGTCGTTGATCGGATGCGAAAGGCTGTTGCACAGTATTCCGTCTAAATTTTCATGGACTCGACTGATTGGGAATCCGATCTCGAAGCGCCCATCGGGCAATCTCGCTGAATCTGGATAGCTACAACGAATCACTGATACATTTCGCGACACATGTTTCGCACAAGAACCTCTGCAGGAGGTCCTTTACTTTTCTAACCAGGTCCGGGACAAAGATTAACCTGGTAGGCACAAGATGATTTTGAGGCATGCTTGATCTGGCATGCCTATTACTATCCGATTTCCAATTTGATCGCCTGATTGAGGCTTGAATGGTTATGGCTGTTGCAGAGCGTTTTACAAGAATATCGATTACGTCGGCACTGATAATAAATATTGCAGCATTAACCATTGTGGTGGGAGCTCTTTGCGCTTGGTTTGTGACGACCCTTGGTACTCGATACATCCACCACCAGGAAAGTGTGCGGCTTGCTGAAATGGGGCGGCATATTGCTGGTGCCATATCGCATGCCATGCAGGAACGGGAGGCAGAGGTTCGCGGAATCAGGGACCTTTTCGAGAACGAATTGGCGAGTTCCTCTGATTCACAAAAGCGAGAGGTAATGAATCGAGCTCGCAGTGCTCGTCAGCATTTTTCTTGGCTCTGTCGCAATTAAGCGTTGGTAGCGCTACCTACCGCCTCCTGCAGGCAATGCAGGGGCTGGATGTGGTGTTGATAGCGTTCGAGGATGCGACGCCAGGCAAGGTAGTCGGGGAGATAGCGGGTGGCAACGCCATGAAACCTGGCCATCCATTCCTTGAGCCGGTGGTGATAGGCATTGACGTTCTGGATGTGGAAAGCACCGGCCCGGACACGCCGGCCCGGGAGGTTGCGAACAACCTGATGGGTGATGCTGCAACGACGGGCAAAGGAGGCATAGACGCCGGCCCCATCACTACAGAGAACGGCCTCGGCATCCACCAGGGGTTGCAAGGCCGCGATGACGTGATCAGCATCCAGTTTGGCCAGCTGAAAGTCTGCCGTATGCCCTTCCCGGTCCCGCACCACCATCACCGGAATCTGATCGGGCCCGGTGCCTCGCGTCACCCCGATGCCGCCGCGTCGGCGTGCCGGCCTGGGGAGATGGCGTTGTCCCTTGAAGGACTGGAGGAAGAACGTCTCATCCACTTCGACGATGCCTTGTTCGTGCAAGGCCTGATGACCTATTGCGGCCTTCAGGAACCGGTGTCGCCACAGGAAGGCCGTATTCTTGGCAATGCCGCATTGCCTGGCGGCAGCCCGGATGGAGACCCCATCAATCAGGGCCTGAGCGTAATCCCACCAACGATCGGCCTTGTGCAGCCGGGCCAGGTGCGTGGCCGATAGTGCATTACTGGTACGCCGACAGACCTTGCAACGATAACGTTGCACTCCCCGCTGCCGGCCCCAGCCGATCAACTGACTGACAGGAGCCTGGCAATGAGGACAGCCCTTCACTTCGGGCAAGACCTCGGATAACCGATCCAGCCTTGCAGGTTGCCCCAATGCGGCCTGGAGACGCGATCGTTGCCGGCCATTGAGCTGGGATACCTGGCTCAGCAAATGCCCGAATTCAACCCGGTTCATGGCCAACCTCCTCGTTACCTCTCTTCCTTCACTTTAGGTAACAACTCGGTTCTGCGACAGAGCCTTTTTCTTGGATGGGGGTCGTCGGTACAGACGGACTGATTGCACTAGGCACCGAAGGATTGCTTGAAGGGAACAGCGTTGCTGGGCGTAACTGGTTTGAGGGGGCCAAGCATTCATCGATCTTCTTTGGGAATGTACATCCAGCAAGTCTATTGGCCGATCACATACGGAATGAAGATGGAGCCCCCTTTTACTTGCTGGACATTGCACTGCCTTTACGTAGTAAAGATGGAGAGGTGGTCGCTGTTCTGGGGAGTCACTTCAACTGGAAGATGATCGAGGAGGTGGTGACTCGGGTTGTCGGCACCTCCGCTGGTGCAGGACACCTTTCGGCTGCAGTGGTGTCAGGCAATGGAGATATCCTTTACGACACCCAACGGACTGAGGGCAATGTTGAAACTGTCCTTTCCAAATTAACCGAAGTTAATTGGACCGAGGGTTTGTGGCTGTCAGATACCGGGACATATTTGATGTCCTCCACCCAGGTTCCAACTCATGACTCTTTCGATGGCCTGGGTTGGCACATTGTGGTCCGTGAGCCAGTAGAGATCGTAGGAAGTGAAATTTCCTCAATGAAATGGCAGGTAATTGGGATCAGCCTGATTGTCGGACTGCTTTTTTCCTGCCTGGGGATTTTTGCAGTCCGGCCAATCGTGCGGCCCTTGAAGCGTTTGGTTGCTGATCTGGATCATTTTGGCGAGACGGAAGTCTTGCCGGCACCACGGCAGATCAGTGCGGTTACGGAGATTGCCGAGCTCAATGGTTCTTTCTTGCTGATGGCCGCCAGGGTCTCTGCTCATGGAGAAGTCTTGCGTGATACGCAAGTCGAAATTGTTCGGGCCTTGGGTCGGGCGGGAGAGTTCCGCGATAACGAAACTGGTGGTCACGTCATTCGCATGAGTATCTGCTGTAGGCGCTTGGCAGAATTGTCAGGTAAAAGTGCCCAAGAGGCCGAGATGCTTGGTTTGGCGAGTCAAATGCATGATATTGGGAAGATTGGCATCCCTGATCATATTTTGCTTAAGCCAGGGAAGTACGATGCAAACGAACGGGCCGTGATGGAGCGCCATTGTGAAATTGGTGCTCGTATTTTGACCGGAGTTGATACGCCTCTTACCGCTATGGCTAGAACCATTGCCCTAACTCATCACGAAAAGTGGGATGGTAGTGGTTACCCAAAACGACTGGTCGGTGAAGAAATCCCCTTTGAGGGGCGAGTCACGGCAATATGTGACGTCTTCGATGCTTTGCTGTCATCCAGGCCATATAAACAGGCGTGGCCGATTGACAGGGTGATCGAGTTTTTTGAGGAGCAGTCGGGCCGTCATTTCGATCCAACGCTCGTTGGAGTATTTCTTGAGCATCTGGATGAGTTTGTGGCTTTGCGTCAAAAAATCTTAGATTGAATTCCTAAGCGAACTGAATTTCTAGTGTAGAGCTGCAATGACGGTGAAACTGGAGGTGTGAGCTGCTCCCCTTTCCCGTCGCAGCCGCAAAAAGCGCTCTGCCACGTCCACCTGGCCGCAGCCGACGGAAAAACTACAGGCTTTCGATATCTGCCCGGAGCTGATCGGCCCGCGTCTGGACCTCGGCCAAGGCGGCGGGGGCCATTTTCGCCAATTGGCGATAGACCATGCCCAGCCGCGGGTTGGCACCCAGGCGCTCCCGGTGGCGGGCGAAAAAGTCCCAGTACAGCGCATTGAATGGGCAGGCCCGCTCCCCGACCCGGGCTTTCCGGTCGTAATGGCAGCCCTTGCAGTAATCGCTCATGCGGTCGATGTAGGCGGCGCTGGATACATAGGGCTTGGTCGCCAGCTTGCCGCCGTCGGCGAACTGGCTCATGCCCACCGTGTTGGGCAATTCAACCCATTCGAAGGCGTCGATATAGACGCCGAGATACCAGCGATGCACCGCCGCCGGGTCCAGCCCGGCCAACAGGGCGAAGTTGCCGATGACCATGAGGCGCTGGATGTGGTGGGCGTAGGCATGGTCCAGGGATTGGCCGATGGCGTGGGCCAGGCAACGCATTTTCGTTTGCCCGCTCCAGAACCACCCGGGCAGGGGCCGCTGGTGATTGAAGGCGTTGTGCTCGGCGTAGCCGGGCATGTGGGCCCAATACACGCCCCGCACGTATTCGCGCCAGCCGAGAATCTGGCGGATAAAACCCTCTGCGGCGGCCAGGGGCACCTGTCCCGCGGCATGGGCCGCCTCCACCCGGGCCACCACCTCCCGGGGATTGAGCATTTTGGTGTTGAGCGCGAAAGACAGCAGGGAATGGAAGAGGCGCCAGGCCCGATAGGTCAGGGCATCCTGAAAATCGCCGAAATGGGGCAGCGCCTCGCTGATGAAGTCATCCAGCTGCTGCAGGGCCTCCGCCCGGTTCAGGGGCCAGCGGAATTGCGCGGCAGCCAGCTCGCCAAAGCTGGCCACCCCCGCCTGCAAGATGGCCTGCCATAGCGCCGAATGGTCGTGGGTGCCGCGCCAGTCCGCCGGCTCCCGAGGGAGCCCGGGCCAGGGCTTGCGGTTGTCGTGGTCAAAATTCCACTGCCCGCCCAGGGGCTTGCCCGGAGCGGCCAGCAGCACCCCATGGCGACTGCGCATCTGGCGGTAGAAATGCTCCATCAGCCATTGGGAGCGCCCGGCGAAAAGCTGGGCGGCTTCATCCCGCCGGGTATAGAAATGCTCGCTCTCCACCATCCAGGCGGGAATGGGCAGCTGGCTGGCGTACTCGGCCAGCTGCCGATCCAGCCGCCACTCGTCCGGCGCCTGGTATTCAAAGGCCCGCGCCCCATGGCGGGCGATCAGCCCATCCAGATTGGCCGGCAGGGATTGCTGGTTGGCCGGATCGTCAATGCGCAGGTAATGCACCCGATGGCCGGCCGCCTCCAGTTGCCGCGCGAAGTCGCGCATGGCGGCGAAGATGGCGATGATCTTCTGGGCGTGATGCAGGACGTAATCCGTCTCCTGGCGCACCTCCATCAGCACATAAACGACCTGGGGATCAGGGGAGCGGAACCAGGAGTGTTGCGGATTGAGTTGGTCGCCCAGAACAAGGCGCAGGGTGGTCATGGTTGTTCCTGGCAATCCTGACCATGGGGCCGGCAACGCCCGGCGCCATGGGGAAGATCAATCATCGGCCCCAAGTCTCAGCCGAAAACGGGATGGGGCGGCGCCGGCCAAGCGGGGGGAAAACCGTCCGCGGCAGCCGGCAGGCTTAGGGCTGGTCGGCCCGGTTTTGCTCGACCCAGATCAGCTTGTCGGTGGCAAAGCCCAGGGCCTGGGCCTGACTGAGCAGGCGCTCCCGTACCTCCCCCGGCAGGGTCTTGTCCCGGGCGAGAATCCACAGGTAGTCCCGATCC
Source organism: Azospira sp. I13 (assembly GCF_003112695.1). GTDB lineage: Bacteria > Pseudomonadota > Gammaproteobacteria > Burkholderiales > Rhodocyclaceae > Azospira. Next base: position 119,854 of record NZ_BFBP01000011.1, read on the forward strand.
GGGCCAGACACCAGGGACCAGCGGTAGTCCGGGTCCAGGGCGATCACGTGGTAGCCCCCATAGAAGGGGCCGAAGAAGGACACCTTGAGGGAACCCACCGTGCTGTCGCCCAGGAACAAGGCCCGGCCAATGGCCTCCTGCCACGCCTGGCGCCGGGTGTTGTAGCCCCGGTTGATCACCTTCACGCTGCCGTCCTCCTGCAACTGGTAGACGGCCTGCACATCGCTCATGCCCCGTTCGAAGGAATGGTCCAGCCGGGCAATTTCATACCACTGGCCCAGGTAACGATTCACCTCAAAGCCCGTCACCGGACGCACCCCCTCGGGCGGCGCCGTGGCACATCCCGCCAGGGTCAGGGCAGAGAAAGCGGCAAGCAGCAGGATGCGGAAAAACGACATGGGACGATTCCAAAAACGAAGGAAGACGGGCAAGTTTACCTGCATTTTTCCGCTAGCCAGCGGCAGCACTGACGGCCCAACCATCGGCCCCGAAGCCCCCGAGCCGCTTCCTGGGCGTCTGTGGCTAGCGGCAAGTCCGCCACCCGCGCCCATGGAACGTCGCAGCGAGGTCGGGACGCTCACAAGGGACTCAGCCTAGCCGGGCAATGCGGGAGGCGGCTTCATCCATACGCTGGCTGATCGCCTCGATGCAGGGAGCGAACCTGCCGGAGAAGCCATTGCAATCCCGCACCCGGGCCAGGAAGGTTTCAGCCAACGCCAAGGCCTCGCGCCAAATGGCGCCATCGACCGAAGCCGACAGCGAAAGCGGCGAAAGCGCATCAGCCACCACGCCGCTACTTCTCGGCGCAAACCCCATGGGCAACATGTCGTAGGCCGGTGCCAGCCGATACGGGCGGCCTTCACCACTGAGAAACGACAAGTTCCCCCCGTGCATGTCCGTATTGCCGATCAAGGTGCCAAAGGCCCACAGCCGCGCCGAACCGGCGACGGCGTCGGGGTGAACATGGCCATCCGCCACCAGGCGGCGCACCAGGGAGGGCCAAGGCGCCGACGCATCGCCCACGTACTCCGCCTCCAAGGCACGCAGGGAGAAGACGCCCACGCGGCCCAGCTTGCCGACGCGGTCAAAGCGCGGCACCTCCAGAAAGCGCTGGCCGCCGAAATCAAACACCTCGGTTTCCACCCCCAGCACCGCCAGGGCCAGATGCTCGGCCAAGAGGAGATCACGCCACCGCTCGCTAACCGGGTTGTCGTCCGGTGCCGAAAACTTCACCAGCACATGACCACGGGCGGAATAGGCACAGAACTTCGGCTGCTCCCCCCCGGCCGAAGAGCCGGGAACCTCCCCGGCGCCAACGGCCCGGGCCAGGGCGGGGTATTCGGCCTCCCGATCCAGGGGAGACGGTTCCGCCATGCCAATGAAACGGTCGCGGGACAAATCCCCGATCAGCAGGTTGCCAATGGCGTCATGGCCATGGGCCAGGAGCGCCCGGATCACCTCCCCATCGCCCCAATGCTCCGGGTTGCCCGGCAACCCCAGGGCGCCCGCATAAGCGGCGGCATAGGCCCGACCGAGATAGCCCTGGGGCCGCATATCCAACAACCACCACGGCAACCCATCGCTATGCAGCGTCACCCCATCGGCCTGCACCATGACAAACCCCGTCGGGCGAACCGGCACGAGCTGGCCCAACTCCCGAATCTGCCCCGCCTCGCTGACACGGAAGATCGGCGCCGCCGTAAAGCCGCGCGCAGCATCCCGCAGGGCATAACGAATAGCGGCCCCGGCGCCGATACGCACCACCTCATCCCCCAACGCCGCCAGCGCTCGGGACATGGTCGGCTGGCTAATCCCCGCCTTTTCAACAAGTTGGCGAGACGACAGCGGCCCCTGCCCAAGCAGAAGACGAAGGGAATCGGAATGGCGAGTCATGGTGATGAATGACTAAATGAATAGAGAAATGAATAACTATTCTAGCCACCCAGGAGATACCCGTCACGGCATTTTCCGCAACCGGCGCGGCGGCAGCATGAGGAGAACAAGCCCCCTGGGCCGGCTGCGGAACGCTTAACGGCGGGCCGCTTCATCACCGCTGCCGAACTGCGGGCCGCGCCGGACAAAAACTGGCCCGGGCCGCCGGCATCGTCACTCACCGGCACCACCAGCGGCATCGTCTTCGTCACCATGGAAGACGCCCATCAACGTCATCCTCCGCCCCAAACTGGTGGAAAAACAGCGCCGCGAAACCCTGGCCGGCAGCCTGCTAGGAGTCTACGGCCAACTCGAATCCCGCCACGGGGTGACCCATCTGGTGGCCAAGCGGCTGGTGGATCTGACGCCGCTACCGAGGAGCTGGTGACGCGGGGGCAGGATTTTCATTAGAGAACTGTTATTGACCAGAAATACAGGTCGAAAGCCATGTTCCAATTGCTTGACAACATGCATAATGCGTATGCAATATGGAAACATTTAATTACGCTGATATTAAACCAACCGTAGTTTTGAGGTTACCCGGTTTGTTTGTTGATAACTTAGAGATATGAATAAAATAACCACAAAAACATTGCAGCACAAACCATTCCAATCACCCATTCTACAACATATCAAATAATCATATATTTTAACAATTAAACAACATTTCATATAACCATCTAGAGGGAGCTTATGGAAGCTATAGACTCAAAAAAAACCAAGCAAATTATATCACTTTCTACAATACTAATTATGTTTGTTGGAATTATAGGAGTACTAGCTGCCGCTTACTATTCTGAGGTCCGTGCGCCTTCTCCTGGCAGCGTCGCCTACGCCTTCACAGCTGGACTGACCACGCTCAGTGTGGCTCTAGTAGGTTTTGCGATATTTAGTTTTGCTCTCGACACAAAGAATTGGCGCGACTACTTTTCCGACAGAATTAAGGAAATTGTCATTGACAGCAATTACCTAAAAATGCTTGATGCTGAAACTCTCAAAAGCCTTCAGATAAACGTCCTAAAAGCTCAATTCAACAATCCAAGGATTGATAAGGAAGATGGATTCCTCAGTTACTTCCATCAAAATCTGCACCGCTATATCTCTGAACCTTATCGTGAGGATGTGTCAACAGAAGTATTAATGCGTGATTCAGTAACAAGCCCGGACTGCTATGAGGTTACGGATAAAGTTATTTATGTGTGTCGTTCATCATCAAATAAAATCCAGCCAGCCATTAATTGGTGTGCCGATGCAGATGAATTCCATGAAATTTCGAGCATGACGATTTCTGTCCAATATCCAGGAAATCATTCTCAAAAAGGGAAGACCGAAGTCGTCAAGAAAAGTAACGATAACGCAGAACTCCAAAAGGGCTTCACCGTCTCACTTGAGAAATACGAAAGCATTGATAATCTCGTCGTAATCGTGGAGTCCACCTACCTTGTGAAGAAAGGAAAGTTTCAATATTGGCAGATGGCGCATCCAACACGAAACTTCGATATCACAATCACTTACCCCCCGGGAGCAACAATTCAGTTCAAGACATTAGTATTAGAAGATGTTGTAAGCCAAATAACCCACGAGGATGGGTATCTTAAATTCAAATATGACTCTTGGTTGTTGCCACAAAGTGGTATCGCTTGGCTAATCACACCAGCTGTTTGTGTATCAAAAAGTGTCTGTTTTGGAGGGGCTGGGGGCAATGCCCAGCCCAATGGTGCTGAGGATGCTTCACTACCAACCAGCTCGTAATCCTGAGCCTTGACATTGAATGTCTGCATTTCCTAATCGGCGAGAACTTCTTTGGGTCATTCGTTCTTTCCACCGAACTCAAGCCAGAAGAACGACTCTGGTAGACTCGCCACCTCCCGATTCAAAGAATCTGCAGCACCATGCCCTCCCCCACCCTCGCCCAACAACTCACCTTCCTCCGCGAAATCGACCGGCTGAAAAGCGTGGTCCGCCTGACGCCCCTGCTCGACCGCTCGCGGCGGGAGAACAGTGCGGAGCATTCCTGGCATCTGGCGCTTTATGCCCTGGTGCTGGCGGAACATGCGGCGGGGGAGGTGGATGTGCTGCGGGTGGTGAAGATGCTGCTGATCCACGACATCGTGGAGATCGACGCGGGGGATGTGCCCTTCCATGTGCCGGAGACTCATGCGGGGCAGGCGGAGCGGGAACGGCTGGCGGCGGAGCGCCTCTTCGGCCTGCTGCCGGAGGCCCAGGCGGCGGAGTTCCGCGAGCTGTGGTTTGAGTTCGAGGCGGCGGAGAGCGACGATGCCAGATTCGCCAAGGCCCTGGACCGCTTTCAGCCCATGCTGCACAACGCCGCCACCGACGGCGGCACCTGGGTGGAATGCGCCGTCACCCTGGAGCAGGTGAAAAGCCGCTGCCAGCCCCCCATCGCCAAGGGTTCGCCGACCCTGTGGGAAGCGGCGGAGCAAATGGCCGAAGCCCACTTCAATCCGCCCAAGGCGGATTGAATCACCCTCTGTAACTAGTGGTTCCGCATCAGGGTACTGACCGCAATATCTTCGTCGATATCCGGCCAATGAACGCCGATGCCCTTGCCGATCAGTCGCCAGTTATGGCGCTGGCTGGGGGAAGCGTCACGCAAACGCGGGAACCACTCCAAGGGCGCTGAAATCTCCCGGCCATCGGCCAGGATGAAATGCAATGCCGCCTCATCGACGGAAACGTCGACGGCATGGGCGTCCAGCTTAACCGCCAAAGTGCTCATCCCATTTCTCCAGAAAAAGTGCCCGGTGTTCAATTACCAACGCGCGGATTTTCGTCAATTCATGACTCCGAAAACCTTCCGACATCGCCAGGTTCACCGGATTCAACCAATACTTTGCTGTCTTATCGCCATGTTCCACATGGATATGGGGCGGTTCCGCTCCCTCACCACTGAAGAAGAAAAATCGGAACCCCAGGACAGTAAGGATCGTAGGCCTGGGGCAAAGTCTAGCAAGTCTGATAGGCGGGAGGCAGCCGCCCTCCCAAGGGCAGAATCCTACAGTCCCAGCCAATACAGACACAGCGACACCGTCAGCAGCGACCCCAGAGTAGTCAACAGGATCACCCGCGCCACCAGGGCGCCTTCGCGGCCGTAGAAGCTGGCCAGCATGAAGGGACCGGTGCCGGTGGGCAGGGCGCTCAGCAGCAGGGCCGAGTTGGCCCATAGGGCAGGCAGCTCGAAGACGCGGAAGGCGAGAAAGGCCGTCACCAGGGGTTGCAGCAGCAGCTTGGCCAGCACCAGGCCCAGGGTGCCGTCCCGCCGGCCTTCCTGCTTCTGGGCCAGGAACAGGCCCAGGGAGACCAGGGCGCAAGGAGTGGCCGCCGTGCCCAGCAGGGTGAGGAACTGGCTGGCGGGGCCCGGCAGGGGCGCGCCGCCCATGGCCCAGGCAGCCCCCAGCACCGGGGCCACCAGCAGGGGGTTTTTCGCCAGGGAGCGGCCCACCTTGGCGCAGGCCCGCAGGGGGTGGAGTTGCTGGTGGTTGGCCCGCTGTAGGGCGATCTCCACCAGCACAATGCCCAGGGCGAACAGGGCGCAGGCGACGATCAGGGTGGCGACGATGGCGGGCAGCAGGCCCGGCTCCCCCAGCAGCAGCACGCACAGGGGAATGCCGAGGAAGCCGGTGTTGGCGTAGGCGGCGCTGAGGCCGTCGATGCTGGCATCGGCCAGGGGGCGGCGCTGATAGAGCCGGCAGGCCACGGTGGCGGCGAACACCAGCACGCAGCCGGCGCTCACCGAGACGATGAAGCCCGGGTGCCAGATCTGTTCCCAGGTAGCGGTCGCCGTGACCTTGAAGAGCAGCGCCGGCAGGGCCAGCCAGACGACGAAGCGGTTGAGTTCGCCGGAGGCCGCCTCCCCCAGGACGCCGCTGCGGCGGCAGAGGTAGCCGGCCAGGATGAGGGCGAAGATGGGCAGGACGACGTTGAGGATGGAGGACATGGCCGCAGCGGTGCAGGAAGGGGGAAAGATGGGGCCAGCTTAGGATTTCCAACCAATACCGTCCAATGCTATATATGCCGCCAATCAATACCTGATGCGTATCAATCATGGACCTTCGCCAGCTGCGCTACTTCGTGGCCCTTGCCGACACCCTGCATTTCGGCCGGGCCGCCGCCCTGCTGCACATTTCCCAACCGCCCCTGAGCCGGCAGATCGCCGCCCTGGAGGAGGAGTTGGGGGTGCTGCTGTTCAAGCGCACCTCCCGCCAGGTGGAGCTGACGGCGGCGGGCAGCCATTTCCACGACCAGGCCCGGCGCATTCTCGCTTCGGTGGACACGGCGGTGCGCAGTACCCAGGCCACGGAGCGGGGCGAACGGGGCGCCCTGCGGGTGGCCTTCACCATGGCGGCCGCCTGGAGCGTGCTGCCGCCCCTGATCCGCCGCTATGGCGACCAGTTTCCGGCGGTGGACCTGCAACTGGCCGAGGTGCTGCCCCGGGAGCTGAACGACCTGCTCATCTCCGGCCAGGCCGATGTGGGCATCGCCTTCCCCTGGCAGCGCCCGCCGGGGCTGGAATACCGGGGCGTGTTCGCCGAGCCGCTGTGCGCCGTGCTGCCGGCCGATCATGCCCTGGCGGCCAAGGCGGACCTCACCGTGGGCGACCTGGCCGGCGAGCCTTTCATCACCTTCCCCGCCGCCACGGCGCCGGCCCTGCATGAGCTGGTGATCGGCTGCTGCCGCGCCCACGGCTTCGAGCCCCGCATCCGCCTGGAAACCCATTTGCAGCAGACCATCGTCAATCTGGTGGGGGAAGGCCTGGGGGTCTCCCTGGTGCCCCAATCCCTGGGCAAGATGCAGTTGCCCAACGCGGTCTTCCGCCCCGTGCCGGGCACGCCCCAGGTGGAACAAGGCCTGATCTGGGCCGCCGGCAACGACAACCCCTGCCTGGCAGGTTTTCTCGCCGCAGCACAGGCGTTTGTCGCCTAGGCGCCGGCTACATCAAGGCGAACGGATATCGAAAAGCGAAACACCAAGACGCCAAGGGCCACCAAGTTTCACCAAGGCGAAGCGATGATGCAGGAGCAAGGGCTGGCTTTCCTTGGTGCATCTTGGCCTTCTTGGTGTCTTGGTGGTTCGCTTTGGTTTTATGGCCAAGGTTCTCTGACAAGTTATTGAGGTAGTTCCCGATCAAAGCGGGTCGGCGGGACTTCCGCCACCACGCTGCCCTCCTCCGCCACCGGCGCGCCGGGCACGGTATTCAAGGGAATGACGCCGGCCCATACCGGCCAGGTCAGGTCTTCCGCGTCATCCTTGACGCCCCAGTTGCGCACCTTGGCCGAAGCCTCCGCCAGGGGGATGCGCAGCAGGCCGGTGGCATTCAGCTCCTTGTCGTTGATGGGCCGCAGGGTGGCCCAGCGCCCGGGGTAGAGTCCGTCGATGAAGGCTTCCAGGCTGCGCGTCTTTTCCGCCGCGTCGGTCACCAGCTCGAACTGGCCGTAGATCACCACGGCGCGGTAGTTCATGGAGTGGTGCATGGCCGAGCGGGCCAGCACCAGGCCGTCGGCCAGGGCGATGGTGACGCAGGCCTCGCCTTCCACCAGGGCCTTGAGCATCCGGGAAGCCTTGGCGCCGTGGATGTAGAGGTGGTCACCCTCGCGCCAGTGGATGGTGGGCATGGCGTGCACCGCCCCGTCGATCTGGAAGGCCACGGTGCAGATGGGGGCGGCGTCCACGATGGCGGCGATGGTGTCGCTATCGTAATGGGCCCGCTCAGGCAGGCGACGCACGCGGGTGCGGGAAGACGGGGCGGAAGGAGCAGTGGATTCGGACATGGGGCAGAACGCCATTGAAGTAAAAGGAATGGCCCCAGACTAAGGCTCCGGTGGTACCTTGCGTAGTGCCACAAAACTACGGATTCATGGAGCCACGATGGAACTGGACTGGCTGCTCGCCCCGCCCCTGCCCGACGCCGTACCCCGCCAGCGGTTGCTCTACCACCGCCTGCGGGAGGCCATTCTGGCTGGTCGCCTGGCGCCGGGTACCCGCCTGCCCGCCAGCCGTCAGCTGGCCCAATCCCTCGCCATCGCCCGCAACACGGTGCTTTTTGCCTACGAGCAGTTGCTCAGCGAAGGTTGCCTGCTGGCGGACCGCCAGGGCACCCGGGTGGCGCCCCTGGCCCTGGGGGCGATGACGCAGCGAGCCGAAACAACGCCCGCCGCGCCTCTACAACTCTCCACCCGAGCCGCCGCCGCCCTGCAACCGGGGCCGGTGCGGGAGACTGCCGCCCTGCCCTTCGCCCCCGGCACGCCGGATTACGGCGCCTTTCCCTTTCGCGCCTGGCGGGCCTGCCTGGAGCGGGCCTGGCGGGAGGCGGGCTGGCGCCAGCTGGGCTACGCCGCCCACGGCGGCGACCCGGATCTGCGCCAGGCCCTGGCCAGCCACCTCACCACGGTGCGCGGGCTGGCGGTCAGCCCGGAGCAGGTCGTCATCACCAGCGGCACCCAGGCCGCTCTGGACCTCTGCGCCCGGCTGCTGGCAGATAACGGCGATACGGTGTGGGTGGAAAACCCGGGCTACTTCGCCGCCCGCGTCGCCTACGGCCTGGCCGGGCTGGCCATTCACGACGTGGCGGTGGATGGGGAGGGACTGGCGCCCACGAAAGCCGATTGGCGCGACCAGCCGCCGCGCCTGGTGATGATCACCCCTTCCCACCAGTACCCCACCGGTCGGGTCATGTCCCTGGCCCGACGCCTGACGCTGATCGAGCGGGCCCGCCGTTGCGGCGCCTGGATCATCGAGGACGACTACGACAGCGAATTTCGCCGCGCCGGCCCGGCGCCCCCGGCGCTCTTCGGCCTGCAACCCGATGCGCCGGTGGTCTATGTGGGCACCTTCAGCAAGACCCTCTACCCGGGCCTGCGCCTCGGCTATCTGGTGCTGCCCAAGGCCATCGCCGCCGACTTCACCCTGGCCGCCGCCCAGGCCACCCGGGCCGGCCAGGGCATCGAGCAGCGGGCCCTGGCGGATTTCATGGCCCGGGGCAGTTACACCGCCCACCTGCGCAAGATGCGCAGCCGCTACGCCGCCCGGCAGGCGGCTCTGAGAGCGGCGCTACGGCAAACCTTGGGGGCGGAGATTGAAATCTCCGGCGGCGAGGCGGGCCTGCATCTGGTGCTGTGGCTGCCGCCCGAAGTGAAGGATACGGAGGTGGCCGCCCGGGCCGCCAAACTGGGCCTGGCGCCCCGCCCCTTAAGCGCCTATGCCCGGCCGCCGGTGGCCTGCAACGGCCTGGTGCTGGGCTACGGCAATCTGGAAGAAGCACGGGCGATGGAAGCGGTGCGCCGGCTGGCCCTGGCCATCCACGGCGACGGCGCGGTGTAGGAAAGTCGGTGGTGCGGGAGCGTTGAGGTGGGGCTGGGTTGTCGCCGAGGTCCAGGCAAAACGTGGCCTACCTGGCCTACCTGGCCTACCTGGCCCACCTAGTCCAGTAGGGCGGTGACTGGCTCAGGCCTTGCCACTACGCCACTGCACCGGCGTTTTACCCACATGCTGGCGAAAGAGGCGGATGAAGAAGCTGACATTGTCGTAGCCCACTTCGAAGGCCACTTCCTGCACGGTCATGCCGGTGGCGATGAGCAGCTTCTTGGCCCGGTCGACGCGCACCTTTTGCAGATAGACGATGGGCGAGACCCCGGCGGCTTCCTGGAAGCGGCGCTTCAGGGTGCGCTCCCCCAGGCCGCAGTGGTGGGCGATGGCCGCGAGGCCCAGCTTTTCGCTGTGGTGGGCTTCGATCCAGTCCTGGGCCTTGAGAATGGCTTCGTCCGTATGGTTGCGGTGGCCCGGCAGGATGGGCCGCAGCCGGCCCGGCTCCGCCAGCAGCAGGTGGGTGGCACAAAGCTGAGAAAAGGCATCGCCCCGCTGCTGGGCGACGATTTCCAGCAGGGCATCGAAACCGCCGTTCATGGAGCCGGTGGTGTAGATGCCCTCGCTCTGGCGGAAGGAATCGTGGGTGGCAAAGCGGCAGGCCGGGTAGCGTTTGTTGAGCAGGCGCACGAAGGCCCAGTGGGTGGCCAGCAGCAGCCCATCCACCAAGCCGGTGGCGGCCAGCAGGGCCGAGGCGGTGGTCATGGCCACCACCGGCACCCGGGCCTGGAGGTGGGCGGCCAGCCAGGCGGCCAGGCGTTTATCGTCGTCGTGCTGGGCCACCAGGCGTGGCCCTTCCATGGCGGGGACGATCACCAGGTCGTAGCGGTCTGCCGGCGCCATGGGGCCATCGACTTGCAGGGCAGCGCCGCCGGCCAGGGTCACGGGGCCGCCATCGGGCGAGAGCACGGCCACCTCGTAGAAGGGCGCCAGGCCCTGGTGACTTTCCAGCAGGGCGACGACTCTGAAGAAATCCCGGGCGGCAAAGAGGCTCATACCCCAACAGCCGTCATAGGCCAGAATGGCAATACGCATAAGCACCTCCCTCTTTCACTGATTTTTGTTGGCCCGATCAGACTATCATTTTTCCCCATGGGAGATGGGGCTTGGGCGGCGTAGCGGCTAACATCGACGGACATCCAGAACCCCGCCGCCTGAATGCCTTCGCTATGCCGTCGCGGCACCAACGCCGCACCATCGCGACGCGATCACAGCGCCATGGCGGCGCCACGGCGGGGCCATACGAACGAAACAGCAACGAGATAGCAACGAGACATCAACGAAGCAGCAGCGCGACGACAACGCTGCAACAACGCCTGCCGACAGCCGCCCCCGGAGTTTTCACCATGCATTCCCCCAGCCCCCACCCTGCCGACGCCCCGGCCATCAGCAGCCAGGAACATGGCATCGACCTGCCCCAGGGCCGACTCTACGCCCGCAGCTGGCAGCCCGAAGCGGTGCCCGGCCAGACGTCCCCCCAGCCCCGGGCCGCCATCCTGCTCTTTCACGATTCCCTGGGCAGCGTCGATCTGTGGCGCGATTTTCCCGCCCAGCTGGCCGCCACCACCGGGCGCCGGGTGGTGGCTTACGACCGCCTGGGCTTCGGCCGTTCCGCCGCCCGCACCGGCAGTCTGGGGGTTGATTTCATCGCCGAAGAGGCCCGCAGCATTTTCCCCGCCCTGCGCCAGGCCCTCGGGCTGGAACACTGCATTCCCTACGGCTACAGCGTTGGTGGCGGCATGGCGGCGGCCTGTGCGGCGCTGCATCCCCAAGGGTGTACGGCCCTCATCACCCAGTCGGCCCAAGCCTTTGTCGACGAGGGCGTGCGGCAGGGCATCCGCGCAGCGGAAACCGCCTTCGCCCAGCCGGGCCAGCGGGAGCGCCTGAGCAAGTACCACGGCGACAAGACGGAATGGGTGCTGCGGGCCTGGATCGACACCTGGCTGTCCTCGGACTTCGCGCCCTGGCGCATCGACACCACCGCCACGGCCATCCCCTGCCCCCTGCTGGTGATCCACGGCGAGCAGGATGAATACGGCTCCCTCGCCCATCCCCAGACCATCGCCAGCCTGGGCAGGGAGACAACGGAATTGCTGCTGCTCCCCGACTGCTACCACGTGCCCCACCGGGAACATCCCCAGCGGGTGCTGGCGGCGGTGCAGCGTTTTCTGGCGCCGCTGGCATAAGGGCGCGTTGCCGCGTTGCCATACTGGGCGACGCAAGGAATGGCGGTGGTGCAGGCTGCTCGAGCCGCTCAAGTCACTCGGGCCACTCGGGCCGCTCAAACAGCCGCTGGAAGCCCCTCGGCAAGGGGCCAGCTGACCAGCCCATCCTGCGGCGCCTTGAAGGCGGCCAGCCGCTGCATCATGGCCGGTTTGGGGCGCGCCACTTCCCCCGCTTCGTAGGCCAGTACCTGCAAGCCCTGTTGCCGGGCGAAATCCAGCAGCTCGCCGGGTTGCAGGAGAAAGTCGGGCCGGCTGGGCTTGCCGAAACGCTCGTTGCCCGCCATGAAGGTTTCGTAGATCAGCAGCCCGCCGGGCAGCAGGCATTCGGCCAGATACGGCAAGAGGGGCCGGTGCAGGTAATGGGTGACGACAATGCCGCCGAACTGCCGCCCGGCCAGGGGCCAGTCGCCCCCTTCCAGGTCGGCCTGGAGCGTCGTGAGGCCAGCCACGTCCGCCAGGCTGGCCAGGGCCTCCCCATCCCGATCCACCGCCAGCACCCGATGCCCCTGCGCCGCCAGCCAGCGCCCGTGGCGCCCCCGGCCACAGGCCAGATCCAGCACCGCGGATGCGGCCGGAAGGGTGGCGGCAAAACGGCAGACCCAGGCGGAGGGGGCAGCCACCGGGTCTGACGAACTCGGAGAAACAGGCACGACAGGGTTGGCAGGGGGCAACGGAAACTCCTTCATCAAAAGCCTGAAAAGGCGCGCCGCAGAAACGCTGCCGCCCACCGGCAAGCTACCGGCAGGCCAACTCGCCAGCGGGTGGGCATCGCCTTCGCAAAGGCTGGCAGTGTTACGCGGCACCGGCAGGAAGGCAACCGCGCCGGCGTGCATATCCATCGCCACCGTGTCTCGTCTTCGCCCGTGGGGGCTGCACGGAGAGGGGCTGGCCGGTTATAGTCGGCTCCTGCCCATTTTCACCTTGCTGCCCCACCGGCCCGAAACCCATGTTCGCCCGCCTGCTCCAGTGGTTCCTCCCCCGCCCCCCGGCTCCGGCTGTGCCGCCTTCGGCGGAGGCCCAGGCGCTGGCCCTGATCGCCGCCATTGATCGGGGCGGCATTCCCCTCAATGTGGCCCGGGTCAATCACATCGCCCGGGAACTGGGCCTGGAGGTAAGCGCCAAAGCCCCGGTGGAAGACACCATTGCCCGCATCCGCGCCGCCTGCAAGCGCATGGCCCCGCCGGGTAATTGAGGGCCTCGGCCCGGCTGCCTGAGATGGCCTGTTGAGACACCCCTCCTGGTGCTTTGCTCCTTGATAACCACGCCGCTGATCCCTCCTGGCTCCGCCTTCTGCAGCCCACCCGCAAAACCGGACGAAGGGCCGCTAACCCTGGAATTGCGTGAGAGAGTGCCTTGGATTCCGCCAATTTCGCGGCGTAAGATGAAATCAGAAGCCTGCACGGGCCAGCCCATGGCCCGTCGGATAGCAGGCCAGGGAGGCTTTTCATGACACTCCGTCGGCAATCCTTGCGTACCCGCCTGGTGCTGGGGGTACTTTTCGCCACGGTTCTCTCCATGGGCGGCGTTGCCTACGTGGTGGGCAATTACCTGCGCCAGGACATGGAGGCGGCCATCTCCGCCCAGCAGTTCTCCACCGTTTCCCTCATCGCCAGCGAAATCGACCGCTCCGTGCAGGAGCGCCTGACGGTGCTGGGCGCCGCGGCCCGCAGCCTGGCCGCAACGGGGCCGCTGGACAGTCACCAGGCCGGGGAATTCCTCCGCCAGCAAGCCCCCCTCGGCGCCCTCTTCAACTGGGGGCTGATCATCGTCGATGCGGAGGGACTGGCCATCGCCAGCGAACCCCGCGCCCTCGACCGAACCGGTACCCATTATGGCGACCTGCCGTTCATGGGGACCTTGCTTCGGCAGGGAGAAAGCGTCGTCACCGAACCCATGCGGGGCAAGCGCACCGGGGTGCCGGTACTGAACATCGCCGTGCCCATCAAGGACAAGGAGGGCCGAGTGCGGGGGGCGGTGATGGGCATCACCAACCTGGACCAGCCCAACTTCCTCGACGAGATCAGCACCGCCAAATACGGCAAGACTGGGGACTTTCTTCTCACTGCGCCCAAGGCCCGCATGGGCATCGCCTCTTCGGACAAGCGGCGGGTCATGAAGGCGGGGCCGCCGCCGGGGGTGAACCCGGTATACGACCATTACCTGGCCGGCAACGAAGGCTCCGGTGTGGCGGTCAGCTCCCGGGGGGTGGAGGAACTGTCGTCTTCCAAGCGCATTCCCAGCACCGGCTGGCTGATGCAATCGGTGCTCCCCACCGAGGAAGCCTTCGCGCCGGTGCGGGCCATGCAGCATCGCCTGCTGTTGACGACCCTGGCCCTCACCCTGTTGATGGCCGCCGTTGCCTGGTGGTGGCTGCGGCGCCAGCTGCACCCCCTGGAGGAAGCCGCGGGCCTGCTCGACCGCATGCGGGACGGCGTGCTGCCACGGCAGGCGCTGCCGGTACGCCGCCAGGATGAGATCGGCCAGATGGCCAACGCCTTCAACGGCCTGCTGGAAGTGATCGTCGCCCAGGAAGCGGAAGCGGCGGAAAACGCGGCCAACCGGCGCCTGCGCAAGATTCTCTCCCATGTGCCCGGCATGGTCTTCCAGTACCGTTTCCACCCCGATGGCAATGGCAGCTTTCCCTTTGCCAGCCAGGCCGTGCGCGACATCTACGGGGTCAGCCCGGAAGCGCTGGAAGCCGACGCCGGGAAGATTCGCGCCATGCAGCACCCCGATGACGCCGACCACTTCTTCACCGCCCTGCGCCAATCCGCCGCCAGCCTGTCGCCCTGGCAGGTGGACTACCGCATCCGCACCGCCGATGGCCGGGAGAAGTGGCTCCACGTCGATGCGGTGCCGGAGGTGGATGGCGATGGCGGCAACGAGGGCCACGTCACCTGGTACGGCTTCGTCACCGATGTGACCGCCACCAAGGCCATGGAATCGGAGCTGCGCATTGCCGCCGCCACCTTCGAAAGTCAGGAGGGCATTTTCATCACCGACGCCCGGGGCGTGATCCTGCGGGTGAACCGGGCCTTCACCAAGATCACCGGCTACAGCGATCAGGAGGCCATCGGCCAGACCCCGGCCTTCCTCAAATCAGGACGCCATGACCGGGAGTTCTACGCCGCCCTCTGGCAAGCCCTCCTCGAAGACGGCTTCTGGTGGGGGGAAATCTGGAACCGGCGCAAGGGCGGCGACATCTACGCCGAGTGGGTGACCATTTCCGCCGTGCGCGATACCGATGGCCGCATCACCCATTTCGTCGCCGCCTTCACCGACATCACCGAGCACAAGAAGGCGGAGGAGCGCATCCACAGCCTGGCCTTCTTCGACCCCCTGACCAACCTGCCCAACCGGCGGCTACTGCTTGACCGCATCCGCCAGTCCCTGGCCAGCAGCCAGCGCAGCCGCCAGTACGGGGCCGTGATCTTCATGGACCTGGATCACTTCAAGGTACTCAACGACACCCGGGGCCACGACGTGGGGGACGAACTGCTGCTCCTCGCCGCCCAGCGCCTGAGCGCCTGCGTGCGGGAAGGCGACACGGTGGCCCGTCTGGGGGGCGACGAATTCATCGTCCTGCTCCAGGACCTGGGCCAGGAAACCCGGGAAGCCGCCGCCCTGGCGGAAATGGTGGCGGAAAAGCTGCGCGCCGCCCTCAACGAGCCCTACGACCTGGGGGGCTACCAGCACCGCCTTTCTTCCAGCATCGGCGTCACTCTCTTCCTGGACAAGGAACCCGGGGTGGATGTGCTGCTCAAGCAGGCAGACCTGGCCCTCTACGAAGCCAAGGCCGCCGGCCGCAACACCGTGCGCTTCTTCGACCCGGCCATGCAGCAGGAGCTGTTCGACCGCGCCGCGGTGGAAAGCGGCCTGCGCCAGGCCCTGAGCCAGGGCGGCCTGCAGCTTTACTACCAGCCCCAGGTGGATAGCAGCGGCCGGGTCATCGGCATGGAGGCCCTGCTGCGCTGGTTCGATGCCACGGGGAAATCCATCCCGCCGGGAGACTTCATTCCCCTGGCGGAAGAAACCGGCCTCATCCTGCCCCTCGGCGACTGGGTGCTGGAATCGGCCTGCGCCCAGCTCCAGGCCTGGTCCGACGACCCGCTGCTGGGCCCGCTGCCCCTGGCCATCAACGTCAGCCCCCGGCAATTCGGCCTGCCCACCTTCGTGGACCAGGTGAAGGACTACCTCGCCCGCTATGCCATCGCCCCCCGGCGCCTCAAGCTGGAGCTGACGGAAAGCGTGGTGCTCGGCAACGTCGAAGAAGTCATCGTGCGCATGGAAGCCCTGCAGGCCATCGGCGTCTCCTTCGCCCTGGACGACTTCGGCACCGGCTACTCCTCCCTCTCCTACCTCAAGCGCCTGCCCATCGACCAGGTAAAAATCGACCGGGGCTTCGTACGGGACGTGGTGGAAAACCCGGACGACGGCGCCATCGTCGCCGCCATCGTCGCCCTGGGGGAAACCCTGCAACTGGCTGTCATCGCCGAAGGGGTGGAAACCCAGGCCCAATGCGCCTTCCTGGAAAACTGCGACTGTCGGGTGTACCAGGGCTTCCTCTTCGCCCGCCCCATGCCGGCAGAAGACTTCGCCGGCTTCGTGCGGCAGCATAACGGCGCCTGATCGAGCGCCTCAGCGCCTCCACAATATTTCCCCTGGCAAAGCAGGTTGCCGCCCTTGCTCCACTTGGCATTCCCCTGCTTTCCAGAGGGCTGGCTTGACCAAGACGGCAAGCACAATGGCATTATTCGGCATATCCCTTACTCCGGTGATACGCAGAAAATGGCCAGAAAGAAATCCACCGTCTTTGAAGACCTCATCGAAATAGCCGCGGCACTCCCCTGGCAAGCCGGTATCGGCCTGGCCTTCGTTTCCTATGTAGGCTTTCATTACCTGGCGGGGCTGCCCCCACCTTCATTCGTCGCAACTGACCTGAGGGGCTTCGGTCAGGCCGTGAGTTCTGGCCTGGGCAAGCAGATGCTCATCGTCATCGGTTCGTTCTTGCAGTACGTCTTCCCAGCCGCCTTTTTGCTCGGCGCGGGCTTCTCGTTTTTCAAACGACAACGTCAGGAAAAGCTCCATGCCTGGGTCGCCGAAAGCCCCAGCCAAAGCCGGCTTGAAGCCATGTCATGGCGGGAATTCGAGGGTCTGGCTGCTGCCATGTTTCGCGACAAGGGATTTAAGGTGATCGAGCGGGGAGGCACAGGGCCGGACGGCGGCGTGGATCTCGAACTGCGTGCCGGCCAGGACAAGTACCTGGTGCAATGCAAACAGTGGAAGACCCGCAAGGTGGGGGTTGCCACGGTCAGAGAGCTTTATGGCGTCATGGCGGCGGAAGGCGCCGTCGGTGGATTTGTCGTGGCATCCGGCGCGTTCACCGAGGAGGCACTTCGCTTTGCTGAAGGACGCTCGATTGAGCTGGTCGCCACCGAGAAAGTCCTTAGCATGATCAGCGGTACGGCCCCTGCCAATTCCCTCGCCGCCGATACCCCTTGCTGCCCGGCATGCGGGCAATCCATGGTGATGCGTACCAGTAAGCGAGGTCAGAACAGTGGCTCCCGTTTCTGGGGCTGTCCTCGCTACCCCCAGTGCAAGGGAACTCGGGCCGCTTAGAAAGTCACCATCCCCTGCCCGGCAGACACGTGGGCAGAGAAAAACCGCCAGCAGGGCGAACACTGGATGCGGAGACGGCAGATCAATGGCCTGCAAGGGCACCATGATTACGCCACCGTCACACTGCCCTCAACGATAGTCGATCACCGACCCATCGGCGCGGCGCAGTACGATCTGGTCGCTGCGCTGGATGCCCGCCACGGCCCGGCGGCAGAGTTCGAGGAAATGCTGGATGCCCCGGGTGCGGAATTTCTGGCGGTGGATGATGAAGTGGAACTGGCGCCGCAGATTGAGCCCGGGGGAAGGCAGTTCCACCAGGCTGCCGCGGCGGAAGGCTTCCTTGAGGGCTAGGCGGGAAATGCAGCCGATGCCCAGGCCGGCTTCCACGGCACGCTTGATGGCCTCCGTGTGCTCCAGTTCCAGGGCGACCCGCAGCCGGGGCAGGCGGGGACCGAGGGCGGATTCCAGGGTCTGGCGGGTGCCGGAGCCGGGTTCCCGCAGAATCCAGGGTTCCGCCAGGAGGTCGTCGAGGGTGGCGTCCTGCTTGCCGGCCAGGGCATGGTCCGGGCCGGCGAAGACCGCCAGTTCGTCTTCGATCCAGGGGCTGGCTTCCAGGTCCGGGTGCTGGCAAACCCCTTCGATGAGGCCGAAATCCAGTTCGAAATTGGCCACCTGGCGGATCACCGTGGCGGTGTTATGCACCTCCAGATGCACCTGGCCCCGATAGGCCTCGGGCCGGCCACCCATGAATTCCCCCAGCAACAGGGGCGCCAGGTAGTTGCCGATGGTCAGGGTGGCGCCCAGGCGCAGGGGGCCGCCCTCCCCCTCGCCTTGCAGCAGGCCCTCGATGTCCCGCCCCTGGTCCAGCAGGGCCTGGGCCCGGGGCAGCACCTGGCGCCCCAGTTCGTTGAGCTGCAGGCGCTTGCCGTGGCGGTCGAAGAGTCGGGTGTCGAACTGCCGCTCCAGTTCGTTGAGGCTCATGCTGACCGCCGATTGGGAGAGGGAAAGGCTCTCCGCCGCCTGGGAAACGCTTTCCTGGCGGGCCACGGCAACAAAGGATTCCAGCTGGCGCAAGGTGAATTTCATGACGGCAGGCCTCGCTTATCGAATTAACTGAATAATTATATAAATTTAATTCGATTAATAAATATGAGAATGGCTCTTAAAATCCGCTCCAAGCTCTGAGCCCTTACGTAACCCCGGCCCCGTAACCCTTCACCGTATCCACGATCTGCGAAAGCCCACCATGTCCGGATTCATCCACGAAGAAGTCACCAGCGTCCATCATTGGAACGACAGCCTGTTCAGCTTCAAGACCACCCGTGACCCGGGCCTGCGCTTTCGCACCGGCCAGTTCGTGATGATCGGCCTGGAAGTGGAAGGCCGGCCCCTGATGCGTGCCTACAGCATCGCCAGCGCCCACTACGAAGAACACCTGGAGTTCTTCAGCATCAAGGTGCAGAACGGCCCCCTCACCTCCCGGCTCCAGCACTTGCAGCCCGGTGACAAGATGCTGGTCAGCCGCAAGCCCACCGGCACCCTGGTGCTGGACGACCTGAAGCCCGGCAAGCACCTCTATCTGCTGGGCACCGGCACCGGCCTGGCCCCTTTCCTTTCCGTCATTCGCGACCCGGAAGCCTACGAGCGCTTCGACAAGATCGTGCTGATCCACGGCGTGCGCACCGTCAGCGAGCTGGCCTACTCCAACTTCATCGAGAACGAGCTGCCCAATAACGAGTTCTTCGGCGATCTGGTGCGGGAAAAGCTGATCTACTACCCCACCGTCACCCGCGAACCCTTCCGCAACCAGGGCCGCCTCACCGACCTGCTGGAAGGCGGCCAGCTGTGCGCCCAGATCGGCCTGCCCCAGATCAACCCGGAAACCGACCGGGCCATGCTCTGCGGCAGCCCGGCCATGCTGGAAGACACCAGCGCCATGCTGGATCGCCTCGGCTTCCACGTTTCCCCCCACATCGGCACCCCTGGCGACTACGTCATCGAACGGGCTTTCGTGGAAAAATAAGGCGCCTCGACGTGCCAAGGAAACCGGGCCTGGTGCCCGGTTTTTTATTGCCGGATACAGTCGCAACGTACCTCCGGTTTTCTGGCGCCTGGTTTGGTTTTCCCGGGTCTTCCCTGGCTTTCTCCGCCCCTCTTCTGCACCACTCTCGCACCACGCCGCCCGGCGGTGACATGACGCCATGGCCGGCGCTTTCCATGTGCGGTACTAAAACTTGATTCAAATCAAGTTTTAGTACCGCTAACTGACTGGATTAAAAAGGAAAAAATAGAACACCCCCAGCCACCTCCGGGCGCCCTGCGGCGGCAGGCAGCATCCGACCCTTGTTGCATAAAAACTACAGCAGCATCAATGGGGGTAGAGGATGGAAATCACGGACGGGGAATGCATTGGCTTGCCAACGCTTATGGAGGTCCTGCTGGCAGCACTGAAGGACCCGCAAATCGCTCACCGGGTCAGCAGCGAACGCTGGGCGCCGGGGACCCACTGGCAATCCTGCCACAATGGCAAACAGAGTATTTTCGTCGTTCGGCATGGTCGCCTGGAACTGGCGGTGATGGATGCGGAGGGCCGGGAAAGGTCCCTGCGGGTGCTGGCCGAATCGGAACTGTTCGGCACCGAGGCCCTGTCGGCGCTCTCCGCGCCGTCCGGTACCGCCGGTGAGGCGCCCCGGCAGGATTACGGCATTCGCGCCGTCACCTATTCCGAGGTGCTGCAGATTCCCCTCGACGTGGTCGATCAGCTGATCATCCGTCTGCCCCTCTTCCGCAAGGCCCTGACCAACAGCATCGCCAACCACATCTGGGCCCTGGAACGGGAACGGGAACACGGCCGTTCCATGCCCACAAACAACCGCCTGCTGTGCTACCTGCGCTGCGGCGAGAACGGCCACCAGCCCCAGCAGAAGCCTCTCGGCAAGGCCACCCTGCCCATGCAGCTGCTGGCTCGGCGCATCGGTTGCAGCGCCGGCCACCTCTCCCGCTCGGTCAGCACCATGGTGAGGGAAGGCGTTCTGCTGCGCCAGGATGGGCGCCTGCAGCTGAAGGGCGATGGGGAAATGCGCTACGCCTTCTGCGAAGGCTGCGCCTAGGAGCCGGAGGCGACTGTTTTCCGGCCACCTTTCCCGGCCCCACTTTACGGGGACAACCCTCGACGCCGCCATGTGAGGTGGAACGGAGCTGAACGGCCCGGACACCGGGATGCGCTCCCGGTGCCCGGCGGCGATGCAAGGTCAGTACGGCAGGGGAAAGCGGCGGCAGAGTTCCGCCACCTGCCCTCGGACCGTGTCGGCCACCGCTGGATCCGGCTTTTCCGGGTTGTCGGTCAGGGCCTGGAGCAGGTGCACGATCATGCCGCCGATCTGGCGGAATTCCGCTGCGCCAAAGCCCCGGCTGGTGCCGGCCGGGCTACCGACGCGGATGCCGGAGGTGACCATGGGTTTTTGCGGGTCGTGGGGAATGGCGTTCTTGTTGAGGGTGATGCCCACCTGCTCCAGGGCCTTTTCCACCACGTTGCCGGTCAGTTGCAGGGGGCGCAGGTCGGCCACCGCCAGATGGGTATCGGTGCCGCCGGAAACAATGCGCAGACCACCGGCCACCAGGGCATCGGCCAGGGCCTGGGCATTTTCCACCACCCGGGCGGCATAGCCACGGAATTCCGGTTGCAGGGCCTCGCCGAAGGCCACGGCCTTGGCGCCGATCACATGCATCAGGGGCCCGCCTTGCAGGCCGGGGAAAACGGCGGAATCGATGGCCTTGCCGAGGGCCGCGTCGTTGCTCAGGATGAGGCCGCCCCGGGGCCCGCGCAGGGTCTTGTGGGTAGTGGAAGTCACCACGTCGGCGTAAGGCAGGGGCGACGGATGGGCGCCGCCGGCGACCAGGCCGGCAAAGTGGGCCATATCCACCAGCAGCCGCGCCCCGACCCGGTCGGCAATGCGACGGAATGCGGCGAAATCGAGAATGCGGGAATAGGCGGAGCCACCGGCAATGATCAGCTTCGGCCGGTGTTCATAGGCCAGGTGCTCCACCTCCGCCATGTCGATGCGGTGGTTGTCCGCCCGCACGCCGTAGGCGACGCCGCGAAACCATTTGCCCGACTGGTTCATCGGTGCGCCGTGGGTGAGGTGGCCGCCGGCGGCCAGGCCCAGGCCGAGAATGGTGTCGCCGGGTTGCAGCAGGGCGAGATAGACGGCCTGGTTGGCCTGGCTGCCGGAATGAGGCTGCACGTTGGCGTAGGCGCAGTCGAAGAGGCGCCTGGCCCGTGCAATGGCCAGGGCCTCCACCCCATCCACCAGCCCGCAGCCGCCGTAGTAGCGCCGCCCCGGGTAGCCTTCCGCATATTTGTTGGTCAGCACCGAGCCCTGCATTTCCAGCACGGCCCGGCTGACGATGTTCTCCGAGGCAATCAATTCGATGCAATCCCGCTGCCGGCCATATTCATCAGCGACGTAGCGGGCCAGTTCCGGGTCGCTCCGGCCCAGCATCCCCGCCCCATGGGCAGGTTGGTGGGGAGACAGGTCGTTGGGGTGGTTCATGGCATCCAGCCTTTCTTGGGATTGATGGGAAAAGGCGCCGGGCCACATGCCCGGCACGGGGGAAAGCGGCTCAGCGCCCGGCCCCGGCGCCGGACTGGCCCAGGCGGGGCTGCCCGCGCAAGGCACGCAGGGTGCGCAGGTCGCCGTGGATCAGGGCATGGGCCGCCAGGCCGGCGAGGAGGCCCCAGAAGGCGCCCCCCAGGCCAAACAGGGTGACGTTGGCGGCGGTGGCGAGAAAGGTGATCAGGGCCGTTTCCCGCCCCCGCAGGTCCCCCAGGGCCGTGGCCAGGCTGCCGCCGATGGCGCCGAGCAGGGCCAGGCCGGCCAGGGTGGTAATGAAGGCCGGCGGCAGCACGACGAAGAGGGCCGCCAGGGTGGTGCCGAAAATCCCCACCAGGCTGTAGAACACGCCACAGGCCAGGCCGGCGATGTAGCGCTTGCCCGGCTCCTCGTGGGATTCCTTGCCGGTGCAGATGGCCGCGGTGATGGCCGCGACGTTGAAGGCATGGGCACCGAAAGGCGCCATCAACAGGGAGCCCAGCCCGGTCACCGCCAGGATGGGGCTGGCACTGGTCTTGAAACCGTCGTTGCGCAGCACCAGCATGCCGGGCATGTACTGCCCGGTAAGGGTGATGACAAACAGCGGCAGGGCCACGCTGAGGAGGGCGTTGAGGGAAAAGGCCGGCGTGGTGAACACCGGCAGCGCCAGCTGCAAGGCGACGCCCGTGAAACTGACCTGCCCGAGTCCAAGCAGCAGCAGGATGCCCGCCACCAGCACGCCGACGATGGCATAGCGGGCGGTGAAGCGGCGCAGCAGCGCGTAGGTCAGCACCAGCACGCCCACCAGCAGCGGATCGATGCCGGCGCCGCCGAAGGCGCCGATGCCGAAGCGCAGCAGAATGCCGGCCAGCAGCCCGGCGGCGATGCCGGGGGGAATCATCTTCACCACCCGCTCGAAGTAGCCGGAGACGCCCAGCACCATGAAGCCGACCGCAGAGAGCATGTAGGCGCCGATCATTTCCGCATAGGGCGTGGTCGGCAGCACGGCGATGAGGAACGCGGCGCCGGGGGTGGACCAGGCGGTGATGATGGGTTCCCGGTAGCGATAGCTCAGCCAGGCGCCGGTCAGGCCCACCCCCACTGAGACGGACCAGATCCAGGAGGCGGTCTGCTCCGGGCTCAACCCCGCCGCCTTGGCGCCCTGGAACACCAGAATGAAGGTGCCGCCGTAATTGACGATGACCGAGATGAGGGCCGCCACGGTGGGGTGCAGCAAATCGGCGGGCCTGAGGGCGGTAGGGGTCGTGGGGTTTATCGGTGGCGAGGGGGGCACGGGCGGTCTCCTGGGGCGTTGGTTGGCCTTGTCAGCCCGGTCAGTGTGGCGGCAAAATGGCCTTATATAAATTGCCACTTTTGAAAAAAAATAAGACCACTTAAGCTCCACCGACCTGATGCGAGAGCCACTTGCTGCGCTGCCCCCGGGGCTTGCGGCAAGGCCTTGCCCAGCACCCTTGCCCGGTGCGGTAGAGGAATTCCTTAGCCGCTGGCTTGCCCGGCGTCTTGCCCCATGCCCTGGGCGTGGCTTCCTGCCCCTTCTTGTCCCTTTTTACCCATTCCCGCCGCTCCCCACCCATCCAACATCGAGAAGCCGCCCCGTGAGAACCCGTGCCACCGCCTACCCGATCTGGAACCGCTTCGTGCCGGAGGCGGATAGCCGGCTCCCCATGCGCGAACAGCTGGTGCGTTTCTTCCGCAAGGGCGTGGCCGACGGCACCCTGCAGGCCGGCATCCGCCTGCCCGCCTCTCGGGTGCTGGCAGCGGAACTGAAGCTGTCGCGGATCACCGTCTCCGGTGCCTACGAGCAGTTGGTTGCTGAAGGCTTTCTCGAAGCCCGCCAGGGTGCAGGAACCTATGTGGCGGCGCACATCGCCAGGCGGCCCCCTGCGCCTCATTCACCCCAGCCGCCCTATGTACCGCATTCCCCGAATGCAGCGCATCCGGCCAGGATGGCCAGTGCACCAGCGCCCTCCCGGGCAGCCGACCTCGCCACTCCCTTCGCCTACATCCCAGCCCCCTCTCCACTGACCAGCGCCTCCCCCCGCGCCGCCGCGCCACAGGCGCCGACTGCCGCAACAGCCGCCGGCTCCCAGCGTGCCCGTTGTCTGCGGGGGCCCGATTCCATGTCCATGGCCCAGGCCGCCTGGCCCCTCACTCCGGGCCTGCCGGCCCTGGATGCCTTTCCCTACGCCCTCTGGGGCCGCCTCGACGGCCGCTTCTGGCGCCGCCATCCCTCCCCTGATCTTTCCTATGGCGATCCCCAGGGGCTGCTGGCCTTGCGAGTGGCCCTGGCCGAATACCTGGGCGCCGCCCGGGGCGTGGTCTGCCGGCCGGACAACATCGTCATCGCCCCCGGTGCCCAGGCGGCCATTGCCATCGCCGCCCTGGCCCTGACCGACGCGGGGGATTCGGTGTGGGTGGAAAATCCCGGCTACGACGCCGCCTACCGCAGCCTGCAGCTCTCCGGCGTGCGGCCTGTCGGGGTTCGTGTTGATGACGCGGGGCTGGATGTGGACGATGGCCGCCAACAGGCCCCGGAGGCACGGCTGGCCCTGGTCTCGCCCTCCCACCAATACCCCCTGGGCGTCACCATGAGCCTGGAGCGGCGCCTGGCACTGCTGCAATGGGCCCGGGAGGCCAACGCCTTCATTCTCGAAGACGATTACGACAGCGAGTTCCGCCACGAAGGGGCGCCGACCCCGGCCCTCAAGGCCCTGGACGGGCAGGATGGCCGCGTCATCTACATCGGCACCCTCAGCAAGCTGCTCGCCCCGGGCCTGCGGCTGGGCTATCTGGTAGTGCCCGATGCCCTGGTGGAGGTGCTGCAAACGGTGCGCAACGGCACCGACCACCGGGTCCCCGCCTCCATCCAGGCCACGGCGGCGGAGTTCATCGGCAATGGCCATCTCGGCACCCATATCCGCCGTACCCGTGCCCTTTACGGGGAGCGGCGGGCCGCCCTGCTCGCCGCCCTGGGGGAAGCCGGTGAGGGGGTGTTTGCCGTCACCCATGCCGCTACCGGGCTGCACCTGCTGGCCTACCTGCCCGACACCATGGATGACCTGGCCCTGGCCAGCGCCGCCCGAGCCTGCCGCATCGGCGTCACGCCGCTCTCGGCCTATTTCGTTGCGCCGCCTCCGGGCGCCCCCTCCCGAGGCTTGTTGATGGGCTTCGGCAACACCCCGCCGGAAGCCATCAACAAGGCCGTGCGTACCCTGTGCGCGCTGGCGGGAAGCCGCCGCTGACGCCCCTGTGGTACGGGCCCTGAATCCGGCCTTGGGCCTGGGCCACATTGACGGGGAGTCCGTTCCGCCCGTCAGCGCCGTCCGTTGGTTCCGCCCGTTGGTTCCCTCCAATTCCCGCTGCGGAAGAGCGGCTATTGCAGCCTACTGTCGCGGCCCGGAAAAGTAATGGTCACATCCAGCCCGCCCAGGTCGGGAGCCGCCCCCAGGCTGAGGCGAGCGCCATGCAGTTCGGCGATCCGCGTGACAATGGAAAGGCCCAGCCCATGGCCTTCCCCGGCCCCCGGGTCGAGCCGGCGGAAGCGGGCCAGGGCCTCTGCACGTTGTTCCAAGGGAATGCCCGGACCGCTGTCGCAGACATGCAGGGTGGCGCCGGCCCCATCGCTCCCTTCCGCCTGGCAACGCACCAGCACCCGGCCACCGGCGGGGGTATGGCGGATGGCGTTATCCAGCAGGTTGCGCAGCAACACTTGCAGGAGCAGGGGCGAACCGGCGACGCGGATTTCCGGCCCCTCTTCCACCTCCAGCTCCACCCCCTTGTCGAAGCCGGCCGGGGCCAGGGACGCTACGGTTTCCACCGCCAGATGGTGCAGGGGGCAAGGCTCCTGGTCCGGCAATTCGGCCTGGGCGTCCAGCCGCGCCAGGGTCAGCAGCTGATCCACCAACCGCGCCGCCCGGCGACTGCCGCTGACCAGATGGGCCAGGGCCCGCTGCCGGGTGTCCTCGTCACCAGCGGCCTGGGCCACTTCCGCATGGGTCTGCAGCACGGCCAGGGGGGTGCGCAATTCGTGGGCCGCATCGGCGGTGAAGCGGCGCTCGTCTTCCTGGGCGCGCCGGACCTGCTCAAAGAGATGGTTGAGACGTTCCAGAATCGGCACCACTTCCCGCGGGGCCTTGGCCAGGGCCATGGGCTGGAGCCGCAGGGGCGCCTGGGCGCCAATGGAGTCGGCTAGGTGGGACAGGGGGCGGAAGGCCAGCAGGATGAAAATGCCGAGCACCAGGCCCAGCACCGGCAGGCCGACCCCCATGGTCTGCAGCAGATGGCTGGCCACCTCGTTGCTGACCTCCGCCCGGCTCTCAGCCGCGTCGGCCACCTGGATCAGATAGTGGCGGCGGGCATCGCGCACGCTGAAGACGCGCCACGCCTTGCCGTCGATATCCACCTCGGAAAAACCCTCTTCCCTGGACGACAGGCGGTGCTCGGGAGCGCCGTGAGAACGGGTGAGTAAGCGCTCGCCATCCCACACCTGGAAGGCCACCTTCTTGTCGTAACGATGCCGGGGCAGGCGCTCGCCGATGTCGTCGGCCTCGTCGCCGAGAAAGGCGAACAGCAGGGTGGCCGATTGGGCCAGATGGGCATCGAGCAGTTCTTCGGCCTCGTGCCGGGCCTCCCGGTAGGCGATGACACCGACCACGCTCCACACCAGGGCGACGGCGGCGAGGATGCCAAAGAGAATGCGCAGGCGCAGAGAATAGGTGCGCATCATGGCGCCGGACTCCGGCCGGCTTCGGGGATCAGGTAGCCGACGCCGCGCACGGTGCGGATCAGGTCGGCCCCCAGCTTGCGCCTCAGGTGATGGATGTGCACCTCGATGGCATTGGATTCCAGCTCGCTGCCCCAGGCATAGAGATGGGATTCGATCTGGGCCTTGGTCAGCACCCGGCCGGCCTGGGCCAGCAGTTCGTGCAGCAGGTCGAATTCCCGGGCCGACAGTTCCACCGCCTGCCCCGCCAGAGTCACCCGCCGCCCGGCCGGGTCCAGGCGCAGATTGCCATGGACGATTTCCGGCACGGCGCGGCCGCCGCTGCGGCGGGTCAGGGCCCGCAGGCGGGCGCCGAGTTCCTGCAGGTTGAAGGGCTTGATCATGTAATCGTCGGCCCCGGCATCAAGGCCGGCCACCACATCATCCGGCGCATCCCGGGCGGTGAGGATCAGCACCGGCAGGGCATCGCCCCGGGCCCGCAGCTGGCGCAGCACCTCCAGGCCGGAGACTTTGGGCAGCCCCAGATCGAGCACCAGGGCGGCAAAGGGCTCGCTGGCCAGGGCATGGCCGGCGGCCTCGCCATCCTGCACCCAGTCGGCCTGCCAGCCGCCCTGGCGCAGGCCCATCTGGATGCCTTCCCCCAGGGCCTGGTCGTCTTCCACGATGAGAATTCGCATGATCGCTGCCGGACCTCTTTATGGTGTGCGCCCTATCCAATCACGCCAGCGCCAGGGCAATGGCGCCGCCGACCAGGGCCAGCAGCCCCACGGCCACCGGCAGGTGACGCCGGGCAATGCCGTCTTCCGGCCGGCCCTGCTTGTAACCGTGCCACATGGCAGCCACCAGGTTTTCCCGGTGCAGCAGGCTGCTCCACAGCACGGCCGCCACGTGGATAAGCACCAGTCCCAGCATGGTGGAAGCCACGCCTTCATGGACCTCTTCCAGCCAGTCCCCGGCCACCTCGTTGAAGGTCATCCAGCCGGTGGCGGCCGTCAGCAGGCCCAGGCCCAGGAGGGCCAGCACGGCCAGGGCGCCGGCGGGATTGTGGCCGGTGTAGTGCGGCGGGCGCAAGCGCAGCATGCCGAGCAAATACTCGCGGATCGCCGCCTGGCCGCGGACGAACTGGCTGAAGCGGGCGTAACGGCTGCCCACCAGCCCCCACAGAAGGCGGAAGACGATGAGGGCCGCCACCACATAGCCGCTGGCGATGTGAATCAACTGCCAGCGCTCCGACTCGCTGGTGATGAAGGCAGTGGTGAAGGCCAGGGCCAGGCTCCAATGGAACAGTCGTACCGGCACATCCCACACCAGGATTTTTCGGGGGGAGGAATCCGACGCGTTGGCGGCGGCAGTGCGTTGCTGGGTATGGGATATCACGATGTTCTCCTTATCGACGGCCGCTGACGGGCTTGAGGGAGCCTTCGCCGAAATCGCCCTGCTCGGCCCGGCGATGACATGCCTGGCACTGGGCCATGGGCGTGGCCTTGCTGCCGGCCGGCACCGCAGGCAGCGGATAACCATGCAACTCCTCGGGCCGATGCTTGCGCTGGAACCAGGCGGTGGTGGTCAGGCGTGGCGCCGCCCCCTTGCCCTCATGGACGCTGCGGGTGCTGGCCTGGGCTTGCAGCAGGCTGGCGATCTCCCGCTGGGCCTGGGGCTCCAGGCTGGCATCGCTGCCGAAATGGCGCTCCAGCTGTTGCAGGGTCACTTTCCAGCCAGCAGCGTCCATCAATGCCGGCGGATAGGCGACGTGGCAACTGCCGCACTCCGCCGCGTAGGTAGGGGACAGGGCATAACGATGGTCGCCGGCCCAGGCGCCGCCGGCCAACAGCAGCGTTGCCAGGGACAGGCTCTGTAGTGTTTTCATGGCATGGCTCCTCAGGGTTTCACGGTCAGCAGATAGGCCAGCAGGTCGCCCTTCTCCTCGGGCGTGCAGGCCCGGCCCAGTACATCCTTGCAGTTGCGGCCGAACCATTTATCCACCTTGGCGACATCGCTGAAACGACGGGGATTGGCCGCCGGTGACAGGGGTTCGATCAGCTTGCGGGTCACCGCATGGGCGCCGCCCTGGCCCGGGTTGTTGGTATGACAGGAAGCGCAACTCCAGTCGCCGCCGTGAGCGGTGCTGAAAAAGCTGCGGCCCCGCTCGGCGGAAAAGGCCCGCAAGGCGGGATTGGACTGTCGGGCTTCGGCCAGCCAGGCAGCCTGCAATTCGGCAGGAGAAGTGGGCGATGCAGCCAGAGTGCTACCGGCCAGGAAGGCCAGGGCAGCACCTATGGCCAGGGGTCTGAAGCGGTTCATTGAGGTGTCTCCCAAAGTGAATGTGGGAGTCAGTATTGGCAGCGCGGATTAAGCCAACCTTAAGCGTGGACAGCCGGCGCAAAACAATCTGTGTGGCATCGCTTGCGCCGGCCTTCCCCCCCATCGCCGGACACGGGATAATCCGGCCCTTCGGCGGCCCGGTGCCGCGCCTACCACTTTCCCAAACAGCCCATGGCAACCAAGAAGAACAGCGACCCCTCCGGCCACACTCCTATGATGCAGCAGTATTTGGCGCTGAAAAGCCAGCATCCGGGCACCCTGCTCTTCTATCGCATGGGGGATTTCTACGAGCTGTTCTTCGAGGATGCGGAAAAGGCCGCCCGCCTGCTGGACATCACCCTCACCACCCGGGGCCAGTCCGCCGGCCTGCCCATCAAGATGGCCGGGGTGCCCTACCACGCCGTGGAGCAGTACCTGGCCAAGCTGGTGAAGATGGGCGAATCCGTGGTCATCTGCGAACAGGTGGGGGATCCGGCCACCAGCAAGGGTCCGGTGGAACGGGCCGTGGCCCGCATCGTCACCCCCGGCACCCTGACCGACGCCGCCCTGCTCGACGAGAAGCGGGACACCCTGCTCATGGCCTTGACCGGCGGCCGGGGCGTCTGGGGCTTGGCCTGGCTCAACCTGGCCAGTGGCGAGTTCCGCGTCAGCGAAGTGGCCACGGAAAAGCTGGCCGCCACCCTGGAGCGCATCCGCCCCGCCGAAGTGCTGCTGCCCGATTCCCTGGTGCCGGAAGTGAACATCGGCGCCGCCACCACCCGCCGCCCGGACTGGCATTTCGACGCCGAAGCGGCCAAGCGCCTGCTGCTGGAACACTTCAAGGTGCAGAGCCTCACCGCCTTCGCCGCCGAAGACCTGCGCCCCGCCCTGGGGGCGGCCGGGGCCCTGCTGCAATATGCCCAGGCCACCCAGGCCCAGGCCCTGCCCCACGTCCAGGGCCTGGTGGTGGAACGGGAATCCGCCTACCTTGGGCTGGACGCCGCCACCCGCCGCAACCTGGAACTGACCGAGACCCTGCGCGGCGAAGCCTCCCCCACCCTCTTTTCCCTGCTGGATAGCTGCGTCACCGCCATGGGCGCCCGTTACCTGCGCCACGCCCTGCACCACCCCCGGCGCGACCGGGCGGTGCCGGCGGCCCGCATCGACGCCATCGGCGCCCTCATGGAAGACCATCTGGCCCTGGCCGGCTATTTGCGTTCCGGCCTGAGGGGCTTTGCCGACGTGGAGCGCATCGCCGGCCGCATCGCCCTGCGCAACGCCCGGCCCCGGGACCTTTCCAGCCTGCGCGACTCCCTCGCCTGCCTGGAGGAACTGCGCCGCCCCCTGGCCGGCCATCCCTCGCCCCTGCTGGGTGAGCTGTGGGGCCAGCTGGAAGCGCCGATGGAGGCCATCGAGCTTTTGATGCGCGCCATCGCCCAGGAACCGGCGGCCATGGTGCGGGACGGCGGCGTCATGGCCACCGGCTTCGATGCCGAGCTGGACGAGCTGCGGGCCCTCAACGACAACTGCGGCGCCTTCCTCGTCGATCTGGAAGCCCGGGAGAAGGAGCGCACCGGCATCGCCACCCTCAAGGTGGAATACAACCGGGTGCACGGCTTCTACATCGAAGTCACCCACGCCAACGCCGACAAGGTGCCGGACGACTACCGCCGGCGCCAGACCCTGAAGAACGCCGAACGCTACATCACCCCGGAACTGAAGGCCTTCGAGGACAAGGCCCTCTCCGCCCAGGACCGCGCCCTGGCCCGGGAAAAGTGGCTCTACGAGCAGGTGCTGGACCAGTTGCAGCCGGTGGTGCCACAACTGCAGGCGGTGGCCCGGGCTCTGGCCCAGCTGGACATGCTGGCCTCTTTCGCCGACACCGCCGTGGCCCGTAACTGGTGCCGCCCTGAATTCACCGACCAGCCCGGCCTGTGGCTGGAAGCGGGCCGCCACCCGGTGGTGGAAAACGAGCTGCAGGCCCAGGGCGACACCTTCATCCCCAACGACCTGGACCTGGGGGAAAGCGAAGACGCGGAACGCCGCCTGCTGCTCATCACCGGCCCCAACATGGGCGGTAAATCCACCTACATGCGGCAGACGGCGCTGATTGCCCTGCTCGCCCATGTGGGCTGCTACGTGCCGGCCAAGGCGGCACGGCTGGGGCCCATGGACCAGATTTTCACCCGCATCGGCGCCTCCGACGACCTGGCTTCGGGCCGCTCCACCTTCATGGTGGAAATGACCGAGTCCGCCGCCATCCTGCACAACGCCACGGAACAAAGTCTTGTCTTGATGGACGAGGTGGGCCGGGGTACCTCCACCTTCGACGGCATGGCCCTGGCCATGGCCATCCTGCGCCATCTGCTGGAGAAGAACCGCAGCCTGACCCTCTTCGCCACCCACTACTTCGAGCTGACCCGCCTGGCCCACGAATACCCGGCCCTGGTGAATGTGCATCTGGACGCGGTGGAGCACGGCGACCGCATCGTCTTCCTCCACGCCGTGGAAGAAGGCCCGGCCAACCAGAGCTACGGGATTCAGGTGGCGGCCCTGGCCGGCATTCCCGGCGCCGTGGTGCGGGCGGCGAAGAAGGAACTGCGGCAGCTGGAAACCCGGGCGGCGGTGGACCCGCTACAACCCGATCTTTTTGCCGCCGCCGTGGCCAGCGCCGAAGCGCCGGAAGAAGCCCAACATCCGGCCCTGGAGCGCCTGGGGGAAATCGACCCCGACAGCCTCAGCCCCCGGGAAGCCCTGGATCTGCTCTACGAACTGAAGTCCCTGGGCAAGGCCTGACCCCATGCTCCAGTGGCTCTTTCCCCAACTGGAGCATCCTTTCCTGCTGGTGCTCAGCCTGGGCCTGTCGTTCTACCCCCTGCGGGAATTCTTCCGCCTGCTGTTCGACGACCTGCGAGGCTTCGTCGATGACGTGGCTACTGCCGCGCCTCCCGACTGGGTGTCCTTCTTGCGAGGCCGGCTGGATGAAGACCGCTGGGCGGAATTCAAGATCGGCCTTTTCGTACTCGGCTGCATCGCCCTGCCCACCGCCCTCTACCGTCTGGGCAGCAAGCTGCTGGCCTGAACCCCCGGCCAGGCCCCCGGTACGCCGCAAGCGGTTATCGCAACGGACCAGCACCACAGGGCGCGCTGCATCCGCAAGGAACGCTAAGAACGCGACGGTTGCTTATTTATTCCAATTAATTCTAGAAAATAGTTTTCTTAGTGCTAGGATTGCAAGCCTAGAATTCAACGTCATGGAACGGGGCCTCCTTGGCCACTTTGCCACCGGGCACTGGCCCGGCCCCGGACCGCTCATCATTCCAACAAGGGAGATTGTTAGATGCCGAAGCTCGAAACCCTCGCCGTACACGCCGGTTATTCCCCCGACCCCACTACCAAGGCCGTGGCGGTCCCCATTTACCAGACCACCTCCTACGCCTTCGACAACACCCAGCACGGGGCCGACCTGTTCGACCTGAAGGTGGCGGGCAACATCTACACCCGCATCATGAACCCCACCCAGGACGTCCTGGAAAAGCGTGTCGCTGCCCTGGAAGGCGGCATCGCTGGCCTGGCCCTGGCTTCCGGCCAGGCCGCCATCACCTACGCCATCCAGACCATCGCCGAAGCCGGCGACAACATCGTCTCCACCGCCACCCTCTACGGCGGCACCTACAACCTGTTCGCCCACACCTTCCCCCAGCTGGGTATCCAGGTGCGCTTCGCCGACTACCGCGATCCCGCTTCCTTCGAGAAGCTGATCGACGGCAAGACCAAGGCCATCTACGCCGAAACCATCGGCAACCCCCTGGGCAACATCACCGACATCGAAAAGCTGGCCGAAATCGCCCACCGCAACGGCATTCCGCTGATCGTGGACAACACCGTGGCCAGCCCCTTCCTGCTGCGTCCCATCGAGTTCGGTGCCGACATCGTGGTGCATTCCCTGACCAAGTACCTGGGCGGCCACGGCAACTCCATCGGCGGCATCATCGTCGATAGCGGCAAATTCCCCTGGGCCGAGCACAAGGAACGCTTCAAGCGCCTCAACGAACCCGACGTTTCCTACCACGGCGTGGTGTACACCGAAGCCCTGGGCCCCGCCGCCTACATCGGTCGCGCCCGCGTCGTGCCCCTGCGCAACACCGGCGCCGCCATCAGCCCCTTCAACGCCTTCCTCATCCTGCAGGGCATTGAAACCGCCGCCCTGCGCCTGGAGCGCATCACCGAAAACACCATCAAGGTGGCCAAGTACCTGCAAGGCAACAAGAAGGTGAAGTGGGTGAACTACGCCGGTCTGGAAAACCACCCTGACCACGCCCTGGCCCAGAAGTACCTGGGCGGCAAGCCCTCCGGCATCCTCACCTTCGGCGTGGAAGGCGGCATCGAAGGCGGCGCCCGCTTCCAGGACGCCCTCAAGCTCTTCACCCGTCTGGTGAACATCGGCGATGCCAAGTCCCTGGCCTGCCACCCGGCTTCCACCACCCACCGCCAGCTCAACCCGGAAGAACTGGCCAAGGCCGGCGTCACCGTGGATACCGTGCGCCTCTCCATCGGCATCGAACACATCGACGACCTGATCGAGGATCTGGAACAGGCGCTGGCTGCTGTCTGATCGCTGCGGCAACGCCAAATAAGAAACGGGACCTGCGGGTCCCGTTTCTTTTGGTTATAGCTTTTCGGCTGACGTTACCAAGACCTTTGCTACCGACATGGCCTGGCCTTCATGCACACAAAAAGGACTTCACCACCCATGCCATTTGCAAAAATACATTGCCGGAGGCTATGAGCAACGGTAAGTTGCCGCTTGTACAGTTACCGCCTTTGAAATATACCTTCGTCCTAGTTTCAGAATTCTCAATTCATATCTGCCCCTGGCAACCCCACCTAAATAACCTGCCAAGTCACTCTACAGTCGGCTGAGAGACGATGCCTAGGGCGCTAAAGACTTTCCCCTCAAAATACATGCCACCATCTTTTTCCATTGCCACTGACAATATTTATAAGTTCACATGCTTGTTCGGCCTTGCACTCATCATTAGTGCAATTTTCTCCGTTGTTTCCATGTATTCCGCTTCCCTTGAGCGAAAAGTGAAATACATGGAGGCCCTCATACTGCTTGAGGCGAAAACGGAAAAAAACAAGATTGATGAAGACCTGCTTGAGATGAATAAGAAGTTGCTGGAAGTAGCGAAGTCAAATGATAAGACCGGCAATATTTTTGCCGGTGCAGTTCTTGGCACTGGTATCGCCCTTAGTATCTTCGGTGCATTTCTTTGGCACGGAAAAATCCAACTTCGAGACGACAAGCTTGCGCAACTTCAAATTGAAAAGCTAGAACTCGAGCTATCGAAACTGCGAGGCGAACTCTTTCAAGCAAGCTCTACAGAGCCAGTCGCCACTGTTAGCCAACAGGAGGGCACGAATGACGGCAGCGCCGTTATTTAACCCGACCGTGCGAATAAATCTGCACAAGATCAGTGAATTCAAAAGCTAGGTGTCGAACCTGCCCAGATACATAGCCCTGCTGCGCGGCATCAATGTTGGCAAGGCCAAGCGGATTGCCATGGCCGATTTGCGGGCCTTGCTGATTGAACTTGGCTACAGCGGCATCGTGACACTGCTGAACAGCGGAAATGTCGTGTTCCAGGCAAGCGGGGGAACGCCGGCCCGGCATGCTGCCGATATCTCTGCTGCCATCGCAAAACGGCTGGGACTGGAAGTCCCGGTCGTCGTCAAAACGGCAGAGGAGCTTTCGACCATCGTTGCTGAGAATTCCCTGGCCGAGAAGGCAATCGATCCCTCCCGGCTCCTGGTTGTTTTTGCCCAGGACAACGCAGCGCTCGCCGGGCTCGATGCGGTCAGCTCACTGGTCGCGGAACCCGAGGCGCTCTTGTCCGGGAAACAGGCGGCTTATCTGTATTGCGCTACCGGCATTCTGGAAAGCAAGGCAGCCGGAGCACTGCTCGGCAAATCAGGGAAGGCGCTCACCACGAGAAACTGGGCAACCGTTCTTAAACTGCAGGCTTTGGCAACAGCGCCTGAAACCTGAGAGAGGCCTAGGCAATAGGTCACCCACTGCACCCGTCAAACCAAGAATCCGCATCCCCCATGAACCGACTACGCTTTGTCCTCTCGCTCCTCTGCTTTGTCATCTGCTCGCCATCCTTGGCCACGACATTGAACCGGCCGGTTACGGCAGCCACTGGTACTGAAGTAGTGCGTGCGCAATTCGGCATCTTCAAGCAGGCCAACAGCGGCAAGACCGAGTTCGTGGCAACGAACGTGGTGCCATTCATGCCCAATCAAAGTTATGGCTGGGTCTTGGTGCTCCGCACCTCGCAGCAGAAGGTCAAATGGCGAGAGGAGTTCACGCTGCCCCAAAAGCCCGACACCTGGGGGGAGCCCGAGGCCCTGGGCAAAAGGGCGGTATCGGAGGATGGCCGCACCTCGGTGACCGAGCGGGAGGTTTCGCTAAATCGCGGGCTCATTCTCAATGCCTGGAGCATTGCCCCGGGAGACCCGAAGGGGCGCTACGTCATTCGCGTGTATGTCGAAGGCGTGCTCGCCGGCGTCTTCGAGTTCGACGTGCAATGAGAGTCCCCAAAAATTCGTCCCGGCCAGAACACCGTGGCAGCACCAGGCAAGCGACAGAACAGGGCTGGCACTCCGTACTGACCACAGGACTATCTGGATGAACCGGAACAATCACTTCATCGCGGCCGTAACCCTTCTTGCCGCCACCTTGCTCTCAGGCTGCGCCTCGCTGCCCAATGCCAAGCTGGAAAAGCTGGGCCAGCAACAGGTGGAAATGGCCCTGACCCGCCATGGCACGCCGCCGGTGGTTTTCGAAAACGGGCTGGGCGGCAGGATGGAGTGGTGGGCCAAAGTCTTGCCCGGTCTCACCGACACCACCACCTTCGCTTACAACCGCCCCGGCTATGGCAACAGCGATGCCGTCACCACGCCCCGGGACGGCCAGCACATCGTGGATGAACTGCGGGCGCTGTTGCAGGCGCAAAGGATGAAGCCCCCCTACATCCTGGTCGGCCACTCCCTGGGTGGCCTGTACATGCAGCTTTATGCGCGCCGCTACCCGGATGAAGTGGGGGCGCTGATTCTGGTGGATACAGCCCACCCCCGCCAACTCGAAGGCGAAGGCGCCCTGGAAAAGCAGTCATTGCTGACGCGCGGCCTGCTCGGGGCGCTGGTGACGGGCAGTGCCCGGGAGGAACTCGATCTGCTGCCGCAAACCGGCAGGCAGGTGCTGGAACTGCCCACCGTCACCGGCAAGCCGGTGTTCGTACTCAGCGCCGCCAAGCCCCTGGAAGAACAATCCCCCGTGGCAGATGACGCCAATACCAAACGTCGGGACATCGCCCGCCTCTACCCCGGCGCCAAGCAGATCTGGGTGGAGAGCGGCCATGCCATTCCCCTGGAAAAGCCGGAGGCCATCATCGCGGCGATCCGCGAAGCCCTGTCCTTGGTTCAGGGGAAACCGCTTGAAACCTCCACCCGATAACCTCAGCAGCGACAGCTCATTTGAGTCCACACAGGTTTCAGGAACGTAAAAATGAATACACGAACCACCTATTTCATCCTCTGCATTCTCGGGCTGGTGCTGCCCTACGCTCAGTTCATTCCGTGGCTCCTGGCCCATGGGCTCGATCTACAGCGCTTTGTGGAAGAACTGTTCTCCACCCCTATCGGCGGCTTCTTTGGCATGGACGTCATCGTTTCGGCGTGTGTCCTGACGCTCTTCATCGCGGTGGAGGGGCGTCGCTTACAGATGACCAACCTATGGGCCCCCATTGCCGGGACTTTCCTGGTGGGTGTCTCCTTCGGACTCCCACTCTTCCTTTACATGCGGCACCCACTCAGTGCTTCATCATCAACTCAAGCGAGTCTGTCCGGCCAAAACGGCGCATCAACGGGCGGATGAGCTGCCCCTATTTTCGCTGAAGCCTCCGAAACTTCAGGTGATACTCACCATGCCCCCCATCACCCTCCACGCCTCCCGGCTCAAATACGCCCTGTTGCTGCTGGCAACCCTGGGTTTCGTTGCGGGAGGTGTGTTCATCCTCCTCCACGGCAAGCCCGGCGATGCCTGGGTGGGGTGGATGAGCATCCTGTTTTTCGGAGCCGGCATTCTGCTCTTCGGCTGGCAGTTGGTCGATGCGCGCCCGCGCCTGGTGATTGATGAACACGGCATTCTGGATCGCACGCTGGGGGTGGGCGTAATTCCCTGGTCGGAAATCACCGGTGCCTCCCTGGGGTCGGTGCAGGGCACCCCCTTCATCTGCCTGGAACTGCGCCACCCGGAACGCTGGCTGGAGAAGCTCTCCCCCATCAAACGGGCCCTGGTTTCTGCCAACCAGGCCCTGGGCTTCAGCGCCCTCAATCTCAACCTGAGTGCCGTGGCGGCAGACCCGGCCGAGGTACTGGAGCTGATTCAGAAGACCATTGCCACGCGCCACCAGCGCCACGACTGACTACCCATCACCGCGGTTTCAAGGGGGCTGACAAGGCCACACATCGCCAACTGCCGGCCCCGCGGCGGATAGCAGGGGCAGAAGCTGCCGTTTCAGCAATGCAGCCACCGTGGGTCCGGCGAATGACATTCTGTTACAGCCCCCCTCCCCGATTTCCGCAACACTCCCGGCATTACGACAAGGGAATGCCATGGAAACGCCCCATCCCTCCCCCCTGCATCTGCCGGCCCGGGCCAGTTACGGCATTGCGGCCGCCCTGCTCCTCGCGGCCATTCTTCTGCACCTGATTCCTGCCCTGTTTGCGGGGATGCTGGTCTATTCCCTGATCGAGCGGCTGTCGCCCCTCATTGCCCGACGCTTTGCCCAGCAACATGCCCGGGGGCTGGCCACGGGCCTGATCGGCACCCTGGCGGTGGGGGTGGTGAGCCTGGGGGTGCTGCTGCTCTACAGCTATCTCAAGCACGGTGGCGCTTCCGGCCTGCCCCTATTGTGGGAAAAGCTGGCCGCCGTGGTGGAAGGGGCCAATGCCATCCTCCCGGCCTGGCTGGCGGAGCGCCTGCCGGATTCGGCGGAGCAGATTCAGGCCACCCTCTCCGCTTGGTTCCGGGACCACAGCGCCGAACTCCAGGGCCTGGGCAAGGAGGCCGGAGTGGCCCTGGTGCATGTACTGGTGGGCGGCATCATCGGTGCCATGGTGGCGGTGAGCCGTGCGCGGGATGGCGTCTTCCGCCGCCCCCTGGCAGCGGCCCTGGCCAGCCGCGTCGCTGCCTTTCATCAGGCCTTCGAGCGGGTCTTCATCGGCCAGGGCAAGATTTCCCTCATCAACACCTTTTTCACGGCGATCTACCTGGTGGCGGTACTGCCGTCCCTGGGCATCCACCTGCCTCTGGTCAAGACCATGCTGGCCATCACGCTGCTGGTGGGCATATTGCCCGTGGTGGGCAACCTGGTCTCCAACACGGTGATCGTGCTGGTCAGCGCCTCGGTATCGTTCAATGCGGCCCTCGCCTCCCTGGTCTTTCTTGTCGCCCTGCACAAGGGGGAGTATTTCCTTGGCGCCAAGATCCTGGGCAACCAGATCCAGGCCAAGGCCTGGGAAATGCTCCTGGCCATGCTGGTCATGGAAGCGGCTTTCGGCCTGCCCGGCATGGCCGCTGCCCCGGTGTTCTACGCCTACCTCAAGGCCGAACTGGCGGAGCGGGGGCTGATCTGAAACGGCCCCAGGCCGGTAGCGCCCCCCCTCTTTCGGAGTGCCGGGGGAGCCGTGTATAGTCCGGCCCGGAAATGCTTGGAAGCACCCAACAACGCCCAACAATGCCTGACAGCGCCCGGGCTGACCCGCCGGCCTGACGACAAGCGGTGACGCAACGGCGACTGCTGCACACCTCCGGCAACTGGCGTGGCCACTTGGCTGGCTGCACTGTAGGTGACCTACGGCTTGTACGCCTCGCCGCCCCGCGCAGTCCAGCAGAGGCGCCGTTCCTATCCGCCCGCCTGAGGCGTGGCGCGTGGCAGGCAGCCGGTGCCGCTTTCTCAGCGATTTTGCCGGGCTTTTTTTAGGCCTTTTCCCGGGCTTTTCCCTGACTCCCCCTGTTGACCTTCTTCCCGCCGAGTACCTGCAATGCCCCTGCGCCGCTTCGCTCCCGACGACTACGACACCCTTCTGGCTGCCAAGGTGGCCCATTTCCGGGAGGAATTTGCGGCCTTCGACCTGCCGGAACCCCACGTGGCGCCTTCCGCCCCCCGGCATTACCGCCTGCGGGCCGAATTCCAGATCATCCGCCACGAGGGCAAGGTGGCCTACGCCATGTTCAACCCGGACAACACCCGGCAGGCAGTGCCCATGGCGACCTTCCCGGTGGCGTCGGACACCATCTGCGCCATGATGCCGCGCCTGCAAGCCGAGCTGCAGGCCAGCGACCTGCTCAAGGACTTTCTCTTCCGGGTGGATTTTCTCTCCACCCTGAGCGGCGATCTGCTCGTCACCCTGGTCTACAAGCGCCCCCTGCGCCCCCTCTGGGAAGAAGCGGCCCGGGGCCTGGCGGAGCGCCTGGGCATCCAGCTGATCGGCCGCAGCCGCGGCCAGAAGGTGGTGCTGGGCCGGGACTGGGTGGAAGAGGCCTTTGAGCTGGAAGGCCGCGCCCTGCGCTACAAGCAGATCGAAGGCGGCTTCACCCAGCCCAACGGCGAGGTGAATCGGCAGATGCTGGCCTGGGCCTGCGCCCGGGCCCAGGAAATCGCCCCGGCCGGCGAGAGCGACCTGCTGGAGCTGTACTGCGGCAACGGCAACTTCACCATCGCCCTGGCGCCCCATTACTCCCGGGTGCTAGCCACGGAAATGAGCAAGACCTCGGTGTACGCCGCCCTCGACAACCTGGCCGCCAACCAGGTCAGCAACGTGCAGATGCTGCGCCTCTCCAGCGAGGAATTCACCGAAGCCTACGTGCAGGGCAAGGAATTCACCCGCCTGGCCGGCATCGACCTGAAAAGCTACCGCTTCTCCACCGTTTTCGTGGACCCGCCCCGGGCCGGCCTGGACGACGGCACCCTGGAACTGGTGCGGGGCTTCGACAACATTCTCTACATCTCCTGCAACCCGGAGACCCTCAAGGCCAACGTGGCGGCCCTGCACAACACCCACCGCATCGCCGCCGCCGCCGCCTTCGACCAGTTCCCCTACACCGACCACCTGGAATGCGGGCTGCTGCTCAGCCGGCGCTGAGGCAAAAACGGCAACACCCCGGAGAGGCAAGCAGGGCGCGGTTCTTCCTCCACCCTATCGGGAGAAGCGCACCCTGCCTTGATCTCCACCACCCCATCACGGAGATTGGCTTGCAGCTTGCCGCTCCGGGCAGGCTAATGCCAGCCGGCTGAGCAAGCCGACTGCCGCAGGCCGAGCCGGCGTACCTGCCAGGCCATCCGCCAGACCATCCGCCACACCACCGGCCGGGAAAGCGCCTTCCAGTCAAAGCGGCCTGGGCGCCAACCCCCGCCCTTTTGCCTTTTCCCCGCCGGGCCGCCCCGGTAGACTGGCGGCTCCGTCTTTCCGGCTCCCCTTCATGGCTCGCCCCCTCATGGCCCTCCCCTTCGCTTCGCGGTTGTCTGCCGTTGTCGCCCGCGCCCTTGGCAAGGCGGCCTGCGCCGTTTTCCTGACCGTCGTCACCCTTGCGGTGATGGCGCCAACGCCCGCCCGGGCGGCACCCCTCAGCATCGGCCTGGCCGCCGACGTTTCTTCCCTGGATCCCCACTACCTCAACGCCGCCCCCAACATCGGCGTGGCCAGCCACTTCTTCGAAACCCTGGTGGCGGTGGACAAGGACGGCCAGCTGGTGCCCGGCCTGGCCCAGTCCTGGCAGGCCATCAACCCCACCACCTGGGAATTCAAGCTGCGCCCCGGGGTGAAATTCCACGACGGCAGCCCCCTCACGGTAGAAGACGTGGTCTTTTCCCTGGAACGCCCCGCCAGCCTCACCCAGAGCCCTGGCCCCTTCACCGGCTTCACCAAGGCCATCAGCGCCAAGAAGGTGGTGGACGCCCACACCCTGCGCCTTACCACGGCCCAGCCCTATGGCCCGCTGCCCCTGGACCTGGCCTCCATTTTCATCGTCTCGAAGAAGGCGGCGGCCAAGGCAACGACGGAAGACTTCAACAGCGGCAAGGCCCTGGTGGGCACTGGCCCCTTCCGTCTGGTCAAGTTCCGCCGCGGCGAAGCGGTGGAGATGGCCCGCTTCGACGGCTACTGGAGTGACAAACCGGCCTGGGAAAGCGTCACCCTGCGCATCCTGCCCGCCGATGCGCCCCGCCTCGCCGCCCTGTTGGCCGGCCAGGTGGACATGATCGAAGGCGTGCCCGGCGCCGACGTGGCGCGGCTGAAGAAGGATGCGCGCTTCCGCCTGGAGCAGCGCGTCTCCTGGCGCACCCTGTTCCTCCAGCTCGACCTCTTCCGCGACGCCTCGCCCTTCGTCACCGACAACGCTGGCCGGCCCCTGGACAAAAATCCCCTGAAAGACCTCAAGGTGCGCCAGGCCCTCTCCCGGGCCATCAACCGGGAGGCCCTGGCAGCCCGCACCCTGGATGGACTGGGTGTGCCCGCCAGCCGCCTGGTGGCGCCGGGCATTCCCGGCCATGGCGAGAAACCCGCCGCCGAGCCCTACGACCCGGAAGGCGCCAAGCGCCTGCTGGCCGAAGCCGGCTACCCGGAGGGCTTCCGCCTCACCCTGCACGGCCCCAACAACCGCTACCTCTACGATGAGCAGGTGCTGCAAACCCTGGCCCAGTTCTTCAGCCGCATCGGCATCAAGACCCAGGTGGAAACCCTGCCCCTGGCCGCCTACTTCGGCCGCCTGCGCCACGCCGATTTCAGCGCCGCCCTGCTGGGCTGGGGTTCCCTCTCCGGGGATTTCGCCCTGCGCACCCTGCTCGGCACGCCGGATGAAAAGACCGGCTGGGGCGCCTGGAACTGGGGCCGCTTCAGCGACGCCCGGGTGGATGCCGACATCCGCGAGGCCCTGGCCAGCACCGATGCCGGCCGCCGCAACCGGGCCGCCGAAACGGCCATGAACCAGGCCATGCAGCAACTGCCGGTGATTCCCCTGCACCACCAGGTGGCCACCTGGGCCCTGCGGGCCGGCCTGAGCTATCCGGCCCGGGTGGATGAATTCACCTTCGCCGCCCAGGTGCGGCCCCGCTGAGCACGCCGGGAGCCATGGGCCACGCCACCTTCGTCGTCCGCCGCCTGCTGCACGGGGCCGGGGTGCTGCTGGCCGTCTCCCTGCTGGTTTTCGCCGCCCTCTACGTGGTGGGCAACCCGGTGGAGCTGCTGGTAGATCCCCAGGCCGACCCGGCGGACATCGCCCGCACCGTCGCCGCCCTGGGCCTGGATCAGCCCCTCTGGCGCCAATACCTGCACTTCCTCGGCCAGGCCCTGCAGGGCGACCTGGGGCGCTCCTTCATCCACGGCGAACCGGCCCTGGGCCTGATTCTCGAGCGTCTGCCCGCCACCCTGGAACTGGCCGTCATCGCACTCCTGCTGGCCCTGCTGGCGGGCATTCCCCTGGGGCTGTGGGCCGGTCTCAAGCCCCGCTCCCTGGCCGGCCGCCTGATCGGCGCCGCCTCCACCCTGGGCTTCGCCCTGCCCGCCTTCTGGCTGGGGCTGATGCTGATCCTCGTTTTCGCCGTGCAGCTGCAATGGCTGCCCCCCGGCGGCCGGGGCGCCACCCGGGAGCTGTTCGGCCTGCCCGCCCTTTCCCTTTCCTGCCTGACCTGGGACGGCTGGCAGCATCTGCTGCTGCCAGCCCTCAATCTGGCCCTCTACAAGGCGGCCCTGGTGGTGCGCCTGGTGCGGGCCGGAAGCCGCGAGGTGCTGGGCCGTGACTACGTGCGCTTCGCCCGGGCCAAGGGCCTCAGCGAAGCCCGGGTGGTGGCGCGCCACGTGCTGCCCAACACCCTCATTCCGGTGGTCACCGTGCTGGGCATGGAATTCGGCGGCCTGATCGCCTTTTCGGTGGTCACCGAAACGGTCTTCGGCTGGCCCGGCATGGGCAAGCTGCTGATGGACGCCATCAACGCCCTGGACCGCCCGGTGGTGGTGGCCTACCTGCTCTGTGCCGCCGCCCTCTTCGTGCTCCTCAACCTGGGTGTTGAACTGCTCTACGGCTGGCTCGACCCCCGGGTGCGGGAATCCCGGGCATGAGCGACGCTGCCGTGACGCGCCCTGCCGCAGGGCACCGTTTCCCGCTGCTCGCCGCCTTCGCCGCCGGCCCGGCGGGCAAGGCTATCCTGGCCCTGCTGCTCCTGGTGCTGCTGGCCGCCTTCGTCGGCCCGGTGCTGGCGCCCCAGAACCCCTACGACCTGGCCGCCCTGGACATTCTCGATGCCCGCCTGCCCCCGGGCAGCCCGGCCGCCGCCGGCGGCAGCTACTGGCTGGGCAGCGACGAGCAGGGGCGGGATCTGCTCTCCGCCATGCTCTACGGCCTGCGCCTGAGCCTGCTGGTGGCGGGCGCCGGCACCGGGCTGGCCTGCGTCGCCGGCAGCCTGCTGGGCCTGTTCGCCGGCTACCGGCGCGGCGCCTGGGACCGACTGGTGCTGGCCCTGGCCGACCTGCAGCTCTCCTTCCCCGCCCTGCTCATCGCCCTGGCCCTGCTGGCCCTTTCCGGCCCCGGCCTGATCAAGGTGGTGCTGGCCCTGGCGGCTTCCCAGTGGGCCTATTTCGCCCGTAGCGCCCGGGCTGCCGCCCTGGTGGAAGCGGAGAAGGACTACATGGCCGCCGCCCGCCTGCAAGGCCTGTCGGAAGGGCGCCTCTTGCTGCGCCACCTGCTGCCCAACTGCCTGCCGCCCCTGCTGGTGATCCTGCCCCTGCAACTGGCGGCGGCCATTTCCCTGGAGGCCACCCTGGCCTTCCTCGGCCTGGGGGCACCGGCCACCGAGCCTTCCCTGGGCCGCCTCATCGCCAATGGTTTTGCCTACCTGCTCTCGGGGGAATACTGGGTCAGCCTGTTCCCGGGCCTGCTCCTCACCCTGGCCATCACCGCCATCACCCTGGCCGCCGACCGGCTGGCCGCCACCCTGGACCCGCGCCAGCCGGGGTGAATGTCTGCAGTCTGGGGAGGTGGAAAACAGGGCGCACGGAT
This sequence comes from Azospira sp. I13, assembly GCF_003112695.1. Classification (GTDB taxonomy): domain Bacteria; phylum Pseudomonadota; class Gammaproteobacteria; order Burkholderiales; family Rhodocyclaceae; genus Azospira. Next base: position 163,768 of record NZ_BFBP01000011.1, read on the forward strand.
GATCCGGAAAAATCTGCGCAATACCGCGCCAGCTCCCGTTTTTCAGCCCTTTCCGCCAATTAATGCGCTGTCTTGCCGGGCATGAATCGGTGATAATTTCCCCATGTCCGTTTCTGCCCCGACCTTCGTCCGCTTTCCGGCCCGATGCCCAACCGCCCTCCGGCTGTTGCAGGCGATCCTGCGCCTCCGCATCCGGGCCGGGGTGCTGGGTCTGGCCGGCCTAGTCGGCCTGGTAGCTCTGGCAGGCGTCGCCGGTCCAGCAGGCGCCACAGACGGGATCAGCGCGACAGCCGCCGCCCCCACGGCGGAAAAGACGGCAGCCATCCAATTCACGCCAGAAGAGCAGGCCTACATTGCCCAGGCCGGCACCATCCGGATGTGCGTGGACCCGGACTGGGTGCCCTTCGAACGCATCAACCCGGAAGGCCGCCACGAAGGCATCGCCGCCGATCTGGTACAGCTGGTGGCCCAGCGGGTGGGCCTGAAGATTGCGCTTTACCCGGTCAAGACCTGGGATGAAAGCCTGGTCGCCTCCAAGGCCGGGCGCTGCCAGATCATGAGCTTTCTCAACCAGACGCCGGTGCGGGACAAATGGCTGAACTTCACGGCCCCCATCTTCTCCGACCCCAATGTGATCATCACCCGGGAAGAGCACCCCTTCGTCGCCGCGCCGGAAAATCTGCGGGATGAAAGCGTCGCCCTGCCCCGGGGCACCATGGTGGCCGAGCGCATCCGCCAGGACTATCCCAGCCTCAAGCTGATTCTCACCGACAGCGAAGACCAGTCGGTTTCCCTGGTCTCGTCCCGGCAGGCGGACATGACCATCCGCTCCCTCATCGTCGCCGCCTACGCCATCAAGAAGGAAGGCCTCTTCAACCTGAAGATCGCCGGCCAGGTGCCCCACCTCACCAACCAGCTGCGCATCGGCGTGCTCAAATCCGAGCCCCTGCTGCGGGACATACTGGACAAGGGGGTGCGCACCCTGACGCCCCAGGAACGGGATGCCATCTCCAACAAGCATGTGGCGATCCAGGTGCAGAAGGGCGTGGATTACAGCCTGATCTGGAAAATCAGCCTGGGGGCCGCCCTGCTCCTGCTGCTGGCGCTGTACTGGAACCGCAAGCTGACGGCCCTGAACCGGGAGCTGGGAAGCCTCAACCGGGAGTTGGCCCGCCTCTCCATCACCGACAAGCTGACCGGGTTGTTCAACCGCAACAAGCTGGACGAAGCCTTCGACAACGAAATCCGCCGCACGGAACGCTTCGGCCACCCCTTCGCCGTGGTGCTGCTGGATGTGGACCACTTCAAGGCGGTGAACGACACCCATGGCCATCCGGTAGGGGATCGCATCCTGGTGGAAATCGCTGCCCTGCTGCGGGCCCATACCCGGGAAACCGACATCGTGGGCCGCTGGGGCGGCGAGGAATTCCTCATTCTCTGCCCCAACACCGATGCCCTGGGCGCCATGCTGCAGGCGGAAGGCCTGCGCCACCTGATCCAGGATCATGTCTTTCCCGAGGTGGAACACATCACCGCCAGCTTCGGCATTACCGGCTACCAGACGGGGGACGATGCCAAGCACATGATGGCCCGGGCCGACCGGGCCCTCTATGCGGCCAAGCACCAGGGCCGCAACCGCGTTGCGGCCGACCAGACGCCCCTGTGACCCGGAGCATGAAGCACTTGATCAAGCGCTGCCGCCACGGCAGCCGGCCCACCGACGCCCCTTCTGGCGAGACTGCCACCATGGCGTCCCCCCGGCGTGCGCCGCTTGCCAAGCGCCTGGGCAGCGTCGTGCTGGCCCTGGGCAGCCTCAGCCCCTTCGCTCCCACTGCCCGCGCCGGGGACGACCTGGGTCAAGCCCTGCTGGGCAGCAGTGCCTTCGGCTACGCCAAGATCATGGTGGTGGCGGACGACAAGAAGGGCGGACGCCCCAACCAGGGCACCCTCGGGGTAGGCGGCAAGCTCGGCCTGGAGACGGGGGAGTACTACGGCCTGCGCTTTCGCGGCGCCCTCTACACCAGCCAGGATCTGGGCCTGCGCAACGCCAATCCGCGTCAGACCGATGCCTACATGTTCGACCTGGACAAGCGCCCCTACTCCCTGCTCGGCGAGGCCCAGCTCAGGCTCTCGGCAGGCCGCACGGAACTGGTGCTGGGGCGTCAGGAAATTTTCTCGCCCCTCATCAACAGCTACGAATACCGCATCATCCCCAACCTCTACGAGGCCTACACCCTGATCAACCGGGATCTGCCGCATACCACCCTGACCGCCGCCTACGTGGGCAAGATGTCGGGGCTGGACAGCCTGGGCAGCTATTCCCGCTTCAACAGCATGTCGCGGCAAGCCTACCTCTCCCTGATGACCCGGCCCGACGGCACGCCGGACGCCCGGGCCGGGGACACCGCCGACCTTTCCCCCCTGGTGGGCCAGCACGGGGTGTGGATGACCGGCCTGGTCTATGAGAACACCCACCGGCTGCAGCTGTGGAACTACTACGGCATCGACACCCTGCACAGCCTCTACGCCGACGGCCGCTGGAAGCAGCCCCTCAGCCCGAACCTGACAGCAGTGCTGGAGGCCCAGGCCTACCGGGTCAGTGAAGTGGGCGCCTTCAAGGATTACCTGGCCCGCCATGGCCTCAATGCCAGTTACAGCCTCAAGGGCCTCAAGGGCACCCTGGCCCACGCCCCCAGCGGCATCAGCCTGGGCCTGGCGGTGAACCGCTTTGGCGGCAACGAGCGCACCGTCACCGCCTACGGCAACTGGGGCGGTTTTCCCGAATTCGTCATCCTGCCCTACCTGTACCCGGAAGAAGACCGGGTCAGCGCCCTGGCCGGCACCGCCTCGGCCCGCCTCACCGCCCTGTTCGATCTGGGCGTGTACGGCCTGAAAGACCAGAGCCTGCTGCTGGGCCACGCCCGGGTGAATATCGACGAAGCCCTGCTGCCGGGCGCCGACATCCGCATCAACAGCCTGCTCTACCGGGCCAAGTTGAGCCCGCGCCTCTCTGCCCGGGTCTCCCTGGATAGCCGCAGTTCGGGCCATTCCCGTTACGATAACGCCTTCATGACCGCCGCCCTGCGTTACGACTTCTGAGGTTTGCCCACCGCCATGCAACGATTGTTCGCCCAACTGCAACGCCTCTTCCTGCTGCCGGCGGCCCCCGCCTGGACGGCAGAAAGCCTGCAACAAGCCGTGGCCTGTGGCGACGCCGGCCTGACCCTGTGCGCCGATGCGGCGGGCAGTACCCGCACCCTGGTCATCGGCTTCAGCCGCGCCCGGGATTGGGACAGCGCGGCCGCCCTCCTCGCCACCCTCACCGACACCCTGGGGCTGCCCCGCCCGGCCCTGGCCATTGACGGGGTCTGCGGCTACCAGCTGTGGCTTTCCCTGGCAGCCACCATCCCCGTGGCCGAGGCCCAGGCCTGGTGGCAGGCCCTGAGAGCCCAGTATTTGTCCGAACTTCCCGATACGGCCCTGATGTTCTTTCCGGGGGAAGGCAGCCTGGCGGCCATTTCGGCCGTACCTGTCATTCCCGCCCGCATCGGTGCCGCTGAACGCTGGTCCGCCTTCATCGACCCTAACCTGGGCGGCCTCTTCCGGGATGAGCCCTGGCTGGAAATGCCGCCCGGAGACGAGGCCCAGGCCGACCTGCTGGCGGGCTGCACCGCCATTTCCGCGGCCGAATTCGCCCATAGCCAGGCCGCCCTGCAAAGCGCCACGGCTGCTACTGCGGCCAAGGTGGCGGCGGCTGCGGATGCCGCTGCCCTGGCTGCACAGCGCGAAGCAGAAAAGCCCTTGCAGCAGGTCGCGGCCTATGCGGACCCGAAGGACTTTCTCCTCGCCCTCATGAACGATGGCAACGCCCGGACGGAGATTCGCGTCGAAGCCGCCAAGGCCCTGCTGCCCTACTTTCACCGCCCCAAGACATCCCCTGGAGAGACCCCATGAGCACCTTCACCAAAGTCGTCCTGTTCACCGATACCGACGGCTACGCCAAGTTCCGGGAGGAGCAGGTTCCCCTCAGCGAAGGCACGCCCCAGGCCATGCTCTCCGCCCTCACCCCGGCCAAGGCCTGCCAGTTCCGCCAGAGCCCGGTGGGTTTCCGCAGCCAGTTCCACTGCACCACCGAAGAGCAATGGCTGTTCGTCCTCGGCGGCGAAATGAAGATCGGCCTGCAGGACGGCAGCAGCCGCAACTTCAAGGCCGGCCAGCACTTCTACTCCGCCGACACCCTGCCCGCCGGCGCCACCTTCGATCCCAAGGTGCACGGCCACTGGAGCTGCCAGGTGGGCGACGAGCCCCTGGTGACCCTGTTCGTCAAGGTGTAAGGCCGGTTCCCGGCAATCCCCTGGCGGCCCTGATGCCGCCGGTTGCAGACGCCAAAACGGCCGCAGCGATGCGGCCGTTTTCTTTTTGGGCGGCGGACTATACTGCCCGGACAGGTCGGCCCGGGCAGTCGCTTTTTCCGCCACCCATCACCATAGCCATTGGCTATTTCGAATATTCAATTAATCAATTTTAATAATTACAGCCGATTCACTAGACTGCCTCATATCCGATCATCAACGGTTCACCCAAGGAGGAAAAAATGGCAAACGACACGAATCAAACCGCGCCCGCTGGCCAATGCCCGGTCATGCACGGTGCCCAGACCACCGCCGGCAGCCAGACCATGCAATGGTGGCCCAAGGCCCTGAACCTGGACATCCTGCACCAGCACGATGCCAAGACCAATCCCATGGGTGCCGGCTTCAACTACCGTGAAGAACTGAAGAAGCTGGATGTGGCCGCCCTGAAGAACGACCTCAAGGCCCTCATGACCGACAGCCAGCCCTGGTGGCCCGCCGACTGGGGCCACTACGGCGGCCTCATGATCCGCATGGCCTGGCACTCCGCCGGCACCTACCGCATCGCCGACGGCCGGGGCGGCGCCGGCACCGGCAACCAGCGTTTCGCCCCCCTCAATTCCTGGCCCGACAACGCCAACCTGGACAAGGCCCGCCGCCTGCTGTGGCCGATCAAGAAAAAGTACGGCAACAAGATCAGCTGGGCCGACCTGATGATCCTGGCCGGCAACATGGCCTATGAATCCATGGGTCTGAAGACCTTCGGCTTCGCCTTCGGCCGGGAAGACATCTGGCACCCGGAAAAGGACATCTACTGGGGTTCCGAGAAGGAATGGCTGGCCCCCACCGGCGCCGAAGGCAGCCGCTACTCCGGCGAGCGGGACCTGGAAAACCCCCTGGCCGCCGTCATGATGGGCCTCATCTATGTCAATCCCGAAGGCGTGGACGGCAAGCCCGATCCCTTGAAGACCGCCCGGGACATGCGCACCACCTTTGCCCGCATGGCCATGAACGATGAAGAAACCGTGGCCCTCACCGCCGGCGGCCACACCGTCGGCAAGGCCCACGGCAACGGCAGCGCCGCCAACCTGGGCCCCGCCCCGGAAGGCGCCGAGCTGGATGAACAGGGCCTGGGCTGGAACAACCACACCAGCCGCGGCATCGGCCGCAACACCGTGACCAGCGGCATCGAAGGCGCCTGGACCACCAACCCCACCCAGTGGGACAACGGCTACTTCAAGCTGCTGCTCGGCTACGACTGGTGGCTGCAGAAGTCCCCAGCCGGCGCCCACCAGTGGGAGCCCATCAACATCAAGGAAGAGGACATGCCGGTGGATGTGGAAGACCCCACCATCCGCTGCAAGCCCATCATGACCGACGCCGACATGGCCCTCAAGTTCGACCCGGAATACCGCAAGATCGCCGAGCGCTTCCGCGACGACCAGGCCTATTTCTCCGAGACCTTCGCCCGGGCCTGGTTCAAGCTGACCCACCGGGACATGGGCCCCAAGGCCCGCTACTTCGGCCCGGATGTACCCCAGGAAGACCTGATCTGGCAGGACCCCATCCCCGCTGGTCGTAAGGACTACGACGTGGCCGCGGTGAAGGCCAAGATCGCTGCCGCCGGCCTCTCCATCGGCGAAATGGTGGCCACCGCCTGGGACAGCGCCCGCACCTACCGGGGCTCCGACAAGCGGGGCGGCGCCAACGGCGCCCGCATCCGCCTGGCGCCCCAGAAGGACTGGGAAGGCAACGAACCGGCCCGCCTGGCCAAGGTGCTGGCTGTCTATGAAAAGATCGCCTTGGATACCGGCGCCAGCGTCGCCGACGTCATCATCCTGGCCGGCAACGTGGGCGTGGAACAGGCCGCCAAGGCCGTCGGCTTCCCGGTCGAAGTGCCCTTCGCCCCGGGCCGGGGCGACGCCACCCAGGCCATGACCGACGTGGAGTCCTTCGAGGTGCTCGAACCCCTGGCCGACGGCTTCCGCAACTGGCAGAAGACCCACTACGTGGTGACGCCGGAAGAAATGATGCTCGACAAGGCCCAACTGCTGCGCCTCACCGCCAGCGAGATGACCGTGTTGGTCGGCGGCCTGCGCGTCCTCGGCGCCAACCACGGCGGCAGCCAGCACGGCGTGTTCACCGAGCGGGTCGGCGTGCTCAGCAACGACTTCTTCGTCAATCTGACCGACATGGCCTACACCTGGAAACCCACGGGCCGCAACAGCTACGCCATCATCGATCGCCACAGCGGCGCCACCAAGTTCACCGCCACCCGGGCCGACCTGGTCTTCGGCTCCAACTCGGTCCTGCGCGCCTACGCCGAGGTCTACGCCCAGGACGACAACCAGGAGAAGTTCGTCCGCGATTTCATCGCCGCCTGGACCAAGGTGATGAACGCCGACCGCTTCGATCTGAACTAAGGCGCTCTACCCCGGTGCCGCTCACCCGGGCGGTTGGCGGGGGCGCTTTATGCCAAGGCCCGGAGGCATTGCCCCGGGCCTTTTCCATGTGCAAGCAGTCGCAAGGATTGCTCGCATGACATTTGGCTGGACGACTGGCAAAATCAACGCGACATTGAACGAGCGCCGTGTATGCCCGCCATCTATCTCCTTGAATATTGCCTCCGATCTGGCGAAAGCCTCCATCGGCCAGCATCCCAGGCTGCCGCGTTTTCCGGCTTATACGGCGTTCCAACGGCTTATATGGCAGTTTTGCCGTCTACTTCACGTTAGCCACCTGCAATGAGCCACCCTCTGCATATCGAAGGCACGCGCGTTTGCGTACTCATCCACCCTGACGAAGTGGTTGTTTGTTCAAACACTCAAGGCTTCAACGCTCTCGGCCAATGGATGGCGTGGCTTGCCGAATCAAAACCCGAGGAGTTTTATCATTTTCACCTCCTCCGCTCCTTACTATCTGAAGCCTGTATTTTTGAAGGTGTTACCCCGTCAAATGTCTGGGTTTTGCGCACACCACCAACTCATCAAGTTATCTCCGAACCACCGGAGGGTTTTGAAGCAATCCCATTTGAAGTTACGTTTCAGGTAGTTCCTGAGGCATCACTCGACGACTTGGTGGCTGCTCAATCCACAGGGTTTATCCCTTCCGCATATCTAAAGTCCGAGGCATCGTATGCTGGCACTTGCGGCTAACATTACGGTCAAGGCCGTTCCCTTCAGTCACTGGACGTCCCGCAAGCGGGCCGCCCCTTACCTAAAACGTTAGCAACTGTGTTGAAGGTCAAGCCCTGAAGCGCACCAGGGCGTGTTGTTTTTGACTACGGCATTCATCACAGTCAGCAGTTTGCGCATGCAGGCGGTCAGCGCCACCTTCTTCGGTTTGCCTTGTGCACAGAGGTGCTGATAAAACTCCCGGATTGGTGGGTTGCTGCGCGTAGCTGACAAAGCAGCCATGTAGAGCACCTGACGTACCTGCGCCCTACCACCCCAGATCACACGCTCGCCACGATGTTTGCCGCTGTCACGATTGAACGGTGCGAGCCCCGCCAGTGCTGCAATTTCCTTACGGTCCAGCTTTCCGAGTTCGGGCAATTCCGCCAGCAAAGTCATGCGCGTCACTTTGCCTACCCCTGGAATGGCTTGCAGCAGATCGTCTTTCTCTCGCCAGACCTCGCTCGTCCGCAGGCGATGCGTCAGATCAATATCCAGTGCAGCAATGCGTTCATCGAGCCAGGCAATGTGTTCCTTCAAACTCGTCCGCTGCACTACCTCCGCCCGATCCAGCCGCAGCTTTTCCTGCACACGCATGTCGATGAGCTGGCGCCGCCGTGCCAGCAGCGCGGCCAGGGCTTGTGTCTCTTCATCCTTCAGAACTCGCACCTGCTGCCGGATCGCTTGCGCAAAAGCAGCCAGAATCAGGGCATCAATCCGGTCGGTCTTGGCCAGTCGCCCACACGCCTTGGCGTAGTCCCGTACCTGCCGAGGATTGACCACGGCTACTGGCACACCGGCCGCCACCAGTGCGCTGGCCAGGGCTGTCTCAAGCCCACCCGTCGCTTCCATCACCACTAAGGTGGGAGGCTGCTCGCACAGGCGTTTGCACAAGCCCGCTATCCCCACCTCGTCATGCGCCAGCCGTTCAGCACTGCCGGCAGCAACGAAGCCCACATCGAGCCAGGCTTTCGATACATCGATTCCTACAAATGATTCATTTATCATGTCAGCCACCCTGCATTGCAAATCCGGGCTCATGGCCCCAGCAACTGTTCGGGTTAAAAGACAAGCAGGCGTGGCGCTCAACGCTAACGTACGGGTTCATGACCCCAGGCTTCAACGAGCTGCCACACCCCAAAACCCGCCGGGGCATAAACCCCCGCGATTACTCCGATTCTTTTATGGAATCGGTGGAATGAACATACAAGGCAAAGGGAACATATGAGCGACTGGGACTTTCTGCACGACATGCACAATGAAGGCTATAGCTCAGAGCAAATAGCAGATGCCGCCGCTTGTGGGTACAACCCTTGGGAGTGGCAACCACTAAATGAAAATGAGTTGCCTGCAACGCACGCCCAAGACCCGGAACTTGTTGAGATATTCGAAAACCTAGTTAATTGTGCAAAGTCGTACCACACTCTTACTGGACGATATTTGCAAATATGGGGCGAGCTTGGTGAGTTATATGCAGAAGTCACTTACGGTATCAAGCGGCACAAACCACACACCAAAGGCTCAGATGGCAGACTTGGAAACGACTTTGTTGAAATAAAGACGATCTCGCCGGAAAAGGACGGTGGTCAAGTTCAAGTCAAGCGAGCTGGAAATTTCAATCGGCTATTGGTAATCAAGGTCAGTGCAGGATTTGAATTCGAGGGCCGCTTCATTGAACGTAAGCGGTTATCAAAAGGCGACGGAACATACGCGAGAGTGTCTTGGTCGGCGCTTACGCCGTCCAACTAGGAGCCTCAATCATGAGTTGCACGCCTAGCAATCGCTTCGGGAGGGACGCTCCGCCAGCAAGCTTCGCTTGCTGTAGGACGCCGGTTAGCTCAACGTTAGCTCTACATTCCAAGCTCCCCTCTGATCCAAACTGACCAGTTCTGCCTCAGCCTCCCGCTTTACCATTCGTCACAACCTCCCCCGCCCCTTTTCGTTAGCATGTCGGGCACGCTCTCCTGACGCCCCGCCATGCCTGCCTTTCTCCGCGCCCTCAATTCCCGCAATTACCGGCTCTATTTCGTCGGCCAGCTGATTTCCCTGGCGGGGACGTGGATGCAGCAGATCGCCATGGCCTGGCTGGCTTACCGGCTTTCCAATTCGGCTTTCGTGCTGGGCAGCGTGGGCTTTGCCAGCCAGATTCCCATCCTCTTTTTTTCCGCCTTCGCCGGGGTATGGACGGACCGGGTGGACCGGCGGCGCCTGCTTCTGCTGAGCCAGAGCCTTTCCATGGTGCAGGCGCTGGTGCTGGCGGTGCTGGCCTGGATGGAGTGGCTCACGCCGGGGTTGCTGATTTTCATGGCCCTCTGCCTGGGCTGCATCAATGCTCTGGATGTGCCGGCGCGGCAGGCCATCGCGGTGCAGCTGGTGGATGACAAGGAAGATCTGCCCAACGCCATCGCCCTCAATTCCTTCCTCATGAACGCGGCCCGCTTCGTCGGCCCGGCCCTGGCGGGGTATCTGGTGGTGCTGATGGGGGAGGCGGTGTGCTTCCTGCTCAACGCTCTTTCCTACTTGGCGGTGCTGCTGGCCCTCTCGGCCATCCGCCTGCCGGCCCAGGGCCGTGGCCGGCCAGCGCCGGCGCTGGATGCCCTGCGGGACGGCATCCGCTACATCAGCCAGCACCGCGACATTCGCCGTTCCCTGCTGTTGGTTTCCTGCGTCAGCTTTTTTGCCACGCCCTACGCGGTGATGATGCCCCTTTTCGCCCGGGAGATTTTCGACGGTAACGCGGGGACGTTCGGCCTGCTCATGGGCTGTGCCGGGGCTGGCTCCCTGATGGCCAGCTTCTTTCTCGCCAGCCGCCGCGATACCGACGGGCTGGAGGCCAAGGTGGCCCTGGCCGCCCCGGCGGTGGGCGCCGCCCTCGCCTGCTTTGCTCTGAGCCCCGCGCTGGGCGTGGCCTTCCCCATCATCATGGGCATCGGCTTTTGCATCATCATCACCATCGCCGGCAGCAACACCCTGATCCAGACCCGGGTGGATAACGCCTACCGGGGCCGGGTGATGGCCATCTTTTCCATGGCCTTCCTTGGCGTGGCGCCCCTGGGCAGCCTGCTGGTGGGCAGCATCGCCCATCAGGTAGGCATCCGCCCCACCCTGGTGGCCTGCGGCCTGCTGACCCTGGCGGCCGGATTGATCTACCGGCGCCGGACGGCCCCGGCAGCCTGACGCCCCCTCAGGCGCCGCCCAGGAGCCTGTTCAGCAACGCTCCACCTACCACCAGATGGATAAAGAGGCCGGCTCCCAGCAATAAGGGCTTGAGCCCGGCCCGCCGCATCCGTGCCAGGGTGGTTTCCACCCCCAGGGCGGCCATGGCGGCGGTGAGCAGTAGGCCACCCAGCAAACGCAGCGCCGACACCAGCCATGGGGGCAGCAACGCAAGGGAATTGACCCCGGCCAGCACGATGAACATCAGGGCGAACCAGGGCACTGCCAGGGGCGCCGCCGGCACCTCGTCCCGGCCAGCCCCAGCCGCTGCGCGCCCCCGTTGCCGTTGTGCCACCCGGCTACCCAATATCAGAAGAAAGGGCACCAGGAGCATCACCCGCAGCATCTTGGCCACTACCGCATGATGGGCCACCGCCTCCCCCAGGCCGCTGCCGATGGCCACCACCTGGGCCACCTCATGCACGGTGGAGCCAACATAGACGCCAAAATCCAGAGCCCCCAAGCCGCCCCAGGCGTGCAGCAGCGGATAGACCACCATGGCCAGGGAACCGAAGAGCACCACGCTGCCCACCGCCACGGCGCTCTTTTCCGCTGCGTCCTCGGCATCGAGGCGCAATACCGGCACCGTCGCCACCACCGCCGCCGCACCGCAGATGGCACTGCCGGCAGAGGTAAGCAACACCGTCTCCCGATCCAGCCCCAGCAGGCGGTTGCCGATGAGCCAGCCCACCGCCAGGGTACTGAGCACCAGGGCCACGTCCACCCATAACCCGGACAGGCCCACCTGCACCAGCTGCTGAAAGCTGAGATTGAAGCCGTAGAGGGCCACCCCGACCCGCAGGCAATGGCGCTGGGCCACCATTAGGCCCGGACGCCAATGCCCCACCCCGAAGGACGGCCGCAGATTGCCCAGCACGGCACCAATGAGAATGGCCAGGGTCAGGGAACCCAGGCCGTAATGCCCCAGACCGCCCTGGGCCAACGCCAGCGCACCGGCACCAATGCCGGCGGCCAGGGCCAGGCCCGGCCAGGAAGTGGCCCCACATCCGGCTGCATTGCTCATCTTCACCATGGTTGTTCCCTGCCTCAAGACGACAGGGCGAACCTTAACGGCCGGACCTATAATCCGTAAAACCGATAATTTTTATATCTTCAATCAGCCAAACAAATGAAAACCACCCTGCGCCAGCTGGAAGTGTTTGTCGCGGTGGCCAGCCACGGCCACGTCACCCGGGCAGCCGAGGCCGTGGCCCTGACCCAGTCCGCTGCCAGCATGGCCCTGGCAGACCTGGAACGACAGCTCTCGGTGCAGCTTTTCGACCGGGTGGGCCGCCAGCTCCTGCTCAACGAAGCAGGGCGCCAACTGCTGCCCCAGGCTCAGGAAATCCTGGATCGGGTGCGGGAGTTGGAAGCCTCGGCCCAGGGCGGCCAGAGCGCCTTCGATCTGCACCTGGGGGCCAGTCTGACCATCGGCAACCACCTGCTGCCGACCCTCATGGCCGAAGTGGCGGAACGCCACCCTCGGGGCCGGCTACAGCTTTCCCTGCGCAATACGGAACAGGTGGTGGCGGACCTGCTGGCCTTCCGCATTGATATCGGCTTCGTCGAAGGTCCGGTGCAGGAGCCGCGGCTGCAACGCTTTGCCTGGCGGCAGGACCGGCTGCAGGTTTTCGCCGCGGCCGGCCATCCATTGGCCCACGGCACCGCCACCCCGGCGGAGCTGGGCGACGCCGCCTGGGTGCTGCGGGAACGGGGATCGGGCACTCGGGAGGTCTTCGACCGGGCCTTGGCCAATGCCACCCTGACGCCCCGGGTGGCCCTGGAACTGGAGCAGCCGGAGGCCATCCGCCAGTCGGTGCGCCACGGCCTGGGCCTGGGTTGTCTCTCCCGGCTGGAATTGCAGGATGCCTTCGAGGCCGGCTGGCTGGCGCCGGTAGCGACGCCTTTTCTCAACCTGGAGCGGGCGTTCCAGGTAGTGCTGCACCGGGACAAGCACCTGAGCCCCGGTATCCACAGTGTGCTGGCCCTGTGCGGAGTGGCGCTGTAGGTCGGAATCATCGGCGGCAATCGATACACCTTGAGCGGCCGGATCGCCTTTAGTCGGCCGCCAGCGGGGCCTGCTGCCCCCGGTGGATCAGGCGCTTGCGCCGCTGCACGAGGTTCTGCAACTGGGTCAGGCCGTACAGCAGGGCCTCGGCGGTGGGTGGGCAACCGGGGACGTAGATATCCACCGGGATGATGCGATCGCAGCCCCGCACCACCGAATAGGAGTAGTGGTAGAAGCCGCCGCCGTTGGCGCAGGAGCCCATGGAGATGACGTAGCGGGGCTCGGCCATCTGATCGTAGAGCTTGCGCAGGGCCGGGGCCATCTTGTTGGTGACGGTACCGGCAACGATCATCAGGTCCGCCTGGCGCGGGCTGGCCCGGGGCATCATGCCGAAGCGGTCCATGTCGTAGCGGGAGGCGGCGGCGTGGATCATTTCCACGGCGCAGCAGGCCAGGCCGAAACTGAGATACCAGAGGCTGTTGCTGCGTACCGCTTCGGTCAGGGTGTCGACCTGGGTCAGCAGATAACCGTCGCCGTACAGGGTGGGAGCGTGTTGCACCGTTTTCTCCAGGAAAGGGAAACGGTGGGGAGTCTAGGCAGGGGCGAACAGTCTGGCTTGTACGGAGTCGACATCGCCGGGCAGGAAGAGGTCGCGGAAATCCCGTTGCCCGAAACGGCACCACCAGTAACCCGGCTCCCCGCTGGAAACGGCCCGCAGCAGCTCCCCCGGCGGCAGGCCGGCCATTTCCCGGTAGTCCCGGTCCATGTGGGCCTGATCGTAATAGCCGAAGTCCTGGGCGATGCGGGTCAGCGCCCCCCGCTCGAGAGGCTGGGCCTGGAGACGCGCCAGAGAAAAGCCGAAGCGGGCCACCCGCCGCAGCTCCCGCAGGTTGGCGCCATAGCCGTGGGCAACCCGGCGCTCCAGGTGACGCAGGCTGATCCCCATATGGGCGGCAATGTCACGGGCCGGCGAAAAAAGATGAGTGGAGGCTTCCAGCAGGTCGGCCAGCCGCTCCGGGTTGCGGCGGGGACGCAAGCACTGGCGCAACAGCCCCTGTACGGCCGCGGCCCAGTCATCGGCGGACTCGCTGTCATCCACCGACGCCAGCATCTGCCCCACCAGTGCCGGAGGCAACACCTCGTCCAGAGGCACGATGCGGTCCCGCAGTTCGACCACGCTGGGCCCCAGCGCCTCGGCCAGGAAGCCCGGGCGGAACATCACGGTCAGGAACACCGAGCCGGGAAGGGCCCGGGATACCCGCGGCGTGAGATAGGGGCCGATGAGACTGGCCCGGGGCACTGCCCGATAGCTGCCGTCGGCCTGGGGCAAGGCGGTGCCGCCGCGGACAAACAGCAGCAGGTTGGGACTCAGGGCGGAGGGCAGACAGGAAAGACTGCCGTCCAGCGACATGACCAGGATGTGGTGAATCCAGGGAGCCAGTTCCGGGTGGGGAGAATAGATGGCGGGAAGGCGCATGGCGCGGCAATGAACATGACCTTGCAATATTGCCGGCCAGTGTAGCCCAGGCCGCCGGAACCGGGCACTACTAGGACAGTTTCCGGTCCATTGCGGGAGGAGCAGGATCGGCGGGCGCGATGGCACCGGGCAGGGCCGATGCCCATTCCTCCCACACCGCATCGGCCCACAGGTCCGCAAGGGCCGTGCGGGCGTTGTTCAGCAGTTGGGCCATGGCGAACTCCTTTCTCTACAAGCGATGATGACTTAGCCATGGTAGGAAAGGCGACGAGGGCGGTCCAATGAATTACCCCCATGACGAAGATAGCCAGAGGCAATCAAGGTCCTGCGCGTCGCAGGGACGGTGAACGCAGCGAGGCAGGGAACAATCAGGAAGCGGGAGGGGAGCGGCCGGGGGCATCCCGGGAGGGCAGACGCCACAACCAGCCGCACATGAGCAGGGCAAAAAGCGCCAGCCCTGCCTGCCACCAGGGGTTGCGGACTACCAGCAGGATGGAGGTGGAAAAGCTGATGGCCATGAGCAACACCGCGGCCTGCTTGGCCCGGTAGGGAATGGCCCGGTGACGGCGCCATTCCAGGATGGGCGGGCCGAACAGGCGATGGGTGATGAGCCAGCCGTAGAACCGGCTGGAGGCCCGGGCATAGCAGGCGGCAGCCAGGAGCATGAAGGGCGTGGTGGGCATCAAGGGCAGGAAGAGGCCGATGATGCCGAGCAGCACGCACAGACTGCCCACCACCATGAGCAGCCCCCGCACCAGGGCCGAGGTGTGGAGCGTGACCTCCGCCGCCTCGAACAGCTCGGCGGGGGTAACGGGACGGGTGGGGCCGGTGGGGCCGCTGGGGCCGGTGGAGCCGCTAGTGTCATTAGCGTTGCGGGAAGCGTCGGGAGGCGCCGTCGAGGAAGGGGCGGCAGCCAGCCTGTCGCCAGGCGCCGGCGGGGAGGATTCCTGAGCGGCAGCGGTATCGCCTGCCCCTCTGGCAGCCCCATTGGCCCCAGCACCAGTTGCCGTTGCGGCGGCCCCCATGGCCACCTTTGCCGTGGGCGCCGCCGTCTGCTGTTCCCCTGGCCCGCGCATGGCCTCAGGCGGCGTTGCCGCCCTCCCCGGCTTCGGGCCGGCCGCTGACATCCTGCACCGGCTCCTTGGCCGGGTGGGCTGGTGCGGCTTCCTTGGCCTTGCTCTTGCGGGGGGCCTTGGGCTTTTCTGCCGGGCCGTGGCGTTGCTGGGCCAGTTCCAGCAGCTGGGCCATGATCCGGCCATTCACCGAATCCTCGGCCACCTCGCCCTTGGCATCGGGCGTGCCGGCGGAAACGCCAGTCAGCAACTCCATGGCCTGGTCCACATGGGTCACGGCGAAAATGTGGAAGCGCCCCTGGCGCACCGCCTCCACCACATCGGCCCGCAGCATGAGATGGGGCGCATTGGCCTGGGGAATGATCACCCCCTGCTCGCCGTTCAGGCCCCGGGCCTGGCAAACGTCGAAAAAGCCTTCGATCTTTTCGTTCACCGCGCCGATGGGCTGCACCTTGCCGAGCTGGTTCACCGAGCCGGTCATGGCCAGGGACTGGCGCAGGGGCAGCAGGCCGATGGCGGATTGCAGCACGCACAACTCGGCCAGGGAGGCGCTGTCGCCGTCGACCTCGCCGTAGGATTGCTCAAAGACCAGGCTGGCATTGACCGAGAGGGGCACCACCCGGCCGAAGCGGTTGGAGAGGAAACCGGAGAGGATGAGCATGCCCTTGCTGTGCAGGGGGCCACCCAGTTCCGTTTCCCGCTCGATATCCATGACATCGCCGTCGCCCATGCGAACGGCGGCAGTGATACGCATGGGGTGAGCGAAGCTCAGCTGGCCCATGTCGATGGCCGCCAGGCCGTTGATCTGGCCGATCTCGCAACCTTCGGTGGCAATCATCAGTTCGTCGTTGAGGATAGCCTCCTGCTGCTTTTCCTTAACCCGGTCGGCCCGCCGGATCTGGGCCGCCAGGGCCGCCGCCAGGTGTTCCCGCTCGATGTGGGGGGCCCCGGCCTTCTCGGCCATCCAGTCGGCCTCCCGCAGCAGGTCGGCCAGCACCCGGGTGCGGGTGGTGAGCTTGCGGGAATCCTCCGCCAGGCGGGCCGCCTGCTCGATGGCCCAGGCCACGGCATTGCGGGTCAGAGCCTTGAGCCGGTCCCGGCGGGCCAGGGTGGCCAGCAGGCGGGCGTAAAGGGCGGCGTTTTCCGGTTCCCGGGCAACGTCGTTCTCCAGGTCGGCGGCCACCTTGAAAAGAGCACCGAATTCCGGGTCCATCTCGGAGAGCAGGTAGTAGGTACTGCGGTCGCCCACCAGCACCACCTTCACGTCCAGGGGCATGGGCTCCGGCTCGAGCTGCTGGGTGCTTTGCAGGCCGAACAGATCCTCCGGCGATTCCAGGCGCAGGCGGCCAGACTGCAGGGCCCGCTTGAGGCCCTCCCAAGCGTAGGGCTGGGTCAGCAGCTTGCCGGCATCGAGCACCAGGGCCCCACCGTTGGCGCGGTGCAGGGCGCCGGCCCGGATCAGGGTGAAGTTGGACACCCACATGCCCATGTGGGCGGTGTGTTCCACCCGGCCCAGCAGGTTCTGGAAGGTAGGCAGGCTTTCCCGCACCACGGGCCGGCCGACGGTGCCGTTGTTGTCCACCAGCAGATTGACCAGATAGCGTTGCAGGGAAATGCTGCCGGAGAACAACAGGGTTTCCACCTCGCCGTCGCTCTTCTGGGATTCCCGCAGGTTGTCGCCGGTTTCCACCACGTCGTGCAGCACCGCATCGAGGAAGGCGATGACTTCCGGCAGGTCGGCATAGGCCGGCTTGAGTTCCTCGATCTCATGGCCCACGGCCCGGCGCAGGGCCTCCCGGGAGAGGTCCTTGATCTTGGCCTGCAACTCCCGGTTCCAGCGCGGGAACTGCAGGACGATATCCTGCAGGCGGGGCTCGTAACCTTCGATGATCTTATCCAGGGCGTCCTGGCGTTCCTTGGGCAAGGCATCGTATTCCTCCTCGCTCATGGTTTCGTTCTCGTTCTTGGCGGGAACGAAGGTGTAACCCTCTTCGGTGGACAGCAGGGCCACGCCCTGGGTCATGGCTTCCCGGCCGAGGGTACGCAGGGCCTGGTCTTCCCGCTTTTTGGACTCGTCCTCCAGGGCGTTGAGACGGCGCCGGTAGTCCTCGTTCTCGAAGGCGGCCGTAAGAGCGGAGGCCAGGCCAGCGACGAAGGCCTGCATGTCCTCCCGCAGCTTGCTGCCGCGACCGGCCGGCACCTTGAGTAGGCGGGGCCGGGTGGCCTCCTGGAAGTTGTGGATGTAGCACCAGTCCATCGCCGGGCCGCCCGGCTCCTGGTGGCGGAATTCAGTCTCCAGCAGCCGGCGGACCAGGGCGTGGCGGCCGCTGCCGGGCTCGCCGAGGACAAACAGGTTGTAGCCGGAACGCCGCACATCCAGGCCGAAGCGCAGGGCTTCCACCGCCCGGGGATGGGCAAATTCCTCCGCCAGGTCCGGCAGCTCGTCGGTGGTGGTGAATTCGAGCTGGGCCAGGGGGCAGGGAGTGAACAGCCGCTCCGGCGGCAGGCGGCAGGGGTGGGAAGTGAAATCGCTCATGTTCTTCTTGGTTTGTCGTTCCGGCCGGGTGGGCCGGAAATAAAGGGCGGGGCGGCTACTTGACCTCTTCCACCAGCAGCCAGACGCTGCGGTTGTCCCGCACGTCCCGGGTGGAGAGGTCAGCATTGGCGCGGTCCCGGCTGCTGCTTTCCTGGCCGGTGCCGCCCAGGGGAATCCATTCGCCGAGACGGCCGGAAACGGTGGTGCTCAGCCGCTGGGTATTGGTGCTGCCCGGGCCATAGCTGCCGGGGCTGTCGTTCTGGGGGCTGATGTCCAGGGTGACCCGGTTGCCGGCCAGGCGGGGCTCGGCGTAAAAGCCCTGGCCGATATCCCGGTACACGGTGCTGTCGGTAACCACCACGCCATTGGGGCCGACCACGGCCTGGCGCATGGGCACCGGAATGGATTGGCCCACCTGGATGAAAGCCCGGCCGCCTTCCATGACCTGGACCATCTGCCCGGAGCTGCTGCTGCGGGTAGTGCGGGTATCCAGTACCCGGCCGTTAAGGCTGTCGCTGCCGCGCTGGACCTGCACGGTGCCGCCAGGGCCGGGATTGCCGGGCTGGACGAGGCGCACGCTGTTGCCCAGGCTGACACTGCCGGAGACACCCACGTCGCGGCCGCTGCTTTCCATCTCCCGGTTCTGGCTGATACGGATACGCAACATGCGGGGCGGGGTGTCGATGGAGTCAAGGATCTGCTTCAGCTGTTCCCGGTTGCGCCGGCTGGCCTTGACGACCAGCTGGCCGTTCATGCCGGAAACGGCCCCGCCGGGCTCCAGCATGGGCTGCAGGACGGGGATGACCTGATCCACGGTACGGTGGCGCAGGGGCAGGATTTCCACCTCCTGCTGGGCACGGGCGCCGCTGAGGAGGCAGCAGAACAGGGTCAGGGCAAGCAGCAGGCGCTTCACGGAGAACCTCCGGCCGGGTGTGGGAAATGAATCGGGCATTGAGGCCAGTGTCGTCTGGACCGCCCTAAAACTCAAGCCAGATGGGGCAAGGCCAGGTAATCCCGGGAACGCATTTCCACCAGGCGGCTGACGGTGCGAAAAAACTCACCGGCATGGGTGCCTTCGGTGTACAAGCCCTCCGGCTCGCATTCGGCGGTGGCGATGAATTTGACCTTGAAGTCGTAAAAGATATCCACCAGCCAGGTGAAGCGCCGGGCCATGTCGCGCTGGGTGGAGTTCATGCGGGGAATACGGGAGACCAGCACGGTGTGGTAGCTCCGCGCCAGCTCCAGGTAGTCGTTCTGGGAACGGGGGCCGTCGCACAGGGCCTGGAAGTCGATCCACAGCACGCCCTTTTCCCGGCGCAGCACGGGAATCTCCCGGCCCAGCACTTCGATGCTGCCCCCGGCCTGGCCTTCGCCGCCGGCCAGCTCGCGGAAATAGTCGGCCATCTTGGCCTCGGCTGCGGCGTCGGCCGGGTAGTGGTAAATCTCCACCTGTTCCAGGGTGCGCAGACGGTAGTCGATGCCGGCTTCCACCTGCACCACGTCCAGCTGGCGCTTGAGCAGGTCGATGGTGGGCAGGAAATTCTGCCGCTGCAGGCCGTTGGGGTAGAGATTTTCCGGCGGGTAATTGGAGGTCATCACCAGCACCGTGCCCTTGGCGAAGAGCTTTTCCAGCAGGCGGCCGAGGATCATGGCGTCGGCGATGTCGGAGACGTGGAATTCGTCGAAGCACAGCACCCGGGTTTCCCCAGCGATGCGCTCGGCCAGGATGGCCAGGGGATCGGTTTCGCCCTTGAGGCTTTCCAGATCCTTGTGCACCTGCTGCATGAAGGCGTGAAAGTGGATGCGCTTCTTGCGCTTGTAGGGCACGGAATCGTAGAAGCAATCCATGAGGAAGCTCTTGCCCCGCCCTACCCCGCCCCAGAAATAGACGCCCTTGGGCGTGGTCAAGCGGGAATTGAGCATCTTGTAGAGCTTGTTGCGGCGGGCGGCCTTGAAGGCCAGCAGTTCGTAGTAGAGCTTCTGCAGGCGCTCGGCAGCGGCCTTCTGGGCCGCATCGGCGGTAAATCCGCGGGAGGCCAACAGGGCCTCGTAGGCATCGAGCATGCCGCGCTCGGGAACGTTGAGGGTGCGGTGGGGCATGGAGTTTCCGTCGGGGCGCGGAAGACGCGCGGGGGTTGGGCAGCGTCGCGGCGGCGGGAGCAACCCGGTGCCGGAGGCCAAAAGAGCCGTATTTTAAAACATCGGCTCCGGCCCGTCCTCTCCTGACATGATGGCCCCCGGGAAGGCCCGGCCATTACGCCGGGAGCGAGGGGGAAAAGGCCATGGACTGGAATGCCCTGACGGTGCTCAGCCCAGGTTTTCGTTGAGCAGGGCTTCGATTTCCAGGCGTCCGGCGGGGCTGGCCATGGCGATGAGGAAAAAGCCCGGCTTGATGAGGGTGTCCTTGGGGGGATTGAATTCCCACTCGCCGCTGCGCTGGCGCACTGCCAGGAGCACGTAGTCCGCCCCCCGCAGCTGCAGGGTACCCAGGGGCTTGGGAATGAAGGCGCTGGGCACCGGCACTTCCTCCACCCGCAGCTGCTTTTCCGACTTCAGCATTTCATCGAGGAAGGAAACGACGTGGGGCCGGATCATGGCCGAGGCAATGCGCATGCCGCCGGTGAAGTTGGGGGAAACGATGGCATCGGCGCCGGCCTTGCGCATCTTTTCGATGTTGCGTGTTTCCTGGCAGCGCACCACCACCCGCACATCGGGCTTCAGCTGCTTGGCTGTAATGATGATCATCAGGTTGCGGGAATCGTCCCCCGTCAGGGCGAAGACGCCCTTGGCATCCTCCAGGTCGGCCCGCAGCAATACGTCGTCATCGCTGGCATCCCCTTGCAGGTAGAGCAGGCCGGGATTGCGCTCCTTGTACTCTTCGAGCTTGTGGATGTCTTCGTCGATGGCCACGTAGTGCCGGTTGGTGGATTCCAGCTCATGGGCGACGTTGCGCCCGACCCGGCCAAAACCGCAGAGGATGTAGTGGCCTTTGAGCTTCTTGATGACTTTTTCCATTCTTTTTCTCCGCAGGGTGCCGTTCAGGTCGGTCTCCAGGAGCGTCACCGTCACCACGGAGAACAACAGGGACAGGGTGCCCGCCCCCAGGATGCCGATCACCACCGTCAGCACGCGGGCTGCGGGGTTGTTGGACATGTCGATGATTTCGCCGTAGCCGATGGTGGCCACGGTGATGAAGGTCATGTAGAAACAGTCGAACCAGGAATACTTGCCTTCGGTCAGCAGGTGGTAGCCAATGGTGCCGAAAGCATGGACCCCCACCAGGCCGCCGATGGCCAGGTAGAGCAGTCGCAGTACGTAGCTGATCTGGGGGCCGCGGGGCGTCACTCGGGTACGACCGGCACAGCGTTGGTGGTGAGGATCACGGCCTTGCCGCTATCCAGGTTGGCATGGAGAGCCTCCACCATGGGCGGATTGGCCGCCAGGGGAGCATCCCAGGCAATCATGAAATTGGCCCCGGAACCACCGGACTCGTCATGCAGTTCGACAAACAGCTCGTAGGTGCCCATGGGGGGAATGGTCACCGGCACCGTCAGGTAATCCCGCAGCAGCTTGCCCCCCGTGTCGTGATAGCGGGCTGAGAGGAGCCGGATGGGGCGCCGTGCATCGGTGTTGCGCACGCTGACCATGGCCGACAGCAGTACCCGGGGAACCCCCCCTTTGCTGCTGACGTTGCCGTAGAGCATGTGGGAGTAGATGGGCAGGTAGAGGGTCTGCCCCCGGGACAGGGGGCGGGCCTCCTGGGCCAGCAGGCTGCTGCTGGCCAGTAACCAGGCGGCAATCAGAACGATGCGCTTCATTTCGGCTCCTTTGTCACCCGGGGCCGCTTCTGCCTTCGGCAGGAAGTCCCCGGAATGCCTTTGCTTTCCCGGGGGTTTTATCACACGTACGTATAAGCGCCAATACGTACGCGCATTTGCGATTGAGAAACGAGATCGTGAACGAAAAAAAGGCGAGGAATTTCCTCGCCTTTTCCTTCTCGGAGCCCACCTCAACCCGGCAAAAGCCGGGCTGCAGCGGGTTGATCAGGAGTGCAGGGGCTGCCCCGCTTCAGAAATGAAGCGGCCGCTTGTCGCAGGCCAGAGCCGCTTCGTGCACCGCTTCCGACAGGGTCGGGTGGGCGTGGCAGATGCGGGCCAGGTCTTCGGAGGCACCGCCGAACTCCATGGCCACCACGGCTTCGGAAATCAGTTCGGAAGCGTTGGGGCCAATGATATGCACGCCCAGGATGCGGTCGGTCTTGGCGCAGGCCAGCATCTTGACGAAGCCGGTGGGGTCGCCCATGCCCAGGGCCCGGCCGTTGGCCAGGAAGGGGATCTTGCCAGCCTTGTAGGCAACGCCATCGGCCTTGAGCTGCTGCTCGGTCTTGCCGACCCAGGCGATCTCGGGGCTGGTGTAGATGACGAAGGGGATGGTGTCGAAGTTGCAGTGACCGGCCTGGCCGGCCATCAGTTCGGCCACCATGACGGCCTCTTCCATGGCCTTGTGGGCCAGCATGGGGCCGGACACCACGTCGCCCACCGCCCAGACGCCGGGCAGGTTGGTGCGGCAGTGGCCGTCCACTTCGATCTGGCCGCGCTCGTTGAGCTTGAGGCCGACCTTCTCAGCGTTGAGGCCGTCGGTATTGGGGATACGGCCGATGGAGACGATCAGGCGGTCGGCGTCCAGCTTCTGGGCCTTGCCGTCCTTGTCGGTGTAGGCGATGGAAACGCCCTTCTTGCTGACCTTGGTTTCGCCCAGCTTGACGCCCATCTGGATGTTGAGGCCCTGTTTGGTGAACAGCTTGAGGGCTTCCTTGGCCACGTCCTGATCGGCGGCGGCGAGGAACTCGGGCATGCCTTCCAGGATGGTCACTTCGGAACCCAGGCGACGCCACACGGAGCCCATCTCCAGACCGATGACGCCGGCACCGATGATGGCCAGCTTCTTGGGCACGGACTGTTGTTCCAGGGCGCCTTCGTTGTCCATGACGATCTTCTGGTCCACGGCGACGCCGGGCAGATGGCGGGCCTTGGAGCCGGTGGCAACGATGACCTGCTTGGCTTCGACGACTTCGTCGCCGACCTTGACCTGCCAGCCGGCGCCGCCCTGGCCAACGAAGGAGCCGTGGCCGTTGAGCTGGGTGACCTTGTTCTTCTTGAACAGGCCCTTGATACCGGAGGTGAGCTGGGTCACCACGGTGGTCTTGCGGCCGATCATGGTGGGCACGTCGATCTTCGGTGCGCTCACCTGGATGCCCTGGGCCGCGAAGGTATGGCCAGCTTCTTCGAACAAGTGGGAGGTGTGCAGCAGGGCCTTGGAGGGAATGCAACCCACGTTCAGGCAGGTGCCGCCGAGGCGGGGCTCGCCCTTGGGATCGGCGTAGGGGTTGGATTCGCAACAGGCGACGGAGAAACCCAGTTGGGCGGCGCGGATGGCAGCCACATAGCCGCCGGGGCCGCCGCCGATGACGAGAACGTCGAATTGTTTGGACATGGTCAGAACCTTTCGTTCATGAAAAAGAACGCAGAGGGCGAAGGCTGGTGGCCCCGCGGCTCTGCGTTCCTTGGATCAGTCAGTCAATGCGCATTAAACGCCGAGCAGCAGGCGGGCGGGATCTTCCAGGGCTTCCTTCATGGTCACCAGACCCAGCACGGCTTCGCGGCCGTCGATGATGCGGTGGTCGTAGGACATGGCCAGGTAGTTGATGGGGCGCACCACCACTTGACCGTTCTCGACCACGGCACGGTCCTTGGTGGCATGGATGCCGAGGATCGCGGACTGGGGCGGGTTGATGATGGGGGTGGAGAGCATGGAGCCGAACACGCCGCCGTTGGAGATGGAGAAGGTGCCACCGGTCAGTTCTTCGATGGAGATCTTGCCGTCCTTGGCCTTCTGGCCGTATTCGGCAATCTTCTTCTCGATGTCGGCGATGGACATCTGGTCGGCATCACGCAGGATGGGCACCACCAGACCGCGGGGGGAGCCCACGGCGATACCGATGTCGATGTAGCCGTGATAGACGATGTCGTTGCCATCCACGGAGGCGTTCAGGATCGGGTACTTCTTCAGGGCAGCCACGGCAGCCTTGACGAAGAAGCCCATGAAGCCCAGACGCACGCCATGTTCCTTCTCGAACTTGTCGCCGTACTGCTTGCGCAGGGACATGACCGGAGCCATGTTCACTTCGTTGAAGGTGGTGAGGATGGCGTTTTCGTTCTTGGACTGCAGCAGGCGCTCGGCGATGCGGGCGCGCAGGCGGGTCATGGGAACGCGCTGTTCCGGACGGTCACCCAGGGGGATGGACACGGCGGGAGCAGCCACGGCAGCAGCCTTGGCCTGGGCGCCCACGGCGTCTTCCTTGGTGACACGGCCGCCACGGCCGGTGCCGGAGACGTCGGCAGCAGCGATGCCCTTCTCGTCCAGGATCTTGCGGGCGGCAGGGCTGGCGGTACCGGCAGCAGCAGCGGAAGCGGCGACAGGAGCAGCAGCCACGGGGGCGGGTGCAGCGGCAGGAGCAGCGGCGGCAGCCGGAGCGGCGGCGCCAGCGGCGGCCTTGGCTTCGGTATCGATCTGGGCGATGACTTCGCCGGAGACCACGGTGTCACCGTTGCCCTTGAGCAGCTTCACCAGCACGCCGGCATCGGGGGCGGGCAGTTCCAGCACCACCTTGTCGGTTTCGATGTCGATGAGGTTCTCGTCACGGGCGACAGCTTCGCCTTCCTTTTTGTGCCAGGACACCAGGGTGGCTTCGGCAACGGATTCGGACAGTTGCGGGACTTTGACGTCGATGATCATGATCTACGTTTCCTTTGTCTCTCGGTTTTAGTTCAGTTTGCCCAGGGCTTGCTCGATCAGGGTCTTCTGTTGCTCGGTGTGCTTGGCCAGATAGCCCACTGCCGGAGCGGCAGCGGCGGGACGGGCCACCACATGCAGGGTCTGCCCCTTCTTGAGGGCTTCCTGCAGGCGGTGGGCCTTGGCGTACCAGGCACCCTGATTCAGGGGCTCTTCCTGGCACCACACCAGTTCCTTGGCGTTGGGGAACTTGGACAGTTCTTCGTCGAAGCGCTTGTCATCGAACGGATAGAGCTGCTCCACGCGCAGGATGGCAACGTTCTGCAGCTTGCGCTCGGCACGGCCTGCCATCAGGTCGTAATAGACCTTGCCGGCGCAGGCGATGACGCGGGTCACCTTCTTCGGATCCAGCTTGTCGGTTTCACCGATGATGGTCTGGAAGGTGCCGTTGGCCAGGTCTTCCAGGGCGCAGGAAGCGGCCGGGTTACGCAGCAGGGACTTGGGCGTCATCACCACCAGGGGCTTACGCTGCTTGCGCACCATCTGACGACGCAACAGGTGGAAGATCTGGGCGGCGTTGGAGGGGTAGCAGACTTCCCAGTTGAACTCGGCGGAAAGCTGCATGTAGCGTTCCAGACGGGCGGAGGAGTGCTCCGGACCCTGACCTTCGTAGCCATGGGGCAGCAGCATGGTCAGACCGCAGGCACGGCCCCACTTGGCTTCGCCGGAGCAGAGGAACTGGTCGATCACCACCTGAGCACCGTTGGCGAAGTCACCGAACTGGCCTTCCCACACCACCAGTTCGTTGGGCTCGGCGGTAGCGTAGCCGTATTCGAAGGCCAGCACGGCCTCTTCGGACAGCACGGAGTCGAAGCTCTGGAACTTGCCCTGGTCTTCCTGCAGGTTGGCCAGGGGGATGTAGGAACCCGCATCCCACTTTTCACGGTTCTGGTCGTGCAGCACGCCATGACGGTGGAAGAAGGTACCGCGGCCCACGTCTTCACCGGAGAGGCGCACACCGTAGCCCTGAGCCAGCAGGGTGGCGTAGGCCAGGTTCTCGGCCATGCCCCAGTCCACCGGCAGCTTGCCTTCACCCATCTGGGCCCGGTCTTCGATGATCTTCTTGACGCGGGAGTGCATGGTGAAGTTTTCGGGAATGGCGGTCAGGCGCTTGGCCAGACGCTGCAGTTCCTTCTTCGGCACCTTGGTGTTGCCGAGCTCGGTGTACTTCTTGTTGGTGTAGGGCGCCCAGTCGTTGGCGTGCTGACGCTTGTAGTTGGAGAGCACGGGGTCGGACAGCAGCTTGCCCTGGTCCAGGGCGGCACGGAAGTCCTTGATGATCTGATCCGGGCCTTCGGCCGGCAGAACACCCTGGGCCACCAGCTTGTCCGCGTACTTCTTGCGGGTACCGGGGTGGGCCTGGATCTTCTTGTACATCAGGGGCTGGGTCACCATCGGCTCGTCCTGCTCGTTGTGACCGAGCTTGCGGAAGCAGATGATGTCGATAACCACGTCCTTCTTGAAGGTCTGGCGGAATTCCAGGGCCAGCTGGGTCACCAGGGCCACGGCTTCGGGATCGTCGCCATTGACGTGGAAGATCGGGGCTTCGACCATCTTGAAGATATCGGAGCAGTACAGGGAAGAACGGTAGTCGCGGGGATCGGAGGTGGTGAAGCCGATCTGGTTGTTCACCACGATGTGCACCGTACCGCCGGTACCGTAGCCACGGGTCTGGGAGAAGTTCAGCATTTCCTGGTTCACACCCTGACCGGCAACGGCGGCATCGCCGTGGATCAGGACGGGCAGGATCTGGGCCTTGGCGGCAGCATCACCGCCACGACGGGCCTGGCGGGCATAGACGGAGCCTTCCACCACCGGATTCACGATTTCCAGGTGAGAGGGGTTGAAAGCCAGGGTCAGGTGCACCGGACCGTTTTCGGTGGCCACGTCGGAGGAGAAGCCCATGTGGTACTTCACGTCGCCGGAGGACAGGTCTTGGGCCTTCTTGCCTTCGAACTCGTCGAACAGCATCTTGGGCGCCTTGCCCAGGGTGTTCACCAGCACATTCAGACGGCCGCGGTGGGCCATACCGATGACGATTTCCTGAACGCCGGTGGCAGCACCGGTGCGAATCACTTCGTCCATGGAAACGATGAGGGACTCGCCGCCTTCCAGGGAGAAGCGCTTCTGACCCACATAGCGGGTGTGCAGGTAACGTTCCAGGGTCTCGGCTACGGTCAGGCGATCCAGCAGGCGCTTCTTGCGCTCGGGGGTGTAGTTGCCGTTGCCGCGGGTGGGCTCCAGGCGTTCCTGCAGCCAGCGCTTCTGAGCGATGTCGCTCATGTACATGTATTCGACGCCGATGGAACCGCAGTAGGTTTCCTTCAGGGCTTCAACAATCTGCCCCAGGGGCGCGCGCTCGGAACCCATTTGGAAAGAGCCGGTATTGAAGGGCTCGTTCATGTCGGCGGGCGTGAAACCGTAGAAGGACGGCTCCAGCTCATGGATTTCCGGACGTTCCTGGCGCTTCAGCGGATCCAGGTTGGCCCAGCGGTTGCCCAGGAAGCGGTAGGCGTTGATCAGCTGCAGTACGGCGACCTGCTTCTTGTCGTCGCCGGCAGCCACCACGGTACGCACCGGACCGCGCTTGCCCTGTTCGGCAAAGGCGGCGATGACCGGGAAGTGGGGGACATCACGGGCGGCAGCACCGGGCTGCTGGGCCAGCTTGTCGAAGTATTCGCGCCATTCGTCAGGGACGGAGGCCGGGTTATCGAGATAGTTTTCGTACAGCTCCTCCACGAACGGGGCATTGCCGCCGAAGAGGTAGGAGGTGCCGAAGTTTTGCATCATCATGGCAATCACCTGTGGTGTGGTTTTATTGTTGGAACGTTTGTCTCTAACGCTAGTCGCCGCCTTGCCGTCGACCATGGAAAAAAGGGCGGCCAAGCCGCCCCTTTTCCCGTCTTACTTCCGATTGGCCAGCGGCACGACGTCGCGCTTGGCGGCACCGATGTAGAGCTGGCGGGGACGGCCGATCTTGTACTCGGGATCGGTGATCATCTCTTCCCACTGGGTCATCCAGCCCACGGTACGGGCCAGGGCGAAGATGCAGGTGAACATGGAGGTGGGGATACCCAGGGCCTTCTGCACGATGCCGGAGTAGAAGTCCACGTTCGGGTAGAGCTTCTTCTCGACGAAGTACGGATCTTCCAGGGCGATCTTTTCCAGTTCCATGGCCAGCTTGAACAGGCGATCGTTTTCCAGGCCCAGTTCCTTCAGAACGTCGTTGCACACCTTGCGCATCAGCTTGGCGCGGGGGTCGAAGTTCTTGTACACGCGGTGGCCGAAGCCCATCAGCTTGAAGGAATCGTTCTTGTCCTTGGCACGGGCGATGTATTCGCCAACGCGGGAGACGTCACCGATTTCTTCCAGCATCTGCAGGCAGGCTTCATTTGCACCACCGTGGGCAGGACCCCACAGGCAGGCGATACCGGCGGAGATGCAGGCGAAGGGGTTGGCACCGGAGGAGCCGGCCAGACGCACGGTGGAGGTGGAGGCGTTCTGCTCGTGGTCGGCGTGCAGGGTGAAGATGATGTCCAGGGCGCGGACCAGCACGGGGTTCGGCTTGTAGGTCTCGCAGGGGGTGCCGAACATCATGTGCATGAAGTTGGCGGTGTAATCGAGGTCGTTGCGCGGGTACATGAACGGCTGGCCGGTCGTGTACTTGTAGGCCATGGCAACGATGGTGGGCATCTTGGCGATGATGCGGTTGAAGCTGATGTTGCGGTGCTCCGCATCGGAGAAGTCCATGGCTTCATGGTAGAAGGCGGACAGGGCACCCACCACGCCAACCATCACGGCCATGGGGTGAGCGTCGCGGCGGAAGCCGCTAAAGAACTTGGCCAGCTGTTCGTGCACCATGGTGTGATTCTTGATGGTGTCTTCGAAAGCGGTCTTCTGGGAAGCGTTGGGCAGTTCGCCGTTCTTCAGCAGATAGGCAACCTCAAGGAAGTTGCAGTTCTCGGCCAGTTGCTCGATGGGGAAGCCGCGGTACAGCAGTTCGCCCTTGTCGCCATCGATGAAGGTGATCTTGGATTTGCAGCTGGCAGTGGACAGGAAGCCGGAATCGTAGGTGAAGAGCCCGGTTTTGCCGCCCAGGGTACGAATGTCAATACAGTCGTTGCCGTGGGTGGGAGACATGATCGGAAAATCGACCGGCCCTTGGCCTTCGATATTGAGAGTAGCCTTGCGTTCGCTCATTTTGCAGCCCCTGTGGTGGTGGTTGTCATCACTACTTTTATCAGCGCAGGACGAGGCGCCATGGTGGCGCCCCTTCCTTACTCAGCACTTACGCACTTTGGCCAGTACAGCAGCCTCGTGCGGGTCGGACGGGACCTGGTCGCTGACAATCAGCTTCCAGCATTCCAGGTCGTCCATATCCGCCATTCGCTTGAAAGCTTCAACCTCCTCATCCGTCAGCTTCTCGAATTCCTGATCCAGGAACCGGGTCAGCTTCAGGTCCAGCTCAAGGAGGCCGCGGCGGATGCAGCGCCAGCGAAGGCGCTCATATTCAGCGCGTTCCATTAAACCGCACGCCGGACCATCATTTCCTTGATCTTGCCGATAGCCTTGGTGGGATTCA
The DNA here is from genome assembly GCF_003112695.1 of Azospira sp. I13. Taxonomy (GTDB): domain Bacteria; phylum Pseudomonadota; class Gammaproteobacteria; order Burkholderiales; family Rhodocyclaceae; genus Azospira. Next base: position 193,037 of record NZ_BFBP01000011.1, read on the forward strand.
GGCCCTTCGGACAGACATCAACGCAATTCATGATGGTATGGCAGCGGAACAGACGATACGGGTCTTCCAGGTTGTCCAGACGCTCATTGGTAGCCTGGTCACGCGTATCGGCGATGAAACGGTAAGCAGCCAGCAGGCCTGCGGGGCCGACGAACTTGTCGGGGTTCCACCAGAAGGACGGGCAGGAGGTGGAGCAGCAGGCGCAGAGGATGCACTCGTACAAGCCGTTCAGCTCTTCGCGCTCTTCAGGAGACTGGAGGCGCTCGCGCTCGGGTGCCGGATCATTGTTGATCAGGTACGGCTTGATGGAGTGGTACTGCTTGAAGAACTGGGTCATGTCCACGATCAGGTCGCGGATCACGGGCAGGCCGGGCAGCGGACGCAGCACGATGGGCTGGGGCAGCTCATCGACTTCGGTCAGGCAGGCCAGACGGTTCTTGCCATTGACGTTCATGGCGTCGGAACCGCACACGCCTTCGCGGCAGGAACGGCGGAAAGCCAGGGAATCATCCTTGACCTTGAGGCGCACCAAGGCATCCAGCAGCTTCTTGTCGGACTGTTCCAGTTCGACGGAGATGTCCTGCATGTACGGTGCGTTGTCCTTATCCGGATCGTAGCGATAGATCTTGAATTGAACGGTACGTTTGGTATTGGCGCTCATTTGCGTAATTCCTTCCTGGCCTTAGTAGGTCCGCTTGGCGAGGGCGATGGACTCGACATCGGCAGACATGGGCTGCAGATTCACAGGCTTGTAGTCCAGGCGGTTGCCTTCGGAGTACCACAGGGTGTGCTTGAGCCAGTTCTTGTCGTCGCGGCCGGCCGGGGTCTCGGCGGTATCCAGAGCGTCGTCGCGCACGTGGGCACCGCGGGATTCCTTGCGGGCTTCGGCGGAGATCATGGTGGCCTTGGCCACTTCGATCAGGTTGTCCAGTTCCAGGGCTTCGGTACGAGCCGTGTTCCAGACCTTGGACTTGTCGTTGATCTCGGTGGTCTTGGCACGCTCGGCGACCTTCTTGATCTCTTCGACGCCAGCCTTGAGCAGGTCATTGAAGCGGAACACGCCGGCATGCTTCTGCATGGTGCGCTGCATGGCCAGACGGACTTCATGGACGTTCTCGCCACCCTTCTGGTTGTCCAGACGGGCGATACGGGCCAGGGAAACGTCGGCGGCGTTGGCAGGCAGGGGCTTGTGGGCGCGGGGATTATTCTTCAGATCCTCGACCACGGTCTCGCCGGAGGACTTGCCGAAGACCAGCAAATCCAGCAGGGAGTTGGTGCCCAGGCGGTTGGCGCCATGCACGGAAGCGCAGGCACATTCGCCGGCGGCGTAGAAGCCACCCACGGGAACGGACTTCTCGTCGCCCTTCGGCACGATGACCTGACCCTTGTAGTTGGTCGGAATACCGCCCATCTGGTAGTGGCAGGTCGGCACCACGGGGATCGGGGCCTTGATGGGGTCCACACCGGCGAACTGGATCGAGATTTCACGAATGCCGGGCAGGCGCTTCATGATGGTCTCGGGGGACAGGTGGGTGATGTCCAGCAGCACGTGATCCTTGTCGGGACCGCAACCGCGACCTTCGTTGATTTCGGTCACCATGGAACGGGACACCACGTCGCGGGAGGCCAGATCCTTCAGGTTGGGTGCGTAACGTTCCATGAAACGCTCGCCGGAAGCGTTACGCAGAATGCCGCCTTCGCCGCGCACGCCTTCAGTGATCAGCACGCCGGCACCGGCCACGCCGGTGGGGTGGAATTGCCAGAACTCCATGTCTTCCAGGGGGATGCCGGCACGAGCAGCCATACCCACGCCGTCACCGGTGTTGATGAAGGCGTTGGTGGAAGAGTAGTAAATACGGCCGGCACCGCCGGTGGCGAAAATGGTGGCCTTGGCGTGGAAGATGTGGACTTCGCCGGTTTCCATTTCCATGGCGGTCACGCCCAGTACGTCGCCGTCTTCGTCACGGATCAGGTCCAGAGCCATCCATTCCACGAAGAACTGAGTGTTGGCCTTGACGTTGCGCTGGTACATGGCGTGCAGCATGGCGTGACCGGTACGGTCAGCTGCGGCACAGGAACGGTTCACCGGCTTCTCGCCGTAGTTCTGGGAGTGGCCGCCGAAGGGGCGCTGGTAGATCTTGCCGCTGTCCAGACGATCGAAGGGCATGCCGAAGTGTTCCAGTTCCACGACCACTTCGTTGGCCTTCTTGACCATGAATTCGATGGCGTCCTGGTCGCCGAGCCAGTCGGAACCCTTGACGGTGTCGTACATGTGCCAATGCCAGTTGTCCTCGGTGACGTTGCCAAGGGAGGCGGCCACGCCGCCCTGGGCAGCAACGGTATGGGAACGGGTGGGGAAAACCTTGGACAGCACGGCGGTCTTCAGACCGGCTTCAGCAACCTGCAGAGCAGCGCGCAGACCGGCACCGCCGGCGCCCACGATCACCACATCATATTTATGCACGGGGATAGTCATTACTTACAGTCTCCACAGAATCTGAGCGGCCCAGCCGGCGTAGCCGACGAGCACGAAAATGGTCAGGACATGCAGCACCAGGCGAATGCCGGTGGGCTTGACGTAGTCCATCCAGATGTCACGCACGCCGATCCAGGCGTGGTAGAACAGGGAGATGAAAAACAGGAAGGTAATGAACTTCATGAAGCCGTTGGCAAACAGGCCGCGCCAGGCTTCGAAAGTGTTGGGACCGAGGGCACCAACAGCTGCCAACAGAATGACGGAATAGACGGCCATGATGACGGCCGTGGCGCGCTGGGCAATCCAGTCCTTGAGGCCGTAATGGGCGCCGACAACGATGCGATTTACCATAGCAGGGCAACTCCCAGGATGACGGTCAGCGCAATGCTGACGGCAAAGACGATCTTGCTGGTCAGACGAGCGGATTCGAGATCAACGCCCATGTGCACATCCAGGAACAGGTAACGGATACCGGCACAGAAGTGGTGACAGAAAGCCCACAGCAGACCCAGCAGGAGAATCTTGACCAGAGGATGGGCTGCGACAGCCTTGAAGGTGGCAAACGACTCGGGCGTAGCCAGACTGCTTTGGAACAGCCACAGCAGCAGGGGCAGGCACAGGAAAAGACCGGCGCCGCTGACTCGGTGGAGGATGGAAAGAATACCCGGTAGGGGCAGTCGAATCGTAGTGAGGTCCAGATTTTTCGGACGCTTCTTCTTGATGCTGAGTTCTGCCATGAACATCATCCCTCTTGCTTGTTGCGAAACGGCGACAAAAAAGTCACCGCACCCTTATAAAAGTCATAGATTATAGTTGTTTTCAACCTGCCTTTGTTTCGGATTTTCCGCCGTTCCCCTCCCCTTCTCTATTAACCAAGTTCGTTCAGATAGTGGTGTTTCTGGGTGGAATAAAAACCGCGTCGCCATTCCACCGGCTTATTGCCGTAGGTAAAAGCCACCCGCTCCACCAGCAGCAACGGACTCCCCTCAGGAACCCGCAGCAGATCGGCATTACTCTTGTCCGCGGCAACGGCGCGAATGCGCTCTTCGGCGCGGATCATGCGCACGCCATAGCGCGACTCGAACATGCTGTAGAGGGACTGGTCGCTGCCCTTGAGGATTTCCATGGACAGGTCGGGAAAGAGGTCGCTGGGCAGATAAATTTCGTCCAGCACGACCGGCTCAGCATCAAAGCCCAGCAGACGGCGCACGATGGTAATCGGCGCACCGGGCTCAAGGCCAAGGGTACGCGCCACATCCTGCCCGGCCTTGGCGCGCCAGCATTCGATGGGTTCGCTATGGGAATGCTGCAGACCGCCCTCGTTGGGCACGAGACGGAGGAAACGATAGAAGGAACGGGGATCGTCATGGGTGGCGACAAAGGTCCCCTTGCCCTGGCGGCGCACCAGCAGATTCTCGGCCGCCATCTCGTCGATGGCCTTGCGCACCGTGCCCTGGCTGACGCCAAAGCGCAACGCCAACTCGGATTCACTGGGAATCGCGTCCCCCGGCCCCCACTCGGAGGCCTCAAGACTACGCATCATCAGTTCCTTGATCTGGCGATACAGGGGACTGAAGGTCGGGGATGAGGACGTGGCTTGACGCGTCATGATTTGGTTATTTCAGCATAAAAACATTGAATAGTCTATTCTAATACTTACATCTTATATAAGACATAAGTTGCAACATTGACACCCTGGAAACGAGGGCATACTATTCCGAAGCTTGGCGCGAAGAGCCTGCGCCAGCTACGTTTTCACGAATTTTGTTCAACGACTGTACTCACAGGAGTCGCACCATGTCCAAAGCCCCCATGCGCGTAGCCGTTACCGGCGCCGCCGGCCAGATCGGCTACAGCCTGCTCTTCCGCATCGCCTCCGGCGAAATGCTCGGCAAAGACCAGCCCGTCATTCTGCAGCTGCTCGATCTGCCGCAAGCCCAGCAGGCCGTCAAGGGCGTCATGATGGAACTGGAAGACTGTGCCTTCCCGCTGCTGGCCGGCATGGTGGCCACCGACGATCCCAACGTGGCCTTCAAGGACGCCGACGTCTGCCTGCTGGTGGGCGCCCGTCCCCGCACCAAGGGTATGGAACGTGCTGACCTGCTGACCGCCAACGGTGCCATCTTCACCGTTCAGGGCAAGGCCATCGCTGAAAACGCCAAGGAAGACGTCAAGGTTCTGGTGGTGGGCAACCCCTGCAACACCAACGCCTACATCGCCGCTTCCGCCGCCAAGAAGGTTGGCCGCACCAATCCCAACAACTACCACGGCATGCTGCGTCTGGACCACAACCGCGCCCTGTCCCAGCTGGCTGCCAAGACCGGCCGTCCCGTGTCTTCCCTGAAGCAGCTGGTCGTGTGGGGCAACCACTCCCCCACCATGTACGCCGACTACCGTTTCGCCACCTCCAACGGCGACAACGTCAAGGCTCTGGTGAACGACGCTGTGTGGAACAACGACGTATTCCTGCCCACCGTGGGCAAGCGCGGCGCCGCCATCATCGAAGCCCGCGGCCTGTCCTCCGCCGCTTCCGCTGCCAACGCTGCCATCGACCACGTGCGTGACTGGGTCCTGGGTTCCGACGAATGGGTCACCATGGGCGTGCCCTCCGACGGTTCCTACGGCATCCCCGAAGGCGTCGTGTACGGCTTCCCCTGCGAGTGCAAGAACGGCGGCTACAAGATCATCCAGGGTCTGGAGATCGACGAGTACAGCCGTGGCAAGATGAACGCCACCCTGGCCGAACTGGAAGAAGAGCGCGCTGCCGTCGCTTCCATGCTGTAAGCAACAGCAAGCCACTTGCTGGAAAGGCCGCGGTAAAATGCCGCGGCCTTTTTCTTTGGAGCTTTGCCATGACCCTGCGTCATCCCAACGACGTCCTCTTCGCCGGCGAAAAGCCCTTTCCCGTCCTGCCCGTGGTGGATCACTATGCCGGTTCGGAAAAGCTGATGAAAAAGGCCCTGCAACTGCAAGACGAACTGGCCCACAACGGTCAGGCGGTCTTTGATGTCACCTGCGACTGCGAAGATGGCGCCCATGCCGGGGCAGAAGCAGAACACGCAGAGATGGCCGCAGCCATCATCAACAGTCCGGAAAACCGCTTTGGCCGGGTCGGCGCCCGTATCCATGACATCACCCACCCCCACTGGCGCAAGGATCTGGAAATCCTGGTTTATCACGCCGGCCAGCGCCTGGCCTTCCTGACCATCCCCAAGGTTCGCTCCGCCGACGATGCCCGCAGCCAGATCGAGGCCCTGCGCGAAATCGAAGCCCAGTGCCGCATCAGCAAACCCATTCCGGTCCACGTGCTGATTGAGACCCACGGCGCCCTCAAGGAAGCCTGGGAAATCGCCGCCCTGCCCGGGGTGGAGAGCCTGGACTTTGGCCTCATGGACTTCGTCTCCGGCCACCACGGTGCCATCCCCGGTAGCGCCATGAAGAGCCCCGGCCAGTTCGACCACCCCCTGGTGGCCCGGGCCAAGGCCGACATCGCCGCCGCCGCCCTGGCCAACGGCGTGGTACCCGCCCACAACGTCACCACCGAAATCAAAGACACCGCTGTGGCCGCCGGCGATGCCCAGCGGGCCCGCCGGGAATTCGGCTACCTGCGCATGTGGAGCATCCACCCCAACCAGATCATGCCCATTGTCGAGGCCATGCGCCCCGACTTCTCCGAGGTGCAGGAAGCCGCTGATATCCTCACCGCCGCCCAGGATAAGGACTGGGGCCCCATCCAGCATGCCGGCCGACTCCATGACCGGGCCTCCTATCGCTACTACTGGGAGCTGCTGCAACGGGCCCAGGCCACTGGCATGGACCTGCCGCCGGCTGCCGCCCAGCGTTTTTTCAACGCCTGACAAGAACACCGGGCCAGCAAGCAGTCCGGCAATCTGCCGACAACCCGGCGGCAAGCCGGCTCCCCATCAGCGTCCGAAATAGGCAACGACAAAATTTTCCGGACGTAGAAAAAGAAAAGCCGCGATACGCCCAAGGGCGAATATCGCGGCCTTCCTGAAGCAATCCCAGCAGTCCAACTGACCAACCCACTTGCCGTTGCTTGCAGCGCCATGCTGCAAGCCGGCAATGGTGCGAGAGAAGGGACTCGAACCCCCACGCCTTGCGGCGCTGGAACCTAAATCCAGTGCGTCTACCAATTCCGCCACTCTCGCGCGGGCCGCAATTCTAACCGACTTACCCCTATACTGTCAGCCTCGCTGCGGCGGCCAGTCGGCCCCGCCCTGCCGACCCAGAACAACAAGCAGGCCGGACTCGCCGGCTCTCTGCCATGCCCGTCGATCATTACGAAAACTTCCCGGTGGCCTCCCTGCTCCTGCCCGCCCATCTGCGCCGGCCGGTGGAGGTCATCTACCGTTTCGCCCGTAGCGCCGACGACATCGCCGACGAAGGCGATGCCAATGACGCCACCCGCCTCGCCGGCCTGGCGGCCTACCAGCAGGAACTGGATCACATTGCCGACGGCACCACACCGGAAACCCCGCTCTTCCAGGATCTGGCGCCCCTCATCGTCGCCCACGACCTGCCCTTGCAGCCCTTCCGGGACCTGCTCTCCGCCTTCGCCCAGGACGTCACGGTAAAGCGCTACGCCGACTACCCCAGCCTGCTGGATTACTGCGCCCGCTCCGCCAACCCCGTGGGGCGCATCATGCTGCACCTCTTCGAAGTCGCCAGCCCGGCCAACCTGGCCCGCTCCGACGCCATCTGCACTGCCCTGCAGCTGATCAATTTCTGGCAGGACGTGGCCATCGACTGGGAAAAGCAGCGGGTCTACCTGCCCCAGGAAGACCTGCAACGCTTCGGTGTCAGCGAAAGCACCATTGCCGGCGCAGAATGCAACGACGCCTGGCGCTCCCTGATGGCCTTCCAGGTAGAACGCACCCGAGCCCTCATGCAGGCCGGTGCCGATCTGGCCCTGGACCTGCCGGGCCGCTTCGGCTGGGAAATCCGCCTCACCGTCCAGGGCGGCTTGCGCATCCTGGAAAAGATCGACCAGGCCCAGGGCGACATCTTCCGCCACCGCCCACGACTCGGCGGCCCCGACTGGCCCCTGCTGCTGCTGCGTGCCGCCCTGTTCCGCCGCCCGGCCTCCCGCTAGAATCCGAGCCCATGAATCCCCACGACTACTGCCAGCAAAAGGCCGCCGCCAGCGGCTCCTCCTTTACCATCAGCTTCACCTTCCTGCCGGCGCCAAAAAAGCGGGCCATGACGGCGCTCTACGCCTTCTGCCGGGAAGTGGATGACATTGTGGACGAGGTGGAAGACCCTCAGGTAGCCGCCATCAAGCTGGCCTGGTGGCGCCAGGAAGTGGAGCGGATTTTCACCGGCACGCCGCAGCACCCGGTGGCCCAGGCTCTGGCCGACGTAATCAAGACCATACCCCTGGACCAGGAACTGTTGCTGGAAATCATCGACGGCATGGAGATGGACCTGACCCAGGCCCGCTACGCCGACTTCAAATCCCTGCAGCTCTACTGCTACCGGGTGGCCAGCGTGGTGGGGCTGCTCTCCGCCGAAATTTTCGGCATGACGGAGCGGAGCACCCGCAAATACGCCCACGACCTGGGCATGGCCTTCCAGCTCACCAACATCATCCGCGACGTGGGCGAAGACGCCCGCCGGGGCCGCATCTACCTGCCCATGGAAGAGCTGCAGCGTTTCAACGTGCCGGCTGCGGACATCCTCAACAGCCGCCCGAGCGAGGCCTTCGCCGCCCTCATGCAGTTCCAGATCGAGCGGGCCCGCCACTTCTACGACCAGGCCTTCGCCGCCCTGCCGGCAGCCGACCGCAAGACCCAGAAACCCGGTCTGGTGATGGCCGCCATCTACCGCAGCCTGCTCGAGGAAATCGCCGAAGACCCGGGCCTGGTGCTCACCCACCGCATTTCCCTACCCCCGGGACGTAAGCTCTGGCTGGCCCTCAAGGCATGGCTGAAGGGCTGAGCCGGCCCCGGGTGGCGGTGGTCGGCGCCGGCTGGGCCGGCCTGGCCGCCGCAGTGGATCTGACCGTCGGCGGTGCCCGGGTCAGCCTCTTCGAATCCGCCCGCCAGCCCGGCGGCCGGGCCCGCTGCATCGACCTCCAGGGCCTCACCCTGGATAACGGCCCCCACCTGCTGATCGGTGCCTACAGCGCCACCCAGGCCCTGATGGCCCGCATCGGCAGCCAGGATCGCCTGCGGCGCGCGCCCCTCTCCCTGCTCACCCCGCCCCACTTCAGCCTCCGCCTGCCGCGCCTGCCCGCGCCCCTGCACCTGGCCTGGGGGCTGCTGACGGCCCGGGGGATCGGCCTCATGGAAAAGCTGGCCGCCGTCCGCTTCATGGAAGCCCTGAAGGCCCGTGCCTACCGGCTTCCCGAGGACTGCACGGTAAGCCAGCTGCTGCAACACCATCGCCAGGGCCCCGGCCTGATTCGCCTGCTCTGGGAACCCCTCTGCCTGGCGGCCCTCAACACCCCGGCCAGCGCCGCCTCTGCCCAGGTCTTCGCCAATGTGCTGCGGGACAGCCTGGGCGGCCCCCGCAGCGCCACCGACATGCTGCTGCCGACCTGCCATCTGGGCGACCTGGTCCCCGAGCCCGCGCTCGCCTGGCTGGCTGGCCGGGAGCAGACACTTCACCTGTCCACCCGGATTCGCACCCTGCTTCCCGCCGGCCCTGGCTGGCACGTGCATTGGGAAGGGCCGGAGGGGCCCCGGCACGAAACGTTCGACCAGGTAATACTGGCCACCGGCCCCCAGCATGCCGCTGCGCTGCTGCCCGACGTGCCGGCCCTGGCCTCCCTACAACGACAGTTGGGGGCCTTCGCCTACGAGCCCATCGCCACGGTCTATCTTGCCTACCCGCCGGAGGTGGCCCTGCCTTTCCCCCTGCTCGGCCTGGCCGGCCCGGTGGGCCAATGGGTCTTCGACCGGGGCCCGCTGGATGGCCACCCGGGCCTTCTGGCCTGTGTCCTCAGCGCCCACGGCCCCTGGGAAGCCCTGACGCCCGAAGCCCTGGCCCAGGCCCTGCACGGGGAGCTGGAAGCCGCCCTGGGCCAGCCCCTGCCGCCACCCCGCTGGCAACGCATGGTGCGGGAGGCCCGGGCCACCTTCGCCTGCCTGCCCCATCTGGATCGTCCGGCCAACGCCACCGCCCTGCCCGGCCTGTGGCTCGCGGGGGACTACACGGCAGGCGACTATCCCGCCACCCTGGAAGGCGCTGTGCGCAGCGGCCAGAACGCCGCTCGCCTGCTGCTCGACAGCACCGCTGCCCAAGCCTCCTGCTGAGCCGGCGCCCATTTTTTCAGCAAGCCGGAAAAGCCCTGCCGGGCCGGTCAGTTAGGCGCTTTACCCACTGCTTTTCCACAGACTTGTGCCCGTCGATGGTGGATAAACCTCATTTATTCACATGACTTCACGCCTTCCTCCCCCTGGCCAACCTTCTGACGAGGGATTGCCCATTTTTTCAGCAACAGCAAAAAACCCCGCGCCAGCAAAGGCTTGCCACGCTTATCCCCAGGCTCTCCACAGAGCTTTCCCCGCTGATGGTGGATAAATCCAATTAATCCCAAACACAATCTTTCTCACGGACGAGAAATAGCGACCGGCGTAAAATTGACCCAACTCCAAAAACAACCCGATCCCCCGATCCTCCCCAGCCCCATGGTCTTCGGCAAACTATTCAACCGCCTGCGCGGCGGCAATACTCCCTCGCTGCAACCCCTGCCCCTGGAAGCTCTGGTCGCCACCGCGCCCCAGAACACGCCCTCCACCGCCGAACGCTTGCGCCAGGCTGCCGAGAGCCTGTTGCGTCGGGAAGAAATGCTCGACGCCCGCAACCGCCTCTCCGGCTACCGTTTCACTCGCAGTGCCGGTGCCGATGAAGCGGCCTTTCTCCAAGCCCTGGCGGATGTGGACGTGGCGGACTTCGCCCGCCGCCGCCAGGCCCTGGTGCCCATCAGCGCCCGCGCCTTGATGGCCAATGCCCACGTGCCCCTGGCCGCTCCTGGCAGCATCTTTCTGGTAGACCTCAACCAGGAACAGCTGTCACCCGCCGAGTGGCGCCCCCTGCTGGAAAAGATACGCGCCGCTGGTGCCCGCACCGGCCTGCGGGGTCTTACCGCCGCACCGGAGCACGCCGCCCTGCTCGGCCTCGCCGACTTGGCCATCCTCAGTCTCAACGATTACGAGCTGCCCCAGTTCCAGCGCCTCGCCCGCACCCTCAAACAGGCCTCCCCCCAGCTGCTGCTGGCTGCCGACGACGTACCCACCTGGCCGGAGCGCCGCATGTGCGGCTCCTGGAACTTCGATTATTGCCTGGGCCCCTTCTCCACCCTGGCCGACAGCGAAGAGCCGGAAGGCCAGCTGGATAATTCCCGCGTCGTGCTGATGGAAATGCTCAACCTCATCCGGGCCGAAGCCGATCTGGCGGACCTGGGCAACGTCGCCAAGAAAGACCCGGGCATCGCCCTCAAGGTGCTGGCCCTGGCCAACTCCCCGGCCGCCGGCCTGGCCGCCCCCGTCGCCAGCCTGGAGCAGGCCATCATGGTACTGGGCCGGCAGCGGCTCTACCGCTGGCTGACCGTAGCCATGTTCCGGGTGGGCACGCCCCGGGACCGGGACGAAGCGCTGTTGGAAGTCGCCATGACCCGGGCTCGCTTCATGGAGACGGTGGCCGACGGCGTACTGGAGAAAAAAGAATGCGACGAGCTGTTCCTGGTAGGCCTGCTCTCCCTCTTCGACGTACTGCTCAACATGCCCCTGAGCAAGGTACTCGAACTAATCAACCTGGCGGAAGACGTGAATACCGTCCTGCTGCGCAGCGAAGGCCCCTACGCCCGCTTCCTGCAACTGGCCCTGGCGGTGGAGCGGGGCCGCGCCGAACAGGCCGCCGACCTGGCCCTGAGCCTGGGCATCGACCCGGCCAGCCTCACCCCGACCAGCCTGATGGCCCTGGCCTGGGCCGAAGAAGCCCTGGGCAATTCCACCGCCGACCTCTAAACCACCGTCACCATCACCCAGCAAAAAGGGCCGGAAACTTCCGGCCCTTTTGTTTTATCGCTTCCCCGGCATACCTTCGTACCGGCCTGGCAGCCCGGCCCTACGCCGGCCCCGGTGGTCGAGAAGAGTCATTCCTCGGCGGTCAGGGTGATGGTTTCGCCACCGCACTCGACCCGCTGGCCCGGCCGCAGCTTCGCCCGTTTGCGGCTCTCCACCTGGCCATCCACCTTGACCTGGCCCTGATCCACCAGGATGTGGGCCTCGCCCCCGGAAGACACCAGGCTGGCGGCCTTGAGCAGTTGATCGAGCTGGATGTAGTCGCCGCGTACGGCAAAGACCATGGCCATGGAAATTCCTTCAGAAAATAGGACGCCCGGCAGCGCAAGCCGCTGTCGGAAACGAAGGACGCCATTTTCCCAGACTCGGCCCGGCCCCTCCAGACCATGGGGAAAAAATAATTTGGTACTACTACCAAAATATTGGTAGATTTACCAAAATCACTTCTTCCCTCCTGATGGGAACGCCTCCATGAGCGTCAAGGAACGCCTGCTGGATGCCGGCCTCACCCTGCTGCACGAGCAGGGCCTGGCCGCCCTCACCCAGCCCCGCATCGCCAAAGCCGCCGGCGTCAGCCAGAGCCACCTCACCTACTACTTCCCCACCCGGGATGAACTGTTGCTGGCCATCGCCGAGCACTCCGTGGACCAGGCCCTCAGCCGCCAGCTCGGCGCTGCGGGCGGCGACCCGGTGCAGGCCCTGGCCGGCGCCATGCGCTTTCTGCCCCGGGTGCGCATGCTGCTGGGCCTCATCTCCGCCGCAGACCAGGAGCCGGCCCTGCGGGAAGCGGTGGGCCGGCTGGTGGATCACGTGCGCCAATCCATCGCCCTGCTGCTTACCCACCTGAACTACCGCCTGGACCAGACCCAGGTGCTGGTCTTCCACGCCGCCGTGGTGGGCCTGGCGGTGATGCACCTGGGGCGCCAGAGCGCCGTCTCCGAAGCCGAACTGGAAAAGGGCCTGCAACAGCTGCTGGCCCTGCTGCCCCACCCCGACGGGAGAAACACCCCATGAAAACCACCACGCCCCACCCCACTTTCCCCCCTGCTTCCCACACCTTCCCCGCCCTGCTCTCCGGCCTCCTCGCCGCCTTGCTGCTGAGCGCTTGCGGCCAGGGCACCCCAGCCACCTACGCCGGCTACGTGGAAGGGGAATTCGTCTACCTCGCCGCCCCCCAGGCCGGCTACCTGAAAAGCCTGGATGCCCCCCGGGGCCGCCGGGTAACGGCGGGCCAGGCCATCTTCGCCGTGGCCGCCGATCCCGATGCCCAGGCCCTGGCCGAGGCGGAAGCCCGGGCGGATTCAGCCAAGGAAAAGGCAGAGAACCTCAAGGAACCGCGCCGGGCACCGGAGGTCGCCGCCCTGCAAGCCAATCTGCAAGCCGCCCAGGCCAATCGCCGCCTGGCCCACACCCGCCTGCAACAGCAGCAGGCCCTCGCCCGGCAGAACTTTGTCGCCCAGGCCCGCCTGGACGAAGCCCAGAGCGCCTACGACCAGGCTGTGGCCCAGGAGGAAGCGGCCCGCCAGCAACTGCTCAGCTACCGCAGTACCCTGGGCCGCCAGGCCGAAGTGAAGGGCGCCGAGGCCGACTTGCAGGCCGCCGCCGCCCTGGCCGCGCAGAAGCGCTGGGTAGTGGAAAGAAAGGCCGTCACTGCCCCCGCCGCCGGCGAAGTGGCTGACACCTACTACCGCCCCGGCGAATGGGTGCCCGCCGGTGCGCCAGTGGCCAGCCTGCTGCCCGACAACCGGCGCCGGCTGCGCTTCTATGTGCCGGAGACGGCTCTGGCCGGCCTGCAGCCCGGGCAGGAGGTGGAGGCTGGCTGTGACGGCTGCACCACGCCCATCCGCGCCACCATCGACTTCATCGCCCCCCAGGCCGAATACACGCCGCCGGTGATCTACAGCCGGGGCAGCCGGGAAAAGCTGGTCTTCCGCGTCGAAGCCGCCCCGGTCCCGGAACAGGCCGCCCGCCTGCGCCCCGGTCTGCCGGTAGACGTGCGTCTGGCGGAGCACTGAGATGGAGGCCGCCCCTCTGGTCATCGACGTCACCGGCATCAACAAGCACTTCGGCGACAAGCATGTGGTGAAGGACCTGGCGTTACAGGTGCGACAGGGGGAAATTTTCGGTTTCCTCGGCCCCAACGGCAGCGGCAAGACCACTTCCATCCGCATGCTGTGCGGCCTGCTGACGCCGGACAGCGGCCAGGGCACCTGCCTGGGCCTGGACGTGCTGACCGAGAGCGCCGCCATCAAGCGCCAGGTGGGCTACATGACCCAGAAGTTTTCCCTGTGGGACGACCTCACCATCGCTGAAAACCTGGATTTCGTCGCCCGCATGTTCGGCATGGACAATCGCCGCGCCGCAGTGGATCAGGCGCTAGAGGAGCTGGGCCTGACCGGACGCCGCCACCAGCTGGCCGGCACCCTATCCGGCGGCTGGAAGCAGCGCCTGGCCCTGGCCTCCTGCCTGCTGCACCGGCCCCGGCTATTGCTCCTGGACGAGCCTACCGCCGGGGTGGACCCCAAGGCCCGGCGCGATTTCTGGGAAGAAATCCACCACCTCTCCGCCGCCGGCATCACGGTGCTGGTCTCCACCCACTACATGGACGAAGCCGAGCGCTGCCACCGCCTGGCCTACATCGCCTACGGCAACCTGCTGGCCTCGGGCACGGCGGATGAAGTAGTGGCCGGCCAGGGCCTGCACACCTGGGAAATCAGCGGCGACGGCCACAATCATCTGGGTCCCCTGGCCGAGCGCCTGCGCCAGTTGCCCGGAGTGGATCTGGTGGCCAGTTTCGGTGCCGCCCTGCACGTCAGCGGGCGCGATGGCCCCCTGCTGCAAGCCAGTCTGGAAGCCAAACTCCGGGATAACAAGGTGAAGATCACCGCCGTGCCTGCCTCCCTGGAAGATGCCTTCATCCACCTCATGCAGCACAGCGACGACCCTTTGGGGAACTAGACCATGGCCCGCCCGTTTTTCCCCAAGACCTTCTCCCTCTCCCGCTGGCTCGGCATTCTCATCAAGGAATTCATTCAGCTGAAGCGGGACCGGCTGACCTTCGGCATGATCGTCGGCATCCCCATCATCCAGCTGCTGCTCTTCGGCTTCGCCATCAACTCCGACCCCAAGCACCTGCCCACCGCCGTGGTCATGGCCGACCCAGGCCCCTTCGCCCGAGCCTACGTGGCGGCGATGCAGAACAGCGATTACTTCCGCATCGTCGGCAGCGTGGACGAAAAAGAGGCCAGCGACCTGCTGGATCGCAGCCAGGTGCAATTCGTCGTCACCTTCCCGCCAGGCTTCCACCGCGACCTGGTGCGGGGCAAGGCACCGACACTGCTGGTGGAGGCGGACGCCACCGACCCCATGGCCGCCGGCGGCGCCATTTCGGTGCTCAACAAGCTGGGCATGGAAGTCTTCGCCCCCGACCTGCCGGGGCTGGAAAAGCCCGTTGCGCCGCCGGTGGAGCTGCGGGTGCACCGCCGCTACAACGCCGAGGGGCTCACCTCCTACAACGTGGTGCCGGGCCTCCTAGGCGTCATCCTGACCATGACCATGGTGCTGATGACCGGCCTGGCCATGACCCGGGAGCGGGAGCGGGGCACCTTCGAGAACCTGCTGGCCACTCCGGCCACGCCCCTGGAGGTGATGACGGGCAAGATCGTGCCCTACATCCTCATCGGCCTGATCCAGGTAACCCTGATCCTGCTGGCAGCCCGCTTCATTTTCGACGTGCCCATGCACGGCAGCCTGATCCTGCTTTACGCCGTGGTGCTGCTCTTCATCTGCGCCAACCTCACCCTCGGCATCACCTTCAGCTCCATCGCCCGCAATCAGCTGCAGGCCATGCAGATGACCTTCTTTTTCTTCCTGCCCTCCATGCTGCTCTCGGGCTTCATGTTCCCCTTCCGCGGCATGCCGGAATGGGCCCAGGTGGTGGGCAATGTGCTGCCCCTCACCCACTTCCTCATCCTGGTGCGGGGCATCCTGCTCAAGGGTAACGGCCTGGACATGCTGTGGCCCCAGGTCTGGCCCATCCTGGCCTTCATGGCGGCGGTGCTGGCCCTGGGCCTGAAGACTTTCCGCCGTACCCTGGACTGAAGCCGAGACAAGCACTGCCACAATCGGCCGGAGAGGCAGGCTGGGCGCGGGCATCACTGAAACTCCGCGCCCCTGCTGCATCTCCCGGCATGGGGGAGGAAGAATGGCGTCCCTATTGCCTCTGCGGGCAATCCATTTTTAGCGGAAATTCAAAAGGCCGGGCAGGAGCACCCACAAGCGAGCCTGCCGGGAGTTGTTGCCGAAATGGCGACCGAAATAGTTGCTGAAATGACCGTGGGAATGGCTGCTGGAATGGCGATGCCGGGGAACTTGTCCCGCCCTATTCCGTCTGTGGCAGGGGGGCCAGGCCATGGCGCTGGCGGGCTCGGGCGCAGGCCCCGTCGGCAATGCCCAGTTCCGCCAGGGGATTGAATTCCCGGCAGGGCGAGGGCCGCTGGGCGTAGCGGGTGCAATGCACTGCCACGCCGATTTCCCCCGCCAGGGCAATGCAGCGGGGTGAGCCGGTATCCGTCCCCTGCATCCGCACCAGCTGGGCTGTCACCGGCACCGTCAGGGCCGCCGGTATGCCGCCCTCCCAGGCAAAGGCGCCCCCTTCCAGTTCGGCAGGGTGGAAATCGACGCGATAGGCGGCGCAGCAGGCGCCACAGGACTGGCAAATCATCGTAAAAAACCCGGGAGAAAAATGCGCCGGCGGGAGCGGCCAAGCCGCGCAAGAATCGGCGGCCAAAGCGGACCGTACGGGCGCCATTTTCCGCCAAAGCCCCAAACCTAGGAAGAACCTAGGAGTTGCCCCAGGTGAATTTTTTTTAAAAATCATTTAATTTCATGTATATCGTGCCGATATAGTGAGAAACAACTTGAAGAAGTGGCCCCGCCAAAGGCAAACCACTCGCAAAACAGGAGCCGTCATGAACGACACCCCCAAGTCGCTTACTCCCGCCGCCCGGGGTAGATAACTTGCGCACCCCGACCATCCAGGTGCGCCTGCATGAGCCGCTGTGGCTGCGCCTGCTGCGCCGGGCTGCCGTGGTGGGCGGTGTGCTGCTGCTGTGCGCGGCGACATTCCGCATCGGCCAGCATTACCCGCTCACGGCAACGGCCGAGGCACCCCAACCGGCCCCGGCCGCTCCGGTCGCCGAAGCCGCAGTCCCCCAGAACAAACCGGTGGCGGCGAATGCCGTCAGCCCGGCCACGGCGCCGGGCCCAAGCCTGCCCACCGCCCCCTCTGCCGACCAGGCCACGACGCCCGGCCTGGATGCGGCAGCCCAGGAAACCAACCGGGACGGCCTGGAGCTGAAAGGTACCCGGCTCTCCCTGGACCCGGCCAACGGTGAGCAGCTGCGCTATCGCCTGACCCTGGCCAATACCGGCCGCAGATTCAACGGCAGCCTGCGCTTTACCTTCACGGGGGAGCGGGAAGGCAAGGCCGAACAGTGGCGTTACCCCGCCAACGGGGCGATGCCTGATCCGAAGTTGCAAGTGGAAGTGAGCCGTTTCCTCAAGACCGAAGGGGTCATCGCCCTACCGTCTGGCTTTGTCCCCCGGGCAGCCACGGTAGATCTCCTGGAACCCGAAGGGGTTCGCCTGAGCAAACAGACACGGATAGGACGACCATCATGAAAAACATCAAGGGATCCCGTTTTGGCAGCGGCGGCCTACCGCCCATGCAGGGCGTCATTCCGGCCAGCGCCACCCTCCACGGCGACCTGGAATTCTCCGGCGGCCTGTGGGTCGACGGCCATGTGCGGGGCGACCTGCGGGGCCGTGAAGGCCAGGACCCGGTGCTGGTGATCAATCACGACGCCTCGATCAAGGGCCATCTGATTGCCGACCACATCATCGTGCACGGCACCGTCAGCGGCGGCATCGAGGCCCGGGCCAGCCTCACCCTGGGGCCTTCCGCCCGGGTGCGCGGCGGCCATATCCGCTATGGCGAGGTGAGCATTGCCGAAGGCGCCACGGTGAGCGGCCAGATGCACTGCACTGCCCTCCCCGGCGAAGCACCGGCGGCGACGGAAGCGCCCCGTCGCGTCACCAAGGTACGCTCCGCCGGCTAACATCCGGCGCTGTTTTGCGCCGCCCCGGCGGAACACTTTCGTTTTCTGCAGCGCCAGCAGGGGCTGGCGTTAGCCGGAATTGCCCTAGTTCCCTTACTTCCGCTGCTTTACCCCAGCGCTGCTCCAGCCTTGCCGGCCCCTTGTTCCGAGGGGTTCTCTGCACCTTCCGCAGCGCCTTCCCCGGCCGCTTCCCGGCTGCGCCACAGGGCCACCTGGGCCGGCGTCAGCACGCCGGTGGCTGCCAGCACTGCCGTCACCGCTTCACAATCCCGGGCCGGGCGCACCTGCTGGAACAGGGCTTCGGCCTCGGGCCAGGTCCGCCGCAGCAAGCCCAGCCAAAGCTTGAGCCGGCCGGAACGATGGCGAGGATTCAGTTTGGCCTGCACCCGCAGCCAGAAATCGGCCACCGCCGGCACCACCAGCGCCCAGGCGTCGGTACCGGCAATGGCTTCGCCCTTGATGCGCCTTGCCAGCAGCGGATCAGCCACGGCCCCCCGGCCCAGCATCACGTCGGCGCAGCCGGAAACCTCCCGGATGGCCTGCCAGTCTTCCAGGGTCCACACCTCGCCGTTGGCCACCACCGGCACCGCCACGCTTTCGGCGATGCGGGCGATCCAGTGCCAGTGGGCGGGCGGCGTGTAGCCTTCCTCCTTGGTGCGGGCATGCACCACCAGTTCCGCCGCACCGCCTTCTGCCAGGGCCCGGGCGCAGTCCAGGGTCAGGGCCGTATCCTTCACTCCCAGACGCATTTTCGCTGTCAACGGCACATCCACCGGCATGGCCCTGCGTACCGTGGCGACGATGCGATGCAGTAGTTCGGGATCGTTGAGCAGGATGGCGCCGCCGCCATGGCGATTGACCATGGGGGCAGGGCAGCCGAAATTGAGATCCACCGCCTGGGGCCCCAGGCCGGCAGCCCGGGCGGCATTGTCTGCCAGACACTCGGGGTCGGAGCCCAGCAACTGCACGACAATCGGCGTGCCAGCCTCGGTGCGGCCACCTTGGGCCAGTTCGGGGGACATGCGGTGGAAGGCCCGGTTCGGCAGCAGGGCATCGGTGATGCGGATGAACTCGGTGACACACCAGTCATAACCGCCGATGGCGGTCAGCACCTCGCGCATCACGTCGTCTGCCAGGCCCTGCATGGGGGCCAGCGCCAGTCTTGCCATAGTGCCGTTCAGGGGAAAAAGGGAGGCCGGTATTCTACCGAAGGGGAGGCCCTATTCTACCGAAGGCGCCGTCCCGGGGCCGAAATCAATCGTTAAACCACCCGGCAACCCGCCCCCTCAGTCATCCTCGCCATCACTCATGCCGTACTCCCGGTCGAGCCGGTTCATGTAGCGGGCGTAGAACCAGACGATGAAGACATAGACGAGCAGGCTGCCCTGGGCCCCCATGTAAAAGCCCAGGGGAAAGCCGAGGAAGGTCATTTCATTGAGCTCCCGGGCGTAGAAGCTGACCCCGTAGCTGACGGCAAACCAGAGCAGGAGCAGCAGCCCGGTCATGCGCAGGTTTTTCCTCCAGTATTCCCGGTGGCGTTGGGCGCTATCCATGGCGGCAGTCTCCCGGCCCTAGCTGCGCGGGTAGCGGACCTGCTCGACGAAGTCCTGCACCTGCTGGGCCGGTGGTGGCGTGAGCAGGCTGACGACGACGATGGTGAGGAAACCGGCGGGCACACCCCAGATACCGGCAGCGGTGGACTGGATACCGAACCAGGGCTCCATGCCGATGCCTTGCAAACCGAGCCAGGGCACGGAATCGAAATGCACCCGCACCATGTAGTAAAGGGTGATGAGCAGGCCCACTACCATACCGGAAACAGCCCCGGCCTTATTGGCCCGTTTCCAGAAAATGCCCATCACCAGGGCCGGGAACAGGGCCGCCGCCGCCAGGGAGAAGGCCCAGGCCACCATGTAGAGGATGGTGGCCGGGCGCTGGGCGGCTACGGTGGCCGCCAGCACGGCCACCACCAGCAGCAGGGATTTGGAGATGACCAGCCGCCACTGGGTGGAGGCCTGGGGGCGCACGATCTTGTAGTAGAAATCGTGGGAGAGGGAGCTGGTGATGGTGAGCAGCAGACCGTCGGCCGTAGACAGGGCGGCCGCCAGCCCACCAGCCGCCACCAGACCGGACACCACATAGGGCAGGCCGGCGATTTCCGGCGTCGCCAGCACGATCACATCCGGATTGAGGGATAGCTCCGCCAGTTGCAGGAGACCGTCGCCGTTGATGTCTTCGATGGCCACCAGGCCCACCTTGCCCCAGGCCGCGACCCAGGAGGGCAGATGGGCGATGGGGGTGTTGATGAGGGTGGCGTAAACCTCGTACTTGGCAAACACCGCGTAGGCCGGCGCCGTGAGGTAGAGCAGCAGGATGAAGAAGAGCGACCAGGTCACCGACTGCCGCGCTTCCTTCACCGTCGGCGTGGTGTAGTAGCGCATGAGAATGTGGGGCAAGGCTGCCGTGCCCACCATGAGACAGAACATGAGGCTGAGAAAATTCAGGCGGGCCGCCGAGGATTCCGCTTCGTTGCGGCCGGGGAAGGCTTCGGCATGGTGGATGGGTACGGAGCCCTTGCCGGCAGCGGTACGCATGGCCGCATCCCAGCGCTCCCGCGCCGCCTCGGGGGTGGGCGGCAGCTCCCTGCGCTGCTTTTCCAGGGCTGCCACGTCACGCATGGGGGCATCCTCGGCCTTCAGTTCGTTGATGCGCACCGTCAGGCGCTGACGCTCGTCAGCCAGAGACTGGGGCAGGCGGACGATCTTCTCGTAGTAGGTATCAGCCCGCTGCCGGTACAGGGCCCGGGCCTGCTGCTCCGCCGGGGTCTCGAACAGCCGGTCTTCCAGCTTGCCCACTTCCTGCAGCATTTCGCCATAGACCAGCTGGGGAATGGGGACACGGGTGAGCTGGTAGGAAAGCAGGGTCACCGGCACCACGTAGGCGATGATGAGGATGACGTACTGGGCCACCTGGGTCCAGGTCACCGCCCGCATGCCACCGAGGAAGGAACACACCAGGATGCCCGCCAGGCCGACGAAGACGCCGATCTCGAATTGCAGATTGACGAAGCGGCTGGTGATCAGCCCGACGCCGTAGATCTGGGCCACCACATAGACGAAGGAGGCAAGGATGGCGGCAGCCCCGCCCACCAGCCGCGCAGCATTGCCGCCGTAGCGCACGGCGAGGAAGTCGGGAATGGTGAATTGGCCAAACTTACGCAGGTAGGGCGCCAGGAACAGGGCCACCAGGACGAAGCCGCCGGTCCAGCCCATGATGAAGGCCAACCCCTGGTAGCCCGTCAGGTACAGCGTACCGGCCATGCCGATGAAGGAGGCGGCGGACATCCAGTCCGCCCCCGTGGCCATGCCGTTGAACAGGGCCGGTACCCGCCGCCCCGCCACGTAGTACTCGGAGACATCCGAAGTACGGCTCATGATGCCGATGGTGGCGTAGATCAGGATGGTGAACAGCAGGAAGGCGTAGCCGATCCAGCGGGGGCCGAGTCCCTGATGCTCAAGCAGGGCCAGCACCAGGATGAAGACGAGAAAGCCGACGGTATAGGTCAGGTAGTAGCGCTTGAGCTGGGCGCGGAAGACCTGGTAGGCCGACATGGCGGATTTCGTCCTAGTTGCTGCGCCGCAGCCAGCGCCGCACCCGCTCGATTTCCATCACCCGGGCCGGGCATTCGGCCCCCCGGTCGCCAGCCCGGGCAATGGCCACCTGCAGCAGCTTGGCGGTGGCATAGCAGTCGGAAACGGCATTGTGGCGCTGGATGTTTTCGATGTCGAAGAGGTTGAGCCAGCTATCCAGGGCCACGTTGGTGTCGATCTTCTCCTGGAACAGCTCGGGCATGATCCAGGCCAGGTCGAGCCACTGGGGCTCGAACTTGTAGCCCAGATACTTTTCCATGGCTCGGGCAATCATAGAGTGGTCGAACACGGCGTGGTACGCCACCAGGGGGCTCTTGCCGATGTAGTCGAGGAAGAGCAGCAGCGCATCTTCCGGCTCCATCCCTTCCCGTTGGGCGGACCCGCCGATGCCATGAAGCAGGATGTTTTCCGTATCGCTTACCACGTCCTGCTTGAGAATCACCTCGAAAGCATCCTGGGTGTCGATGAGGCCATTGACCACGGCCACGGCACCGATGGAGATGAGGCGGTCCTTCACCATGTTGAGGCCGGAGGATTCCACATCCACCACCACGTAGCGGGTCTGGAAATGGCTGCGTTCCAGGTCGGCATCGGGGAGCTGGCGCCAGCGTTCCAGGCGCTCCAGCCGCTCCGGGGAGAGAACGACGGGAGCGGCCTTGCTGCCGAAAAGTCGGGAGAGCCAGCTCATACCTGATAGTCCAGCTTGAGCCGGGTCTGGATCTTGCGGACCTGGCGGAAGGATTCCTTGAGGATGCGACGGTCCAGCTCATTGAGCTTGTCCGGGTGGATGCGGTTGTCCCCGGCGTGGCCCGCTTCAGATTCCAGGTGCTGGTGGCGCAGGCGCAGCAGCTGAATGAAGTTGAAGGAATCAATGAGGGCGGACATGTCGTCGTTGCTCATGCCCAGGCGCTTGGTGCAGTGGCGCAGGCGCTGCACGGTGTTGGTGTTGTGCAGCCCGGCGGCCAGGGCGTAGATGCGAGCCACGTCCACGAAGAGGCGGGCGCCGTATTTCTTCAGGTCGATGGTGCCCGGGTGTTCCGGGTCCAGGTCGGTGACGAAGTCGCGGATCTTGCCCAGGGGCGGCTCCACGCTCAAGGCGTTGAGGGCCATCATCTTAAGGAAGCTGGGATTGGCCACGGTCAGGCTGAGTAGCCACTTGCGCAGGCGCTCCCCCAGGCTGGGGTTGCCGTAGAGGGTGCGGAAGTCGAAGAAGATGGTGGCGTTGAGCAGGGCGGTGGGGTCGGGCCGGCGCACCCAGTTGGTGAACTTCTCTTCCCACTCTTCCAGGGTCAGGCACAGCTCCGGGTTGCCGGCCATGATGTTGCCGGTGCACAGGGGGAAGCCACACTTGTCCAGGTCGGAATTCATGTCCTGGGCGAATTCCAGCAGCCGCATCTTCAGCTGTTCCTTGTCCATGAAGTCGGGGCACAGATAGATGATGCCGTTGTCCTGGTCAGTGCTGAAAGTCTGCTCCTCCCGCCCTTCCGAACCGAAGGAAAGCCAGGCCCATTCGACGCCGTAGAGGTCGTGCTTGTCCAGGTTCAGTTCGAGCACCCGGCGGGTGATGGTGTCGTTGAGGGCGGAGATGAACTGGGTCACCTGCTCCGCACCAACCCCCTGGGCCAGCATGTTCACTGCCAGCTGGCGCACGTCCTGGCTGGTCTGCAGGAGGGTTTCCAGGTCCGGCGCGGTTTCCACGGACTGGCGGATCTGGCGCAGGCCGACCCGCTGCAGGGTGAACAGGTCCCGCTCGGAAATCACCCCTTTGAGGCGACCCTCCGCATCCACCACCAGCACGTGGCGGATGCCATGCATGGCCATGGCCAGGGCGGCATCGTAGGCATAGACCGTGTCATGGAGGGTATGGGGGCCCTTCGACATGACCTTGCTGATGGGCTCCTCCAGGGCGATACCGGCCAGCACCACCCGGTGCAGCACGTCGCTCTGGGTGAAGATGCCCACCGGCTTGTTTTCCTCGTCGGTGACGATCATGGAGCCCAGGCGTTGCTGGCCCATGGCTTCCAGCACCTGGCGCAGGGGCGTCTCGGGCCGCACGGAGACAGGCTCCCGTTTGACCAGGGCCGAGAGGGAGGTGTTGAGGGATTGCTGCTCCGCCGCCCGCTGGGCGAACTGCACCTGCAACTGCTGCCGCGACTGGTTGAGCAGGCTGGCGATGTACTGGGTACAGAACAGGTTGAAGACCGAGCTCATGCGCATGACTTCAAAGAAGTCGTCGGCAGAAAGCTGATAACAGAAGACATCCTCAATGGCGGTGTAGCCATTGGTGGAGGCGCGCTGGGCCGTGACGGCGCCGATGGGAAAACACTCCCCCGGCCCCAGGGTCATGGCGTTGTATTCGGTGACATTCACCTCGCCGGCCTGGCGTGCCACCACCTTGCCCCGCTGCATGATGTAGAAGGTGCGGGCAACGCCCATGTCGGGCGTCAGGATGGCCGCATCCTTGTGGTAGTAGGCCAGCTTGGCGCGCTCGGCGAGAAAGCGCAGGGCCGGCGTCTCCATGCGGTCGAAGGGGGAATGACGGCGCAGGAACTCCATGGTGGCGGAGACCAGCATCTGGGTTGCGTTTGTGGACATTTTTGGAATTCTCTCCCTGCGCAACGAAACAAATGAAGAGGCCGGCGCGAACAATTTCGCGCCGGCCTGAAAGCGGTCTTTATATTTTGCCGCTTGGCTTACAGAGATGTCGATCTACCAGTGGATCAGGCCGGTGTGACGACGGGCTAGTCTCCTCCACGCCCCTCTGCATTTCAGTTTTTGTTGAATGCCGCCGGGTTGCCCCGACGGCTTCGGCGCCATTAACCGCCGGCTTGCTTGAGCTGCTCCAGGATGGCGGGGTTTTCCAGGGTGGAAACGTCCTGGGTGACTTCCTCGCCCTTGGCCAGGGAGCGCAGCAGGCGGCGCATGATCTTGCCGGAACGGGTCTTCGGCAGGTTCTCGCCGAAGCGGATGTCCTTGGGCTTGGCGATGGGGCCGATTTCCTTGCCCACCCAGTCCTGCAGTTCCTTGATGACGCGCTTGGCATCGTCGCCGTTGGGACGGGCGCCCTTCAGCACCACGAAGGCGCAGATGGCTTCGCCGGTCAGGTCGTCGGGACGGCCCACCACAGCGGCTTCGGCCACCAGGGGGTTGGCCACCAGGGCGGATTCGATTTCCATGGTGCCCATGCGGTGACCGGACACGTTCAGCACGTCGTCAATACGGCCGGTGATGGTGAAGTTGCCGGTCTTGGCGTTGCGCACGGCACCGTCGCCAGCCAGGTACAGGCGGCCGCCCAGGTCATCGGGGTAGTAGGACTTCTTGAAGCGCTCCGGATCGCCCCAGATGGTGCGGATCATGGAAGGCCAGGGCTTCTTCACCACCAGGAAACCGCCCTTGCCCCACTCCAGCTCGTGGCCGGTCTCATCGACGATGGCGGCCTGGATGCCGGGGAACGGCAGGGTGCAGGAACCGGGCACCAGGGGGGTGACGCCGGGCAGCGGGGTGATCATGTGGCCGCCGGTTTCGGTCTGCCAGAAGGTATCAACGATGGGGCAACGGCCGCCGCCGATTTCGTTGTAGTACCACATCCAGGCTTCGGGGTTGATCGGCTCGCCGACGGAACCCAGCAGGCGCAGGGAGGTGAGGTCGTACTTCTTCGGCAGGTCGCCGCCGGCCTTGATCAGGGAACGAATGGCGGTGGGGGCGGTGTAGAAGATGGAGACCTTGTGGTCCTGAATCATCTTCCAGAAACGGCCGGCATCCGGGAAGGTGGGCACGCCTTCGAAGACGATTTCAGTGGCGCCACAGGCCAGGGGGCCGTAGGTAATGTAGGTGTGGCCGGTGACCCAGCCGATGTCGGCGGTGCACCAGAAGACATCGTCAGGCTTGATGTCGAAGGTCCACTTCATGGTCAGGGCAGCATGCAGCAGGTAGCCGCCGGAAGAATGCTGGACGCCCTTGGGCTTGCCGGTGGAACCGGAGGTGTAGAGCAGGAACAGGGGATGTTCGGCTTCGACCCACTCGGGTTCGCAGATGTCGGTCTGGCCGGCTTCGGCATCGGACCACCAGGTGTCGCGGCCAGCCACCATGTTGCAGGCACCGCCGGTGCGCTTGGCGACGATGACGGTCTTGATCGGGCTATTGGCGCCGAGCAGGTTCAGGGCTTCATCGACGGCGGGCTTCAGGGGGATGTTCTTGCCGCCACGGGTCTGCTCGTCGGCGGTGATGACGGCGACGGCGCCGGCATCCAGGATGCGTTCTTCCAGGGACTTGGCGGAGAAGCCGCCGAAGACCACGGAGTGGATGGCGCCGATACGGGCGCAGGCCTGCATGGCAACGATGCCTTCGATGGACATCGGCAGATAGATAATGACGCGATCACCCTTCTTGATGCCCTTGGCCTTCAGCGCGTTGGCGAACTTGGCCACGCGGGAGAGCAGTTCCTTGTAGGTCACCTTGGAGACGGCACCGCCGTCGGCTTCGAAGATGATGGCGACCTTGTCGCCCAAGCCGGCTTCGACGTTCTTGTCGAGGCAGTTGTAGGAGACGTTCAGCTTGCCGTCCGGGAACCACTTGTAGAAAGGAGCATTGGATTCATCCAGCACGGTGGTGAAGGGCTGCTGCCACACCACGTGTTCCTTGGCCAGACGGCCCCAGTAACCGGTGTAGTCGGTTTCCGCTTCCTTGCACAGGGCCTCATAGGCGGCCATGCCGGAAATCGTCGCCTGCTTCACCACAGCTTCGGAAGGGGGGAAGACACGGTTTTCAACGAGAACGGATTCGATCTGGGACATACTCATCTCCTCTGCATTGTCTGCAATTGCAAAAATTGATGCGTCGAGAGCTAAACGTCGGCCTTGTCGGCGGACGAAAGTCGCACATTTATTAGGTAATTTTGCGACTCGCCGTTTTTCCGCGGCCCCGGGAAGTTGATCGCCCGGAAAGCCCCGTGAATGGCCGCGATTAAACCCCTCCTTTCTTACAAACCCCTTACACACCTTCGCTGCGCCGCAACATAAAAGAGCACAAAAATCAGCCACCTAGACATGCTAAAATCCGCGCTCCCAACGGTTCCAACAACCTTGCAACGCACAAAGATGAATTCCAAATTTCAAAACAATATGGAACGCCTGATCTTCTCCAGCCGCTGGCTGCAGGCGCCGCTCTATCTCGGCCTGATCGTTGCCCAGGGCATCTACGTGGTGCAGTTCATGATGGAACTGTCCCACCTGGTGGCCGATATCGCTCACCTGGACGAAGCCAAGACCATGCTCATCGTCCTTGGCCTGATCGACGTGGTGATGATCGCCAACCTGCTCATCATGGTCATCATCGGCGGCTACGAGACCTTCGTCTCCCGCCTCGACATCGAAGGCCACCCGGACCAGCCGGAATGGCTTTCCCACGTCAATGCCGGGGTGCTCAAGGTCAAGCTGGCCACGGCCCTGATCGGCATTTCCTCCATCCATCTGCTGAAGAGCTTCATCAATGCCGCCCAGCTGGAGGACCGGGTCCTCACCTGGCAGGTCGGCATCCACATCGTCTTCGTTTTCTCCGCGTTCATGATGGCCATCACCGATAAAGTCATGAACCAGACCCTCCACCTCCAATCCAAGCACTGAGGAACCCAGCATGAGCGCCATCCGCCAGGAAGACTTGATTCAGTCCATCGCCGACGCATTCCAGTACATCAGCTACTACCACCCCCTGGACTACATCAAGGCCCTGGGCGAAGCCTACGAGCGTGAGGAATCCCCCGCCGCCAAGGACGCCATTGCCCAGATTCTGACCAACTCCCGCATGGCCGCCGAAGGCCACCGCCCCATTTGCCAGGACACCGGCATCGGCATGGTCTTCCTCAAGGTCGGCATGAACGTCCGCTGGGACGACGCCACCATGAGCCTGCAGGAAATGGTCAATGAAGGCGTACGCCGTGCCTACGCCAACCCGGACAATCCCCTACGCGCCTCCGTGCTGGCCGACCCGGCCGGTGCCCGCAAGAACACCAAGGACAACACCCCGGCCGTGGTGCACTTCGAGATCGTCCCCGGCGACCACGTGGAAGTGATCTGCGCCGCCAAGGGCGGCGGCTCCGAAGCCAAGTCCAAGTTCGCCATGCTCAATCCCTCTGACGACCTGGTGGACTGGGTCCTCAAGAAGATCCCCGAGATGGGCGCCGGCTGGTGTCCTCCCGGCATCATCGGCATCGGCATCGGCGGCACGCCCGAGAAGGCCATGCTGCTGGCCAAGGAATCCATCATGGCCCCGGTGGATATCCATGAGCTGAAGGCCAAGGCCAACGAGTTTGCCAAGACTGGCGCCAAGCTGACCCGGGCCGAAGAACTGCGCCTGGAACTGTACGAGAAGGTGAACGCCCTGGGCGTCGGCGCCCAAGGCCTGGGCGGCCTCACCACTGTGCTGGACGTGAAGGTGCTGGACTACCCCTGCCACGCCGCCAACCTGCCCGTGGCCCTGGTGCCCAACTGCGCCGCCACCCGTCACTGCCACTTCCACCTGGATGGTTCCGGCCCCGCCAAGATCGAGCCGCCCAAGCTGGAAGACTGGCCCGCCGTGACCTGGACCCCGGACCTGAAGGCCGCCACCCAGGTCAATCTGGATACCCTGACCAAGGAAGAAGTCGCCTCCTGGAAGCCGGGCCAGAAGCTGCTGCTCAACGGCAAGATGCTGACCGGCCGCGATGCCGCCCACAAGCGCATTGCCGACATGCTGGAAAAGGGCGAAAAGCTGCCGGTGGACTTCACCAACCGCGTCATCTACTACGTGGGCCCCGTGGATCCGGTGCGTGACGAAGTGGTCGGCCCTGCCGGCCCCACCACCGCCACCCGCATGGACAAGTTCACCCGCATGATGCTGGAGAAGACCGGTCTCATCTCCATGATCGGCAAGTCCGAGCGCGGCCCTGTCGCCATCGAAGCCATCAAGGACAACAAGTCCGCTTACCTGATGGCCGTGGGTGGAGCTGCCTACCTAGTGGCCAAGGCCATCAAGAGCGCCAAGGTGGTGGGCTTTGCCGACCTGGGTATGGAAGCCATCTACGAGTTCGACGTGCAGAACATGCCCGTCACCGTGGCGGTGGATTCCTCCGGCACCAGCGTGCACAACACCGGCCCGAAGGAATGGCAGATCAAGATCGGCAAGATTCCGGTCAAGGCCTAAGCACCTCGCGTTAGACCACCGATCGCCATGTGGCGCCGCATCCGCGTCCTCGCCCTGCTGCTCATCCTGGCGTCGGTGGCTTTCTCGGCCTGGCATGGCAAAGCCAATGCCACGGCCTGGAAAGGCACCTTGCAGGTGGCTGTCTTCCCCCTCGCGGCGGATGACAGCCCTGCCACCCGCCGTTATATCCAGCGGCTGAACGACAGCAGTTTCACCCCCATCGCCGATCATCTCAACGCCGAGGCAGCCCGCCACGGCGTCGGCGTACCTCGCCCCATTTCTGTCACCCTGGGCCAGGAAATCGGCCGTCTGCCACCGTCCCGCCCCCAGCAGGCCTCCCTGCCCGCCGCCATGCTGTGGAGCCTGCAACTGCGTTACTGGGCCTGGCAAAACACCCCGGAAATGCGTCCCCAGCCCCAGGTGCGCCTCTATCTGCTCTACCACGACCCGGCCCTGCGCTCGCTCCTGCCCCATTCCAGCGGTCTGGAGAAGGGCATGCTGGGCGTCGTCCATCTCTTCGCCGATACCCGCCAGACCACCCAGAACCACGTGGTGGCAGCCCATGAGCTGCTCCACACCCTGGGCGCCAGCGACAAGTACGACCCCGCCACCGGCCTGCCCCGCCATCCGGACGGCTACGCCGACCCGTATCTGGAACCCCTGTTGCCCCAGACTGCGGCAGAGCTGATGGGGGGCCGCATTCCCGTCAGTGCCAGCCGGGCCGAGATTCCCGATGACCTCGAGCAGACCCTGGTGGGCCTCACCACTGCCCGGGAAATCGGCTGGCGGCGCTGATCCGCCACCCCTATTCGCGGCTGTAGCAACCCCCTTCCTTCAACACTTCTCATCGTCTCGTCCATGACCATCGAACGCTTTGGCACCACGCCCCGTTACTCCGACGTGGTGGTTCATGACAACACCGTTTACCTGGTGGAAGTCGCCGCTACCCTGGAGGCCGATGCGGCCACCCAGACCCGGGAAATCCTCGCCAGCATCGAGCAGTTGCTGGCCCGCGCCGGCAGCGGCAAGGACCGCCTGCTGCAGGTCACCATCTACCTGGCCGACATGGCGGATTACGACGCCATGAACGAGGTCTGGGATGCCTGGCTGCCTCCCGGCTGCGCCCCTTCCCGGGCCTGTATCCAGGCCCGTCTGGCCAAGCCGGGCTACAAGGTGGAACTGGTGGTGACGGCGGCCCGGTAAAATAGCGTCATGATCGGCGTTTTCGACAGCGGTATCGGCGGCCTCTCGGTGCTCGCCGCCATTGCCCGCACCCTCCCCGGCGCAGACCTCACCTACCTGGCGGATACTGCCCACGTGCCCTACGGCCCCCGCAGCGATGCCTTCATCCAGGGCCGGGTACTGGCCATCGGCCATCACCTGGCCGCCCAGGGCTGCGGCCTTATCGTCGTTGCCTGCAACACGGCCACCGCCGCCGCTGTGCAGGCCCTGCGGGCCGAGCTGCCCCAGATTCCCGTGGTGGGGGTGGAACCCGGCGTCAAACCGGCCGCCCAGAGCAGCCGCACCCGGCGCATCGCCGTGCTGGCCACCGAATCCACCGCCCGCTCCGAACGCCTTGCCCGCCTCATCCGTACCCATGCCGAAGGCGTCCAGGTACTGGTGGAGCCCTGCCCTGGCTGGGCCACCCGGGTGGAAACCCGGGATTTCGACAGCCCCGCCTTCCGCCAGGAAATGGCGGAAAAGGTGGAACGCCTGCTGGCCGCCGGAGCCGACCGTTTGGTGCTTGGCTGCACCCATTACAGTTTTCTCTCCCACCTGCTGACACCGCTGCTGCAAGGCCGCGCCGAACTGGTGGATGTGGCCGCCCCAGTGGCCCGCCAGGCCCAGCGCCTGGCCGGCCGGGCCGCCGGTGGCCAGGGCCGGCTGCTGCTCCAGGCCACGGCCCGGCCCGAGCAGTTGCGCCATAGCCTGCCCGCCCTGGGCCTGGGCTGGCTGGCAGAACGGACTCGAGAATCCGCCTGCCTGGCCGCCGTCTGACCCCCTGTCACGGCAGCGTCACATCCCCTGATTAAGCTGGCGGCCAACCATGCCGCAAGTACGTTCCCTCTTCATCTCCGATGTCCATCTGGGCACCCGGGCCTGCCAGGCGGATCAGCTCCTCGATCTGCTGCGGGAGTATCCCTCCGAGTATCTCTACATGGTCGGCGACATCGTGGACTTCTGGTCCATGAGCCGCGGCGTGTTCTGGACCTCCACCCAGAACACGGTGGTGCAGAAGATCCTGCGCCGGGCCCGCCACGGCGACAAGGTGGTGCTGATTCCCGGCAACCATGACGAAGCCCTGCGGGAACATGACGGCACCGACTTCGGCGGCATCCAGGTGCGCAACGAGCACGTGCACACCGCCGCCGACGGCCGGCGCTACCTGCTCATCCACGGCGACGAATTCGATCAGGTGACCCGCTACCACCGCTGGGTGGCCATCCTCGGCGACATGGCCTACAACGGCCTGGTGCGCATCAATACCAGCCTCTCCTGGGTACGCCGCCGCCTGGGCATGCGCGGCTACTGGTCCCTTGCTGGCTATGCCAAGCGCAAGGTAAAAACCGCCATCAACTTCATTTTCGATTTTGAGGATTCGGTGATCCGCGCCGTGCGCGAACGGGGCCTGGACGGCGTCATCTGCGGCCACATCCACTGGGCCGCCCTGCGGGAGCGGGACGGCATCGCCTACATCAACTGCGGCGACTGGGTGGATTCCTGCACAGCCATCATCGAACACCTGGACGGCCGCATGGAACTGATCGAATGGGGCGCCGCACGCAAGACCCAACCCCGGCAACCTCAGCTCGACCATCTGGAAGGCGAGGTCGGCGATTTTCCGCCTCCCGTACTGCCCATGCCAGCATCGAAAACCCAGCGGGATTAAGTCTGCCAGGCTTTAGCCCGCCCGCCGGGCGCCCGAGTACAATGCGCGGCTCCGGAAAACACTCACACGCCGCCATGTCCCCCGCATCGCCTAGCCCTGCCTCCCGCCCCCGCTGGGTACTCGATACCAATGTGGTCCTCGACCTCTACATGTTCGAGGAGCCCAGCCTGCAGCCCCTGGCCCGGGTGCTGGCCGAGGGCCGGGCCGTGGCCCTGGCCAACAGCGCCACCCTGGACGAACTGGCCCGGGTGCTGGCCTATCCCCAGTTCAAGGTGGATGAGGCGCGCCAGGCGGTTATCCACGCCCGTTACGCCGCCCTGGTGGAACGTCAGGCCGATGGCCTGGAAGCACCGCCCCTGCCCCAGTGCCGGGACCGGGACGACCAGAAGTTCATCGAACTGGCCGTGACCGCTCAGGCCGATTGGCTGCTTTCCAAGGACAAGCTGGTGCTGAAGATGGCCAGGCGCCGGGGCAGCCTGGGCGACCTGCGCATCCTGGCGCCCTTGTCGGCCCTGGCCCTGCTAGAAGCGGAGCCTACCAAAGTGCAGCCCGGGACAGCGCCATAAGCACCACCGCCTGCCGGGCCATCACACCTGGCCGATGGCCAAAAAAGGGCTAACATGAAGATATCGTTCTGAGAGGAGGTTCTTATGGTCAATGCCGTTTCCGGTAACGCATCCAGCCAGAGCAGCAACGTTCAGTCTTCCCAGAAGGCCCCCGACGTCCGTCAGGCCGAAGAGGAGAAGCGCCGCCAGCGGGCTCAGGAAAAACAGGCCCCCACCCAGGAGGCCAGCAAGGTTTCCCTCGGCCAGCAGGGTGCTTCCGCCAGCGTCGCGCCCAGCCAGTCGCCGGGCCAGATGTACGCCGCCGTGGCCAAGATCAAGTAAGCTGCCGCCCTGTTCTGTCTGCCATGCTGCCGCCCTTCGGGGCGGCAGCATCATTTCCGCCATGTCAAAAAAACCGCGCACCCCACTTGTTACCCCCTGCCCCTGCGACTCCGGCCTGGACTACCGCCAGTGCTGTGCCCCATTTCATGACGGCCAGCCTGCGCCGACACCGCAGGCCCTGATGCGCTCCCGTTACAGTGCTTACACCCTGGGACTGACCCCCTACCTGATGGACACCTGGGCGCCGGAAACCTGTCCGCCGGACCTGGACGCCCACACAGCGCCGCAACCCAAATGGCTGGGCCTGGAAGTCAAGGAAGAGACCCAGACCGGCGATACTGGCACGGTCCGTTTCATCGCCCGCGGCAAGATTGGCGGGCGAGCCTTTCGGCTGGAAGAATTGAGCCGCTTCGTGCGGCGTGAGGGCCGCTGGCTATATGTCGATGGGGATATTTCGGAGTAATGGGGCAGCCAAGAAGCCCCGAGAGCATCCGGGAACCACTTAATCCGTGACTTTACTTACATAAGTCATAGAACATTTCGGCTACACTGGCCTCTGGTTGTTAATTGCCAGATTCGCCACCCGCCCTCCATGACGCCCTATCGCACCAACGCTGCCATGCCTCACCCGACCTGCGCTGATTGTGAGCACGCACTGGGCGTTCCCCAGGAGCCAGACGTCGTCGCCTGCTCAGCCCATCTGGAGTATTTTCCGGCAGACAAGCTGGCCACCTGCTCCGCTTTTGCCTACCACCCCCAACATCACTGCCGCTCCGCTCGGCAGGACTAAGAGCGCCATCCGCTCCTGGGGCTTCAGGCACCAGGCATTACCTTCCAAGCTGTACCCGGCACTGCCCGCATCCACTGCGGACAGCAGGGTCAGGTCATTTTTCTAGACCACTCAGTCCTTGCGCCGCAGAGCCACGTGCCCCTGCACCATGGCGGGCACCCGTGTCCGCAACTCCTCCCCGGGGGCAGAGGCCAGCCAGTTGTTGAACAGCCCGGCAGTGAAGGACACCGTGTCGTAGGCCAGGGCTTCCGCATCCAGGCCAGCCCGCAGATAGCCCCGCTCCGCCGCCCGGGTATAGACGTCCTTGAGCTTGGCAAGAAAGCCCAGGCAGGGCTTGTTCACCTCCAGCAGGACCGGCGCGAACTCATCCACGTATTCGCAACGCAGGGACATGATCTCGAAGGTCTGCTGCACCGTGGGGCTGCTTTCGATAATCTCGAAAAAGGTCAGCAAGGAACGCTCGATGGCGTCCAGCGGATTGGGAATATCTTCCGCCAGGAGATAGACATCTACCTGATCCAGCACCTTGAGGGACTCTTCCCGCATGGCGTAGAACAACTCCGCCTTGTTGGCAAAATGCCAATACACCGCACCCCGGGTAACGCCGGCAACCCGGGCCACCTTCTCCAGGGAGGTGCGACTGACACCGCACTCGTGAAACACGGTACGGGCAGCGTTGATGATTTCCTGGCGGGTCTGCTCTGCTTCCGCCTTGGTTTTTCTGACCATGGATACCTCATTGAGCCATTGCCGGCAGCGTTGTAGCGCCGGCTGGCGCGAACCTAATCGGCGCACTGGGAACAAACACTTTTCCCCCTCACCGATACATTCCGTTACATGTAGGTGTATTTACATACAAACTTGATTGTATATAATCTCGACAATAATTCAAAGTCCGGAGTTGTTTCCATGTCGTCCACCCAAGCCTCCCAATCTCCCTTCCGCCTGCGCCCCGCGGCCGTTGCCGCCCTGGTGCTGACCCTGGGCCTGACCGCCTGCTCCGGCGACAACGCACCGCCCCAGGCCGGCGGCCCCCAGGCCCTGCCGGTGACCGTGCTGGAAATGCAGCCCCAGAGCCTCCCTGCCGCCGTCGAACTGATGGCCCAGACGGAAGGCGCCAAGGAAACCGAGGTCCGGGCACGGGTCGGGGGCATTCTGGTGAAGCGTCTTTATGAGGAAGGCTCCCTGGTGAAGGCGGGCCAGCCCCTCTTCCAGATCGACCGGGCCCCCTATGAGATCGCCCTGGCTGAAGCCAAGGCCAAGGCCGAGCAGACTGCCCGGGAGGAAGGCCGCCTGAAGGGCCTGCTGGCCCACCAGGCAGTGAGCCAGAAGGAATATGACGACGCGGCCTCCAACAATGCCATGGCCCAGGCGGCCCTGCGCCAGGCCCAGCTGAACCTTTCCTGGACCACCGTCACCGCCCCCGTGGCCGGCACCTCCGGCCGGGCCGTCAAATCCGAGGGCAACCTGATCAATACTGCCGACGCCAGCCTGCTCACTTCCGTGTACCAGTCCAACCCCATGTGGGTGCGTTTCGGCCTCTCCGAATCCGATGCTGCCAGCCTGCCGGGCGGCCAGTTGAAGGCCGACATGGTCAGTGGCGTCGAACTGATCCTGCCGGACGGCTCGGTCTACGACAAGCCGGGCAAGATCAACTTCCTCGCTTCCACCATCGACCCCACCCTGGGCACCCAGCAGTTGCGGGCCGAATTTGACAATAAGGAAGGCAAGTTGCTGCCGGGTCAGTTCGTCCGTGTGCGCCTGCTCACCGCAGTTCGGGAGGGTGTCTTCCTGGTGCCCCAGGCCGCCGTCGTCCAGACCGAGCAGGCCCGTCTGGTGATGGTGGTGGATGCGGAAAACAAGGTTGCTCCCCGCCCCGTGCAGACCGCCGAATGGCGCGGCAAGGACTGGGTCATCACCGGCGGCCTGAAGGCCGGCGACAAGGTCATTGTCGATAACCTGATGAAGGCCCGCCCCGGCACCCCCGTTGCCCCCCATGGACCCCAGGCTGCGCCAGGTGCACCGGGTGCTGCCCCGAGTGCTGCCCCCAGCGCCGCCCCGGCCCCGGCTGCCGCCAAGCCCGCCGACACCCCTGCCGCCCCCGCCGCCAAGCCGGCCGCAGAAGAAGCCAAGACGCCCGCCCAGCCTGCCGCTCAAGGCAAGCAATAAGCCGCGCCAGAAAAGGAACCGGACACCGACATGTCACGCTTTTTCATCAGCCGACCGATCTTCGCATCGGTCATCTCCATCATCATCGTCATCGCCGGGATCATGGCGGCGCGGGTTCTGCCTATCGCCCAATACCCGGAAATCGCACCACCGACGGTGATCATTTCCGCCACCTACCCCGGCGCCTCCGCCGAAACCCTGGCCAAGACCGTGGCCGGCCCTATCGAAGAGCAGCTCTCCGGTGTTGAAAACCTGATGTATTTCAACTCCACCGCCGCTGCCAACGGCACCCTCACCATCACCGCCAACTTCGAGGTGGGTACCAACATCGACATGGCCACGGTGAACGTGAATAACCGGGTGAAGATCGCCGAGCCGCGCCTGCCGGATGTAGTGCGCCAGTACGGGGTGACCGTGCAGAAGCGCTCCAACGACATCCTGATGGTGGCCACCATCACCTCGCCGGACAGCAGCCGCACCCCCCTCTTCCTCTCCAACTATGCCCTGGTCAACATCCTCGATGACCTGAAGCGCATTCCCGGGGTGGGCGATGCCCAGATCTTCGGCGCCCTGGATTACTCCATGCGCCTCTGGCTGAAGCCGGACCGCATGGCCCAGCTGGGCGTGACGACGACGGAAATCTCCAACGCCATCGCAGCCCAGAACAAGCAGAACGCTGCCGGCAAGATCGGCCAGGAACCGGCCCCCAACGGCCAGCAACTGGTCTATACGGTGACCGCCAAGGGCCGCCTGAGCTCCCCCGAAGAGTTCGGCAATATCGTCATCCGCGCCAATGGCCCCAAGGGTGCCCTCTACCTGAAGGACGTGGCCCGGGTGGAGCTGGGTGCGCAGAACTACGATGCTTCCACCGCCCTGCTGGGCAAGCCCGTGGTCGGCGTCGGCGTCTTCCTGCAATCGGGCGCCAATGCCCTGGAAGTAGCCGACAAGGTGAAGAAGCGCATGGAGGAACTGAAGGAGAAGTTCCCCACCGGCGTCGATTACGTCATCCCCTTCGACACCACCAAGTTCGTCCAGGCCTCCATCAAGGAAGTGGTCCATACCCTGGTGGAAGCCCTGATCCTGGTAGCCCTGGTGGTCTTCATCTTCCTGCAGAACTGGCGCGCCACCCTGATTCCCCTGGTGGCCGTGCCGGTCTCCCTGATCGGCACCTTCGCCGGCCTGTGGCTGTTCGGCTTCTCCATCAATACCCTGACCCTGTTCGCCATGGTGCTGGCCATCGGTATCGTGGTGGATGACGCCATCGTGGTGCTGGAGAACGTCGAGCGCCTGATGTGGGAAGAGAAGATGAAGCCGCGGGAAGCGGCCATCGAAGCCATGCGTGAGGTTTCCAGCGCCGTGGTGGCCATCGTCCTGGTGCTCTGCGCGGTGTTCATCCCCGTCGCCTTCCTGGGTGGCATCGCCGGTAAGCTGTACCAGCAGTTCGCCGTGACCGTGGCCATCTCCGTCACCCTCTCGGGCATCGTCGCCCTGACGCTGACGCCCGCCCTGTGCGCCCTGCTGCTCAAGGAAAAGCACGAGGAAGCGGCCGTCTTCAAGCCTTTCAACCGCCTCTTCGACCGTTTCACCAAGTCTTACACCAACATGGTGAACAAGACCCTGCACCACCGCATCATCGGTACCGTGGCCTGCGTCATCATCCTGGGCGGCTCCATTGCCATGTTCCGCATGGTGCCCGGCGGCTTCGTGCCGGCGGAAGACCAGGGTTACCTGATCAGCGCCCTGATGCTGCCCGATGGCGCCAGCCTGCAGCGCACCCGGGCCACCGGCGAGCAGTTCCAGACCATGATCAAGCAGGACGAGGCTGTGGACAAGGTTTTCGTCATCGCCGGTAACGACATTATCGGCGGCGGCATGAAGCCTAACGCCGGCACGGTCTTCATCCCCCTCAAGGATTGGGATGAGCGCCAGGGCAAGGCCGACGATCTGGCCAAGAAATTCACCGGCATGGGCATGATGCTGCCGGACGGCCTGGGCATCGTGTTCAACCCACCCGCCATTCGCGGTCTGGGCGCTGCCGGCGGCTTCGAGGCCTACGTGCAGGCCCGGGGCGACGCTAGCCCACAGAAGCTGGCCGGCGTCGTGCAGCAGTTCATGGACGGCCTGAAAAAGCGGCCGGAGCTGGTGGGCATCAACACCTTCTTCCGCCCCACCTCGCCCCAGCTGAACGTGGAGGTCAATGAAGCCAAAGCCATCTCCATGGGCATCGCCGTGGCCGACGTGTACCAGACCCTGCAAGCCACCATGGGCACCCTGTACATCAACGACTTCAACCTCAACGGCCGCACCTACCGGGTGCAGCTGCAGGCCGACGCTGCCTACCGCAGCAAGCCGGAGGATCTGGGCCGGGTGTACGTGCGCTCCGCCAGCGGTGCCATGGTGCCCGTCTCCGCCCTGATCAAGGTCAAGTCCCTGGTGGGTCCGGAGCAGCTGGAGCGCTTCAACGGCTTCCTCGCCGCCAAGGTCATGGGCAACTCCTTGCCCAAGGTCAGTACCGGCGACGCCATCCGCATCGTCGAAGAAGTAGCCAAGGAAACCCTGCCCGCTGGCTACGAGCTGGCCTGGACCGGTCAGGCCTTCCAGGAAAAACGCACCGGCACCACCTCGGCCATCGCCTTCGGTTTCGGCATCATCATGGTGTTCCTGATCCTGGCAGCCCAGTACGAGAAGTGGTCCCTGCCCCTGGCGGTGATCATGGCCGTGCCCTTCGCCCTCTTCGGCGCCCTGGCGGCAGTAATGATCCGTGGTATGCCCAACGACATCTACTTCCAGATCGGCCTGGTGGTGCTGATCGGTCTGGCGGCGAAAAACGCCATCCTGATCGTGGAATTCGCCGCCCAGAAGCGGGCCGAAGGCCTGGCCGTACTCGATGCGGCCCTGGAAGGCGCCCGCCTGCGCTTCCGCCCCATCGTCATGACTTCCCTGGCCTTCATCCTCGGCGTATTCCCGCTGGTCAAGGCCACGGGCGCCGGTGCTGCAGCCCGCAAATCCATGGGTACCGGGGTGTTCGGCGGCATGCTTGCAGCCACCTTCATCGCCACCATCTTCATCCCCATGTTCTTCAGCTGGCTGTCTGGCCGCCGCGCCAGCCTGCCCGAGGGTGCCTACCACCACGTTCATAAAGAAGAGGAGGCCAAGTAATGCGCCGCCCTGACATCACTCGCCCCGCGACCCGCCTGCCGGCCCGCACCCTGGCCGCCAGCCTGGTGCTCGCCGCCCTGGCCGGCTGCGCCGTGGGCCCTGACTACAAGCGCCCCGACGCAGCCCTGCCGGATAACTTCAACGCCACCACCGTGGCCCAGACCGATGCCACGGCACCGATCCAGAAGGAATGGTGGACCCTGTTCCAGGACCCCATCCTCAACGATCTGGTGGCCAAGGCCCTGAGCCAGAACTTCGACCTGCAGGCCGCCGTGGCCCGGGTCGAGGAGGCCGAAGGTTTATCCCGGGAAGCGGGCGCCGCCTTCTTCCCCCAGATCGACCTGAATGCCGGAGCTTCCCGCAACGAAATCAGCCTGCGCACCGAGCCGCCCCCGGCGGCCAACACCCTGCGCACCCGGGACAACCGCAAGGCAGCCCTGGCCACCTCCTTTGAGATCGACGTCTGGGGCAAGCTGCGCCGCGCCAACGAAGCCGCCCGGGCCCAGCTGCTCTCCAGCCGCTATACCCGGGATACGGTGGAGCTTTCCGTCGCCAGCCTGGTGACCAACAGCTATCTCAGCCTGCGGGCCGCCGACGCCAACCTGGCCCTGACCCGCAGTACCGTGGAAAGCCGGGAAAAGGCCTTCGCCATCGCCAAGAGCCGCCAGGAAGGCGGCGCCGCTTCTCCCCTGGACGTGAATCAGGCGGAGAGCACCCTGGCAGCCGCCCAGGCCCAACTGGCCGACCTGCGCCGCCAGCGCACCCTGGCGGAAAACCAGCTGGCCCTGCTCACCGGGCAGCCCGGCCTGGCCATCGCTGCCGGCGACCTGCGCCAGCTGCCCCTGCCGCCGGTGCCCCCGGCAGGCCTGCCCTCCTCCCTCCTGGAAGGCCGCCCCGACGTGCGCCAGGCCGAAGAGGACCTGATCGGCGCCAACGCCCGCATCGGCGTGGCCAAGGCCGCCCTCTTTCCCAGCCTCTCCCTCACCGGCAGCCTGGGCAGCGAGAGTGCCGCCTTGTCCAACCTGTTCAGTTCCGCTGCCGGCGCTTGGACCCTGGGCCTCGCCATGACCATGCCCATCTTCGATTTCGGCCGCAATGCCGCCCGTATCGACCAGGCCACGGCCAAGCAGAAGCAGGTGCTGGTGAGCTACCAGAAGACGGTGCAGACCGCCTTCAAGGAAGTGAACGATGCTCTGGTCAGCCTGCGCGAGAACGGCGAAGGCGAGCAGGCCCAGGAACGGCGCGCCAAGGCGGCAGCCAAGACCCTGGAACTGTCCCAGCTGCGCTATGAGGCGGGTTATTCCCCCTTCCTGGAAGTGCTTGATGCCCAGCGCAGCGCCAACGAAGCCCAACTGGCCTACATCGCCACCCGCCAGGCGCGCCTGGCATCGGCGGTGGACCTGTTCAAGTCCCTGGGCGGCGGCTGGAAGGACGACTTCAAGGCCGAATCCCTGAAGAACAGTGGCACCAGCGCCACCCCGGCGCCGGTGGCCGAGGCCCGCTAAGCGCCGGCCGGGAAGTGACTCCCGGAATCGGCACCCCACCCCCGAGGCCAGTGCCCCCCCGCGCTGGCCTCTTGCAGCCCCCGGAATCCCCCTTCCGGGGGCTCTTTTTTTCCGGATTTCCAATGAGCCATTGCTCATCCCGTCAGGCCGGAACGACAGGATCGCGAATTACCGGGATAGCCGGCAGCGCGCCGCCAGAGCTCGGCGGGGCCAAGCCTGGAGCCGCACGCCGGTTCAGACTCAGGGGCGCTCCGCCTCGTAGCTGGAAAGGCTGACGCCGGCGTGGGCAAGGAATTCCCGCAGCTGCTTGATATCGCCCTTGGTGCAGGTAGAACTGTTGTGGGGGTGGTGGAAGAAGCCTTCCACCCCGTTCAGCACCACCCGGAAGCGGGCACCGTGGGCGGGCTCCACCGTGGCACCCAGGTGATGGAGAAGGGATTCCACTTCCCGCCAGTGGGTATTGGCGCTGGGAGAATCCTGAAAGATGGCGCGCAGCAGATGGGCATGTTTATGGCTCATGGCGAAACTCCCCGGGGTTGTGCGGTCACCCCATTCTACGCCCGGCACCGCAGGGCGGGCGGCCCGGCAGCCATGTTGTAGACCGGTATCGGGAGCCGATCACAATGATAGCGTCCCAACTTCGAGACAGCACCCATGCCGCTTACCCGCCTTGGCGCGGCCAAGAAAAAGCCCATGCGGACAAGGCATGGGCTTTGGGTGCTTCAGCCCGTCCTCTCGGGACGGGTATTCGGCATTGCGCCGCGGAAGTCACTGCTCGGTAATCTCAAAAGACCTGCCTATCAGCTGCCATAGACTCTCCTTGAAACGCGGCACAAGCACCGAGCTTGCCGTGGATGCCGCCACTCACGGCACACTTTCAGGCTAGCACAGGAGATGGGAAAGGGAAGGCCGGTGGAAAAAAATCCGCCCGACCTCCTTACGGTGCGCCCTCAATGCTGTAGTCGATACGGCCCCGGGGAGCCAGATATTCCACCACGGCCAGGGGCAACTGGGCCGGATTCATGGTCTTCTCGACGCTCAGCTCCGCATCCTTGAGGTCCAGCATGAGGGCCTCGTGGCGAGGAATGTCGGCATCGTAGAGCATCACCAGGGGCTGCAGCAGGTGGCTGGGGTGGGTTTCCACCACCAGCCCGATGGCGCCGTTGGAAAGGGTGACAAAGGTGCCGGGCGGGTAGATACCCAGGACCTTGACGAAACGCTGCAGCAATTCGGGGTCGAATGCCGCCGCTTCCTTCTTGAAAAGGTGGGAGAGCGCCTCGGAGGGCGTTCGCGCTTCCTGCAGATGGAACGGGTTGCACAGATTGTCGTAGTGATTGGCCAGAGCGACGATGCGGGCCAGACGGGGAATCTTGTCGCCGGCCAGCTTGTTGGGAAAGCCGCTGCCATCCCAGCGTTCGTGGTGGCAGGCAATGATGTTGCGGGCTGGCACCGCCATGTTGCGCACCCCGGCCACAGCCTTGATGCCGTAACCCACGTGGGCACGGTAGAACTCCTCCTCCGGCGGCGTGCGGGTGGGTGCCCGCAGGATACGGGGCGGAATCTCCTGCTTGCCCGCATCGTGCAGCAGGGCACCGACGCCGAGAAATTTCATCTCCTCGGCGGAAAGACCGGCCGCCTTGCCCAGGAGCAGGGAGAGCACCATCACATTGACGGAATGGAAAGCCAGGCCGGCTTCCCGCACCTTCTGGCTCATCAGCTGGATGACCACGTTCTCGGCACCCATCAGACCATCGACGATGCGGGTAGCGAGTTGCAGGGCAGCCCCGTGGGCCTCCACCGGCTTAGGCCCGAGATTCTTCAGGATGTCGGTGGCAGCGCTGATCTCTTCATCATATTCCCGCTCCCGCCGGGCCAGGCGTTCC
This sequence comes from Azospira sp. I13, assembly GCF_003112695.1. Lineage (GTDB taxonomy): Bacteria > Pseudomonadota > Gammaproteobacteria > Burkholderiales > Rhodocyclaceae > Azospira. Next base: position 234,788 of record NZ_BFBP01000011.1, read on the forward strand.
CGCTGGCGGCGCACCCGTTCGATGCGCTGCTTCTTTTCATCCAGCATGCCGGCCAGGGCCGCAGCGCCGAAATCGGCTTCGCCGGCCGGCTCGGCCACCGTCTTTTCCGGCAGGGGCACGGCGGTGCTGCGCTCCGGGTCCCAGGGGATTTCGACCATGCCCATTTCCTTCAGCACCTGGATCTGGCGATCGCTGGAGATGCGGAATTCGTTGAGCAAAAAAGGATGCCGCACCCAGCCCACATGGGCGAGGGAGATGAAGATGCCGGGTTGAAGCCGGTTGACGCTGAGACGCTGCATGGTCGTTCAAAGAATTAGGCTGGGCGCATTGTAAAACACGTAAGGGCATCCGGCATGAGGAGGAATGCCGGATTCCTAGGGTTTAACCCAGGACAGCAAGACCCGCTTCTGCACATATCATTTTGCCATGCGCTCCCGCGTTGCCGGAGCAACGACAGTCCTTGCCCCATTCATGCCCTCATCCACACCCACCACCTCCCGCCAAGGCCTTCGCCTGGTCTGGGCTTTCGCCCTGGCTGTACTGCTGCTCAACTGGTTCGCCGTGTTCTTCAAGATCGACAGCGAAGAGCGGCTGGAAGTTGCCGCCGTCAATCAGAATAATCTCAACCTGGCCCGGGCCCTGGAAGAACACACCCTGCGCACCCTGAAGAGCGTGGACCAGGCGGTGATGTTCCTCAAGTACCAGTACGAGCATCATCCCGACCGGCTGGACATCCCCGCCTACGTGCGGGACGGCATGATCTTCGCCAACCTCTTCAACCAGCTGGGCATCATCGACGCCCGGGGCATGTACATCCACTCCAACCTGCCCAACCACAAGGTGATGGATCTTTCGGACCGGGAGCACTTCCGCGTTCACCAGGCCTCCGACAGCAGCCAGCTATTCATCAGCCAGCCGGTACTGGGGCGGGCCACGGGCAAATGGTCGTTGCAGCTGACCCGGCGCATCAACAAGCCGGACGGCAGCTTTGGCGGTGTCGCCGTGGTATCCCTGGACCCGCTTTATTTCACCCAGCTCTACGGCGACGTTGACCTGGGGGCCGGCGGCGTCATCACCCTGGTGGGGCTGGACGGCGTGGTGCGGGCCCGCCGCTCGGACGTCACCAGCCAGGTCGGCCAGAAGCTGATGGACAGCCCCCTGCTGACCGCCGCCGCCCGGGACCCCCGGGGCACCCTGACCCATACCAGCAGCATCGACGGCGTGGAACGCTTCCTCGCCTACCGGGTACTGCCCGACTACCCCCTGATGGTGGTGGTGGGGGTGGGCAAGCAGCAGGCCCTGGCCGCGGTGCATGGCCGGGCCCGCAGCTACCTGCTGTTCGGCACCCTGGTCACCTTCATCGTGCTGGCCTTCGCCTGGGCCATCCAGGTGCTGCTGCTACGCCTGGAAAAGAGCCGGGCCCGGGCCGAGGAATCGAACCGGCTGAAGTCCGAGTTCCTCGCCTCCATGTCCCACGAACTGCGCACGCCCCTCAATGGCATCATCGGCTATGCAGAGCTGCTGCAGGACGGCGAAGGCGGGCCGGAACAGGTGGAATACGCCCAGACCATCCGCCAGAGTGGCACCCACCTGCTGGAGCTGGTCAATTCCATCCTCGACCTGGCCAAGATCGAGGCCGGCCAACTGACACTGCATCCGGCGGCCACCCCCCTTAGCCCCTTGCTGCAGCAGGTCCTGGCCAGCCACCAGCCGATGGCTGTCGCCAAGGGCCTGACCCTGAGCCTGGCCACGGCGGAAAACCTGCCCCAGACCCTCTGGTGCGATGCCCTGCGCCTGACCCAGGTGCTCAACAATCTGGTGCACAATGCGGTCAAATTCACCGTTCGCGGCAGCATTCTCATCGAGGTCATCCGGGAAGGGGCCGGCATCCGCTTCGCCGTGGTGGATACGGGACCCGGCATCGCTCTGGAAGACCAGGAAGCCGTGTTCGAGAAATTCCGCCAGGCCGAAACCTTCGCCACCCGCCGCCAGGGCGGCAGCGGCCTGGGCTTGGCCCTGTCGCGCCAGCTGGTGGACCACATGGGCGGCAACCTGCAACTGCGCAGCCAGACCGGCCGGGGCAGCGAGTTCTTCTTCGTGCTCCCCCTGCCCGACAAGGAAACACCATGAAAGTACTGATTGTGGACGACCATCAAGTCAATCGCCTGCTGCCCCGGGCCATCCTCGGCAAACTGGGCGTCGAGGTGGTGGAAGCCGATTGTGGCGAAGCCGCTCTCGACTGCCTGGACAAGGAAGGCGGTGTGGACCATGTGCTGCTGGATGTCAGCATGCCGGGCATGACCGGCCTTGAAGTCTGTCGCCGCCTGCGGGAAGCCCCGGCAACCCGGGACCTGCACATCGTTGCTTATACCGCCCACGCCTTCGCCTCGGAGAAGGACCAGATCATGGCCGCCGGTTTCAATGACCTGCTGATCAAGCCCATCAGCCGCGACGCCCTGCTGCAGGCCCTGGGCCTGAGCTGAAACGCGCAAGGGTAACCCGGAGGCATGGCACCGTCCCCGGCACCCCATGACTTTGAAGGTCTCGCCAGCGAGGCCTGAACCACGAGCCTGACCCACCCATCGCCCATTCCGGGCACTCTCCGCAAGATTACTGGACGGCGCTTGCCTTCGCCCCTAAGGGGCGCCCACTTCACCTGCCTCACCGACCTCGCCCGCCGGGCTTCCCAGGCGGGAGGCTACAGCGGAGGTCAGGCCCGCCAGGGCCTGACCCAGATGGGCCAGCAATGCTTCCGATGGCAGGCCCAGCCCGGCCCGGCGCTCCACCTCGGCGGCCAGGGTGGCGACGGGGGAAAGCCCGAAATTGGCCGCGGCTCCCCGCAGGGAGTGGGCAAGCCGCCCCAATTCAACCCATTCGCCCTTCGCTGCCGCCGCCTCCAAACAAGCCCATTCCGCTTTGGCCTGCTGCAGGAAAACCTCGCCGATGATATCCACCACGTCGCTATCTGCCGCCGCCACCAGGGCCGGATAGTCGAAGGCGGCGAAAGCGGCGAGGTCGAGCGTGGAGGCAGTATCAGAAACGGCGTCGAAATCGACGGCAGCCTCCCCGGTGGAAGCAAACGCATCACCCAGACCATTACCGGCCGCGCCCGAACCTGAATCCACCGCCGGCAGTATCGGTGCAAGGCTATCAAGCAGGGCCTGCAACGCTTTCTGCTGCAGGGGCTTGACCAGATAGCCATCAAGGCCGGCAGCCATGCCCTGCTGCCGGTCTTCCGGCAAGGCCGCCGCCGAAAGGGCATGGATGACCATGGGCGGCTGGCCCCGGGCGGTTTCCATAGCACGGATTTCCCGGGTGGCCTCAAGGCCACCCATTTCCGGCATCTGCACATCCATCAGGATCAGGTCGAAGCGCTGCAGCCGGGCTGCCTCCACCGCCTCGCAGCCATTGCCGGCCAGGGTGACGCGGCAGCCCAGGCGTTCCAGCAGGGCCAGCATCAGCTGCTGATTCACCGGATGGTCTTCCGCCAGCAGCACCGTCAGGCCGGCCCGGCTCACCGACTCAGGGGTGGCAGCCGGTGCCACCGAAGCGGGGGCAAAAATGCCCTGGACCTGGCGCCAGAGATCGGCGGTAAAGGCTGGTTTGGCCAGATAGGCAGAAATGTCCAGCTCACGGCAGCGGGCCACTTCGGCCCGCATCATGCTGGGGCAGAGGATCATCAGGATGGCCGGCGGCTCGGCCAGGGCGCGAGCACGCTCAGCCAGGTCGAAGCCATCGCCATCCACCAGGCGGCAATCGGTGACGAGCAGCTTCCACTGGCCGGCAGCCAAGTATTCCTCGCCTTCGGCCAGGCTCTCGGCCGCCATGACGATGGCCCCCCAGCTCTCCAGCAGGGTTTGCAAGCGTCGGCGCTGGCGGGCTTGGGAGACTACCAGGAGGACATGGACGGGCGGCAGGCGGCGCTCCTCTTCCACGGGCGCCCGGGCCTGTTGGCGCAGGCTCAGGGTGAAGTGGAAGGTACTGCCCTGCCCCACCTGGCTTTCCGCCCAGATGCGCCCGCCCATCAATTCCACCAACCGGCTGGAAATGGCCAGGCCCAGCCCGGTGCCGCCGAAGTGGCGGGTGGTGGAAGAATCGGCCTGGGTAAAGGCGGCGAAGACGTGTTCAAGCCGGTCGGCGGCAATGCCGATACCGCTGTCCCGCACTGCAAAATGCAGGAGCAGGCTGTCGCCCTCCCGGGTCTCCAGGTCCACCGTGACGTCCACTTCCCCCGCGCTCGTGAACTTGATGGCATTGCCCAGGAGGTTGAGCAGAATCTGCCGCAGCCGCCCCGGGTCGCCGATCAGGTGCAGGGGCACCGCCGGGCTGCGCTCGAAAAACAGGTTGAGCCCCTTCTGGTCGGCCCGTACCGCCAGGGTGCGCAGGGCATCGACAAGGACGGATTCGAGATTGAAGGGGATATCCTCCACATCCATCCGCCCGGCCTCGATCTTCGAGAAATCGAGAATGTCATCGATGATGGAAAGCAGTGCATTGGCCGACATCTGCACCGCCTCCAGGTATTCCCGCTGCTCCGGGGAGAGGGCCGTGTCCAGGGTCAGCTCGGTCATGCCGATGATGCCGTTCATGGGGGTGCGGATTTCATGGCTCATATTCGCCAGAAAATCACTCTTCGCCCGATTGGCGGCCTCGGCGGCTTCCTTGGCCCGCAGAATCTCCGCCTCCCACCGCTTGCGCTCGGAGAGGTCGATCATCGTGCCCACCAGGCCGCTGACGCTGCCGTCGGCCCGGGTCAGGCTGGCCTTGTGGTAAAGCACGTCGTGGGCCTGGCCGCGGCGGGACACCACGGGCATTTCGATACTCTGCTCACCGCCGTTGCGGAACAGTTCCTCGTCCAGCTGCACATTCTTTTCCGCTAGTTCCGGCGGCAGCAGGTCCCGCACGTGGCGGCCGAGCCAGGCGGCCTTGTCGATGCCGAAGAAATCCAGGAAGGCCTGATTGAAACCCAGGTAGCGCCCCGCCGTATCCTTGAAATAAAGGGGGATGGGGATGGTTTCCAGCACCTGGCGGGTGAAGTGCAGCTGCTCGTCCAGCCGCTGCTCCGCCGCCTTGCGGGCGGTGATGTCGGTGCGAATGGCAATGTACTGGCAGGGTACGCCCACGTCGTCGAGAAAGGGCACGATGCTGGCGTTGACCCAGTAGAGGCTGCCATCCTTCGCCCGGTTGCAGACTTCCCCCTGCCAGACATGGCCCTGGGCAATGGTCTCCCACATCTCGGCGTAAAAGGCCCGGGAATGGAGGCTGGACTTGACCAGGCGATGGTTGCGGCCGATCAGTTCCTCCCGGGAATAACCGCTGATCTGGCAGAAGCGGTCATTGGCTTCGAGGATCACCCCATCCACATCGGTAATGCTGACGATGGCGTGCTGATCGAGGGCGAATTTCTGCTGTTCCAGGCGGGATTTGGCCTGGTGCAGCAAGAGGTCGCTGGCTTCCCGCTGGCGTACCAGGTCGTCAATCAGGGGCGGCAGGGAATCCAGGTTGCTGTCGGCCAGGCCCAGTTCCGGCAGGCCGGCATTGCGCAGCAGGCGGTTGGTCACTTCCCGCAGGGCGTCGATCGCCTGCTCCCGGGCCGCCAGTTCGCGCCCCAGCTGGTCATTGGCCTGGGCCAGTTCTTCGGAGGAAATCTCCAGGCTGCGGGTGTTCAGGGCCAGGTTGCGCTCGGACTGCTCGTAGGCCTCTCCCACGCTCTGGAGCAAAGCAGGAAAACCGGCCAGGGCCACCGCCACCGCCGGCGGCATCTCGGGGTGGGCAGCGGCCTTCAGCAGTTCATCTAGCAGGGACGCGAGGGAAGCCTCGCCCTGCACCCCCAGGCAACGCTTGAGCTGGCGCGACAGCAATCGATTCATGGATCAGCGTTCCGCCAGCAGGGTGATGGTCATGGTCTGGTTGTGCAGCCGGCAGGCCTCTCCCGGCAGGCTGCCCGGCGCCGGTACCAGGGGGCTGATTTCGCCGTAGGAGTAAAAGCCGGTGAGGGTGCAGCCCTGGCCGAACACGTCGGCCACCGCCTCCAGCTCCTCATCCACCCGCCCGCCCAGCACCAGCTTGCGGCCGACACAACTGACCAGAATCCCCAGCGCCTCGCCGGAGACCATGGCCCGGGCCATCTCCGCCGCGTGCTGGGCACCATCCACCAGGGCGTTGGGGTTGGCGTGCATCAGTTTGAGGTAGCCCTGGGGATCGATCTCCCCCGCCAGGATGAGACTGCCATTGCTTTCATCCACCCCGAGGATGGTGCGGATCAGGCCCAGGCTGCTGCGGTCTTTGCCCACCATGGAGAAGGGGAAAAGCAGGGCCGAGGCGGGCAGGTTCGCGGCGTAGTCGCCCAAATAGCGCTTGTAGATTTCCAGGGCTGGCTCGCCGTCCAGCTCGTAGAGCACGTTGTTCTCGCAGCGGGTGACCTTGCGGGCCGGGCCGAAGGCCGTCCAGCCGCCGAAGGAGCCGTGGCCGACCCGCAGGCCGTCGCCGTAGAGGCCGACAGCCGCCAGTTGGCGGTCCGAAACGCCGGCAGAACTGAGTACCCAGGTGCGCTGAAAGGCTCCGCCGTCGCCGGCCAACCCGCCGGTAATGATCGCCTGCGGTGGCAGGCCGCTACTCAAGCCCTCCACCAGGGCGCTGCCATTGATCGCCACCCCCTGACCGAAAACCAGGACCGCCTGCAAGCCGGGCCCCTGGAACTGGGCGGCCAGCCGGGCGCCCGCCGCCCGGGAATCCACCATCTCCGCCAGATCGGTGCGGGCCTCCCGCACCTGGGCCTGGGCGAAGCGGATGGCGGTCAGCACCAGGCTGTGGTCATCCACGTCATCGCCGGCAATTTCACCGGCGGTGCTGCAGCCGATGCGCAGGCTGTCGGGAAAAGCTGCGGCCAGGGATGCCGCCAGGGCCGGATTGGCCATGTGCTCTGCCGCGGCGAAGACCAGCACCAGTTGGGGCTCCAGGGCGGCCAGGTCGGACCACTGGGCCGCCGCATCGGCCGGGGCGGGAACATTGCGCTGACGAATCTGTAGCACCTTCATGGTGGGCCTCCCGGGGTTCTAGAGTTCTTCGTCCTGAAAGCGTTCGCGGATGGCCATGATCTCCGGCCAGGCGGAGAGGAAAGCCGTAACGCAGCCCGGGTCGAAATGGCTGCCCGCCCCCGTCTCGAGAAACTGGCGGGCCTCCTCCACGCTCCAGGCCTTCTTGTAGGGCCGGGGCGAGGTCAGGGCATCGAATACGTCAGCCACGGCGACGATGCGGCCGAACAGGGGGATGTCCTCCCCTTTCAGGCCCCGGGGATAGCCCTGGCCATCCCATTTTTCATGATGGGTCAGGGCGATTTCCGCCGCCACCTGCAGTACCGGCGACTGGGCACTGCGCAGGATTTCGTAACCGTGGATGGCGTGTTCCTTCATGATCAGGAATTCCGCCTCGGTGAGTTTTCCCGGCTTGAGCAGGATCATGTCGGGCACCCCCACCTTGCCTACGTCATGCATGGGGGAAGCCTCCAGCAGCATCGCTTGGTCGGCTTCGGAAAGCCCCAGCCGTGCCGCGATGAGGGCCGAGTAATGGGCCATGCGGAGGATATGGGCGCCGGTTTCCGGGTCCCGATATTCGGCGGCCTTGGCCAGGCAGACAATGGTTTCGCGCTCCCGCTCCAGCAATGCCCCGGTGGCCTTGGCCACCTCCTCCGCCAGCCAGGCGGCCCGGTCGTTGAGCTGCCGCTGGCCCCGGCGCAGGGCGCACATGTTGCGCATGCGGGCGAGGAATTCGTTCTTGTCGATGGGCTTGTTGAGGAAATCGGAAGCCCCCTGCTCCAGTGCCTCGTAGCGCACGCTCTTCTGGTCGTTGGCGGTGACCATGACCACCGGCACCTCCAGCATGCCGGGCAACTCACGGAAGCAGCGGATAAATTCGATGCCGTCCGGCGCCGGCATCATGTAATCCACCACCACCACATCCGCCTCCCCGCCTCGGCACCACGCCAGGGCCTCGGCGGAGGAGAGGAAACAATGCACCCGCACTCCCTCCAGCCGTTCGGCCAGAGCGCGAAAAAGGGTGAGATTGACGGGGGCGTCGTCGATGATGAGGATGTTCAGTTCCACGGCGGGGAGATCCTTGAAGAAGAACCGGCTCGGGGCCGGTACTCGGCATTATCGGCAGAAGGGCAGCAATGTGCTGTGGAGAAGTTCCGCCGCCGGGCAGCATCTGCAAGGGCGGCGCCAGTGCTAAACTTACGCACCCCGATGGTGCCAGCCCCATGGCACCGGCCCATTTCCCGAGAGCCATGTCCGCCATCCGCCTTCTTCTTGCCGACGATCAACTGCTGGTACGCGCCGGTATCCGCGCCCTGGTCCAGACCCTGCCGGACTGCCTGGTGGTGGCCGAATGCGCCGACGGCCAGGATGCCCTGACCCGGGCCCGGGAACTGCTGCCGGACGTGGCCTTGCTGGACATCGACATGCCCGGCCTGTCGGGTATCGACACCATGCGGCAGATTCGTGAATTCGCGCCGGAAATGAAAATTCTGGTGCTCTCCGGCATCGACCGCCGGGAGGTGGTGGAAGCCGCACTGGCGGCAGGTTGCAACGGCTATCTGCTGAAAGACTTCGTGCTGGCCGAACTGCAACTGGCCCTGGGCACGGTGCTGCAGGGCGGCAACTATCTCTCCCCGAAAATTCAGCAGCAACTCATTGAACAGATCCGTTCCGGCCACGACGACGCCCTCGCCGACCAGGCTCTGACACCGCGCCAGGAGCAGATCCTGCGCCTGGTAGCCTCCGGCCGTACGACCAAGGAAATCGCCCGGGACCTGGACATCAGTCCGAAAACCGTGGAATTCCACCGGGCCCAGCTGATGGAACGGCTGGGGGTGCGGGACGTGGCGGGTATGACCCGTTACGCCATGCAGCACGGTCTCGTCTCCTGAATCTTCCGCTACCGCCCAAGGCGCGACGCGCCTAGGGCTCCAGCCCGGCAAGGTACTGGCTGAAGCGGCTGATGTCGCCGGCCAGCTCATCCAGCTCCGCCCGCCACGGCCCGATCTCTGCCACGCCGGCCGCCAGTTGCCCGGCCACCAGCAGCGCCTCGATTTCCCGCGCCCGGGCCACCACGGCATCGGCGGCAAAGATGGCACACACTCCCTTAAGCTGGTGGACGACGTTGCGCAAGGCTTCGGCCTGCCCCGCTGGCCCTTCTTCCCCCGCGCTTGCCGCGGCCTCGCCCGGCCCTTCGGCCAGCGCCTCATCGAGTTGCTGCAGCATGACGGGGAAATTATCGAGAAAGGCCTGGGCCAGGTCCCGGGCAGCGTCCCGGTCCCCATTGAGCTGCTCCAGCAGCATCAGGGGATTGGAACAGGAGGTCTGCAATGCTTGTCTCATGGGCAACGCTCATCCATTTCTCAGAAACCACAGTGTTCCCCAAGGCTGCCCGTGGAGGTAACTGGGGTATGCACTAGGGCATAGATGGGAATCCTCCCAGTACCGCTGCCTTCGTGCCCGTGGCATTCTGCCATCGCAGCCTGAGAAAAATCCGACCGAGGCGCAGGAGACCGCCATGGAACTGCCAACCGCCGCCCCCCAAGCACCACCGGAACATACGCCGGAGGCCCCCGAAGTGCCGGAAATCCCCATCGGCCGGCTGCGGGAGCGCCACATTGCCAGCGTCAATCTGCAGCCCGGCATGGTGCTCGCCCGACCGGTGCAGATCACAGCCCGGGGCGTCCTCTACCTCAACCTGGGGGCCGGTTCCATGCTGACGGAAGACGGCATCAGCCAGCTGCTGGCCCATCATTCGGAATGCGTCTGCATTGTCGAAAACGATACCCGCCCGGTGGAGGAATACGAGGCAGAAGTGGCCGCCCGGCTGGAGCGCCTGGCCCATATCTTCCGCGGTGCCGATGACGGTGCCGCCACCCAGGCCCTGCGGGCCGCCCTGGAAAGCTACCGGAGGCAATGATGGAGCAGCGCGCCATCCACGGGCACATTGGCCAGGGCGAGATCATTCGGGGCGCCCAGAAGCTGCCGGCCTTTCCCCGCATCGTCCAGCACATCCTTGCCGTTCTGGACGACGACGGGGCCAGCATGAACGATCTGGTGGCCTATCTGCAGCGGGACCCGGTCATCACCGGCAAGGTCATTGCCATGGCCAGCCATGGCTTGCGCAGCCACGGCCATTCCGAGGTGCGCAGCATCTACACGGCGGCCTCCTTCCTCGGCCTGCAGAAAATCCGCAGCATCGTGCTCGCTACCAGCCTGGCGGATTTCACCCGCCGCAGCCATGGCGCCAAGCACTACTGGCTGCACAGCCTGGCGGTCGGCGTCGCCGCCCAGGAGCTGGGCGCCGCAGCGGGCCTGGGCAACGATTACGCCTTCGTCGCCGGCCTGCTGCATGACGTGGGGCAGCTCTGGCTCTCCCATTTCCATGGGGAGGAATTCCAGCTTGTCCGCCAGCTCGTCGAAGAACATGGCGTGCCGGTGTGCGTAGCGGAACAGCGGGTGTTCGGTATTGACCACGGGGAAGTGGGACGCCTGCTGGCGGACTACTGGGAACTGCCGGCCGACATCGGCCGGGCCATCGCCCGGCACCACGCGGCGGCGGAAGAAAGCTGGGAGAACAAGCTGCTGGCCGCCATCCATGTGGCGGAGGTGATCAGCAATGGCCTGGACCTGCCGGCAGCGGCGAGCAACCAGGTCACCCATCTGGCCGATGGGGCGGTCGCCTGCCTTGGGCTCGACCTGCAGGGAGACTGTTCGGTACTGTTCGGCCGCATCGAGGCGCGCTTCGGCCTGGCCCAGGCCCTCCTCGCCTAGGGACAGCCGGGGGAAAAAGGTGCCGGTAGCGAATGATCGGCGCGGCCATTCATCTGTGAATTGCCTGCTCATCACCCGCTATTGGCCCGTCGCTCCCAGCCGTTCCTTCGGCAGCAGCCCGGAAGCAACTTCAGGGCAAAGCCACCGCAACGTCACGACCACGACACAACTACACGGCAACTCAAGACAGCATCAGGAAGCGGCGGGAGGCGTCGCCCGGCCCAGGCCGGATTCAGCCCACAATGCCCGGGCAAAGGCCTTCCACACCGGGCCGCCGTGGGTCAGCACGCCTTCTTCGGCGCTCTCCTGCATGGTGCGCAGCATCAGGGCGGCAAAGGCGAATAGCTCGGCCCGGGCCTGCTCCTCGTGGTTGCCGCTTGCTGCGGCCCGGCTGGCCTCCCGGGCATGGGTCAGGGCCTCCCGGGCCAGCAGGCGCACCTGGGCCTCGTTGTTCCAATCCACGCCCAGCACGATGCCGCGGCGGACAATCTCCCGCTCCAGGGCATCGGCATCATCCTGAAAATTTTCGAAACCGCTCATGGGCATTCTTCCTTCGTCTTCACTCGTTCAGGCCGCCGCTTCCAGGGCGGCCGAGGGGTCGGCGGCCAACCGCTCCACCAGGGCATTGACGGCCGGTGTTGCCGCGCCGCGCCGCCACAGGGCGATGGTATGCACCTCGCCGCTGCGCCCCGGCAGGGGGTGGGCCGCCAGCAGGCCGGCCCCGGCATAGCTTTCCAGCACCAGGCGGGGCAGCAGGGCAACGCCCATGCCGGCCACCAAGCAACCGAGGATGGCGTGGTAGGAGGACACCTCCACCACCCGCTGGGGCAGCACGCCATCGGCGGCGAACCAGTCTTCCAGGCGCTTGCGGTAGGCGCAACCGGCAGCAAAGGTAATGATGGTGCCGCCCGCGGTATCGCCCAGGTCCCGCGCCGAGCGCACCGGCGGGTGGCCGGCTTCGGTGACGATGACCAGCTCTTCGCGAAACAGGCGGCGCTTTTCCAGCCGGGGATCATCCACCGGCTCGGCCACCAGGCAGGCATCCAACTCCCCCGCCAGCACCTGGGCCACCAGGCGGCGGGTGTCGCCGGTGACCAGCTCCAGCTGAACTTCCGGGTAATGACGGTGAAAGTCCGCCAAGGGGCCAGGCAGACGGACCGCCGCCGTACTCTCCATGGAGCCCAGGCGCAGGCGGCCCCGGGGGGTGGCGTCCTGCACCGCGTGGCGGGCCTCTTCCGCCAGTTCCAGCAGGCGGTCGGCGTAGGTCAGCAACTGACAACCGGCCGGGGAAAGATTGAGACGCCGCCCCTCCCGCATGAAGAGGGCCACGCCCAGATCCGCCTCGAGCTGGCGGATGCGGGTGGTAACGTTGGATTGCACCCGGTTGAGACGCAAGGCGGCCCGGGTCACGCCGCCCTCCCGCACCACGGTGCGGAAGATGTGCAGGTCCGCCAGTTCCATGGTGCGGCTCCTTTATCTTTAAATGAGATTAAGACAATCTTAATAATTCATTTTTAAAGATGATATTGCGCCGCTACAGTGCGTTTGGCAAGCCCCCAACCCGGAGCCTCTCATGGAATCTGCCCAAACGCCTGGCGCCCTGCGCCGCGGCTATTTTTACGCCGCCCTCACCGTGGCCATCTGGTCCGGCTTCATCCTGGTCTCCCGCCTGGGCGGCAAGAGCCCCCTCACGGGCTGGGACGTCACCGCCCTGCGCTTTGGCACGGCGGCCCTGATCCTGCTGCCGGTGTGGCTGCTGCGCCGGCCCCGGCTGAACTTCAGCTGGCGCATGGTGATCCTCGCCATTACCGGCGGCTGTGGCTATGGCGTACTGGTCTATGCAGGCTTCAAGCTCACCTCCGCCGCCCACGGGGCGGTGCTGCTGCCGGGCATGCTGCCTTTCCTGGTAGCCCTGATGGCCTGGCTGGTCCTCGGCGAACGGCCTTCGGCCCAGCGCTGGGCCGGGCTGGCGGGCATCGCCGCCGGCATTGCCTGTCTTGCCGTGGACAGTTTCAGCGGCAGTGCCGGCGACTGGCGCGGCGATCTGCTGATCCTCGCTTCCAGCCTCTCCTGGGCCATCTACACGGTACTGGTACGGCGCTGGCAGGTCGCCCCCTGGGATGCCACCCTGGGCGTCGGCCTGGTCTCGGCCCTGCTCTACCTGCCCATCTACCTGCTCTGGCTGCCGAAGAACCTGGCTGCCGCCAGCCTCGGCAACATTGCCCTGCAGGCGGCCTACCAGGGCGTCCTGGCGGTGATTGTGGCGATGATGTTCTTCATGCGGGCGGTGGCCCTCCTCGGCCCCACCAAGGTAGGCACCCTGATGGCCCTCATTCCCGCCGTGGCTGGCACTGCGGCAGCCCCCCTGCTCGGCGAGCCCCTCTCCCCGATGCTGCTGAGCGGCCTGGCCCTGGTCAGCCTGGGAGCCTGGATGGGCAGCCAGAACCGCTTTTTTGTCAGGAGAAACAAACTATGCCCTACGTAAACATCAAGATCACCCGGGAAGGCGCCACGGCCGAACAGAAGGCCACCCTGATCCGGGGCGTCACCCTGCTGCTACGGGACATCCTGGGCAAGAACCCGGAAACCACCGTGGTCACCATCGACGAGGTGGACACCGACAACTGGGGCATCGGCGGCGAAAGCGTCACCGTGCGCCGGGCCCAGGGGCGCTAAGCCGGCACATCACAGGCCAGCACCGGCTGCAAGCAGCCCCCCCCGCTTTTCCCCCTCGCCGTCCCCGGACGGGAGTTCGACACCCCGGAGTGATCCGGGGTGTTTTTTTGCACCCGATTCGGTACGTAGATTCGGGCTCAGATGCGGACTTGAATGCAGCCCGTAACACAGGTCCGGTCAGTTTCAGGCCGAGGTGCTGATGGCGCTGAGCAGTTGGGAGAAGCCCGTATTGCTGCTGCCGTTGCCGCTGGCCCCGTAGGCGTGGACCAGGTCCATGATGCGCTTCATCACCGCCGCCTCGCTGGAGCTGCTGTTGCTGTCGGCACTACCACCGCTGCTGTTGCTGCTGCCAGCCGTGGCGCTGTCGCTCTGCTGGGACTGCTGGTAGGCCATGGCCTCCTGCTGGGTCACCTTGCCATCGCCGTTGGCGTCCGCCGCGTCGAAATTGCTGGAGATGGTGTTGAGCAGTTCAGAGAGCTTGCTGTCCGTGGTGCTGCTGGCCACCGACTTCATCTGGTCCAGGGTCATGCCCTGGTCGTCGCTGCCCCCCGGAGGCGGTGGCATGCCGCCGGGGCCGCCGGCGGCTGAGCTACCGCCCTGGCTCTGGGAAGATTCCTGGTAAGCCATGGCTTCGTCACGGGTGACCTTGCCGTCGCCATTGGCATCGGCGCTGTCGAAGTTGGCGGCCAGGTTGCTCATCAACTGGGAAAGCTGGCTGTCGTCGGTGGAATCGGCGATGGCGCTGAGCTGGTCCTTGCTCAGGCCTTCATCCTCCTCGCCCTGGCCCGGCCCACGGCCGCCGCCCGGGGGTGGCGGCGGCATGGCGCCGGCCATGCGGCTCTGGTCGAACTGGCTGTCCAGCTCGTCGGCCAGCTTTTGCAGACTGGTGGAGAGTTCGGACTGGGTGACTTTGCCGTCGCCATCACCATCCAGAGCGGCGAAGACGTCATCCACACTGGCGCTGCTCTCGCTGGAGGTACTGGAATCCACGGCGCCGAGGGCCGAGGCCAGGTCGCTCTTTTCCAGGTAGCCCTGGCCCTTGGTGTCAAGCTGGGAAAAGATGTCTTGCGCCATCTTCGACGGATCAGGCCGCCGGCCATGACCGACCTGGGTACTGGCGCTGGCGTACTGGGCAGCGGTGCTGCTGCCGACACTGGAGATACTGGACATGATGGTTCCTTTCAGAATGGAGGCAACAAGGGAATGCAGGACGGGATGCGGCGGCAGGCCTTGCCGCCCGCCACGCCGGCATCGCTGTTCCCTTCATGCAAGGAATCGGCCTGAAAACAGGGGATTTGAGGCCGAAAAGGGTAAATGAAAGTTAAGGAGCGTTAAGAAACCAGCCTTGCCACCCAACTCACCATGAAAGCTCAAAAAATCCAAAATAAAAGTCCATGGCGACCGGCACCACGAATAGCAAAACAAAAATGTATAAATACTTTGAAATCATGACGATAGCTACAACTTAACCCAGCTTTACAAAGGTTAATTTTGATCAAGGCAATTCTTGCCGCCGTTTATATGATTTTCTTGCCGCTCCATCCCCCTTCCGCCACCCTTCCGCCACCTTCCTGCCCCCTTCCTGTCGCTGGGGAGGCAGCAAGTAGCCGGCAACCGTCAGCGGCAGGCCGGGGGACGGCCCGCCTCGGCCGGGCGGCGTTCCTCCGGCGGTTCCCGAGGCGGAGCGGGGGGACGGCGGTTTTCCACCTGGCGACGCTGCTCGGGGGTCAGCAAGGCCAGCATCTGGCCTTCGCTGCGCAAGCGCAGCAGGGTGAAATCGGCCCAGGCCCGGGCCCGGGCTTCTACCAGGGCGGGCAGGCGGGCCTCGTCAGCACGGCCGGCCGCCAGGGCCGCCTCCGCCTTTTCCAGGGCCTGCCACTTGTCCCGCAGTGGCCGGGCCTGCCCTAGGGCCAGGTCGAACAGCTTCTCCTGCTGGGCGTCGCTCAGGGCAATACCGTGCAGCATGGGATGGCCGGGAGGGGCAAAGGGCATGGGTGCCCCCGCCGGCGGCGGCGCCCCTTCGGGATGGGCCGCCTGAGCCCGGGCAGGGCCGGCCAGAGGCAGGGAAAGGGCACCGGCCATCAGGGCGGTGAGGGGGAAGGCGAAACGAAAGGGCAATTTCATGGCAGGACTCCATGGGCTGAAAATGAGGGGAACAGGCGTTCGGACGCCCATCGATGAACTGGAAGGTGAGAGCAAGCCTGCGCCGGCAGGCCACCGTGCAAGCCGGGCTCGCGCAGCGCCAGGTTGCGGGGAGGCGGCCTGCGGCAAGGTCAGCGCGATCCCCTGGCAGCAGCCGGTGGCATTCCGGGCGACGCGGGCAAACTCGGGCAGGATCGGGCAAGCGCAGGCATCACCGCCTGAGGGGCTCGGTACCGCCCGGGGCTGGCGTTCTCTCACAGCTGGGGCCCATGTTCCCCGGCTTGCCGGTAAATGACGGTTCGGCTTCTGTAAAGACGGGTAAAACTTCCCTTCCCCGACCTGCCGGCAGGCCCCGGGGCGGCTATCATGGCGCCCGTAACCCTTTGATTACGGTGCAATCGGCATGACCCAGCTGCTCCTGGTGGACGACGACATGGAATTGGCCCAGATGCTCAAGGAGTATCTGGAGCGTGAAGACTTCAAGGTGACCCTGGCCCACGATGGCCTGGCGGGGGCGGAGGCCGCCCTTTCCGGGGACTACGCCCTGGCCGTGCTGGATGTCATGATGCCCCGCGCCAGCGGCATGGATGCCCTGGGGAAGATTCGTGCCCAGAGCGACATGCCGGTGATCATGCTGACCGCCAAGGGGGATGACATCGACCGCATCATCGGCCTGGAAATGGGGGCCGACGACTATGTGCAAAAGCCCTGCACCCCCCGGGAGCTGGTGGCCCGCATCCGCGCCGTGCTGCGCCGCCTGCAGGCCAAGACCGGCGAGGGGGAAGCCCGGGAGAACAGCCAGATCAAGGCCGGCCCCCTTGCCCTGTGGCCGGCCAAGCGCACCGCCCAGTGGGGCGAGCTGCCCCTGACCCTGACCAGCACCGAATTCAACCTGCTCCAGGTCCTGGCCCAGAATGCCGGCCGGGCCGTCAGCAAGTCGGACCTTTCCCAGCAGGCCATGGGCCGCCCCTTGAGCCGCTTTGACCGCAGCATTGACGTCCACATGAGCAGCATCCGCCACAAGCTGGGCCTGCGGGACGACGGCCAGAGCTGGATCCAGACGGTACGCGGCATCGGCTACCAGCTCACCCGGGAATGATCCGGCAGCACCCCTCCCCCCGCAGAAAACCCCGACCATGAGCCGTCTCTTCTGGAAGTTTTTTCTCGCCTTCTGGCTGACCCTGCTGGCTGCCAACCTGGCCGTGGGCGTTGGCATCTGGCTGCACCGGGCTGAAGAGAACAGCCAGCACGGCAACAATGGCGGCGAGGGGGGGCGTAACCGCGAGCACCACCCCGTCTTCATGCTGGATGTCGCCGCCAGCCTCTTCCAGCACGAAGGGGAAGCCCGCCTGAGGCAATTGCTGCAGGACTGGCAACGCTACCGCCCGGACCCGCTCTACGCGGTGGACGCCCAGGGCCGCGAGCTGCTCGGACGGCCGCTCCCCGCCGATGCCGCCGATACGCTGGAAAAAGCCCGGGCCGGCCTGGCCGCCGGCACGCCGGGCCCCTGGCGCCAGGCGGCAGCCCCCGACGGTGCCGCATTACTGTTGTTCATGCCGGAACACCGGCCCTTCCGCGTGCCGGGCCTGATTCCTCTGGGGCCCCTCGGCCCCGGCCTGCACGAAGGGCCGCCGCCGGGGGCCGACCCCAATCACCCCGGCAACCCTGGCGGCCCCGGTGATCAGCCGCCCCGCCGCCCGCCCCTGCCCTGGCTGCTCATTACCTCGGTCCTGGTCGCCAGCCTGATCTTCAGCGCCCTCCTGGCGTGGACCATCGTCGGCCCCATCCGCCGCCTGCGCCAGGGCTTCCGGGAAGTGGCGGCCGGCCGCCTGGAAACCCGCCTGGGCCGGGACTTTGCCCGGCGTAAGGACGAGATCGGCGAACTGGGCCAGGAATTCGACGCCATGGCCGGCCAGCTGGAGCGCCTCATGGCCAGCCAGCGCCACCTTTTCCACGACGTTTCCCATGAATTGCGCTCCCCCTTGGCCCGACTCCAGGCCGCCGTGGGCCTGGCCCACCAGCACCTGGAACGGCAGGCGGCAGAACCGCTGGCCCCGGAGCAACTGGCCCAGCTGCCGGCCACCCTGGAACGCATCGAACGGGAAACCCAGCGCCTGGACGAGCTGGTGGACGAGCTACTGACCCTGGCCCGCCTGGATTCAGGTACCTCCGGCCCCCTGGCCGACGACATCGACGTGGCGGCCCTGCTGCACAGCATCGTGGACGACGCCAGTTTCGAAGGCGAAGCCCAGGGCCGCCGGGCCGTTTTTGCCATGGATCAGACCGATCGCTCGCCCTTGAACGAGGCAGCACCCCTGCTGGTGCGCGGCCGGGCCGAACTGCTGGGCCGGGCCCTGGAGAACGTCATCCGCAACGGCATCAAGTTCACCGCGCCGAACACTCAAGTCACGGTCACGGCGCAAAAGGACGGTCCGGCCACCCTGCACATCGTCGTTGCCGATGCCGGCCCCGGCGTCCCGACGGCGGATCTGGAAGCGATTTTCCAGCCCTTTTTCCGCAGCACCGAAGGTAGCAGCGACCCCCGCGGCTACGGCCTGGGCCTGGCCATCGCGCGGCGGGCGGTGGAAGCCCACGGCGGTAGCATCACCGCCGCCAACCAGCCCACCGGCGGCCTGCGGGTGGATATCCGCCTGCCCCTGATCGGGGTGGCCGGCCTAAACCTGACCTAAGCCCGGCCTAAGCCCGCCTCAAGCTACCGGCGCCAGCGGGGCCGATCAGCCCGGCAGTCCGCCCCATTGACCCGCTTGGCCAGCGGTGCCGGCTGCCTGGCCAAGCGGCTGAAAATCTGCCCATCACCGGCTGACTTGCCAGCCGATTTATCGACTGACTTGCCGACTGGCTTATCGACTGGCTTACCAGCCAGACTCCCGCACCAGGACCGCCAGGGCGGTACGCAGAAAATCCCCCAGCAGGGTTTTCGGGCTGCCGTAGATCACCAGATGGCCGCGCTGGGCCCGGTGGGCGGCCTGGGGGTCATCCACCGTCAGCACCACCCGATATACCGCCTGCTCCGGCACCAGTTGCCCCTTGCGCTCCCGCACCAGCAATTCGCCGCCGTGGGTGCTGGCCAGCATCGGGTCCTGGAGGATGCGCGTCGCATCCCGGTCCACCCGCACCACGGTCAGGGGCAGGCTGGCCTGGCCCCGGGTTTCGGGGAAGAAACGGCCGCCGTCGCCAGCTTCCACCCGGGCCACTTCGCTTTCCGACAGATAGGTTTCCACCTGCCAGGCACTGGGGTCGGTGAGCACCGCCAGGGGCTCCTGGCGCCCCACCCAGTCGCCGGGGCGCAGATCCGGCAGGCGGTCCCGCAGCACCCCGTCAAAGGGGGCGGTGATGACGTAGCGCTCCCGCTCCCGGGAGGTGCCGCTCTCTTCGCTGGCGGCGGTGGACAGTTCCTCCTGGGTCACCAGCTGGCGCGCCCGCAGGCTGTCGTCGAAGCCGGCCACATCCACCTGCCAGCTGAGATGCTCCACCCGCTGCCGGGCCTGGAAATGGCGATAATCCGTATCCGGCGAGGCCAGCACCGCCAGGGGCGTGCCAGCCTTGACCCGGCCGCCTTCCGGCACGGGCAGGGCCACCACCTGGGCGCTGCCGGGGGGAAACAGGGGGAAGTGCCGCACGGTGCGCAGCACGCCCTGGCCGGCTACCTGGAAGTTCCAGGGAATGAGGCCGATCACCACCACGGCGGCGGCGATCCAGGCGGTGCGCCGCGCCCGGGGCCGGTTGCGGATGACCTCCCAGCGGCGCTGCCATTCCTTGACCTCGCTCCACAGGGGCTTGATGACGAACCAGCCGATTTCGACGGCGAAAAGGAACAGCCCCAGGGCCTTGAAGAACAAGGTATAGACCATGGCGGCGATACCCAGGAACAGGGCCAGGCGGTAGATCCAGACGCCCCAGGCGAAGAGGATCAGGCTGCGCTGCCTGGCCGGGCTGAAGTGCTCGGGCGCTTCTTCCCCCAGGGCGAAGAGGCGTTCCCGGATGTCCCAGCGGGCCAGGGCGAAGGCCCGGGAATGAAGATTGGGGAAATCCAGCCAGTCCGACAGCAGGAAGTAACCGTCGAAGCGCATGAAGGGGCTGGCGTTGATGGCCAGGGTGGAGAACCAGGTCACCGTCGCCAGCATGAAGGCGATGCCCCGCAGGGTGCCCTCCGGCAGGAAGGCCCAGGCCAGGGTGGCCCAGGCGGCGATCAGGGATTCGGTGACGATGCCCGCCGCCCCCACCGCCAGGCGGTCCCGCCGGCGGGTCAGCTTCCAGGCCTCGTTCACATCCGTGTAGGCCACCGGCCACATCACCAGGAAAGCCACGCCCATGACCGGCACCCGGCAGCCCAGGCGGCGGGCGGTGAAGCCATGGCCCAGCTCGTGCAGCACCTTGACGCAGACCAGGGCCACGGCATAGCCCGCCGCCCCCTTCCAGCTCAGGGTATCCACCAGGGTGGCGGAGAAGGTGTCCCACTGCCGGTAAACCTCCACCAGGCCCACCAGCAGGGCCAGGCCGGTGAGGCGGAAGAAGTTCCGGCTATAGAACACCGCCACCCGGGGCAACATGCGCCGCAGCCAGGCATCGGGCCGCACCAGGGGCAGGCGGAAGAACAGGTAATGGTGCAGCAGCCATTGGGTGATGCTGCTGTGGCTGGCCTTTTCCCGCTCCAGCAGCCAGGCCGTGCCTTCGGGGCCGGGAATGCGGCAGAGCTGGTTTTCCATGAGGAAGCGCTGCACCGCCAGGATGTCGTCGATCTCCAGGTCCAGGGTGGTTTCCGCCTGGAGGCTCTCCACCACCGCCTCCGGCGTGCGGCAGGACCAGCGGGAAAGAACCTCGAAGGTGGGCCAGTCGATGCGGAAGAAGGTGTTGCGCACCGGGTCCTGCAAGCTCCAGGTGGGGGAACCGTCGGCCGCCACCGGCCCGGGGTGGAGGGTCAGCTCCTCCCGCAGGGGCCGCAGGATTTCAGCCTGGGCCTCGCTCATAGCCCCACCGCCTGGCGCAGGATGGCCAGAGGCCGACGCAGAATCCAGTAAGACGCGGTGACCCAGGGGCCGCGTACCTTGGCCGTGCCCTTCATGCCTACCCGGGGCGCCGTTTCGCCTGGCTCCAGGCGGGCCCGCAGGCGATAGGCGTAGGAGCCGTCAGGCCGGGCCACCGCCTCGTGGGCGTAGTAGCGCACCCGGGCCGCCACCGGCGAGAGGGGCGCGGCGTTGAGGTAGAGGGTGACGGCGGCCTCCTCCGGCAGGTCGATGCCGTCGCCGAGGGAAATCCAGGCCTCCACTTCCGCATCGTGCTCATCGGCCACGGTGAGGATGCGCTCCCCGGTCACCACCGGTTTGCCCACCCATTCGCTGGGATCGTCCATCAGCACCACCCCGGCCAGGGGCGCCGTCACCTGGGCCCGCAGCAACTGGGATTCCAGGTAATCCGCCTCGGCCTTGCGTTCAGCCACCCGCCCCTGCAACTGGGCCAGCAAGGCCTTGCTCTTGGCCTCGAATACCGCCTGCTGGGCCGACTGGCGATATTCCGCCTCCGCCGTGGCGAGGCCCTGACGGGCCACCTCGAGGCGGGATTCCAGAGTGGTCAAGTCGAGCTGGAACAGGGGATCACCGGCCTTGACCCGGCTGTTGGGGGAAACGAAAAAGCGATCCACGGTGCCTTCCAGGGGCGCCCGGATGACGGCGGGGTGGGCGGGTACCAACTCGCCCGGGGCCAGCAGGGTCAGGCGCACCGGGAACAGGAGGAACAACAGGGCCAGGGCGGTATAGCGCCGACGGGGCCGGGTCCAGGTCAGCCGGGCCTGGGCCAGCAACCAGGCATCGCCGCGGCGGAAGGCCGGGCGCCATTGCCGAGGACGTACCAGACCGCGCAGGAAGCCGCGCCAGGGTAGCCCGGTGAGGCGCTGCCAGCCCTTCTTCAGGAACTGGCCCCAGGTCTGCCGGCGCCCCAGGTGCCGCACCAGGCGGCGGGTGCCGGCGGGTGTCGGCAGCGTTTCCCGCAAACGGGACTGAAAGCGCCGCCAGTGGCTGCGCGGCGTGGGACGGTGCAGGCGATGCCAGCCGTCGCCCCAGACTTCAATCCACTCGGCCAGCAGGCCCAACTCCCCTTCATTCCAGGGATGCTCCCGAGCCAATAGCAGGCCGCCCACTACGGTGGCCGCTGGCGCCTCGGCAGCTGCGCCGCCCTGCCCTTCGCCGCTGCCCGGCGCCAGGATCGGCACCCACAGAGCCTGTATCGGCAGCCATTCCTGCCATTCCTCAGCCAGAGCCGGCGATATGTCCTGGGCTTCCACCGCCAGGGCCGTCTGGCTATCCCGGCTGGCCAGCTCCGTGGCCAGCTGTTCGATCCACTGCACGTAGGGGGCATTGGCCTCGGGGGAAACCATGCCGGAAAGGGCCGTCACGCCGCGATCGGCCAACCACAGGGCGGCCTGGCGGTAGCCGCTCAGGGCATGGGTTTCATTGACGGCGATATAACCCAGTTCGGCCGGGGAACGGGCATGGCGCACCCGCCGTACCAGATGCAGCAGGGTGGCCAGGGCCAGGGTTTCGGCAGCGGGTGCCTCGTGCAGCGGTAGCGGGGTCGGGGAAGACATGACGTCGGCAAATCCGGGAAAAACGCCGACGGGGGGCACAGCGCCCCCCGTCTAAAAAGAAAAATGCCGGGAAGCGAACTTCCCGGCGAAGCAAAGCAAGGAGCAAATCTAGACGGGGTCTCCTCAGGCGGCCCGCTTGGCCTGGGCTGCCCGGGCCAGCTTGAGCAGCCCCATGCGCTCGGCATGGCGACCCTGGCTGCCGGCCGACCGCAGCTGTTCACTGAAGGAGACCTTGCCCACCACCCCTTCACCGATACGGATGCGGAAGCGCTGGGAAACGATATTGCCGGCACCGTCCCGAGCCGTGACGACGATCTCCAGGCTGCCTTCGTAGTCCACCGGCGGCACGCCACGGAAGATCCCCTTGGCAGCATCGAATTCCACCCAGGGCGGCAAGGCTGCACCATCGCTGAGGTTGGCGGAGAGCATCACCACCGCATCGATCTTGGTATGCACGAAGGCATCCACCGGCACGGTGACCTTGAACTGGCGGCCCACCGGCAGGTCCTGGTCGTCCAGATTGCGGCCGAGGCGCAGGGCCTGGGAGTCATCGTTGCTGGAACGCACCAGCACCTGGAAACCTTCCTGACGGGTCAAGCCTTCGTTGCCGATCAGGGCGTTGCCGTTGCTGCCATTGTTGCCGTTGGCAACCGCTGCGCCCGGCCGGCCGGCAGCGCCGCCGGTACCGGCATTGGCCGTTTCCCGACCATCACCCGTGCCGCTGCCGGCCGTGGCGAAGCCGCCGAAGAAGCCACCGCTACCGCGGCCATCGGCCAGGCCGGAACCGGCATTTGCACCACCGCTGAGGCCGGAGCCGCCAGCCGTGCCGCCCGTCCCTGGGCTGCCGGCGGTGCCGGTCGTGCCAGTGGAACCGGGGGACCCGGAGCCGCCGAGGCCATCGAAGCCCGGGCGACCCGGCACGTCGATGCTGGAAGGAATGCCGTCGGTGCCGCCGGGCAGGGAGGTACCCGGCAAGCCGGAACCGGGCAGGCCACCGCCCGAAGGCAGGCCGCCACCGCCGGGCCAGCCACCCATGCCACCGCCAGTGCCGCCGCCCGTACCGCCGGGCCAGCCGGAAGTACCACCGCCGCCACCGGTGCCGGGACCGCCACCGCCATCCCCGCCAGGCATACCCGGCAGGCCGGGACCGCCACTGGGAATGCCGGGCAGGCCGGGGCCGGTACCGGGGATGCCGGGCAGGCCGCCGGGCAAGCCGGTGCCTTCCGGCAGGGCGGGCGAGCCCCCCGTGCCGCCGCCCGTTTCGGGCTTGACCGGAGGATCGGATTTGACCGGAATGCTCAGCACCCGCAGGGTGAAGTCGGCATGGGCCGGAGCATTGCCCCGGTCATCAGCGATGACCCGCACGCGGATTTCGCCCACGTCGGCCCCGCTGGGGGTACCGGAGAAGGTCCGGGTCACCGGGTCGAAGGTCAGCCAGGACGGCAGGGGCTTGCCATTGGCCAGGGTGGCGCTGAAGTGCAGCGTGTCTTCCGGGTCGCCATCGGCAAAGGATTCGGCCGGCACGGTGAAGCGGATGGGGACGCTTTCCGTGGTTTCCCGGACGGCCAGGGGCTTGGTGGACACCGGGTCGAGGTTGCTGACCTTGGTGAAGCCGCTGTAGGCAATGGTGTCTTCCTTGCCATCGCTGCCCACCACCTTGAGGCGGATGAACTTGCCGATGTGCTCGGCCCCCAGATTGAAGGCTTCCCCGGTAGCCCCGGGAATGTCGCGCAGGCCGGTGCCGCCGGCATCGTCGGCAATCTGCCACTGGTAGCGGTAGGTGGTGGCCGGGTCGCCCAGGTCCACATCGTGCCACTGGCCCGGATCGACGCGGATCACGCTGTCCTGGCGCAGGGTGCCGTCACCCCGGTGGTCGCCGCCGATGGTCGGCAGCACGTCGTTGATGGGGGCATCATTCACCGCCGTGATGACGATACGGGCGGTGTTCTTGTCGGCCGAGAAGGCGGTGTCGCCGCCGTTACTGCTTGCATCGGCGTAGGCCCCGGCATTGCCGGCGGAACGGTCCCAGGCACGGTAGGTGAAGTTGGCCGTGGTTTCGTTCTTGCCGTCCGGCACGAAGCGGATCTTGTCCGAGTCCTTGAGCAGCAGAGCGTGGTTCTCGCTCACCGTGCCGACGGAAACCCAGGTGGCGCCGCCGTCGAGGGAGTATTCCCAGGCGCCGTTGCCGCTGCTCAGGCCGGTGATGGCGACGCCGCTGGTGGCCCCGATATCCACGTCGCTGATGGAGGTGCCGAGGAGGCTGGCCAGGGTCTGGCCGCCGTTGCCGATCTGGTCTTCGTCCAGGGTGGTCAGCACCGGGTTGGCAGGCGCCAGCACCGGAGCGTCGTTGACGTCGGTGATGGTGATGCTGGCGGTGTTCTCGCCATCGGAGAAGGCCGTCGTGCCGCCGGTGGCGCCGATGGTCACCAGGCTGCCGGCGGTGCCGGAGGTCTGGTCCCAGGCCCGGTAGGTGAAGCTGGCGGTGGTGGCGTTCTTGCCGTCGGGGACGAAACGGATGCGGTCGCTGTCGGCCAGCAGCAGGGCATGGGTGGCATCCACCCCGGTGATGGCAGTCCAGGTCGTGCCGCCGTCGAGGGAGTATTCCCAAACGCCGTTGCCGGCATCCAGGCTGGTGATGGCCATGCCACCCACGGCGCCGATATCCACGTCGCTGATGGCATTGCCGAGAAGGCTGGCGATGACCGCGCCTTCGTTGTTGATGGCGTTTTCCGTCTGGGTGGCCAGCTCGGGCGCATCGGGCGCCAGCACCGGGGCGTCGTTCTCCGCCGAGATGGAAATGGTGGCGGTGTTCTGGCCGGCGGAGAAGGCGGTGGTACCGCCGTTGTGGCTGGCGTCGCCGCGATCGCCGGCATGGCCGACACTCTGGTCCCAGGCCCGGAAGGACAGGGTGCCATCGGTGGCGTTCTGGCCGTTGGGCACGAAACGCACCTTGTCGGTATCCCGCAGCAGCAGGGCATTGTTTTCGGAAACCGTGCCCACGGCATGCCAGGTGTTGCCGCCATCGAGGGAGTATTCCCAGGTGCCGTTGCCCGAATCCAGCCCGGTGATGGCGATGCCCTGGAGGGCACCGTCATCCACGTCGCTCATCTGGCCATCGAGCAGGTCGGCAACATCGTGGCCGTCGCTGTTCTGATTGTCTTCCGGCAGGGGGATCAGCACCGGGGTGGTGGTATCCAGTTCCGGTGCATCGTTCACCGCGGCGACGACGATGGAAGCCTGGTCGCTGGCATTGGAGAAGGCTTCGGAGTTGCCGCCATGGCTGGCATCCACCACATCGCCGGCGTGACCGGTGGAACCGTCCCAGGCCCGATAGGTGAAGGTGGCGGTGGTGGCATTTTCGCCGTTCGGCACGAAGCGGACCCGGTCCGTATCGGCCAGCAGCACGGCCTGGGTTTCGGCCAGGCCGGCCGGGAAGGCCGTCCAGGCGCCGCCTGCCACCTGGTATTCCCAATGGCCGTTGCCACTGGTCAGGCCGGTGATGGCGATGCCGGGCTGGGTGCCCGTATCCACGTCGTGCACCGTGCCGCGGAAGCTGCCCACCGTCGCCCCGTTATTGCTGGTGGCATCTTCGTTGATGCCGGGCAGCACGGGGTTGGCCGGCGTCAGTTCCGGGGCGTCGTTCACCGCCGTCACATTGACGGCGATGCTGGCGTGGGCCACGGCGGCACCGTCTTCGCCGCCATCGGCGACAGCCAGACTGACCGTGACATTGACGTCGTTATTGGGTTCGGGAATGAACTTGACCAGGGCCAGGGCGGCATTGACGTCGGCCACCGAGCCGCTGAAGGTCCACACCCCGGTACCGGCATCGTAATGGGCCCCCGGCACCACCGTCAGCACCCCGGCTTCGGGATGGGACAGGGTCAGGGTGGCGGTGACGATTTCATCCGGGTCCGGGTCGGCCACCGTCAGGTTGGGCAGATCCACCTCGATATCGCCTTCGGTGTAGGTCACGGAAGTCGAGGCCGGGGTGATTTCCGGCGCATCGTTGCGGTCCCGGATGACCAGGAAGGACGTGGCGCTGACGCTCTTGGCGCCGTCGCCGGCGGCATTGGCGTCGGTCACCGTCCAGGTCAGTTGCCGGCTGGCGCCGGAAGCCGTGGGCGAGGTGGTGGAGTTCTTGTACTGCACGTGCTCCAGCAGGCTCTCGAACTCGGCCTTGCTCACCTGGCCGCTGCTGGTGGTCAGGGTCAGGGTGCCGGTGGCGCTGTTGTAAGCCACCTGGACCTTGGCTCCGCTGCCGGTGGTCAGTTCGTTGCCACTGCGGGTCCAGCCGGCCGGGGTGGCCACGGAGAGGGTATCGCCGGAGCCCCGGTTGCCGCTGATGGTCACGCTGGCGCTGCTGATGTAGTTGTCGTCCACATCGGCCAGGGTGGCGCTACCGACGGTGTTGGGGTTGCTGGCATCGAGGACAAAGACCTCGCTGCCGCCCTGCTCGAAGACCACGGTCGCCGCATCCAGGTTGGCGTTGTGGCCGAAAGAGAGGGTCGGGGCATCGTTGCGGGCGGCAATGTTGATCTGGCTGCTGCCCGCATTGGCGGTGGTGACGCCGGCATCGCCGTCGTTGGTGCCGGCGGCGTCGCCCAGGCGGGAGCCGAAGCTGCCCACCAGGCTCCAGTTGAGGGTGCGGGTGGCACCGTTGCCGGAGGGGTTGTCGGTGGCGTTGGAGAAGACCACGGAGCGCAGCACGGCCTGGTAATCGGCCAGGCTGGCATGACCGCTCAGGGTCAGGGTGCCGGTGGCGGCATTGAAGCTGGCGGTGATGCCACTGTCCGCCAGGTCCGCAGTCACCGCCAGGACGTCGCCGGGACTGCGCCCGGCGCCGATGGTGACCACCAGCCCTTCCAGGGTGGTGTCATCGGCATCGCTGAGCACGGCATTGGGGGCCACGGCCACGGCCGAGCCCTTCTCGGTGAAGGTGACGTCGGTGTTGGCGGGCAGGCCGGAAAGCTGGGCCGGGGTATCCACCGCGGTGATCTCCACCCGGCTGGTGCCGGTGGCGCTGGGCAGCTTGTCGGCGCCGGCGGTAGAGGCATCCGCATCGGTCACCTGCCAGGAAATTTCGCGGCTGGCAAAGGCGGCAGTGGGGTCTGCGGAGGAGGAAGAAAACTTGACGCTGTTGAGCAGCGCCGCGTAATCGGCACGGCTGGCGGTGCCGTTGAAGGTCAGCAGGCCGGTGGCGGCATTGTAGGCAGCGGTGACACCGCCCGGCAGGGTGCCGTAGCTGAGGGTGTCGCCGGCGGTGAAGCCACCGCTGATCCAGATGCGGGCGCTGGAAAGATTGGCATCATCCACATCGCCCAGGGCGATGCTGCCCGCCAGCACCGCGGCGCTGCCGCCTTCGGTGTAGCTGGCGGCGCTACCCGGCAGGCCGCTCACCGTCGGCGCGTCATTGCGCGGGGCGATGGTGATGGTGCTGGTGGCAGTAGTGCTGGTCAGCTTGGTGGGATCGGCATCATTGCCGGCAGGGAAGTCGGTCTCCCGGCTGCCGAAGTCATCGGTGATGGTCCAGCTCAGGGTGCGGGTGCCGCCGCTGCCGGCCGGATCAGCGCTACTGTTGCTGAAGGTGATCTGGCGCAGCACGTTCTCGTAGGTGGCCCGGCTGGCCTGGCCGACCAGCACCAGGCGGGTGGCGGTGCTGCTGGCATCGAGGCTGATGCCGGTACCGGCCAGGGCGCTGCCGGCAATGGCTAGCAGGTCGTCGCCATGGGCGTTGCCGGTGATTTCCACGGTGGCACCGGTGGCGGCGCTATCGTCCGCATCGTCGGTGGTGAGCACGGGGGCCGCCTTCACGGGGGAGCCGCCCTCGGTGAAGGTAACGGTGCCGCCGGTGGCCGGGGTGATGGTGGGCGCGTCATTGACGGCGGTGATGCGCACCAGGGTGGTCTGGGCGGAGGTGACCTGGCTCTCCGCGCCCAGGTTGTCCACCACGCGCCAGATGAGGGTGCGGGTGGGGCTGCTGGCAGTGGGATCATCACCGGTGCTGACGAAGCCGATGCGCTGCATGACTTCGGTGTAGTCAGCCTTGGAGGCGGCGCCAGCCTGGGTCGTCAGGGTGATGGTACCGGTGGCGGCATCATAGGCGTAGCGGATTTCTACCCCGCCCTTGGTAAGGCTGCCGCTGACGGCATCCCCGCTCTGGGTCCAGCCGGCAGCACCCAGGGTGGTGGCATCGAAGAAGCCCAACTGGTCCTGGGCATCCAGGCCGTTGGTGATCTTCACCATGCCGCCAGCAATGTTGGCGCTGCCGCCAGGCTGGCCGCTGTCGTCCTCGACGTTGAGCACTCCTTCCAGGGTAGCCGGGTCACCGCCCTCGGTGTAATCCAGGGGCGCGGTATTGCCCTGGATGTTATCCACCTGAGGAAGTTCGTTGGCGTTCACCAGGGTAATGGTGGTGTTCTGCACCACGGAGGTGGCAGCACCGGCGCCATCGGAGTTGGCATCCGTCACTTCCCAGCTAAGCGTGCGGGTTCTGGTGACGGCGTCCAGGGTGATGTTGTCCACCGGGTTGTTCGGGTTGTCGTAGTCAGCCGTGTTCTTGTAGGTGACCGAGCGCAGCACCCGCTGGTAGTTGGCCACGCTATCCACACCGCTCAGGGTGAGGACGCCGGTGGCCATATCGAAGCTGGCGGTAATCTGGGTGCCGGTAGTAACGGCAGACAGTAGTTCCCGGCCATCGTTGAGGTAGCCAGCTCCTCCTAGGAAGACCCGGGCACCACTCAGCTGGGTGTCATCCGGGTCCGTCAGGGTCAGGGTGGGCGCCAGCACACGGGCGCCGTCATCCTCGGTATAGGACCAGCTGGCGGGCACATTGCCCACCACCGGCTTGTCCGCCAGGGGAGTGAGAGTCAGGGTGCTGGACGAGGAGGCGCTGCTCAGGCCGGTGTCGTCCCGTACCTGCCAAACCAGGGTGCGGGTGGCGCTATTGACCGTCGGATCTTCGGAAAGGGTGTTGAAGGTGACGGAATTGAGGGCGGTCAGGTAGTCCGCCACGGTGCCGTTGCCGGTCAGGGTAAGGATGCCGGTGGCGGCGTTGTAGCTGGCGGAAAGGCCCGCCGGCAGGTTGCCCACGGCCAGGGTGTCGCCGGTGGTGAAGCCGGCACCGATGGTGACGGTGGCCCGGTTGAGGTAACCGCCGTCGTCCTGGAACTGCAGACCGCCGCCGACGGTGACGGCGCCGCCGTTTTCGGTGAAGCCGGTGTTGCCGGCACCCTGGGTGATCTGGGGCGCATCGTTCACTTCGGCCACGGCCAGGCTGATGGTGCGCTCGGCGGTGGAGAATGCGGTACTGCCGCCATTGCTGGAAACGTCGGCAGTGCCCTGGACCGCGCCATTGCTGGCGGTGCCGCTGGTCTGGTCCCAGCCCCGCAGGCTGAGGGTGGCAGTGCCGCCCTTGAAGCCGTCGGGATTGAAGCGCACCCGGTCGCCCGCCTTGAGCAGCAAGGCAGCGGCAGCGCTGGGGGAGCCGATGTCGAACCAGCTGGTGCCGCCGTCGGTGGAGTATTGCCACTTGCCGGTGGCCCCGCCATTGCTGGCGCCGGTGATGGCGACCCCCTGCAGGGAACCGGTATCGACGTCGGTCAGGTTGGCGCCGTAGAGGCTGGCCACGGTCTGGCCCGCGTTGTTGATGGCTTCTTCGCTGATGCCGGCCGGATTGCTCACGTTCCCCAGGACCGGGGCATCATTCACCGAGCCGACCACGATGGAGGCGGTATTGGCGGCGGTGGAGAAGGCGGCGCTGCCGCCGCTGCTGGCGGTGGAGGCCTTGCTGCCGGCGGTGCCGCTGCTTTGATCCCAGGCCTTGTAGCTGATGCTGGCGCTGGTGCCGTTCTTGCCGTCAGGCACGAAGCGCAGGGAATCGGTGGCCCGCAGCAGCAGGGCGCCGGTGCTGGAGACCGAGCCCACATCCACCCAGGTGGTGCCGTCCAGAGAGTACTGCCACTTGCCGTTGCCAGCGTTGAGGCCAGTGATGGCCATGCCACGCAGGGCGCCGGCATCCACATCGGCCACAGAGGAACCGAGGATGCTAGCCACGGTCTGGCCGCTGTTGCTCACCGCATCTTCGTTGATTGGGTCCAGCACCGGGCTGGCCGGGGTCAGCACCGGGGCATCGTTCACCGCCGTCACCGTCAGGGTGGCGGTCTGCTTGGTGGCGGAATAGGCGGTTTCATCGCCGGTGGGCGTGGGCTTGTAGGTACCGTAGGAATTGGCGCCGCTCAGGTCCACCGTGTTGCCGGCGACGCCGCTGGTGCGGTCCCAGGCCCGGTAGGTAATCGTGGCGGTGCCGGAATAGTCCTGGTTGGGCACAAAGCGCACGTAGTCGGAAGCGGCCAGCAGGCGGGCGGTGCTGTCAGAGGGCGAACCAAAGTCCATCCAGGAAGCGCCGCCATTGGTGGAGTACTGCCACTTGCCGTTGGCGTTATCCACGGCGGTCACGGCCACGCCCAGGGCATTGCCGTCGGCATCGGAGCCGCGCAGGAAGCTGGAGACCAGGCTGCCGGTGTTGTTCACACCGTCTTCCTGGATGGCGGGCACGGCAACGGGAGTGTCATTCACCGGCGCATCGTTCTTGCGCACCGGGGTAACGACAACACTCTTGGCAAAGGTGACACTGGAGCCGGTGGCGTTGTATTCGACGATGTAGCCGGTGGAGGCGTACTGGCCGGAGCCGCCGGCATCGGGCAGGTCATTCCACTGTCCGGGCACGGGCGTCCAGCTCATGACGTGAGCGTAGTTCTCGTTGCTGCCGCTATTGTTGGGCTCGCCGCTGTTCCAGTTGGTGTAGGCGCCGGCGGCCGCCACCGGGGTGCCATTGCCGGTGGAGATGAGGGTGCCGGCCTCGGGGCCGGTAACCCAGTACCACTGGCCTTCGGTCTGGCTCTGGGTGGTGTAGCTGGTGCCCTTCACCCGGTTGATTTCGGCATAGGCATCGGAGGCGCCGACCCAGGCATTGCCTGCCACCTTGCTGAGCACAAAGTCGTTCTCGGTGGCCGTAGTGATGGTGGCCAGGTAGCCCTGCATGCCCTGGAAGGTCATGCCGTCGGCGGCGACCCGGGCGTCGGTCCACTTGACATTGGGCTGGGAGACGAACTCGTAGTAGTGCATCTTGCCGTCCGGCGCCAGGAAGCCGATGGCGTTGCCGAGGACGATGTCGATGGTGCGGGCAGCCGCGTTGGGGTTCTCGCTGATGTTGTTGTACTGCACGGCACGCAGGGCATCCTGGTAATCCTGCAGGGTGCCGGTGCCGGACAGGGTGAGTACGCCCCGGGCCACGTCGTAGCTGTAGCTGATGGTGGTAACGCCCTTGACGAAGGTGCCGGTGTTGCTGACGGCATTCCAGGTAACGCCGGTGCCGGCGGCCCGCAGGCGGTCTTCCCCGCTCTGGAAGCCGGTGCTGATGGTGACCTTGGCGCCATTGACGGTGGTGTTGTCTATGTCGGAAATGGTCAGGCCGGCATCAACGAAGAAATTGGTGTCGTTTTCCAGATAGGTGCGGCTGTTGCCCGACAGGGTGAGGACCGTCGGATCATCGACGGCCTTGACGATGACGGTGGCCGCCCGGGTGGCCTGCTTGGCGCCGCCGGTGCCCGTATTGCCGCCGTCATTGACGGTGAAGGTAACGCCGCGGCTGGCGGTGCTGGGGGTATCGGAAACGTTGCGATAAGCCAGGGTGCGGGCCAGGGCCTGAACCGCCACGGCAGAAGCATTGCCATTCAGGTTGATGCGCAGGGCCGCGCCGTTGCTGCCATTGAGGCTGGCATCGATGGTACCGATCTGGGTACCGGCGTAATACACGTTGCTGCCGCTGACGCCGATCTGGCCGGCGCCGTTGCCCTGGTTGAGCACGGAAAGCTGGTCTTCGGCGGCGCTGTTGCTGGTGATCTGGGCCTGGACCCAGCCGCCGTTGAAGTTGGCCGGGCTGTCCGGGTCAGTCACGGTGATGGCCGTGTCGATGGCCAGGGCGGCGCCGTTTTCCGTGTAGGTGACGGTCTGGGAGGCGCCACCGAGCACCGGCGCATCGTTCACCGCCGTCATGTTGATCAGGCCGGTATCGGTACTGGTACCGCCGGTGGCACTCACCGCCGTGACGGAGAAGACCCGGGTGGAGGACGTCACCGGATTGTCGGAAGTGGCTTCGAAGGCCACCTGGCGGGCAATGGCGGTAACCACGGCATCATTGACCTTGGAGCCGTAGACCCGCACGTTGTCGATGTACAGGGAAGCACCGGCCGCCCGACCGCCGGACAAGTCGTAGGTACCGGCAACGAAGACGAAGCGATAGTTGCCGGTGGTGGGAATGGTGGCGCTGGCGGTAGCCCAGTTGGTGGACGCGGTGGTGTTGCCGGTGGCGTCGAGCACCGTGGTGGTGGCCCCGGTATCGGTGTTGAGGATGTAGCCGTAGACGTCGTAGGCATCGTCGCCGTACATGGCGCGCCAGTCGAAGTAGATCTTGTCGCCGGCAGCACCGCGGAAGATGTCGCTATAGACGGCGGGGCCATGGACCACGTCATAGCCGCTGGCGGTGGTGATGCCGGAACTGACCAGGCGCAGGGACTTGCTGCCCTCGGTGTACTGGGAGCTGTCGATGGAGGTGGAATAGCTGCCCGGGGTCGTCGGATAGGCGTTGTCGTCCCCTGCATTGGACGGGTAGGTGCCGTCATTGGGCGAGGTGAAACCGGCAATCACCGTGGTGCCCAGGTTGATGACCTGGTTCATGGCGGTCCACCCGGTCAGGCTGCCGGATTCGAAGCCAGAGTTGGTGAAGGTGGAGACGAAATTGATCTTCAGGGCCTTGCCGCCCTGGCCATTTTCGGTGGCATCGATGGTGCCGATGATGTCCCGGCCGGAACCATTCCCCAGATACACCGAGCTGCCGCTGAAGGAGATGGCGCCGGAAGCATTGACGTTGGCCGCATTGGTCAGGCTCAGAATATCGGTGGTCTGGCCGTTGGTGACGCTGAAGCGGATGTACTTGCCGTCGTAGGAATCGCCCCCGGTGATGGTGATGTTGTTGTCCACCACCACCGGGCCACTGCCTTCCACGTAAGTGGTGTCATCCACCGAAGCTACCAGGGGGTTGCCCAGCAGGAAAGGCTGCTCGCCGTCCATGAAAGCCAGGGCGCGGCTCTCGATGGCGCCGGTGGCGGCTTCGAGAACCCAGTCGCCGCCCTTGGCGGCGGAGCCGGTGGCATTGGTGGAAGCCGCCACGTCGGCCTGGGTCAGCCGGGCCAGTTCGGCAATGAAGGACTGGCCGCCCTTGCCGGCACCGATGCCGCAGCCGTAGAGCAGCAGGTCGCCATCGGAGCTGAGCTTGTCGCCCAGGGCATCCAGGTCGGCGGAGAAGCGGGAGAGGCTGTCCTTGTTGAGGGTCAGCCCCCCCAGGGTGAGCACGCCCTCGCTGCCGTGGGAAAGAATGTGGATGGCCTTCAGCCCCTGGTAGCCGGAGAGCACGTCCCGCATCTGCTGGAAGGCATCCTTGCTCGGGTCCAGGATCACCACCTTGGCGCCGGACCAGGATTTGGCCGCCAGCTCGCGGGCATTGGGCAGGCTACCGTCGATGAAGACGATCTCCGTCACGTTCTCGCTGCGGCCGCCATCCAGCAGCGCCTGGGGCCGATCCGCCGTAGTGTTCTGGCGCTCGGCAGCAGCACTGCTTTCCCGCGTTGCCTCCTGGGCGGCCCGCTCGGCAGCAGCGGTAGCTGCTGCCGCCGCATCCACGGCGGCACCGTCAAACATCACCCGGGGCTCCAGGGCCATGGGAGCGGGGGCACGGCGCTTCAGGCGACGGGATTGGGCGGGGGTGGATTGGCGGTTTTTCATGGCGATCTCCGAAAAGGAAACGTCAGGTGGAGGCAAATGAGGAGGCGGATCGGGCGGCTGGCAACGGAATAACGGATCAGGGCGTGCCGGCCGGCGGCACGAGCAGGACCTTGCCGCTCATGCCGGCAATCAGTTCGGGGAAGGTGCCGTCAATGACGGCGGCAGCCTTGACGGACTGGCTCACCGGATCGACCCGGGCGCCGATGCGCGTGATCTTGGCCGGGTATTCCCGGGCGGTTTCATCGATGCGGACCTTGAAGGCGGTACCGGACTTGAGCCAGGCCAGCCAGCGGGAGGGAATGATGAATTCCAGCTCCAGGGCGCTGTCGTCCAGGATGTCCAGCAGGGGCTGGCCGGGCTGCACGAACTGCTGCTCCCGCACCTTCTGCTCGGCGACACGGCCGGAGAACGGGGCCGTCAGCTGGCATTTGGCCAGGGTGGCGCCCATCAGGCTGATGTCAGCCTTGGCCTTCATCACTTCCGCCTCGGAGGTTTCCAGCTCCACCTTGCCGACGGAGTTGAGTTCGGCCAGGCGCTTGTTGGCCACCCAGGTCTTGTCGGCGGCCGACAGGGCCGCCTTGGCCCGTTGCAGCTGGGCGGATTGCAGGGAGCAATCGAGGGATACCAGCACCTGGCCGGCCTTGAAGTGCTCGCCTTCCTTGACGCTGATGCGGTTGACCTTGGCCCCCAGTTCCGCCCCCAGGGTGGTGTAGCGGCGGGGCGACAACTGGGCGCGGATATCCTGCTTTTCCAGGGCATTGCGCCCGCCGGCGGCGGGTGCAGGAGCATTGCCCGGTGCTGCCTGGCCCTGGGCCAGGGCAGTGCCCGCCAGGGTCAGCAGCAGGAGCGACAGAAGCCGCGGGAAGGCGCCGGGGATACGCCCCGGCAGGGAATGCCGACGGGTCACTGGTAGCTGGCTCCGGCCAGGGCTGCCAGGGCACCTTGCTTGAGAACCGCCCACTCCTCATCCCGGGCTGGCTTGGAAAGCTGGCCGGTATGGCTGACGCGGCCCAGGGGACGGCCGGTGGCATCGGTGACGTGCCACTGGATGGTAGCCTCCCGCTTGCCCTGGCTCGGTTGGCCGAGAATCAAGCGGCCGTTGGCGATGACTTCCGCTTCGCCGGCAGATGCCACCCACTGGACGCTGCCAGGGGCCACGTTGTTCCAGCTCAGAGCAGGCGCCCGGGCCGGCAAGTCGAAACTGCCGAGGAAGTAACGGCGCACTTCAGCAGACTTATCAGCAGGCTTATCGGCGGAGTTGCCGGCAGCCGCTTCGGCAGGCTTTTCCACCGCCACGGCAGCCGCGGGTGCAGCAGCAGCGACCACGGCAGTTTCCTTCGCCGCCGCAGGTGCGGCGGCAACCGGAGCCGGGGTCAGGGAGGCATCAACGGCGAGGGGTGCCGGGGCGGCAGCAGGAACCGCAGGGGCAACGGGGGCCGCAGCTGACGCCGCCTGGCGGGCGGCAGCGGCGCTCTCGGCCTTCATGGCGGCCACGGCTACGGCCGGGGCAGCCGCCTGGCTGGCCAGCACGCTGCGGTTCCAGGCATGGGTGGCCTGGTCCACGATGGGCATGAGTTCGGCCAGGCTGATGGCGTTCAGGTCGCCCACCTGGGGTTCCAGGCCCAGGGTGGCCTGCAGCTTGCCGTTGGCGGTATAGACCTGGGCCAGGGCCTGGTAGCGGCGCAGCAAGCTGACGATGGCGGCGGTGTTGTTGGAAATGCGCTCCAGCTTGCTCTGGGCCTGGACAGCTTCCCGGTGGGCGCTGTGTTCGTGGATGCGGCGATCCACCTTCCAGATGCTGTCGGAGCGTTCAAACAGGCGGAAAGCGTTACTGTATTGCTGGCGGGCCAGGTGTACCTGGGCCAGCACCGCCATCTGCACCGCCATGCGACGCTGCTCGGCCAGCTTCTCGTTGGCCTCGGAGAGGCGCATGTTGGCGGGGGCGGAGAACAGGTTGAAGAGATTCCAGCTCAGCTGCACACCGGTTTCCTGCCAGCTGCGGTTGATCAGGTAGCTATTGGTGTCGCGCTTGCCGGTATAGCTGAAGCTGAGACCGGGGAAGAGCCGCAGCATGGACTTCTTGGTTTCCGCCACGGTGATGCGGACGTTGTAGAAGTGCTCCCGCAGGTCGGCATTGTTGGACACCGCGGTCTCTTCCATGAGATCGAGGGGCAGGTCCTGGAAGCGCGGATTGAGTTCATCGGCAGCCGGCTCGGCGAGGCGGAAAGCAGTGCCCGGTGGCAGGTTGACGAGGGCGGCCAGCTCGATGCGGGCGGCAGAAAGCTCCTGCTGGATGCTTTCCAGGATGCGCAGGTTTTCCAGCACGGTGCGCTGGTAGCGCAGGGCATCCATGGGGTTGCGCAGCTGTTCGGATTCGGCCTTGCGGGAATCGTCCAGGGCAGCTTCGGCCATTTCCATGGTCTGACGCAGTTCGGCTTCCAGCTTCTGGGCGCAGGAAGCGCGCCAGTAGGCGCTGCGCACATCCTGGATGAGGTTGTGCATGGCCTTGCGGCGGCGCTCGGAGGCGATCAGCACCCGGTCGGCATTCTGCTGGGCGTTGAAGTAGCTGACGCCGAAATCGAGAATATTCCAGGTCAGGCCCAGATCCGTGGTGGTGTGGGCGCGATCGGAGGAAATGTAGGGATTGGCGAGGGATGGCCGGCCGGTGACCGAATCCTTGGCCCGGGAGATGCTGTCGTTGTCACGCTCGGTGTAACCGGCGGAAGCCACCAGCTTGGGCAGCATGTCGAACTGGCTGAGATCGGCCTGACCCATGGCCACGGCCTGTTCCATCAGGCGGCTGCGGTGGTCCAGGTTGTACTTGAGGGCGCGGGCAATGGCCTCGGTCAGGCCCAGTGCCTGACCCAGGGGCTCCACACCGACCTGGGAGGCCTGGCGATCCTGGCTGGCAAGCTGCTTGACCTCCCCGTTTTCCAGGGGCTGGGGCAGGACGGCGCACCCGGTGAACAGGGTTGCCAGTGCGAGGGGGGTAAGAAGACTGCGGGATGCCCGAAACGGCTGTTTCGCCATTCTCTGTTTCTCCAAAATTGACCTTCCCAGGGGAAGTGGGAACCTTGGAGTATGTTAAGAAAATCGGGCAAAACTAGGCTGACCAAAGCTTGCGAAAGCTGTCAAAACCTGTCATTTCAAGCATATTTCGGCTTAAGTTGCCAAATATGTCACAAAACAACAAGAAATTCCATTTAAATTTTTTTACCGGACCAGGAACGGAGCACCCTAATACTGGCCCGGCGCTGCCTTTCAGGACTTGACGCTGATCCGCTCGACGAAGGCGTAACCCACGCCCCGGGCAGCCCGCAGGGGGGATTCGCCGGTCGGCATGGCGGATTCCAGCTTGCGCCGCAGGCGGCTCATGGTGGATTCCAGGCGGCGGAAGTCGAAATCCAGGGTGGCCTTGCCCTCCACCGCCACCAGGTCCTGCCGGCTGACCGGCTCGCCGGCCGAAGCAGCGAGGGCCTGGATGACCCGAATCTCCGCTGCGGTCAGGGTCAGCATGGTGCCGCCAGGGGCTCGCAGCTGCCAGTTGGCGGGATAGAACACCCAGCCGCCCTCCTCTGCCGGCGGGGCGGGCAGACGCCGCATCAGGCTATCCACCACGGCGGTCAATTCCCCCATGTTGACGGGTTTCACCAGGTAGGCGTCGGCACCGGTCTGCAGGCCGGTGATCCGCTCCTCCAGGGCGCCCCGGGCAGTCAGCATGACGATGCCCAGGCCGGGCCGATGGCGCAGGCGCTCGGCGATCTGCAAGCCATCCTCCCCCGGCAGGCCGAGGTCGAGGATCAGGATATCGACGCCGTGCTCGCGCAGGTGGGCATCCAGCCCGCGGCCGTCGGCCACGCCGGTGACGGCATAGTCGGGGCGGCGCCCCAGGTGGAAGAGCAGTTCGTCCAGCAGGTCCGCATTGTCTTCAACAACGACGATTCGCTTCATAGGCTTCCGAGTTTCTGGGAGGAGGAAATCAAAAGGGGCAGCCAGCACATGAAGGAGGCCCCCTGGGTACAGTGTTCGTCGGCCCGCAGCCAGCCGCCGTGATGATCGACGATGCGGCGCGACAGGTAGAGCCCCAGGCCCAGGCCCGATGCGCCGCCATGCTCGCTGCCACGCACGTATTTCTCGAAAATGCGCTCCGCCATGCCCGGCTCCAGGCCGGGGCCGGAATCAGTGATGCGCCACAGCACACCGGCAGTGGCGCCGTCTTTCCACGGCCGGATGTCGATGACGATGGGTTCGCTGCCCGGCGCGTATTTGACCGCATTTTCCATCAGATTGCGCAGGACGACCCGCAGCATGGCCCGGTCCCCCTCCACCGCCGGCAGGGCGGCAGCGGTATCGAAGATGATGCGCTGCCGCACCTCTTCGCTAAAGTCGTGCATGACGGCCAGGCTCAGGTCCGGCAGGTTGATGGGATCGATCCGGGCCAGCCAGTGGCCCTGCATCATGCGCTCCTCCGCCAGGCAGGCGTAGAGGGTGGCATCCATGCGCCGCACCGCGTTGTCGATGCGCTGGTAGCGTCGTAGCCGCTGCTGCTCCGGCGTCGGGTCCATGGCCTGGAGGGATTGCAGGGCGGCTGAAACAATGGAAAGGGGGGTACGGATTTCGTGGGCCAGCATGGCCAGGAACTTGCCCTGATCCTCCCGGATGAGCTTTTCCCGAGCCATTTCCTGGGTGGCTATTTCGTGGCGACGATTGGCTTCGGTAATGCGCAGGTGCACCCCGAATTCGAGCAGCAGCAGGTAGGCCAGGGTGGTCACCTGGGTACCGTTGAGCAGCCACAGCTTCATCGGGCCGATGCCCAGCAGGCCGATGAGATTGATGGTGGCGGAGACTACGTAGAGCAACAGACCGAAAAACTCCACCCGGGCCCGCAGGGTGCCGGTGCGCAGGCGCTCCCGGCAGGGCCAGAACAGGGTGACGCCGCTGACCAGGGAGAACAGGAAAAGCGCCATGGCCGCGCCCCGATAGCCGCCCAGGGGCACGCTGGCGGCGGCGGCCAGGCCGAAGACGATGCCGATGCGGTAAAAGGTGGTGAGCCGGGGAAAGGTGCGCCGCAGGTCCAGCAGTTCGATGAAAAAGAAATAGCCGAAGGCGCTGCCCAGGCCCACCAGGATGCCGGTCAGGTCATTGGCCCAGAGGGAATCCTCGGGCAGCAGGTACTGGGCGGTAAAGCCGTGCAGCGTCAGGCCTACAGCCAGCTGAAACAGGGCCAGGATGCTGAAATAAAGATGCAGCGGCTCCCGCACATACACCCAGGCGCAGAGGCTGAACAGGGCGGCCGTCAGCAGCAGGCCCTTCTCCAGGCCGAAGATCAGGTATTCGCGCTGCATGGCCGCTTCATGGACACCCGGCGGCCAGAAGGAAAGCACGCCGGCGATGGCGCTGGTGGACTGCAGGCGCAGGTAGTAGGTCACCGGCGCCTCCGGCACCTGGAGGCGGAAGACGAAACCCCGGTAGGGAATCTCCCGCGCCGCAAATGGCTGCAGGTCGCCCACCCGCCGTTCGGTAAAACCGCCCTGGCCATCGGCCTCGTAAAGGCGCACGTCGTCCAGGTAGGGCGGCAGCACTTCGAGATGCCAGTTTTCTCCCACTGCCCCGCTGCGCTGCACGGAAAAGCGCAGCCAGAAAACATCCCGGGAATAGCCGGCACCCAGATTGCCGGGCAGGGCCAAAAAGTCCTGTGCCCGGGCCGGGTCCGCCACCTGGCGGATGTCCAGCGTCCCTCCCGGGTCCCGCAGCAGGGACAGGGCGCCCTGATCCAGATAGCGCGGTGCCGTGCCGCTCTCCAGGCGGATCGGCAGGCCATCCGCCGCCCCGGCCAGCAGCGGCAGCAGCCCGAGCAGAAGACAGAGGAAGTGGAAAAATGCGCGCACCATGGGGCCGCAAGTATAAGT
This sequence comes from Azospira sp. I13, assembly GCF_003112695.1. Lineage (GTDB taxonomy): Bacteria > Pseudomonadota > Gammaproteobacteria > Burkholderiales > Rhodocyclaceae > Azospira. The sequence goes on from NZ_BFBP01000011.1 coordinate 274,765, forward strand.
CCCAAATGGGCCGCGACCATGCCGATGCCTTTGCTGCCCCCCTCGACCAGCCCCTCGGCCGCTCTGCCGGAGAGCTCATCGCCTCCCGCTCGCCACGGCACGCCTCCTCCAGCCCCCCTCCCCTCACCCCCAATTTTCACTGCTTCCGGCACCGGGCCGGCCTGCCAGGCAAGAGGGTGTGCCACCACCTTGAGAGGGGCCGAGGCCTTCTGTCATGATCTGGCCGTTCCCTTCCCTGCGGCTCCGTTGACCATGGCATCCCTCCCCCGCCCGCTCCCCTCCGCCCGCCGTGTTTTCCGTGTTACCGCCGGACTGGCGGCCCTCGCAGCCGCCCTGCTGCTGGCTCCCCCGGCAATGGCGGCTCCGGCCTGGCTCATTGCCAGCGCCGACGAGAATGCCGCCGCCGGCCAGGCCCTGCGCCTGGAAGTGGCCAAGCCGGCCAGCCTGGCCGCCTGGCCGAGCGCCATGAACCTGCGCCTGATCGTCGGCGAACGCCTGGTCAACGTGCCCCTCGTTCCTGCCGGGGCCGTTTCTCCCGACGGCGCTCGCCGACCTTACCAGGGCCGCCTGCCGGCGGATATTTCCGGCCTGGTGCGGGTGGAACTGGCAGACCGGGATTCCAACCGCCTGGCGCTGCTGGCAGCCACTCCCGAAGCCGGAATGGAAATGGCGCCCCAGGCCACGGCCGAGCCGGCCGAGCCCGGGCCGGAAGCCGCCAGCTACCCGGATGAGCCGGTGATCTCGGCCAACGAACCGATGTACTTCGTTCTCGGCAACCGGGGCGGCGTCAATGCCCGCTTCCAGCTCAGTTTCAAGTACCGCCTGGTGGAGCCGGATGGCACCCTGGGCCAGGCCCTGCCCTGGTTGCGCAACCTGCATTTCGGCTACACCCAGACCTCCCTGTGGGACCTGGGGGAAGAATCCAAACCCTTCCGTGACACCAGCTACCGACCCAGCCTGTTCTGGCAATGGAACCTGGGGGAAGGCGGCGCCGGCCTGCGCCCTTATCGCCTGCGGGCCGGCTACGAGCATGAATCCAACGGCAAGGACGGCACCAGTTCCCGCTCCATCGACATGCTGTTCGTGCAGCCGGCCTGGCGCTGGGATTTCAACAACGGCACCGCCCTCACCTTGGCCCCCAAGCTCTACGGCTATCTGGACCGGGAGGACAACCCGGATATCGCCCGCTACCGCGGCCACGCAGACTGGATCGCCCGTTACGGCAAGGATGACGGCTGGCTGCTGGCGGCCCAGATGCGCCGCGGCACGGCCGGCAAGGGCAACTTGCAGCTGGATCTCTCCTACCCCCTGCGGGACACGCTCTTCGCCCGGGCCGGCGGGTTTCTCCACTTCCAGTTGTTCTCCGGCTATGGGGAAAGCCTGCTGGACTACAACCGGGAGCGGGATACCCAATTGCGCATCGGCTTTTCCATCGTCCGCTGACGCACCTTGCAGCGCACCAAATGGCCCGGCCCTCCCGCTAGGGTGATAAAAACTGGTGGAGGGCATTTCCACGCCCGAGTAGCTGGAGTAATGTCGGTCATACCACTGACAACGAAAACAACATCGCCGTGGACATCCTTTTCTGGCTCGCCCTCGCCACCGTCGTGGTGGTCCTGCTCTTCGACTACACCAACGGTTTCCACGACGCCGCCAACATCGTCGCCACCGTCATTGCCTCCCGGGCCATGACGCCGGCCCAGGCGGTGCTCATCGTCGGCTTTTTCGAATTCCTCGGCCCCCTTCTGGGCGGCACGGCAGTGGCCAACACCATCGGCTCCTTCGTCCGCCTGGACGGCATTGATCCGGCCTCGGCCCTGACCATCCTGCTGTGCGGCCTGCTGGGCGCCATTGCCTGGAACCTGCTGACCTGGTGGCGCGGCATTCCCTCCTCTTCTTCCCATGCGCTGGTGGGCGGGCTGGCCGGCGTAGTGGTGGTTTCCGCCGGCCCCGACCAAGTGGTGTGGGGCATGCAGGAGCTGTTTCAGCAGGGGCATGTCACCGGTGTCATGAAGGTGCTGCTGGCCCTGCTGCTCTCGCCCCTGGTGGGCTTCTGGTGCGGCTTTCTGGTCCAGCGCCTGATGCACGCCCTGCTCCTGGCAGCCAAGCCCGCCGCCAACCGGGGCCTCAAGGGCGCTCAGTTCATCACCGCCGCCGGCCTGGCCTTTTCCCACGGCGCCAACGATGCCCAGAAAAGCATGGGCATCCTCACCCTGGTGCTGCTTCTCGGCGGCTTCATTCCCACCTTCCAGGTGCCCTTCTGGGTCATGTTCGCCTGCGCCACCGCCATCACCCTGGGCATCCTCTCCGGCGGCTGGCGCATCGTCCGCACCCTGGGCTTTGCCATCTACCGGGTGCGGCCCCTGCATGCCCTCAATTCCCAGCTCACGTCGGCCGGGGTGATCTTCGCCGCCTCCCTGGTGGGGGCGCCGGTATCCACCACCCATGTGGTGGCCACCTCCATCATGGGCATCGGCGCATCGGAACGGCCCCGGGCGGTGCGCTGGAGCAAGGCCCAGGAGATCGCCACGACCTGGATCATCACCATTCCCGGCGCCGCCCTGGTCGCCATTCTGATCTACGCCGTGCTGCGCCTGTTTCTCGGGCCGGCCTGAGGAGTTCCGCCATGGACAGCAACGACGCGCAGCAAAAACCCATCTTCCGCCGCCTCTTCGACCGGGTCTTCCCCAAGGTGCCCGACTTCTTCCGCCTGCTGGCGGAACAGGCCGTGCAGGTGAACCACACTGCCGGGCTGCTGGTGGAATACATGGAAACCGGGGATGCGGCGATCGGCCAGCAGATCCGTGAGGACGAACACGAGGCGGACCGCATCAAGATTCGCAACCTGCACACCCTCAACGAGGCCTTCTCCACCCCCATCGACCGGGAGGACATCTACCGGGCCATCGTGGACATGGACGAGGTGGTGAACTACTGCAAGACCACGGTCAGCGAAATGAGCGTGCTGGACGTGATACCGGACAAGTTCGACCTGGAAATGGCCCTGCACCTCAAGGAAGGCGTGGATGCCCTGGTCAGTGGATTTACCCGGCTGGCCACCCAGCCCGAAGCGGCGGCCGTCGATGCGGACACGGCGCGCAAGGCCGAGCGCAAGGTGGAAAAATCCTACCGGCGGGCCATTGCCGCCCTCTTCCAGGGGGACGATTACATCACCATGTTCAAGCGGCGGGAAATCTACCGCCACCTTTCCAACGCAGCCGACCGCATGGCCAATTGCGCCAATACGCTGCACGACATCGTGGTGAAAATCACCTGAGGCAGCCGTAGCAGGGGGATATCGCTGACTTCCGTCCTAGGACATAAGTAGGCATACAAAAAATTGATGTTTCCACTGCAACCGCCTTTTTCCCCTGGAGCAAACGGCCTGAAATCAAGGCACTGGAAGTATGTAATAAAAATTCAATGAACTTTGAATAAACCATACGCCACCCCGCATACATAATTCAAATACGAGATAACACCATGATTTAAAATATTGTTTACAAACATCATATTCCCTACTGCGTATTGAGTCCCTTGGGGTGTCCCTCCTACATTGAGCCTCGCAAACTCAAAAAAAGGAGAAAATCATGAAAACACCCGCTTCCGCTCAAAAGCCCTCGCCGCTTCCCATCGACCTGAGCGAAATCGAGGCCGTCCTGCAGAAAAGCTACCGCCGCACCTGGTATGCCGCCTGCGCCCTCGGCAGCCTCTTTCTCACCATCTCCGCCTTCGCCGCCCTGAACTGAGGTAAGCACCATGACCAGCGTCCTCGACTCGGCCCTGCCGCTGCCCCTTAGGCAGCCCTTCAACCTGGCGGAGAAACTATGCCGCTACCGCAATCGCCTGTATCGCCGCCGTTGTGTGGATGCCGCTAATCGGGCAGTCACTCTGCTGGCCCGTCTGGGCGTCAAAGCACGCATATTCGGCCCCCTCAGCCAGGTATCCGCCGATTTCATGGCGGGCCAGGGCATTGACCTTTGCATTTGCGACGACAACAGTTTCAACGGCCCCGAGGGGCCGCGTTACCTGAGCATCATGCAGGCGGTGAGCCTGGCGGCGGAGGGACTGGTTATCCAGGTCCACTTCCTTTCCCGACTATCTCCGGCCATGACGGAGCTGCTCCAGAACACCGGACGGAGCCACATCGACTGATGCACCTACCACCCCCGACACCGGGCCCAGGCCCGGTTTTTTTTGCCCGCTACGCGACAAGCAAGGCCGCGCCAGCCCTGGCCGGCATTCGGCGGAAGCGGACGGGACTAGCCAATTGCAGCCCGGGGGGCCAAGATGTCGGCCCATCCCATTCCATGCCCCTCCTGTTTTCCCCATGCCCCCTCCATCCCACGATATCGACGTCAGCGAAGAAGCCGGCGTCCGCTACCTGCATTTCGGCTCTGACTGGGTCCAGGGCGCCATGCGCATTGCCCGGCCCTGGAACCTGGAACTGGCCTACACCCGGGAGATGATGGCCGGCCTGCTTTTGCGCAGCCCCGGCAACTGGCCCCGCAACGCCCTGCTCATCGGTCTCGGTGCCGGCTCCCTGACCAAGTTCATCTACCGCAACCTGCCCCGCACCCACATCACGGTGGTGGAGATCAACCCGGAAGTGGAACTGGTGGCCCGCTTCCACTTCAAGCTGCCCCACGACCCGGAGCGCCTTGATATTCACATCGGTGACGGCGCCGCCTTCATGGCGGAAGACGGGGGGCAATACGACCTCATCCTGGTGGACGGCTTCGACCCGGATGCCCGGGCCGGCGGCCTGGACAAGCTTCCCTTCTACCGCCATTGCCGCGAGCGGCTGACGGCGGAGGGCCTGCTTTCCATCAATCTGCTGGGCCGCAGCCGCGGCTTTGCCGCCAGCGCCGAACGGCTCAGCCAGGCGTTTGAAGGGCGTTCCCTGGTCTTTCCTTCCTGCGACAGCGGCAATGCCATCGCCTTCGCCGCCGTCGGCGAACCGGTCAGCGTCACCCAGGCGGAGCTGAAGGAGCGGGCCGAGACCATCAAGAAGGAAACGGGCCTCAACCTGCTGCCCACCCTGACCCGGCTCCAGGCGGCCGGCAGCCTGGCGGGGGGAAACCTCAGCCTGTAGCATCGAGGCATCCCCGGCAAGGCCATGGGGGGTGCTGCTGGCCCCCGTCCTCGCACCATCCCTCACCCCCGCTCCTGCCTTGCCCCGCAACCCCGCCCGCCCCCGGGGCGATGCCTGGAGCGCTTCAGCGCCCCTCGTCGCCCCGCCGCTTCTCGTAGCGCGCTTCCCCCACGGCTTCGATGCTGCCGTCCGCCGCCTGGCTTTCCAGGCGCACGACAAAGCCCCACAGATAGGCGAGGTGCTGCATGACCCGCTCCGTATCGGCCCCCAGGGGCCGGCGTTCGTGCTGGAAATGGCGCAGGGTGAGGGAGCGGTCACCCCGTATATCCACATTCCAGACCTGTAAATCCGGCTCGCGGCTGCCCAGGTTGTATTGCTCCGAGAGCATCTGCCGCAACTGGCGGTAGCCCGGCTCGTCGTGGATGGCGGAAATGCACAGCTTGTCGTCCTGGTCATCGTCAGCCACGGCGAAGAGGCGGAAATCCCGCATCAGCTTGGGTGACAGGTACTGGGCGATGAAGCTTTCGTCCTTGAAATTCCTCATGGCGAAATCAAAGGTTTGCCGCCAGTTGCTGCCGGCAATGTCAGGGAACCATTCCCGGTCCTCCGCCGTGGGGTGCTCGCAGATGCGGCGGATGTCCTGCCACATGGCAAAGCCCAGGGCGTAAGGATTGATGCCGCTGAACCACTTGTGGTTATAGGGCGGCTGATAGACCACGTTGGTGTGGCTCTGCAGGAACTCCAGCATGAAGCCATCCCCCACCAGGCCTTCGTCGTAGAGGGTGTTGAGCAGGGTGTAGTGCCAGAAGGTGGCCCAACCCTCGTTCATCACCTGGGTCTGGCGCTGGGGGTAGAAATACTGCCCGACCTTGCGCACGATGCGTACCACTTCCCGCTGCCAGGGTTCCAGCAGGGGGGCGTGCTTTTCCACGAAATAGAGCAGGTTTTCTTCGGGCTCCTCGGGAAAACGGCGGGAGGTTTCCTTTTCCGCTTCCGCCTCCCGGGGCGGCAGGGTACGCCAGAGGTCGTTCACCTGGCTCTGCAGGTAGGCCTCCCTTTCCTTCTGGCGTTCCCGCTCCTTGAGCAGGGAAAGCTTGGGAGGGCGCTTGTAGCGATCCACGCCGACGTTCATCAGGGCGTGGCAGGCATCCACCAGGCGTTCCACCTCATCCAGGCCATAGCGTTCCTCACACTCGGCGATGTAGTTCCGGGCAAAGACCAGATAGTCCACGATGGCATCGGCCGAGGTCCAGGTCTTGAACAGGTAGTTGTTCCGGAAAAAGGAGTTGTGCCCGTAAGCCGCGTGGGCAATCACCAGGGCCTGCATGGTCAGGGTGTTCTCTTCCATGAGGTAGGCGATGCACGGGTCGGAGTTGATGACGATCTCGTAGGCCAGGCCCATCTGGCCCCGCTTATAGCCCTTCTCCGTGGCCAGGAAGTGCTTGCCGAAGGACCAGTGGTGATAGAGCACCGGCATGCCGATGGAGGCGTAGGCATCCATCATCTGCTCGGCGGTGATGATCTCGATCTGGTGGGGGTAGCCTTCCAGGCCGTAGTTGCGGGCGATGCGGCCGATCTCCGCATCGTAGCGGCCGAGCAACTCCATGTTCCACTCGGAGCCGTCAGGCAGGGCTTTGGCTTTACGTTTGCTCATGTGAGCTTCTTCCGGAAAAGCTCCCGGAACACCGGGTAGATATCCTCCAGCCCCTCAATGCGCTGGAGGGCGAAATTGCGGTGGCCGGCACAGAGTTTCTCGAACTCCCGCCACAGGTTCTGGGGATCGGGGGCGATCTCGATATAGGCGTAGTACTGCACCAGGGGCAGGATGCGTTCACCGAGAATTTCCCGGCAACGGGGGGAGTCGTTGTCCCAGTTGTCGCCGTCGGAGGCCTGGGCGCCATAGATGTTCCACAGGCCACTGGAATAGCGGCGGGTGATGACCTGGCGCATCAGTTCCAGGGCGCTGGAAACCACCGTACCGCCGGTTTCCCGGGAATGGAAGAAGGCCTCTTCATCCACCTCCGTGGCCACCGTGTGGTGGCGGATAAAGACCAGTTCGATGTGCTCGTAGCTACGGGTGAGAAAGAGGTAGAGCAGCATGAAGAAGCGCTTGGCGATCTGCTTCTTCGCCTCGTCCATGGAACCGGAAACGTCCATCAGGCAGAACATCACCGCCTGGGTGGAGGGCTGGGGCACCTTGATGCGGTTGTTGTAGCGCAGGTCGAAAGTGTCGATGAAGGGAATGGCCTCGATACGGGCCCGCAGCCGGGTCATCTCCTGGCGCAGGGCCACCACCTCCGTATCCAGTTCGGTACGGTGTTCCGTCTCCAGCATCTCCTTCAGGCGCACTTCCAGCTCCCGCAGCCGGGACTGGTAGGGCGCGGCCCCGGCGATACGCCGCCCGGCGGCACCGCGCAGGGAGCGGACAATGCTGATGTTGGCGGGAATGCCGCTGGCCGTATAGCCGGAGCGGATGCGCTTGTATTCGGTGATGCGGGCCAGCTGGGTCTTGATCAGGTCCGGCAGGGCCAGGTCGTCGAAGAAGATATCGAGAAACTCCTCCCGGGACAGGGTGAAGGCGAAGTCGTCCTGGCCCTCCCCTTCTTCGCTGGCAGAGGAACCGCTGCCGCCGCCCTCGCCCCCCAGGGGGCGGCTGACCCGGTCGCCACCGTGGTAGCGGTCGTTGCCGGGAAAGACGCGCTGCTGTCGGCCGCCATCCCCCAGGCCGAACTGGGGCTCGGCGATGTCCTGGGCGGGAATGCTGATTTTCTCGCCGCTCTCCATGTCCTGGATGGAGCGGCGGGAGATGGCATCGGCCACCGCCCTGCGAATCTGCCCCTTGAAGCGGCGCAGGAAGCGGCTGCGGTTGGCGGCGCTCTTGTTCTTGCTGTCGAAGCGCCGGTCGATGATCCGAACCATGGAGGCCTCCCTCGGGTGGCCCGGAGGGGCGGCGCACTGGGGCGCGCCCCGCCCGGGGCCGGTCTAGGACGACTTGCGCACGCGCAGGTACCACTCGGCCAGCAGGCGGACCTGCTTTTCGGTGTAGCCCTTGGCCATCATGCGGTTCACGAAGTCCTGGTGCTTCTTCTGCTCGTCGGCGCTGGCCTTGGCGTTGAAGGAGATGACCGGCAGCAGTTCCTCCGTGTTCGAGAACATCTTCTTCTCGATCACCGCCCGCAGCTTCTCGTAGCTGGTCCAGGCCGGGCTCTTGCCTTCGTTCTTGGCCCGGGCCCGCAGCACGAAGTTCACCACCTCGTTGCGGAAGTCCTTGGGATTGCTGATGCCTGCCGGCTTTTCGATTTTCTCCAGCTCGTCGTTGAGGGCGCCCCGGTCGAGGATTTCCCCGGTGTTGGGGTCGCGGAACTCCTGGTCCTGAATCCAGAAATCGGCGTAGGTGACGTAGCGCTCGAAGATGTTCTGGCCGTATTCGCTATAGCTTTCCAGGTAGGCGGTCTGGATCTCCTTGCCGATGAATTCGGCGTAGCGGGGCGCCAGATATTCCTTGATGAAGCGCATGTAGCGCTCCTCCACCTCGGGCGGATATTGCTCCTGCTCGATCTGCTGCTCCAGCACGTACATCAGATGCACTGGATTGGCCGCCACCTCCCGGTGGTCGAAGTTGAAGACCTTGGAAAGAATCTTGAAGGCGAAGCGGGTGGAGAGCCCTGTCATGCCCTCGTCCACCCCGGCGTAGTCGCGATACTCGGGGTAGCTCTTGGCCTTCGGGTCCGTATCCTTGAGGTTCTCCCCGTCGTACACCCGCATCTTGCTGTAGAGGCTGGAATTGTCCGGTTCCTTCAGGCGCGACAGGGCCGAGAACTGGGCCATCATGCGCAGGGTATCCGGTGCGCAGGGGGCGTGGGCCAGGGAGGAGTTGGTGAGCAACTTTTCGTAGATCTTGATCTCTTCCGAAACCCGCAGGCAGTAGGGCACCTTGACGATGTAGATACGGTCGAGAAAGGCCTCGTTGTTGCGGTTGTTCTTGAAGGCCTGCCATTCAGCCTCGTTGCTGTGGGCCAGGATCAGGCCATCGAAGGGAATGGCACCGAAGCCTTCTGTCCCCTTGTAGTTGCTTTCCTGGGTGGCCGTCAGCAGGGGATGCAGCACCTTGATGGGGGCCTTGAACATCTCCACGAATTCAAGGATGCCCCGGTTGGCCAGGCACAGGCCGCCGGAGTAGCTGTAGGCATCCGGGTCGTCCTGGGAATAGCTCTCCAGCTTGCGGATGTCGATCTTGCCCACCAGGGAGGAAATGTCCTGGTTGTTCTCGTCCCCCGGCTCGGTCTTGGCCACGGCGATCTGGGAAAGCACCGAGGGGCGCAGCTTGACGACGCGGAACTGGGTGATGTCGCCGTTGAACTCATGCAGGCGCTTCACCGCCCAAGGCGACATGATGCTGCCCAGGTAACGGCGGGGAATGCCGTAATCCTCTTCCAGGATCGGCCCATCCTCCTCGGCCCGGAATAGGCCCAGGGGCGACTCATGCACCGGGCTGCCCTTGATGGCATAGAAGGGCACCTTCTCGATGAGCCCCTTGAGGCGCTCGGCCAGGGAAGACTTGCCGCCCCCCACCGGCCCCAGCAAGTAGAGAATTTGCTTCTTTTCTTCCAGGCCCTGGGCCGCATGGCGGAAGTAGGCGACGATATGCTCAATTACCTCTTCCAGGCCGTAGAACTCCCGAAAGGCCGGGTAGAGCTTGATCACCTTGTTGGCAAAGATGCGCGACAGACGCGGCTCCAGGCGGGTATCCACCAGTTCCGGCTCGCCGATGGCGAGCAGCATGCGCTCGGCCACGCTGGCATAGGCGGAGGGATCGGAGCGGCACAGTTCCAGGTATTCCTGGACCGACATTTCTTCTTCCCGAGCGGCGTCGAAGCGGGCCTGATAGTTGCTGAAGATGGTCATGGCATCCTCCTGCGTGATAAGCCTCTTGCCCGTTAGAACCGCAGGGGCAAAAAAAAGTTACGTCCGCCGCGAAAAATTCCTGCGTTGCCGCCGTTCAAGGCCCATGCTAACTTTGCCCTTCACCCTTCAGGTCCGCCCCTCCAGGCCCGGCAATGCCCCAGACGCTTCCCCTTATCACCCATGCTGCCGAGGACGGCGCCCCCCAGCCGGCAAACGCGCTGCGCAGCACCCCTCCCTGGTCCCTCCTGGCCCTGCTGCTGGCCTTGGTCAGCATCGCTGCCGCCCTGTTGCGCGGTGGTCAGCCAACCTGGCTGTCCTTCATCGCCATCGCCGCCACCTGTCTGGCCGCCGCCGTAGGCCTGCGGGAGATCATGGTCCTGCGCCGCACCAACCGGGCCCATGCCCTGGCCATGGAAGGCGCCCATGACGGCATGTGGTCCTGGAACCCGGTCAGCAAGGAACTGCAGGTAGGCCAGCGCCTGCTTTCCATCCTCGGCTACGACGAAAACTTCCTGCCCGACACCCACGCCTGGCTGGCCCTGGTGCACCCGGAGGACGTGGCCCACTACAACCGGGCCGTAGCCGAACACCTGAAAGGGGTGACGCCCCATTTCTACTGCGAATACCGGGTGCGGGCGAAGAGCGGCCAGTATCGCTGGATCGCCTCCCGGGGCATCGCCGAGCGGGACCCCCGGGGCATCGCCAACCTGATGGCCGGCTCGGTCACCGATATCACCGAGCGCAAGGAACACGAAGAGCGGATGCGCTATCTGGCCCATCACGACCAACTGACAGGCCTGCCCAACCGCCTGCTGCTGGCTGACCGCCTGCCCCAGGCCCTGGTCCGCGCACGGCGGCGCCAGGACCGGGCGGCCATCCTGTTCATCGACCTGGACCGCTTCAAGAACATCAACGATTCCCTCGGCCACTCCCTGGGTGACCGTCTGTTGCAGCGAGTGGCCCACCGTCTGCAAGAAGCCCTGCGCCAGTCGGACACCATCGTGCGCCAGGGCGGCGACGAATTCATCGTCGTGCTCGGCGACCTGCCCAGCCCCGAGCGGGCCGGCCAGATCGGGGCCAAGCTGCTGGAGGCCATCTCCCAGCCCTACCAGGAAAACGGCTACGACTTCTTCCTCACTGCCAGCATCGGCATCGCCCTCTTCCCCGACGATGGAGAAGATCAAGACACCTTGCTGCGCAACGCCGATACCGCCATGTACGAAGGCAAGTCCAACGGCGGCAACACGGTGCGCTTCTACACCGGCCGCATGAACGAGCGACTGCAAACCCGGGTGAATGTGGAAAGCGGCCTGCGCCGGGCCCTGGATCGGCAGGAACTGCAACTGCACTACCAGCCCCAGATCGACCTGGCCACCGGCCGCCTGGAAGGCGCCGAGGCCCTACTGCGCTGGAACGACGGCGGCCACATCGTGCCGCCGGATCGCTTCATCCCCGTGGCCGAGGAAACCGGACTGATCGTGCCCATGGGGTTGTGGGTGCTGGATACGGCCATCGCCCGGGCCGCCGCCTGGCGGCTGCACTGGCAGATCCACCGGGGAGCCGGCGCCGAGCCACCCCGCGTCGCCATCAACCTCTCGGCCCGCCAATTCTGGGGCGGGGGCATTGCCCAGTACGTACTGCAACGCCTGGAACGGGAAGGCTTGCCACCATCAGCCATCGAACTGGAAGTTACGGAATCGGTGCTGCTGCGCCAGGAAGGGGACGCAGTGGAGGAGCTACGGCATCTGCACGATGCCGGCGTGGCCCTGGCCCTGGACGACTTCGGTACCGGCTACTCCTCCCTCTCCTACCTGCGTCTGCTGCCCATCGATACCCTGAAGATCGACAAATCCTTCATCGCCGCCCTGGATGGCAACGACGGCGACGGAGAAACCATCGTCCGGGCCATCCTGGCCATGGCCCACAATCTGGGTCTGCGGGTGGTGGCCGAAGGCGTGGAGCGGCAATCCCAACTACAGGTATTGCAGGAAATGGGCTGCGACAGCATGCAGGGCTATCTGGAAAGCCGGCCCCTGCCGCCGGAAGACTTCCTGCGGCGCTACTGTTCCTGAGGAAACGCCCGCGCGCCAGGGCGTGGGAGCAGACAAGGCAGGCGTCGCTTGGCGTACGGCCATGGCCATGGCCAGTAGGCCGAAACTTGGCTCAGATAGGGGCTAGAAATAGACGCGGCAGAAGCCGCTGGCGGTGACAGGCTTGGCGACGGTGCCGAGCCAGAAGAAGAAAAGACAAAGGGCGGCCGTGAAGGCCGCCCAGCGCACCGCCCGCCGGTGCCGGGCGAGGAACGCACGACAGGGCAGGCAGCGATTCAGCATGACACTCAGACTTCGGTACGGGCCGCGCGCTTGCGGTCGTTTTCGGAGAGGTGACGTTTGCGGATACGAATGGACTTGGGGGTAATTTCCACCAGTTCATCATCGTCGATGAATTCGACGGCGGATTCCAGGGTCAGCTTGATCGGGGTGGTCAGACGCACGGCTTCGTCGGTACCGGAAGCGCGCACGTTGGTCAGCTTCTTGCCCTTGATGGGGTTAACCACCAAGTCGTTTTCCCGGCTGTGGATGCCGATGATCATGCCTTCGTACAGCTTGTCGCCGGGGCTGACGAACATGCGGCCACGGTCTTCCAGGTTCCACAGGGCGTAAGCCACGGCTTCGCCGTTTTCCTGGGAGACCAGCACGCCGTTGTGGCGGCCGGGCAGGTCGGGCTTGACGGGCTTGTAGTCGTCGAAAATGTGGCTCATCAGACCGGAACCGCGGGTCATGGTGAGGAAGTCGGACTGGAAGCCGATCAGGCCGCGGGCCGGGATGTGGTACTCCAGGCGGGTACGGCCGTTGCCATCGGATTCCATGTTGGTCAGTTCGCCACGACGACGGCCCAGTTCTTCCATGACGGCGCCCTGGTTTTCGTCTTCCAGGTCGATGGTCAGGTTTTCGTAGGGCTCGCACTTCTCGCCGTCGATGTCCTTGAACACCACACGGGGCTTGGCCACGGCGATCTCAAAGCCTTCGCGGCGCATGTTTTCAAGCAGGATGGTGAGGTGCAGTTCGCCACGGCCAGAAACGCGGAAGACGTCGGAGTCGCCGGTGTCTTCAACGCGCAGCGCGACGTTGGTCAGCAGTTCCTTGGTCAGGCGGTCACGGATCTGGCGGCTGGTGACGAACTTGCCTTCGGTACCGGCCAGGGGGGAAGAGTTCACCATGAAGTCCATGGTCAGGGTGGGCTCATCCACGGTCAGCATGGGCAGGCCGATGGGGTTGTCCTTGTCGGAGATGGTCAGGCCGATGCCGATATCTTCGATGCCGGAGATGATGATGATGTCGCCGGCTTCGGCCTGCTCCACCGGCACCCGATCCAGGCCCTGGAAGCCCAGCACCTGGTTGATGCGACCGGAGGCCACCTGGTCTTCGTGGTTCATCACCGCCACGGCCTGGCCGGGCTTGATGCGACCATTGAGCACGCGACCAACGCCAAGGCGGCCGGTGTAGGTGGAGTAGTCCAGAGCGGCGATCTGCAATTGCAGGGGAGCATCAGGGCTGCCGGAGGGAGTCGGCACGTGAGACAGCACGGTCTCGAACAGGGGACGCATGTCGCTGGATTCTTCTTCCAGCTTCAGCTTGGCAAAACCGTTCAGGCCGGAAGCGTAGATGATGGGGAAGTCCAGTTGCTCGTCGGTAGCACCCAGCTTGTCGAACAGATCGAAGGTCTGATCCACCACCCAGTCAGGACGGGCACCGGGACGGTCCACCTTGTTGATCACGACGATGGGGCGCAGGCCCAGGGCCAGGGCTTTCTTGGTCACGAAGCGGGTTTGCGGCATGGGGCCTTCCACCGCATCCACCAGCAGCAGCACGCCATCCACCATGCCCAGCACCCGTTCCACTTCGCCGCCGAAGTCGGCGTGCCCCGGGGTGTCCACGATGTTGATGTGGGTGCCTTCGTAATCAATGGCGGTGTTCTTGGCCAGAATGGTGATGCCCCGTTCCTTTTCCAGGTCGTTGGAGTCCATCACCCGCTCGTCCACCTGCTGGTTGTCACGGAAGGTGCCGGATTGGCGGAGGAGCTGGTCCACGAGGGTGGTCTTGCCGTGGTCCACGTGGGCGATGATGGCGATGTTGCGGATGGGACGGGACATGGGAATTCGCTGTAAAAGATGAATGTCGGGGAAAAAAAGAGGGCCGTTGACGAACGACCCTTTTTTGAAGGCCGCCATTCTATCACAAACAGACCATTGTTTTTGCAGTGCAATATGGGGGCGTGACGGACGCGCTTCGCCGCACGCCCCTGCACCCTCCGCCCGGGCTGCTAGAATGCGGCCCTTCCCTCCCTGACTGCCGCCGAGCCCGATGTCCGCCCCTTCCCTGTTCGCCGAATTGCCCGGGCACACCCTGGCCATTGCCGTGCTGCTGGCGGCGATCTGTGCCGGCTTCCTGCTGCGTTTTGTCTTCCCGGCCTGGCGCCTGGGGCGACTCTTCCGCAGCACCATCCTGCGCCTGGAGGCCCTGCGGGCCGAAGGCGGCATGGCCGACCCCCAGGCCATCGGCCGGGACATCATGAACGCCCCGCCCCTGGCCCACCTGTGGCGGGAATATGCGCAGACACTGCACCCCACCCGCACCGAGGCCGGCCCCCGCTGGCGCGCCACGGCCCTGGCAGAGAATTTCCTCACCGAGCAGGCCCTGGTGGATACCCCCATGCGGGCCGAGTTCTACAAGCACCTGCCGGGCATCCTTACCGGCATCGGCATTCTCGGTACCTTCTCCGGCCTCATCGTCGGCCTTACCCACTTCGAGGTATCAGCCAGCACGGACGTGGTACGGGGCAGTTTGAAGGAACTGATCCAGGGCGTCGGCCACGCCTTCAAGATTTCCGCCGTGGCCATCGGCCTGGCCATGCTCCTGACCTGGGTGGAGAAATCCCTGGTGGTGGCCCGTTACCGCCAGGTCGAGCGGCTCAACCAGCTCATCGACAGCCTGTTCGATACCGGCATTGGCGAGGAATATCTGGCCCGCCTTGTGGAGGCTGGCGAAGGCTCGGCCAAGCAGGCCGCCCAACAAGCGGCACAGTTGCGCCAGGCCATGGTGGCTGAACTGCGCCAGGCCCTGGGAGCCATGGCCGAACAGCAGCAGCAGGCGGGCCAGCGCCATCTGGAAGCCATGTCCTCTAGCCTGGCCAATGCCGTCGGCCAGAGCATCCGGGACCCCCTGGAGCGTCTGGCCCAGGCGCTGGAGCGGCTGGAGGCCCGCCAGGGAGATGCCGTGGCCGAGGCCCTGGGCGCCCGACTGGATCAGGCCACCCAGCAACTCGGCAGCCGTTTCGAGCGCCAGGAGCAGGAAGCCGAAGGGCGTCAGGCCCGCCTTCTGGCTGGACTGGAAGCAGCAGCCCAGGGGTTCCAGGAAGGCAGCCGGCGCCTGGAGGCCAGCCTTGAACGCTCCCTCGGCCAACTTTCTGGCCAGCTGAACCAACAATTGCAGCAGCAAATGGCCGACCTGGCCGATGGCCAGCAACTCCAACAGGAACGCCTGGGGGCCCAAACGGACCTGCTCATGGGCAAAGTCGCCGGGCAACTCCAGGGCGTTACCGGCGAATTGCGCCAGGCAGCGGCGACCCTGGAAAGCTGCGTCGCCACCTTCGCCCGCAGTGGTGGTCAGGCCGCCAGCCAGCTCACCGCCAGCGCCGAAGCCGTGCAACTGGCTTGTGGCGGCTTTGCCGCCACGGGCCGGGATCTGGGTCATCTGGCCCAATCCGTCCTCGAGGCCGGCCGCAGCATCCAGCAGGCCGCTGGAGCACTGGCCGAGGCCGGTTCGGGTAATGCAGCCCTGCTGCAACAGCAGCAGCACCTGGGCGGCAGCCTGCAGACCCTGCTGCATCAGCTGCAGGAAACTGTCGCCCAGGCCCGGCAGGAGGCCGCCCTCAATGTGGATGTGGTGACCCGCCTGGAGAGTGCCGCCCAGGCCCTGGCCCGGGCCGAGCACCGCGCCGACACGTATCTGCAGGGCGTCAGCCGGGTCCTGGGTGAAGCCCACGGCGCCTTCACGGAGCACCTCTCCCACTCCCTCAAGGAAGGCAACCGGCAGTTCCAGCAGGAAGTGGCCGAAGCCGTGGCCTATCTCAAGGATGCCATCGAGCACCTGGGGGACGTGCTGGCCGATGCCAAAGCGTAACGGACGCAGCACGCCATGAACGGACTCCTGCCCTCCAGACGCCGCCCCCGGCGGGATGATGGGGAAAAGCCCTTCTGGATTTCATTTTCCGATCTCATGTCGGGCCTCATGGTGCTGTTCCTGGTGGCCATGACCGTGGCTCTGCTGACGGTGACCCACGAAATTTCTTCCGCAGAGGAAGAAAAGAGCCAGCGGGAAACCGACATCCAGGCCGTGTTGCAACGGGTACGGCAACTCACCCGGGAATTTCCCGGTGTCACCCTGCGGGGCCAGTCGGTGGATTTCGGCGACCGGGCCCGTTTCGACACCAACAGCCACAAGCTCAACGCCGAGCAGGCGCGCCTGCTGCGCCAGCTGGTGCCCCGCATCCTGGAACTGACCCGGGACCCTCTGGCGGGAAAATGGCTGAAGCAGATCGTGGTGGAAGGCTTTGCCGACGCCCGGGGCGGCTATCTCTACAACCTGCACCTCAGCCTGCAACGCTCGGAGCGGGTGCTCTGCGCCCTCCTCGCCGGCCCGACCGACCAGGCGGACGCCCTCAGCGAGGCCGACCGGCGGGCAGTGCGAGAGCTTTTCCTGGTAGGCGGCTCCTCCTTCAATTTCCAGAAAAGCAGCCCGGAGGAAAGTCGCCGCATTGAACTGCGCCTGGAATTCCGCGAACTGGGGGAACGGCCTGACACCGTAGCCCCACGGCCCCAGGAAAACGACAGCCGCTGTCCCCTGGATACCCCATGAAGCCCACCGGCAGTGATCTGGAGGAACTGGCGCGGCAACTGGCCTGCCATGCCGCCCAGCCCGCCCTGGTGGAAGGAAACGGCCACCACACCCCCTTGAGCAACCCGCTGCAGCGCCTGCGCCTGGCCTTTGGCGACAGTGGCGCCCTGGCCGCCTCTCCCCGCTCCGCCCGGGCCCAGCTGGCCTTCCGCAGCGGCCAGCCCCTCCGCTTCATCGACCTCAAGTATCTCTGCCACGCCGCCAACCGGCCCAATGCCTGGGATGGCCGCCGCCTGCTGGATGATCCACGCCTGCTGGCCCAATTGCTGCGACAGGTCGCTGTCTGGCTGCCCCAGCTGCGCCGCTTCCGCCAGTGCTATCGCGGTCTGCTGGCGGCCTATCGCAGTTGTGAAACGCCCCAGGCCGCCGGACCTGCCGCCCTGGCCGATTTTCTCCAGGTCCACCGGCAGGCCGTGGCCCAATCCCTGCCACCCCTGGAATGGACTCGAACCCTGGCGGCAGAAGTCGCCATCAGCCATCCCGCGGATTCGGCGTAATAAAAACGGCGCACCGTAGTGCGCCGTTGTTCGTTGCTGCTCGCTCTTGCGGTTAGTTGCGTCGTGCCGGACCGCCCCAACCCGCCTGCAGGCTCAATAGCCGATGACGAAATCCGCCAGATCAACGCGGATGGTATCCCGGCCCAGGGCCAGGGCGGCATTGCGGGTGAAATCCTTGGCCCAGCCGCCAGCTTCGGCGAAACGGGCCTCGCCGCCATACTTGGCGACGTTGAGCACCTTGTCGATGATCAACACCTTGCCCACCGGGTTGGAGGGCTCACATTCCAGGCTGACGAATTCCTTGTCAAACCAGCGACGGGCCTCTTCGGCGGTCTGGCCTCCCAGATCCCCCTGGGTGAACTTGAATTCGTACTCCTTGCCTTTGCCGAAAGCGACAATGACGGTGTGGGACATGGATCTCCTCCATTGGGTTAAGGTTAGAATTGTCCGCACTATTCTATGCCCATTTCCGTACGCTGTGGAATGGTCCACAATGCATCTTCGCTTCCGTCGGCCAGGCCGGCGGTGAACCTTGAATCGGCGCCAGCAATCGCGCGTGAACCCGTGGAAATTCCATGACACTTACCGACGACGAAGCCGGCATCATCCGCGGCCGGCTCCATGAACTGGAAGTGGAACACCGGGATCTGGACCTGGTCATCGAACACCTCATCGCCAACCCGCCACCGGACCAGCTGCTGGTGCGCAGGCTGAAGAAGCGCAAACTCCAGGTCAAAGACCGCATCAAGCTGCTCGAAGGCATGCTGGTGCCGGACATGCCGGCCTAAGCCCATAAAAAGAGACTTTCAGGAGAACGCCCATGGCCGGTAAGGACGGCTACACCCTCGACACCCTGGCCCTGCACGCCGGCCAGGTACCCGACCCGCAATACGGCGCCCGCGCCACCCCGATCTATCTTTCCACCTCCTTCGTCTTCAAGGATTCCGACCAGGCCGCCGCCCTCTTCAACATGGAACGGGCCGGCCACGTCTATTCGCGCATCTCCAACCCCACCGTATCGGTGCTGGAGGAGCGCGTTGCCGCCCTGGAAGGCGGCGTCGGCGCCATCGCCACCGCCAGCGGCCAGGCCGCCATGCACCTGGCCGTGGCCACCCTGATGGGGGCCGGCAGCCATATCGTTGCCTCCGGCGCCCTCTACGGCGGCAGCCACAACCTGCTGGACTACACCCTGCGCCGCTTCGGCATCGAGACCACCTTCGTTCCCACCCGGGACGTGGACGCCTGGCGCGCCGCCATCCGCCCCAACACCCGCCTGCTCTTCGGCGAAACCCTGGGCAACCCGGGCCTGGATGTGCTGGACATTCCCCGCATTTCCGCCCTGGCCCACGAACACGGCCTGCCCCTGCTGGTGGACTCCACCTTCACCAGCCCCTATCTGTTGAAGCCCTTCGAGCACGGCGCCGACCTGGTCTTCCACTCCGCCACCAAGTTCCTCTGCGGCCATGGCACCGCCGTCGGCGGCGTGCTGGTGGATTCGGGCAATTTCGATTGGGAAGCCTCGGGTAAATTCCCCACCCTGACCGAGCCCTACGACGGCTTCCACGGCATGGACTTCGCCGAGGAATCCACCGTCGCCGCCTTCCTGCTGCGGGCCCGACGCGAGGGCCTGCGGGACTTCGGCGCCTGCATGAGCCCGATGAATGCCTTCCAGATTCTCCAGGGCGTGGAAACCCTGCCCCTGCGCATGGCCCGCCATGTGGAAAACGCCCGCAAGCTGGTGGATTTCCTCGCCGCCCACGAGGCGGTGGGAAGCGTCGCCTACCCGGGCCTGGAAAGCCACCCGGACCATGCCCTGGCCCAGAAGCTGCTGCCCAAGGGCTGTGGCTCCGTCTTCAGTTTCAGCGTCAAGGGCGGCCGCCCCGCCGGCAAGAAATTCATCGAGACCCTGAAGCTCTTCTCCCACCTGGCCAACGTGGGCGATGCCAAGTCCCTGGTGATCCACCCGGCCTCCACCACCCACTTCCGCATGTCCGACGAGGCCCTGCTGGCGGCCGGCATCGGTGCCGGCACCATCCGCCTCTCGGTGGGCCTGGAAGATGCGGACGACCTCATCGAAGACCTGTCCCGGGGCCTGGCCGCTGCGGTCAAGGCTGCGGCGTAAGGAGGGGGCCATGGAACTGATCGTCCGCGACACCAAGATCTACGCCTACACCGGCGGCAAGACCTTCGACCCGCAAAAGCCCGCCCTGGTCTTCCTCCACGGCGCCGCCAACGACCACACGGTGTGGGGCCTGCAGAGCCGCTATTTCGCCAACCACGGCTACAGCGTGCTGGCGGTGGACCTGCCCGGCCACGGCCGCTCCGGCGGCGAGCCCCTGGCTTCCATCGGTGCCCTGGCCGACTGGGTGGCCGATCTGCTGAATGCCGCCGGCGTGGAAAAAGCCGTTCTGGCCGGCCACTCCATGGGCTCCCTGGCTGCCCTGGAAGCCGCCGCCCGCCATCCCAGCCGCATCGTCAAGATCGCCCTGCTCGGCAGCGCCGTCCCCATGGCCGTCTCCGACCAGCTCTTGGCCGCCGCCAAAGACAAGCCGGAAAAGGCCTACCGCATGATCAACCAGTGGTCCAATGCCCTGGGCCTGGGCGGCAACACCGTTCCCGGCGCCTGGCAGCCCGGGGCCAGCCTGGCCCTGATGCGCCGTGCCAAGCCTGGCTCCCTGTTCATCGACCTGTCCAACTGCAACGACTACCAGACCGGTCTGGAAGCCGCCGCCCAGGTGCAATGCCCGGCCCTGCTGGTGATCGCCAAGCGGGACCTGATGACCCCGCCCCGGGCCGCTGGGGACCTGGCCAAAGCGTTGAAAGACGTGCGCAAGGCCGAGATCGACGGTGCCGGCCACGCCATGATGGCCGAACAGCCGGACCGGGTGCTGGACGCCCTGCGGGCTTTCCTGCTCTAGGCGGAATCCCTCCGCCCTTGCGGGGGCGCTCCCTCCCGAGCCAGCAGCAACACGGCCGTGAGGATCAGGGCGCCCCCCGCCACCTGCGACAACCCCAGACCTTCCCCCAAGAACATCGCTGCCAGCAGCACCGTCACCACCGGCTCCAGGGTGGAAAGCGTCGCTGCATCCGCCGCCCCCAGGCGCGCCATGCCGGCAAAGAAGCCCACCATGCCGAGTATGGTGGATAGCAGCACGATCCCGAATACCGCCCCCCACCCCGTAGCGGAGGCTGGCCACGGGGAATCCCGCCCTATCGCCAGCACGCCGTAGACCACCGCGGCCGCCAGCATGATGACCGTGGAAGCCGCCAGAGGCCCGGCCTGGGCAGTCAGTCGTTCCCCAACCAGGATGTAGCAGGAATAGATGAGGGCGGAGCCCAGGCCCAGAGCAATGCCCAGGGGAGAGCCCGAGAGTTGCCCACCAATGGTCAGCAAGGTGCCACAACAGGCCATGACGACGGCCAGGACCTTGCGCCGGTTCAGGGCCTGACGGCCCAAGACCGCTGCCAGCAACGTCACCAGAACCGGATAGAGATACAGCAACAGGGCCGTCAACCCGGCGGAGGCATGATGCAGGGCCGCGAAATAGCAGTAGGACTGGCCGACGTAGGCGATTCCCCCCATGGCCAGCAGCCCCGGCCAAAGGCGCGGTGCAGGCCATGGGCGGCCTATCAGGCACAGGAAGGCCGCCATGAGGCTGCCGGCCAGGGCGAAACGCAGGATGTGTATTCCGATGAAAAGCGCCAGTGATTCCAATCCCAAAACCGCCACGTGTTCCGATCGTAAACCTTCCACTCATTCCAATGATCGCCGCCAGAGAAGTAAGCTTTCGCACTTCGTACCAAGCTGAGATCGGTTCATCAAGACAGATGGGCACTGGACGAAGCGGCCGTACATGGCGCAGATTAACTGAGTGCTAATCGGCCAAAACAGCCGATGGCCAGATGTGCTGAAATAGTCAGCAACGTTGCGCTTAACTGCCGTTCAGCACTTGCAGTGCAGTGCTGCGAAGCAGAGGTTCAAGTCAACTAGACCTCGGACGGTGATGCGTAGTGATTCATTGGAGCACCGATAGTGACTTTCGATGTGATCAGAACTTCGATCAGCGATCCCCGCTTTTCGTGAGAAGACAAATGCGGGTCCTGACCAATGAGTGCGCCTTTCCAGTAGCTCTCGTAGTAATACATAAATGCATCAGCACGCTTAGGAAACTGTTGATCAAGCCATGTCATATCCAGACAAGGAGGCTCGCCATCACAATCGACGGAGTAAATTGCAGGATGCCCTTTGAACCCAAATCGCTCGATGTAGCGATGCGCATCTTCGATGCTCTTGACTGCAAAAAATGCTGAGAGTCTTGATACGATTGGTAAATCCTTGAGTCGAGGGTTGTGCCTCCGAAAGAGTTCAAGGTAATACTCCCTGTAGGCACAGTCACGGAGTAGCATCAGCTTCTTTGGTGATTCTTCCCCTTTTTCAAGTGCCTCGACAACGCCGGCCGCCTTAAATTGCTGGAGATAGATCCGACCGAAGAGGGATGGTGCTTCAGGACTTAAATCAATAGTCATTCCAGGCGCCAGCCTGCCTAACATGTCAACATGATAAAAAGTAGGCACTTTCTTACCTCTTCGATATTTTCAGGTGCGGCGTAACATTTATAAATACACAGGATTGAGACTGCACCGGTGAGGGATATTCAAGGCAGCAATGGATTTCGGGGAGCTACATCTTCATCTTCCCCTGTTCAGCTCTGACGTCTTCGTGATCTGCACGGCGGATCCAGTCATCAGAGATGGCCATCAACATCGCCGACGTCCGCGGATACATCCATGTCGCATCTGCCCAGTCCTTGTAGCAAGTCGCAAACTCGCGTTCTTGCCTTCCATCCTCGTTGATGCCTTTGCTATAAACGCCGCGTTTGTTAAAGCACTCGATTGCGAACCCGCGTTCGACATGCTCCGCAGCCACCTCATCGATCACTTGGCACACTGCTGATGGCGGCCAAAATGGCTCGCTGGCGTCTTGCGGAGCATGAGCGAGAATGTAGCCAATGCGCTGATCACCGATATCATCGAGGCCCTTTTTAGCTGCTAGCGTTCGAACCGTGGCAACCCATTCGGACAGTATTTGAGCATCAATTTTTCCGTCATGCAGGCCAGGCACTGTCTTGAACGCCGAGAGCAAGTCGTATGAAATATTTGCCCGCGTCTTCATCTCGGCTGTGATGGTTTGTTCAGGCGGCGTATTCTTGCCTCTGAATACGTGTGACAGCACGTCGATGAACATCTCGGGATCGGAAGCCAAAAGGTTGAAGATGGTCAGCGGCTCACTCTCATGACGAAGTAATGGCAGGTAGGCGTATTCCAACCTCCCGACCTCCAATTTGTCGATATCGCTACGCGTGCGCACTTCTTTGAGCGCCTTCGCTACGTAGTAGGAAAGCATGTTGCCAAAGCGCTTGAAGCCGTTATCAACTTGGCTGACACCTTTCGTAAGTAGGTCCACCAGCAGGCTCGACGACAAGTCTTTGGCACGTGAGTGCATCAAGCCTAGGACGTCGATGTCCCTCCCAACGGTTCGGAACTGGTCAATTGCGTACAGCAGGTCATCGAGCGAAGCCTGTATCGGCAGCAAGCCCACGTGGCGCCAGTACTGGTCCCGTACCTCGCTGCCAAGGCCTTCGACATAAGACCAAGTGGTAGGGGTGGCTGGCCAACCGAGCAAAAGTTTGGCTTTTGCGGCGGCGTCCGTAACTTGCGCCAAAAACCGGCCCTTGAATGCGCCTTCCCATTGGTCACCGAACTTGCCCACACCAGCTGCCGATACGTAATACGAAAGACTCGGTGGTGCGGCAGGATCGAGTGCTCCTTGCATCAACTCAAACATTTGCTCAAGCGTGATAGATAGGTGGCTGTGACCCAGCACTTGGCCCAGCAGCTCTGGCAATTTCACCATCCTCGCAAGCCTCAGAACGCCCGGCGCCCCATCGCGGTCAAGGACACGCTGCAGGATTTCCTTGCGCAGGTCAGTTGGGTCCTCAAAGTCCTCGGAGTCTCCCTTGTACTTGCCAATATGCGGTGTCCAGTCATCAAACGCATGGCGGTCAGATACGAGGGGGTCGGTAGGGCGATGACGTTCGACCACCTCTTTCACTGCGGCCAGATCGTTATTGCTCAGTGCCCAGTCTGAGTCTCCAAAATACTCGTTGCGAGCCGACTCATCTTTTAACTTGTGCCAGATTGTGCATCCTTCGTCCACTTGATGAGTGGCCAGGTAGCTATCGACGCGAGCGAGTACTTTTGCACGATTAGGCGCTTGAAGTTGCCCCAATGATTCGATGAAAACGCCAAGGCGTGCCTCGTTATCGCCAGCCGCTACAAGCGCTCGATCAACGACGGCGGTCTCAAAATCCCACACCGAACCAAAGGTGATTTCTTCTGGTTTTTCTGGAGCGAAGTCACGAAGTTTTGGATGTTGCGTGGGCGAGCTGATAGCGTGACTGCACGGAAGGAGCTTCTTGAGCAGTTGCCAGCCGACGTCTGGACACGCCTTAAGGACTGCATCGAGGCATGCAATCCGCTGCGGCTGCAACGCATAGGTGTTGGGCGACCAGCCTAACAGGATGTCGCGCAAGCTGTTGATTGGCCGGTTGACGTGGTTCGAATCTGGCTCCGGATCCAGCTGGCCGAGCTTGGCAAGCACGACCGCAGCGCGGTTGAGGTACCTCGGGTCCCACGCAATCGACTCTAGCGCCCAAAGGAAATGCACATGTGGACTCGACGGGCCGAAGAAGCGGTTGCGCTCCGTCTCGAAGATCTGAGCAATCTGTTCAGGAACGCCCTCGAGCATAGACTCGAGGGCCTTCAAAAAAGGGTTGGGCGCGGCCTCCGCGAGCAGTGCAGTCTGATCGCCGAGGCGCAGTATTGAGTGATGCGATTTGCTCCAATCTGGCAGTGCGTTGATTACGTCGTCGACATACTGCTGAGGCGTCTTGCCTTTGACATGCAGACCGGCAACCTCATGCATTGACGCGATGATGAGGAGCGTCAACGCAAGCCCATCGCGCAGCCATCTACTGTAGTCGGCGTGCGCTACCTTGGCCAGGTTGAACTTTTGATCTCGCGACGGCTGCTCTGGCTGTTTGCCAAACACCTTGACGATGGCGTCTCGCAGCCGCGTGAGGTCGGCGTCGGTCAGCTGACTGCCATAGAAGTAGAAAGCATCGACCGGTGCACGCACCTGCCAAACATCAGCCTCCTTGTCCACTGGGCGATCAGCCAAACTGAGCGTTGGCATTAGGATGCCTTCCAACATCCCATAGGCGTGGTAGCCCCCCAGTTCCTTCAAAATGTTGCAGTCGGTCTCCAGATCGCTCGACCATCCCCCGGCGAGGAAGGCTGGCTTAAGCACAGACACATGCTGCAACCAAGGCGGGTCAGTAGCTGGCGTGTTGTTGATCAATCGCTTTAGGATGGTCAAGCTGCGCCCGCATCGATGCGCAAGCTCGTACCCTTGGCCGTGGTCAAGTCCCATCTCAATGAACCCGTCCACCATGCCTGACGCTGTTGGCCTCTTCAGCAAGGAACCACGCTTGGCCTGAGCACCCGTCGCGGCCGATAGCGTGGGGCATTTTTTGCCAAGCGTGCCGGCCAGGGTTTCGGCGGCGCCAACTGTGATGAAGACCAGGCCGGTGTGCATCGCAAAGAATCGAGCCGCCGCCTCTGTGCGGACAATCAAAGTTCTGGACTCAAGTGATTGGCGCACGGCAGGCGTTGCAGTTCGGATTGTCGCTACCGCGAACGCGATGACTTCCTCAGAAGTTTCGGCGCCGATCATGAAGGACTCGGCTTGTCCGCACAGCTTGCTGAGCAACTCCTCGGCCTCTCGCTGCCGATCGGCAATGACTAGTTTCTCACTGAGCGGCGGCTTGAACTGCGTACTGAATTCCTCCCAGTATTCGTCTGTACTCAAGGCGCCGTCTTTGGGTGCCGTCCCGAGCACATTTCGGGCGTATCGAGCAGCAATCGCAGGATGGTCTTTTAGCCATTGAACGAGCGATACGCCATCAAGGTATTTAACGTCTTTCCACTTTCGCTCTTTGCGGCGGTCATCTTCCCATTCAGGGATTTTTTTCGTCGGCGTATCCCAGCACCCGAGATTGACCAGAACCAAGGTGTTCTCAGCCATCTCGTCATCGGGCGTCTGGTTGGTCCGCTTCACGTAATCAGATGTCGCTTTTTTCTCTCCAGGGCCGGTTCCAAACTCCCACTTAGACTTGCCCTCCGGAACGAATCCCTTGGCCTCATCCGTCTCCAAATCGCCATCCCAGCCACGTAACTGGCTGACTTCGCCGCTCGGGAAGCGGAACCGTGTCGCATCGTCAATAGTCATCCGAATGAGATCCGCGAGCATGGCCATCAGCATCTCTCGGGCATTCAATCGGCCAGCCCAGGCCTCAAGAGCTTTTTCGTCGATCCATTGCATGCTTGCCCCTCCGATCACGCAGCAGTCCGTGCTTACGTCATTTTTTATGAGTTCGCGATTATATTCCAGTCTGGGTACGAGCTATTGCCGTTGTCCTGTAGCTCAGTCTCTATGTGGACGTAAGTCCATCCCGAGATTTGTATTCCCATACAACTGAAAATACTGCGATTGACCACCATATGCGGCTAAACGGCAGCTAACCGGCTCATTGCCGCTGAATGCAGGCCAAAGACCCAAGGTTGGCTTTGGCCGAACTGCTGCCCCATACTCTTGCATGACCGTTGTATATTACTTAAGCCACTTTTCCCAACCATTTCCCCAATCGTTGGCTCGGTACATCCCTGCAAGCCTGGGCCCAAAATAATCAATCCGATTTTTTGCCCATTTCTGCCCGTGCCAGAACAAACGCATGTTCATACGCTTTCCTGGGGAAAGTACCACCCAGTATTGGCAAACCTGATCGACGTAGGTGAAAAGTTCGGGGTAGTGCACGCAAGTTTCCGGTGCGTCTGCCAGGATGGGTTGCAGCCGGGCATAGCAATCGAGCACCATGTCACGTAGCTCATGAGAAGCTGTCTCCTCTGAGAGCTTGGCAAGGATGGCGATTGCTGCCAGCGCATCAAAACTTCCCAGCGCCACAAGGCGATCAAAGTGCTCATCGGTTAATTGGACGAGATCTGCTTGCCCCTTGATCGAGCCTTCAGTCGTGATCAAAACATCAACGACTGGCAGGGATAGGGTTTGTAACTGGCGCTGCAATGCCCAGCGATCCAGATTAGCCCCTTTGAGAACATCCCAAATGGGATTATCAAACCAACTCGCCGTTCCAGGAAAGTGTCGCTCAGCGAGGTCAACCGAATCTTTCGGATCGTGGTTGCGTTTGGGAACCCGGGTGCCACGTTCATAACTGTCCCACTTCCTAGGACGATTGACCCCATCAGCAGAAATGCGGACAAGGTGGGGCTCTAAGGCTTTCTCGATCGCATAGGCACTGGGTAAACCTGAGCGCAGCTTGAGCACATGGAACCAAAACTGAGTCCTCAAGACATCAATCAGGTTGCGTGGTGGTCTGCCGGGTTTTGGGGGGGTATTGAATTTTGGCATCTACATAGAGTACAGAAATTAAAAATTTCTGTTCGGGTGGAGTGACTGTGTGATCTGGCGAACACTGCGTGACCAACGAGCACATTGACCGCTATGACCCTTTCGCCACCGCCTGAATCACACCTGCCCTTGGGGGCCTTCGACGCACACGAGCCGCCGCCGCGTCCGCTTGTAGAGCAGTTGTATGAAGACCTTCGAGCGCGCAATGGCCCAATCCTCGGCGGCGCCGATTTAGCTCAAGCCATGGGATATCGCTCCCTGGCCGCATTCCGTCAGGCCCGCCGACGCGGTCAAGTCGAAGTTGTCCTATTCACCTTGCCCAACCGTCGAGGAGTCTTTGCCCTAGGCCTGGATGTGGCCCAATGGTTAGCGGATGCGCGTCAAGCAAACTTGGTGGCGGGGAACGACGGCAAGCACGCAGCTAGGATGTCAGGTCCTCCATAGCCGCTTCATTCCCATTGCGGCATTCCGGATTCCCCATTGATCAGAGTGTTACACCCTGAGCCGTGACACCGCAGCTTGGCTGGCCGGGTTACGCCTAGCCGTCGACATCACCTGCCAGGAAGGAGAGAGCCCGTGAGCTGATAAACGCGAAAAGATCTGGGCCAGGAAAAGCAAAGCCCCCAGAGGTAGGACTCAGGGGGCCTCACGGAACTGCTTGAAGTAGAGACTTCTAGTCAGATTCTGCGATTCCCATGCCCGTCTGTCAAGGACGGGCGGCCTCCTTCATTTTCCATGACAACCCGCCGATCGCGTCGCGAGGACGAGTCGCGTCGGCACCACTTGGAGAATCGGCTGATGCGTACACGCCAGCCCAGCCTTCCATGGCCAATCGGAGAATCCCAATGAGAAAAATCCGCCAGGTGCTCCGCCTGCATTATGAAAACCAACAGAGCCGACGAGCTATCGCTCGCAGTCTAGGACTGTCGCGCGATGCCATCGCTGACTACCTGACGCGTGCGGCCGCCGCAAAACTGACGTGGCCTCTGCCGCCTGACCTCGATGATGCCGCGCTGGAACAACGACTGTTTCCACCGGTGGTGGCAATCGCCGCACCGCGCAAACCTGAACCCGATTGGGCTCAGATCCACCAGGAACTGAAACGCAAGGGCGCTACCCTGCAAGTGCTGCATGAAGAATATCTCGCCGTGCACCCGGATGGAATGGCCTACAGCCTGTTCTGCCAGCGGCATCGGGAATTCGCGCAGACCTTGAAGCGCTACATGCGGCAGACTTATGTCGCCGGTGAGCGGGTGTTCGTTGATTACGCCGGCCCGACGATGGGCATTGCTGACCGACAGACCGGCGAGATGCTGGTTGCACAAATCTTCGTAGCGGTACTCGGTGCCTCCAACTACATCTATGCCGAAGCGCACTGGTCGCAAAGTCTGCCGGACTGGATTGCCGCACATACTCGCATGCTTGAGCACTTCGGTGCCGTGCCGGCTGTCATCGTCTGCGACAACCTGAAAGCGGCAGTCACCAAAGCCAGCCGGACCGAACCAGTGGTGAATGCCACCTACCAGGATATGGCGGACCACTACGGCACGCTGATTCTCCCCGCTCGCTCCTACCAGCCGAAAGATAAGGCCAAAGCCGAGAATGGTGTGCTGATCGTCGAGCGCTGGATTCTGTTTCGGCTGCGAAAGCGGGTGTTTACCAGCCTCGGGGAATTGAATACAGCGATTCGGGAATTGCTGACTGAAATCAATGCACGGCCATTCCAGAAATTGCCGGGTTCCCGGCAGAGCGCCTTTGAAACGCTGGACCGACCGGCGATGTTGCCGTTGTCCGCCTCGCCTTACGAGTATGCCGAATTCCGAAAAGTTCGCGTCGGTCTGGATTACTGCGTCAAGGTGGATGAACGCCCTTACAGTGTGCCTTTCCGGCTGGCCCGGCGAGAGGTCGAGTTACGCCTGACGGCCGCGACCATCGAAGTACTTCATCGTGGGCAGCGGGTGGCAAGCCATGTTAGGAGTGCAGGCTCCGCACCGGCCATTGATCCGCAGCACATGGAAGCTGCGCACCGGCATTTTGGCCTCTGGGAAGCTGGCGGCGCCTTGGCATGGGCCATGCAAACCGGCCCTCATGTTCATCACTTCTTGCAAACCTTGCTGGCAACCATGCGAACCAGGGAACAAGGCTACCGCGCCCACAATGCCCTAAAAAAACTGGCCAATGATTTTACCAATCGACGGCTTAATGCCGCCTGCTGCCGTGCAATTGAAATCGGCGCCCAATCGCTGTCCAGCGTCCGCTCGATCCTGCGTAACAGCCTGGATCAGCAGCCGACAGCCGTGGATGACGTTCAGGAGGCGAGCTTTGAACATCCGAATGTGCGCGGCGCCGAGTATTACCACTGATCTGAGGAACCCATATGCTGACCAACGATACTTTACGTAAACTAAATGAATTGAAGCTCTTCGGCATGGCTCGGGGCTTCGGGGATCAATTATCCAGTGCCGCCGCAACCCACCTCGCTTTTGAGGAGCGCTTTGGTCTTTTGGTCGATCAAGAAGTGACCTGCCGGGAGAACCGCCGGCTGAAGCGGTTGCTTCAAATCGCCAAACTACGGGAAACCGCTTGTATGGAAGACATCGACTATCGACCTGGTCGGGGTCTGGATCGCAGCGAAATGGCATCGTTATCGCTGTGCAACTGGATTCGACACGGCGTCAATGTGATCGTCACCGGGCCGACAGGTGGGGGAAAAACTTGGCTAGGCTGTGCCTTGGGAAACCAGGCATGCCGGCAGGGGCTAACGGTGATGTTCCACCGTTTGCCCTTATTGCTGGAAGAACTGGCCGTCTCCCATGGGGATGGGAGTTTCCGAAAGCGCTTGAATCAACTGGCCAAGGTTGATTTGCTGATCTTGGACGACTTCGGGATAGCCGCGCTGAATGCAATCGGGCGAAATGACCTGTTGGAGGTTATTGAACAGCGCTCGGGACATCGGTCGACGTTGATTACCAGCCAGTTGCCTGTGGATAGGTGGCATGACTATCTGAGTGGGGGAAATCCGACGATGGCGGATGCTATTTTGGACCGGCTGGTCAGTGGCGCGCATCGTATCGAGCTCAAGGGGGAGTCAATGCGCAAGTTACGCAGAGGAAGTAAACCAAGTTTGATCTGATTGCAGCACTCAGGATCATCATTTCAAAACCCGCTGGACTGGCGGGTTTTTATCGTAACGGGTGGCGCTTTTGAGATTGGAATCGGTGGCCGGCTTTGCATCGTTATAGGTGGCTGGTTTCGGTCGTTATTAGTGGCTGATTTTGGGTGGAATACGCACAGGAATAGCAGGGCCTCCAGCCCGACCCCATCGCCATAGGCGGTCTTGGCAAAAATGGCCATGGCACCAAAACCGGTGGCGGAAGCGACGATCCACAGCACGCCGGGTAGACGGCCGCTGCAATAACCGGAAAAGCGGTTGGAAGCGGAGGTCACGATCTCTCGCCCGATCCCTCACCGGAAGCAGGGGGCCGGGGTGGACGGGCAAACAGCCAGAAACAGGCGCCGAAAATCGCGGCCAGGCCGATCTCCCAGAGAAAGGGGAAATGCCAGACCAGCAACACGGCAGCCAGGACAACAGCCAGAAGCTTGAGCCAGACCATGGGAAATACGGGAAAGGGACGAAGGCCCCATTATGCCCGCCCCGGACGGGGCGGGCAGGCAGGAATCACGGCAGGAATTAAGTGAAAACTACGGCAGCTTTACGGCTACTACAGTGTTACAGCAGGAAACTACCCAGATACCAGGCACCGGCGGCAAACAGGGCGCTACAGGGAATGGTCAGGATCCAGGCCCAGACGATACCGCCAGCCACCCCCCAGCGCACGGCGCTGAACTTGCGGGAGGAGCCGACACCGACGATAGCGCCGGTGATGGTGTGGGTGGTGGATACAGGAATGCCCAGGGCAGTGGCCAGGAACAGGGTCATGGCACCACCGGTTTCGGCGCAGAAACCGCCCACCGGCTTCAGCTTGGTGATCTTCTGGCCCATGGTCTTGACGATGCGCCAGCCACCGAACATGGTGCCCAGGCCGATGGCCACGTAGCAGCAGACCACCACCCAGACGGGGATCGGATCGGTGGACTGGGACAGGCCGGCGGCGATCAGCAGCATCCAGATGATACCGATGGTCTTCTGGGCGTCGTTACCCCCGTGACCCAGACTGTAGAGGCCGGCGGAAAGCAGTTGCAGGCGACGGAACCATTTATCCACCTTGCGCGGCGTGGTGCGGAAAAACAACCAGGATACCGCCACCATGAGCAGGGTACCGAGGATGAAGCCGAGCAGCGGGGAAACGAAAATGAAAGCCACTGTCTTCAGCACACCGGAGGTGATCAGGGCACCGGGACCGGACTTGGCCAAGGCCGCCCCCACCAGGCCGCCAATCAGGGCATGGGAGGAGGAGGACGGAATGCCGTAATACCAGGTGATCAGGTTCCACGCGATGGCCCCGACCAGGGCGCCGAAGATCACGATGTGATCGACGATGGCCGGGTCAATGGTGCCCTTGCCGATGGTGGTAGCCACCTTCAGCTGGAAGATGAAGATGGCGACGATGTTGAAGAAGGCGGCAAAGGCGACCGCCTGGTGGGGCTTCAGAACGCCGGTGGAGACCACGGTGGCGATGGAGTTCGCCGCGTCGTGGAAGCCGTTCATGAAGTCGAAGGCCAGGGCCAGCACCACCAGGAGAACGACTACCCCCAGGCTGATTTCGAGACCGCTCATGACCGGGTCTCAGGAGTTTTCGAGAACGATGCCTTCGAGGATGTTGGCCACATCCTCACAGCGGTCGGTCACGGTTTCCAGCAGTTCGTAGATGGCCTTGAGCTTGATCAGCTGGCGCACGTCCGGCTCGTCGCGGAACAGGCGGGACATGGCGGAACGCATGACGCGGTCGGCATCCGATTCCAGGCGGTCGATTTCCTCACAGGTCTTGAGGATGGCAGGACCCTGGTCGGCGTTGGGCAGCAGGGACACGGCCCAGCGCACACGGTCGCAACAGGAGACGCAGATTTCGGCCAGCTGGATGGCTTCCGGGGTGCCCTTGCGGATGTCGTAGAGGGAAACGGTCTGGGTCACGTCCTGGATCAGGTCCAGGATGTCGTCCATGCCGGTGATGAGAGAGTGAATCTCGTCCCGGTCCAGGGGGGTGATGAAGGTCTTGTGCAGCAGGGCGACCGTCTCATGGGTGATCTTGTCGGCCCGGCTTTCGGCGGTATCGACAGCTTCGGCGGCCTGGCTGGCCTCCTCGGGATTGCGTCCCAGGTGGTTGATGAAAGTGGCCAGGGCTTGCCCCCCCTGGATAATCTGCTCCGCGTGAGCGTTGAACAGATCGAAAAACTTGCCCTCTTGGGGCATCAGGCGTCCGAACATGAATTTTCTATGTGGGTTTTGTGACAGATCGAGATTTTAGCACGGCCGCCCTCCCCGCCGCTGTGCCCTTACGGCTATTGTTCTGCCGGATGCCCGGACAGCCTTGCCAGGACTCGGTTTTCAGCCGTCACGAAGCGTACTTCCTGGAGTACGCCGACGAGATAGCGCTTCTTCAGGGTGAAATCCGTGGGGCGGGCGTGAATAGCCTTCCAGAAGGTAGTGCTTTCCGAGACATAGGGTGCCCGCAGGGCCACCTGGGCGAGCAGACGTACCCCGCCGGGAGCCAATAGGGGGGCAGCCTGCTCCGGAGAGACGGTGACCTCGGCATCGAAGCCGGCATCGTCGTCGGTGCCCCGGGGAATGAAGTCGTAGAGGTTGTCGAAGGCCAGGAAATAGTCGTAGCGCCATTGCACGCCCATGGTTTCCGGCTCGCCGATCTTGTCCTCCCCCTGGTAGCTGCCCCGGTCTTCGGCGACGCTGCCGAGGGGCAGGAATTTGAAGCGGTAATAATCTTCCCGCTCTGGATTGGCCAGGGGCTGCCAGCTCCAGCCTTCGGTGAGCTGATTGAAGGCCATGGGGTAGTGGAGGTGTAGACGGCGACTGGCTTCGTCATAGCTGACCTGCAGGCCGGAATCGGCAGCGGCGGCCACCAGAACGCTCTCGGCCCGGCCTTCACCGGCGGCCACCGCACGATAGGAAGCGACCGGGTCTGGCCAGGCGGTCGCCTGGCCCTGGGCGGTGCTGCCCACCAATGCCAGGACCACGCCCATCCAGGGCGTCAGTTTTTTCAATGCAACGGCCAAGGCCATGGTCAATCCCCCGAAATACCGCTTTGTCGCGGCCCTGCCATTCTTCCCACGTACGGCATGGCAAACCATGATGCAGGTCAAGCCGCCCCGGGGGTCTTGCAGGCGCCTGACGCGCGCAAGCCAAGGTCAATTGGGGAAAAACGACGGAGATTCAGGAGGGCAAGGGAAAGCCCGGCAGGGTACGCCGGCGGCCCCAGGCTTCGGCATCCGGCAAGCGGCAAAGCTCAGCCAGGAACGTCCAGGCTGCATCAAGGTGAGCCAGGGCAGCCGGGCTCAGGCCCTCCCCCAACTCGAAACACTGGCCCCGCAGGCATAGCACATAGGCCGGTGGCGGCACCTGACCCAAGGCCTGGGCGTAGACCGCCAGCACATCACCGGGGGACAGGGCGTGGCTGGTATGGGCCGGATTGAAACGAGGCCGAACGGGCTCAAAGCTGAACGGGGCCGGCGTACCTTGGCCCGCATCGATGAACAGGGCTAGGCTGCGTCCTTGCAGATCAATGGCGTGCTCGATCTGCAACTGAAAATCTTCCACGGTGGCGATGCCGGGCAAGCGGGCTTCTTCAAGCCGCTGCAGCAGCAGGTGCCCCAGGGCATCGTCACCCCGGCTGGGGTTGCCGATGCCGAAGACCACCACTTCCCGGGCCAGGGCCTGATCCATGGCGCCCCGCCTTAATCCTTGTAGCGCCGATCCAGCACCTGGCCATCGGGGCCCTGCAATTCCACCGCCAGGGGCATCTGGCCCAGCGCATGGGTAGCGCAGGAAAGACAGGGATCGAAGGCACGAATGGCCACCTCGATGTGGTTGAGCAGGCCCTCAGTGATCTCCCGGCCGTTCAGGTACTGGCGCGCCACCTGGCGCACCGCCTCGTTCATGGCCTGGTTGTTGTGAGTGGTGGAGACGATGAGGTTGGCCATGGTCACCAGGTCGTTCTCATCCACCTGATAGTGGTGAATCAGGGTACCCCGGGGCGCCTCGATCACCCCCACGCCCTCCTGGGTTCTGGGGCCGCCGGCCATCAGGTCATCCTTGCCCAGATCATCATCGTGCAGCAGGTCCTTGATGGTCTCGGCAGCATGCAGCATTTCGATCATGCGAGCCCAGTGGTAGGCCAGGGGCCCGTGGATCAGCCCCCCCTGACCATAATCCATGAATTCCCGGCGCTCGGCCTCGGCCAGGGGGGTGGGAATGAAATCACAGTTCTGCACCCGGGCCAGGGGCCCCACCTTGTACCAGCCCTCCTCCCGACCCATGCGAGTGAGATAGGGGAACTTCATATAGCTCCAGGGCTTCACTTCCTCCGTCAGCAACTGGTGGTAACCCTGGTAGTCGGCACCGTCGATCAGGACTTGGCCATCCGCATCCCGCACCCGCAGGCTGCCGTGGTAGAAATCCATGGCCCCGTTGGGCCCGACCAGGCTCATGAGTTTGGAGCGGAAAAGGCCAAAGTTGTCGTAAAGCGCCGGATTGCTGGTATGCAGTTTCTTGGCCAGATGCACTGCTTCCCGGCTCCAGGCCACCATCTGGTAAGCCTCCTGCTGCAGGGCGGCACGGTCTGCCGGGTCCAGGGCCTTGTTCATACCCCCCGGAATGGAGCCGGTGCCGTGCACCCGCTTGCCGGCGGTGGCGCGGATCACCTCCTGGCCGAACTTGCGCAGCAGCACGCCCTGCTTGGCCACTTCAGGATGGGCTGCCGCCATGCCGACGACGTTGCGCTTGGCCACTTCCGAATCGAAGCCGAAGAGCAGGTCCGGGGAGGAGAGGTGGAAGAAATGCAGGGCGTGGGACTGCAGCATCTGGCCGTAGTGCATGAGCCGGCGCAGCTTCTCTGCCGTGGGGGTAAGGTGGCGGGCACCGACGATCAGGTCCAGGGCCTTGGAAGCGGCCAGGTGGTGGGAGACGGGGCAGATGCCGCAGAGGCGCTGCACCATCACCGGCACTTCCCAGTAGGGCCGGCCCTGGATGAATTTCTCGAAGCCGCGGAATTCGACGATGTGCAGGCGTACCTGTTGCACCTGGTTGTTGTCGTCCAGCAGCAGGGTCACCTTGCCATGGCCCTCCACCCGGGAAACGGGGTCGATGGCGACACGGCGCAGGTTGTCAGCGTTTGCGGCGGTTTCCAGTTCGAACATGGCAACCTCAGTCGAAATGCAGCATGGGGTGGGATAGCCGCGGCGTGCGGCCGGCGATCAGGTCGGTAAGAAACTTCCAGATCGCATCCCCCGACGGCGGACAACCGGGAATGAAATAATCCACCCGCACCACCTCATGGATAGGATGCACCTTGTCCAGCAACAGGGGCAATTCAGGGTCGTCCGGCACCCGGCCAGCCGAGAGTCCTTCCACCCCCAGGCTGTAGCGATAAACTTCCTGAAGACATTGCCCCAGGTCCAGATGGTTGCGCTGGGCCGGCAGGCCGCCGGTGACGGCGCAGGCCCCCAGGGCGACGAGAGTCTTGCAGTTCTGGCGGAACTCCCGCAGCACATGGACGTTTTCAGCATTGCAGACGCCGCCCTCGATGATGCCGATGTCGCAGGGGCCGCAATGCTTGATGTCAGTGAGGGGGGAGCGGTCGAATTCCACCAGTTCCACGAGTTGCAGGAGGCGCTCGTCAATGTCCAGGAAGGACATGTGACAGCCGAAGCAACCGGCCAGGGAGGTGGTAGCCACCCGCAGTTTCTTCTTCGGCCCGTTCATGATTTCACCTCTTCTGCACCCTCAGTAGCCTTGACGCATTCCATGGCTACCACGCTGATGGGCTTCTCGTCGTAGGTGCGCTGGCCGATGGGTTTGGCAAAGCCCTGGCGCTTGTGCAGGATCACCCCCACCGGGCAAATATTGGCTGCCCGGTCGCTGGCGGCAAAATCCGTATCCCCCAGGCGGCCACTCTCCGCATTGACCACCAGGTGCTTCTTGATACCCCGGTTGGTGAGGGCGAAGATATTTTTGCCATCCATTTCCCGGCTGGCCCGCACGCACAGTTCGCAGAAAATGCAGCGGTTGAAATCCAGCAGCACATCGGGGTGGGAGGCATCCACCGGCCGGTCCGGATAGAAGTGGTTGAAGTGGGCCGAGAGCATTTCCAGATCGTAGGCCAGGGCCTGCAACTGGCAGTTGCCACTCTTCTCGCAGGAGGGACAGAAGTGGTTGCCCTCCACAAACAGCATCTGCAGGAGAGCCCGGCGCTCACCGTTCATCTCCGGGGTGTTGCTTTCCACCTCCATGCCCTCCTTGGCCGGCATGGCGCAGGAGGAAACATGGCGACCGCCCACCTTGACGATGCACAGTTTGCAGGAACCATGAGCCGGGAAATCCGGATGCCAGCACAGATGGGGAATGTAGTGCCCCGCCCCCCGGGCGGCTTCCAGGATGGTCTGGCCGTCGTTGAAGGTGACGGGTTTGCCGTCCAGCAGGAACTTCTTTTCGGCGCTCATCGCGGGCTCTCCTCGCTGGAGAATTCACTCGATAGGTGGGCCTGGGGATCGTCCCGCCCGGTCATGCGCCGGGCGCAGGCCAGGGATTTGTCCAGATCGAAAGCCGGTTCGAACTCCAGGGACTGGAGCCGCCGCTCGTAGGCAGGGCGGAACTTCACCAGTGTGTCGATCACGGGATTTGCGGCACTGGTGCCCAGGCCGCAGTGACTGGCGTTCTTCAGCAGGCGGTTGATCCACTCGATGTCCGCCAGGTCGTACTTGGCACCGTGACCATCGGCCAGCTTGTCCATGAAGTTCTTCAACAGGGAAGTTCCGACCCGGCAGGGCGTGCAGAAGCCGCAGCTTTCGTGGGCGAAGAAATGGACAAAGTTGCGGGCCACCTCGAACAAATCCCGGCTCGAATCGAAGACCATGAAGGCCCCGGCCGTCGGCACATCTTCATAGGCAATACGGCGCTGGAACTCGTAGGCGGCCACACAGATGCCGGAGGCCCCGCCCACCTGCACCGCCTGGGCATCAGTGGCACCGCAGTCCTCCAGCACCTGGGCGATGGAAACGCCGAAGGGGTACTCGTAGATGCCGGGAAAGGCACAGTCGCCGGAGATGGACAGCAGCTTGGTGCCGGTGGATTGGGCGGTGCCGTAGGCGGAAAAATTCTCGCCGCCCTCCAGGGCTACCAGCACGGTCTTGGCCAGGGTTTCCACATTGTTGACCACCGTGGGCCGGCCCAGATAGCCCTTCACCACGGGGAAGGGGGGGCGGATGCGGGGCGTGCCCCGCTTACCCTCCAGGGATTCGATCAGGGCCGATTCCTCGCCGCAGACGTAGGCCCCAGCCCCCAGATGGATCTCGATATCGAAATCGAAACCGGCCTGGCAGACATTGGCCCCCAGCAGACCATCGGCCCGGCGGCGGGCCAGGACGCCTTCCAAAGGCTCCAGCAGATAGCGGTATTCGCCCCGCAGGTAGAGGAAGCCCTGGCGCGCGCCCACAGCGTAGGCCGCCAGGGTCATGCCCTCGAAGACGTGGTCGGCATAGGAGGTCAGCAGCACCCGATCCTTGAAGGTGCCGGGCTCGCCTTCATCGGCGTTGCAGACGATGACCCGGTCCGTACCCGGTGCGTTGCGGCAGGCTTCCCATTTCACCCCGGTGGTAAAACCGGCGCCGCCCCGGCCCCGCAGGTTGGATTTCTGCACCTCGGCCAACCAGCCCTCCGCGCCCCGGGCAATGGCGGCCCGCAGGGCGGCCCCCGGTTCCAGAACGCTGTTGAGCAGCAGATCCTTGCGACGCAGATGGTCCGCCACCGCAAAGTACTCCCGGGGCCACTGGGCCAGGGGCTTGCGGGCACGGATCAGTTCGCAGATTTCATTGACCCGTTGATGGGTCAGCCGGGTGATGGGCCAGCCATTGACCAGCAGGGCCGGCCCCTGGTCGCACATGCCGGTACAGGAGGTGGTATCGATGGAAACCAGGCCATCCTCGGAGACCTTGCCCGGCTCCACCCAGAGCTTCTGGCACATGGTAGCCATCAGTTCCAGATTGCCCAGCAGGCGGTCCGTGGCGTTGTCCGAGAAGAGCACCCGGTACTGGCCCACCGGTTCGAGATAGAGGAAGGAATAGAACCCCGCCACCCCTTCCACCCGGGCCCGGGGAAGCTGCAAGGCCCGGGCGATGGCAGTGAGGGCTGCCGGAGAGATATGCCCCATGGTTTCCTGGACTTCCCGCAGGATCTGCAGAAGCCGGACCGGGTCCCGGCGATGCCGGGCCAGGATGGGTTCAAGCACGGACCCAAGAACGGAATCCGCAGTAGAGACGGCTGCTTCCATTATTCCCCCCATAGTTTCTTATGGTGTGCCCGATGATTATAGGCACAGGGTGCGCCCCTGTGGTGGGGCGGCGGGAAAGCGGCGGAGCGGTGTCTAGACCAGCCCCTTGGTCTTGAAGAAGGGAACGTAGGCCCGGTCCACCTTGCAGATGTGGTGCACCAGCCATTCCTTGAGGAATTCCAGGGCTTCCAGGTTCACTTCCTCGCCGTCTTCGAAGCGCATCAGCAAATCCATGGCCTTGCCGGTGAAATTGTCGTGCTCGCCCTTGTGGCCGGGCGTTTCGGGGTATTCGTATTGCTGGAACATCACTTCCTCAACGATGAAGTGATTGTGGGTGTAATCCACCAGCCCCTCGAAAATCTGGCCGATCACTTCCCGCCGCGGTTCCGGGCGGGAAAGTTCATCGTGCAGGGCATTGGTCTGATCCACCAGCCAGCGGTGCTGGTTATCGATTTCTGCGAGCCCCAACTCCAGCTCGCTGGTCCATGGCATGAACGCCATACATTCCTCCCTAACGTGTCTATGGAGCCGTCTTATCGGAACGGCGCCGGGTCTTTGCGCCCGACTGCCGTTCCCGGCCCGGAGATGTCCTACCCCACCCAGAGGCGGGCGTTGCGGAACATGCGCATCCAGGGGCTATCTTCGCCCCAGGTGCTAGGATGCCATGACATTTGCACAGAACGGAAGACCCGTTCGGGGTGCGGCATCATGATGGTGAAGCGGCCGTCGGCGGTGGTGAAGCCGGTAACGCCAGCCGGAGAGCCGTTCGGATTGTAGGGATAGACCTCGGTGGCCCCCCCCTTGTTGTCCACATAACGCAGGGCCACCAAGGCCTTGGCCTGGTCTTCGCCGTTGGCAAAGAGGGCCCGGCCTTCACCGTGGGAGACCACGATGGGCATGCGGGAACCGGCCATACCCTGGAAGAACAGGGAGGGAGACTCGGCTACCTCGGCCATGACGAAACGGGCCTCGAACTGCTCCACGGTGTTGCGCACTAGGGCGGGCCAGTGCTCGGCACCGGGGACCAGTTCCTTCAGGGCGCTCATCATCTGGCAGCCGTTGCAGACGCCCAGGGCAAAAGTATCGGGGCGCTGGAAGAAGGCGGAGAACTCATCCCGGGCCTTGCCGTTGAAGAGAATGCTCTTGGCCCAGCCCTGGCCGGCGCCCAGCACGTCGCCGTAGGAGAAGCCGCCGCAGGCCACGGCGCCCTTGAAGTCCTGGAGGGAAACCCGACCCGCCAGGATGTCGCTCATATGCACATCAACGGAATGGAAGCCGGCCCGGTCGAAGGCGGCGGCCATCTCGTAATGGCTGTTCACGCCCTGCTCCCGGAGGATGGCCATCTTCGGCTTGGCGCCGCTGTTGATGAAGGGGGCTGCCACGTCTTCGGCAATATCGAAAGTGAGGCTGGCGGAGAGGCCCGGGTCCTGGGTGTCCAGAATACGGTCGAATTCCTGCTGGGCGCAGTCCGGGTTGTCGCGCAGGGCCTGCAGCTTGAAGGAGGTCTCAGACCAGGCTCGTTGCAGGTCAACACGGCTTTCGGAGAACAGGGCCTTGGCGTTGCGGAAGATGCGCACCTGATCCCGGTCGTTGGGGTAGCCCACCAGGGCGTAGCACTGGCCCAGGCCGGCGGCGCGCAGGGCGGCGGTAATCTTTTCCCGGTCAGCCCGGCGGATCTGCACCAGGGCGCCCAGTTCCTCGTTGAACAGGGCCTTGACCAGCAGCTCCATGGAACGGCCTTGCAGCAGGTCGGGGCGCTTCTCGGCGCCGTCCACGTCGCCCTGCAGGGGGTCGTAGGCCAGGATGTCGGTGTTGAGGGTGATACCGCAGCGGGAGGCAAAGGCCATTTCACAGGCGGCAGCAAAGAGGCCACCATCGGAACGGTCGTGGTAGGCCAGCAGCAGGCCGTCCTGGTTGAGTTGTTGCACTACGGCAAAGAAGGCGGCCAGGCGCTGGGGCTCTTCCAGGTCGGGTACCTGTTCACCGGTGGCGTTGTAGACCTGGGCCAGGGCGGAGCCGCCCAGGCGGTTCTGGCCGGCGGAGAGGTCCAGCAGCAGCAGTTCGGTTTCGCCCTGGTCCAGTTGCAGCACCGGGGTCAGGGTGCGGCGCACGTCGGGGCTGTGGGCGAAGCCGGTGACGATGAGGGACAGGGGGGAGACCACCTGCTTCTTTGCACCGCCCTCTTCCCAGGCGGTGCGCATGGAGAGGGAATCCTTGCCCACGGGGATGGACAGGCCCAGGGCCTGGCACACCTCGGAGGTGGCCTTGACGGTATCGAAGAGGCGGGCGTCCTCACCCGGGTAGCCGGCAGCGGCCATCCAGTTGGCAGAGAGCTTGATGTCGGAGAGCTTGGCGATGGGGGCAGCAGCCAGGTTGGTCACCGCTTCGCCCACGGCCATGCGGCCGGAGGCGGGGGCGTCGAGCACGGCCAGGGGGGTGCGCTCGCCCATGGCAAAGGCTTCGCCCTCGTAGCCTTGGTAACCCATCAGAGTCACGGCTACGTCGGCCACGGGCACCTGCCAGGGGCCAACCATCTGGTCCCGGGCAGTCATGCCGCCGACGGAACGGTCGCCGATGGTGATGAGGAAGGTTTTGTCGGCCACGGCAGGCAGCTGCAGCACGCGATAGCCCGCATCCTTGAGGTCCACGCTGTCGGCGGCGAAGGGTACGGCGGCAGGGGCCTGGTGCACGGCGTCCCGGGTCATGCGGGGCGGCTTGCCGAGCAGGGCTTCCATGTCCATGTCCACCGGGTCTTCGCCCAGCTTGGCATCGGTCACCTTGAGGCGGCCGTCGGCGGTGGTGACACCGACCACGGCGAAGGGGCAGCGCTCCCGCTCGCACAGGGCCTTGAACTCTTCCAGGCGGGAAGGCGGCAGGGCCAGGACGTAGCGTTCCTGGGATTCGTTGCTCCAGATTTCCGCCGGGCTCATGCCCGGTTCCTCGATGGGCACGGCGCGCAGGTCGAAGCTGGCGCCGCACTGGCCGGAATGGGCCAGTTCGGGGAAGGCGTTGGAAAGGCCGCCGGCGCCCACGTCGTGGATGGAGAGGATGGGGTTGCCGTCGCCAGGAGCGGCGATGTCGTTCTTGGGCACACCCATCTGCCAGCAGCGGTCGATCACTTCCTGGGCGCGACGCTGGATTTCCGGGTTGCCCCGCTGCACGGAGGCGAAGTCCAGGTCCTCGTTGTTGGCGCCGGTGGCCATGGAGGAAGCGGCGCCGCCGCCCAAGCCGATGAGCATGCCGGGGCCGCCCAGCTGCACCAGCAGGGTGCCGGCGGGGAAGACTTCGGCCTTGAAGGACTGGCCGTCCTCAATGTTGCCCAGGCCGCCGGCGATCATGATGGGCTTGTGGTAGCCGCGCACTTCCGGACCCACGTTCTCTTCATAGGTGCGGAAGTAGCCGGTCAGGTTGGGGCGGCCGAATTCGTTATTGAAGGCAGCGGCACCGATGGGGCCTTCCAGCATGATGGAAAGGGCCGAGGCGATGCGGGAAGGCTTGCCGATGGTGGTTTCCCAGGGCCGTTCGGCACCGGGCACGAACAGGTTGGAAACGGAGAAGCCGCAGAGGCCGGCCTTGGGCTTGGAGCCGCGGCCGGTGGCGCCCTCGTCACGGATCTCGCCGCCGGAGCCGGTGGAGGCGCCGGGGAAGGGAGAAATGGCGGTGGGGTGATTGTGGGTTTCCACCTTGGTCAGGATATGGGTCAGCTCTTCCTTGTAGGCGTAGGAGCCGTCTGCCTGGGGATAGAAACGGGGCACCTTGGCGCCCTCGATGATGGAGGCGTTGTCCGCATAGGCCATCACCGTGCCCTGGGGATTGGCCTTGTGGGTGGCCTTGATCATGCCGAACAGGGTCTCGTCGC
Source organism: Azospira sp. I13 (assembly GCF_003112695.1). Classification (GTDB taxonomy): domain Bacteria; phylum Pseudomonadota; class Gammaproteobacteria; order Burkholderiales; family Rhodocyclaceae; genus Azospira. The sequence goes on from NZ_BFBP01000011.1 coordinate 317,080, forward strand.
GGGCTTCCCCATCCACCACCCAGGCGGCGTTGAAGATCTTGTGGCGACAGTGTTCGGAGTTGGCCTGGGCGAACATCATCAGTTCCACGTCGGTGGGGTTGCGCCCCGCCTTCTGGTAGATGTCCAGCAGGTAGTCGATTTCGTCCTCCGACAGGGCCAGGCCCAGATCGGTGTTGGCGGCCACCAGGGCGGGCCGGCCGCCGGCCAGGAGATCCACGCGATTAAGGCGCTTGGCCTCGAAGTGGCGGAACAGTTCGGCAGTCTCGGCAAAATCGCCCATGACCGATTCGGTCATGCGGTCATGCAGCAGGGCCGCCACGGCAGTCCGCTCCTCGGCGGTGAACTGTCGGCCGGCCGGGGCGCTGACCCGGTAGGCGATGCCGCGCTCGATGCGCTCGACCCCATCCAGGCCTGCATTGATGGCGATATCCGTCGCCTTGGAAGACCAGGGAGAAATGGTGCCGACGCGGGGCGTCACCAGGAACAGGTCGGTGCCAGTCGGCACTGCGCCGGCCTGCTCTTCCAGGAGACGGCCCAGCTGGCGACGGGCTTCGTCCGTCAGGGGCTTGGCCAGACGCACGAAATGCCAGTAGTCGGCGGCCACGCCCGCCACCGCGGGCACGGCAGCGGTCAGCTGGGCCTGGAGACGTTGCAGACGGAAAGCGGAAAAGGCGGAAGCGCCACGCAGGAAGAGGATGTCGGCCATGGGAATTCGGGAAGGAGAGGCTGAAAGGAAACGAAAGGGGTACGGCTAAAGGCAGGATTATACCTGCCTTGGGGCCTTCGGCTCGGCACTGCGATGGAAGCCGCCTCAGTCGCCGAGGGCGGCCCCCAGGGCATAGATACCGGCGTCCCCGCCGGCCAGTCGGGCTTCGCAGCCGCCAAGCCAGTCCTCGAAGAGGCGGGGCGGGTCGAACCAGTTGCCCTGGCCCATTTCGATCCCCACTTCCCGCACCCGGGCAAAGATGGCGGCATCGTCCACCCGCTCTGCCACCGCCACCACCCCCAGCTGGGAAGCGATGTCATGAATGGCCCGTACCAGCATCTGGGAAACCCGGTCGTCGGTCATTTCCCGGATCAGGGTGCCGTCGATCTTCACGTAGTCCGGCGGCAGGGCCCGCAGATAAGCGATGGAAGAGAGGCCCTGGCCGAAATTGTCGAAGGCAAAGCCGCAACCCAGGCTGCGCAGGCCTTCGACGAAATCGTGGACCTCGCTGAACTGTCGGCTGGCGGCGGCTTCGGAAACTTCGAAGCAGAGGCTGGCCGGTGCCACCCCATATTTTTCCAGGCACTGGCGGATGTAATCCAGGGTGTCCGCCCGGCCAACGGTCTGGATGGAAAGATTGATGCCGCACAGCACGGTGGGTTGGCCGCTGCGTTCCTGCAGCCGACGCACCCCGGCGCAGGCCGCATCGATGACCCAGCGGTCCAGGCTGGACATCAGGTCGAAGCGCTCGGCCGCCGGCAGGAAGACCTCGGGGAAGATGATGTCGCCCTGCTCGTCCAGCAGGCGCAGGAAGACCTCGAAATGCAGGCCGGACGAAGCGCCCGCCACCAGCGGCACCGCCGGCTGGGCATAGAGCAGCAGGCGGTTTTCCTCCAGGGCACGGCCGAGGCGAGCGGCCCAGTCCATTTCCCCCTGGTGCCGCACCACGGCCCGGTCGTCAGCCTGGAAGACGTGCAGGCGGTTGCGCCCCAGATCCTTGGCCGCATAGCAGGCCTGGTCGGCGGCGGACATGGCTTCCTCCAGGGTACGGATGCGCTCGTCCAGCTCCACCAGGCCGATGCTGGCGCCGACACTGAAGGCCCGGTCGTTCCAGACGAAGCGGAAGTCTTCCACCAGCTTGCGCAGGGATTCGACGACCCGCTGGCCGTCTTCCAGGCGGCAGCGTTCCAACAGCAGGCCAAACTCGTCACCGCCCAGGCGGGCCAGCAGATCCTGGCCCCGCACCCGGTGCCGCAGCAGCTGGGTGATCTGGCGCAGCAGTTCATCGCCGGCGGCGTGACCGCAGGTGTCGTTGACGATCTTGAAGCGGTCCAGGTCGATATAGCAGAGGATATGGTGGGGCGCCTCACCGCTACGGCCGGCCAGGGTCCGCTCCAGGCACTGCTCGAATTCCCGGCGGTTGATGAGGCCCGTCAGGGCATCGTGGCTGGCCTGGTGCACCAGCTGGGCGGTGGCACTGGCGATGCGCTCCTGCATGGTGTTGTGCATGTCTTGCAGGCGGCCGGCCATATGGTTGAAGCCTCGCTCCAGCTCCCCCAGTTCGCCGGTGGAATTCTCCGTCACCCGGGCCCCCAGTTCTCCGGTGGCCATGCGCCCTACCGCCTCCACCAGCCGCCCGACCCGGCGGGACAAGGCGCCGGCAATGCGCCGTGCAGCCAGGGCGCCAAGGAACAGGCCGGCCGCCAGGATCAGGGCGGTATGCAGCAGCAGATCCATCTTCCGGGCCTGGAAATCCTCGCTGGAAAGCTCGACATACACCCAGCCGATGGGGGCATTCGGCGTATGGGTCATGGCCGAAGGCTCCAGGCCCATGCCCTGGAAGTCGTCGATTTCCAGCTGGCTGCGGTAGATGGGGGCATAGAAGCCGAGAATGCCCTTACCCACGGGCTGGGAGCCGGCCTCCCCTTTGGCGTCGGCCAGCACCTTCTCGTAACGGGAGGTGCGGCCGCTGATGGCCAGCACCCGCCGTTGGGCGTCGGTGATGACGACGGCCCGCATGTCCGGCTGTTGCATGGCGGCCTGGGCCACCGACTGCAGGCTGCCCCGGTTGCCGGAAATGACCCCGTATTCGCTGGCCGGCGCCAGGTAAAGAACAATGGTGCCGCCCTGCTGGCGCAGTTCCGCATCCAGGTAATCCATGCCGGTAAGGGAATAATGCAGGGCCTGGACGGAGGCGATGAGGGCCACCGGCAGCAAAGCCAGGAGCATGGCGATCTGCCGGATGCTGCCGGAGTAGGCGAAGAAGCGTTTCATCATCGGCCGCATCATTCCGCCTCCCCGGCCCGCTCCAGGGCTTCCCGCAGGGAATTCTCGTCCGGCACGTCGAGCCCGAGGGAACGGGCCACGTTGCGATTGACCACCACGCTGAAATGGTTGGGGTACTGGGGCGCCCCCAGGCTGACCTTGCCGGCCGGCAGGGCACGCAGGTATTCCGCCGCCTGGCGAGCCATCTGGGCCGGGGTGGAGAACACGGCCACCAGGGCCCCGGCGGTGACATAAGCTTGGGGAAAGCCCACCAGGGGCCGCTGATGGCGGTAGGTGGTGAGCAGAATGGGGCGGGCGGTGTTGCGGTTGAAGGCCAGACTGTCGGGCAGGGCCAGCAGCACGTCAGTTTCCGGCAGCAGGCGGTTGAGGGCGGGGACGATTTCCCCTTCCTCCGAAACATGCTCCACCTGCAGATCAAAGCCCCCCTTATTGCCGGCACTGCGCAGCCGAGGCAGCAGCGCCGCCGACTCGGGCCCCAGCAGGGCCGCCACCCGCTTGCGGCCCGGCAGGGCATGGCGCAGCAGGTTGAACTGGCGGGAAAGGGGTTGATCCAGATAGAGAGCCGAGAAACTGGGAGGCCGCAGACGCCGCCCACTGTCGCCGACGATGCGCTCGAAGGTCAGGCGCGGCACCAGCACACTAAGCACCGGCGGCCCATTGTCCAGGCGGGCCATGGCCCGGGTGGCCCCGGCGCCCACGGCCACGACCAGGGCGGCGTCCGCCACTTCCGACTCGTCGAGTTTTTCTCCCGGCGCCGTCACACCGGCCAAACGCACGGAGCGGCGCCCCGGCATCTGGGCTAGGCTGGTATTGAGGGCGTCAAAAAATTCCGAATAAGCCCCGCCCCGCTCGCTCAGGACCACGGCAATGCCGTCGCCGGCCTGCACGGGCGAGGCAGCCAGCAGCGACCATGCCATCACAATATGACAAAAAATTGCCAGGCAAGCGCGTCCTGTGGAGAGGAAATAGGCCATGGAAAATCAGAATTCCAGGCGCAGGTTGACGTAGGAGCGGCGGCCGATGAGGTTTTCGAAGTAAACCTCCTTGTAGGGCCGATCCAGGAGGTTCTGCACCACCACCGCCACTTCACCCTGGTAGCGGCCATCGCGGAAACGCCAGGCCAGGCGGCCATCCAGGCGCTCATAGGGTTTCTGGTAATCCCCATCGCCCTGGACGGTCAGACGGCCCACCTGGTAGTAGGCGACGCTGCCGGTCCAGGCGGCGCTGAAGTCATGGGCCAGCAGCATGTTGCGGCTATGCAATGGTGCAGCGGCAGCATAGTTAGCACTCCTATTGGGGCTAGTACCGCTGATTTGGGTCATGGCCCAGCCCAAATGCAGGCGGGTGGCAGTGCCGAATTTCTGCTGCCACTGGCCCTCCAGGGCCTTCACCCGGGCCTCTCCGGCATTGAAGAACTCGGTGCCGGCCGTGTTGAAGAGGCTACCGGGATAAATCACCTGTCGGGCTTCCAGGAGTTGGGTCAGGCTGTCATCGGAATACTTGAAATCCAGGTTGCCACCCGGTAAGGCAATCACATAACCGATTTCCCGGGAGCGAATCACCTCGGACTGCAGATCATTACGATGGTAGGCGTAACGGTAGACACAACTGGGCAGGCAGAGGGCTTTGTTGAGGGGGAAGGTCCAGCGGGAATCAGCGCGGGCCTCCAGCATCACCGGCGTGTGCACGGCACGGCTGCTGGAGAAGCGCAGGGTATGCCCCGGCGCCACATGGTAGTTCACTGCCAGGCGGGGCGAGGTGTAGGTACCGGTGTAGCTGTTGTTCTCGATCATCAAACCGCCATTGACCACCCAGCGGCTGCTAGGACGCCACTCCAGGTTGCCGAAGAGATTGGTCTGGCGGAAGGAAACAGGATTATCGGTGTTGAAATAGAGGCGACTGGTGAAACGATCAAGGCGCATAGCCCCCCCCCAAACCACCCGGGTCGTGGCGCTAGGGGCGAAGATGTGCTGGGCTTCCAGGTCGTATCGCTCCCCCACCAACTGCAGGGGCTTGGTATAGGGATAAGGCACCACCAGGGGTGGCCGCAAGGTGATCAGGTCGGAGAGATCAAAGTTCTGCACATCCCGATTGGCGTAAGCCTTGACCGACACCTGTTCATCGGCACTGAGGCTGCGCTGCCAGCGCAACATGCCGTAGTAGCTTTCCATCTGCCGCACATGCTCGGGGCTGAAGGTATTGGCCTGCATGTGGCCGGATTGCTGATCGCTGTCCGACAGGCCGGCCTGCACTTCGAGGACATCCCGGTGGTCGATCTGCAAGTCACCGCGGAAGGAAAAATTGCGCAGGGTCTTGTTGTCGAAGCGGCGGGCGACGGAGATGTTCTGCCCTTCCGGCTTGGCCTGCTCCATGATTCCGTTATCCTGGCGCAGGTTGGCGGTGACGCGGTAGTCGAAGGAACCGTTACGACCACCCCAGCGCATCGTACCGTCGGAGCCACGCCGGCTCTCGGTGACGGAGAGCAGGCCGCCCTGGGTTTCCGCCGCGTGGCGGCTGATGATGTTGATGACGCCGAGGAAGGAGTTGGCGCCATAGGCGGCCGAATTGGGGCCGCGGATGACCTCGATGCGCTCGATCTCGTCCAGGGTCAGGGGCAGGGTGCTCCAGAAGGCGCCACCGAACAGAGGGGTGTAGATGGAGCGACCATCCACCAGCACCTGCATGCGGCGGGAGAAGCCATCGGTCATGCCGTGGTAGCTGACCGCCGTATTCGGCACCAGGAAGCCCCGGTCGGCGCTCTCGCCGACGTACATGCCCGGCACCAGGCGGAAGAGATCAGGAATGCTCCAGGCGCCGGAATCCCGGATCATCTGGCGGTCGATGATGGTGACGGCAGCCGGCGCGTCGGAGACGTTCTGGCGCAGGCGGGAAGCCGTCAGCACCACCGGCACGTCGGCCAAAAAGTCACTTTCGGAAAGGTCGGCGTCCACAGACGCTGCCGCCCCCTGGGCCAAGGCGCAGGAGAGCAACAGGGAGATGGCACGAACCCGCAGGTTCTTTTCAGTTATCAGGGAAATGCAGGGCACGGAAGACAGCGACATGTAGTGTTTTTATAAGCCCGTACATTATCGTTTATGTAGGCCATGAAACAAGGTTATCGAGCATAAATCATGCAGTTTTATTACGCCGACACATTTGTCCTGCCGCTGCCCCCCGGCCACCGCTTTCCCATGGAGAAATATTCAGGCTTGCGCCAGGCCATCCTGGCCCAGGGCGTATCGCCGGATCGCCTGCGGCTGCCCGATGCAGCCACCCGGGAAGAACTCCTTCGGGCCCACGACCCCACGTACGTGGATCGGGTCATTGAAGGGCGGCTGACAGAAGCGGAAATCCGCCGTATCGGCTTTCCCTGGTCGCCCCAGATGGTGGAACGCTCCCGTCGTTCCGCCGGGGCCACCCTGGGCGCCTGTCGCAGCGCTCTGACATATGGTTGCAGCATCAATCTTGCCGGCGGCACCCACCATGCCGGCTATGATTCGGGTTCGGGCTTTTGCGTCTTCAACGATGCCGCCATCGCCGCCCGGGCGATGCAGGTGGAACAGGGCATCGGCCAGGTGTTGATCATCGACTGCGACGTGCACCAAGGCGACGGCACGGCCCGCATCCTGGCGGGGGACGACAGCGTATTCACCTTTTCCATCCACGGTGCCCGCAACTTTCCCTTCGACAAGGCGGTCAGCGACCTGGACATCGAACTGGAGGACAGCACTGGTGATGCGGCCTACCTGGCCGCCCTGGAGGAGGGCCTGGCCACGGCCTTTGCCCGCACCTCGCCCGAGCTGGCCATCTATCTGGCCGGTGCCGACCCCTACATTGATGACCGTCTGGGGCGCCTCGGCCTCTCCATGGCCGGCCTGCAGGCCCGGGATGAGAAGGTGCTGCACAGCTGCCGCCAGCGGGGCATTCCCGTAGCCATCGCCATGGCCGGCGGCTATGCGCGGCAGATCGAGGACACCGTCGCCATCCACGCAGCCACGGTGGCCTGCGCCCGCCGACTTTTTGAGGGCACGCCCTGATCTACCGAAATCCTGCCATCCAGAATTCCTTTTCCGCCCATTTCATCCCCTTTTCCACCTGCCGTTCACGGTTAGAATCAGCCCATGAGCCCCCTCGCCCCTGCCCCGCTACCGCCCTGCCCGCCCCTTCTTCCCGGCTTTCCCCTCTACCGGGCGGCGGGCCTGCGTGCATTGGAAGCAGCCGCCCGGGGCCAGCCCCTCATGGAGCGGGCCGGTCTGGCCGCCGCCGACCTGGCCGCCGACCTCATCACCGGCCCCCGCAGCGAAGGCCCCATCCTCATCCTGGCCGGGCCGGGCAATAACGGGGGCGATGCTTATGTCGCCGCCCGCCACCTGCAAGCCCGTTTTTTTCCGGTGCATCTGGTGGCCTTGGGGGACCCGAGCCAGGCCCCGGCCGATGCCCGTGCCGCGCGGCAAGCCTTTCTGGATGCCGGCGGCAGCGAACTGACCGCCATCCCCGAGCATGCCCCACAGACCCACTGGGCCCTGATCATCGACGGCCTTTTTGGTATCGGCCTGCAACGCCCGCTGACAGGCGCTTACGCCAGCGCGGTCGTAGCCGCCAACCATCTGGCCAAAACCCAGGGCTGCCCCCTGCTGGCCCTGGACTGCCCCTCAGGCCTCGATGGCGATACCGGCCGTGTGCTGGGGCCAGCTATCCAGGCCAGCCATACCCTAGCCTTCATCGCCCACAAGCCCGGCCTGCTGACCCTGGACGGCCCGGACCACAGCGGCATTCTGCACCTGGCGCCCCTGGAGCTGGATGCCCCCCGGCTGGTGCCGCCGGAGGGCCACAGCATCGGCCGGGAAGCCCTGGCCGCCCATCTGCTTCCGCGCCTGCGCAACAGCCACAAGGGCAGTTTCGGCAGCGCCGGCATTCTCGGTGGCGCCCGGGGCATGACCGGTGCCGCCCTGCTGGCGGGCCGCGCAGCCCTGCTGCTGGGAACCGGCCGGGTCTTCGTCGGCCTGGCCGACGACAGCCTGGGAGCCCCGACTTTCGATCCGCTGCAAGCCGAACTGATGCTGCGCCCTGCCGACAGCCTGTGCGAAGCCCCCCTCACCGCCCTGGCCATCGGGCCTGGCCTCGGCCAATCCCCCCAGGCCCGCCTCTGGCTGGCCCGGAGCCTGGCCACTGACCTGCCCCTGGTGCTGGATGCGGACGCCCTCAACCTGCTGGCCGCCGACCCTACCCTGGCCCAGGCCCTGGCCACCCGGGAGGCGGCGTCCCTGCTCACCCCCCACCCGGCCGAGGCTGCCCGCCTGCTGGGCTGTGAGGTAGCGGCTGTGCAGGCCGACCGCATCGCTGCGGCCCAGGCCCTCTCCCAGCAATTTGCCGCCTGGGTTGCCCTGAAGGGGGCCGGCACCGTCGTGGCCGCCCCGGATGGACGCTGGTGGATCAACACCAGCGGCAACCCGGGCCAGGCCGCCGCCGGCCAGGGCGACATCCTCACCGGCATCACCGCTGCCCTGCTGGCCCAGGGTTGGGAGGCCGGCACCGCCCTGCTCGGGGCCGTCCACCTGCATGGCACCGCCGCTGATTACCTGGCGGGAACCGGCATCGGCCCCGCCGGTCTGACAGCCTCGGAAACGGCCGTAGCCGCCCGAACCGTTTTCAATGCCTGGAGCCAGCCCCCTGCCCTATCGGCTTGAGAGCTGTCGGCTGCCGACAAGGATTGCGGTTCTTGCCCAGCACCACGCCGGTTGATTGCCGGATGCCTGCGGGCAGCGGCCCGGTATGCCGCCATCTCACGGATATCACTTCGCAGCCGAACCACCGCGGAACGCGCCCAACTTGCCACCTGAACAGGGCTCGACCGCCCATTCAGCACCCTCGACACTTTTCCGGGCCAGATGGCCCGGTCCTTGAAAGCGCCATGACTTCAGCCCATCACCCGTTGCGCGGCATTCTGCTGATGCTCGCCGCGGTCTTCTTCTTCGCCCTGCTCGATGCCACCTCGAAGGGGCTGGCGGCCACCTACCCGGTGCCCTTTCTCGCCTGGTCCCGCTATCTGGTGCATTGCCTGCTGATGGTGGTGTTTCTTGGCCCGCGCCTGGGTCGGGGCCTGGTCGCCACCCGTCGCCCGGGGCTGCAGATACTGCGCGCCCTGCTCCTGGTGGGCGTCACGGCCTGCATGATGGCAGCCCTGCGCGCCATGCCCCTGGCAGAAACCACAGCGGTGGTCTTCATCACCCCGCTGCTGGTGGCCATCCTGGCCGGCCCCTGGCTGAAGGAAAAGATCGGTCTCAATCGCTGGCTGGCGGTGGGCGTCGGCTTCATCGGCGTGCTGCTGGTGGCCCGGCCCGGCGGCGGTTTGAGCGGCGAAGGTATTGCCTGGGCCCTGGCCTGTGCCGCCTGCTACACGGTGTACCAGCTGCTCACCCGGCAGCTTTCGCCAACGGAAAACACCCTGACCATGCTCTTCTACACCGCCCTGGTAGGCACCCTGAGCATGACCCTGGCGACGCCCTGGTTCGGCACCATTCCTGCCATTCAGGGCTGGGACTGGCTGCGCATCTGCGCCATGGGGCTGTTCGGCGGCACCGGCCATTTCCTGCTCATCGCCGCCTTCCGCCATGCGCCGGCCTCCACCCTGTCGCCCTTCCTTTATGTGCAGCTACTCTGGGCCACCTTGTTGGGCTGGCTGGTCTTCGGCCATCTGCCGGATGCCATGGCGGCCCTGGGCATGGCCGTCATCGCCGCCAGCGGCCTGGGTCTGGCCCTGATCCAGCGGCGGGAAAGTCGCAGGGCCTGATGCCCGTTCAGGTGCGCCGCGGGTAGGGGTAGAGCATGTTGAGAGCGACGCTGTCGCCATTGGGCTGGACGATGCGCACATGCTCGCGGCGGAATTCCCGGGCGTGGCGCAGGCCGCAGGAGTGGGCAATCATGTCCATCTCCTTGCCCATGTTGCGGCAGTAGGCGGCAACCCGCTCCCCCTTGTCCCCCACATCCAGACCCCGCTGCAGGCGCTCGTTGTGGGTGGTGATGCCGGTGGGGCAGGTGTTGGTGTGGCAACGCAGGGCCTGGATGCAGCCCAGGGAGAACATGAAGCCCCGGGCGGTGTTGATGAAGTCGGCACCGCAGGCCAGGGCCCAGGCGGCCTTGGCCGGGGTCACCAGCTTGCCGGCGGCGATGACCCGCACCCGGCCCTTCAGATCGGCCTCCAGCAGGGCATCCACCACCCGGGGCAGGGCCTCGCTGATGGACAGGGCCATATGGTCGGCCAGGGCCTGGGGCGCTGCGCCGGAGCCCCCTTCCCCGCCATCGATGGCGAGAAAATCCGGGGCGCTGTGCAAGCCACGGCGCAACACGGCCTCGTTGAGCAGGTGCATGAATTCCCAGCCGCCGATGGCGGTCTTGATGCCTACCGGCTTACCCGTGACATCCCGCACCCGCTCCACCATGTCCAGCAGCTGGTTCATGTCGGCGATGTCCCGGTGACGGTTGGGCGAGAGGGAATCCTGGCCCACCGGAATGCCGCGGATAGCGGCGATTTCCGGCGTCACCTTGGCCGCCAGCAGCACCCCGCCCTTGCCCGGCTTGGCCCCCTGGGCCAGCTTGATTTCGAAGGCACGGACGTTGTCGTGGGCCGCCAGCTCCCTCAGTTTCTGGTCGGATAGCTGGCCCTGGGCGTCACGACAACCGTATTTGGCGGTGCCGATCTGGAAAATGACGTCGCACTCGCCTTCCAGGTGGTAGGGCGACAGTCCGCCCTCTCCGGTATCCATCCAGCAGCCGGCCATATGGGCGCCCCGGGAAAGGGCCTGCACCGCCGGCTTGGAGATGGCGCCAAAGCTCATGCCGCTGATGTTGATGAGGGAGCGGCCGGTGAAGGGCTGCTCGCACCACCCCTCGCCGATGACCAGGGGCGGCGTTGGCAGGCGCTCCTCGTCGAGCACGGGGAATGGCGCATTGACGAAGAGGATGGCGCCGGTCTGGTGCAGGTCGTAGGTGGAGCCAAAGCCCAGGATGCCGCCCTCGTTCTTGGCCAGGCGGTAGATCCAGCCCCGGGTGGCCCGGTCGAAGGGGCGCTCTTCCCGGTCATTGAGGAAGAAGTACTGGCGGAAGTACTCCCCCAGTTTCTCGAAGAAATAGCGCAGGTGGCCAACGATGGGGTAATTGCGCAACACCGTGTGGCGCTTCTGGGTGATGTCCTGCACGTACCAGTACACCAGCCAGGCCGCCAGGAACAGGGCCAGCAGCACCCCCAGACTGATGTGCAGGATTCCCAACGCTTCGCCGCCCATGGCGCTCTCCTTGCGGATGTTAGAATTGCTGACATTCAATCTAACACGAACCCGAAAGCCCGCCGTGGAGTCCCGCCTTTCCCTGCAATTGCCCCCCGCCGCCGAAATTGAACGCAATGTGGATGCCGCCCTGGCCGAAGATGTGGCCACCGGCGACCTGACGGCCCAGCTGATTCCCGCCGGCCAGCCCGGCACCGCCACCGTCATCTCTCGGGAAGAGGCCACCCTCTGCGGCACCGCCTGGTTCGATGCTGCCTTCCGCAAGGTGGATGCGGCCTGCCGCATCACTTGGCATGCCCAGGACGGCGAGCGAGTGCGCCCCGACCAGCTGCTCTGCGAAATCGCCGGCCCGGCCCGGGCCCTGCTCACCGCCGAGCGTACCGGCCTCAACTTCCTGCAGCTGCTTTCCGGCGTCGCCACCCGCACCCGCCGCTTCGTGGACACCGTGGCCGGCACCCGGGCCCAGATCGTCGATACCCGCAAAACCCTGCCCGGCCTGCGTCTGGCCCAGAAATACGCCGTCACCTGCGGCGGCGGCGCCAACCATCGCATCGGCCTCTACGACGCCATCCTCATCAAGGAAAACCACATCCTGGCGGCCGGCGGCATCGCCCAGGCCGTGGCCGCCGCCCAGGCCGTGGCTACCACCGCCAGCGTGCCCTGCAAGTTCATCCAGGTGGAGGTGGAAAATCTGGACGAGCTGCGCCAGGCCCTGGACGCTGGCGCCTCCATGGTCCTACTGGACAACATGAGCCTGGCCGACATGACGGAGGCTGCGCGCATTGCCGCCCAGCGTGGGCCCCAGTCCGGCGCCGGAAAAGCGGTGCTGGAAGCCTCCGGCGGCGTCAATCTGGAAACCGTCCGGGCCATCGCCGAAACTGGAGTGGACCGCATCTCCATCGGTGGCCTGACCAAGGATGTTCAGGCCCTGGACCTCTCGATGCGCTTCAAGGCCGGCTGAGTCTCCCCAAGGGGTGCCGCCGCGCCAGGGCGGCTTCCCGAGCCGGCGCCCCTTGCCCGTACAGCTGCCAACTATGTCACGGCAGTGCCAAAGCAGGCCTCTATAATCATTGCAGGACCTGCGGACCGCCCGCACGGGCGGCCCTCCCGAGCAGGCCGTCACCCCGGGGGAATAACATGCTGTTCGCGCTCTTCTACGTCATCGCGATTGCGGTGCTGGTGCTGCACTTCACGGGCTTTCTCGCCCGGCACAATCTGGAATGGCTGGTACTGGCCCTGGCTGTTGCCGTCTTCCCGGCCGTCATCTATCTCTGACCCCCTCGAATCCCGGCGGGCGCCCGGCGCCCGCTCAACGAGGCTTACGCGCCACCAGATCAATCAGGGCCGACGGCCCGCGGTGGGCCACCCCCTCCTGCAGTTCCACCTCGTACTCCCGCAACTCCTCGATCTCCAGCCCCAACCCGGAAAAGGCCTGCCGTAACAGCTCCTGCGTATAGAGGTTTTCCACTTCCTTGGGACCACCAGTACCGTATTCCAGTTGTTTTGGCGTGTAGCCATGCAACAACAGGCGGCCGCCGGGCTTAAGAGCCCGGGCCATGCCGGCAAAGATGTGCGCCCGTTCCACCGGACCGGTGAACTGGATGAACACGCCCAGCACAAGGTCGTAGGCAGACGCTGGCCAATCCCAGGTGAGCAGATCAGCCACCTGAAAATCCACGAAGACCCCCCGGCCGGCCGCCAGCTTGCGGGCCTTTTCCACCGCCACCGGGGAAATTTCCAGCGCGCTGACCTGCAGGCCCTGTTCCGCCAGCCAGACACTGTTACGCCCCTCCCCATCCGCCACCGAGAGGGCGGTACTGCCCTCCCCAAGGAGGAAAGCGTGGAGGGCCAGGAAACGGGAAGGCGCCGTGCCGAACAGATAATCGTCACCGGCATTGCGAAAGCGTTCACTCCAGAATTGTTCGTGCTGGCTCATGGCATGCTCCTGAAAAGACAAGGGGCGCCCGCAGGCGCCCCGAGAGGGATTCCAGCCCGGCTTACACCCGGGCCTGGATGAAGGCCTTCACCGCATTGACATCGGGGTCCATGACCTCGACGCGCTGGGGCAGCTTTTCCAGACCTTGCAGGTCGGTGGGCACTTCCGGCTCCCGGCCCAGGGCTTCGCGGATAGTTTCGGCGAACTTAGCCGGCAGGGCCGTTTCCAGCACCACGGTAGGCATGCCGGCAACGGGATTTTCCTTGGCCACCTTGAGGCCGTCGGCGGTGTGGGTGTCGATCATCACGCCGTAGGTCTGCCAACAAGACTGGATGGTGGCCAGGCGGTCGGCATGGCTGCTGGCGCCGGAAACGAAGGCGAAGCCGGCCAGCTTGTCCATGTAGGGGGTGCCGCGCAGATCGAAAGCCTGGCCCGCATCCACCTTAGCCCACAGCTCCCGCACCTTGGCCGGATCACGGCCCACCAGATCGAAGACGAAACGCTCGAAATTGGAGGCCTTGGAAATGTCCATGGAGGGGCTGGAGGTGACGAAGGTCTCGGCGGTCTTGCGGGGACGATAGACGCCGGTCTTGAAGAACTCGTCCAGCACGTTGTTTTCGTTGGTGGCCAGGATCAGCTTGCCGATGGGCAGCCCCATCATGCGGGCGATGTGGCCGGCGCAGATATTGCCGAAGTTGCCGGAAGGTACGCAGAAAGCCACCTGCTGGTCGTTATTCTCGGTGGCGCCGAAGTAGCCCTTGAAGTAATAGACGATCTGGGCGGCGACCCGGGCCCAGTTGATGGAATTGACGGCGCCGATCTTATACTGGGCCTTGAAGGCGGCGTCGTTGGAGACGGCCTTCACGATGTCCTGGGCGTCGTCGAACATGCCGCGCACGGCGATGTTGTGGATGTTCTCATCCTGCAGGGAATACATCTGGGCGCGCTGGAAGGCACTCATCTTGCCGTCCGGGGAGAGCATGAAGACGCGCACGCCCTGCTTGCCGCGCATGGCGTATTCGGCGGCGGAGCCAGTGTCGCCAGAGGTGGCGCCAAGGATGTTGATCTCTTCGCCGCGCTGCTTCAGCACGTATTCGAAGAGGTTGCCCAGGAGTTGCATGGCCATGTCCTTGAAGGCCAGGGTGGGGCCATTGGACAGTTCCTGCAGGGCCAGCTTGCCCTTCTCCAGCCAGTGGATGGGAGTCACGTCGGCAGCGTTGTCGCCGGGACGGGCATGGCAATAGACCTCGGCGGTATAGGTCTTGTCGCAGATGGCCTTGAGGTCATCTGCCGGAATGTCGGTGATGAACTTGGACAACACGGCAAAAGCCAGTTCGGCGTAGGACAGCTGACGCCAGGCATCCAGTTCGGCCCGGCTCACCTGGGGATAGGTCTCCGGCAGGTAGAGGCCGCCATCGGGGGCCAGGCCGCCGAGGAGGATGTCGCAGAAGGATTGGCTCGGGGAGGATGCAGCATCGCCGCGGGTAGACAGATAGCGCATGGAAAATCCGGGAGGTTCAAGGACTTAAGGAAGGGCGAGAGGATACCACGGCCGGCCCCTGCCGTAGCTGCCCCAGGGCACCTATCGCCAGCTGTGGCGACAGCATAGGCCGTACGTGTCATTCAAGTTTCGCCGTACGTATCCGTTAAAGGTAAGCCCTTTTTCTGTTCACCATCTCGCCGCCCCTGAACCGAGCGCCCCATGCCTTTGACCGTCAACACCAACGTTCTCGCACACCAGGTGCTGCGAAACTTGGCGCGCTCGTCGTCGGCCCTGGGGCTTTCCCTACAACGGCTGTCGTCGGGTCTGGGCATCAACAGCGCCCGGGACGACAGTGCCGGCATGGCCGTGGCGGAACGTCTGAATTCAGTGATGAAAGGGACCGATCAGGCCATACGCAACGCCAACGACGGTATCTCCATGGGCCAGATTGCCGAAACGGCCCTTGGCCAGATCAGCGGCAACTTGCAACGCATCCGGGAAATTGCCGTACAAGCTGCCAACGGCTCCATCACGGACAACAACCGTTCCCAGCTGCAAAAGGAAGTAGACCAGCTCACTCAGGAAATCAGCCGTACCGTTCAGACCACGGAATACAACGGTGCCCGTCTGCTTTCCGGCACCGCCACCCTCACCTATCAGATCGGCTACAGCGGCGGCCCAGGCCATCAGGTGGGCCTGCTGACGACCGATCTCGCCCAGTCCCTGGGCAGTCCAAGCCCTGGGGCCAAAGCTGCCGGCGCAGTACAAAGTGCAGTGCAGAGCGGCGGCAGCGCTCTGGCTGCCATGATGGCGGCCGACCAGGCATTGCGCCAGTTCATTCCCAACGGCCTAGTCACAAATGTGGGACCCAATACCTACTCGGTGACCGGCTTCGCTTCCGGAACACCAGCCCAGGATGCGGCCTGGGCCATCTACAAAGCAGCGGAGGATGCCTACAACGGCAACGGCGGCAACGTGGCCGGCACTTATGCGGCCATGAACAGCGCCACGGCCAGTGCAGCTTCGGGCTATGGCTGGATCAGCAGCGGCTCCGGCCTCTACGCCTACTACCAGGACATTACGGCGACCGGTACCGTCAATATCACCAATCAGGCCTTTGCCGCCGCGGCCATTGGCGATGTGGATATGGACATTGCCAAGGTAGCCAATGTCCGCGCCACCTTTGGAGCGGTACAAAACCGCTTTACCAGCGTGGTGGCGGGCCTGCAGAGTTTCATGGAAAACGTCGGAGCTTCCCGCAGCCGCATTACCGATACGGACTTCGCCAACGAGTTCGCCATCCGAACCCGCAACCAGATCATCCAGCAGGCCGGCATCGCCGCCCTTAGCCAGGCCAATGCCTCGGCCGCCGGCGTGCTGCGCCTACTACGGTAAGCTCGACGTCCGCCGTTCAGCCCTGCTTGGTGAAGTCGATAACGATGGCGCCCGGTTCGCGCTGCACATAGGCGATGGCAATGCCGTCGCCGTAGCGGGTCAGCAGCTGGTTGAGGAGCGGCAGGGGATCGTGGTCGTTGCAGAAACGCATGGTTTCGCCAGGAATCAGGGAATCAAAGGCGCCGAAAATGGCGGCATGGCGGAAACGCTTGGCGACGCCGCGGGCGTCAAAGGGATAGATGGCTTCGGGAGTGGGGTGGTCGCAGGCATGCATGGTTTTTGTCCTCGTGTGGGGTGAATCGAGGTTGCGATTCTGACCCTGCGAGGCAGGCAAGTCTTTGATCCAGATAGGCGAAACCCCTGCACCGGGCAGGGGTTTCGCAGGGGTAGCAGACGACTACCTGGGCAAATAGCGGCAGGCTTACTGCAGCTCTTCCAGACGCAGGCGGGTGACCTGGCCTTGCACGGCAGCCAGGGCCTCAATCTTGGCGATGGCGGCGTCGACGTTCTTTTCCCGGGTGACATGGGTCAGCAGGATGATGTCGGTCTGCACTTCGCCCTCGCCCGGCTCCTTCTGGATCATGGCGTCGATGGAGATGGACTGGTCGGCCAGGATGCGGGTGATGTCGGCCAGCACGCCGGGCTTGTCTTCCACCCGCAGGCGCAGGTAGTAGGCGGTCTGCACTTCGGCCAGGGGCAGGATCGGCAGGTCCACCACGGCGTCCGGCTGGAAGGCCAGGTGGGGCACCCGGTGTTCCGGATCGGAGGTGTGCAGGCGGGTGACATCCACCAGGTCGGCGATGACGGCGGAAGCGGTGGGCTCGGCACCGGCACCCTTGCCGTAGTAGAGGGTGGCGCCGACGGCGTCGCCCTTCACCAGCACTGCGTTCATGGCGCCTTCCACGTTGGCGATGAGGCGCTTTTCCGGGATCAGAGTGGGATGCACGCGCAGTTCCACTCCTTCTGGGGTGCGCTTGGTCACGCCCAACAACTTGATGCGGTAGCCCAGCTGCTCGGCGTACTTGATGTCGATGGCATCCAGCTTGGTGATGCCTTCCACGTGGGCCTTGTCGAAGCTCATGGGGATGCCGAAGGCGATGGCGGACATGATGGTCAGCTTGTGGGCTGCGTCCACGCCTTCCACGTCGAAGGTGGGGTCGGCTTCGGCATAGCCCAGACGCTGGGCTTCCTTCAGCACGTCGGCAAAGGACAGGCCCTTGTCGCGCATCTCGGAGAGGATGAAGTTGGTGGTGCCGTTGATGATGCCGGCGACCCACTCGATGCGGTTGGCGGAGAGGCCTTCGCGCAGGGCCTTGATGATGGGGATACCACCGGCCACGGCGGCTTCGAAGGCGACGATGACGCCCTTCTTCTGGGCAGCGGCGAAGATTTCGTTGCCGTGGGTGGCCAGCAGGGCCTTGTTGGCGGTGACCACGTGCTTGCCATTCTCGATGGCCTTCATGACCAGGTCCTTGGCCACGCCGTAGCCGCCGATCAGTTCGACGACGATGTCCACATTGGGATCGGTGACCACGGCGAAGGCGTCGTCGGTGACCTTGCAGGCGCCGCCGGTGACCTGGCGGGCCAGGTCCAGATTACGATCGGCCACCATGGTAATTTCGATGGGACGGCCGGCCCGGCGGGTAATTTCTTCCGCATTACGTTTGAGGACGGTGAAGGTGCCGCCACCGACGGTACCGATGCCGAGCAGGCCGACGTTGATCGCTTTCATATGCAAGATCCCTAGTTGCTGAGTTAATTATCGTGGTTGGAAAAATCGGGGGTGGTCAGTTGCCATCAAGTGCCATGGCGCTTGCGGTAACCGGCCAGGAAACGGTCGATACGCCCGACGGCATCCTTGAGGTCGTCCACATGGGGCAGGAAGACCAGGCGGAAGTGATCCGGATCGGGCCAGTTGAAGCCGGTGCCCTGGACCAGCAGCACCTTTTCTTCTTGCAGCAGTTCGGCAATGAACTGCTGGTCGTCCTGGATCGGGTAAACCTTGGGATCCAGGCGGGGGAACATGTACAGGGTGGCCTTGGGCTTGACGCAGGAGACCCCGGGAATGGAGGTGATCAGCTCGTGGGCGATGTCCCGCTGGCGGCGCATGCGACCGCCTTCAGAAACCAGGTCATTGATGCTCTGGTAGCCGCCCAGAGCGGTCTGGATGGCCCACTGGCCGGGCACGTTTGCGCACAGACGCATGGAGGCCAGCATGTTGAGGCCTTCGATGTAGTCGGCGGCGGGGCGACGGTCGCCGGAAACCATCATCCAGCCGGCCCGGTAGCCACAGGAGCGATAGTTCTTGGAGAGGCCGTTGAAGCTGATGGTCAGCACGTCTTCCGAGAGGGAGCCGATGGCGGTGTGTTCAACGCCATCGTAAAGCACCTTGTCGTACACCTCGTCGGCGTAAATGATCAGATTGTTCTGACGGGCGATCTCGACGATTTCCTTGAGCAGGTCGTCGGGGTAGAGGGCGCCGGTGGGGTTGTTGGGGTTGATGATGACGATGGCCCGGGTGTTCTCGGTGATCTTGGCCCGGATGTCGTCCAGGTCAGGCAGCCAGCCGGCACCTTCGTCGCAGATATAGTGCCGCGGCGTGCCACCGGAAAGGCTGACGGCGGCGGTCCACAGGGGGTAGTCGGGAGCCGGCACCAGCACTTCGTCGCCCGGGTTGAGCAGGGCGTTCATGGCCATGACGATCAGTTCGGAAACGCCGTTGCCCACGTAGATGTCTTCCAGGCCCACGCCCTTGACCTTCTTCTGCTGGGCGTAGTGCATGATGGCCTTGCGTGCCGCGAAGATGCCCTTGGAGTCGGAATAGCCCGCCGAATTGGGCAGGTTGCGGATCATGTCCTGCTGGATTTCTTCCGGCGCGTCGAAGCCGAAGGAGGCCAGGTTGCCGATGTTGAGCTTGATGATCTTGTGGCCGTCCTCTTCCATCTGCTTGGCCTTTTCCAGCACGGGGCCGCGGATGTCGTAGCAGACGTTGTCGAGCTTGGCGGATTTCTTGATGGGTCGCACTTTGTTTTCCTGCGGGGTTGCCGGCGGAGCCGGACGAAGATCAATTCAGTTTTATTGTGCCGCCGGCTTCTTACTTGAGCAGGCCGTCCTTACGGAACATGTCCTTGATGCCGCGCACAGCCTGGCGGGTACGGGCCTCGTTCTCGATCAGGGCGAAACGCACATGGTCGTCGCCGTAATCGCCGAAGCCGATGCCCGGGGAGACGGCTACCTTGGCCTCCGCCAGTAGCTTCTTGGCGAATTCCAGGGAGCCCAGGTGGGCGTAGGGCTCGGGAATCTTGGCCCAGATGTACATGGAGGCCTTGGGCACCTCCACCATCCAGCCCGCCTCGTGCAGCCCCTTGGCCAGCACGTTGCGGCGCAGTTCGTAGGTCTGGCGCACTTCTTCCACACAGTCCTGGGGGCCGTCCAGGGCGATCACCGAGGCCACCTGGATCGGCGTGAAGGTGCCGTAGTCGTGGTAGCTCTTGATGCGGGCCAGGGCGGCGCACAGGTCCTTGTTGCCCACCATGTAGCCGACGCGCCAGCCGGCCATGTTGTAGCTCTTGGACATGGTGAAGAATTCCACCGCCACGTCCCGGGCGCCGGGCACTTCCATGATGGAGGGGGCGCGGTAGCCGTCGAAGACGATGTCGGCGTAGGCCAAGTCATGCACCACCAGGATGTCGTGTTCCTTGGCCAGGGCCACCACCCGCTCGAAGAAGTCGAGTTCGACGCAGCGCGCCGTGGGGTTGCTGGGAAAGCCCAGGATCATCATTTTTGGCTTGGGCGTGCATTCCCGGATGGCCCGCTGCAATTCTTCGAAGAAATCCACATCGTCGGTCATGCGCACCGAGCGGGTGTTGGCCCCGGCGATGATGGCGCCGTAGATGTGGATGGGGTAGCTGGGATTGGGCACCAGCACCGTGTCGCCCCGGTCCAGAGTGGCCAGCATGAGGTGGGCCAGGCCCTCCTTGGAGCCGATGGTGACCACGGCTTCGCTGTCCGGGTCGAAGGCCACGTTGTAGCGGCGCAGGTACCAGTCGCAGATGGCCTTGCGCAGGCGGGGGATACCCTTGGAAACGGAATAGCCGTGGGTGTCGCCGCGCTGGGTGGCGTCCACCATCTTGTCCACAATGTGTTTCGGCGTGGCGCCGTCCGGGTTGCCCATGGACATGTCGATGATGTCTTCACCGCGGCGACGCGCGGCCATCTTCAACTCAGCAGTGATGTTGAATACGTAAGGCGGCAGGCGCTTGATGCGGGGAAAGTCTTTCATGGGGGCAGGTAAATCCGGCTGTCGGCAACGCGCCGGCCGGGCCGGACGGGCGCGTAAAAAGGCTATAATCCTACCCTTTCTTCCCCGGTTTGTGCACCGCAGCCGACCATGAAGCTCCATCGCGACAATACTGACGGCCATTACGCCTTTTCCGGCTATGGCGACGACTACGTGGCCATCAACGGCAACCGCCTGCAGGGCAATCTGGTGGTGCTGCCCCGGCGGCTGATCCGGGATTGGACCCAGGCCACCTTCGAAACCCTGAGCCAGGCCGATTTCGATGCCCTGGCGGAGTTGGGGGTGGAGATCATGATTCTCGGCACCGGCGCCAGGCAGCGCTTCCCTCATCCCCAACTGCTGCAAGGCCTGATGCGGGCTGGTATCGGCCTGGAGGTGATGAATACCCAGGCTGCCTGCCGCACCTACAATATCCTCGCCGCCGAAGGCCGCAGTGTCGGCTGCGCCCTGTTGCAGGATTCGGTCACCCCGTGAGCCCTCTGTGAGCCCGATCGCCTTTGCCCTGATCCTCACCGGGGTCATTCTCAACGCCGCCGGCCAGTTGCTGCTCAAGGCCGGCACCAATGCCGTGGGCCATTTCGAATTCCACCTGGACAATGTCCTGCCCATCGGCCTCAAGCTGGCCTTCAATCCCTACATTCTCAGCGGCATGGCCGCCTATGGCGTCAGCCTGGTGGTGTGGATCATGGCCCTCTCCCGGGTACCGGTCTCCATCGCCTACCCCATGCTTTCCATTGGCTACGTCATCAACGCCTTCATCGCCTGGCACTGGTTCGGCGAGGCCCTCTCCCTGGAGAAGCTGGCGGGCATCGGCCTGATCGTCCTGGGCGTTTACGTCATCACCCGTACCGCCTGATCTCCTGCAAGTCAGTAGCGCGTCAGGAGAATCCCTTACAATGAAGGCTGTCCTCTCCTCCAAGCAGGACAGTTGTACCTTGAACGCGCGCCGGCGTTTTTCGGGGGTGTTCGCCCGGTCGAATGTCGGAGCGCGTTATTTTTCCCGCGGCTTTGCTCCCGCCCTCCCGTTTCCCCTCCCCGCGCCCTCCGCACTCCCCTTCTCTCCCATTCCTGCCGGCCAGCCCCAGACGGCCCCCGCAAGACGCCGGATTGCTTTTACAATCCGCACCTCTCCGCTCTATCCAGGCATCTTTTCGCCATGTCCAGCCCTCAACTCGCCCTGAAAATCAACGTCGACACCCTGCGCGGCACCCGCAGCGGCGTGCCCCGCCTGGTGGAACTGCTGCAAAAGCACGGCGCCCAGGCCACCTTCCTGTTCTCCCTCGGCCCTGACAATACCGGCAAGACGCCGCGGCAGCCGCGCCCGGCCGGTAGTCGGAAGAAAGGGAAATCCGCCAGCAAGCCCATCTCCCGGCGGGAGCGCTATGGTTTTACCAGCCTGCTCTACGGCACCTTCCTGCCGGCCCCGGACATCGGCCGGCGCTGCGCCCACATCCTCAAGGCCGTTCATGAGGCCGGATTCGAAACCGGCATCCAGAGCTGGGACCGGGCCGACTGGCAGTTGCGCATCGGCGACGCCGCCAATGCCTGGGTGGAAGTGGAAATGGCCAAGGCAGCCAAACGCTACGAAGACATCCTCGGCCAGCGCCCCACCGTACATGGCGCCACCGGCTGGCTGATGAACCGCCACGCCCTGCGCCTGACCCAACGCCTCGGCCTGGCTTACGGCAGCGACACCCGGGGCACCGGCCCCTTCCTGCCGGTAGTGGAAGGCGAACTGGTGGCCTGCCCGCAGTTGCCCACCACCCTGCCCCCCCTGGATGAACTCATCGGCCAGGGCGACATTACCGCCGATAACGTGGCAGACCGCCTGCTCCTGGAGACCCGCAACCCGCCGGCCGCCGGCCACGTCTTCACCCTGCATGCGGAACTGGAAGGCATGAAGTTTCTGCCGGTTTTCGAAAAACTGCTGGAAGGATGGAAGGAACAGGGCTATGCCCTGGTGGCCTGCCGCCAGCTGGCCGCCGGCCTGGACCAGGATGCCCTGCCCCGCTGCCAGGTCCTGCGCAGCGATCTGCCGGAGCAGGCCGGACAGATGATCCAGGGGCCGGAGTTCCTCGCCGCCTGAGCCGCCCGGGCACAACCTGGCAGGCGCGGAAAGCCCGGCGGATTGTTGACCGCCGCCGGCCTTTCCCCCAACAATGGGGCATCAATCATGGAGAACAACATGAGCCCCAGCCCCCTTCCCCAAGCCATTCTTGATACCCCCGTCGCCGATTTCACCCTGCCGGCCACCGGCGACTCCCCCTTCACCCTCTCGGCCCAACGTGGCCAGCACATCGTCCTGTATTTCTACCCCAAGGACAGCACGCCCGGCTGCACCACCGAGGCCCAGCAGTTCCGCGACCTCTACCCGTCTTTCCAGGCCGCTGGCACGCGGGTGCTGGGGGTTTCCCGGGATTCCTTGCGCTCCCACGACAATTTCCGCACCAAGCAGAACCTCCCGTTTGACCTCATTTCCGATGGCGAGGAAGTGCTGTGCCAGATGTTCGCTGTCATGAAGCTGAAGAAAATGTATGGCAAAGAAGTGCGTGGTATCGAACGCAGTACTTTTGTCATCGACAGTGCCGGCGTGCTGCGCAAGGAATGGCGCGGCATCAAGGTCCCCGGCCATGCCCAGGAAGTGCTCGAGTTCGTGCAGTCCCTTTAAAACGACGTTCAACCAGACAGGACGCCCCCATGGCCCGCAAACCCGCCGCGAGCAGTAAAACGGTAGCTTCCTCCACCTCCGCATCGTCCCGCTGCAAGATTTTTGTCCTCGACACCAACGTGCTCATGCACGACCCCACCAGCCTGTTCCGTTTCGAGGAGCACGACGTCTTCCTGCCCATGATGGTGCTGGAGGAACTGGACAACAACAAGAAGGGCATGTCGGAAATCGCCCGCAACGCCCGCCAGGCGAGCCGCACCCTGGACGACATCCTGGCCCATGCCGGCGACGAGATCGAGTCCGGTATTGCCCTGGAAACGCCGTCAAGCAAGCTGGCCACCGGCCACCTCTTCCTGCAGACCGAGGCCATCAGTTCCGAACTGCCCCAGGCCCTGCCCACCGCCAAGTACGACAACCAGATCCTGGCTGTCGTCTTCCACCTGCAGCGGCGCCATCCCAAGCGCTCGGTGATCCTGGTGTCGAAAGACATCAACATGCGCATCAAGGCCCGCACCCTGGGTCTGGCGGCCGAGGATTACTTCAACGACAAGGTTCTGGAAGACACCGACCTGCTGTACACCGGCGTGCGTGAGCTACCGGCGGATTTCTGGGAAAAGCACGGTCAGGGTATGGAATCGGGCAAGCGGGAGGGCCGCACCTATTACCGCATCAAGGGCCCCCTCTGCTCCCAGTTGCTGATCAATGAGTTCGTCTATCAAGAAGGCGCGCAGCCTCTCTACGCCCTGGTGCGCAGCGTTTCGGGGAAGACAGCCGAGCTGGAAACCCTGATCGACTTCACCCACCCTAAGAACAACGTCTGGGGCATCACCGCCCGCAACCGGGAACAGAACTTCGCCCTCAACCTGCTGATGGACCCGGAGGTGGATTTCATCACCCTGCTGGGCCAGGCCGGCACCGGCAAGACCCTGCTGACCCTGGCCGCTGGCCTGACTCAGGTACTGGAAACGAAGCAGTATTCCGAAATCATCATGACCCGGGTGACGGTGCCGGTAGGCGAGGACATCGGCTTTCTGCCCGGCACCGAGGAAGAGAAAATGGCCCCCTGGATGGGCGCCCTGGAAGACAATCTGGACGTGCTCAACAAGACCGATGACGAGGCCGGCGACTGGGGCCGTGCCGCCACCCGGGACCTGATCCGCAGCCGCATCAAGGTCAAGTCCCTCAACTTCATGCGGGGCCGCACCTTCATCAACAAGTACCTGATCATCGATGAAGCCCAGAACCTGACGCCGAAACAGATGAAAACCCTGATCACCCGGGCCGGCCCCGGCACCAAGGTGGTCTGCCTGGGCAACATCGCCCAGATCGACACGCCTTACCTGACCGAAGGTTCTTCCGGTCTCACCTATGTGGTGGATCGCTTCAAGGGATGGGACCATTCGGGCCACATCACCCTGCAACGGGGCGAGCGCTCCCGTTTGGCGGACCACGCGGCCGAAGTGCTATAATTTTTTTCAGTTTTCATCCCCCTAAAGCCGCACGTCAGTGCGGCTTTAGTTTTTACGGAGGAATGAGCATGAAGCGCCGTGCCTTTCTCGCACTGGCTGGCGGCCTTGCCGTCGCGCCTGGCAGCGTTCTGGCTGCCAAGAAAACCAATTCCAGCCCCAAACCTGACCCCAAGGCAACCAAGAAGCCTGTTGCCAAGCCCAATGCCAAGACTGCTGCAGCCGGCAAACCGTCCGCCAAGGCCGGCTTGCGTGCCCCTGCCGGCAATCCCCGCGGCGCCGCCAGCGGCCCGGTCAGCGGCCACGTGGGTGGCATGCGACCAGCCGCCCTGCCCCTGCCCCGCCAGCAATCCTGGCGCCACTACGATCTGGTGGTGAAGGTTGGTGCCCCCGACAACACCCAGCCTCTGCGGGCGTGGATTCCCCTGCCCCAGGAAAACGAATGGCAGCGGGTGGAAGACATGGATTGGCAGGGCAATTACGCCAAGGCTGGCCTGCGCCGGGATGGCGACAGCGGCCTGCTCACCTTCTTTGCCGAATGGCCGGCCGGCAGCCGGGCGCCGGCTGCGGAACTGCGCTTGCGTCTGGGTACCCGCCAGCGCCTCTTCGACATCACCCGCCGCGGCACCTCCACCGAATCCGAGGACGTGCTCAACCTCAATCTCGCCCCGGCCGGCCCCTGGCCCCAGGATGTCATTGCGGACCTAGCAGACCGCGTCACCGGCCGTATCCGGGAACCCATGCCCCAGGCCCTGGCCATCTACGACTGGGTGGTGGACCACGGCCTGAGCTGTAATGGCGTCCCCGAGTCGGTGCAAAAATCCCTCTGCGCCCAGAACGACGGCGGTGCCGGCTTGGCCGGCGTCTTTGTCGCCCTCTGTCGGGCCACCGGCATTCCGGCACGGCGGGTCAGCGGCCAGCGTATCGGCCCCTCCCGCCAGTCCGCCAGCCTCGGTGCCAGCGGGGATGTCTCCGCCGCCCAGCATTGGCGTGCTGAATTCCATGCTCCCTTCTATGGCTGGATTCCAGTGGACCCGGCCGACGCGGTGCTGGCCCAGCGCCGGGATGGCGACAGCGGCTCCCTGCGCAAGCGTCTTTTCGGTTTCTGGGAAATGAACTGGGCGGCCTATTTCAGCGGCGATGGCGTACGCCTGCCCCTGGGCCCGGGAGAAAGCCTGTCTGTCGTGGATCGCCCATTGCTGGGCCAGGTGGAACGGGATGGCAGCGTCCGCCTGATCAACCGCCAGGCCAACATCAGCCTGGAAGCCCACCCCAGCGAAAACTGATGACTCAGTAGATGCCGAGGGCCAGCCCTGCCGCCAGGGCGGCTCCGGTGTCGGCACAGCGCTGCAGGTCGGCCGGATCGAGGATTTTTGGCGCCTGGATGGCCTCCCGGGTCTGGGCCCGGGTACAGACGATCAACGGCGCACAAATGGCTTTGAGACGCCAGCCAGCAGCGATCCGCTCCACCTGCCGCACGGCCCCCTGGCCGTCGCTGCCGGCACACACCAGCAGGACGTAGGGGCGGCCGTTGAGCTGATCCAGGGCGTCGTAATAACTGCGGTCAAAAAAGTCCTTCAGACGCCCCGCCATGCTGCCCAAGTACTCCGGCGTGACGAAGATGAAAGCATCAGCCGCAATGGCGTCGGCGGGCCCCACGTCTTCCGCCTGGCAGAGACGCACCACCACGCCGCCCTCCCCCGCCGCGCCTGCGGCTGCCGCCCTGGCCATGGCAGCTGCGCCGCCGGTCTGGGAGTGGTAAATGATCAGCAGGGTTTTCATGGCTGATTTCCAGGTGCGCCCACCACACACCAACAGGATCAGTATTCGGGGCCGCTGCTGCCCCGGTAGGCGGAATTCTCGAAGCGGGTGTATTCCCCAAGGAAGGTGAGGTGCACCGTGCCCGTGGGGCCGTTACGCTGCTTGCCGATGATGACCTCGGCCATGCCCTTGTTGTTCTCGCTTTCCTTGTTGTAGTACTCATCCCGGTACATCATCATGATGACGTCCGCATCCTGCTCGATAGCGCCGGATTCCCGCAAGTCGGACATCATGGGACGCTTGTCGGTCCGCTCTTCCACCTTCCGGGAAAGCTGTGACAGCGCGATCACCGGTACCGACAACTCCTTGGCCAGGGATTTCAGGGCGCGGGAAATTTCCGACACTTCCGTCGCCCGGTTCTCGCCACCGCCGGCCTTGGCCGACACCATCAACTGCAGGTAGTCGATGACGATCAGGCCCAGCTTGCCGCCGTACTGGCGCGCCAGGCGTCGCGCCCGGGCCCGCAGATCGAGCGGATTCAAACCACCGGTCTCGTCAATGTAGAGGGGCTTCTCGTGCATCTTGCCGAGGGCAAAGGAAAGACGGCCCCACTCGTCGTCGTCCAGGCGGCCGGTACGCAGGTTGTGGGAATTGAGCTTACCCAGGGAGGCCAGCATCCGCATGGCCAGCTGGGCGCCGCCCATTTCCATGGAAAACACCCCGACCGGCAGGCCCTGCTCCACCGCCACATATTCGGCGATGTTGAGGGCAAAGGCAGTCTTACCCATGGAAGGACGGCCGGCGACGATGAT
The DNA here is from genome assembly GCF_003112695.1 of Azospira sp. I13. Classification (GTDB taxonomy): domain Bacteria; phylum Pseudomonadota; class Gammaproteobacteria; order Burkholderiales; family Rhodocyclaceae; genus Azospira. Next base: position 344,175 of record NZ_BFBP01000011.1, read on the forward strand.
CAGGTCGCCAGGCTGCAGGCCGGAGGTTTTCTGGTCCAGGTCGATGAAGCCGGTAGACACGCCGGTAATGTCCGAGGGATTGTCCCGGTCGTGCAGTTCTTCAATTTTCTGCACCACCTCGTTGAGCAGGGGATTGATGTGCACAAAGCCCTGCTGGGACAAGGCGCCCTTTTCAGCAATCTCGAAGACCCGGGACTCGGCCTCGTCGAGCAGGGACTTGGCATCCCGCCCCAGGGGGTTGAGGGCGCTGGAGGCAATTTCGTCCCCCGCGGTCACCAGCTGGCGCAGGATGGCCCGCTCCCGCACGATTTCCGCATAGCGGCGGATATTGGAGGCGGAAGGCGTATTGGCGGCCAGTTCCCCCAGATAAGCCAGGCCGCCGGTATGTTCGCTCTCCCCGGCCGCATCCAGGGCTTCGGAAACGGTCACCACGTCCGCCGGCTTGCCGATGGAAAGGAGACGCTGGACCTGGCGGAAGATGCGGCGGTGTTCGTCCCGATAGAAGTCGGTCTCCGTCACCATGTCACCTACCTTGTCCCAGGCCTGGTTATCCAGCAGCAAGCCACCTAGCAGGGACTGCTCCGCTTCCACGGAATGGGGTGGCACCCGCAGCTGGGCAAGCACAGGGTCGGTGGAATCCAGGGAATCGGAACGGGAGAAACGGCGGGGCTTGTTCATGGCAGGGCCTGTATCGGGGATGGGCAATTCTACCCTTGCCCGCGATTGCATTGGCGACATCGAAGGAACGGGAATGGCGGCAGAAAAGAAAAAGGCCTTGCAGGACGAATCCGCAAGGCCTTTCTGGGGAAGCGCCCGCGAAGGCGCTGCCGCTGCTTAGTGCTCGCCGAGAACGGAGACGGTGATCTGAGCGATCACGTCGGTGTGCAGAGCGACATCGATGGGGTAGTCACCGATGGCCTTGAGGTGGCCGTTGGGCATGCGGATGGTGGACTTCTCCACCTTGTGGCCTTGGGCTTCCAGGGCTTCGGCGATGTCGAAGTTGGACACGGAACCAAACAGACGGCCATCCATACCGGCCTTACGGCTGATCTGAACCATCAGGCCGTTCAATTGACCGGCTTGGGCTTCGGCAGCGGCCAGCTTGTCAGCCTGAGCCTTTTCCAGCTCGGCGCGCTTGACTTCGAATTCAGCCAGGGCAGCGGGAGTAGCACGCTTGGCCTTGCGCTGGGGGATCAGGAAGTTACGGGCGTAGCCGTCCTTGACCTTGACCACGTCGCCCAGGTTACCCAGGTTGACAACCTTTTCCAGAAGAATGATTTGCATGTTTCTCTCTCCCGATTAAACGTGGTTGTCGGTGTAGGGCAGCAGGGCCAGGTAGCGAGCACGCTTCACAGCGACGCCCAGCTGACGCTGGTAGTGGGCCTTGGTGCCGGTCAGACGAGCCGGCATGATCTTGGCGTTTTCAGCGATGAAGTCCTTCAGCAGGTCCACGTCCTTGTAGTCGATCTCAACGATCTTCTCGGCAGTGAAGCGGCAGAACTTGCGGCGCTTGAACATACCGCCACCGCGGCGCTTTTTCTTGTCATCGTCCTTCTTCTTGAAAAACGGTCGAGCCATTTTCATTTCCTTCCAAAAATTCGATTCGTTCTACGTGCAACATGGGCTGCCGGCTGTTTCTGCTCTTCAGGGCCAAAAACCCTTCGAGCCTTACCGCCTTGCCGAGCCCGGCGTCCTGCAGCCATTTGGCTGTGGTTCCCAGGGCAACGACGTTGATTTCACACTCAACCTTGCGGGGGTGGCCGGCTTCGATCATTTCTGATTCGTGGCGCAGGCGCCCTTCGCTCACCGGCACGCCGGCGGGGGTGTAACGCAAGGGTTTGTGTTCGATCAGCGTCCCGGTGATTACAACGCGGTTATCAACCAGCTTCGTGGCAGCCAACGATTAATTAGGCAGCCGGGGTCGCTTCGGCGGCAGGGGCTTCAGCCTTGCCATCCAGCAGGGACTTGGACTTCTCTTCCTTCATCATGGGAGAAGGAGTGGTCGTAGCAGCCTTGGTCTTGACGGTGAGGTGACGCAGCACGGCGTCGTTGAACTTGAAGGAATGCTCCAGTTCGTTCAGGGTCTCGCCGTCGCACTCGATGTTCATCAGCACGTAGTGGGCTTTGTGAACCTTCTGGATCGGGTAAGCCAGCTGACGACGGCCCCAGTCTTCCAGACGGTGGATCACGCCGCTGCGGGTGGTCACGATCGAACGGTAGCGTTCGACCATGGCCGGAACCTGCTCGCTCTGGTCCGGATGGACGATAAATACGATTTCGTAATGGCGCATGAATTCTCCTTTTGGCTAACAGCCCTCCGCCATGCGTTCGCGGTAGGACAAGGTTGGAAAGCCGACGATTATGGCACGGTTTTTCACGGAAAATCAAGGAAAACCGCAGCCTGGACGAAGAGCCCCGACCCTAACCCAAGACAATTTGGCAGGGAATCGACAAAAGGGGGCATGGCAGACATGTGTCCTCGCCTCGGTCAAACACCCATGGCAGCTGGCTGCCCGGGGCTCGGTACGGTCAGAGCTGGTATTCGTCCTCGCCCCGACCCGCTGCGCCGGAGAGCGCACCTTCCATGGACTTCTCCACGGCCTTGCGGGTCAGATGGGGGGCGAAGAGTTCGATGAAGTCGTACTCGTAGCGCCGCAGATAGGTGCCCCGGCGCAGCGCCAGGCGAGTGGTGTTGGACTCGAACAGATGCCCCGCATCCAAGGCCACCAGGCCACCCTGGCTACCGTCCCGCTCGGGATCGAAGGCGATGCGGGCGATGATGCCCAGACCCAGACCTAGGCTGACGTAGGTCTTGATCACATCCGCATCGATGGCGGAGAGCACCACATTCGGCGTCAGGCCGTGGCGCTCGAAGGCACTGCTGATGCGCCCGCCACCGGTAAAGGCCGGATCGTAGGTAATGAGGGGGAAACGCGCCAGTACTGCCAAGGACAGCGGCCCCTGCTCCAGGATCGGATGGCCGGTGGGGGCAATGACGCAATGGGACCACTGGTAGCAGGGCATGGTCACCAGATTGGGCACATGGTCCAAGGCCTCGGTAGCGATGGCGATGTCGGCCTCGCCGTTGGCAGCCCATTCGGCGATCTGGGTCGGGCTACCCTGATGCAGGGAGAGGCGCACCCGGGGATAACGCTCGGTAAAGCGCTTCACCACCTGGGGTAGCGCATAGCGGGCCTGGGTATGGGTGGTGGCAATGATCATGCTGCCGGAGTCGCCACCGGCGTATTCCTCGCCCACCCGCTTGAGGTTTTCCGCCTCCCGCAGGATGCGGTTGGAAATCTCCAGCACCGCCTTGCCGGGTTCGGTAATGCCGGTCAGGCGCTTGCCGCTGCGTTCGAAGACAATGATGCCCAGTTCGTCCTCGAGCATCTTGATCTGCTTGGAAACCCCGGGCTGGGAGGTGTAAAGTGCTTCCGCCGCTTCGGAAACGTTGAGTCCGCGGCGGGAAACTTCGACGAGATATCGCAGCTGCTGCAGCTTCATGACGATAGCCTGTTAATAACTTTAGGTTATATCAATGTAGCACGATATTCTTTTGAGGCCAATAAACGGCTGTTACGATGCGCCCCACTTCACGACTAGGCGCATCATGGACTGGCTGTATACCCTCTCTGGATTCGTGGTCGGCGCCATTGTCGGTTTGACGGGCGTTGGCGGCGGCTCCCTCATGACTCCCCTGCTGGTCCTCCTGTTCGGCATCCACCCGGCCACCGCCGTGGGCACCGACCTGCTCTACGCCGCCGTCACCAAGGCCGGCGGCACCGTGGTGCATTCGCGCAAGGGCCACGTGGAATGGCGTATCGTCGGCCTGCTGGCTGCCGGCAGCATGCCTGCCACTGCCATCACCCTGTACGCCCTGGCCCACCTGCCCAAGCAGGGCCCGGAAACCACCGGCCTGATCTCCATTGGCCTGGGCATCGCCCTGCTGCTCACCGCCTGCGCCATCATCTTCCGCCAGAAGTTGCAGTCCTATGCCCTGAGCCACGAAACTTCCTTCGTGCAGCGGCATCACACGCCCATCACCATTGCCGTCGGCGCCACCCTGGGGGTGCTGGTTTCCATTTCCTCCGTTGGCGCCGGTGCCCTGGGTGTAGCCGCCCTCTTCTTTCTCTACCCCAAGCTGCCCGCCGTGCGCATCGTCGGCAGCGACGTAGCCCACGCTGTGCCCCTCACCCTGGTGGCGGGTACCGGCCACTGGATGCTCGGCAGCGTGGATTGGCACCTGCTGTCTGCTCTGCTGGTCGGCTCCCTTCCTGGCATCTGGGTTGGCAGCCACATTTCGGCCAAGGTTCCGGATAAAATCCTGCGCCCCATCCTGGCCACCATGCTGGTGCTGATCGGCGCCAAGCTCATTGCCCATTAAAAGTAATCCCGAGGCCCTTATGTACCGTTACGACCAATACGATCACGCCCTCGTCCAGGAACGGGTTGCCCAGTTCCGCGACCAGGTCCGCCGCTGGAAAGCCGGGGAACTTTCGGACGATGAATTCCGCCCCCTGCGCCTGCAAAATGGCCTCTACATCCAGCGCCATGCGCCCATGTTCCGGGTCGCCGTGCCCTATGGCATGCTGTCGAGCGCCCAGCTGCGCCGCCTGGCCAAGATCGCCCGGGACTACGACAAGGGCTACGCCCACTTCACCACCCGCCACAACCTACAGTACAACTGGATCCCCGTAGAGCGGGTGCCAGACGCCCTGGCGGAGCTGGCGGAAGTGGAAATGCACGCCATCCAGACCTCCGGCAACTGCATCCGCAACGTCACCACAGACCAGTTCGCCGGCGTCGCCGCCGATGAAATCCTGGACCCTCGCCCCCTGTGCGAACTGCTGCGCCAGTGGAGCACCTTCCACCCGGAATTCGCCTTCCTGCCGCGCAAGTTCAAGATCGCGGTGAATGGCGCCCTGGAAGACCGGGCCCTGACCTGGTTCCACGACATCGGCCTGCACATCCGCAAGAACGAAGCCGGCGAAGTGGGCTTCCGCGTCATCGTCGGTGGCGGCCTGGGGCGCACCCCCATCCGCGGCCAAGTGGTGCGCGAGTTCCTGCACTGGCAGGACATCCTCACCTATAACGAAGCCATTCTGCGGGTCTACAACCGTTACGGCCGCCGCGACAACGCCTACAAGGCCCGCATCAAGATCCTGGTGCAGGCCCTGGGCGTGGAGAAGTTCGCCGAGCAGGTGGAAGCCGAATGGGCCCACCTCAAGGGCGGCCCGGCCACCCTCACCCAGGCCGAATACGACCGGGTGGCGGCCTTCTTCAATCCCCCCGCCTACGTGCAGCTGCCGGCCATCGACGAAGGCTTTGTGCAGGCACAGGCCGAACTGCCCGCCTTCGCCCGCTGGGTGGAGCGCAATGTGCGCCCCCACCGGGTGCCGGGCTACGCCTCCGTCACCCTCTCCCTGAAGAAGCCGGGCACTGCCCCGGGCGACGTCACCGACCAGCAGATGGAGCGGGTGGCTGATCTGGCCGACCGCTACAGCTTCGGCGAAGTGCGGGTCACCCACGAACAGAATCTGGTGCTGGCCGATGTGCGCCAGGACGAACTGCAAGCCCTGTGGGAAGACGCCAAGGCGGTGAGCCTGGCCACCCCCAACATCGGCCTCATCACGGACATGATCTGCTGCCCCGGCGGCGATTTCTGCGACCTGGCCAACGCCAAGTCCATCCCCATCGCCAACGCCATCCAGGCCAAATTCGAAGACCTGGACTACCTCTACGACATCGGCGACATCGAGCTCAACATCTCCGGCTGCATGAACTCCTGCGGCCACCACCACGTCGGCCACATCGGCGTGCTGGGCGTGGATAAGGGCAACGAGGAGTGGTACCAGATCACCCTGGGCGGCCGCCAGGGCAACAACGCCCTGCTGGGCAAGGTCATCGGCCCCTCCTTCCCCGCCGACGAAGTGGCTGGGGTGGTGGAAAAGCTGATCCAGGTGTACCTGGAAAACCGCCACGAGGAAGAACTGTTCATCGACACCCTGGACCGTCTGGGTGTGGAACCCTTCAAGACCCGGATTTACGGCGACCGCCTCAAGGGCAAGAACGCTGCCTGACCCCATCGACACGGAATAAAGGAACGACCATGACCCGCATCATCAAGAACCGCGCCGTCGTCGAAGACAGCTGGAGCGTGCTGCGCCTGGCCGAAGGCGAGACGGCCGACACCATTGCCCTGCCCCAGGGCCCAGTACTGGTGCCGCTCTCCGTCTGGACTACCCGGAAGTCCGCGCTGCTGGCCGCTTCCAGCCCTGCCGCCCCGGTAGGCGTCTGGCTGGCCGCCGGCGAAGGGCCGGAAGGCCTGGTGGACGATCTGGCCCGGCTGCCCGTGATCGCCGTGGATTTCCCCAAGTTCACCGATGGCCGCGGCTATTCCGCCGCCCGCCTGCTGCGGGAACGTTACAACTTCCAGGGCGAAATCCGCGCCATCGGCGACGTGCTGCCGGACCAGCTGTTCCTCATGGCCCGCTGCGGCATCGACGCCTTCGCCCTGCGCGCCGACAAGGACGCCGACAAGGCCCTGGCCCTCTTCGACACCTTCAAGACCCCCTACCAGGCTGCGGTGGACCAGCCCCAGCCCCTCTTCCGCCGGAGGGCCGCATGAGCGTCATTCCCGCCCAGTTCCGCGTCTCCGACGAGCTGCGGGCTGCCACTGCGGCCAAGGCGGAAGCCGCCAAGACCCTGCTGGCCCAGATCGCCCGGGACTTCTCCCCGGCCACCTTCGCCAACAGCCTGGGGGCCGAGGACATGGTGCTGACCGACCTCATCGTCAAGACCGGCCTGCCCATCGAAATCTTCTCCCTGGACACGGGCCGCCTGCCCCTGGAAACCTACGACCTGATGGCCGCCGTGCAACAGCACTACGGCTTGAAGCTGAAGGTGTTCTATCCCCGCCACGATCTCACCGAGGAATACGTGCGGGCCAACGGCATCAACGCCTTTTACGAATCCATCGAGCTGCGCAAGGGCTGTTGCTATGTGCGCAAGGTGGAGCCCCTGCAGCGGGCCCTGGCCGGCAAGCAGGCCTGGATCACCGGCATGCGCGCCCAGCAGGCCGCCACCCGGGACGGCCTGGCGGTGCGCCTGTTCGACGAAACCAACGGCCTGGAGAAGTTCAACCCCCTGGCCGACTGGAGCGAGAAGGAAGTGTGGGCCTATCTGCTGGATAATGGCGTGCCCTACAACAAGCTGCACGACCAGTTCTACCCCAGCATCGGCTGCGCCCCCTGTACCCGCTCCGTCACCCCCGGTGAGGACATCCGCTCCGGCCGCTGGTGGTGGGAGAATCCCGAGACCAAGGAATGCGGCCTGCACAAGAAGTAGGCCTCACCTGCAAGCTCCGCTGATCTTAGAAAACGTTGCGACCCGGTACTGAAAAATGACCACTCTGACCAAGCAAACCCTCTCCCACCTCGACTGGCTCGAGGCGGAGGCCATTCACATCATGCGTGAAGTGGCCGGCCAGTGCGCCAACCCGGTGCTGCTCTTCTCCGGCGGCAAGGACTCCATCTGCATGCTGCGCATCGCCGAAAAGGCCTTCCGCCCCGGCCGTTTCCCCTTCCCCCTGATGCACATCGACACCGGCCACAACTACCAGGAAGTGGTGGAATTCCGCGACAAGCGGGCCGCCGAGCTGGGCGAGCGCCTCATCGTGCGCTCCGTGGAAGATTCCATGAAGCGCGGCACCGTGGTGCTCAAGCATGAGGGCGAATCCCGCAACAAGCACCAGTCCGTGACCCTGCTCGAAGCCATCGAGGAATTCGGTTTTGACTGCTGCATCGGCGGCGCCCGCCGGGACGAGGAAAAGGCCCGGGCCAAGGAGCGCATCATGAGCTTCCGCGACGAGTTCGGCCAATGGGACCCGAAGAACCAGCGCCCCGAACTGTGGAACCTCTACAACGCCCGGGCCCACAAGGGCGAGAACATCCGCGCCTTCCCCATCTCCAACTGGACGGAAATGGACGTCTGGCAGTACATCGAGCGGGAAGGCCTGGAGCTGCCCTCCATCTACTTCGCCCACACCCGCCCGGTGGTGATGCGCCAGGGCGCCATCGTCCCGGTCAATGTGCCCCTGGTTTCCGGCGAGCTGACCAACCTGCCCAAGGCCGGCGAGGAAATCATCGACCTGCAGGTGCGGTTCCGCACCGTGGGCGACATCTCCTGCACCGCCCCGGTGGAATCCGATGCCGACACGGTGGAGAAGATCGTCCTGGAAACCGCCACCACCACCATCACCGAACGGGGCGCCACCCGTCTGGACGACCAGACCAGCGAGGCCTCCATGGAACAGCGTAAGAAGGAAGGGTATTTCTGATGTCCGCCCCCGAAAAAATTGAAGATCACGGTCTGCTGCGCTTCCTCACCTGCGGCAGCGTGGACGACGGCAAGAGCACCCTGATCGGGCGCCTGCTGTTCGACACCAAGACCATCCTGGCCGACACCCTCTCCGCCATCGAGCGCACTTCCCAGAAGCGCGGCATGGAAGCGGTGGACCTCTCCCTGCTCACCGACGGCCTGCAGGCCGAGCGGGAACAGGGCATCACCATCGACGTGGCCTACCGTTACTTCAGCACCGGCACCCGCAAGTACATCATCGCCGATGCCCCGGGCCACGAGCAGTACACCCGCAACATGGTGACCGCCGCCTCCACCGCCAACCTGGCCATCATCCTGGTGGATGCGCGCAAGGGCGTGCTGACCCAGACCCGGCGCCACTCCTACCTGGCCCACCTGGTGAACATTCCCCACCTCTTGGTGGCGGTGAACAAGATGGATCTGGTCAATTACGACCAGGCCGTGTTCGAGAAGATCAAGGCCGACTACCTGGCCTTCGCCGCCCAGCTGGGTATCGAGGACGTGCGTTTCATCCCCCTCTCCGCCCTCAACGGCGACATGGTGGTGGACCGGGGCGAAGCCCTCTCCTGGTACAAGGGCCCGACCCTGCTGGAAATCCTGGAAGCCGCTCCCGGTGCCCACAGCGAACAGGCCGAAGCCTTCCGCTTTCCGGTGCAGTTCGTCTGCCGCCCCCAGGATTCCGCCAACCCGGAACTGCATGACTACCGCGGTTTCATGGGCCGGGTCGAATCCGGCGAGCTGGCTGTCGGCGAAGCGGTCACCGTGCTGCCTTCCGGCCGGGAAACCAAGGTCAAGGACATCCAGATCGGCGGCCAGAGCATTCCCGCGGCCGTCTCCGAACAATCCGTCACCCTGCTGCTGGAAGACGAGATCGACATCTCCCGGGGTGACATGATCGTGCGCAGTGCGGCCCAGCCCCAGGTGGTGAAGCAGATCGACACCACCGTCTGCTGGCTGGCGGAAACGCCCCTGGACCGGGCCCGCACCTACCTGATCCGCCACACCACCCGGGAAGTGAAGGCCAAGGTGGCCAGCATCGATTACCGGGTGGACGTGAACACCCTGGAACAGCAGGCCACGGACAAGCTGCAGATGAACGATATCGCCCGCGTCAGCTTCAAGCTGGCCCAGCCCCTGTTCATCGACCCCTACAGCCAGAACCGGGCGACCGGCGCCTTCATCGTCATCGACGAAAGCACCAACAACACCATCGGCGCGGGGATGATCGGCTGAGGTGGGTTAAAGGCTATTAGCCACAGAGGACACAGAGGGCACCGAGATCAAGGGGCCCATGGAGCTGAAGTGGCAGGTGCCCTGAAAGGCAAGAGGGACGCCATTCTCCGCAATATCGAGGCGGAGAATGGCGTCCCTTCTGCTTTCCGGGGCACCTGCTTTTTGGCGACTACACCTTCTCGAACAGGGCGATGGATTCCACGTGGGAGGTGTGGGGGAACATGTTCACGATGCCCGCACCGCTGAAGCGGTAGCCCTTCTGATGCACCAGGATGGCCGCATCCCGGGCCAGGGTGGAGGGGTTGCAGGAGACATAGACGATGCGCCGGGGGCTGTCGTCTCCCAGGGCCTTGACCACCTCCGCCGCCCCTTCCCGGGGCGGGTCGATCAGCATCTTGTCGAAATGCCCCAGGGCGCCGAGAGCCTCAGGCGTGCATTCGAAAAGGTTGGCCACACCGAAGGAGACCTTGGCGGCCAGGCCGTTGGCCGCCGCATTTTCCTCCGCCCGCCGGGTCAGTTCCTTGAGGCCTTCCACCCCCACTACCTGGGCACCGCTGCGGGCGATGGGCAGAGTGAAATTGCCCAGGCCACAGAACAGGTCGGCAATGCGCTCCCCGGGCTGGGGGTCCAGCAGGCGCATGGCGCGGCGGATGAGCATCTGGTTGATGCCCGGATTGACCTGGGTGAATTCGGTGGGGGCAAAACGCATCTCCAACCCGAATTCCGGCAGCAGGTAGGAAAGCTCCGGGCCGTCCACGGGATGGAAGCGGTAGGCCGAAGCCGGCCCCTGGGGCTGCAGGAAGAAGACGATACCGTGCGCGTCGGCAAAGGCCCGCAGCAGCTTCTCGTCGGTGCCGTTGAGGGGCGCCAGGATACGCAGCACCATGACGGTGCACTTGTCGCCCACGGCAATTTCCACCTGGGGCAGCCGGTCCCGGATGGAGAGGCGTACGAAGAGCTGGCGCAAAGGCACCAGCAGGTCGGAGACGTGGGCCGGCAGGATCGGGCAGGTCGTCAGATCGGCCACATAGCTGCTGCGCTTTTCGTGGAAGCCCACCAGCACGCCGCCCTTGGATTCCACCATGCGCACGGTCAGCCGCGCCCGGTGGCGATAGCCCCAGGTGGGGCCGTAGATGGGGTTGTAGACCTGCTCCGGGCGGAGCCGGGCCAGGTGCCACAGATTGTTTTCCAGCAAACGCTGCTTGGCCGCCACCTGGGCGGTGGGTTCCAGATGCTGCATGCTGCAGCCGCCGCAGGTGCCGAAATGGGAACAGCGGGGGGCCACTCGGGCGCAGGAGGGCCGCAACACGGCCGTTGCTTCGCCCAAGGCGTAGTTGGGCTTTTCCCGGTACAGGGCGTATTCCACCGTTTCCCCGGGCAGGCCGCCTTCGACGAACACGGCCTTGCCCTCCAGGCGCGTCACGCCCCGGGCGTCGTGGTCCAAGGATTCGATCTTGCCGACAGGCATGGGCCCATCCCTCGAAAAAAGGCGCCATTCTACCAGCGCCGCCACCGTTGCCGCCGGCCCTTCCAGTTGTTAAGGTAGGCGCCTTATCGGAGGTTTCATGCCTGAAAAACTGCTGACGTCCCGCACCGAACTGGATGCCGCCCTGGAAGCGGTGCTGCTCGCCGCCCGGCGCCATTTGCGCCTGTTCGACGGGAGCCTGGCCTCCTTCAAGCTGGAGAATCCCCAGCGTATTGAGTTGCTGGGCAACTTTCTCAGCCAGCCAGGCGCCCGCCTGACCCTGGTACTCCAGGACCCGGAGCCCTGCCGCCGCCAGCACGCGCGGCTCATGGCCCTGTTTGCCCGCCACAGCCCGGCCTTCGAATTTCTTCAGGCGCCGGACAGTCTGGCGAACCTGAAGGACGCCCTGGTCCTGGCGGACGACAACCACGCCGTCATCCAATTCCACCGGGACCAGCCCCGGGGAAAACACATCACCGAAGATGCCAAGGCCTGCCATCCCTATCTGGAACGATTTACCGCCATCCTGGCGGAAGGCTGCATTCCCCTGGGCAACACCCACCTGGGCCTGTGACAAACCGTTACATGCCAGAGGTATGGAAAGCGTCGTTTCGGGCTAGTCCCGGTTTTTTTTGGTGCTATAATCCTGCGCTGGTCACCTCCCCCTGGCTGACCAGCCTCAGGATCGTTTGGATCACCAATTTATTGATAGGGAATAAACAATGAAGCATTCTCTCCTCGTCGCCGCTCTGGTTGCTCTGGCTGTTTCCGCTTGCGGTAAGGCTCCCGAACCCGCTCCCGCTCCGGCTCCGGCCCCCGTTGCCGCTCCCGCCGCTGAAGCCCCGAAGCCCGCTGAAGCTGCTGCTCCCGCCGCTGCTGACGCTGCCAAGCCCGCTGAAGGCGCTGCTGCTGCTCCCGCCGCTGCTGACGCTGCCAAGCCCGCTGAAGCTGCTGCCCCCGCTGCCGCTCCTGCCGAGAAGAAGTAATCTCGCCAGCTAGGCCGAAAAAAGCCGACCGGATGGTCGGCTTTTTTTACGTCTGGATTTTCTGTTCCCCTTCTGGCCTGGCACCCAAACATCAGTTGTGCTGCGCCTTGCCTGATCTTTCGCGATACGCCACGGCATCACCGGAAGATTCGCCACCTGCTCTTACCCCAGCACCGGCCAGCCGGACCGCTTCAGCCGAGCAGATCGCGCCAGCCGAATCCTTCTTCCTGTCCGGCGACCCCCACCCATTCGGGTTCGCAACCAAGAACCCCTGCCAACGCCGCTACCGCCAACGCCGGACGGTTGTTCTGTTCACTCAGATGAGCAGCGACGATGTGTTGCAACTTATCCACTGCCAGCTTACCCAGCAATTCCGCCGCCACCTCATTGCTCATGTGGCCCAGGGGACCGGCAATACGCCGCTTGAGAAAGGCTGGATAACGCGAAGCCGCCAACAGTTCCGGATCGTGATTGCACTCCAGCACCAAGCCCTGGCAATCCGACAGCACCTGGCACACATAGGCCGTCGGAGCCCCGCAATCGGTCAGCACGGCAAGACGGCGAGCGCCATCGGAAAACCGGTACTGAACCGGCTCGCGAGCATCATGGGGAACGGGGAAAGGCAGGATTTCCAGATCGCCGACAGCCAGGGCCGCATGACTATCGATGCGTTGCAGGCCGGCATAGGCCTGGGCCTCCGTCGATAACTGGGCCGCAGTGCCGGCCGTCAGCCAGACCGGCAGATCGTAGGCAGCCGCCAGGCGGATGACGCCGGCGAGATGATCGGAGTGTTCGTGGGTGACCAGGATACCGGTCAGGGAGGATGGTTCGACCTTCAGGCGCAGCAGGCGCCGTTCGGCATCGCGCCTTGAAAAACCACAGTCCAGCAGCACTCGCGTGCTGCCGGACTGGACGATCAGGCCGTTGCCCCGGCTACCGCTTCCCAGGGAGGCGAAGCGCATGGGCTGGGATTACTTCAGCTGTTCGTAGAGCAGGGCCAGGATCTTCTTGGCGGTTTCGGACTGGTCCGCACCGCCTTCCCGGGTCAGGACCTGGACGGTACAACGGCTGCCCTCATCCCGCACCAGGATGCGGTACTGGATGCGCGGGTCGGTGGACTTGTCGTCGCCCTTCCAGAAAGCCAGCTTGGAGAGGAAGCCCTTTTCGTCCTTCTTCTTGTCGTCCTTTTCCGGATCCACGTAGCGGACGAAGAACAGGCCCTTGGAGCGGTCCCGGTCTTCCACGGTGAAGCCGACACGATCGAGGGAGAGGCCGACACGGCGCCAGGCGCGGTCGAAACGCTCCTGCAGTTCCAGGGCACCCTGACCGCTGTCGGAGCGGGTCAGCTTGGCCCGTTCGACCTGGCGCTCCTTGGCCACGGCCAGCATGGCTTCGGCCTTCTTCTCTTCCGTGCCGAAGCGCACCATCAGGCGGCGCAGCATTTCGGCTTCCAGCTCGGGATCAGCATCCCGGGGCTGCCAGCGGGTCTGGTCCTTGCCTTCGGTGACGTAGATTTCATACATGCCGCGGTGGCTGATGAAAATGTCCACGGTGCCCGGCTCGGAACCGGGCTCGATACGGGTGCGGAACTTGTCCCGCTCGGCGGTGGAATAGAGGGAATCCAGCACCTTGCCGAGGGCCGAACGCAGCCAGTCCTGGCCGATCTTGGCTCGATTCTCGGCCCAGTCGGTTTCCATGACGCCGGCTTCAGGCAGCTCCACATTCACCAGGAAACCGGTTTCCTGCCAGAACTCCTTGATCACCGGCCAGATCTGATCCGGCGTCCCCGCCACCACCAGCCAGCGCTGGGTACCGGAACGCTCGATACGGGTCTTGTCCACCTGGGGCAGGACCTCGCTGTTGCGAGCCGAGGTGCGCGCCTGGGGATCCCGCTCCGCCGCGTAGGCAGAGAAGGTGGCGCTGCCGCGGCCACCCGTATCGGGTACGGCATAGCGGTCATCCCGGGTCGGGGAAGTCAGGTCGGGCGGAATTTCCAGGGTCGGGGCCTTGACCGCCGACTTGTAATCGATCTTTTTCGATTCCGGCAGGATGCCGCTGCAGCCGGCCAGCAGCACGGCAGCCAGCAAGGACGGGAGAACGATGCGCTTCATGGGATTCCGATGCGATTAAGCGAGAACGCCAGCCTGGCGCATGGCAGCGCGGACCCGCTCATGACACTCGGGGGAGAGGGTCGTCAGGGGCAGGCGGATGCCACCGGGGATCAGGCCCAGTTGCTGTACGGCCCACTTCACCGGAATCGGGTTGGCCTCGCAGAACAGATGGCGGTGCAGGCCCAGCAGCTTGAAATGGATCTCGCGGGCCTTGGCCACATCGCCGGCCAGGGCGGCGGCGCACATTTCGTGCATCAGGCGCGGCGCCACGTTGGCGGTGACGGAAATGTCGCCCTTGCCGCCCAGCAGGATCAGGGCCACGGCAGAGGCGTCATCGCCGCTATACACGGCGAAGTCGGCCGGAGCGCGGGCGATCAGGTCGGCGCCACGTTCCAGGTTGCCGGTGGCGTCCTTGATACCTACCACGTTGCCGATCTGGGCCAGGCGCAGGGCGGTGTCGTTGGACAGGTCGGCCACGGTGCGGCCGGGCACGTTGTAGAGGATCACCGGAATATCCACCGCCTCGGCGATGGAACGGAAATGCTGGTACAGGCCTTCCTGGGTCGGCTTGTTGTAGTAAGGCACCACGGAGAGGGCGGCATCGGCACCGACGCTCTTGGCGAAGCGGGTCAGTTCGATGGCTTCGGCGGTGGAATTGGCACCGGTGCCGGCAATCACGGGGATACGGCCGGCGGCGTGCTGCACGGTGGTGCGGATCAGTTCGGCATGCTCATCCACATTGACGGTGGGAGACTCGCCGCTGGTGCCGACGATGACGATGCCGTCCGTGCCTTCCTGTACGTGGAAATCGATGAGCTTCTTCAGGCTGTCGTAATCGAGACGGCCATCGTCGGACATGGGGGTGACGATGGCAACAATGGAACCGGTAATCATGGAGGTCACGAATTCGGGAAAAATGATCGCAGGATTCTACCCCGAAGATCGGAGCAAAAGTGTAACGGCTTTGTGACCCGGACCGGGGAATCCCGGCCGGGGCAAAAGCAAAGGAGGGAACGGGGCTTAGAGGTCGGCCAGGGCCCGCAGGTGGGCGCAGACGCTGCGCGCCAGGGAGGAAAGAACGTAGCCACCCTCCAGCATGGAGACGATGCGCCCCTGGCAATGGCGCTCGGCCACCACCTTCAGCTGCTGGGTAACCCAGGCGTAATCGGATTCCACCAGTTTCATGCTGCCCATGTCGTCCTCGTAGTGGGCATCGAAGCCGGCGGAGATGAACAGCATCTCCGGGCGGAACTCGTGCAGGCGGGGCAGCCAGATGTCGGACACCACCATGCGGAAGTCCTCGCCACCGGTACCGGCGGGCAGGGGCACGTTGCACATGTTGGCCGCCGGAGCGTCGGCCCCGCTGTAAGGGAAGAAGGGGTGCTGGAACATGCTGACCATCAGCACCCGCTCGTCGCCCTTGAAGATGTCTTCGGTGCCGTTACCGTGGTGCACATCGAAATCGATGATGGCCACGCGCTTCAAGCCGTGGGCTTCCAAGGCATGGCGGGCGGCCACGGCGATGTTGTTCACGAAGCAGAAGCCCATGGCATTTTCCCGCTCGGCGTGGTGGCCGGGGGGACGGATGGCGCAGAAGGCGTCATTCACTTCACCCTTCATCACCAGATCCACCGCCATCACACCGGCCCCGGCGGAGCGCTGGGCCGCCGTCCAGGTATGGGGGTTCATGGCGGTATCCGGGTCCAGGTGGGCGATGCCGGTTTCCGGGCTGGTGCGCTTGAGCTTTTCCAGGTGGGCAGGCGGATGCACCCGCAGCATCTGATCGAGGGAAGCCAGGGGAGCGTCGTAGTAGGAAAAATAAGGATCCAGGCCCTGGGCGATCATCTGGTCGCTGATGGCCGTGAGGCGGGCGGGACATTCCGGGTGATAGGACCCCATGTCATGCAGCTGGCAGTCCCGGTGGGTAATGAAGGCGGTGGTGGTCACGTGGTTCGTCCGAGCGTTGAGCGGACCTGGGTACGGCATTTCCCCAACTGGGGAAGTCTCCTCCCGGCCCGAATTTTGGTTATGGATATAATCATTCGTGCTGCTACCGTTCTCATGCATGATTATTATCCCAACACCGGGAAGCCACAAGCCATGCCCCTGTCTGAGCCAGTTTCCGCGCCGGTTTCCACGCCACACTCAGCGCCCCTTGCCCAACCCCACACCACCCCGTACGCCATCGCCGACGGCATCGGCGGGGGTACCGCCACCGCGCCGGAAATCACCGCCGTGCTCGCGGCGGCCAACCGCATCATTCTCGGCAAGGAAATTCCCATCCGCCTGGCCCTGGCCTGCCTGCTGGCCCGGGGCCACCTGCTGATCGAAGACCTGCCCGGCGTCGGCAAGACCACCCTGGCCCACACCCTGGCCCGCCTGCTGGGGCTGGATTTCCAGCGCGTGCAATTCACCAGCGACATGCTGCCGGCAGACATTCTCGGCACCTCCATCTTCGACCGGGAAAAAAGCAGCTTCCGCTTCCTGCCCGGCCCGGTGTTCACCCAGGTGGTGCTGGCCGACGAGATCAACCGGGCCACCCCCAAGACCCAGAGCGCCCTCCTCGAAGCCATGGAGGAAGGCCAGGTGACGGTGGAAGGCGAAACCCGTCCCCTGCCCGAGCCCTTCTTCGTCATCGCCACCCAGAATCCCAGCCACCAGATCGGCACCTTTCCCCTGCCCGAATCCCAGCTCGACCGTTTTCTCCTGCGCCTCTCCCTGGGCTACCCGGACAGCCGGGCCGAGCGGGCCCTGCTGGAATCCGGCGACCGGCGCTCCCACCTGGCCGCCCTGCAGCCCTGCCTGAGCCCCGCCGACCTGCCCCGCCTACAAGCCCAGGCTGCCGCCGTGCATGCCGCACCGGCCCTGCTGGACTATGTGCAGGCCCTGGTGGAAGCCACCCGGCGCAGCGCCGCCTTCCGCCACGGCCTCAGCCCCCGGGCGGCCCTCGCCCTGCTGGCGGTGGCCCGGGCCTGGGCCTATCTGGCCGGCCGGCCCCAGGTGCTGCCGGAAGACATCCAGGCCGTCTGGCCCTGGGTGGTCAGCCACCGCCTGCCCCTGGCCCAGGGCGGCAGCCAGGCCCGCCCGGAAGACGCCCTGGCCCTGCTGCACGACGTTCCCCTGCCCTAAAAGCCCGCCCCATGCCCCTGCCCGCCCTGCGCCGGCGCCTGCGTCAAGCCCTGGGCCGCTGGCTCTTCCGCCTCACGCCGGACCGGGGGGAAACCACCCTGCACCGGCGCCGCATCTTCATCCTGCCCACCCGCAGCGGCCTGCTCTACGCTGCCGCCCTGGTGGTGATGCTGCTGGGGGCCATCAACTACGACCTGGCCCTGGGCCACGCCCTCACCTTCCTGCTGGCCGGCATGGGCATGGCCGCCATGGTGCACACCTTCCGCAACCTGGAAGGGCTGCAGCTCGCCAGTGGCGCCGTACTCCCCGTCTTCGCCGGCGAATCGGCCCGGCTGCCCCTGCAACTACGCCACGGCCGGCAAGACGACCGGCGAGCCATCGATGTGCTGGTGGCAGGCGAAATCCGCGCCCAGGGCGACGTAGCCGGCGGCAACAGCACCACCCTTTCCGTCCCTTTCCCGGCCCCTCGCCGGGGCCGCCACCCCCTGCCCCGGCTGACGCTGGCCTGCGTCTATCCGCTTGGATTGTTCCGCGCCTGGGCCTACTACCAGCCGGCCCAGACCCATCTGGTGTATCCCTGCCCGCTCAACAGCCCCCTCCCCCCTGCCCGGGCCACGGCAGGCAGCAGCGAACAGCCGGGCGAGGGCGGCCAGGAGGATTTCTCCGGCCTGCGCCCGCGCCAGCCCGCCGACCCCCTGCGCCACATCGCCTGGAAGGCGGCTGCCCGCGATGCGGGGGATCGCCCCCTGCCGGTGAAGCAATTCTCCGGCGGTAGCGCCCAGGAGCTGTGGCTGGCCTGGGCCGACCTGCCGCCCCGTATCGGGTGGGAAGACGGCCTCAGCCACCTGACCGGCTGGGTCCTGGCGGCGGAACAACAGGGTCTGCATTACGGCCTGGACCTGCCCGGCATTACCATCGCCCCAGCCCATGGGCCGGCCCACCAGCAGCGTTGCCTGGAGGCCCTGGCCCTCTATCCGGGCGCCCCAGGCGCGCCGCAGCCGGAGGATGAGCGTCCATGAAGCTCTGGCGCCGCACATCCGAATCCCGCCCCCTGCCGCCGCCCCTTCCAGCAGAGGCCCTGCCCTGGCTGCTGGCGGCGGCCCTGTTCACCGTCGCCCCCCATTTTCTGTATCAGCCCGGCTGGCTCACCGCCCTGGCCGGCCTGGTCTTCGCCTGGCGCGGCTGGCTGGTCTGGAAGCGCCTGCCCCTGCCGCCCCGCTGGCTGCTGACGCTGCTCGTCACCGCCGGGGTAGCCGCCATCGCCCTGGAATACCGCACCCTTTTCGGGCGGGATGCGGGGGTAGGCCTGCTGGTGCTCTTCCAGGGCCTCAAGCTGATGGAACTGAAAGCGCGGCGGGACGGCGTGGTGGCCCTGATGTTGGGCTACTTCCTGCTGCTCACCCATTACTTCCACTCCCAGAGCATTGCCACCGGCCTGTGGATGTTCCTCGCCCTGCTCACCGTCACCGCCGCCCTGCTGCGCCTGCACGGCGACGGCCCCGCCCGGCCGGCGGCCAGCCTGCGTCGGGCCGGCCTGCTGCTGCTCCAGGCGGTGCCTTTCATGCTGGTCTTCTATCTGCTGTTTCCCCGCATCAGCGCCCCCCTCTGGGGCTTGCCGCGGGATGCCCACGCCGGCCTCACCGGCCTTTCCGACACCATGGCCCCGGGCAGCCTGTCGGAACTGATCCAGAACGGCGCCATCGCCTTCCGCGTGGAATTCGCCGGCCCGGTACCGCCCCGCCAGGCCCTCTACTGGCGCGGCCCGGTGCTGGTGCGCTACGACGGCAGCCGCTGGCACCCCCGCCCGGCGGACGATCTGCGCCCCCCCAGCATCGAAGCCCGGGGGCCGGAAATCGCTTACACCCTGACCCTGGAACCCCACAACCAGCGCTGGCTGCTGCCCCTGGACAGCCCCCGGGCCGGGCCGCCGGAAAGCGTGCTGACCCAGGACCGCCAGCTCCTGGCCAAGCAGAAGGTGATCGCCCGGGGCCGCTACGCCTTCCGCTCGGTGCTGGATTACCGCCACAACGGCGTGGAACAGCCCGATGTGCTGGCCCGATCCCTGGAACTGCCACCCCGGCGCAATCCCCGCAGCCTCGCCCTCGCCGCCCGCTGGCGGGCCGAAGACCCGCGGCCGGAGCGGCTGGTGCAAAAGGCCCTGGCCTTCTTCCGCCAGGAGCCCTTCTACTACACCCTGCGCCCGCCCTACCTGGGGCGGGAGGCCATGGACGAATTCCTCTTCGACACCCGGCGCGGCTTCTGCGAGCACTACGCCTCGGCCTTTGTCGTGTTGATGCGCGCTGCCGGCGTCCCGGCCCGGGTGGTCACCGGCTACCAGGGTGGCGAAGTCAATCCGGTGGATGGCTACCTCACCGTGCGCCAGTCCGACGCCCACGCCTGGGCCGAGGTCTGGCTGGCTGGCGAAGGCTGGCGGCGGGTGGATCCGACCGCTGCCATTTCCCCCGCCCGGGTGGAATCGGGCATCGCCGCCGCCCTGCCCGATGCCGAAGGCCTGCCCCTGATGCTGCGCATGGACGTGGATTGGCTGGTGCAGTGGCGCAACCGCTGGGAGGCGGTGAATAACGCCTGGAACCAGTGGGTCCTCGGCTACAACCCGGAACGCCAGCGCCAGCTGCTCTCCCGCCTCGGCCTGCCGGATACGGACTGGCGCACCCTGGCGGCGGCCCTGGCCGGCAGCACCGGCCTGCTGCTGCTCGCCCTACTCCTCTGGAGCCTTGGCCGACGGCCCCGGCTGGCGCCGGAAGTCCGCCTGTGGCAACGCTTCTGCCGCCGCGCCGCCCGGGGCCGCCCCGCCCTGCTGATCCAGCCCTGGGAAGGCCCTATGGCCTACGCCGCCCGTCTGGCCCAAGCAGCCCCGCCCCTGACCGAACTCGCCGCAGAAGCTGCGGGGCTTTACGCCGCCCTGCGCTATGGGCCACCATTGCCCCCCTCGCAACGCCGACAACTGCAACAAGGGCTGGCCGCCTGCATCCGCCGCCTGCCTTCCCGGAGACTTTCTTGACCTTGACCCTGGCGCCCTCCGCCCGCCCCGCTTTCTCCACCTCTCCCGCTTCCGCTGATGCCGCACTACGCCCGGCACACGCAGCCCAGGCCACGCTGACCGCCCTGGCCCCGATCTTCGCCGTGCTCTTTGGCCTCGCCGCCGGCCCGGCCCTGGCGGGCCACACCGCCCACGGGGGACATCCTCCGCCCCTCAGCGCCGCCCATGGGGCCCACCCGGCTGCCGCCAAGCCGGCCCACAAAGCCACGCCCCACAAAACCAGCCGGCGTACCACGCCCACGGAAACCTTCGCCCAGGACCCGGAAGCCGCCACTTTCATCGACGAGATGGCCGAGCGCCACGGCTTCGACCGCCAGGAGCTGCAACGGCTGTTCGCCGCCACCGGCCCCAATGCCTCCGTGCTGAGCGCCATCCAGCCCGCGGCCACGGCGGAGCGGCGCTCCTGGCAACGCTACCGGGCCCGCTTCGTGAACGACGCCCGCATCCGCGGCGGCCTGGCCTTCTGGCAGGAAAATGCCGGCGCCATCGCCAAGGCCAGCGCCATCTATGGCGTGCCGGCGGAAATCATCGTCGCCATCATCGGCGTGGAAACGGAATACGGCCGCAACACCGGCCGCTACTCGGTGCTCCAGGCCCTGGCCACCCTCGCCTTCCGCTACCCGCCCCGAGCCCCCTTCTTCCGTGGCGAGCTGGAGAATTTCCTCCTCCTGGCCCGGGAAAACGGCCAGGCGCCGGACAGCATCAAGGGCTCCTACGCCGGTGCCATCGGCATTCCCCAGTTCATGCCCAGCAGCCAGCGCCGCTTTGCCGTGGATTTCGATGGCGACGGCCACGTCAATCTGCGGGAAAGCCCCACCGACGCCATTGGCAGCGTGGCCAGCTTTCTCGCCCAGCACGGCTGGCTGACCGGCGCCCCGGTGGCCCACCCCCTGCCCCTGGGCAGCGAACCGCCGGAGGCCCTGCGCCAGAGCGACCTGACGCCCCGCCACGACGCCGCCGCCCTGGGCGCCGCCAACCTGCCGTCCCCGGGCCGGACCGATAGCCGCTACGCCCTGGTGGATCTGGTGACCCCCGAGGCGCCGACGGAATACTGGCTGGGGGAACACAATTTCTGGGTCATCAGCCGCTACAACCGCTCCAGCTTCTACGCCATGTCGGTATATCAGTTGGGGGAAAGGCTGCGGGAAGAACGCCAAGCCCAGCTGGCCGCCGGACAGCAGTAAGCCAAGTCCAGGAAAGAGCAGCGCTGCAACGGCACCCCGGCGGGGCAGGAAAGACGCCATTCTTCCAACCCCCATGGCGGCAGGGCGCGTGGAATATGGATCAGCGGCGGGCAGTCATGGAGATGCCCGTCCCTATTGCCTCTGCGGGCATATTCAAATTTCGGGAAGTCTTCCCCGCCACCCAGGCGGGCGACCCTAAGGCGCGAAAACAGGCAGCCGGGGGCCGTTGTCGACGATGGGCGAAAACACGGCAGGAAACTCGCCAGCGCCGAAAATCAGCGGGCGCTGGGCGGCGGCAGCGCTGGGCGACGGCAGGATTACCAGCGGGGAAAGCGGAGCAGAAAGTGCGGCAAGGACAGAAAGTGCGCCGGCCGCGTTCCAGAACGTGGGGGGAAGCGTCATGGGCCGGGCCACCCAGGGAACGTCGGGAGGGGAGTTGAAAAGCGCAGAAAACAGCAGAAAAAACGGTGAAACCCGGGAAATCAAAGCCGCCACGGCCTTGCCCGGCCGGGAGCCGGCCTAGAGCACGCTGTCCCGATCCACCCCGCCGCGCTTGATGATGCGGCGCAGCTGGTTGAGGGCCTCGCCCTGGATTTGCCGCACCCGTTCCCGGGTCAGGCCCAGGTCGGCGGCGATGGTTTCCAGGGTGGCCACTTCGGCGCCCTTCAGGCCGTAGCGGCGCTCCACCACCTGACGCTGCTTTTCCGGCAACTGGTCCACCCACTGCAGGACCAGATCGTTGAGTTCGCTTTCCTGCAACAGGCCCACCGGGTCGGCAGCAGCGGAATCGTCGGCCACCGAATCCCCCACCGTGTGGTTGGGGTCGATATCCAGGGGCGTGTCGAGGGAGCCCACGTGTTCGTTGAGGTGCAGCATGTGCCGCACTTCATCCACGGGACGGCCCAGCAGGTGGGCCACTTCCTCCAGGCGGTTTTCCCGGGAATGGGTGTAGCCCCGGGCTGCTTCCAGGTGGCGGATGGCCCGCAGCACCACGTTGATTTCCTTCACCACGTGCACCGGCAGGCGGATGGTGCGGGACTGGTTCATGATGGCCCGCTCGATGCTCTGGCGGATCCACCAGGTAGCGTAGGTGGAGAAGCGGAAGCCCCGCTCCGGGTCGAATTTTTCCAGGGCGTGGATGAGGCCCAGGTTGCCCTCTTCCACCAGGTCGAGCAGGGGAATGCCCCGGTTCAGGTAGTGCTTGGCGATGTTCACCACCAGGCGCAGGTTGTGCTCGATCATTTTCTGCCGGGCAGCGAATTCGCCGGCCTTGGCCCGGCGCGACCACTCCTGCTCCTCTGCCGGCGTCAGCAGGGGCTTGGCGCCGATTTCGTTGAGGTAGAGCTGGGTGACGTCGTTGAGCAGCTCGTAGGCCGGCGCACCGCCATCGCCTTCGGTCTCCGGGACGGCAGGGTTGCCGCCCTCTTCCAGGGCCGGCGGCTCCGCCTCGACGTAACCGGCCTCGGGCTCCTCGTCGGGAAACTCGGCGGCGTCGTCGGCGTCGCGCATGGCTCAGTCCTTAGCGCTTGGGCAGGTACTGGGTGGGGTCCACCGGCTTGCCCTGCCGACGGATTTCAAAGTGCAGCTTGACCTGATCCGTATCCGTATTGCCCATTTCGGCAATCTTCTGGCCCCGGGTCACGGCCTGGCCTTCCTTCACCAGGATG
Source organism: Azospira sp. I13 (assembly GCF_003112695.1). Classification (GTDB taxonomy): domain Bacteria; phylum Pseudomonadota; class Gammaproteobacteria; order Burkholderiales; family Rhodocyclaceae; genus Azospira. The sequence goes on from NZ_BFBP01000011.1 coordinate 367,390, forward strand.
TTGCTGTTGTGGGCGTAGGCGGAGAGGAAGGTGGCATCGTGCTTGATGATGACCAGCTTGCCGTAGCCCCGCAGGCCGCTGCCGCTGTACACCACCTTGCCGTCGGCAGCGGCGAGCACCGGATCGCCGGACTTGCCGGCGATATCGACGCCTTTGTTGGTGGCTTCATTGAAGCCGGCAATGGACTTGCCGCTGGCCGGCCAGGCCCAGTTGGGGCCATCGGCGGCCGGGGCAGCTGCTGCAACGGCGGCTACCGGTTCGGCGGCCTTGGCCGAGGAAGCGGCGGCCGGGGCCGGATTCTGGGCGGCCTGGGTTTGGCTTTGACTCTTGGCCCAGGCCTGATCGCTATAGGGCTCCTTGCCGGCCTTGGGCTCCCGCTTCACCGGATCGTTGGCGGCCGCGGCAGAGGCAGCAACCGGGGCCGGACTGCCATCGAGGGAACGGCTTTCCACCACGCCGCCGCCAATGGGCTTGGCCACGGCAACGCCGTTGGCCGGAGCATCGGCAGGCGTCACCCGCAACTGCTGGCCCACCAGGATGCGGTTGGGGTTATCCAGGTTGTTCCAGGCGGCCACGTCTTTGTAGTCCTGGCCGTGGTCGAGGGCGATGCTGTAAAGGGTGTCGCCCTTTTTCACCGTGTAGTAGTCCTTGCTGGACAGGGCCGGCGCGGCGGCCTTGCTCGGCACACCCCGATCCACCACGGGAGCCGGGGTGGTGGTGCTGGCACAGCCGGCAAGGAAAAGGAGGGCGACAGCACCGGACAAGATCGCGGTGCGAAGCATCAAACCTGGCGTATTCATTCGACTCCCGACAGCAGCGGCACGAAACGTACCGCGTCAAGCTTGGTCTCAATAAACCCCTGGGGCGTGCGTTCGATCAGGTGCAGGGCTTGCTCGCCGGCCCCCACGGGCAGCACCATTCTGCCACCAACGGCTAGCTGCTGCAAAAGCGCCGGGGGCACCCGGTTGGCCGCTGCGGCAACGATGATCGTGTGGAAGGGCGCGGCTTCCGGCAGGCCCAGATGGCCATCGGCATACTTCAGGCGGACGTTGAACTGCTGCATCTGCCGCAGGTTGAGCTTGGCCCGTTCGATGAGGGGCTCGATGCGCTCCACGGCGTAAACCTCGGGCGCCAGCTGGGCCAGCACGGCGGCCTGGTAGCCGCAGCCGGCGCCGATCTCCAGGGTCTTGCCGAGACCGCCGGGCAGGCTTTGCTCCCGACCGGCCCGCAACAACTCGATCATGCGGGCGACGATGTAGGGCTGGGAAATGGTCTGGGAATGGCCGAGAGGTAGGGCCGTGTCCTCGTAGGCCCGATGGGCCATGGCCTCTTCGACGAAGATGTGCCGGGGAACTGCGGCCATGGCGGCCAGCACCCCTTCATCCTGGATGCCCTTTTCCCGCAGACGCTCCACCATGCGCATGCGGGTGCGCATGGAGGTCATACCAATACCGGAGACAGTTGCCATGGTCAGGCCAGCCATTTCTGCAACCGGGGCAGTTGCTGAACGTGGGTCAGATCGATCTGCAGGGGAGTGACCGAGGCCCAGCCCTGGGCAACGGCGTGGAAGTCCGTGCCTTCCCCGGCATCCTGGGCGGCACCGGCGGCGCCGACCCAATACACCGTTTCGTGGCGCGGCGTCACCGCCTTCACCACGGGCTCTGCCTTGTGACGCTTGCCCAGGCGGGTGACGGCCACGCCCTTGAGCGCCGCGTAAGGCACATCCGGCACATTGACGTTGAGCAGGGCCGGCTGGCCAAGGGGCTGCTGCTGAAAGCGCAGGACCAGGTCCCGGGCCACCCGGGCCGCCGTTTCGAACTGGCTGGCTTCCTTGCCCACCAGGGAGACGGCGATGGCCGGCACACCGAGCAGGTAGCCTTCGGTGGCCGCTGCCACGGTGCCGGAATAGACGGTGTCGTCCCCCATATTGGCGCCATGATTGATGCCGGAAACCACCATGTCGGGCAAATGGTCAAGCATCCCCGTAACGGCCAGATGCACGCAGTCGGTGGGGGTGCCATTGACGAAATAAAAGCCGTTGGGCGCCCGCCGCAGGGAAAGGGGCCGGTCCAGCGTCAGGGAATTGCTGGCGCCGCTACGGTCCCTTTCCGGTGCGACGACCGTCACATCGGCGATATCGCCCAGGGTTCGGGCGAGAATTTCGATGCCGGTGGCGAAATAACCGTCATCGTTGCTAATAAGAATGCGCATAAAACAAACAGCCCGAAAAAAGACCGGGAAAAGAAAACAGACTGCCGAAAATCAGACGGCGAGTTCCTCGATCTTGCGGCCGCCGTTCAGCCATTCCTGCACCCACTGGGGCTTGCGGCCACGGCCGGTCCAGGCCAGATCGGCATTGTCGGGGTGGCGATACTTGACCTGCACGGTGCGGCCGACCTTGGTCTTGCCCTTTTCGCCGCCCTTGACTAGCTGATCCAGGGAGAACCCGCGGGATTCGGCGATCAGCTTCAGTTCATTCAGCACTTTTTCCTTTTCCTGGGATTCGCGCTTCTTGATTTCCAGGGGAATCTGCTGTTGCAGCAGCTTCAGTTCAGCCAGGGAGAGGTTGGAAATATCCATAATCAAAACTCCAATAAAATATTTAAACCGGGGAAATAAACCGTCTGCTGAAATACGGGGAAAAGCGCACCAGGCAGCGAATGCCGCCCCTCCTCCCATGCATTGCCTATTCTTTTCTTATTTTTCTTCGCGTCACGCTGAATCAGCTGCGATAACGGGCTTTATACGGCTATTTTTAAGGGACTGATTTTATCCCAGAAAAACCGCCCCATTTTTATTCCGCACCGGGTTTTTCGTTCTTTTATTCCTTTTGTCGATTTCATTCGGACATGCCGCCCCATTTTGGGGCAGAAACCCCTCCGGCCGGCGCCAAGCTCAGCGCCGGGAACGGGCGATCTGGCGGGAGACGGCGATCAGGGGCAGGACCCCCACCACGACGATGGCCAGGGCGGCGGTAGAGGCTTCCGCCAGGCGCTCGTCAGCGGCCAGGGTGTAGGTCTGAGTGGCCAGGGTATCGAAGTTGAAGGGGCGCATCACCAGGGTGGCCGGCAATTCCTTCATCACGTCCACAAACACCAGCAGGCCGGCAGTCAGCAGACTGCCCTTGAGCAGGGGCGCGTGGACCTGCACCAGGGTCTGCCCCTGGGAGAGGCCCAGGCTGCGGGCGGCATCATCCATGGAGGGGGTGATCTTGCCCAGGCTGGCATCCACGGTCTGCAGGGCCACGGCGAGGAAGCGCACCAGGTAGGCATAGACCAGGGCGGCAATGCCGCCGGTGAGCAGTAGCCCCGGATTGCTGCCGAACCAGACCTGCCATTGGCCGGCCAGCCAGTTGTCGAGCCGGGTGACGGGAATCAGCACGCCGACGGCGATGACCGAGCCGGGCACGGCGTAGCCCAGGCCCACCAGGCGGTTGAGGCCCCGGGCCAGCAGGCTGGGCCAGCCGGGCTGACTGCGGCGGGCCAGGCGCACGCTGTAGGCCAGCACCAGGGCCAGCAGCACGGCGATGGCGGCGGTGACGCCGGCCACGGTGAAGCTATTGCGGGCGAGGATAAGGAAGCGCTCGCCGAACTGGGCATCACCCTCGGTCAGGGCCATTTTCAGCAGCAAGGCCGCGGGCAGGAGAAAGCCGGCGGTCAGGGGCAGCAGGCAGGCCAGGAAGGCCAGGGCACCTTTCCAGCCGGTCAGTTGCTGGCCTGCCAGGGGGCGATTGCGGCCGGTGGTGTTGTGGAAGCGGGCCCGGCCCCGGGAGATTTTTTCCAGCAGCACCAGCAGGATGACGAAGCCCAGCAGGCTGGCAGCCAGTTGGGCGGCGGCAATGCGGTCACCGAGGGAGAACCAGGCCCGGTAAATGCCGGTGGTGAAGGTCTGCACGGCAAAGTAGGCCACGGTGCCGTAGTCCGCCAGGGTCTCCATGAGGGCCAGGGAGACGCCCACCACGATAGCCGGCCGGGCCAGGGGCAGGGAGACGCGGAAGAAACTGGCCCAGGGCCCCACGCCGAGCATCCGTGCCGCTTCCAGCATGCCCGAGGCCCGCTCCAGGAAAGCCGCCCGGGCCAGCAAATAGACGTAGGCGTAGAGGGTGCAGATAAACATGGCGACGGCACCGCCCAGGCTGCGCACCTCGGGGAACCAGTAATCCGCCTTGCTCCAGCCGAAAGTTTCCCGCAGCCAGGTCTGCACCGGGCCGACGAACTGCAGCAGGTCGGTATAGACGTAGGCCAGCACGTAGGCCGGCACCGCCAGGGGCAGCACCAGGGCCCACTCGAACACGGGCTGACCGGGGAAGCGGTGCATGGCCGTCAGCCAGGCGGTGGAAACCCCCACCAGGGCCGTGCCCAGACCGACGCCGAGGCACAGCCAGAAGGTGTTGCCCACATAGTCCGGCAGCACCGTGGCGGCCAGATGGCTCCAGGTCTCGCCGGTACCACCGGCGAACAGATGGGTCAGCACACTGGCCACCGGCAAGCCCACCAGGGCGGCAATGGCAACAGCGATGAGCAGCAACGGGGAGCGGATGAAGGTCATTATGGAGGCGAGGCCGGGGGCGGCAAAAGCGGCAGCAAAGGCGCCGCGGCACATTATAATTGCCAATCCTTCTCAAAGACCCCAAAGATGGCCCATCTGGAACTGGCGAACGTGACGCAGCGCTACGGCGACCACACGGTGGTCAACGGAATCGCTTTCCACATTGAGGCCGGCGTCATCGCCTGCCTGCTGGGCCCTTCTGGCTGCGGCAAGACGACCCTGCTGCGCTGCATCGCCGGCTTTGAGGACATCGCAGCCGGCACCATCCACCTGGATGGCGAGCAGGTCAGCGAGGCCGGCTTCAAGCGGCCGCCGGAGCAGCGGCGCATCGGCATGGTCTTCCAGGACTACGCCCTCTTCCCCCACCTGACGGTGGCCGACAACATTGCCTTTGGCCTCAGGACCAAGGGCGGCGAGCGGCAGCAGCGGGTTGCCGCCATGCTCGACCTGGTGGGCCTGGCCGGCCAAGGTGAGAAGTACCCCCACGAGCTTTCCGGCGGCCAGCAGCAACGCGTCGCCCTGGCCCGGGCCCTGGCCCCGGCGCCCCGCCTGGTGCTGCTGGACGAACCCTTCTCCAACCTGGATGTGGACCTGCGGGAACGCCTCTCCCTGGAAGTGCGGGAGATCCTGAAGAAGGCCGGCACCACCGCCATCCTGGTGACCCACGACCAGCACGAAGCCTTCGCCATGGCCGACGAAATCGGCGTCATGCACGAGGGCCGCATTCAGCAATGGGATACGCCCTACAACCTCTACCACCAGCCGGCCAACCGCTTCGTCGCCGACTTCGTCGGCCAGGGCGTATTCCTGCCCGGCACGGTGCTGGCCGGCAACCGGGTGAAAATGGAGCTGGGGGTGCTGGAATCCGGTGTGCCCGTCGAATGCAGTGCCGGCTGCGGCATCTGCGGCAAGGGCTGCGGCGTGGATATCCTGCTGCGCCCCGACGACGTAGTACACGACGACCAGAGCCCCCTGCAGGCGGCGGTGGAGCACAAGGCCTTCCGCGGCGCCGACATCCTCTACACCCTGCGCCTGGCCAGCGGCGCCCGGGTGCTTTCCCTGGTGCCTTCCCACCACAACCATGCCCTCGGCGAAAAAATCGGCATCCGCCTGGACGTGGATCACGTCGTCGCCTTCAAGCAAGCCCTCGCCTGACCATCGGCCCTGAACGAAGGGCCAATCCCGCAGTCCTACCCGGCAGAAGCGCCAGGGAGGAAGGCCATGCCCCACACCACTGAAGCCTTGCGCCGCGCCATAGCGGCTGCCCATCGTGCCCCCGAGGCCGCCTGCGTGGCAGCCCTGGTCGATGCCTACCGTGCCGTACGCTCTGAACCGGCCGGCGTCACGGCCAGGGCCATGGCCCTGGCCGGGGAAGTACGGCGCCGCCAGGGCAACGGCATCGAGCCGCTGATGCAGGAATTCCCCCTTTCCAGCCAGGAGGGCCTGGCCCTGATGTGCCTGGCCGAAGCCCTGCTGCGCATTCCCGACAGCGCCACGGCCCAGGCGTTGATCGAAGACAAGCTGGGCCGGGCGGACTGGCAAGCCCACCTGGGCCACAGCCCATCCCTGTGGGTCAACGCCGCCGCCTGGGGCATGAGCATCGGCGGCCGGCTCAGCGCTCCCCACGACGGCCACGGTGGCCACGACTTGGCCGACACCCTGGCCCGGGCGGCCAGCCGTTGTGGCGCCCCCCTCCTCCGCCGCGCCCTGGAGAAGGCCATGGATCACCTGGGGCGGCACTTCGTCATGGGGGAAAACATCGCCGCAGCCCTGGAGCGCAGCCGCAGCGGCGAACGCCAAGGCTACCGCTATTCCTTCGACATGCTGGGGGAAGCCGCCCTCACCGAAGCCGATGCGGAACGCTACACCCAGGCCTATGCCGAAGCCATCCAGGCCATCGGCCAGGAAGGTGCGGGCAACCTGGGCCATGGCCGCATTCAGGACGGAGCAGGAATTTCCATCAAGCTCTCGGCCCTCCATCCCCGCTATTGCCTGACCCAGAAGGCACGAGTCATGGCCGAACTGCTGCCCCGGCTCCGCCGGCTGCTGGCCCTGGCCCGGGTATACGACATGGGGGTGAATATCGATGCGGAAGAAAGCGAGCGCCTCGAACTCTCCCTCGACCTGCTGCAAGCCCTGGCGGACGACCCGGCCCTGTCCGGCTGGAATGGTCTGGGCTTCGTTGTCCAGGCCTACCAGAAGCGGGCCCCGGCGGTCATCGACTTCCTTGCCGCCCTGGCTGCCCGCAGCGGCCGCCGCTTCATGCTGCGCCTGGTCAAGGGCGCCTATTGGGACAGCGAGATCAAGCGAGCCCAGCAGGAAAGCCTGGCCGACTACCCTGTCTATACCCGCAAGGCCCACACCGACCTGGCCTATCTGGTGTGCGCCGACCGCCTGCTGGCCGCCCCCGAGGCCTTCTATCCCCAGTTCGCCACCCACAACGCCCATACCGTTGCCGCCGTAGAGGCCCTGGCTGCCGCCCGGGCCAACAACGACTACGAATTCCAGTGCCTGCACGGTATGGGCGAGCCCCTTTACGATGCCATGGTGGCCGAGCGCCCCTGCCGCATCTATGCCCCGGTCGGCAGCCACCAGGCCCTGTTGCCCTATCTGGTACGGCGCCTGCTGGAGAACGGGGCCAATACTTCCTTCGTCAACCGTCTGGCCGACACCTCGGTGGATCTGCGACACCTGCTGGCCGATCCCCTGGAGCAGGCCGAAGCCTCGGCGGGCAGCCCCCATCCCCGCATCCCCTTGCCGCTGGATCTGTACCTGCCCCGCCGCAATGCCGCCGGGCTGGATCTGGCCAGCCCCGGCGAACTGGCGGCCCTGGAAGCAGCCCTGGCGACCCTGGACAAGCGCAGTTGGACCGCAGGCCCGCTGCCGGCGCATCAGGACATGGCCCTGGCGGAGTACCGCCCGGTTCGCAACCCCGCCCGGCCCGACGACAGGGTGGGCATGGTCCAGGAAGCTGCCGCCGATGCCGCCGCCCAGGCCATTCACTTTGCACTGGCTCACAGCAGCTCCTGGCGCGAAACTCTGGCGGCAAGCCGGGCCGCCACCCTGGAGCAGGCTGCCGACCTGCTCCAGGCCCATCGGCCGGAACTGATCAGCCTGTGCATCCGGGAGGCCGGCAAGACCTGGGCCAACGCCCTGGGCGAAGTGCGGGAAGCCGTGGACTTCCTGCGCTACTACGCTGCCCAGTTGCGCCAGTACGCGCCCCCATGCCTGGGCGATGCCGCTCCCCTGGTATGCATCAGCCCCTGGAATTTCCCCTTGGCCATTTTCATCGGCCAGGTGGCGGCCGGGCTGGCGGCCGGCCGTCCGGTCATTGCCAAGCCGGCGGAGCAGACGCCTCTGGTGGCGGCCCGGGCCACCGCCCTTCTGCACCAGGCCGGCATACCGCCGGCCGCCCTGCAACTGCTGCCGGGCCGCGGCGAATCCCTGGGGGCGGCCCTCTGCGCCGATCCCCGCATCGCCGGGGTGCTGTTCACCGGCTCCACGGAGGTGGCCCAACACATCCACCAGCAGTTGGCCGCCCGCCCGATGGCAGCCACTGCGCCGGTGTTCATTGCCGAAACCGGCGGCATCAATGCCATGGTGGTGGATGCCTCCGCCCTGCCGGAGCAGGTGGTCCAGGATGTGCTCGTCTCCGGCTTCGATAGTGCCGGCCAACGCTGCTCCGCCCTGCGGCTGCTGTGCCTGCAGGAGGAAATGGCCGATGCCCTGCTGGCGTTGCTGCGCCAGGCCATGGCCGAGTGGCGTCTAGGGGATCCGCGCCGGCTGGATACCGACATCGGCCCGGTCATCGATGCCGAGGCCCGAGAGCGGCTGGAAAGCCACATCGCCCGCCTGGCCGCCGCCGGCTGCCGGGTGTTCCGCCCGCCAGCGGCCCTTCCCGCCAACACCGATCCGGCCGCCACCTTCGTGGCCCCCACCCTCATCGAGATCGACGAACCGGCGCAGCTGCCGGACGAGGTCTTCGGCCCGGTGATCCACGTGCTGCGTTATCGCCAAGCCGACCTGGAAGGACTGATCGAGGCTATCAACGGCCTGGGCTATGGGCTCACCTTCGGCCTGCACAGCCGCATCGACAGCACCGTGACTCGGGTGGTCAGCCGCATCCGGGCGGGTAACGTCTATATCAACCGCAACATGGTGGGGGCCGTGGTGGGAGTACAGCCCTTCGGCGGCGAAGGCCTCTCCGGCACCGGCCCGAAGGCAGGCGGCCCCCTCATGCTGCCCAGCCTGCTGGACCTGCCACAGTTGCCGCCGGCAGCCCTGGGCGGTTCGGGGGCAGCGGCTGCCCTGCATCGCCCAGCCCTGGACGGCCTGGCCGAATGGGCCGCCAAACACGGCCGGGAAGCACTGGGCACGGCCTGTGCCGAGTATGCCGCCGAGAGCCTGGCCGGCAGGGAAATCCGCCTGCCCGGGCCCACCGGCGAAGACAATCGCCTGCACTTCGTTGCCCGGGGCACCCTGCTCTGCGTCGGCCCGACGGAAGAAACACGGCTGCAACAGCTGGCTGCTGCCCTGGCCACGGATAACCGCGCCCTGCTGCCCGATGATGCTGCTGGCCGCAGCCTTCTGGCCGATCTGCCAACCGCCGTGAGGAAGCAGGTTGCGCTGGTGGCCGGTGAGCCAGCTCGGCACGACGCTGTGGCGAGTTCAACAACCGCCCCTTCCCCGGCAATGGCAGATCGACCGGGGGCGGTTCTCTGTGCGCAAGATGCCGTGGCAGAGGCGGCCGCCTGGCGCCGCTATCTGGCCGCCAGCCCCGGCCCCAGGGTACCGGTGATCTGCGCCCGCAATGGCCGTTACCCCCTCTACCGGCTGGTGCTTGAGCGATCCCTCTGCATCAATACGGCCGCCACCGGCGGCAACGCAGGCTTGCTAAGCCTGGAGGAATGAATCAGCGCCAGAGAGACTTGGGCAGCCACGACCAGGGCTGTGGGCGGTGGTAGCCGCAACATTACGGGCCAGGGATTCATGGCACCATGTGCCGTCCAATTCACTGCGGGAAAATGCCATGCCCTACGTCAACATCCAGATCACCGCCGGGGCCAGCCGGGAACAGAAAGCCAGGCTGGTGGCCGAGGTCACCGACAGCCTGGTGCGGGTGCTGGGCAAGAAGCCGGAACACACCCACATCGTCATTCAGGAAATCGCAGAAGAGAACTGGGGCTTTGCCGGCCTGCTCACCGACGACTGGAAGCAGCGCCAGGGCTGATCCGGCATCCACCAGCCGGGAATACTTGAACCCCTGGATTCCGGCAACAAAAAGCCCCGGCGATATTGGCTGGTCGAAGCCTGTCAGGAGACGCAGGGCAAGGGAAGCAAACGGTAAGCAAGCCGGGTGGGCGGCAAGCGGCCAACAGGCCCGGCGGCGCCGGGCCGCTGCTCAGACGGTAGTCAGGCCGTTGCCTTCGACGGCAACGATGGCCTTGGCCTGGTTGAAGTCTTCAGCATAGCCGCTGGCGTAAAGGCAGCAGGCCAACTGGTTGGCCAGGGGCAGGGGCAACGACGTCTGCCCGTCGAGCACCTTGCGGATCCACTGGGCGCTGGCCTTGGCATCGCATTCCTCAGGCAGGTTGGGCAGGGCCTTGAGGCTTTCATGCTCGGCTTCGAACAGCACCTCGCAATGTTCTTCGTGCAGGTACTCGATGCGGGGCCGGCGCTTCGGATTGGCGAAGGGCTCGCCTTCCGTAGCCCGCAAGAGCAGGGCCCGGCCGCCGCCATAGGAAAGAATATCCCGCATCAGATCCATATAGGCCGGGTGGGTGGCTGCCGCCAGGAGGACGCCGCCCCCCTTGAAGGGATCGAGCATCTTGACCAGGCTGTGGGCGCTGTTGCGCAGCCCCAACCGGCCCCGCAGGGCCAGCAGGTTGTTGAGCCCGGGACTGAGGACGGAGAGCGGCACGAAGGCCACGCCGTAGCCATCCATGGCCTGCTGGGCAGCGCTGTGGGTGGCGCAGGGCATGATGCCCAGTTCCCGGAAAACATGGGCGCTGGTAATACGGCCATAGCCTTCGAGCAGGCCGTGCACCAGTACCGGCACACCGAAGCGTTGCAGTAGCAGGGCCAGCAGGGGCGTCAGGTTGGCCCCCTTGCGGGCACCGTTGTAGCTGGGAATGACCACGGGCCGCAGACGACCGGCCGGCGGCCGCAGGGCATGGGCTCGCTCGCTGGCAGCGGCGAGAAAGCCGATCATTTCGTCCGTGCTCTCACCTTTCACCCGCAGGGCGATGGTGATGGCGCCGAGTTCCAGGTCAGGAACGCCACCATCGAGCATGGCGCCGTAGAGCTGGCGGGCTTCGTCCTGGCTGAGGTCCTTGGCGCCTTCGGCACCGCGGCCGAGTTCCTTGATGAAATGGGCAAAATTCATGATGGGGAGTCTCCGCTTCCCGCCCGGCCCCTTGGGCCCGGTCAGGAGCAATAGTGTTCTTTTGACTGCGAACGGAAACGCGGGAGGCAAGCTCCGCATTCCAGCGCCTGCATTTTAGCGTCTAATCGCCGCCGCCCCCGGATAGCCGGGCAGGGTAGCCGACGAGAAGAAACAGCCGGACATTGCCCAGCAACAGCCATGCCAAAGCCATCCCCCTGATTTGACGCCCTTTCCAACGGCACGCCAGGTCGACTACTCCGCCGGCCTGGGCAAACGGGCCCCACCTTGGCGCATGTGGCGCCAGCTTGGTGCAGGCAAAGAAAAACCGCCTCGGCCTGGGGCAAGAGGCGGTTTGCATGGAGCGGGCAGCGTACTGTGGGTCACTTCACCCGTTGCAGATGGGGACGACCACTGCCAGGAGCCGGGGCTGCCGGCGGGGTTGGCGGCTCGGGGCTGTCGGCGGCACCAGCGGGCTCAGCCGGCCGATCGCCATCGACTTCGGCAACGGTTTCCGCCTCCACCGGCGCTTCCATATCGAAGGCCATCCCGGCACCGTTTTCCCGGGCATAGACCGCCACGATGTTACCGATGGGGATGGAAATATCCCGGGCCACGCCCCCGAAGCGGGCGGCGAAGTTGATGTAATCGTTGCCCAGATTGAGGTGAGAGGTGGCATCGGCACTGATGTTGAGCACGATTTGGCCATCCCGCACGTATTCCCGGGGCACCTTGGCATGCTGATCGACGACCACCGCCAGGTAAGGCGTAAAGCCGTTGTCCATGCACCATTCGTAGATGGCGCGGATCAGATAGGGCTTATTGGTAGGCAGAGTCATGGAGAAATCCGGTCAACAGCGAGGGGCCAGGAGAGAAGGCGGGAGTGGGCAGCAAGGGGCTGCCGAGGTGGCGCAGGAAAAAGCGGGGGCCCGGCCGGGGAAGGACGGGCCCACCTGCTTGCTTACTTGCGCATGACCTTTTCAGAGGGGGTCAGGGCATCGATGAAGCCCTGGCGGCTGAAGATACGCTCGGCGTACTTCATCAGCGGTGCAGCCGTCTTCGGCAGGTCGATACCGTAGTGGTCCAGGCGCCACAACAGGGGGGCGATGGCCACGTCGAGCATGGAGAACTCGTCACCCAGCATGAACTTCTGCTTGGAGAACATGGGAGCCAGCTCGGTCAGGCGGTTGCGGATTTCGGTCCGCGCCTTGTCGGCGGTCTTGGCGTTCTTTTCCAGGGGCTCGATGTAGGCGAAGATTTCCCGTTCCATGGTGGACAGCAGCTGACGCGCCCGGGCCCGCATGATAGGGTCGGCCGGCATGAGCTGGGGATGGGGAAAACGCTCATCAATGTACTCGTTGATGATGTTGGGTTCGTACAGGATCAACTCGCGCTCGACCAGCACCGGTACCCGGTTGTAGGGGTTGATGACGGCGATGTCTTCGGGCTTGTTGAAGAGGTCCACATCGATCACCTGGAAGTCCATGCCCTTTTCATACAGGACGATGCGGCAACGGTGGCTGAAGGGATCGGTGGTGCCGGAATAGAGGTTCATCATGACTCGTTACCTCAAAAAGGAATCGGCACCGCCGCCGGGAAAGTCCCGGATCGGCGATGCCGTGGCCTGAAGTCAGGCGGGTTAGTGCACGTCTTTCCAGTACTCGCGCTTGAGCGCGTAGGCGACGACGAAGAGCACACCGAGGAACAGCAGCACGGCGATACCCAGCTGCTTGCGCAGGCCGGCGATCGGCTCGCCCATGTACACCAGGAAGCCAACCAGATCAGCGATCTGCTTGTCGTACTCGGCGGGAGACAGGGTGCCGGGAACGGCCAGTTCCAGCTTGTGGGTTTCGTGGTTCAGCACTTGCTGGCCCTGCATTTCCCACAGGATGTGGGGCATGCCGACGTTCTCGAACACCACGTTGTTCCAGCCGGTGGGACGCTTGTCGTCACGGTAGAAGGAACGCAGATAGGTGTAGAGCCAGTCGGCACCGGGACCATGCTCGGAAGCACGGGCACGGGCGATCAGGGTCAGGTCGGGCGGGGTGGCACCGAACCATTGCTTGGCTTCGTCGGGACGAATGGCCACGCGCATGGGTTCGCCCACCTTGTCGGCGGTGAACAGCAGGCTGTCCTTGATTTGCTGCTCGGTCAGACCGATGCCGGTCAGACGGTTGTAGCGCATGAAGGAAGCACCGTGGCAGTTCAGGCAGTAGTTCACGAACAGCTTGGCGCCATTTTGCAGGGCCGCGTTGTCGCCGGAAACGTCCGGAGCCTTGTCCAGGTGCAGCGCAGCGCCGCTGGCCAGCGCCATCAGGGGCGCGAAGAGCAATGCAGTAAGCAGTTTTTTCATGTCGCTCTCGTCCTTAATTCATGGTCACACGCTCGGGTTCCGGCGTGTACTTGTCCACCTTGGAATACCACGGCATCAGCAGGAAGAAACCGAAGTAGATCAGGGAGCAAACCTGGGAAACCTTTTCGCCCCAGTAGGAGGGCGGCTGGGTGCCGAGGTAGCCGAGGATCACGAAGGCGATGACGAACAGGGTCAGGAAGGTCTTGTAGATCGGACCACGGTAGCGGATGGACTTCACCGGGCTGCGATCCAGCCAGGGCAGGAAGGCGAAGATCACCACGGAAGCGCCCATGGCCACCACACCCCAGAACTTGGCATCCAGACCCAGGATCGGCCAGACCATGGCGCGCAGGATGGAGTAGAAGGGGGTGAAGTACCACACCGGAGCGATGTGAGGCGGGGTCTTCAGGGGATCAGCCGGGATGAAGTTGTTGTATTCCAGGAAGTAGCCGCCACCTTCGGGTGCAAAGAACACCACGCAGGAGAAGACCATCAGGAAGACCACGACGCCAACGATATCCTTGACGGTGTAGTAGGGATGGAAGGGAATACCGTCCAGGGGATGGCCGTTCTCGCCCTTCAGCTTCTTGATCTCGACGCCGTCCGGGTTGTTGGAACCCACTTCGTGCAGGGCCAGGATGTGAGCGGCGACGAGGCCGATCAGCACCAGGGGCATGGCGATGACGTGGAAGGAGAAGAAGCGGTTCAGGGTTGCATCGCCCACCACGAAGTCACCGCGCAGCCAGACGGAGAGGTCCGGTCCGATCAGGGGAATGGCGGAGAACAGGTTCACGATCACCTGGGCGCCCCAGAAGGACATCTGGCCCCAGGGCAGCAGGTAGCCGAAGAAGGCTTCGCCCATCAGGCACAGGAAGATGCCCACGCCGAACAGCCAGATCAGTTCCCGGGGCTTGCGGTAGGAACCGTAGAGCATGCCGCGGAACATGTGCAGGAAGACGACGATGAAGAAGGCGGAAGCACCGGTGGAGTGCATGTAGCGGATCAGCCAGCCCCAGGGCACGTCGCGCATGATGTACTCGACGGAGGCGAAAGCCACGGGCACGCCGGCGGCGTTCAGGGAGGCATCCGGCTTGAAGTGCATCACCAGGAAGATGCCGGTGACGATCTGCAGCACCAGGACCAGCAGGGCCAGGGAGCCGAAGAAATACCAGAAGTTGAAGTTCTTCGGAGCGTAGTACTCGGACAGGTGCCCCTTCCACATGGCAGTGGCGGGGAAGCGGGCATCCACCCACTCCAGCACATTGCCGGGGATGGAACCGTCGGACTTGTACTTCTCGAAATTGGTATTGGCAGCCATTCCTTACGCCCCCTTCTTGTCTTCGCCGATCAGGATGCGAGTATCGGAGAGATACATGTGCGGCGGAACTTCCAGGTTGGTGGGAGCCGGCTTGGCCTTGTACACGCGGCCGGCGAAGTCGAAGGTGGAACCGTGGCAGGGGCACAGGAAGCCGCCCAGCCAGTCGCTCGCCATGCCTTCTTCGGAACCATGCTTGAACTTGGAAGAAGGCGAGCAGCCCAGGTGGGTACAGATACCCACGGCCACCAGAATCTCGGTCTTGATGGAACGGGTTTCGTTCTGGCAGTAGGCGGGCTGCTGGTCCTTTTCGGACTTGGGATCGGCCACGGCATCAGCCAGCTTCGGCAGGGTGTCGAGCATTTCCTTGGTGCGGTTGATGATCCACACCGGCTTGCCACGCCACTCGACGGTCATCATCTGACCCGGCTCCAGCTTGGAAATATCCACTTCCACCGGAGCGCCAGCTGCCTTGGCGCGTTCGGACGGCAGCATGCTGGAGACGAACGGCACGAGTGCCGCCACCGCTCCGGCGCCGCCCACGGCCGCGGTAGCGACGATCAGGCGCCGCCTCCCACAGTCCACTTTGTGCTCTTTGCTCATAGCGCAGATCCCTAGAACGTTGAAATTAAATTCGGAAAAACAATTCGGTAAGGCTATCGGCAGGGAACCAAACAGGTCCGGGCCGAACAAAACTGCGAGATTATACTCGAATCCCTCCCCGGACTGGAACCGGGACAGGGCAATCCGCCCTAGCCGCCATCCACGGACTTGCGCTCCCGTACCGCCTGAGCCAGGGTGCCGGCATCGACATACTCCAGCTCCCCGCCCACCGGCACGCCTCGGGCGATGCGCGTCACCCTGATGCCGCGGCTGCGCAGCAGTTCGCCTACGTAATGGGCGGTCGCTTCGCCTTCATTGGTGTAATTGGTAGCCAGGATCACCTCCCGCACCTGGCCATCTCCGGCCCGGGCCAGCAGACGGTCCAGCTGCAATTCCCGCGGGCCTACGCCATCCAGCGGCGACAGGCGACCCATGATGACGTAGTAGAGCCCGTTGTAGGCATGGGTCTGCTCCATCATGTTCATGTCCACCGGAGTTTCCACCACGCACAGCAGGCTGGCATCCCGCTTCGGCGAGAGACAGCGTTCGCAGACGTCGGATTCGGTAAAGGTGTTGCAGCGGCCACAATGGCGAATCGCGCCCAGGGCATGGGCCAGGGCATCCGCCAACCGGCCCGCCCCCTGGCGGTCCCGCTGCAGCAGGTGGTAGGCCATGCGCTGGGCCGATTTCGGCCCTACGCCGGGCAGACAACGCAGGGCCTCGATCAGGGCATCGAGGCTGGACGGCGTGCTCATCAGAAGGGCAGCTTGAATCCGGGCGGCAGGTTCAGGCCGGCAGTAAAGCCAGACATGCGTTCCTTGCTCATTTCCTCGCCACGGCGCACAGCATCGTTCACGGCAGCGGCGATCAGGTCCTCCAGCATTTCCTTGTCGTCCATCACCGAAGGATCGATGGTGACCCGACGCACGTCGTGGGAACAGGTCATCAGCACCTTGACCATGCCGGCACCGGCCTGGCCTTCAACCTCGACGCGACCCAGCTCTTCCTGGGCCTTCTTCATGTTTTCCTGCATTTGCTGGGCCTGTTTCATCAGGCCGGCGATTCCGCCTTTCATCATTTTCGGGGTCCTCAACTGATAGGTTTGATGGAAGATTCAATCAGGGTGGCATCGAAAATCTCGATGACATCCTGGACAAAAGGGTCCTGCTCAATGGCAGCCACAGCCCGGTCCTGCAAGGCCTCGCGCTCCTGCTGACGCAGGGCGGCAGGCGTCATGGTACTGACTTCGGCCACTTCGATGCGCAGTTGCACCGGAGCACGGCAGTAGTCACCCAGGGCCTGCTGCAGGCGATCCTGGGCCGCTTTCATGATCAGATGGCGATGGGCCGGCGGCAGGCGCAGGTGGACATTGCCCTGGTCCATGGACAGCAGTTCACAGTGCTGGGCCAAAGCCCGGGCCATACCCGACAACTGCAGGTGCTGGACGATCTCCGTCCAGCCCTCCTCTCCGGTCCAGGGAGAGGAAGCAGCCCCGGAAGCTGTGGCCGTGACAGCAGCCGACACCGGAGCCGGCACATCTCCGACCAACGGCACTTCCGTAGAAACGGCAACAGGCGGGGCAACGGATGTGACCGCAACAGCGGCAACGGGAGCAACGACAGGGGCGGCAACGATGGCAGGCGCCGGCTCAGGTAGCGGAGGGCGCGAAACGGGGGATTGCCGTGAAGCAGCCGCCTTAGCCGCGGGCACCGGCTCCCGCGGGGCGGCCGGGGCTTTTCCCGGCGGGCGGCCCTCCCCGGGAGACTGGGGTGAGAAGGCATGGAGGCGCAACAGGGCCATGACGAAGCCGCTATGGGGATCCGGTGCCAGGGGCAATTCACTACGTCCATGCACGGCGATCTGGTAAGCCAGCTGGACCCCCTGAGGCTCCAGCCCCCGGGCCAGGGCCAGCAGGCGCTCCCGGTCCGGCGTGTCTTCGGCGATGGCGGCGGGCGCCAACTGGGCCACCTGAAGGCGGGTCAGCAGGGCAGCCAGATCCTGCAGGGCGCTATCGAAGGACAGGCTACGTTCCGCCATGCGCTCGCCAACCACCAGCATTTCGCCGATGTCCCCAGCCTGCATCGCCTCCAGCAGGGTGAAGAGGTAGTCCTGATCCACGGTGCCGAGCATGTCCCGCACCAGGGATTCCTCCACCTTGCCGGTGCCGTGGGCAATGGCCTGATCGAGGAGGGAAAGGGCATCGCGCATGCTGCCGTTGGCCGAGCGGGCCAGCAGCCCGAGGGCGGGCGCCTCGAAGGCAACCGACTCCGCTTCAAGAATGTGGGCCAGGTGGCCGGTAATGGCCTGGGGCGGCATCTGCTTCAAGTTGAACTGCAGACAGCGGGAAAGGACCGTTACCGGAATCTTCTGGGGATCAGTGGTGGCCAGGATGAACTTGACGTGCTCCGGCGGCTCCTCCAGGGTCTTCAACATGGCGTTGAAGGCCGAATTGGAGAGCATGTGCACTTCGTCGATAACGTAGACCTTGAAGCGCCCCCGGGTCGGCGCATAGACCGCGTTCTCGAGCAGCTGGCGCATTTCGTCCACCCGCGTATTGGTGGCCGCATCGACCTCGAGCAGGTCGACGAAGCGGCCGCCATCAATCTCCTGGCAGGCCGAACACTGGCCGCAGGGCGTGGCGGAGATGCCCGTTTCGCAATTCAGGGATTTGGCCAGGATACGGGCCAGGGTGGTCTTGCCGACACCTCGGGTGCCGGTAAAGAGATAAGCGTGATGCAGCCGCTGCTCGGTAAGGGCATGGGTCAGCGCACGGACCACATGCTCCTGGCCGACCAGGGTGGAAAAGCTTCGAGGGCGCCATTTACGCGCCAGGACCTGATAGCTCATGCCGAATAGTCTCGCACGACAGCGGCACCCGACCGCCCATGGCGGCTGCCGGAAATGAAAGTGGCGAGCCTTACCCCCGGCACTTGCAGTAAGTAGCTGTGGCTGCTTCCTTCCGGACCTGACCAGGTTCACCACCCTGCAATGCGGGGAGACCCGCCGGCGCGAATTCTAGCACAGCCCCGACGGATTCCCGACCAGCCGCCGGATATTTTTTCACCCCCTGCTGCCGGGCCCGGAGTGGTCACAAAAAGAGGTGGTTTGACCTACTTCAGACCAAGCTTGGCGCGAATCTGGGGCAGGGCCGCCTGGGCCGCCCGCTCCCCTTCCAGGATGGCGTCGTTACGGGATTTGAAGTCGGTGGAGCCGATGCCCGGAATATCTGGCCGGATCACCACGTCCGCCTCCTTCAGCTCCTCCTGCCCCAGGTGGCTGCCCATGATGGCAAAGGTCTGCAGCAGCACATCCATCAGCCCCGAGACGCGGGCATTGGCCGGTTTGCTGGAAATATCCACGGCGATCACCACCTCCCCTCCCATGGCCCGGGCGGCCCGCACCGGCACCGGGCTGACCAGACCACCATCCACATAATCCCGGCCGTTGATGGAGACCGGCTGGAACACGCCTGGCACGCTGCTGGAAGCCCGCACCGCCATGCCCGTGTTGCCGCTACGGAACAGCACCGCCTCGCCGCTTTTCAAGTCCGTCGCCACGGCAGCGAAAGGCTTCTTCAAATGTTCCAGGGGCTGGGATTTGACGGCCTCGTTGATGAACTTCTGCAGCGCCTCACCCTTCAGCACCCCACGGGCCGGCAGGGACCAGTCGGCGATGGAACTCTCCTCCAGCTTCATGGCCTGCTTCTGCAGGTCGAAACCCGAGTAGCCGGCCGCATACAGAGCCCCCACCACGGAGCCGGCACTGGTGCCCACCACCATATCCGGCACGATGCCGTGGGATTCCAGGGTCTTGATCACCCCCACATGAGCAAAACCACGGGCCGCACCGCCCCCCAGGGCCAACACCACCTTGGGCGGGGTGCGGGGCGCCATGGCCGTGGTGCCGGCAGGCACGGCTGCCGACTGAGGAGAGCGGCCAGTGGTGACACAGGCCGAAAGCAGGAAAACAACCGCAAGGACCAAACAGGGGAGACGGCAGAAAAACGACATGAACACTCGCACAATCGAAAAGCCGACACCAAGGCCGGGCCGGAAGGCGCCATTATAATGATCCGAATTTCCTCCTCCTGACCGCCATGCTGCCCTGGCTCACCGCCCACGCCCCCTTTCCACCCCTGAGCGCCGCCCTCAAGGAGCCCAACGGCCTGCTCGCCGTGGGTGGCGACCTCTCGGCGGAGCGGCTGCTGGAAGCCTATCGGCGAGGTATTTTTCCCTGGTACTCGCCAGGGGAGCCGATCCTCTGGTGGAGCCCGGACCCGCGCATGGTGCTGTTTCCCGAGGAATTCCGCATTTCCCGCTCCCTCGGCAAGATTTTGCGCCGGGGCGACTACGAAGTGCGGCTGGACAGCGCCTTCATGCAGGTCATCGAGGCCTGCGCCGATACGCCGCGCCCCGGCCAGCACGGCACCTGGATCGTACCGGAGATGCAGGCGGCCTACCGGAAACTCCATGAACTCGGCTACGCCCATTCGGTCGAAGTATGGGCGTCGGGAGAATTGATTGGAGGCCTTTACGGCATCGCACTCGGGCGTATGTTTTACGGCGAATCCATGTTCTCCTGGCGCACCAATGCTTCCAAGATTGCCGCTGCCCACATGGCCCGCTTCCTGCAACAACAGGGCTTCGGCCTGGTGGATTGCCAGATGCGCACCGCGCACCTCGCCTCTCTCGGAGCGCGGGAGATTCCCCGCCAGGAATTCATCGCCCGCCTGACCACCCTCACTGCCGCCGGCCCGGCGCCACAGCCCTGGCCCCGGGACGGCGCCAGCCAACCCTGGTCCAGCGCGACCTAGACGCAGAGGCATTTTCGGAACCCTGCCATCATGTCCCAGCTCAACGACTCCGCCCTGCCCTTCTCCCTGTTGCAGTTCTATGCCACCTCCCCCTACGGCTGCAGCTATCTGCCGGACCGGCTGGCGCGCTCCCAGGTAGCCACGCCCACCCACCTGATCAACACGGAAATCTACGGCGAACTGGTGCGGGCCGGCTTCCGCCGCAGCGGCGTATTCACCTATCGCCCCTGGTGCGACACCTGCAAGGCCTGCATTCCGGTACGGGTGCCGGTGCAGCAGTTCCAGCCCAACCGCACCCAGAACCGCACCTGGCGCCAGCACGGCAACCTGGAGGCACGGGAACTTCCCCTGGATTTTCACGAGCGCCACTACGCCCTCTACCAGCGTTACCAGGCCGCCCGCCACGCCGGCGGCGGCATGGACCAGGACAGCCACGAGCAGTACGCCCACTTCCTGCTGCAAAGCCGGGTGGATACCCGGCTGATGGAATTTTGCGAAGGTGATGCGGTGCGCATGGTGAGCATCATCGACGTCCTCACCGACGGGCTGTCGTCCGTCTACACCTTCTACGACCCGGACATCCCCGGCGCCAGCTACGGCACCTACAACATCCTCTGGCAGATCCGCCAATGCCAGGAACTGGAATTGCCCCACCTGTATTTGGGCTACTTCATCGCCGAAAGCCGCAAGATGGCCTACAAGATTCGCTTCAAGCCCCTGGAAGGGCGAGTGGACGGCACCTGGCAGACCCTTGATCCCACGGCCTACCCCGACAGCTCCGCACCATAGCCACTTGGTTTATTAGCAACCGTGGGGGCGAGGCGGGCTCCAGTCGCTTTGGGGTACAATTTCGCCCCACTATGCTCTATTCACTCGCACGCAAAATTTTCTTCTCCCTGGATGCGGAGAAAGCCCACGGACTCGGCCTCAACGGCCTGGCCGCCCTCCACGCCGCCGGCCTCTCCTGCCTCATGGGCAAGAAGGCGCCGGAATGCCCGGTGGAAGTCATGGGCCTCAAATTCCCCAACCCCGTAGGCCTGGCTGCCGGCCTGGACAAGAACGGCGAATGCATCGACGGTATGGCCGCCATGGGTTTCGGCTTCCTCGAGGTGGGCACCGTGACCCCCCGCCCCCAGCCGGGCAATCCCCGGCCCCGGCTGTTCCGCCTGGAAGACAAGCAGGCCATCATCAACCGCATGGGCTTCAACAACGAAGGGGTGGACCATCTGCTGCGCAACGTGGCCCTGGCCCAGTTCCCCAAGTGCGGCGGCATTCTCGGCATCAATATCGGCAAGAACTTCGACACACCCATCGAGAAGGCCGCCGACGACTACCTGATCTGCCTGGAAAAGGTCTATGCCGCCGCCAGCTACGTCACGGTCAATATTTCCAGCCCCAACACCAAGAACCTGCGCGACCTGCAGCGCGATGATGCCCTGGATGAACTGCTGCGCCAGCTCAAGGCCGCCCAGGCCCGCCTGGCAGACAAGCATGGCAAATACACGCCCCTGGCCCTGAAGATTGCACCGGACCTGGACGATGCCCAGATCCAGGCCATTGCCGACCTGCTGCGCCTGCACCGCATGGATGGCGTCATCGCCACCAACACCACCCTTTCCCGCAACGGTGTCGAAGGCTGCAGGTACGGCAACGAGGCCGGCGGCCTCTCCGGCGCCCCGGTACGGGAGCTGTCTACCCAGGTGATCCGCAAGCTGGCCACCGCCCTGCAGGGCGAAGTGCCCGTCATCGGCGTCGGCGGCATTCTCTCCGGCGCCGATGCGGCGGAAAAGATCGAAGCCGGCGCCAAGCTGGTGCAGATCTATTCCGGCTTCATTTACCGGGGTCCGGACCTGGTCCGGGAAGCAGCGGAAACCCTCTGCCAGATGGGGCGCTGAGCCCCGCCCAGGGCGGCCCGGCGGGCAATGCCCCCAGGGCCGCCAAGGTTGCCCCTTACGTTGTTCGGCGGGATAATGCACCGCCCCTGAAAATCCGACCATGATCAGCCACTATCTCTTCATCGTCATCGGCGCCGTGTTGGTGAACAACGTGGTGCTGGTGAAAATCCTCGGCCTCTGCCCCTTCATGGGTGTTTCCAAGAAACTGGAAACCGCCTTCGGCATGGGGGCCGCCACCACCTTCGTGCTGACCGTGGCCACCGGGGCCAGCTACATCATCGACCATTACCTCCTGATGCCTTTCGGCCTGGAGTACCTGCGCACCCTGTCCTTCATCGTCACCATTGCCGCCATCGTGCAGCTGACCGAAATGGTGATCCAGAAGACCAGCCCGGTGCTGCACCAGGTCCTGGGCATCTACCTGCCCCTGATCACCACCAACTGCGCTGTCCTCGGCGTTCCCCTGCTCAACGTTTCCAACCACTACGATTTCGTTGAATCCCTGCTCTTCGGCATGGGTTCCGCCGTCGGTTTCTCCCTGGTACTGGTGCTCTTCGCCGGTATCCGTGAGCGTATCGAAGGGGCAGACGTGCCGGTTCATTTCCGTGGCGTGGCCATCGCCATGGTCACCGCCGGCCTCATGAGCCTGGCCTTCATGGGCTTCTCCGGCCTGGACAAGTACCAATAATGCTCATCGCCATTGCCATCATGGCCCTCGGGGCCGTCGTTCTGGGCGCTGCCCTGGGCTTTGCTTCGGTCAAGTTCAAGGTCGAGGGCGACCCCTTGGTGGACAAGATTGAAGCCATCCTGCCCCAGACCCAGTGCGGCCAATGCGGCTATCCGGGCTGCAAGCCCTATGCTGAAGCCATCGCCAAGGGCGAGGCCGACATCAATCTGTGCCCTCCCGGCGGTGCCGAGGGGGTGGGCAAGCTGGCCGACCTGCTGGGCCGGGAAGCCAAGCCCCTGGACGGGGTGGAGAAGCCGCCCCAGGTGGCCCTCATCGACGAGAACACCTGCATCGGCTGCACCCTGTGCATCCAGGCCTGCCCGGTGGATGCCATCGTCGGCGCCGCCAAGCAGATGCACACCATCGTCGAATCCCTGTGCACCGGCTGCGAACTGTGCCTGCCGCCCTGCCCGGTGGAATGCATCACCATGGAGCCAATCCAGGAAACCGTGGATACGTGGAAGTGGAAATACCCGGTCGTTGAATTGAAGAGGGTCGCCTAAGCCATGGGCCTGATGCAGCTGTTCAAGTTCAAAGGGGGCGTCAAGCCGGCCACCAACAAGGCCCAGTCCGTCACCCTGCCCATCGCCAAGGCGCCCCTGCCCTCCGTGGTGGCCGTGCCCCTGCACCAGAGCATCGGCGGTACGCCGCGGCCCCTGGTGCAGGTGGGCGACAAGGTACTGAAGGGTCAGATGATCGGCGAGGCCGATGGCTGGATTTCCGCCGCCGTGCACGCCCCCACCTCCGGCACCGTACGGGAAGTTGGCATGTACGCTGCCGCCCACCCCTCCGGCCTACTCACCGACTGCGTCGTCATCGAGCCGGACGGTGAAGACCGCTGGATCGAACGGCAGCGCGTCGACTACAAAGCCCTCCCCCCGGAGCAGGTGCGCGAACTGCTACGCGACATGGGCGTGGTGGGCCTGGGGGGGGCCGTGTTCCCCTCCCACGCCAAAACCCAGGCCTCCCGCAGCGTGCCCATGGAAGAACTGGTGATCAACGGTGCCGAATGCGAGCCCTACATCACCTGCGACGACCTGCTGATGCGGGAACGGGCGGCCGAGGTGGTCAAGGGCATCGCCATCTTCCGCGACCTGCTGCAGCCGAAGAAGGTTCTCATCGGCATCGAGGACAACAAGCCGGAAGCGGCAGCCGCCATGGCCGAAGCGGTGAAGGCCGCAGGCGAGGATTTCCAGGTCGTCTCCGTGCCCACCCTGTACCCGGCCGGCGGCGCCAAGCAGCTGATCCGCGTCCTCACCGGCAAGGAAGTGCCTGCCAACAAGCGCTCCACCGACATGGGCGTGCAGTGCTTCAACGTCGCCACCGCCTACACTGCCTGGCGCGCCCTGGGCCACGGCGAGCCGGTCATTTCCCGCCTGGTGACCCTCACCGGCAACGTGGCCGAGCCACGCAACTACGAGGTGCTGATCGGCACCCCGATGGACGAGCTGCTGGCCATCGCCGGCCCCAAGCCGGACACAGACGGCATCATCATGGGCGGCCCCATGATGGGCTTCCTGGTGCCCGAGGCCAAGGCCCCGGTGGTCAAGGCCACCAACTGCCTGATCGCCCATTCGCCGGCCCTCTTCCCGCCCAAGGCGCCGGAGATGCCGTGCATCCGCTGTGGCGCCTGCGCCCAGGCCTGCCCCCACGAATTGCAGCCTTTCCAGATGTACTGGTTCGCCCGGGCCAAGAATTTCGGCAAGACCCAGGAATACAACATCTTCGACTGCATCGAGTGCGGCTGCTGCTCCTTCGTCTGCCCCTCCCGCATTCCCCTGGTGCAGTATTTCCGCTTCGCCAAGAGCGAGATCTGGGCCCGGGAACGGGACAAGAAGGCGGCCGACGGCGCCAAGACCCGCTTCGAATTCAAGCAACACCGGGACGAGCGGGAAAAGCAGGAAAAAGCCGAGAAGCTGGCCAAGGCCGCTGCCGCCCAGGCCGCCAAGAAGGCTGCCGAAGCTGCAGCCGCAGCCGCCAGCGAAGGCGCGCCGGCCGAAGTTGCTGCCCCGGCCGCCCCCCTGGCTACCGGCCCGGGCGATACACCCGCAGGCCCTGCTGCCGCTCCCCTCAGCCCCGAGGAGGCCGCGGCCGCAGCCAAAAAGGCCGCCATTGAGGCCGCCATGGCCCGGGCAAAGGCCCTGCGGACCCAGACTCAGCCCCAGAACACCGACAACCTGACCCCGGCCCAGCAGCAGGAAGTGGCCGATATCGAGGCCCGCCGCGCCCGCCTGCGGGAAATCGCCAAGACCGAGCTGGTCCATGCCGACGCACCACCTGCGGCAACAGCGCCCGCAGCACCCGCAGCACCGGCCGACAACAGCGACACCTCAGAGAAATAAGCCCCGGCCATGGAATTCTCCACCTCCCCCTACCTGCTCAAGGACACCTCCGTCCGCCGGGTCATGACCCAGGTGCTGCTGGCCCTGGTGCCAGGCATCATCGCCTACGTGCTGTTGATCGGCCCGGGCATCCTGGCCCAGCTGGCCATCGCCACCCTCACCGCCCTGGCCGCCGAGGCCGCCATGCTGCGCCTGCGGGACAAGCCCCTGGCCCTCTTCCTCGGCGACGGCTCGGCCGTGGTCACCGCCTGGCTGGTGGCTCTCACCTTTCCGCCGGTGGCACCCTGGTGGCTGACGGTGGTTGGCGTGCTGTTCGCCATCATCATCGCCAAGCACCTCTACGGCGGCCTCGGGCAGAACCCCTTCAACCCGGCCATGATCGCCTTCGCGGTGTGCATCGTTTCCTTCCCGGCTCTCATGTCCCAGTGGCCCGGTGCCGGCTCCCACCTGGCGCCGGGCCAGCAGTTCGACTGGATTTTCGGCCTGACCCCGCGCCTGGACGGCATGACCAGCGCCACCCCGCTGGATGCGTTGAAGACCGCCCTGCGCGCCGACGAGGGCCACAGCGGCCCCCTGCCCTTCCTGGCCGGCAACGCCCAGGCGGTGATCGCCCTCTGCTATCTCGCCGGCGGCCTCTTCCTGGTCTGGCGCAAGGTCATCACCTGGCACATTCCCACCGCCTTCCTCGGCGCCATGGGCCTCCTCGCCGGCCTGCTGTGGCTGTGGCAGCCCGCCGGCTTCGCCAATCCCGTCTTCCACCTGCTGGGGGGCGGCGCCATGCTGGGGGCCTTCTTCATCGCCACCGACCCGGTATCCGGCGCCACCACGCCCCGGGGCAAACTCATCTTCGCCGCCGGCGTCGGCCTGCTGGCCTACATCATCCGCGTCTTCGGCGGCTATCCGGACGGCATCGCCTTCGCCGTGCTGATCATGAACATCTGCGTGCCCCTGATCGACATGACCACCCAGCCGAAGGTCTTCGGCATGAAGGACCAATGACATGGTGACGGTCAAACACCCTTCTGCCAGCCTCATGGCGGCCCGCACCGCCGTCATCCTCTTCGTTTTCGTCATCGTCTTCACCGGCCTCCTGGCGGGTGCCTACCAGTGGACCCTGCCGGCCATCCAGGCCTCGGCGACGGAAGAGAAGATGAAGCTGGTGAACGAGGTACTGCCCGGCAGCGCCTACGACAACGACCTACTCAACGACACCCTGGCCCTGCCCCCCACCCCGGAACTGGGGCTGGAGGAAGCCTCCACCGTCTTCCGCGCCCGTCGGGGCGGCGCCCCCGCAGCCCTGGTGCTGGAAGCCGTGGCGCCGGACGGCTATGCCGGCAAGATCCGCCTGATCCTGGCGGTGCAGGCCGATGGCCAGGTGGCCGGTGTGCGCGTCACCCAGCACAAGGAAACCCCGGGCCTGGGCGACTACATCGAGCCGAAGAAGGACAAGAACAAGGAACGGCCCTGGATCACCCAGTTCAACGGCCTCTCGCTGGCGACCTTGGCGGAGAAGGAGTGGAGGGTGAAAAAGGATGGCGGCCAGTTCGATTCCAACGCCGGCGCCACCGTGACGCCCCGGGCCGTGGTCAAGGCGGTGAAGAAGGCCGTCGCCTATGTGGACGCCCACCGGGACGAACTGTTCGCCACGGCGGACAAGAACGCAGCGGACAAGAAGTAAGGAAGCCCCATGATCACCCGCGCAGAATTCAAGCAGATCGCCGAAAACGGCGTCTGGAAGCAGAACACCAGCCTGGTGCAAATTCTCGGCCTGTGTCCCCTGCTGGCGGTGACCACCAACCTGGTGAACGGGGTCATGCTGTCCCTCGCCACCATCATCGTCATGGCGCTTTCCGGCGTGGCCATTGCCAGCCTGCGCAACTTCATTCCCCACGAAATCCGCATTCCGGTCTTCATCCTCATCGTCGCCGCCCTGGTAACGGTGGTGGACCTGCTCTTCAACGCCAACCTGCACGAGCTGTATCTGGTGCTGGGCATTTTCATTCCCCTCATCGTCACCAACTGCATCGTGCTGGCCCGGGTCGAAGCCTTCGCCGCCAAGAACCCGCCCCTGCAAGCCACCGCCGATGGCGTCTTCATGGGCGTGGGCATGTTGTGGACCCTGGGCCTCTTGGGCGGTCTGCGGGAGCTGATTGGCGCCGGCACCCTGTTCTCCGGCATCGACATGGTCTTCCCCAGCCTGCAGCCACTGCAGCTGCTGCCCAAAGACTACCCAGGCCTGCTGCTGGCCATCCTGCCCCCTGGCGCCTTCATTCTGCTGGGCTGCCTGATCGCCTGGAAGAACTGGATCGAAGCCCGGGCCGCCGCCCGCCAGCAGAAGGCCCCGCCGGCGCCCGTGGCGGAAGCCGGCTGTCACTGAAAACCCTTTGCCACAGAGGGCACAGAGAACACAGAGAAATACATGCCATGCCGGAGAGGCAATAGGGACGCCACTCTCCAACAAGGCATGGCTGAATATGGCGCTCTACTTGCCTCCCAGGCCGGGCGAAAGTTGCATCCTTCCTCCGACCCCAGCCCCGGACTAAGCTCCCTCTGTGATCTCTGTGCCCTCTGTGGCTAAAAACGACTTTCCCACAAGCCCACCATGAATGCCGCCAAGCGGGCCCAGATTTTCGCCCGGCTCCAAGCCGCCAACCCGGCCCCCCGCACCGAGCTGGAATACGAGACCCCGTTCCAGTTGCTGATCGCCGTGCTGCTCTCGGCCCAGGCCACCGACGTGGGGGTGAACAAGGCCACCCGCAAGCTCTTCCCCGTCGCCCCGACGCCGACCGCCATGCTGGCCCTGGGGGAGGAAGGGCTGATTGACTACATCAAGACCATCGGCCTCTTCCGCACCAAGGCCAAGAACACCATCGCCACCTGTCGCATCCTGCTGGAGCAGCACGGTGGCGAGGTACCGCAGGACCGTGAAGCGTTGGAAGCCCTGCCCGGCGTCGGCCGCAAGACCGCCAACGTGGTCCTCAACACCGCCTTCGGCGAACCCACCATCGCCGTCGACACCCACATCTTCCGCATCGCCAACCGCACCCGCCTGGCCCCGGGCAAGACGGTGCTGGCGGTGGAGGAAAAGCTGCTCAAGACCACGCCGCCGGAATACCGGCTGGACGCCCACCACTGGCTGATCCTGCACGGTCGCTACGTCTGCAAGGCGCGCAAGCCCGAATGCGAGCGCTGCATCATTGCTGATCTGTGCGAATATCCGGGCAAGACCTGCTCCGAACCTGCCCACTTCTGACCGCACCCGACACCCCATGACCGTCGCCACCGCCCTGGTTTCCGGCAATGACCCCCTGCCCCAGCTGGCCGAAGCGGCCGTCGGGCAGGCCCTGGACAAGCTCAAGGCCGCCGGCGCCAGCCACGCCAACAGCGTGTTGCTCTATCTGACCCAGGATTTCGCCCGCCTCATTCCCTCCACCCTGCTGGCCGCCAGCCGCACCGCCTCCTGTACCCAGGTGGCAGGCACCGTGGCCGCCGGTGTGTTCACCGAGGATGGCTGGGTACTGGACCGGCCCGCCGCTGCCGCCATGGTTTTCGGCGACAGCCTGTCCCTGGGGCCAGGCCGCCCTGGCGCCGCGCCCCTGCTCTCCCTCGCCTCCGCCTCCACCCTGCCGCCGGAATGGGCAACGCCGGGCAGCCAGCGCTTCGGCGCCCTGCACCTGGATGCCCTGGCCAGCGAACCGGGGCCGGTGTGGCAGCAAGGCCGCCCCACCACTGACCACCGCTTGTCCCTGGCCATCGCCGGCAGCCAGGCCAGCATTGCCCTCTCCTGCGGCCTGCGCCTGCTCACCGAACCGGCGCCGGTGGTAGAAGTACGCGGACACGACCTGCATACCCTGGGCCAGCAAACGGCCCTGGATTCCCTGCTGCGGGCCCTGCCCCTGGAACAGCGGGAACGGCGCCAGCTGCACCACGTCACCGCCGTAGTGGCGGAGCCGGGCCACGCCCTGGGTCGTCCCGAAGACACCCACTGCCGCTTGTTGCCAGTGATCGACACCAGCCCGGAAGGGGTCGTCACCCTGGCCGACAAGCTGGTGCCAGGCCAGTCCCTGGCCTGGGCGGTGCGCCAGCCCCTGGCGGCGGAGCAGGAAATGCGCGATACCCTGGAGGCCCTGGGCAAGGAACAGCCCCGGCCCAGCCTGGGCCTGATGTTCTCCTGCATCGGCCGCGGCCCCTATTTCTACGGCGGCGAGGACCGGGACCTACTGGTCTTCACCGAACGCTTCCCCGGCATGCCCCTACTGGGCCTTTACGGCAGCGGCCAGATCGCTCCCAGCAACAGCGGCCGCCTGCTGCACAACAGCGTCGTCACCGCCCTTTTTTCCGAGATTTAAGCCATGTTCAATCCCAGCCGGGACCAGGTTCGCCGCTTCTTCTGTGATGCCTGGAAGAAAGACCGGGAAGGCCTGCCCCTGGTAGGCGCCGAAACCATCGCCGTCGACCTCATCCGCCTGCATCCCGAATACCACGCCCTGCTAGCCAACGTGGAGTTGGCCCTGAGCCAGGAATGGACACCGGAAGAGGGGCAGATGAACCCCTTCCTGCACCTTTCCCTGCATCTGGCGGTGGAAGAGCAGATTTCCATCGACCATCCCCGGGGCATCCGGGAGGCCTTCCAGGCCCTGGCCAGGCGCCTGGACGACCCCCACGCCGCCAAGCACCGGCTGCTGGAGTGCCTCGGCGAGGCGGTCTGGCACGCCCAGCAGCAAGGCAACCAGCTAGACCCGGAAGCCTATCTGGAAGCAGTCCGCCGGGCCGGTCAGGGCTAGCCCCCACGTCTCCCCCCGCAACCCCTTCAAAGTCCGCGCCAGTCGCGGACTTTTTCTTTCGCTTGTCACTAACCGGCGAGCGGGTGCAGTATGGGCAAAAAAGTTGCATACAACCAAAGTCATAAGCCTTAAAAGGCAATCCATAAGGAGGGGAAAATCATGTTCGCCAATCTCAGCCTCAAGATGAAGCTGGCCATCCTCATCGCTCTGGCGGTGTTCGGCATGGGGGTGGTCACCGGCATCAGCGCCTGGGGCGTCAAACGGGATCTCACGGACGGCCATCGGGCCGTGGTCCAGGCCGCGGTGGAATCGGTCTACAACATCGCCGTCAATTACCAGGCCCTCGAAGCCGCCGGCAAGATGAGCCGGGAAGAGGCCCAGCTGGCCGCCCGGGAAGCCATGCGTCATGCCCGCTACGGCGGCGCCGACGGCAAGACCGAATACTTCTACATTTACAGAAGCGACGGCATCACCGTCATGCACGCCGCGCGGCCCCAGTGGGAAGGCACCAGTAAGGTGGAGGAAGTGAAGGATGCCCAGGGCCGCTATACCCTGAAGAACATCCTGGCTGCCGCCAAGACCAGCCCCGGCGGCGCCTTCGTCGATACTCTCTTCCCCCGCCCCGGTCAGCCGGCGGAAAAGGCGGTGGAAAAACTCCAGTACATCAAGGTCTTCGGCCCGTGGGAATGGGTCATTGGCAGCGGCATTTACATGGATGATGTGGCTGCCGAGGTCTGGGAACGGGCATTGGGCGACACCCTCATCGCCGGTGTGCTGCTGTTGCTGGTGGCCGGTGCCACCTTTGCCGTGGGGCGCAGCGTGCAGCGGCAGGTGGGCGGCGAACCGGCAGAGGTGATCCGCCTCATGAGCCAGGCTGCCGCCGGCGACCTGACGGTGGATGCCGGCAACGCGCCCCCCGGCTCCATGCGCCATTCCTTCGGCCAGATGGTCGCATCCCTGCGCGAAGTGGTGCGGGAGATCGGCGGCAACTCCAGCGACCTGGCCCACAACGCCGAACGCATCAATACCGCCGCCCAGGAGGTGGCCACCGCCTCCCAGCATCAGGCCGACGCCACGTCCTCCATGGCCGCCGCCATCGAGGAACTGACGGTGAGCATCAACCATATTTCCGACAGCTCCCGGGATTCCGAGGCCGACTCGCGCCAGTCCGCCCAGTTGGCAGCAGACGGGGAAAGCCGGGTGGGCACCGCCAGCAGTGCCATCAAGGAACTGGCCGGCTCGGTGACCGGGGCTTCGGAGAAAATCCGCCACCTCGAGCACCGCATCCAGGAGATTTCGGGCATTGCCGGGGTGATCAAGGAAATCGCCGCCCAGACCAATCTGCTGGCCCTCAATGCGGCCATTGAAGCGGCCCGGGCCGGCGAACAGGGCCGGGGTTTCGCCGTGGTGGCCGACGAAGTGCGCAAGCTGGCCGAGCGCACGGCCAATGCCACGGTGGAAATCGAGACCATGATCGTCAGCATCCAGTCCGACACGGATCAGACGGTGCAGGTCATGGATGCGGCCCTGCCCCAGGTGGAGGAAGGCGTCACCCTGGCCGAGGCGGCGGCGGATTCCCTGCGCCAGATCCGCCAGGGCTCGGAAACCACCCTCAACCGCATCCAGGAAGTGGCGGAGGCCACCCGGGAGCAAAGTACCGCCAGCACCAGCATCGCCCAGCGGGTGGAGCAGATCGCCCAGATGGTGGAGGAAACCTCGGCAGCCATGCGCAACACGGCCGAAACGGCGGAATCCCTGGAGCAGATCGCCCGCCGCCTGAACGAGGTGGTGAGCCGCTTCCGCACCTGAGCCCCGGTCGCCGCGAATCAGATCAGATAGGCCAAATCCAGCAAGGGCGCCCCCGGGCGCCCTTTTTCATGGGCCAGGCCGCGTCGCTGCTGGCCCGCCGCCCCCAAACCTTGCCGGATGGCCGTTTCATGGAGACGTCATGAATCCGCCATATTTGTTTTAGCTGCGTCCGATAAGGTCCTACTGTCAATTCCGTTTGATTTGCATCAAAATGCAATTGTGCACTGCAGCACCACAATAGCATCTGTAGTGAATTGCAGATTGATGGCCCCGCAATAGCTCGGTAGCACCGGGCTCTGGGCCTGGCAGCAATTTTTCAACCTTTCACCTTCCGGAGTGCATCACATGTTCAACCTCAACGGTAAAAAAGGCCTGGTCGTCGGCATCGCCAACAACAAGAGCATCGCCTACGGCTGCGCCAAGGCTTTCAACATCTGCGGCGCCGAACTGGCCGTCACCTACCTGAACGAGAAGGCCGAACCCCACGTGCGCCCCCTGGCCGACCTGCTGGCCGCTCCCCTGGTGCTGCCCCTGGACGTGGAGAAGGACGACCAACTGGAAGCCGTTTTTGCCGCCATCCAGGAAAAGTGGGGCAAGCTGGATTTCCTGCTGCACTCCATCGCCTTTGCTCCCCAGCAAGACCTGCACGGCCGTGTGGTCGATTGCTCCCGCGAGGGCTTCCTGCGCGCCATCGACATTTCCTGCCACTCCTTCATCCGCATGGCCAAGCTGGCCGAGCCCCTGATGAGCGACGGCGGCGCCCTGCTGACCATGAGCTACCTGGGTGCCGACGAAGTGGTGGACAACTACGGCATGATGGGTCCGGTGAAGGCCGCCCTGCAGGCTTCCACCCGCTACCTGGCCACCGAACTGGGCCCCAAGGGCATCCGCGTGCACGCCATCTCCCCGGGCCCCCTGGCCACCCGCGCCGCCTCCGGCATCGCCCACTTCGACGACCTGATGAAGGACGCCGTGGAACGCGCCCCGCTGCACCGCCTGGTTTCCATCGACGACGTTGGCGCCCTGGCTGCCTACCTGTGCAGCGACGTGGCCAAGACCCTGACTGGCGGTACCATCTACATCGACGGCGGCTACAACATCGTCGGCTGACCGCTTCAATACATTCCAATAAATGGGAGGCGCCATGCACGCTGAGCATACCGAGCAGTACATCGAGAACAAGACTTTCGACGAAATCCAGGTCGGAGATTCTTCCACGCTGACCCGGACCCTGCGGCCCGAGGACATCAAGCTGTTCGCCATCATGTCGGGGGATGTGAATCCCTCCGTGGTGGACCCGGAATTCGCCCAGAGTGGCATTTTCCGGGAGGTGGTGGCCCACGGCATGTGGAGCGGCGCCCTCATTTCCACCGTGCTCGGCACCCAGTTCCCGGGGCCGGGCACCATCTACATCGATCAGTCCCTGCACTTCTCCCGGCCCGTGACCATCGGCGATACGGTGACCATCACCGTCACCGCCAAGCAGAAGTTCGACCACAACAAGCACATCCTCTTCGACTGCGTGTGCACCAACCAGGAAGGCCTGCAGGTGGTGAGCGGCACCGCCGAGGTGCTGGCGCCGACGGAAAAGATTCGCCGCGAGCGGGTGCATCTGCCCGAGTTCACCATCAGCGACAAGGAAGCCCGCTACCAGGCCCTGCTGGCCACGGCCGCTGGCCTGGAGCCCATTCCCGTCGCCGTGGCCCACCCCTGCGACGCCGAATCCCTGAAGGGTCCGATTTTCGCTGCCCGCGCCGGCCTCATCGAGCCCTTCCTGGTGGGCCCGGAAGCCAAGATCCGCTCCGTGGCCGAAGAGAACGGTCTGGACCTGACCGGCATCCGCATCGTCAACACCCGCCACAGCCACGAATCCGCCGCCATGGCTGTGACCCTGGTGCGCAACGGCGACTGCGAAGCCTTGATGAAGGGCAGCCTGCACACCGATGAACTGATGGGCGAAGTGGTGTCCCGGGCCAACGGCCTGCGCACCTCCCGGCGCATTTCCCATGTCTTCTACATGGACGTGCCCACCTATCCCAAGCCCATCATGATCACCGATGCGGCCATCAACATCGCCCCGACCCTGGAAGAGAAGGTCAGCATCATCCAGAACGCCATCGACCTCTTCCACATCCTGGGCAACCCGGAACCCAAGGTGGCCATTCTCTCCGCCGTGGAAACAGTGAATCCCAAGATTCAGTCCACCCTCGATGCTGCCGCCCTGTGCAAGATGGCCGACCGGGGCCAGATCAAGGGCGGCCTGCTGGACGGCCCCCTGGCCTTCGACAATGCCATCTCCCTGGTGGCCGCCAAAACCAAGGGCATCAAATCTGCGGTGGCCGGCCAGGCCGACATCCTGGTGGTGCCTGATCTGGAATCCGGCAACATGGTGGCCAAGCAGCTGGAATACCTGGCCAACGCCCTCTCCGCCGGCGTGGTGCTGGGTGCCAAGTGCCCCATCGTGCTGACCTCCCGTGCCGACACCGCCGAAACCCGTACCGCCTCCTGCGCCATCGCCGCCCTGATGGCCCACGCCTACCGGAAGCAGAACCAATGACCAGCGCCGTCCTCACCCTCAACGCCGGCTCCTCCTCCATCAAGTTCTCCCTCTACGAGCTGGAGAACGGCGGTGGCATCGCCCAGACCCCGGTGCTCTCGGGCCAAATCGACGGCATTGGCGTGCGCCCCCACATCAAGGCGGTGGACGACAAGGGCAAGAAGCTGGACGACGTGGATATCCCGCTGCCCGGCAATGCAGAAGCCCAGCACCACGAAGCCCTGGAGTTCCTCATCTCCTGGCTGCACGACCACGAGAAGGGCTGGAAGATCGTCGCCGTCGGCCACCGGGTGGTCCATGGCGGCGAACGCTACTCCCGCCCCATGAAGCTCGACGACAACATCATCGAGCACCTGACCAAGCTCACCACCCTGGCTCCCCTGCACCAGCCCCACAACCTGGATGGCGTCAATACGCTGCGCTCCCTGCTGCCGGACGTGCCCCAGGTGGCCTGCTTTGACACCGCCTTCCACCGCACCCAGGCGCCGGTAGCCCAGGCCTTCGCCCTGCCCCGCTGGATCACCGGCGAAGGGGTCAAGCGCTACGGTTTCCACGGCCTGTCCTACGAGTACGTCGCCCGGGTACTGCCCAACCACTCCGCCCGGGCCGATGGCCGGGTAGTGGTGGCCCACCTGGGCAACGGCGCTTCCATGTGCGGCATGGTGGCACGCAAGAGCCAGGTCTCCACCATGGGCTTTACCGCTGTCGAAGGCCTGATGATGGGCACCCGCACCGGCTCCCTGGACCCCGGCGTGCTGCTCTACCTGATGGAAAACAAGGGCATGGATGCCAAGGCCCTGACCAAGCTGCTCTACAAGGAATCCGGCCTGCTCGGCGTTTCCGGCATTTCCCCGGACATGCGCACCCTGCTGGCCAGCGACAAGCCGGAAGCCAAGGAGGCGGTGGATCTGTTCTGCTACCGCATTGTGCGGGAGCTGGGTTCCTTGGCGGCCGCCATCGGTGGCATCGACGCCCTGGTGTTCACCGGCGGCATCGGCGAACACGCGGCCGAAGTGCGCCGTCGGGTCTGCCTGCAGGCCGACTGGCTGGGCATCAGCATCGATGAATCGGCCAATTCCCTGCACGCCAACCGCATCAGCGAGCCCCGCAGCACCGTCGATGTGCTGGTCATCCCCACCAATGAGGAATGGATGATCGCCCGCCACACCGCCACCCTGCTGAACCTGTAACACCTTGCGGCG
>NZ_BFBP01000011.1:402839-557437 GCF_003112695.1 Azospira sp. I13
CTCATTTTTTTTATCGCGGCAGGGAATCGCTTCCTCACACTTAGTGTCAAAAAATGTGCCAATCCTGATTTTCCCGGCCTTGGCACGCCATGCCCTAACAAACGCCTAACAACTACATATAGTCAACTATTTGCCTAGCACCACTACATGTAGTAGCTTTACGTCCCAGCTGAACCCCGGGCAACCCGGGTTATAACCAAACGCATAGCCGTCTTTTTTGGAGAGGAAACCCATGAATCAGGTCGCCGAACAGCTCTCCCTGTCCGCCATTCCCGAAGCCCCCGAATTCATTCCCCTGCCCGAGCAGGAGATTTCCACCGAAGTGTTGGTGGAGAAATACGCCAAGGGCAAGGAAATCAATGTCCATGACGTCCGCCGCCGCGTTGCCCGCGCCCTGGCCGCCGTCGAACCCGAGAAGGAACGGGCCAAGTGGGAAGAACGCTTCCTCTGGGCCCAGGAAAATGGCTTCGTGCCCGCCGGCCGCATCAACTCTGCCGCTGGTACCGATCTGGCCGCCACCCTGATCAACTGCTTCGTGCAGCCCGTTGGCGACTCCATCGTCGAAACCACCGACGGCCGCCCCGGCATCTATACCGCCCTGGCCCAGGCCGCTGAAACCATGCGCCGCGGCGGTGGCGTGGGCTACGACTTCTCCTCCATCCGCCCCGTCGGCGCCCAGGTCAAGGGCACCCAGTCCCGCGCCTCCGGCCCCGTCTCCTACATGCGCGTTTTCGACCGCTCCTGCGAGACCGTGGAATCCGCCGGTGCCCGCCGCGGCGCCCAGATGGGCGTGCTGCGTTGCGACCACCCGGATATCGAGGATTTCATCCACGCCAAGGATCAGGGCGACCTGACCAACTTCAACATCTCCCTCGGCGTTACCGATGCCTTCATGAAGGCGGTGGAAGCTGATGGCGAGGTGGAGCTGGTGCACAAGGCCGAGCCCAATGCCGACATGAAGTCCCAGGGCGCCTTCCAGCGCGAGGACAGCCTGTGGGTGTACCGCAAGGTCAAGGCCCGGGACCTGTGGGACCAGGTGATGAAATCCACCTACGACCACGCCGAACCCGGCATCCTCTTCCTGGATCGCATCAACAAGGACAACAACCTTAACTATTGCGAGCAGATCGAGGCCACCAACCCCTGCGCCGAGCAGCCCCTGCCGCCCTATGGCTGCTGCTGCCTGGGCTCCATCAACCTGACCCTGTTCGTGAACAACCCCTTCTCCGAACAGGCCGAGTTTGATTTCGAGGCCTTCGGCGAAGTCATCAAGGTATCCACCCGCATGTTGGACAACGTGCTGGACGCCACCCACTGGCCCCTGGAGCGCCAGAAGGAAGAAGCCGCCAACAAGCGCCGCATCGGCCTCGGCTTCACCGGCCTGGGCGACGCCCTGGCTATGCTGCGCCTGCGCTATGACCGGGCCGAAGCCCGGGCCATGGCCTCCCGCATCTCCGAGTTCATGCGCGACACCGCCTACCTGACCTCCGTGGACATGGCCAAGGAACGGGGTGCTTTCCCCCTCTTCAACGCCGAGTTGTATCTCTCCGGCGGCAACTTTGCCTCCCGCCTGCCCAACGAGGTCAAGGCCGAGATCCGCAAGCACGGCCTGCGCAACTCCCACCTGCTCTCCATCGCCCCCACCGGCACCATTTCCCTGGCCTTCGCCGACAATGCCTCCAACGGCATCGAGCCGCCCTTCTCCTGGACCTACAACCGCAAGAAGCGCATGCCCGACGGCACCCTGAAAGAATACGCCGTGGAAGACTACGCCTGGCGCCTCTACAAGCACCTGGGCGGCAATGTGGAAAAGCTGCCCGAGTACTTCGTCACCGCCCTGGAAATCTCCGCCGCTGCCCACAAGGACATGGTGGCCGCCGTTGCCCCCTACATCGACACCGCCATCTCCAAGACGGTGAACGTGCCTGGCGACTACCCCTACGAGGAATTCCAGGATCTCTACGTGGAAGCCTGGAAGTCCGGCCTGAAGGGCCTGGCCACCTACCGGCCCAACAGCATCCTGGGTTCCGTGCTCTCCGTGGAGCCGGCCAAGACCCAGGCCGAGGAAGAGAAGAATCACCCCCAGGACTTCGTCTCCGACGCCAACCGCCGCCTCTCCATCAAGAACCTGCCAGCCCCCGTGCTGGCCTCCCTGCGCTGGCCCGGCCGCCCCACCCTGCCGGAAGGCAACCTGGCCTGGACCTACATGCTCGACTACCCCCAGGGCAAGTTCGCCCTCTTCGTCGGCCATGTGG
This sequence comes from Azospira sp. I13, assembly GCF_003112695.1. Taxonomy (GTDB): domain Bacteria; phylum Pseudomonadota; class Gammaproteobacteria; order Burkholderiales; family Rhodocyclaceae; genus Azospira. Next base: position 405,095 of record NZ_BFBP01000011.1, read on the forward strand.
ATCAGGAAGAGGAAGGCTCCCCCCGCCGCTCCTGGCCCTTCGAAATCTGGGTCAACGGCCCGGACGTGCCCCGCGGCCTAGGCGCCGTGGCCAAGACCCTCTCCATGGACATGCGCGCCAATGACCGGGGCCTGCTGGAAATGAAGCTGGACGCCCTGGCCAAGACCCCGGGCGACGCCTTCGACCTGCCCTTCCCGCCCCACGGCGAGCACAAACGGATGCCCTCCATCGTCTCCGCCATGGCCCAGGTCATCCACTGGCGTGTCGAGCAGCTGGGCGCCCTGCAGCATGAAGGCCCCACCCCGGTGGTGGACGCCATGTTCAGCGCCAAGGAACCGAAGACCGGCACCGACGGCACCCTGTCCTGGACGGTGGATGTCTTCAACCCGACCACCGGCGAAGACTTCGTCCTCGGCCTGAAGGAAATCACCCTGCCTGACGGCGTTACCCGCCCCTACTCCATGTGGCTCTCCGGCAACTACCCGCGCGCCCTGGACGGTCTGTGCAAGCTGCTCTCCCTCGACATGCGGGTGGTGGATCCGGCCTGGATCGGCATGAAGCTGCGCAAGCTGCTGGATTACCCGGAACCCCTGGGCGATTTCATGGCCTTCGTGCCCGGCACCCGCCGCCAGACCAACTACCCCTCCACGGTGGCCTACCTGGCCCAGTTGATCATCCACCGCTATGCCATGCTCGGCATCCTGGATGAACAGGGCGTGCCGCTGCAGCAGATGGGCATCCTGGAAGCACCGGAAGAAGCCTCCAACAGCGTCCGCCCCACCCAGGGCAAGCTGTGCGGCGAATGCGGCAACACCACGGTGATCAAGAAGGACGGCTGCGAATTCTGCACCGCCTGCGGCGCCGTCGGCTCCTGCGGCTAAACTGCGCAGCGGCCTCAGCCTAAGGACCCGTTCCGCCGGCACCCGCCAGTCCCAAGAAAAAGCCCGCCATCGGCAACGATGACGGGCTTTTTTCATGCCGATCGCCGGCTGATCGGCGAGGGCAGCATCAATCGCTGCCTCGGCATCCAGGTATCTGGATGCCCAACTCCCGGCCTTGGGGTGAGGGTTTGTAGTTTGTGGCCAGGCAATTCTTCAGCAAGGCACGGCCAGACCTTCGACAACCGACCCTCCACCGCTCGACAGCCACGCGGACCGTTCAATGGCTACCCGGCGACTACGCCACAGCCCCTTGCCGCATCCCTGCGCCAAACGCCGACCCATCCCCCATCACTGATGCCCAGCACTCACCTGCCCTGAAATGCAACAGGGGCGGGCATCTAGCCCACCCCTGTCTGGAGAAGCGCGTCCTTATTGCCTCACAGGCCATGGACTGGCGAGATGCCCGTCCCTATTGCCTGAGCGGCCGACTGACGATTTACCCGTATCAGGCCCGGCGCCAGGTGGTGCCCTGGGCGGAATCTTCGAGCACGATGCCGGCCGCCAGCAACTCGGCCCGCAGGCGATCCGCCTCGGCGAAATCCTTGGCCTTCTTGGCGGCGGCCCGGGCGGCGATGCGTTCTTCGATGACGGCAGGGGACAGCCCCTCGTCATCGCTGCCGGCAGCGCCTTGCAAGAAGGCCACCGGATCCCGCTCCAGCAGGCCGAGAATCCCGGCCAAGCCCTTGAGCTGGCCGGCCAGACGGGCGTCCTTGCTGCGATTGACCTCGTTGGCCAGTTCGAACAGCACCGCCAGGGCTTCCGGCGTGTTGAAGTCGTCGTCCATGGCGGCCTGGAAACCCTGGGCGTGAGCTTCCTCCCGATCCACCCCGGCGGCATCGGGGACCACGGCCTTGAGGGCGGTGTAGAGCCGGCTCAAGGCCTGGCGGGCATCGTCCAGGTGGGCGTCGGAATAGTTCAGGGGACTACGGTAATGGGCGCGCAGGATGAAGAAGCGCACCACTTCGGCATCGTACTTTTTCAGCACGTCGCGGATGGTGAAGAAGTTGCCCAGGGACTTGGACATTTTCTCGTCATCCACCCGCACGAAACCGTTGTGCATCCAGTAATTGACGAAGGTGCAGCCGTGGGCGCCTTCGGACTGGGCGATCTCGTTCTCGTGGTGAGGGAACTGCAGGTCCTGGCCGCCGCCGTGGATGTCGAAATGCTGGCCCAGCAGATCGGAGCTCATGGCGGAGCACTCGATGTGCCAGCCGGGGCGGCCAGCGCCCCAGGGGGATTCCCAGGCCGGCTCGCCTGCCTTGGCGTGCTTCCACAGCACGAAGTCCAGGGGGTCCTGCTTGGCGGAATCCACTTCCACCCGCTCACCGGCCCGCAGGTCGTCCAGGGACTTGCCGGAGAGACGGCCATAGCCGGGGAACTTGCGCACGGAGAAATTCACGTCGCCGTCGGCGGCCTTGTACGCCAGACCGTTGGCTTCCAGCTGGCCGATGAGGCCCAGCATCTGGGGCACGTAGTCGGTAGCCCGGGGCTCGTGGGTGGGCTTCTGCACCCCCAGAGCGGTGGCGTCCTCGTCCATGGCGGCGATGAAACGGTCGGTCAGCTGGCCGATGGTTTCACCGTTCTCCACGGCGCGGCGGATGATCTTGTCGTCAATATCGGTGATGTTGCGGACGTAGGTCACGTCCAGACCGCTGGCCCGCAGCCAGCGCTGCACGGCGTCGAAAACCACCAGCACCCGGGCGTGGCCCAGGTGGCAGAAGTCATAGACGGTCATGCCGCAAACATACATTTTCACCTTGCCCGCTTCGATGGGCGTAAAGGTCTGTTTTTCCCGGGCGATGGAGTTGTAGATTTTCAGCATGGAAAAGGCGATCGGGGAAAGAGGGCCGGGCGCCGGTGCGCCAGCCCGAAGGCATGAAGAAAAATGAAACCGTGAAGGCCCGGGCCTACCCGGGACTATCGGGCCCGGCCGCGGTGGACCGGCCGGCCAAAGCTCGCGGCAACTTCGAACTTCAAGCACCCGGCAACTTCGCTCCGGCGTCCTTCTTTGTTAGAATCGGGAAGTTTTGCGGAAAGCTTGCAAGAAGCCTTGCAGGAAGCCCTCCGGCTCGCGGTTCCGCTGATGCAAAACTAATGCAAAACGCCGACAAATCGTCCGAGAGAGTATAACACAACGATGGGTTCCCACTTTTCGCCAGCCCCCCGCCTGCCGCGCCTTTCCAGCCCTTCCCGGCTGCTTCCGGCCCTGCTGCTCGGGGCCCTGATCGGCTTCGGCACGCCCACTATTTCCCTGGCCGCCGAGCCGGCCATCGCCGACATCCAGAAGATGGTCAAGCAGGGCCAGAATGCCCAGGCCCTGGAGAAGGTGGACGCCTACATCACCGCCCGTCCGAAAGACGCCCAAGGGCGCTTCCTGCGCGGCATCATCCTCACGGAACTGAACCGCAATAACGAGGCCATCGCCGTCTTCACCAAGTTGACGGAAGATTTCCCCGAACTACCCGAGCCCTACAACAATCTGGCCGTGCTTTACGCCCAGCAGAAGCAGTACGACAAGGCCCGCAACGCCCTGGAAATGGCCATCCGCACCCATCCTTCCTATGCCATCGCCCATGAAAACCTGGGTGACGTCTATGCCAAGCTGGCCAGCCAGGCCTATGACAAGGCTCTGCAACTGGATTCTTCCAATTCCCACGCCCAGTCCAAGCTTTCCCTGATCCGGGAACTGATCGGTAACAGCAGCCGTCCGGGCAAGGCACCGACCGCAGCCAGCGCACCGCCCCCTGTCGCCCCGGCGCCCGCGCCCACCCCCGTGGCCGCTGCGCCGACCCCCGCTCCGGTAGCGCCGGTACCGGCACCTGCCCCGGCTACCCGGGAACCGGCCAAGGTCACCGTGCTGGACAAGGAAAAGGACAAGGAAAAGCCGGCTCCCGCCGCCGAACCGGCCCGGGTGGAAAAGGAAAAGCCCGCCGCAGCCAAATCCGACGGAGACGACAGCGCCGTGATCAAGGCCGTGCAGTCCTGGGCCGCCGCCTGGTCACGCAAGGACGTGAAGGGTTATCTCTCCTTCTACGGCCCCGACTTCCAGGTGCCCGGCGGCGCCAGCCGCAAGTCCTGGGAAAGCGAACGCGCTTCCCGCATCGACAAGCCGGGCAAGCTGCAGGTCACCGTGGATGACGTCAAGGTCAGCATGAACGGCGACAAGGCCACGGTCCGCTTCAAGCAGGGCTACACTTCCGCAACCCTCAAATCCTCTGCCGCCAAGACCCTGGTGATGCAGAAGAGCGGCAACAAGTGGCTGATCCAGCAGGAAAAAGTAGGTAGCTGATGTCTCTGATGTACACCCGGGGCAACTCCGGCCGGCGCTTCCGCCGCACCGCAGTTGCCCTGATCGTTTTAGTGGCTGCCGGTGCCGCAGCCTGGAAAGGCGCCAGCCTCTGGCGCAAGGGGGAAGCCCCCGCTGATGCCGGCAGCCCATCCCTGCCCATGGCAACGGCCACCTATTCGGATTCCGGCCCCGGCCTGCACGGCCCGGAGCCGATGCTGGCCAACATCTTTGCCCAGATTGAGCAGAACCGCCTGGAATCGGCCCTGGCCCTGACGGAAAACCTGCTGGAACGCTATCCGAAATTCCGCCTCGGCCACCTCATCAAGGGGGATCTGCTGCTGGCCCGCACCCGCCCCCTGGAAACCTTCGGCAACGCCCCCGACGCCCCCGCCGACAAGCTGGCCGACCTGCGGGCCGAGGCCATGGTGCGGCTGCGCGGCTACCGGGAAAAGCCGCCGGCCGACACGGTGCCCCGCTACCTGATGCAGATGGTGCCGGAACAGAAATACGCCGTGGTGGTGGATACCCAGAAATCCCGCCTCTATCTCTACGAGAACGACCAGAAGGCTGGCCGCCCCCGTTTCGTGGCTGACTACTACATCACCCAAGGCAAGCTGGGGGCGGAGAAGAGCAAGGAAGGCGACAAGAAGACGCCTATCGGCGTCTACCACGTCACTTCCAGCCTGCCCCGGGAAAAGCTGGCGGACCTTTACGGCAGCGGCGCCTTCCCCATCAACTATCCCAACGAATGGGACAAGCGCCAGGGGCGCAACGGCCACGGTATCTGGCTGCACGGCACCCCCTCGGACACTTTCTCCCGCCCGCCCCGGGCTTCGGATGGCTGCGTCGTGCTCTCCAACCAGGACCTGGACGCCGTGGCCAAGAACCTGCAGGTGGGCCTGACACCGGTGATCATCAGCAATTCCGTGGAATGGCTGTCCCTCGACGACTGGAACAAGGAACGCACCGAACTCAACCGGCAAATGGAATCCTGGCGCAGTGACTGGGAGAGCCGGGATGTGGAGAAATTCCTCGCCCACTATTCCGACAATTTCAAGAGCGGCGCCCAGGGCCTGGCAGATTTCGCCCAGCAGAAGCGCCAGGTCAATGCCGGCAAGGAATGGATCAAGGTCAAGCTCTCCGATGTCTCCATGTTCCGTGCGCCGGACAAGGAAGACTACGTGGTGGTCACCTTTGAGCAGACCTATCGCAGCAACAATCTCAACAACCAGATGAAGAAACGCCAATACTGGGTGCGCGAAAAGGGCACCTGGAAGATCATCTACGAAGGAGCCGCCTGATGTTCAAGACCCCGCTGTTGAAGCGCCTCGGCCGCCTGGCCGCCGGCCTCGCCCTCACCGCCTGCGCCAGCCTGGCCCAGGCTGCCAACCCCCAGGTGGAAATCCAGACCAACCAGGGCCGCATCGTCCTGGAGCTGTATGCCGACAAGGCCCCCAAGACGGTGGAGAACTTCCTGCAGTACACCAAGGACAGCTTTTACGACGGCACCATCTTCCATCGTGTCATCGACGGTTTCATGATCCAGGGCGGTGGTTTCACCCCCGACATGGCCCAGAAACCGACCCGGGCACCGGTGGAGAACGAGGCCAAGAACGGCCTGCGCAACGACATCGGCACCATCGCCATGGCCCGCACCAACAATCCCCATTCCGCCACGGCCCAGTTTTTCATCAATCTGGTGGATAACCGCAACCTGGATTACCCCTCCTTCGACGGTTGGGGCTACACCGTCTTCGGCAAGGTGCGCGAGGGCATCGACGTGGTGAAGAAGATCGGCCAGGTGCGCACCGGCAACCAAGGTGGCCACCAGAACGTGCCCGCCACCCCGGTGGTGATCCAGTCCGTGAAACTGCTTCCCGAAAAGAAATAAACCCGGCGGCCCGTCATCCCGACAGCCGCCCCCCTGCATTGAAAGGCAAACCATGATCAAACTGCACACCAACTTCGGCGTCATCGGCCTGGAACTGGATGCCGAGAAGGCTCCGGAAACCGTGAAGAACTTCATCTCCTACGTGGAGTCCGGCCACTACGACAACACCATCTTCCACCGGGTCATCAACGGCTTCATGATCCAGGGCGGCGGTTTCGCCCCCGGCATGGAACAGAAGGACACCCAGGCACCGATCAAGAACGAAGCCGACAACGGCCTGAAGAACGACAACTACACCGTCGCCATGGCTCGCACCAACGACCCCCATTCCGCCACCGCTCAGTTCTTCATCAACGTGAAGAACAACGACTTCCTCAACCACACCTCCCCCTCCGCTTCCGGCTGGGGCTACTGTGTTTTCGGCAAGGTGGTCGAAGGTACCGAGGTGGTGGACAAGATCAAGGGCGTCAAGACCGGCCGCAGCGGTTTCCACCAGGACGTGCCGGTGGAAGACGTGATCATCGAACGCGCTGAAGTCGTCTAAGCCAGCCGCCGATCCGGGGCGCGAGCCATCATCACACCCTCGCGCCCCATGCTCACCTTCATCTCCGACCTGCACCTTTCCCCCGCAGTCCCGGGCATTACTGCCCTCTTCGAGGCCTTCCTCGCCTCCCTGCCGAAACGGCAGATCAACAGCCTCTACATCCTCGGCGATTTCTTCGACCACTGGGTCGGCGACGACGACTGCCGTGACCCCTACAACGCCCGCATCATTGCCGCCCTGCGCCAGGCCGCCGATCAGGGTATCGAACTCAACCTGCTGCACGGCAACCGGGACTTTCTCCTGGGTCAGGATTTCGCCACCGCCGCCGGCCTGCGCCTGCTGCCGGACCCCTATGTGCTTTCCGTAGTGACCTGGCAGTTCGTGCTCAGCCACGGCGACGCCCTGTGCACCGATGACCAGGACTACCAGGCCTTCCGCGCCCAGGTGCGGGGCCATGCCTGGCAGGCCGATTTCCTGGCCAAACCCCTGGCCGAACGCAAGGCCATTGCTGCCGCCCTGCGTCAGCGCTCCGAAGCCATCAAGGCCGAAAAGCGGGACGAAGCCAACTACCTGATGGACGTCAACGCAGCCACGGTGGAAGACTTCCTGCGCGACAACGGCTACGCCACCCTGATCCACGGCCACACCCACCGCCCGGAGCGCCACGACCACATCGTGGACGGCATCCACTGCGAACGTTGGGTGCTTTCCGACTGGCACCAGGACCACACCCGTGCCTGGGGCGACTGCCTGGTCTGGGACGGCGATACCCTGCAGCGCGAATCCCTGGAACTTCCCCTGGCCTGAGCCGCACTGTAACCCCGCACCGCAACCCCGTACGCAACCCAACTCCGTAATAACCACATGCCCTGCGGGGTTGACCAAAGCAGCCATCCCCCGTAGATTCTCCCTCGCGATCCCACGAAGGGGAGTAGCTGAACCGCCGGAAGTCGTCAGTACGGGAATGAAAGTTCCCCGGCCCGGTGGGTGGTTCCAGAGGCGCAAAAATAGCGCGCCGACGCAACCCAAGCGAGACCTTTGCCGCCAACGGCAAAGGTTTTTTGCGTTTACGGGCGGCGAGGATCGGTTAATCTCGATCTCATGCGAAAGGAACCGCCATGAAAAAGCTGCTCTCGCTCCTCTTCTTCAAATTCCGTCTGGCCCTCCTGGCCGGTATCGGACGCTTCATCATCCTGCCCCTCTTCAAGGCCCTGTTCCGCCGTATGGCGCGCCAGGCTGACACCGTGCGTCGCGCCCAGGCCGAAGCGGAACCTGCCTTCGCGCCGGCCTACGCCCGGGCCGGCACCTCCGGCAGTACCCCCCGGGACCCCATTACCCTCGACGGGGAATGGCGTCGCATCAATGACCGTCGCCAGAACTGGTAAGGAGCAGCCATGACCGAAAGTATCGGCAACGTCTGGTGGTGGGTCGGCTTCGCCATTTTCGTGGTGGTGGCCATCGTGGTGGACCTGGTGGCCCTGGAAAAGAAGGGCGGCCGAGCTGTCACTGCCCGCCAGGCCCTGGCTTGGTCGGCTCTGTGGGTGAGCCTGGCCCTCGTCTTCTGCGCCATCCTGTGGGGCTGGCTGGACCACAGCGTGGGCAGGGAAGTGGCCAACCTGAAGGCGACAGAATTCCTCACCGGCTACCTGATTGAGAAATCCCTGTCGGTGGACAACATCTTCGTCTTCCTGATGATCTTCACCGCCTTCGTGGTGCCGGCGGAGCAGCAAAAGAAGGCCCTCATCGTCGGCGTCATCCTGGCCGTGGTGCTGCGGGCCATCATGATCCTCATCGGTGCCTGGCTGATTTCCCAGTTCAGCTGGATCCTCTACGTCTTCGGCGCCTTCCTGCTCGTCACCGGCATCAAGATGGCCCTGCCCGGCGAGCATGAGCCGGACATCGAACAGAATCCGGTGCTGAAGTGGATGCGGGGCCACCTGAAAATCCTGCCCCAGTACGATGGCGACAAGCTGGCCGTAATGAAGGAGGGCGTACGCTGGTTCACCCCCCTCTTCGTGGTGGTGGTGCTGATCGGGGTTACCGACGTGATCTTCGCCGTGGACTCCATCCCGGCCATCTTCGCCGTGACCACGGACCCCTTCATCGTCATGACCTCCAACATCTTCGCCATCCTCGGTCTGCGGGCCCTGTATTTCCTGCTGGCGGACATGGCAGCCCGCTTCCACCTGCTCAAGTACGGCCTGGCGGCGGTGCTGTGCTTCATCGGCGTGAAGATGCTGATCGTCAAGTGGTTCCACATCCCGGTGTTCGTCTCCCTGGGCGCAGTGGCCGGCATCCTGGCGATCTCCATCGTCGCCTCCCTGCTGCGTCCCCAGGAGGAGGCCGGCAAGGCAGCTAACTAAGCCTTAACCGGGTCATGGGCCGTGCGATAATCGCGGCCCATGACCTCCCGCTCCACCGGCACCGACGCGGCCGCCCTCGACCTCCTCCACCGCATTTTTGGTTACACCGCCTTCCGCGGCCGCCAGGCCGAAATTGTCGGCCACGTGGCCGATGGCGGCGACGCCCTGGTGCTGATGCCCACCGGCGGCGGCAAATCCCTCTGCTACCAGATTCCCGCTTTGCTGCGCCACGGCTGCGGCATCGTCGTCTCGCCGCTGATCGCCCTGATGCAGGATCAGGTGGACGCCCTCACCCAGCTCGGCGTCAAGGCCGCCTACCTCAACTCCACCCTGGATTGGCAACAGGTACAGGAGGTGGAACGGCGCGTCCTCAGCGGCGACCTGGACCTGCTCTACGTCGCCCCGGAACGCCTGCTCACCGACCGCTGCCTGTCGCTCCTGGACAAGCTGGAAGCGGACCAGCGCCTGGCCCTCTTCGCCATCGACGAAGCCCACTGCGTCTCCCAGTGGGGCCACGACTTCCGCCCCGAATACCTGCAACTCTCGGCCCTGCACAACCGCTACCCGGATGTGCCCCGCATCGCGCTGACCGCCACCGCCGATGCGGCGACCCGGGAAGAAATGCGCGTCCGCCTGGGCCTGACCGAAGCCCGGGTCTTCGTCGCCAGCTTCGACCGGCCCAACATCCGCTACCTCATCGTCGAAAAGGACAATCCCCGCAAGCAGCTGCTCGGCTTCCTCGCCGGCCACAAGGGCGAGGCCGGCATCGTCTACTGCCTGTCGCGCAAGAAGGTGGAAGAAACCGCCGCCTGGCTCACTAGCCAGGGCATTCCCGCCCTGCCCTACCACGCCGGCCTGCCGGCCGAGGTGCGGGCCGACAACCAGCGCACCTTCCTGCGGGAAGAAGGCATCACCATGGTGGCCACCATCGCCTTCGGCATGGGCATCGACAAGCCCGACGTGCGCTTCGTCGCCCACCTGGACATGCCCAAGAGCCTGGAAGCCTACTACCAGGAAACGGGCCGGGCCGGCCGCGACGGCGAACCCGCCGAAGCCTGGATGGCCTATGGCCTGCAGGACGTGGTGCTGCAACGCTCCCGCATCGAAGAATCCGCCGCCCCCGAGGAGCAGAAGCGGCTGGAGGCCCAGAAGCTCAACGCCCTGCTGGCCTATGCCGAATCCCCCCGCTGCCGCCGGGTGGTGCTGCTCAACTACTTCGACGAAGCCAGCGAACCCTGCAACAACTGCGACGTCTGCCTCACCCCGCCAGAACTGTGGGACGGCACCGTGGCCGCCCAGAAAGCCCTCTCCGTGGTCTATCGCACCGGCCAACGCTTCGGCGTGGTGCACCTCATCGACGTGCTACGGGGCAAGGTCAGCGACAAGGTCAAACAGTGGGGCCACGACGCCCTGCCCACCTTCGGCGTCGGCGCCGATCTGGACGATGGCGCCTGGCGCGCCGTCTTCCGCCAGCTGGTGGCCGGCGGCATGCTCACCGCCGACCTGGCCGAACACGGCGCCCTGAAGCTCACCGATGCCGCCCGCCCGGTGCTGAAAGGCCAGCAAACCCTGGAAATGCGCCGCCACGTGGCCCGCAAGGGTGGCAGCAGCAAGAGCCGCAGCGACCGCATCCCCACCAAGCTGGACGACATGACCCTGGAAGACCAGGCCCTCTTCGAAGACCTGCGCCAGTGGCGTGCCGACACCGCCAAGGAACAGGGCGTGCCGGCCTACGTCATCCTGCACGACAAGACCCTCAAGGAACTGGCAGAAGACCGGCCCACCACCAAGGCCGAACTGATGGGTATCTCCGGCATGGGCACCGCCAAGCTGGAACGCTACGGCGACGATCTGCTGGGCATTATCCGGGCCGCCTGAGTCTCACGGCCCCGGCCGCGGCACATTCGGCCGGCTTCATGCGGCCGCATGAAGCGGCTTTATCCAACCACTCCCCGCTTAGGCAATAAGGACGGCGCTTTCCGCCATGGACATGCCTGAACGTGGCGTCCTGCTTGCCTCTCAGCCCATCCCCCTTTCAGGAATTGCCGCTCCCCCACTCGGCGACAAAATCCGACTGGAACTGCCGCAGCCATTGCAGCCGCTCCTCCCCCAGGCAGCATCCGGCCGCCGTCTGCATGGTGGCCGGCAGGGTTGCCAGCTTTACCTCGATGTGGTCCAGGGCGTAGGCCTTGTCGTCCAGCTCCCGCGCGGCCCCTAGTGGGTCGCCGGCATGGGCCAAGGCGGAACCCAGACGCCCCGCGGTGTAGAACAGGCGGGCTAATCCCACTGCGCCCAAAGCATCCAGCCGGTCCGCATCCTGGATGATCTTCGCTTCGATGGTGGTGGGGGCGATGCCCGCGGAAAAGCTGTGAGCCTCGATGGCATGGGCCACGGCGGCCAGTTTTCCTGCCGGAAAGCCGGCTTCCTTGAGTTTTGCCACCGCCAGTTCCGCCGCCAGGGTGGAGCCTCTGGAGCGGTCCGGGTGGTTCTTCGGCAGATTCACCAGATCGTGCAGATAGCAGGCCGTCATCACCACCAGGGCATCGGCTTCGGCATGGTCCTGCAACAAGGTCTGGGCCGTCTGCCAGACACGATGCAGGTGGTTGAGGTCGTGGGCGCCATCGTCATGGTTGTCAGCCGTAGCCAGGGCGAACAGGCGCAGCAACCAGTCGGAGGAAGAGTCAGTCATGGAATCAGTCGGGGAAAATGGGGCAACGGTCAGGGCGGCCATTGTAACGACCTGTTCCCGCCTGCCGGCCCTTGGCTTGCTAAGCCCCCAGCCCCTGCATTTCTGCCATCAACGCTCCATGCCAGGCCAGTTCATCTGCCGCCAGGTCCGGGTCCCGGTATTGGCGGAGGGTCTGGACGATGACGCCGTCGCTGCGGAATTTGTACTGGGTGTCCATGAGCAGCACGTCCAGGGGCTCGGGATTCACCGTGACGTAGCAGAGGTTGTCCGGCAGGGCCGGTTCCGCGGTCTTGCCGGCGGCCCGGGCAGCGATTTCCTTGGCAACGATGCGGCCCATGCGGTTGGCTACGTGGCCGCTCTTGGGGTAGTGGCCGAAGAGGGGGGAGACGGCGCCGACGGCGTCGCCGATGACGAAGATGCGTTCGTCGGCCCGGCTTTGCAGGCTGGGGCCGGTGACCTGGGCCCAGCCGCTGGCCTTGCCGTCGTCGTCGGGCCCGGTGAGGCCGGCCAGGGCGGCCAGTTCGCCAGCCTGTTGGGGCGGCAGCAGCATGGCACTGTCGAAGGTGAATTCCCCCGCGGCGGCGACGAGGCGCCGGGCCTCCAGGTCGATGCGGCGTACCGGGGAATTGGCGACGTAATGGATGCGCCCCCGGAAGAATTCGTTGAACACCTTGGCGTAGCCCGGGTTGGGCGGATTGGCATCCACCAGCAGGATGCGCCCGGGAATCTGCCGCGCCTGGAACCAGCGGGCCAGCAGCACCGCCCGCTCGAAGGGCGCCGGTGGGCAGCGGTAGGGATAGGGGGGCACGGTGATGAGCAGGTCGCCCCCCTTGAAATCAGCCAGGCGGCGCTGTACTTCCGCGAACTCCGGGCCGGCGGTATAGGCCGGGGCATAGCGGCTGCGGGCCTGGGCGATGGCCTCCCGGTCGTCGCCGAACCAGGCGCTGTAATCGTGGCGGATGCCGGGCGCGAGCACCAGCCAGTCGTATTCCAGGGGGCCCTGGCCGGTCAGCACCTGGCGGCGGTCCCGATCCACTCCGGTGACCTCGGCCTGGAGGAAGGTGTAGCCGAGGCGGCTGGCCACTTGCCGGTAGTCGAAACGCAAGGCGGCGCCGTCGGCCTCCCCCACCAGCCAGTGGTTGCTGCGAGGGCAGGACCAGAAGGCGGGCAGCCGTTCCAGCAACTCCACTTCCAGTTGAGGCGCTTCCTGCCGCAGATGGCGGGCAGCGGCCAGGCCGCCCCAGCCACCACCGACGATAAGCACCCGGCCGGCCTTGCCGGATACCGACGCGGGCGGCAACAACGGCGCCGCCCGCACCAGGGGCATGGCGCCGAGCGCGCCCAAGGCGGCGGTGGCAGTAAGGAATTGACGGCGGCTCGGCATCATGGCGGCAAGATCGAAGCGGAAAAGCGTCAGTCTAGCCAAGGGCGGGGCAAAGCAACCTGACACGCATCAATTCAGGGCCCTTGCCCCCGGGGAAGGAGGTCGGTAAAAAGGTCGTCATGACGGATGAGGGAGCCTCTGACGGCTCCCGAATTTGAAAGCAAGTGACGGGGTGCGCCGCGGCTCGCCGCTGCCTAAGCTGGCCCCATCCCCCTGCCGAAACACCGCCGATGAAAACACCCTCCCTGCCCCCCTCCACCGCTCCCCGTCGCCCGGGCAAGAAGGCTGAAAGCGCGCCTGCCTCGGGTGCGATCACCGTGGAGGCCCCCGAGGCCCTGGGCGCACCAGGAAGCCGGGATGCCACGCCCACGGCCGCCGCCCTGGTCGTTGCCGATCCGCGCTGGGCTGCCCTCTGCGCCCGGGACCCGGCGGCGGAAGGGCAGTTCATCTACGCCGTGCGCAGCACCGGCATCTACTGTCGCCCCACCTGCCCCTCCCGCCGGCCCCGACCGGAAAATGTGGCCTTCTACGCCGACCCGGCGGCGGCCCGGGCGGCCGGTTTTCGCCCCTGCCTGCGCTGCCTGCCCGACCAGCCGCCCCTGGCCCAACGCCAGGCCGATCTGGTGGCCGGGCTGTGCCGCTTCATCGACAGCGCGGAGACGCCCCCGACGCTCGATGAGCTGGCCGCCTGGGCGGACCTCAGCCCCCACCATCTGCACCGCCTCTTCCAGACCCACACCGGGCTGACGCCCCGGGCCTATGCCCGGGCGCTGCGGGCCGAACGCCTGCGCAACAGCCTCGGCCAGGGGACGGAAAAACCTCCGCTGACAGACAACGTCCGCCCTGGCAGCTCCCCGGCGGACAAGGACCAGACCATCACCGATACCCTTTATGCCGCCGGCTACAACGCCAGCAGCCGCTTCTATGCCGAGGCCGACCGGGTACTGGGCATGGCGCCCCGCCGCTTCCGGGCGGGCGGGGCGGCGGAGGATATCCGCTTCGCCATCGCCGCCACCAGTCTGGGTGCCCTGCTGGTGGCCCGCAGCAGCCGGGGGCTATGCGCCATCCTGCTGGGGGATGATCCCACCGCCCTGGCAGCGGACCTGCAACAGCGCTTTCCCCGAGCCCGGCTGCTGGGGGACGGGCCGCAGCAGCAGGACTTCGAGGCCTGGGTTGCCCAGGTGGTGGGCCTGGTGGAGCAGCCCCGGCAGGGACTGGACCTGCCCCTGGATCTGCGCGGCACCGCCTTCCAGCACCGCGTCTGGCAAGCCTTGCAGGCCATCCCCCCGGGGGAGACCCGCAGCTATACCGAGATCGCCCAGGCCCTTGGCCTGCCCAAGGCGGTCAGGGCCGTGGCCGCGGCCTGCGCCGCCAACCCCCTGGCCGTGGCCGTGCCCTGCCACCGGGTGGTGCGCAGCGATGGCGGATTGGCAGGCTACCGCTGGGGCCTGGAACGCAAGGCGGCCTTGCAGCAGCGGGAGCAGGCCACGGCAACCATGGCGACGACAACCGAGGCCCATCCGGGAGAAGCGGTAGCGAGGCAAGAAGCGATGCGGCAACACCGCAAAACGGCCAACCGATCCACCGACGCAGCCAGCACGCCGAAGGGCCGCCCGGCTCCGAAAAAGCGCGGGCCATGAGCACCACGCCCGACCTCTTCGCCGACCTGCCGCCCCCGCCGCCCTCCACCGAGCGCCTGGGGCCCGGCACGCTGCTGTTGCGGGGCTTCGCCCTGGAACAGGCGCCAGCCCTGCTGGCGGCGGTGCGGCAGGTCATTGACCAGGCACCGTGGCGCCAGATGCTGACCCCCGGCGGCCAGACCATGTCGGTGGCCATGAGCAGCTGTGGCTCCCTGGGCTGGATATCCGACCGCCGGGGCTACCGCTACGTGGCGACGGACCCGGCCAGCGGCCAACCCTGGCCGCCCATGCCCGCCCTCCTGCGCGACCTGGCCCGGGAGGCCGCCAGCACAGCCGACTACCCGGGCTTTGCCCCCGATGCCTGCCTCATCAACCGCTACGCCCCGGGGGCCCGCATGTCCCTGCACCAGGACCGGGACGAGCGCGATCTGGCGGCCCCCATCGTTTCCGTCTCCCTCGGCCTGCCGGCCCGCTTTCTCTGGGGCGGCATGGGCCGCAGCGACCCCACCCTCAAGGTGCCCCTGCTGCACGGCGACGTGCTGGTCTGGGGCGGCCCCGACCGGCTGCGCTTCCACGGCGTGCAGGCGGTACCGGCGGGGGAACATCCCCTCACCGGCACCTGTCGTATCAATCTCACCTTCCGTCAGTCCGGCTAATGCCCCCTCACGCCGCTAGTGCCAGCATCACCCTTCCCCTGCCGGCGGATTTCCGCACGGCGGACCTGCTCGCCTTCCACCAGCGGGATGCCAGCCAGACGGCGGAGCGGGTGGCGGGCAACACCCTGCACAAGGGCCTGCTCTGGCAGGGCCAGCCTGCCTGCCTGCACCTCACCCTGGAGGCGGGAAGCGTCGCTGCCGAACTGGCGGTGGATGACGCGGCGAACCCATCGGCCGCCGAATTGCAAACCCTGGTGCGCCATCTGCTGGGCCTGGATCAACCGGTGGCCGACTTCACCACCACCCACCGCGACCACCCCGAACTGGGGCCCGTCATCGCCCAGCTGCCGGGCCTGCGGGTGGCCCAGGCCGCCAGCCCCTTCGAGGCCCTGAGCTGGGCCATCACCGGCCAGCAGATCAGCGTGGCCGCCGCCGTTTCCCTGCGTCGCAAGCTCATCCTCGCCGCCGGCCAGCGCCATTCCAGCGGCCTCTACTGCTACCCCGACGCGGCTGCCCTGGCCCGGCTGGATGAGGCACAGCTGCGCCAGGCCGGTCTCTCCCGCAGCAAGGCAACCACCCTGCTCCCCCTCTCCCGCGCCATCGCCGCCGGCGAACTGCAGCTGTCGGCCACGCCGGAAGAACTGCCAGCCCTGGAGGAACGCCTGCTGGCCTGCCGCGGCATCGGCCCATGGACCGTGCATTACACCCTGCTGCGGGGTTTTGCCCATCTGGATGGCTCCCTGCATGGCGATGCCGCGGTGCGCCGGGCCCTGGGCCGGCTGCTGCAACGGGAAGTGGATGCCCGGGCAACGGAGCAGTGGCTGGCCCAGTTCCGCCCCTGGCGCGCCCTGGCCGGGGCCTACCTGTGGGCCAGCCTGCGCCTGGAGGCCTGAGGGGCCTGAGCGCCTGAAAGCCTGAGGGCCCGGCCAACGTCCTGAAGTGCGCTGAGAGGCAGCGTGCAGGGTTGCTACAATGCCCCACCCCTTTCCCGCCTGCCCGAGCCTGCCTTGACTGCGACACCGTCTCCCCCTGCCTCCCCTCCCGCGACCACTTCCGCCCCCCCCTCCCTCCCTGCCGCACCGGCCAGCGACGTCTTCGGCGTGGTCCTGGCCGGCGGCCTGGGGCGCCGCATGGGCGGGGCCGACAAGGGCCTGCTGCCCTGGCAGGGCACGCCCCTGGCCCGCCACATCGCCGCCCGGCTAGCCGGCCAGGTGGGCGCGGTGGCCATCAATGCCAACCGCAATGCCGACACCTACGCCACCTTCGGCTACCCGCTGTTGCCGGACCGGCTGCCGGACTTTCCCGGCCCCCTGGCAGGCTTCCACGCCGCCCTGGCCGCCAGCCCCCTGCCCCTGGTGATGCTGGTGCCCTGCGATTCTCCCGATTTCCCGGCCGACCTGGTGGCCCGCCTGCGCGAAGCCCTGCTGGCAAGCGACGCCGAAGTGGCCGTGGCCCGGGCCGACGGGCGCCGCCATTCGGTGTTCTGCCTGTGCCGCCGGGAACTGGCAGCGGATCTGGCCGCTTTTCTTGCCGCCGGAGAACGCAAGGTGGGCCTGTGGCAGGATGGCCGCCGCCTCGTCCAAGTCGAATTCACCGCCCCCGAAGCCTTCCGCAACTGCAATTCCCGGGAAGACCTCGACCCCGCCAGTGGACCGAATTGAGCCTCCCGGGAGGGGGTTTACCCCATTGCTTTGACAAAAAGGGTTGAATTTTCCCCGCCGCCGTCTACCATCGCCAAAGCTCTGTCTTTCAGGCACCTCCCCGGTGCCCGGATCGGCGAAGAGAATTACAACGAAAACATCGGTCTCCCATCCGCCCGTTGCCCCAGAAAATTACGTCATCATGATCTCGGCCCAAGCTTCCGCTCCCTGCCTGCGACCCCTGCTGGACGTCAATCAATCCTGGGCCGCCCTGGAACTGGGCACCCACCGGGACAACGGCGCCACCACCCTGGCCCTGGCCGCCACCCTGCTGGCCCGGGACATGGAACAGACGCCCCCCGGCCGCTTGCCCTGGCTGATTACCCTGGATGCCGGCGAAACCGGCCGCCTCGGCGAACTGGCGGGCAACAGCCCCCTGGCCCGGCAACTGTCGGCGGAGCGGGTGTCCTTCTTCCTGCCCGCCGAGGCCTGGGAAAGCCCGGCCGCTGCCGAACAGCGGCGCGCACTGGAGAGCCGGGGCTACGCCCTGGGCGCCGATGTGGCCGATGCCGAAACCCTGGAGCGGCGCGCCGCCGCCGGTGCCCGCCTGTTGCGTATCGACAGCGCCACGGCGCGGGACAAGATTTCCCCGGTACTGCTCAACCGCCTGCGGGACAATGGCTGCACCCTGGTGGCCCGCAACGTGGTCAATCACGATCTGTTCATCTGGTGCGCCGCCCGGGGCTTCGCCCTGATGACCGGCGAGTTCGTGCCCCAGCCCGATGAATGCCCGTCCAGCCCGGCGGACCCGACCAAGCTGCGCCTGCTCAAGCTCCTCTCCCTCATCGTCCAAGATGCGGACAACCGGGAAATCGAGGAGATGATCAAGCAGGAGCCCAAGCTCTCCTACAACCTGCTGCGCCTGGTCAATTCTGTCTCCGTCGGCGCCAGCACCAAGATCACCAGCTTCTCCCAGGCCATCACCCTGCTCGGCCGGCGCCAGCTGCAACGCTGGCTGCAACTGCTGATCTACGCCAACCAGTTCAATCCCGGCCCCCAGGCCAACCCCCTGATGCCCCAGGCCGCCCTGCGGGGCCGTCTGGTGGAACTGATCGCCATCCAGGCCCTGCCGGACAGTGCCGCCGATGCCGACCTGCGGGATTGCGCCTACATGACCGGCGCCTTTTCCCTGCTCGACGTATTGCTGGGCCTGCCCCTGGACAGCATCCTCTCCGCCCTGCCCCTGATCCAGGAAGTAGCCGATGCCCTGGGCCAGCACAGCGGCCTGCTGGGGGAGGCCTTGGCCCTGGTGGAATGCCTGGAGCGGGGCGAAGCGCCGCCGGATGGCCGCAGCACCCTGCGCCTCACCCCGGAAGACCTGGGCCGCCTGCAAGTGGATGCCCTGGCCTGGGCCAGCCACATCAACCTGGCCTGACGCCCCCACCCCATGGCACCCGAACAGGCCCAAGCCCTGCTGCCCCACCCGGACAGCGCCGCCAGCGACTTCGAGCTGGCCGGCCAGCTTTGCCACAACCTGCTGCTGCGGGATGGGGAAATCGATGTCGGCCCCCTTGCCGCCCTCTGCCGCAATGCCCTGGCCAGCCCGGAAGGCGAGCTGTTCCTGGCCGGCACCGACGGCACCTTGAACCTCCCCGCCCAGGCCGCGCCCTGGCGGGACCTGCTGGAAGACGCCCGCCGCTCCGGCAACCTGACGGCCCGGCCGGATGCCCTGGCCTGCCCCCTGAGCTTCCGCAACCAGTTGCTGGGCCTACTTCTGGTGAGCGGCAAGGCAGAAGGCTACGGCGAGGCAGACCAGCGGCGCTGCGCCCATCTGACTGCCTTGCTGGCCGGCGGCCTGCACGCCCGCCTGGCCTTCAACCGGCGCCAGCAAGACCTGGCCCGCATGGAAGCCAAGGTAGAGGAACAAAGCCAGATCCTCGACCACATTCACGACTCGGTCATCACCATGGACCTGTCGGGCTACATCACCGGCTGGAACAAGGGCGCCGAGCGCCTCTTCGGCTACGGGCCGGAGGAAGCCCTGGGCCGCCACATCCTTTTCCTCTACGCCGATGACGGCAGTGAAACCCTGGAGGAGGAAGACGACCTTTTCTACAACGCCTTCCTCGACCACGGCCGTCGGGAATTCGAGGTGCGCCGGCGCAAGAAATCCGGCGAGACCTTCTGGGCCAGCGTCTCCCTTTCCATCTCCCGCAACGACGCGGGCCAGCCCGCCGGCCTTATCGGCTACCTGGTGGACATCACCGGCCAGCTGGAGCGGGAAGAAAAGCTGCGCCTGCACGCCAAGATTTTCGAGCACAACAGCGAGGCGGTCATCGTCACCGATGCCATGCAGCGCATCCTCTCGGTGAACCGGGCCTTCTGCAATATCACCGGTTTCGCCGAGGAGGAAGTGGCCGGCGCCCTGCCCTCCCTGCTCCAGCCCACCCGGGACGACCCCCAACTGGCGGCGGAAATCCAGATGGCCCTGGCCTCCTCCGGCGCCTGGCAGGGGGAGTTGTGGGACCGGCGCAAGGGCGGCGACACCTACCCGGTGTGGGTGGCCATCAGCTCCGTCAAGAACACCCGGGGCGTACTCAGCCATTACTTCCTCGTCTTCTCGGATATTTCCGAGCGCAAGGAGGCGGAACGGCAGATCTACCGCCTGGCCTATTACGACGCCCTCACCGGCCTGCCCAACCGCTCCCTGCTCTTCTCCCTGCTTGAGCAGGCCCTCATCGAGGCCCAGCGTAACCAGGCCCACGGGGCGGTGTTGTTCATCGACCTGGACCGCTTCAAGGCGGTGAACGACTCCTTCGGCCACTCGGCCGCCGACACCCTGCTCAAGGAAGTGGCCCGGCGCCTGCAGGAAACCCTGCGGGCCGAGGATGTGGTGGCCCGCCTGGGAGGCGATGAATTCATCGTCGCCCTGTTCGACATCACCAAGCGGGAACATGCCGACATTGTCGGCCACAAGATTCTCGCCGCCCTGGCCGAGCCCTTCATCATCGAGCACCACGAGGTGCTGCTCAGCGCCAGCGTCGGCATCGCTGTCTTCCCGGACGACGGGCGGGATGCGGAAAGCCTGCTGCGCAATGCCGATACGGCCATGTACCGGGCCAAGCAGGGCAACAGCGGCCAGCTGTTCTATTCCCAGGAAATGAACCTACGCTCCCTGGAGCGGCTGAAGCTGGAAAACGGCCTGCGCCGCGCCCTGGAACGCAAGGAATTCCGTCTCTACTACCAGCCCCAGGTGGAGCTGGCCACGGGCCGCATTGTCGGCGCCGAGGCCCTGATCCGCTGGCACCACCCGGAACTGGGCCTGGTGCCCCCCAATGATTTCATTCCCCTGGCGGAAGAAACGGGCCTCATCAACGCCATCGGCGAATGGGTGCTCGATGCGGCCTGCGCCCAGGGCAGCCAGTGGCGGGAGCGGGGCCACGAAGACCTGACCATTGCCGTCAATCTCTCGCCCCGCCAGTTTCGCCCCGGGCTTTCCCAACGGGTGGCGGACACCCTGGCCCGCCACGATTTCCCGGGTGAAAACCTGGAACTGGAAATCACCGAGAGCATGCTGATGCACAACTCGGAAAGCATCATCCAGATGCTGGAAGAGTTCCAGGGCGCCGGCGTGCGCCTGGCCCTGGACGATTTCGGCACGGGCTATTCCAGCCTGGCCTACCTGAAGAAATTCCCCCTCGACAACCTCAAGATCGACCGTTCCTTCGTCAGCGGCATTCCCCACGACAGCGATGACTCGGCCATCGCCCGGGCCATCATCAGCATGGCCAAGAACCTGCGTCTGCTGGTCATCGCCGAAGGGGTGGAAACGGAAGCGCAGCTCGAATTCCTGCGGGAATCCGGCTGCGATGAAATCCAGGGTTATCTCTTCAGCCCGCCGGTGCCGCCGGAAGACTTCCTCATCCTGCTGGAACGGGCCAACGGCAACCTCTGAGACTTGCCCCGACCCTTGTGTTCCATCCCTACGTTGTAACTGCCTTCCCGGCTGCATTCGGCCGCATATGCACTTCACCGGCTTCCGCCATAACCCGTTGTTTTCCCCCCCTTCCCGCATCGCTGCCCCAGGCCCAGCCATTCTCGGCCAGGCCCGGCAACGGCGGCAAAATCAGGCGGCAGGCGGTTCCACGGGTTCGGCGCGGCTGAGCAGCACCTTGTCTACCCGGTTCTTGTCCATATCCACCACCTCGAAGCGCCAGCCCGCCAGGATGAAGTGATCCGCCTCCTGGGGTACCCGGCCGAGCTGGTGCATGACCAGGCCGCCCAGGGTGTGGAAGGCATTTTCGTCTTCACCGGGCAGGTCTTCCTTCACTTCCAGTTCGGACTTCAGGCGCTCGATACCCAGACCGCCATCCATCAGGTAGGAGCCGTCTTCCCGCTGCACCACTTCCTGCTCGGCGTCGTCGTCCTGGCTCGGCATGTCGCCGACGATGGCTGCCAGTACGTCATTGAGGGTCACCAGACCCTGTACTTCGCCGTATTCGTCGATCACCAGGGCAAACTGGGAGCGGTTGCGGCGCAGGGATTCCAGCAGGTGGGTAGTGGTGACACTCTCCGGCACGTAGACCGGAGGCCGCAGGGCCTTTTCCACCGTGGACACGTTGAAGGGAGCGTGTTCCAGCACCGGCTTGAGCAGGTCGCCCCGCTGCAGCACCCCCAGCACCTGGTCCAGGCCATCGCGGCAGACCACCACGCGGGCGTAGGGGCACTCGGCTACCTGACGGCTTACCTCGGCTTCTTCCTCCGCCAGATCCACCAGGTACATGTCCTTGCGCGGCGTCATGATGGCCGCCACACGCTGCTCGTCCAGACGCAGCACGTTGGAGACGATCTCCTGCTCGCTTTCGTGGAAGACGCCGGCCTCGGCGCCCTGGCCCATCAGGACCTTGATTTCGTCGTCAGTGACCGGCGGCTCGTCGCTGCGGCGGGCCCCGAAGACGCGCAGGATGGTGGCGCTGGAGGCTGAGAACAGCCACACCAGGGGAGCCGTCAGGCGCGACAGCCAGCCCATGGGCCGGGCCACCAGGGAAGCAATGCCTTCCGGGCTGAGCAGGGCCAGTTGCTTGGGCACCAGTTCGCCGATGACCACGGAGAGGTAGGTCAGCAGCACCACGGTGACGGAAAGGGCAATGATCCGGGCGTATTCGCCGGGCAGGGACGACTGGGACAGCCACTGGGTCAGGGGGTCGGCCAGGGCAGCCTCGCCCACCGCACCGCTGAGAATGCCGATGGAGGTAATGCCCACCTGGATGGTGGACAGGAAGCGGGAGGGTTCGTTGTGCAGCTTCAGGGCAGCGTCGGCCCCCAGGCTGCCGTCTTCGGCGAGGCGCTGCAAACGGGCCTTGCGCGAGGACACGACGGCGATTTCGGACATGGCGAAAACGCCGTTCAACACGATCAACAACAGGATGATGCCTAGATCCATACAGGGCCGCGACCACCGTTTCCGGAGCGGCTCGGGAGTGACGAAGCCGTAAAGATAGCATTTATCGGGCCAGCCCGGCCATGGGCAAGGCCGGCCCGCGGTCGGGAAACGGCCGGAGCAGAGGGCCGGATTGAGGGCTGCCCGGGCCCTCAATCCGGCTGGAGTCCGGCTGAAAGCCGGCCCCGGTCAGGCGCCAGTGGTCAGCTTCAGGCCCACCAGCCCCACCGTGATCATCCCCAGGCTGAGCAAGCGCCCGATATTGGCCGGCTCGTCGAAAAGCACGATGCCCAGGAGCGCCGTGCCGACGGCGCCGACGCCGACCCAGATGGCGTAGGCCGTGCCCACCGGCAGGCTGCGCATGGCCAGGCCCAGCAGGCCGAGACTGACGGCCATGGCCGTAACGGTGCCCAGGGTGGGCCAGAGGCGGGTGAAGCCTTCGGTGTATTTGAGGCCGACGGCCCAGACGATTTCAAAGAGGCCGGCAAGAAAGAGCAGCGCCCAGTTCATGGTGTTACCTCATGAAGGATGGGGCCGTCCCCGATGTGAAGGGTAGAAGCGGGGTCGTCCCTGCTTCCGTGCTGCGTGGCCGGTCATCCTAGCAAAAAGGCCGGGCTTTGGCCCATTTTTGCTAGGACAGGCCCGGACGACCCGATCGCCCCTTCAGCCCAGATACTTGAGATGGCTGCCGCAGCCTGCCCGGCAGTCGCTGCTGCCAAAGCCGGGGACCGGCACCGAGCCCGGCATGTTGCGGTTGATCAGGCATTCCGGCTCGTCGAAGAGGCGGGTACCCGCCACCGTCACCCCCGGCGCCGTCAGCAGGTAGTCGATATGCCAGTGCAGGCGCTTCTTCGGGGCCAGATGGCGGGCTACCCGGGCAGCAATGTTGCGCCGGGCCGAGCCGGTATAAACATAGCGCCCGGCCGGGAAATGGCAGAGGCCCAGACGGCCCACCACCACGTCGATGGCGACGGCCACTTCAATCAACAACTGGTAGGTGGGTGGTGCCGCCTCAGGCATCGTCGCCGACGAAGGGATTGCTCCGGCGTTCCCGGCCGAAAGTGGAATTGGGGCCGTGGCCGGGGATGAACTCCACGGTATCGCCTAGGGGGAAAAGACCTTCCCGGATGGAACGGATCAGGGTGTCGTAGTCGCCCTTGGGGAAATCCGTGCGGCCAATGGAGCCGGCGAAGAGCACGTCCCCCACCATGGCCACCTGGCTAGGGCGGTGGAAGAAGACCACATGGCCCGGGGTGTGGCCGGGGCAGTGCAGCACCTCCAGGGTGAGGTTGCCCACCTGCACCGTGTCGCCGCCCTTCAACCAGCGGTCGGGCGTAAAGCTGCGCACGTCGGGAAAGCCGAACATCTTGGATTGCTGGGGCATGCCATCGATCCAGAAACGATCTTCCTCCCCCGGACCTTCCACCGGAATATGCAGTTGCTCGGCCAGCTCGGCGACACCGCCGGCATGGTCGATATGACCGTGGGTGACGAGGATTTTCTCCAGAGTCACACCATGGCGCTGGGCCGCGGCCAGGATGCGCTCCAGGTTGCCGCCCGGGTCCACGGCGGCCCCCTTCATGGTTTCCGGGCACCACAGCAGGGTGCAGTTCTGTTCAAAAGGGGTGACGGGAACGACGTCGTATTTCATGGCGGGAAGGCTCGGTTATCAATCGAAAAATCAGGGTCCGGCCGGCAGGTCATCGGCGGAAGGGGCCGCCACCGCCCGCGGGTCGCGCTGGGACATGATGGCGGTTTGCAGGGCATCCAGTTCGGCCAGGAGGCGTCGGCCGCCCTGGCGCAGCTCGGGCACCAGCGCCCGGGCTTCACGGTGGGCGCCCTCCAGCAGCAGCTGGGTCGCCTCCCGGGCCAGTTCGTGGATGGCCCGGTGGGGTTCGTCCAGGTCGCCATAGCAGGGCAAATGGCCATAGCTGATGCGGCCCGGGCCCTGGTACCAGGCGCCAAAGCGGCAGTGGGTATGGTCCCCGGGCTCCGGCGGCAGGGCCATGGCGTCCCCCAACTCCAGGGCCTGGGCCAGCAGGTCGATCCAGCGCCGGTGTTCCACCTCGGCGGCGATGAGGGGGAAATCCTCCCGCAACCATTGCTGGGCGGCAGCTTCCACCCAGCGGGGGTCGGGCTCGAAGGCAGCAGCCCATGCCGGCACGTCCGCCGCCGGCATGGGCCGGGCGATGGCGTAGCCCTGGGCATGCAAACAGCCCAGGCGCAGCAGCATGACGCCGTGCTCGACAGTCTCCATGCCTTCGGCCACCACACTGCGCTGGAAGGCGGTGGTCAGGCCCACCACCCCTTCGACGATGGCCAGGGCCTCCGGGTCGTGCAGCATGTCGCGCACGAAGGACTGGTCGATCTTCAGGGTGCGGGCCGGCAGGCTCTTGAAGTAGGAGAGGGAGGAATAGCCGGTGCCGAAATCGTCCAGGGCAAACCCCACCCCGAGGCGCTGGCAGGCGGCGATGACCAGGCTCACCTGGCCCACGTCCTCCAGGGCGGCGGTTTCGAGGATCTCCAGCTCCAGCAGGCGGGCCGGCACCCCGGGATGCCGCCCCAGGGCCCGTTGCAGACGGGGCAGGAAATCGGGCTGCTGCAGGTGGCGGGCAGCGATATTGACGCTGACCGGGTAATCCCAACCCAGGGCCTGCCAGTCCTCCAGCTGGGCCAGGGCCTCGGCGATGACCCAGTCACCGATGGCGACGATGAGATCGCTCTCCTCCAGGTCGCCGAGGAAGGCGGCGGGGGCCAGCAGGCCCCGCTCCGGGTGCTGCCAGCGCAGCAGGGCCTCGAAGCCGACGATGAGGCCGGAGCAGAGATTGACCTTGGGCTGGTAGTAAAGACGGAACTCGCCGCGGCGCAGGGCCTGGTCCGCCGCGGCGATGGCCTCCCGGCGGTTGCGGGCCCGGCTATCCTGCTCGGTGTCGAAAATCTGGTAGCGGTTGCGGCCGGACTGCTTGGCGCCGTACATGGCCTGGTCGGCATGGCGCACCAGGGTGTCGGCATCGGCATCGTCGGTGGGGAAAATGGTCACCCCGATACTGCCGGAGATGCTCACCATCTGGCCTTCCAGGGCGAAGGGCCGGGCCAGGGAGGCAAGCAGGCGCTCCAGAATCTGCTCCAGCTCGGAATCGCTGGAGAGGTCGTTGAGCAGCAGCACGAACTCATCGCCCCCCAGGCGGGCCGCCGTATCGCCGCCCCGCAAGGAATGGCGCAGGCGCTCGGCCACGTCCATGAGCAGGCGGTCGCCGGCCTGGTGGCCCTGGCGGTCGTTGACCGCCTTGAAGCCGTCCAGATCCAGGTAGCACACCGCCAGCAGCTTGCCCCGGCGGCGGGCCTGGGCCATGGCCAGGTGCAGGCGGTCGCTCATCAGGGTGCGGTTGGGCAGGCCGGTGAGGGCGTCGTAATGGGCCAGGCGCTCCAGGCGGCGCTGGTTTTCCTTTTGCTGGGTGATGTCGGAAAAAACGCCGACAAAGTGGATCAGCTGGTCGGTTTCATCGCGCACGGCGCTGATGGACATCAGCACCACGGTGACGGAGCCGGCCTTGGTACGGTTCCACAATTCGCCCTGCCAGAAGCCCTGGTTCTCCACCTTGGCGAACAGCTCGCGGAAAAAGGTGGGATCGTGGTGGCCGGAATTGAGGATGCGGGCCGGACAGCCCACCGCCTCCTCCCGGGTGTAGCCGGTGAGGACGGTGAAAGCCGGGTTCACATCGACGATGGTGCCCCGGGGGTCGGTGATAAGGATGCCGTCCTGGCTGCTCTGGAAGACGCTGGCGGCCACCCGGCGCTGTTCCTCGCCCCGCTTGCGCTCGGTGATGTCGCGGCCTTCCGCCAGCAGCTGCAGGGGCTTGCCCGGCTCGTCGGTGACGGCCTTGAGGATGAAGTCGATATAGCGCAGTTCGCCCTGGTGGCTGGGGTGGGAGACCTCGAAATGCAGGGTCTCGCCGCCGCCCGCCACCTGCAGCACGGCCTGGCGGATGCGCTCCTGCAATTGTGGATCGTGGTCCCACCAGGGGGTTTCCCAGAACAACCGGCCGAGCACGGCGGATTCGTCGCAGCCGATGAGGGACAGGGCCGACTGATTGGCCTCCAGCAGTCGCCCCTCCAGATCCATGATGCCGATCAGCTCGCTGGTCTGGTCGAAAACGGCGCTCAGGCGCAGGCGGCTTTCCTTCAGTTCGGCCCGGGCAGTCTGGCCTTCCCGCAGCACGAATTCCAGGTAGTCGCCCTCCAGCTGGCTGACCACATCATGCTCCGACACCACTCCGGCCACCCGGCCCTCCCCATCCACCACCACCAGATGGCGCACGTGTTCCCGCTGCATGCGATCCACCGCCTGGCTGAGGGGCATGCTCTCGGGAATGCTCAGCACCGGCCGACTCATCACGTCCGAAAGCGGCAAGGCCAGGCTTTCCCGACCGCGGCGGAAGAGGCGCAGGGCATCCCGCTCGGTGACGATACCCAGGGGGCGGGCATCCTCGGTGACCAGGATGCAGCGCAGCCCCTGGGTCGACATCAGGGAAAGGGCCTGGCTTACCGGGGCATCGGGCCCCAGCTGGGGCACCTGCCCCTGCATGACGGCCCCCACATCCCGCCAGCGCTGGAAAAAGGCGGCGCCCAGGTGGAAGCGGAAATCGCTCTCGCTGACCACGCCGACGGGCTGGCCATCGTCACCGGTGACCAGCAGGTGGCGGATGCCCTGCTCGGCCAGCAGGTGATAGGCGTGATGCACGGAAAGCCGGGAATCGGCCGCCAGCACAGGGGAACTCATGATGCGGGCGACGCTTTCGCCACCTTCCACGGCACCCGCCAGGGCCTTGAGGATGTCCCGCTCGGTGACGATGCCCACGGCCGCCCCGTCTTCCAGCACCAGCAGGGAGCTGATACGGGCGGTTTCCATGATTTCCGCCGCCGCCAGGAGACTGGTGTCGAGATCCACCTCGACGATATTCCAGGTCATCAGGTCGGCAAGGGTGCGGTCGGACATGGGGAAAGCCGGAAAGGGAGGGAAAGGCCGATTCTAAAGGCAGCCCCCGGGTTTCCCAAGCCAAGGGGGCGAAAACTGGACTTTTTTAACGTCTAATCCGGCAAAAACACCGCCCCGTAAGGGCTCCCGCCGGCCTTTTTGATTCACATCATGGTGGTGGGATATCCCCAATCGCTAACCTCCGCCTGCCGTGTTCCAAGTTTATTTTTTTCCTCGTATTGAAAGGAGGGCAGCATGAGCGGCGCTTTCACCAAGTCGATGGCGCGCAATATCTTTTTCGGCGGAACGGTTTTTTTCTTTCTGCTGTTCTTGGCATTGACCTTCGACTCTAACGCAACACTGCCGAAACGCGACAACCGGGGCGCTATTACCCCGGCCGTGGCCAACGGTAAAAAAATCTGGGAAACCCGTAACTGCATTGGCTGCCACACCCTGCTGGGCGAAGGCGCGTATTTCGCTCCGGAACTGGGCAATGTGTACAAGCGCCGTGGCGGGGAGTTCATCAAGGCCTGGATCAAGGGCCAACCCAGCGGCGCCCCCGGCCGTCGCCAGATGCCTCAGTTCAACCTGACTGAGCAGCAACTGGACGATCTGGTGGCATTCCTCAAGTACACCTCTGAAATCAACACCGCCAACTGGCCGCCCAACATCGAAGGCTAACGCCCTCGACTGGATAACCAGAAGAAACAGAGCTAACGCTTAAGGAGTCATCGCTATGCAATATAAATCCCAGGCCGTTGCCAAGCCGTATTTCATCGCGGCAATCGGCCTCTTCCTCGGACAGATCCTGTTCGGCCTGATCATGGGCCTGCAGTACGTCATCGGGGACTTCCTGTTCCCGCTCATCCCCTTCAACGTGGCCCGTATGGTCCACACCAACCTGTTGATCGTCTGGCTGCTCTTCGGCTTCATGGGCGCGGCGTACTACATGATCCCGGAAGAATCCGAGACGGAGCTGTTCAGCCCCAAGCTGGCCTTAGCCCTGTTCTGGATTTTCCTGGTCGCAGGCGCCCTGACCATTGTCGGCTATCTGGCGGTTCCCTACGCCACCCTGGCTGAACTGACGGGTAACGACATCCTTGAAACCATGGGCCGGGAATTCCTGGAACAACCCCTGGTGACCAAGATCGGCATCGTCATCGTGGCCCTGGCCTTCCTCTTCAACATCACCATGACCGTGCTGAAGGGCCGTAAGACCTCCATCACCGTGGTGCTGCTGTTGGGTCTGTGGGGCCTGGCCATCTTCTTCCTGTTCTCCTTCTACAACCCCACCAACCTGGTGATGGACAAGTTCTACTGGTGGTGGACCGTGCACCTCTGGGTGGAAGGCGTATGGGAACTGATTCTGGGCGCCCTGCTGGCCTTCGTCCTGATCAAGGTGACCGGTGTTGACCGTGAAGTGATCGAGAAGTGGCTGTACGTGATCATCACCCTGAGCCTGGTGACCGGCCTCATCGGTACCGGCCACCACTACTACTGGATCGGTACCCCCGAGTACTGGCAGTGGTGGGGTTCCGTGTTCTCCGCTCTGGAGCCCATCCCCTTCTTCGCCATGACCGTGTTCGCCTTCAACATGGTGAACCGCCGTCGTCGCGAACACCCCAACAAGGCCGCCACTCTGTGGGCCCTGGGGACGGGTGTGATGGCTTTCCTGGGCGCCGGCGTGTGGGGCTTCCTGCACACCCTGGCTCCGGTGAACTACTACACCCACGGCACCCAGATCACCGCTGCCCACGGCCACATGGCCTTCTACGGCGCCTACGCCATGGTCGTGCTGTGCATCATCAGCTACGCCATGCCGATCCTGCGCGGCCGTGCTGCCAACAGCAACAAGGCCCAGGTCGTGGAAATGTGGAGCTTCTGGCTGATGACCATCGCCATTGTCTTCATCACCCTGTTCCTGACCGCCGCCGGCATCCTGCAAGTGTGGCTGCAGCGCGTTTCCGACACCCCGCTGCCCTTCATGGTGGTGCAGGACAAGGTTGCCCTGTTCTACTGGATGCGCGAGTGGACCGGTGTGGTCTTCCTGATCGGCCTGGTGCTGTACATCGCCAGCTTCTTCATCAAGGGTGAAGAAAAGGCCGCCTGATT
Organism: Azospira sp. I13; assembly: GCF_003112695.1. GTDB lineage: Bacteria > Pseudomonadota > Gammaproteobacteria > Burkholderiales > Rhodocyclaceae > Azospira. Next base: position 434,659 of record NZ_BFBP01000011.1, read on the forward strand.
CCGGGCAGCCTGACCCGGGTGCCGGTCCCAACCACCGGCACCCGGGCTGCAACACAGAAATTCGTAGCAAATTTTTGTCACCTCCCAACCTCCATTGACAGCCCGGTGCCCTCGCAAGATGGCGCCGGTTTTTTTTTGCCCATGCCCTGGCAAGGGGTGGCTAAAGGGAATTGTTCTCCCTTCTTAGCGCGCATCAAAGCAGCCCTCATGCCGTCTTTCTAGACTGGCACCCATGGAAGCGAACGTCACCCTCCCCCTGCAAAAACCTGTCGCCCGGCACCTGCCCGGCGACCTGGCCATCTGGTTTTTCATCGCCGCCGAGCTGCTGGCCTTCTGCGTTTTCTTTGCCGCCTACGCCTTCACCCGGGCCAAGCACGTCGAACTGTTCAATGCCGAGCAGCTGACCCTGGACCGCAACGCCGGCGCCCTCAATACCATTCTCCTGCTCACCGCCAGCTACTTTGTGGTGCGCGCCGTACAGGCCGCCGAAGCCGGCCTCAAGGACAAGGTGGCGCCCTGGCTGGCCGCCGGCTTCCTCTGCGGCAGTGGCTTTGTCGCCGTCAAGGTGACGGAATATGCGGACAAGCTGGGCGCGGGCATCACCCTCTCCACCAGCCCGTTCTACATGTTCTACCTCTCCCTCACCTTCTTCCATTTCATGCACGTGCTGCTCGGGCTGGTGATCCTGGCCATCCTCTGGTTCCACGCCCGCCGTGGCAACTACGGCCCGGATAACGCCACCGCCATGAATAATCTGCACAGTGGAGCCTCCTACTGGCACATGGTGGATCTGGTGTGGATCATCCTCTTCCCCCTGGTTTATGTACTACGCTGAGGAGGCCGCCATGGAAAATCTGACCCATACCCCCGTCCCCGTGGATACCCGCCGCAGCACCCTGGTCTGGCTGGCCCTCATCGCCGCCACCCTGGCCACCTGGGGCCTGGGGGAAGAAGGTGCCAGCGGCCCCACTGCCGTAGCGGCCCTGCTGGCCATCGCCGCCCTCAAGAGCCGGGCCGTGATTCTTGATTTCATGGGGCTGCGCCATGCCCCCCTGCTGTGGAAGGGCATCGTCCTGGGCTGGCTGGCCCTGGTCTGCACTCTCATTGCGCTCGCTTACTGGAAAGGAATGCCCTGATGGACATGGCTACCACCACGATCCCCTTCTACGACGCCGCTGCCGACGAAGTGGAGATTTTCGAACACGCCTGGAACAACCGCCTGCCCCTGCTCATCAAGGGCCCCACCGGTTGCGGCAAGACACGCTTCGTCGCCCACATGGCGGCCAAGCTGGGCCTGCCCCTGTACACCGTGGCCTGCCACGACGACCTCACCGCGGCCGACCTGGTGGGCCGCCACCTCATCGGCGACGGCAAGACCCTGTGGTGCGACGGCCCCCTCACCCGCGCCGTGCGCGAAGGCGGCATCTGCTACCTGGACGAAGTGGTGGAAGCCCGCAAGGACACCACGGTGGTACTGCACCCCCTGGCCGACGACCGCCGCATCCTGCCCATCGACCGCACTGGCGAGGTGCTGGAGGCGCCGCCCTCCTTCATGCTGGTGGTCTCCTACAACCCGGGCTACCAGAACCTGCTCAAGGGCATGAAGCCCTCCACCCGCCAGCGTTTTGTTTCCCTGCGCTTCGATTTCCCCGGCAGCGCCCGTGAAATCGCCATCCTGCGCGGCGAAGCCGGCTGCGACGAAGACCTGGCCAAGCGCCTGGTGGCCATCGCCCAGGCCCTGCGCACCCTGAAAGACCAGGATCTGGAAGAAGCCGCCAGCACCCGCCTGCTGGTGTACGCCGCCACCCTGGTGAAGTCGGGCATGGACCCGGTCACCGCCTGCCGCGCCGCCATCGTCGAAAGCCTGACCGACGACGTGGAGACGGCTGCCGCCCTGATGGAAATCGTCAACGCCACCTTCGGCCGCTAGCCCAAGTCTGAGCGACGACCCGAGCCACCAACCCGGCCACCCCACCATGAACACCGCCCCGGAACACGCCCCCCAGGAAACCCCCGGCTCCACCCTGGCCATCGCCGCCGAAGGGCTGTTCCTCATCAACCTGCTGGCGGCGCCGGGCCTCGGCTTCATGGTACTGGCCTGGCTCTGGTGGCGGCATCGCCACAGCGCCCCCCTGCTGGCCCGCCAGCACCTGCAGCAGACCTTCTGGGTCAGCGCCTGGGGCGGCCTGCTGATCGTCTCCTTCTCCCTCCTCTTCATCACCCTGGGGGGCCTGCACTGGGAATGGACCTGGGTGGTGGTGATCCTCTACTTCACCTGTGTGCACTCGGCGTTGGTGGTGGGCGGCATCGTCGGCCTGGCCTACGCCATGGCCGGCCGCCCCTGGCGTTTTCCCCTCATCGGGCCGCGCCTGAACCGGGATTGACCCGGCCCCCGCCCCCTGACATCACCCGGCTCCTCCATGACTCGCCGCATCATTCCCATCATTCCGGCCGACCGGGCCGTCGCCCACAATCAGCAACTGCAACACCGGCGTCTGGCCTTCCAGATGGGCTTTTTCATCCTCTTCGCCCTGGCCCCGGTTTTCGACCTTTTTCGCTACGACCTGAAGGCCGGCCATGCCTGGCTGCTCACCTTCGAATGGCACCTGGGGCTGGACCCGTTCCTGGCCGGCCAGGCCAGCGCCGGGGAGGCCGCCGTCAACGTTCTCTCCCGCCTCTTCCTGCCGATTTTCGCCGGTGCCGCCGCCTTCATCTGGGTCGCCTGGAAATGGGGCCGCCTCTACTGCGGCTGGCTCTGCCCCCACTTCTCCGTGGTGGAAACCATCAACCGCCTGATGATCCGGGCCACCGGCAAACACAGCCTGTGGGACAAAAAGCCCATCTCCCCCTGGCAGGCCGACGGTACGCCTCGCCCCCGGGGGGCCATCTGGTGGCTGGCGGTGGTGCCCCTGGCGGTGGCCTTCGCCTTCGTCTGGGCTGTGGTTTTCCTCACTTACCTGCTGCCGCCCATGGAGGTTTACGCCAACCTCTTCGGTGGTCAGCTGACGCGCAACCAGTTCATTTTCATCGCCGCCGCCACCACCGTCATCTCGGCGGAATTCCTCTTCGCCCGTCATCTTTTCTGCCGCTATGCCTGCGCCGTCGGCCTCTTCCAGAGCCTGGCCTGGGTCAGCAACAAGGACGCCATGGTGGTGGGTTTCTCCCGGGAACGCACCGCCGAATGCGCCGACTGCCTGCCGGACAAGCAATCCGCCTGTGATGCGGTCTGCCCCATGCGGCTCAAGCCGCGCACCCTCAAACGCATGATGTTCGCCTGCACCCAATGCGGCCAGTGCCTGGAGGCCTGCTCCCAGAGCCAATCCGCCAATCCCCAAGGGCCCCTGCTGCAATGGGTGGAAGCCGAAGCGGCGCGGCAAAACGAAGCGGGCTTCTCGGCCGTGGAACGGAAATAGATCATGGAAGAATTCGTCGGCAAACTCTGGCACCGCTGGATCACCCAGGCCGCGGGGGACAACTACCCCAAGGCCGCCGTGCGCCTCAAGGAGGTGGAGCGCACCGCCGGCATTCTCTTTCGCGCCTTCGGCGGCGACCCCGGCCTGCGTGTTGCCGCCGCGGCGGAAGTCAGCCACGGTGCCCGCCGCCGCTGGCTCTCCCGCATTGCCGGCAGCGACGAAAAAAGCGCCCCGGCCAGCCTGGACATGGCCACCCTGCGCCTGCCACCGGAAATCGCCGCCTTTCCCGACAGCGCCCTGAACCGGGACCTCTACCTCTGGCTGGCGGCCCTGGCTGCCGCCGGGCAACACCCCGATGTAGCCGCAGAGGCCAACTCCTGCCGCCGCAACCAGGCCGCCACCCAGCACGCCCTGGCCTGCTGGCCCGGCCTGCAGGCCCGCTACCGGCGCCTGGTGGCCGCCCACCTGGCCCAGCGCCTGGCTCCCGAATCCCTCCCCGAAGCGGAGCGCCCCCGGGAACAGGCCATCCGCCAGGCCCTGGAGACGCCAGGCAGCGTCCCATCCCTACCCCGCTCCCCCGTGCCCTCCCGCCCGGTGCTGCTGTGGCTGGGAGACTTCCGCCAGAGCCATGAAGGCGAAACCCGGCCCAGCCGGGAGGCGCCGGAGCAGGACCAGAGCGGCAGTCAGCAACTGAAGGAGGAGGAGCAACGGCGGGCCCACCAGGTGGAACGGGTCACCGACTCCACCGACAAGAACGGCCTGCTCATGCTCTTCCGCGCCGAGAGCCTGTTCACCTGGGGCGAGTTCGTCAAGGTGAACCGGCCGGCGGACGACGACCCCAACGAGGATGCCGCCTCCGCCGCCGAGGACATGGATGCCCTGGCCCTGGCCGACAACAACGAGCGGGTGGCCTCCAAGGTGCGTTTCGACCTGGACCTGCCCTCCGCCGCCGAGGACGACGTCATCCTTGGCGACGGACTGCCCCTGCCCGAGTGGGATTACCGCAAGAACCAGCTGCTGGAAGACCACGTGCGCCTGGTGGAAGTCACCCCCCAGGCCGCCGAGGCCAGCGAGATGCCCATCCGCCTACGGCGCACTGCCAAGCGCCTGCACCAGCAGTTTGCCGCCCTGCTGCCGGCCCGCCGCTGGCTGAAAATGCAGCCCGACGGCCAGGAGCTGGACGTGGATGCCGCCGTGCGCGCCCACGCCGATCGGGCCACCGGCGGCCACCCCACGGACAACCTCTACCTCTCCCTGGAAAAGCGCGAGCGGGACCTGGCCTGCCTGGTGCTGGCCGACCTTTCCCTCTCCACCGACACCTGGATCAGCGACGAAGCCCGGGTCATCGACGTGGTCAAGGACGCCCTGCTGCTTTTCGGCACCGCCATGGGCGCCACCGGCGACGCCTTCGCCCTGGCCGGCTTCTCCTCCCTGAAGCGCAGCCAGGTGCGTTTTACCCGGCTGAAGGATTTTTCCCAGAAGTTCGATGCCGCCGCCCGGGGCCGCATCCTGGCCTTGAAGCCCGGCTACTACACCCGCCTGGGCGCCGCCATCCGCCACGCCTCGAGCCAGCTGGCCAAGCAGGCCGCCAGCCGCCGGGTGCTACTGATCCTCTCCGACGGCAAGCCCAACGACCTGGACCTCTACGACGGCCGCTACGGCATCGAAGACACCCGCATGGCCATCATCGAAGCGCGCAAGCTGGGCCTGCAGCCCTTCTGCGTCACTATCGACCGGGAAGGGGCCTCCTACCTGCCCCACCTCTTCGGCCCCGCCGGCTACGCCGTCATCCGCAAGCCGGAGGAGCTGCCCCGCCGCCTGCCCCTGCTCTACGCCCAACTGACGCGCTAATTTCCACGTACCAAGCCCTACGCTATCCCCTGAGGAAGAGACGGTTCCCATGAACAACAGCACCTGCCTCCTGCCCCCGGAAAACGGCACCCCCGACCCCCGCATCATTGCCCAGCTGCGGGAAACCGGGCTGTTCGCCGAACTCGAAGCCCCGGACCTGGAGCGCCTGGCCCGGGGCGTGCGGGAGGTGGAGGCCGGCCGCGGCGACATCCTCTTCCACAAGGGCGACCCCTGCCGGGGCTTCCACCTGCTGCTGGCGGGCCAGGTCAAGCTGGCCTTCAACTCCACCCAGGGCAACGAAAAGGTGGTGGAACTGATTCACCCGGGCCAGACCTTCGGCGAGGCGGTGATGTTCATGGAAAAGCCCTACCCCCTCTTCGCCCAGGCCCTCGCCCGCTCCCGCCTGCTGCACATTTCCAAGCTGGTGCTGTTCCAGGAGATGGACCAGGACCCCCTGCTCTGCCGCAAGATGATCGGCTCCCTCTCCCGCCGCCTGCACCACCGGGTGGTGGATGTAGAGGCCTATTCCCTGCAGTCCGGCTGGGAGCGCATCGTCGGCTTCCTGCTGCGCGGCGCCGAAGCGCCGGAGGCCGGCAGCGACTGCCCGCGCCAGGCCGTGGTGCGCCTGCCCAGCAGCAAGGGCAACATCGCCTCCCGCCTCAACCTGACCCAGGAACACTTCTCCCGCATCCTCCACGACCTGGCCGGCCGCGGCCTGGTGCTGGTGGATGGCCGCACCATCCACATCCCGGACGTGGAGCAGCTGCGCCAGGCCTCGCCCTAGCCTTCAGAGATACAACCAGGCATAAACCCGCGAAAGTTCGGGATTTTTACGCATTCCGGGGCACTGCATTTACCCGCTCTGGATTAGAATCCCCCGCTGGGGCCCTGCCCGACAGATAACGAGGGAGACATGAAAAACAAATCCGTCGTTCCCAACAATCGGGAACGGGTCATGCGCGACAATGACTTCATTGTCAGCAAAACCGATCTCACCGGCCGCATTACCTACGGCAACGAGATCTTCATCGAATTTTCCGGTTATTCCGAGGCGGAGTTGCTGGGCACCCAGCACAACATCATCCGCCACCCGGACATGCCCCGGGCCGCCTTCAACCTAGTGTGGGACACCATCAAGTCGGGCAAGGAAGTCTTCGCCTACGTCAAGAATCTCTCCAAGGACGGCAGCTACTACTGGGTGTTCACCCACATCACGCCGGACTTCGGCCCCAAGGGCGAGATCGTCGGCTACTACTCGGTACGCCGCTGCCCCAGCCGCGCCGCCATCGACAAGATCGTCCCGGTTTACCAGCAGATGCTGGCGGCGGAAAAATCCGCCGGACCCAAGGACGCCATCGCCGCCGGCACCAAGGTGCTGACCGATCTTCTCCAATCCACCGGAATGAGCTATGAGCAGCTGGTTCTCTCGCTTTGAGGCGCGGCGCTGGCCCGTCTTCGTGCTGGTTCTGGCCGGTGCCGGCCTGAGCTTCCTCGATCCCTGGTTCGCCCTGGCGCCCCTGGCCCTGGCCGCCCTGCTGCTGGCGCTACCGGCGGCCGCCCGGCAAAGCCGGCTGAAGGAGCTCAACGAACTGATGCACAAGGTCCAGGCCGGCCGGCTGGTGCACCGTATGCCGGAGAGCATGGACGATCCCCTGCTCGACGCCATCCGCATCAGCATCAACTCCTCCCTGGACCAGACCGAGACCGCCTTCCGCGAAATGCTGGGGGCCATGGAGGCTTCCACCCACGGCCGCCCCTGGCGCCGGTTGTACGCCGCCGGCCTGCACGGCACCTTCCGCGACGTCCTGGAAAAGATGCAGGGCATGCTCGACCGCCTGGAAGAAGCCCGGGAATCCGTGGCCCGGGAAGCCCTGCTGTCGAAAATCTTCCTGCGTTCTGAAAGCGGCCTGTCCACCGCCATCGGCCACGTCAGCGAGGCCCTGGAACTGGTGGCCCGGGATTCCACCCAGGCGGAGAACCTCTCCCAGGCCTTTGCCTCCTCCGCTGGCGCCATGTCCGGTGCCGCCGAAACCATGTCCTCCGCCCTCGGCCAGGCCCAGACTTCGGCCCAGGGCAGCGCCGCCGCCCTGCATGAGCTGGATGGCAAGACCAACGCCATCCGCCAGCTCACCGGCCACATCGACGCCATCGCCAAGCAGACCAACCTGCTGGCCCTCAACGCCGCCATCGAGGCGGCCCGGGCCGGCGAAGCGGGTCGTGGCTTTGCCGTGGTGGCTGACGAAGTGCGCAAGCTGGCGGACCAGTCCCAGAAGGCCGCGGTGGAAATCACCCAGGCCATCGGCGACGTTTCTGCCGCCATGGAAGATGTCTCCCAGAAAATGGAAACCCTGAGCCAGGCCGTTTCCGAAGCCCGGGACACGGCCGACGTGTTCAGCCGAGAACTGGCCGGTTCCGCCAGTTCCGCCGGGGTGGTGGAAGCGCTGGCCGGCACCATCGGCCGGGGCGCCGGCAAGATGGAAACTTCCATGCGCATGGTGTCCCTGGCCCAGAAGGCCCGGGCCGACGTGAACGCCATCATCAACGGCGAGAGCATCGACACCTCCGGTCACTCCGCCGCCGAGCGGGCCGCCCTGGAGCTGGCGGCCAGCCGCAAGTGGACGGAAGGCAGCAAGGAGCGGGAAGCCCTGGTGGAAATGTATGACGAGCTGTTCGCCTACATCGAAACCCAGAACGCCGTGACCTACGGCAACTGAGCCATGCCTTCCAAGCAACTGTTGATCGTGGACGACTCCGAGACCGTGCGCGGCGTGCTGGCGGCGGCGGCCCGGGAGGCCGGCTTCAGCGTCACCCAGGCCTCCAACGGCCAGGTGGCCCTGGAGATGTGCCGCAGCCAGCCCATCAACGCCGTGCTGAGCGACCTCAACATGCCCCTCATGGACGGCATGGAATTCGTCCGCCAGCTGCGGGCCGGCGGTTCCCGCATCCCGGTCATCATGGTCACCTCCGTCGCCGAGCAGGACAAGGTGCGCTCCATGATCCAGCTGGGTATCAACGGCTACATCGTCAAGCCCTTCAAGATGGAAGCCGTGCACCAGGCGCTGGAAAAGCTCCAGCTGCGGGCCTGAACACCCCGCGTCCGGCGCCACTGTCTGCCCACGGCAGACGGGGCATCGTTGCCCCGGCCAGCGTCGCCCAGTGTCGCCAATTCCCTGGCAACAAAAGGAAAATGGTCAAAAATGCTGACCCGGCGCCGGCTTTGGTGTAGCCTGCCGGCCCGTTTCAGCATCCCCGGCCCATCTTCGCCCCGGGCAGCGGCCATCGCCGCCATCACCAACCCTTCATCCCGCTTACTTCGCCAGACCAGCCCATCCAGCCATGTCCAGGGAACTGCCCCGCACCAGCCTGACCAGCTCCCGCCTGGTCCGCCTGCTTACCGAACTGACGGACTCCCCCGCAACGGAATCCCGGCAGACTTTCGCCGAGCGGCTGAGCCAGTGGCTGCAGTTGAACGACGCCATCGCCCTGTCAGGGATCGTCAATGCCCGGCTGACACCAGCGGCAGCGCCCGACACGGCGCCCCAGGCCCTGGCCGAGCTGCAGGCCAGCCTGGCCCGGCTGCGGCAGCGCCAGGCCGAGGCCCAGAATCCCGAGGGAGTATTCAAGCCGGGCCAGGGGCGCGTAAAATTGCCGACCCTGGCCGCCGGCACGGTGAGCGAAGGGGAAAGCCCCTTCGCCTTTTTCCACCGTTACTACCTGGCCCAGCAACGCAGCATGGAGGCCGCCATCGCCCCCCTGCGCCAGCAGACGCGGGAAAGCGTCATGCGGCATGCACCGGCCCTGCGCCAGGTGGCCGCCCTGGATGCCTTGCTGGAGAAAACCCTGGCCGAGCGGGAGCGCCAACTGCTGGCCGCCATTCCCCGCCTGCTGGAAAAACGTTTCACGCAACTGTGCCAGCCCCCCGCTGCTGATCCAGCGGCCGCCGCCACGGCCACCGATACCGCCGCAGCGGAAGCCGCCCTGGCTGCCTTCATCCGGGAAATGCAGCAGGTGCTGCTGGCCGAACTGGAAGTCCGGCTGGAGCCGGTGCAGGGGCTGATCGACGCATTTGGCAACGAGGTAAAGCAAACGCCATGAACAAGAATTTCAGTATCGCCGCCTTCCTGGCCGGCCTCTTCGCCGTGCTGTGGGTGGCTTTTGGCTACCGCACGGGCCACCCCCTGGCCCTGGCCATGTCCCTGCTGATCGGCGCCACCTACCTGGTGGGCTGCCTGGAACTGCTGCGTTTCCAGCAGGCCACCAACGCCCTGCAACGGGCCCTGGGCGCCATTCCCGAAACCCTGAGCCACCTCGGCGAATGGCTCGACCAGTTGCCCCCGGCCCTGCAAAACCCGGTGCGCCTGCGCGTCGAAGGGGAGCGGACGGCCCTGCCCGGCCCCGCCATCACCCCCTATCTGGTGGGTCTGCTGGTGATGCTGGGGATGCTCGGCACCTTCCTCGGCATGGTGGTGACCCTCAACGGCGCCGTGCTGGCCCTGGAAAGCACCACCGACCTGGCCACCATCCGGGCCTCCCTGGCCGCCCCGGTGAAGGGCCTGGGCCTGGCCTTCGGCACCTCCGTCGCCGGCGTGGCCACCTCCGCCATGCTGGGCCTGATTTCCGCCCTCTGCCGCCGCCAGCGCCAGCAGGTGGGCCAGAACCTGGACCGGCACATCGCCACCACCCTGCGGGAATACTCCCTGGTGCACCAGCGCCAGGAAACCTTCAAGGCCATCCGCGCCCAATCCCAGACCCTGCCCGAAGTGGCCGGCCAGCTCAACGCCATGATGGAAACCCTGACCCGGCAGAACCGGGAATGGCAGGAGCGGCTGCAAGCCGGCCAGGAGCAGTTCCACCGGGAAGCCCAGGCCGCCTACGGCGAACTGGCCCGTTCGGTGGACCAGTCCCTGCGGGCCAGCCTGGCCGAGGGCGCCCGGGCCGCCGGCGCCGCCATTCAGCCAGTGGTGGAAGCCACCATGGCCGGCATCGCCAAGGAAAGCGCCGCGTTGCAGGAGCGCACCGCCCAGACCGTGGGCACCCAGCTGGCGGGCATCGCCAGCCGCTTTGACGACAGCACCCGCCAGGTGGCCGCCACCTGGGAAGGCGCCCTCACCGCCCAGGCGCAGCACAACGAGGCCCTCCAGGCCCAGTTGCAGCAATCCCTGGCGGCCTTCGCCGGCGCCTTCGGCAGCCAGGGCGCCGCCCTGCTGGCCGATCTCCAGGCCGCCCAGCGCACCCTGCAAGGCGAACTGGCCGGCCAGGACCAGCAGCGCCAGGCCGCCCTGGCCGCCGCCCTGGAAGCCAGCGCCCAGCGCATCCACGCCACCGCCCAGGAGCAGGGCCGGCAAACCCTGGAAGAAATCGCCCGGGTGGCCGCCCTGGCCGCCGCGGCGCCCCAGGCTGCCAGCCAGGTCATCACCCAGCTGCAACAATTGCAGGCCGAACAAACCGCCCGGGACGAAGCCCGCCAGGCCGCCCTCGGCCAATCCCTGGCCGAGCTGGGCGCCACCCTGCGCCAGGAATGGCAGCAGGCCGGCGAACAGGGCCTGGCCCAGCAACGGCAGATCTGCCAGACCCTGGAACAGACCGCCCTGGGCCTCACTGCCCAGACCCAGGCCCAGGCCCGCGCCACCCTGGACGAAATCGCCCGCCTCATGGAAAGCGCCGCCCAAGCCCCCCGCAGCGCCGAAGCGGTGATCCAGCAGCTGCATACCCTGCACACCGACCTGGCCGCCCGGGACGAAGCCCGCCAGGCAGCCCTGCAACAGGCCCTGCAAGACCTGGCCAGCAATCTGCGCGCCGAATGGCAGCAGGCCGGCCAGGACACCCTCGGCCAGCAGCAGGCCATCTGCCGCACCCTGGAAGAGACCGCCGCCCGCATGGCCGAACAAGGCCAAGCCCAGGCCCGGGACACCCTGCAGGAAATCTCCCGCCTCATGGCCACCGCCGCCGAAGCCCCCCGGGTGGCCGCCGAAGTCATCGCCCAGCTGCGCCAGCAGCTTTCACAAAGCGTCGCCCAGGACAATGCCCTCCTTGAAGAGCGCAGCCGCACCCTGGAAACCCTCAACACCCTGCTGGCCACCATCAACCAAGCCGCCACCGAGCAGCGGGGCGCCATCGACGCCCTGGTGGCATCCGCCGGGACCCTTCTGGAACAGGCCGGCAAGCGCTTCAACGAACAGGTGGCCGGCGAGACCGCCCGCCTGGCCGACACCGCCGCCAGCATCACCGGGGGCGCCGTCGAAGTGGCCAGCCTGGGCGAAGCCTTCAGCGCCGCCGTGGCCCAGTTCGGCCAGGCCAACGGTGCCCTGGTGGCCAATCTGGAGCGCATCGAAGGCAGCCTGGAAAAGGCCATGCTGCGCAGCGACGAGCAACTGGCCTATTACGTGGCCCAGGCCCGGGAAATCATCGACCTCAGCATCCTCTCCCAGAAGCAGGTGGTGGATGAACTGCGACAGCTGGGGGCCACCGCCTCCGGCGCTACCGCCACCAACGCCCAGGCCGGCGCCTGATGGAAGAACTGGACCCCAGCGTCGAGCAGACGGCCCCGGTGTGGGCCGTATTCGGCGACCTCATGGCCGGTCTGCTGGGCGCCTTCGTGCTGATCCTGGTGGGGGTACTCGGCGTGCAGCTGGAGCTGGTCACCACCCTGGAAGCGGAAGTGCAGAAGCGCCAGGCCGAGGAACAGCGCCGCATGGCCCTGGAGAAGGCCCTGGCCATTCCCCTCGCCTCCGGCCGGGTGACCCTCAACAACGGCCGCATCGGCATCAGCGGCAGCGTGCTGTTTGCCCTCAATTCCGACCAGCTGCAGCCCGACGGCAAGCAGCTATTGAAGAGTCTGGCCGCCCCCCTGGGCGCCTACGTGCAGGCCCGGGATGAAATGCTCATGGTCAGCGGCTTCACCGACGACATGCCGGTGCGGGGCAGCAACCGCCAGTTCGAAGACAACTGGGAACTCTCGGCCCAGCGCGCCCTCACCGTCACCCGGGAGCTGATCGACGCTGGCATCCCCGCCTCCTCCGTCTTCGCCGCCGCCTTCGGCGCCCAGCAGCCGGTGGCCGCCAATGCCGATGCCCAGGGCCGGGCCAAGAACCGCCGGGTGGAAATCGCCCCGGTGCCCCGAGGCGGCAGCAAGCCATGAACGACGGGGCCAGCCCCCTCCCCGACACGGAGCTGCCCCCTGCCGGCGCCGCGCCCGACGCTGCCGAAATATTGCCGGCCGCGGCGGAACACCCCGCCCTCGCCGCCCTCGCCCGGCAAGGCGCGGCGCAGCGGGACCCCCTGCGCTACCACTTCATCACCACCCTGGCCCGGCGCAGCGCCGGCCTCCCGGGCCCGGCCAAGGCCCGGGTGGAACAACGCCTGGCCCAGGCCATCGCCGACTGCCAGGCCGCCCTGCAAGCAACCGATGCCCAGGCCCGGGACCTGCTGGCCGCCGCCCAACCCTGGCTGGCTGGCCTGGCGGCTGCCGATACGATCGCGCTTGAACTGCAAGGCTATCTCGAACAAGGGGACCACCCCGCCCTGCGCCGCCGTCTGGCTGCCCTGGCGCGACAGGTTACGCCCCACCCCCTGGCGGAACTGCGCCGCCAGCTGGCCGCCCCCCTCGGCGTCAGCCTGGCCGATGCACCCGCTGCTAGCCCGGTGCCCCTCAAGCCCCAGGGGATTCCGGTCACGCCAACGGCGCATCCAGCCCCAACCGGCCAAACGCCCGACGCCGGCAACAGCCCCGCCGAACCACAGCAGACTGATTCTGTCCCTCAGGCCGTCCCGCTTCCCCAGGCCACGGCGGCCCCCGCCCGGAATGGCCCGGCGCCTGTGGAAGACCTCAAGGCCGTGCGCTACTTCAAGGAAAGCTGGGCCCAGCTCAGCCTGGAGCAGCAACTCACCCAGGCCCTGGCCCAGATGCCGGAAAACGCCGGCCCCCTCAATTCCCACATGCTCGCCCTGCGCGCCCTGATCCTCATGCGCGACCAGGCCCCCGCCTACCTGCACCGCTTCATGGGCTACCTGGAAACCCTGCTCTGGCTCGAAGGCCCGGAAGCCCCCTCCCCCGCCGCCAAGAAAAGCGCCACGCCGACCAAGGCCAAGCGCAAACCCCGCGCCCGCCCCACCGCCTGAAGTACCACTCAAGCACCGCCCCGCAAAAGCAACAGGGGCGCGGAAGATGCCTGTTGGCATCCATCCGCGCCCCTGTTGGGGTTTCGGGCGGTCACGGGGTGGTCTGATGGACCCCGCGCCCGGGTTGAGTGAGTTGGTACTAGTGGCTGGTACCCTCGGAACGGGTGATCTTGTTCCACACGTTGTACTTGCCCACGGGCTTCTTCATGGGCAGGCGCTTCACCTCTTCCAGGGTCCTGGCATCGTAGATGATCAGGGCGCCGTCCATTTCCCACAGGCTGGCCAGGGCGTAGCGGCCGTCCTTGGTGAATTCGATGTGGGCCAGGGTCTTGCCGGGGACGGGCTTGAGTTCCTTGACGATCTCCAGCTTGTCCTTGTCGATCACCTGCAGGGTGTCCTTGGCCGGGCTCATCATGGAATCGACGAAGGCGTAGCGGCTGTTCTCGTGGCTGCGCAGGAAGAAGCCGGCTCCCCGGGTGACGATATCCTTCACCGGTTTCCAGTCCTTCATGTCAATCACCGTCACCTTGCCTTCCTTGAGGTTGGTGGAGGCCATCACGGTGCGCCCCTGCCAGTTCCAGGTGATGCCGGAGCCCAGGTGGGGCATGCCGGAGAGCTGCAGTTCGGCCACCTTGCGGCGGGCATCCAGGTTCACCACCTGGCCCTTGCCTTCCCGGCTGGTGCCCATCACTTCGGAATAGCTCTGGTCGAAGAAGAAATCGTCCAGGGGGTCGATGAGGCGGGTGCGGCGGGGGTTGAGGAAGCCGGGCACCGAGACCCCTTCCTTGTACTGGTAGTCATGCACCAAGCCGTCGTAGATGGGGTGGGCTTCCGGGTCGTAACTGATTTCCCAGACCTCGGGCATGTCCTTCATGGCGGCGACGAAGCTCTTGCGCGGCGCAGCGTCGTATACCGCGGAAACCCGGGAGCTTTCCTTGCCGTCGGCGCTCTTGGCGTCCATCACCTTGATCAGATTGAGGTCGGCGTCGAACAGCACCAAGTCCTGGGGCAGGTAGTTGGCGGCGATGACGTACTTGCCATCGCCGGAGACGGCGGCATTGCGGGTATTGATGCCGGCCCGCACCTCGGCCACCACCTTGAGGTTCCACAGATCGAACTTGGTCAGCCAGCCATCCCGGGAGGCGAAATACACGAAGCGGCCATCGGGGGAGAACTTGGGCCCGCCGTGCAGGGCATAGCGGGACTGGAAGCGGTAGATGGGCTCCAGCTTGTCGCCGTCCAGCACGGAAACGTGATGGTCGCCCCCTTCCACCACCACGAAGAGGTTCATCGGGTCAGCCTTGAAGACGGGCTTGGGCGACAGGGTTTTCTCATCCACATGCTGAACGCGGGAGGCGCGGATGTCCTTTTCCGTCCAGGTCGGCTTGGGGCTCACCGGGGCGTAGGCGTAATCGGCCAGGGCGGCGATTTCCTCAGCCTTGAGGGTGGCGGCGAAGGCTGGCATCTGGGTGGCCGGGCGGCCTTCCTTGATGGTCTTCAGGGCTTCGGCCTTTTTCAGGCGTTCCAGGTTCTCCGGCAGCAGGGCCGGGCCCATGCCGCCGAGCCGATCGGCACCGTGGCAGGCGGCACAGTGCTGCTGGTAGAGCGTGGCGGTGTTGGTCACCGGGACCACCGGGGCGGCACCGGCCAGGGTTGCTGGAGCCGCGGCTTCGCCGGCCTGGGCCGGCCGACTGGCCAGCCACAGGGCACCCAGACCCAGGGGCACGGAAAGCAGCCAGAAAGCCAGGCGGGCAGGAGAGGATGGGGGCCGAGCTTCGCTGCCCGGCCGACAGACGGCAGCAACACGAGCCTCGCGGGCGCCGTAGATGGTGGCGAAGGAAGAAATGGGGCGCTTCATGCCGTGACCTCTTTGCTTTCCGAGTGGATGGCGTCGTGGTTGGCCGAATGGCCGGCGGCATCGGCCTGGGCCACGCCGATTTCCTCGTCGGTGAGATAACAGGCCGGGTCTTCGGCCCAGGGGTTGCCGGTGAGCTGCTGGGCCCGTACCCGGGTATTGCCGTTGCACAGCTTCAGGTAGGCACAGGCGCCGCAGCGCCCTTCCACGGGCCGGGGATGTTGCTTGAGGCCGGCCATGAGGGGGTCGGAAAGGTCGTTCCACAGGGTGGAGAAGGGCCGCTCCTTCACATTGCCCAGGGTGTGGTGCCACCACATGGTGTCCGGGTGCACATTGCCCAGGTTGTCGATGTTGGCCACGTTCACACCGCTGGCGTTGCCGCCCCATTGCTCCAGCTTGGCGCGGATGTGGGCCACCTTGTCGGGGAAGCGGCGGGCCACCCAGCGCAGCAGGTAGACGCCATCCGCATCGTTGTTGCCGGTGACGAATTCCTTGTGCAGACCTTTCTGCCGATAGTCCCAACAGGTATCGAAGAGCAGGTCCATGGCCTGACGGGTGGCCTGGTGGTGGGTGTCGGTGCGGCGGTTCTTGTTGCCCCGGCCAGCGTAGTTGAGGTGGGAAAAGTAGAACTTGTCGATGCCCTCGGCCTCGATCAGCTTGAGCAGGCCCGGCAGATCATGGGCGTTGTCCTGGGTCATGGTGTAGCGCACGCCCACCTTGATGCCCCGTTGCTTGCACAGCTGGATGCCGGCCAGGGAGGCATCGAAGGCGCCCTCCAGGCGGCGGAACTTGTCGTGGGTCTCCTTGATGCCGTCCAGGCTGACGCCCACGTAGTCGAAGCCGATGTCGGCAATGGCGTCGATATTGCTGTCGTTGATCAGGGTGCCGTTGGAAGACAGGCCGACGTAAAAGCCCATGCCCTTGGCGCGGCGGGCGATGTCGAAGATGTCGGGCCGCAGCAGGGGCTCACCGCCGGAGAGGATGAGCACCGGCACGCGGAAGGCCTTGAGGTCGTCCATCACCGTGAAGACCTGCGCGGTGTTCAGTTCGCCGGGAAAGTCCTTGTCGGCGGAGATGGAATAGCAGTGCTTGCAAGTGAGGTTGCAGCGGCGCACCAGGTTCCAGATCACCACCGGCCCGGGCGGATTACGGCGGGGGCCGACGGCGGAAGGGCTGACCAGCTCGTCCATGAATTGGGAAATGCGGAACATGATGCCTCCAACAGGAATTGCTCCCATTGAACGACAGCCCCGGCTCACCGGGCATTGATGCGCATCAAGCCGGGTGAGTGGCCGCCCGCCGTGCCGGCTCAAACACAAGCCAGACCCGACGGAAAGGCCCTCAGTTGCTTAGCTGACGCACCGTGGCCCGACCATCAGCCTTGGCGGCATACATGGCCTCGTCGGCAGCCTGCAGCAGGGATTCCGCCGTGGCGCCATCCTGGGGAGAACGGGCCACGCCGATACTGGCGGAAATTTCCACCAGGCCCACCCCCAGGTGGAAAGGCTGATGCACCACCTGGAGAATCTTTTCGGCCACCATCACGCAGCTTTCCCCATCATCCAGGGCCGGCAGCAGCACCACGAATTCATCGCCCCCCAAGCGGGCCACCGTGTCTTCATCCCGCAGACAGCCGGAAATCCGGTTGGCCACCAGGCGCAGCAGTTCATCCCCAGCCTGGTGCCCGTAGGTGTCGTTCACCGGCTTGAATTTATCCAGGTCAATGAACAGCACCCCCACCTGCTGATGGCGACGGGTCGCCTGGGCGATGGACTGACCCAGCCGGTCCATGAACAGCGTACGGTTGGGTAGCTGGGTCAGGGGGTCGTAGTGGGCCTGACGCCAGATGTCCTGCTCCCGCAGCTTCTTCAGGGTGATGTCGGAAAGTAGCGCCACATAGCGTATCAACACCCCTTCACGATTGCGCACGGCGGTGATCTTCAGCCATTCCACGAAGATGCTGCCATCCTTGCGACGATTCACCACCTCCCCTTCCCAGTAATCCTTATCCGCCAGGGATTGGTACATGGCCTGGTAGAACGCCGCATCGTGATGACCGGAGGCCAGGAAGGAGGGCACTCGTCCCTCGGTTTCCTCGGCGCTGTAGCCGGTGATATGGGCAAAGGCCGGGTTGGTGCGCACAATCACATTGCGGGCGTTGGTCACCAGGATGCCTTCGGAGGCGGCCTCAAAAACCGACTGGCTGATCAGCAGGGATTCCTCCAGGGCCACCACCCGGCTGATGTCGGAGAAGGACACCACGGCACCGGTGGCGTGGCCATCTGCATCCAGCGGCAGCTGGCGGGTGCTGACGGCGATCCAGCGACGCCCCCCATCGGGCAGGACAACGCTGTACAAGCCCTGGGAAGACATTTCCCGCAGGGCACGACGGCTGGGGTAATCCGCTGGCGACACCGGTTGACCATCCCGCAGCACGAGGGCGACCTGACGCTGCAGCAGCCCCTCCTCGGAAACGCCGAGAATGGAGAGGGCCGATTCGTTCCACAAGATG
The DNA here is from genome assembly GCF_003112695.1 of Azospira sp. I13. GTDB lineage: Bacteria > Pseudomonadota > Gammaproteobacteria > Burkholderiales > Rhodocyclaceae > Azospira. The sequence goes on from NZ_BFBP01000011.1 coordinate 452,408, forward strand.
ATGTTTTCGTTGGCATCCACCAGCATCATGCCGTCAGGAATGACATCAAAAACTGTGCGGTAACGGCTCTCGCTGACCTTCAGGCGTTTCTCCAGCTGGCTGCGCTCGGTCACGTCATGGACGATGGAATAGAGCAGGGAACGGCCATTCAGCTCCATTGGCCCGGAATAGACCTCTACCTGGCGAATCTCGCCACTGGCCAGGCGATGGGAAAAGAAGAAGTGCGCCCGGAGTTCGGCCTTGGCCCGGGCCATTTCCAGCTTGATGGCGTCCACGGGCAGGCAGTTGATGTCGCTGATATGAAGTGCTTCCAGCTGCGCGCGGGTGTAACCGTAATAGTCGCAGGCGGCCTCATTGGCCCCCACGATCTGACCGCTGGTTTCATCAATCAGCAGTTTGACCGAGGCGTTTTTCTCGAACAGGCTGCGATACAGGTTTTCGTTCTGCTCCAGACGCACCCGCTGGCGCTGTACCCGGAAGAGCAGCACAACGATGGCCACCATGAAGGAAAGGACGAACAGGGAGCCGATCAGGTTGGCCCGCCGACTGGTGCGGATTTCCCGCTCGACCGGGGCCAGGGCATCCTGTTCCGACAGCCCGACATACACCACCAGTGGCAAATCCGGCAGGCGGAACCAGGAGAAGGTGCGGCGCACCGGTTCGTGAGAGGCCTCGTCGCTGAAGCTCCCGCGCATGTCGCGCTCATTCCCCAGGTAGGGGCGCCCTTCCTTGACGGACTTGCCCAGGTAATTCAGCAGATTGGCGCTACGGGCCAGATAGGTGCCATCGCCCCGCACCATGCCGGCACTGTCGTTTTCCCCCAGCCCCAGGCGTTCCAGGGTCTTGGAGAGATAGCCGGGGGACACGGAGAGGACGAGCACGCCGGCGAACTTTCCGCCTTCGCGGATGGGCCGGGTAAATTGGATCGTCCATTGCTGGGAAACCCGTCCCAGAATCGGCTTGCTGATAAACAGCTTATCCTCATCCGGCCGGTCGGCATGGACCCGGAAATGCTCCCGGTCCCCCAGATAGACCCGCGGCCCGCCCAAATTGGAGTAATCGAGGTAACCCTTGGCATCAATGACGCCCACCTGCGCCAGGGCACCCGAGGGGAAGGCCCGCAGGGCGGCCCGAACCCCCTGGTCGAAAGAACGGCGCTGGGTGAGGTGCTTGTCCACGTACTCCAGACGCAGATTTTCCATCACATAGTTGAGCCCGCGCACCACCGCGGACATCTGTTCTGACACCCCGCCCCCGATCTGGCCGGAGACGCGCTGCAGGTTGGCCATCGTATCGGCCCGCATCCGGGCATGGCTGCTCAGCAGGCTGTACCAATAGCCCCCCAGGGCCAACAGGGTCGTCACCACAATCGTGGCGATGAGTAGACTAAAGCGGGTGCGAGGCGTCATGGGGAAGGAGGAAAGGAACACCGTCAAAGTCCCCGCGCAGGTCGTCAGCCCAGAGCTAAGACTTAAGTTATGTTCTTTTCATTGTATGCCATAGCCCCCCGCAAGGGACACCGATCGCATATGCCAAGGCAGAATTTTTACCCGGATTCAATGCGCATCAACAACACTGCGCGATGGATTGCCCCGCTCGCCTCCGCCCGACGCCGGAAGGCCCATCAGCCGCCGATGCGCAAGCCGGTCTTTTTCAGGATGCGGGTGGAAAAGAGGATGTCCCGGGCCCCCAGGGCGCCCGGGAATTCGGCGGCGACGAGGGCGGCGATGCGCGCCACCTCGGCCACCACCTCCTCCCGGCTCTTGCCGTGCACCATGGCGAAGAGGTTGTAGGGCCAGCTCGGCGGATGGTCGGGCCGGCGGTAGCAATGGGTGACGGCAGCCAGTCCGCCCACCCGCTCGCCGACGGCGTCGATCACCGTCGGGTCGATCTGCCACACGCTCATGCCGTTGGCGGTGTAGCCGATGGCGTAATGGTTGGGCACGGCGCCGATGCGGCGGATGGCGCCGGCCTCCAGCAGACGGCCCAGGCGCTGCCGTACCTCGGCCTCCTCCATGCCCAGCTGCTGCCCGAGAACCCAATAGGGACGGGGCTCCAGGGGCAGGCCGGCCTGGGTGGCAAGCACCAGGCGGCGATCCAGGTCATCCATGCGGAAAGTGGCGTCCATCAAGGGCTCCAGGGCAGACAGGTGGCAACCGCGACGCCGGTGTGAGAGGCCTTCACCGCATTCATGCCTGCAACTTCATTTCAACGAAGTATTCCTTCTCTTTCGGGAAGGGATACACCGGATAGCCGGTGGCGGTCTCGATGGCCTGCACGGCCGCGTCGATGCCTTCCGGCGTTTCCGTGGCCAGCACGAACCACATGTTGAAGGCGTGCTCCCGGGCGTAGTTGTGGGCCACCTGGGGCAAGGCATTCACCTGTTCCGCCACCCGCTCGAATTCATCTTCGGGCACCGCCATGGCGGCCAGGCAGAAGGCGCCGCCGAGGCGCTCGATCTGGAACATGGGGCCGAAGCGGGTGAGGATGCGGTCATCCAGCAGGGATTGCAGCCGGGCCAGCAGCTCAGCTTCACCGATCCCCAGTTGGGCGGCGGCTTCGGCGTAGGGCTCCGGGCTCAGGGGGAAGTCGCCCTGCAGGGCATTGATGATGCGCCGGTCCAGCTCGTCCGGCTCCCGGGCGGGGGCCAGGGCGGCGCGGCGGGCGGTGCGGGCGTTGCCGGCATCAGCCATGGGCGGCCTCCTGGGGCATCCCGGCAGCGGCCCGGGGCGCCTGGGGTGCATATTGGGCGCCGGTCTGCTTGTAGCGGCGGGTGGAAAAGAGCAGGTCATGGGGGTGGGCATCCAGCCCCAGGCGTTCGCCCAGGCTGCGGCGCAACTCCGCCACTTCGTCCCGGGCCTTGCCGTGGATCATGCAGAAGAGGTTGTAGGGCCAATGGGGTAGCTGGGCGCGGCGGCGGTAGCAGAGGGTGACGCCGGGCTCGGCGGCCAGGCGTTCGCCCAGGGCGCTCACCGCGTCTTCCGGCACCGCCCAGACGCACATGGCGTTGGCGGTGTAGCCCAGTTCGTGGTGCCGCACCACCACGCCGAAACGCTTGAGGATGCCCCGTTGCAGCCATTCGCCGAGCAGGGCCAGCAGGCGCTCCTCCCCCATTTCGGCGCGGTAGGCCAGGGCCTTGAAGGGGCGGGGCTCCAGGGGCAGGCCCTCCTGCAACACCGGCATCAGGCGACGCTCTTCCGCCGTCAGGGCAATGGGCTGGTCCAGGGAGGGTACGGCGGCCACGGGCTGGCGCCGGCCGGCGCCGCCGGAAAGATCGAAGCCCAGGTCGATGTGGAACTCCTCCACCAGGGGCAGGGAAATCACCGGGCAGCCGGTTTCCACCTCGATGGCGGCCAGCACCTGGCCCAGGCGCAGCAGGTCCGGTGCGGTGGCGACGAACCACAGGTTGTAGGCGTGTTCCCGGGCGTAGTTGTGGTTCACCTCGGGGTGGGCGCTGACCCGGCCGGCCACCCATTCCAGGCGCTCTGGCGGGGCCTGCAGGGCGGCCAGGGTACTGGCGCCGACCCGGCGCGGGGCGAAAACGGCGCCGATGCGGTTTACCAGGCCCGCTTGCTGCCAGTGGCGGTACTGCTCCAGCACTTCCGCCTCGCTCAGGCCCTGGGCCTCGCCAAGCACGGCGAAGGGCCGGGAGACCAGGGGGAAATCCCGCTGGTAGTCGTTGAGCAGGGGAAAGTGGGCAGCGTTCATGGGCGTGGGCGCAGGTTCAGGCAGGCGGGGCTCAGAAGCCGGTGCGGGCGGCACGGCTGGTGAAGAAGATGCCGCTGGGGCTGTCGGCCTTCAGCTCGGCCACCGGCTGCTTGCTGCGGGTGTCGAAGACGGTGACCTTGTTGTCGTCCCGGGCCGAGAGCCAGACAGCCTCGCCGCGGGGGGAAAACTCCATGTGCAGGATAGCCTTGCCCGGTTGCAGGGTGTGGGTGACCTTGCCCTCCAGGGTATCGAGCACCTGCACCCAGCCGTTGTCGGGGAAGGCGAAATTGACCCACACCTCGCGCCCGTCGGGCCGGGCCATGACGAACACCGGCTGGCTCTTCACGGGGATGCGGCCGGTTTCCTGCCAGGTCTTGGTATCCACCACCAGCACCTCGTGGCGGCCGATGGCGGGCAGGTAGGCCTTGCCGCCGGCGACGGACCAGCCACGCAGGTGGGGCATCTTGTACACCGGCAGGGCCTGTTCGCCCTTGCCGTAGCCGGCGAGGATCTTCTTCACCCCCAGCTCCGGCTGCCAGGTGTCGAGCATGGCCAGGCCGTCCTCACCGAAGAGGCCGGCGATGTAGTAGCGGCCGTCCGGCGTCACCAGGGCGTCGTAAGGCTGCTTGCCGGCGGAGTACTTCTGCACCTTGGGCGCCTTCGGGCTGGAAAGGTCGGCCACCCAGATTTCCCCGGCTTCGAAGAGAGAAAAGGCGAAACGGTTGCCGGAGAGGTCGGCCAGGCCCACCACCTTGGAGCGCACCCCGTTCATGTCCACAGAAGGAATGTCGGCCACCAGCTCCAGGGTTTCCGCATCGAAGGCCTTGATACCGCCCGGCTCGTAGTTCTGGGCCACCACCAGCTTGCCGTCCTGGGAAATGGCGCCGCCGATGGCGTTGCCGGCCTGGACGATGCGCTTGGCGATGCTGGCGGTGAGGATATCCACCTTGGTCAGGCCGCCATCGCGGCCGAAGACATAGGCGTAACGCTGGTCACGGCTGAAAACCACGGAGGCGTGGGAGAGGTCCCCCAGGCCCGGCACCTTGGCCAGGGAGGTCTTGGTGGTGGTATTGACCACCTGCACCTGGCCGATGGAACGCTCGATCACCACCCCCAGGTCGCCACTGCCCCGGGGCGCCGGAGCGCTGGCGCAACCGGCCAGGAGGGAAAGCAGCAGGGCAGGCAGGAGCAGGAGACGGGAGGCGGCGGGCTTCATGGCAGTCTTTCGCGGGCAATTCATGGGATTATTCGGTGGGAAAGCCGGCCTGGAGCTGTTGCACGATCCACTGGGCCTCGGCTTCGCTGACGATGCCCTTGAAGGGCGGCATGGGCGTGCCCGGGCGGCCGTAAAGAATGGTGGCCACCATGCTCTCGGCAGGGCGCTGGCGGAAGGTCTCGGCGGTGAGGGCCGGCCCCAGGCCGCCCTTGAGGGTCAGGCCATGGCAGGAGCCGCAGTCCTGGCGCACCAGGTGCACCAGTTCCCGGGCCCGGGGGGCGGATGGGCCGCCTTCCGCAGCGACCGCCGGCGGCAGCCCGAGGGCGCCGGCCAGGCACAGGCTCCCCAGGCCAAAGGCCGGGAGGCGGGAAAACAGGGGGCGGGAAAGGAGAGCGGGCTTCATGGGCATCCATCTTGCCGAGAGGCCGGGCCGCCCACTTTGATAAGCATCAGCTTTCGCGGCAGATCAACCCTGCGCCATGTAAGGGCAAGCCCGCAACCGCGCCCGAAACAGAGGTTGCGCAGGCCGGCCAGACTCAGCCTGCCCCAGCGGCGCGGCAGGCTTCGAGTATCGGCGCCATGGCCGCCACCCCCTGGCATAGCTGCGCCGGCGCGAAGGCGGAAAAGCCGAGCACCAGCCCCGGGGGGCCGGGCTGGCTGCGCCGGTAGAAGGAGAGGGGCCGGGCCTCGACGCCCCCTTGCGCCAGGGCCGCCGCCACCGTCCGGTCATCCCCGGGAAAATCCAGCAGGGCTGCCGCATCCATGCCCGTGGTGATGGGCAGCACCGTCAGCAGACCGCCTAGCTGGCGGCGGCATTCCGTCTGGAAGACTGCCGCCCGCTCGCCGTAGCGCAGGCGCATCTGGCGCAGGTGCCGGGCGAAATGGCCCTCGGCGATGAAGGCGGCAAGGACGGCCTGGGGCGCCACCGGCAGGTGCCGGCAAGTCAGGGAGATGGCCGCGGCGCAGGGCTCCGCCAGCCACTCCGGCAGCACCACATAGGCCAGGCGCAGGGCGGGAAAGAGCAGCTTGCTGAAGGTGCCCATGTAGATCACCCGCCCGGCCCCGTCCAGGCTCATGAGGCTGGAGAGGGGCGCTGCATCGAAGCGGAATTCGCTGTCGTAGTCGTCCTCGATGATGGTGGCGTCGCAGGCCTCCGCCCAGGCCAGCAGGTCCAGGCGCCGCTCCAGGGGCAGGGCGCCGCCCAGGGGCGACTGGTGGGCCGCCGTGACGTAAGCCAGGCGGATGTCCGACGCCACCGGCAGGGGCGGCGAGGTGCACAGGCCGGCGCCATCCACCGGCACGTCGATGACCCGGCCACCGGCCAGTTCCACCAGGCGGGCGGCCCCGGGATAGCCCGGGTCCTCCACCAGGGCAGCCTGCCCGGGGTCCAGCAGCAGGCGGATGCACAGGTCCATGGCCTGCTGGGCGCTGCCCAGGATCATCACCTGCTCTGCCCGGCAATCAATGCGCTGGGCGTAGCGCAGGTGTTCGGCGATGGCCTGGCGCAGGGGCCGGTAGCCGGCGGCCTCGCCGTAGGCCATGGCATCGGGCCGGGCCTGCCGGTTGCAGCGGTGGCTGAGCTTGTTCCAGACGGCCCAGGGAAAGGCCGCCAGATCGGGCTGGTTGGGGCGGAAAGGCACCGCCGTCAGGCTGGATTCGTAAAGGGGAAAAGGGCTGTCGGCCAGTCGGCGACCCTGGCGGGACAGGCGTGATAGGGGAGAAGGAGGCGATGGGGGAGAGAGATGCCGCCCCCCGGGCAAGGCCGGTACGACGGGGCGGGCCGGCGCGCCCTGGAGGCGCAGGGCATCGACGACGACGGTACCGCTGCCGGTGGTACTGGCCAGGTAGCCTTCGGCCATCAGCTGTTCATAGACCGACAGCACGGTGCCCCGGGACACGCCCTGCTGGCGGGCCAGGTCGCGGCTCGACGGGAGGCGCCGGCCGGCGGCGATGCGGCCGGAGAGGATGGCCGCCCGCAACTCATCGTACAGCCAGCGTTGCAGGGTTGTTCCGGCGGGGCGGGGCGCCAGCCCCAATTCCAGTTCCTGTGCGCGCCGCATGATGCCATGGCCCCCGAGTTCAATCGTGATGGCAGTCCCGTTGCTTCGAGACAGCAAAGCAATCAAGTGGACTACTGAAAATGTTGTAAATGGTCATTTTCATAGTACCACTCAGACCCTAGGATGAATGCCTCCCGCCCCGAGGCGGGATTTCCCCCTTCCCCATGCAACGACAGGATTTAGGACTTCACTCCATGGAACAACGATTCGACGTCAGCCAGCTCATTCCCGATGGCTACAAGGCCATGTACGGCGTGCACACTTATGTTCAGGGCTGCGGGCTGGACCTGGGCCTGCTGGAACTGGTGCGCCTGCGCATCTCCCAGATCAACGGCTGCGCCTTCTGCGTTGCCATGCACGTTCCCCTGGCCCGCAAGTACGGCCTGAGCGAACACCAGATCAACCTGACTGCCACCTGGAAGGAATCCCCGGTCTTCAGCCCCCGGGAACGGGCTGCCCTGGCCTGGGCGGAAGCGGTCACCGTGATCGTCGCCCAGGAAGTGCCGGATGCGGTTTATGCCGAAGTGCAGGCCCATTTCAGCCCGGAGGAGATCGCCAAGCTCACCCTGTGCATCGGCGAGATCAATACCTGGAACCGCCTCATGGTGGCCTCCCGCACCCCGCCAGTGCTGGGCTAAAACCAAGCCGACCAGACTGGCCAGTCTGGTCGGGCTGAGCGGCATACCGGGCCACCGGGCCATCATGCCCGGCCCGGGAACGGGCCTCACCACCCGGCTCCGGCTTTTTTCCGGCCAGACCTCCCCGGCCTGGCCTGTCGGCGCCTACTGGCTGGCGAAGGGGTCGGAACGACCGCCCCAGAACATCAGCTGGGTGGGAGCGCCGGGAGCGGCCGGATTGCCCGGCAGGGCCAGGCCCAGGGCCACCGGCTTGTCCTTCAGCAACTGGCGAATATGGGCGGCAGGCACCGGCCCTTCGATGATGTAGCCCCCTACCCGGGAGGTGACGAAAGAGGCGAAATTCTCCGGCACCGCCAGCCAGCGGCGGGTGGCCGCCACATTCAGCACCTCGCTGCGGCGCACGGTGAAGCCGGCAGCCTTCAGCTGACCTTCCCAGGCATCGCAAGGCTGACACTTGGTTTCGTGGAAAGTCTCAATCATCATGGCTCCGGCCTGGGGCTCGGCGGGAGCAGCCGGGGCAGCCGAGACGGCACCGGCAACGCCGAGAGCCAGGGCTGCCGCCCCGACCCGCGCGATTCGCTGTAAAAACTGTTTCATCGTGCTTTTCATCCTTCAAAAGAACCCTGGCCCCGACCAAGCGAGGAAGCCATTCGCCCCGCAGGATGGCCCAGGGCCGGAGGGCAATTCCTTGATCAAGGTTAGATCGGCCCCGAAGAATTGCCGGAAGGAGCATCGCCAGCCCCACCCGGCAGCGCCCCGGGGGCGACGGCGGAAAGCGTCGCCGAGGATGGCGCAAGGGGGCGGGACGGCCCCGCCGGGCAAGGCGGAAAGGTAATGCGCAGGAGGGTCCCAGCAGCGCCCGGCGGCGTCTCGATGGCCACACCGGCGCCATGGCGCTCGACCACTTCCTTGACGATGGCCAACCCCAGGCCGGCGCCCTCCCCGGTACTGTCCGCCGGGCGGTAGAAGCGCTCGAACACCCGGGCCCGCTGGGCGGGGGGAATGCCCGGCCCGTCATCCTCCACCACCAGGAAGGGGCCTGTCTCCCCGGGGCCGCAGCGCACCGTCACCCGGCCCCCCGGGGGGTTGTACTTGAGGGCGTTGTCGAGCAGGTTGGCCAGCAGCTCCCGCAGCAGCCAGGGGCTGCCGCGTACCCGGGCCGGCGCTACTTCGAAGCCCAGGTCGATGTGCCGACGGCGGGCCTCGTCCACCCAATGGGTGACGTCCTCTTCCACCAGCCGGGCCAGGTCCACGGGCTGGAATTCATGGGCGATGTTGGCCTCGGCGCTGGAGCGGGCGAAGGACAGCAACTGGTGGGCCAGATGGCCGAGGCGGGTGGTGGCGCCGCACAGGCGCTCCATGCGGGCCCGGTGCTCTGGTGGCAGCTCCTGGACGGCCAGTTCGAGCTGGGTCTGCAGGCCGGCCAGGGGCGTGCGCAGCTGGTGGGCGGCATTGGCCAGGAAGGCCTGCTGGGCACTGGCCGAATCCCGCAGGTCGGCCATCAGCCGATCCATGGCATTGACCAGGGGCTCGGCCTCCAGGGGAACCTCGTTGCGCGGCAGGGGCGAAAGGTCGGTGGAGGCGCGGCGGGAAATGTCTTCCCCGAGATGGATGAGGGGCATCAGCCCGGTTCTCACCCCCACATAGACCAGCAGCAGGGAAGCCAGGATCTGCAGCAGGTTGGGCAAGATCATGGCGGCCAGGATGCGGGAGGCGGTGCTCTCCCGCTTGTGGGTGGTTTCCGCCACGGTGACGGTGACGGGGCCGGAGGGGGTTTCCAGGCGGTAGCTGGCCTTGCGGATGCGCTGGCCCCGCAGCATGGCGTCGGAAAGGCGCAGCTGGTGGGCGGCATCCAGGCCGTCCGGCAGCAGATCGGCATCTCCCGCCAGCAGGCGGCCGTCGGGCCCGAAGGCGGAGAGAAATTCCTGGTCGGCGCTGTCGGAGCGGAGGATGGTTTCCGCCACCTCCGGCAACTCCACGTTGATCTGCCCGCCGCTGGCCTGAACCCGGGCGGCCAGGGCCACTGCGTCGTCCTCCAGTGCATGGTCGAAGGCGGCCTGGGCGGGTTCCAGGGCGATCTGGTAATCGGCCACCAGGCTGAGGCAGAGCAGCACGCTCAAGGGCGTCAGGAGAAAGAACAGCAGGCGCTGGCGCAGGGTGCGGCGGGCCCGGTGGAGGCGGCTGGCGATCATGGGGCGGGCACCTCGTCGAAACGGTAACCGATGCCCCGCACGGTGAGGATTTCCACCGCCCCGCCCTGCAATTTGCTGCGCAGCCGGGAGACGTGGATTTCCACGGCGTTGCTGGTGATTTCCCGATCCCATTCGCTGAGGCTCTCCACCAGCTGGCGTTTCGACACCACCCGGGGGCTGGCCAGCATCAGTTGCTGCAGGATTTCCCACTCGCGCCGGGTCAGCTCCAGGGTCCGGCCGGACTGGCGGGCGGTGCGCTGTGCCAGGTCCAGCTGCACGTCGCCCACCTGCAGGGCCGACGAGAGGGCGGAACGGCTGCGCCGCAGCAGCGCCCGCAGGCGGGCCAGCAGCTCCGGCAACAGGAAGGGCTTGGTCATGTAGTCGTCGCTGCCCAGGTCCAGCCCCCGCACCCGGTCTTCCAGGCCATCCCGGGCGGTGAGCATGAGGATGGGCAGGCCGAGCTTGCGGGCACGGATGCGGCGCACCAGCTCGTGGCCATCCATGCCCGGCAGGCCGATGTCGAGAATGGCCAGATCGTAATGGGTCAGGCTGAGGGCCGATTCCGCCGGCTCGGCGGCGGCCAGGTGATCCACGCTGAAGCCGCCCCGCTCCAGCCCTTCGCGAATGCCCTGGGCCAGCAGGGCATCGTCTTCGACCAGGAGTACGCGCATCGAGGGCTGTCCGGAAATGGGGAGGCGCCAATTAATCATGGCCAGCCGCCAGTTCCCTGACTGCCAGTTTCCTGACGGGGAGCGACAGGAAAACGAAGGCATGGCCCGACTAGAGTGGCGCCTTCCCCATCCCCCGGAGCCGCCATGGATATCCCGGCCACCACCGCTTTGCCCTCCCAGCCCGACGCCTGGCCTGACACTGGGCCAGATGCCATTCCCGGCGCCCACCACCCGGCTTATCCAGCCGCCCTGCGCCGGCTGCATTGGATCTCCGCCCTCATTCTGCTGGGTGCCGCAGCCATCGTCCTGGCCCGTGCCCTGGCGGACGACGGCAGCACCGAAAAGCTGCTGACGGAGCTGCACCGTGCCGTGGGCAGCTGCATCCTCGTGCTCACCCTGCTGCGCCTGGGCTGGCGCCTGAAGGGCGCCCTGCCCCGCCACCCGGCCCTGTCGCCCCTGCTGCGCCTGGCCGCCCAGGGCGCCCACACCGGGCTTTACCTGCTGCTGTTTGCCGTACCTCTGCTGGGCTGGAGCCTGAGCAGCGCCGCCGGCAAGCCGGTGCGGCTGGCCGGCCTGATTCCCCTGCCCGCCCTGCTGGGCCGGGACCGTGACCTGGCGGACGACCTCGCCCACTGGCACACCCTGGCCGGCTACCTGCTGCTGGGCCTGGTGGCCCTGCATGTGGCCGCCGCCCTCTGGCACTTCGCCGTACGCAAGGACAACGTCCTCTATTCCATGTTGCCCCTGGGCCCCTTGCGCCGGCCCCACCCCTGACCCCAGAAAAAGGAGAATGCCCATGACCCCCGCCCTTTCCCGACGCCTCGGCAGCGTTACCCGGCAGTTGCTGGCCACCCTGGTCCTGGCGCTCCTGGCCAGCGCCGCCCAGGCCGTGCCCAGCTATAGCCGGCAGACCGGCCAGGAATGCGCCAGTTGCCACATGGGCTCTTTCGGCCCCCAGCTCACGCCCTATGGCGTCAAGTTCAAGATCGGCGGCTACACCGACAGCGACGGTGGCGACGGCAAGATTCCCCTCTCCGGCATGGCGGTGGGCACCTGGACCAGCACCGGCAAGGGCCAGCCCGGCGGCGCCGCACCCCGTTACGGCGACAACAACAATACGGCCCTGCAGGAGCTGTCCCTGTTCATTGCCGGCAAGCTGGGGGAGCACGTGGGCTCCTTCTCCCAGATCACCTATTCGGGCATCGACCGCAAGGCTGCCCTGGACCACGTGGATATCCGGGCCGCCGGGGAAGCCAGCCTGGGCAGCCACAGCGCCACCCTGGGCGTTTCCCTGAACAACAACCCGACCCTGCAAGACCCCTTCAACACCCTGCCCGCCTGGCGCTTCCCCTACAGCACCTCGGACCTCGCCCCGGCTCCCGGCGCGGCACCCCTGCTGGACGGCGGCCTGGAGCACACGGTGCTCGGCGCCACCGGCTATGCCTACCTGGACAATGGCCTGTACGCGGAGCTGGGCGGCTACGGCGGCATCGGCAAGCGTTTCCTGGAGCGGATCAATGTCATCAGCGACCCGCTGGACCCGGGCCAGCAGCTGAAGGGCATCGCCCCCTACTGGCGCCTGGGCTATTTCAAGGACAACAAACGGGATGCCTTCTCCGTCGGCCTGGTGGGGCTCAACGCCAAGCTGGGGAACTACGGCAGCGGCGGCCCGACGGACCATTACAACGACTTCGGCGTGGATGCTTCCTACCAGTACCTGGGCAACCGGCAGCACGTCTTCGCCCTGGGCGGCAGCTACATCCGGGAGCGACAGACCCTCAATGCCACCTTCGGCAGCGGCGGCGCCGACAACACACGCCTGACCCTGGACCAGTGGAACGCCAGCGCCTCCTACCATTACGCCAAGACCTACGGCGTCACCCTGCGCTACTTCAACATCAGCGGCGCCCGGGACAATACCTTCTACGGTGACAACCGCACCGGCAAGCCTGATTCCTCCGGCTGGACCCTACAGGGCGACTGGACGCCCTTCGGCAAGGAAAGCTCCTGGGGCGCCCCCTGGGCCAACGTGCGGATGGGCCTGCAATACACCTGGTACAACCGCTTCAACGGCGCCAAGGACAACTACGACGGCACCGGCCGCAACGCCAAGGACAACAACACCCTGTACGGCTTCATCTGGACCGCCTTCTGAGGACATGCCCATGAAATCCCAATCGCCCCGCTCCCTGCCCGGATGGGCCGGACTTGCCTGCATCTGCTGCATCGCCGCCCTGCAACTGCTTCTCGGCGGCGCGGCCTACGCCGCCGGCAACCCCGGCATCGGCGCCGACCTCTTCGACCAGGAATGCGCCGACTGCCACAGCGTCAAGCCGGGCAAGAACAAGAAAGGGCCGAGCCTGGCCGGCATCGTCGGCCGCAAGTCCGCCAGCATCGCCGAGTTCAGCGGCTACTCCGACGCCCTCAAGGCCAGTGGCCTGACCTGGACAGCGGACAACCTCGGCAGCTACCTCAAGGCGCCGAAAGGCCTGGTGGCCGGCGGCAAGATGAAGTACGACGGCCTGGCGGACGACAAGGCCCGGGCCGATCTGCTGGCCTACCTGGCGACGCTCCACTGATCCAGGCGGCGACGCCAGTGCAAAGAAAAGGGGCGGCCAGATGGCCGCCCCTTTTTGCTGATGCGTGCCCCCTGGCTGAGGGGCACCGCTTTTTGTCCGTGCAGACCGGCGCCGTGCCGGCCTCAGCAGCCCTTCATGCCCGGCTTGCAGCCCTTCAGCATCCACAGGGAAATAACACCCACGGCCTCGTTGGCCATGGTCTTGCGGCCCAGGCTGGTGACGCTGCGGCCGTTGCTGGTCACGGCATTGACGTCGGCACCGGCCTGCAGCAGCAGGGTGGCGTTGGCGGACTTATCGACGTAGGCCGCCATGTGCAGGGGCGTGGCGCCCTCCGCATCCCGGGCATTGACGTCGGCACCGGCGGCCAGCAGGGCCTTGACGACACCGCTGTCCGGGTTGGTGGCGGCCAGGTGCAGGGGGGTGGAGCCCATGGCGGTGCGGGCATCCCGGGCGGCCGGGTTGGCTTTCAGCAGTTTCTGCATTTCCGCCGCGCTGCCCAGGCGGGCAATGTCGTGGATGGGCTGGTCCGGCGACAGGCTGGCCTCTTCGGCCCGGGCGCCGGGGGCGAGGAACATGGTCAGCAGCAGGCTGAAAACGAGGCCAATGGACAGACCGATGAGGGAGCGGATGGCGTAGGGCATGGGCGTATTTTCCTCAGGCAAAGGTGCAGCACAAGGAATGGCAAAGAGTAGCGAAATAGTCGGTGGCAAAGCGCCCGGCCAACAAGGCCAGGCGAACGGGCCTGCGGGGTCCTGTGCGGGCCTCATGAATGGGGCGTAGCATCGGGCAGCTGCAACAAAACGTCTTTCACCTGGATCAAAAGAAGACGGGAGAGTTCCCGCCACGCCGCAACCTCGCACTGCGAAATAACCGGACGTTATCACCTTAGAGCCACCGGTTCTTTGCCGGCGGGGCGCCATGGTTTAGATTGCAGGCCAAACCGGATTTCAATCCCCCTCAGATTCCCCCATTTTCCCCGAGGACCGCCATGAAAATCGCCAAGGATGTAACCCAGCTGGTCGGCAAGACCCCCCTGGTGCAACTGAACCGCGTCGCCGCCGGCATCGAGGGCACCGTGGCCCTGAAGCTGGAATATTTCAACCCGGCCCACAGCGTCAAGGACCGGATCGCCGTAGCCATGATCGACGCCGCCCAGAAGGCCGGCAAGATCAAGCCCGACACCATCGTGCTGGAGCCCACCTCCGGCAACACCGGCATCGGCCTGGCCATGGTCTGTGCCGCCCGCGGCATCAAGGCCGCCTTCGTCATGCCCGAGACCATGAGCCGTGAGCGCAAGCTGCTGCTCAAGGCCTACGGCGCCGAGCTGATCCTCACCCCCGGCCCCGACGGCATGGGCGGCGCCATCAAAAAGGCCCAGGAGCTGGCCGAGAGCGATTCCCGCTATTTCATTCCCCAGCAGTTCGAGAACCCGGCCAACCCGGAAGTGCATCGCAGCACCACCGCTGAGGAAATCTGGGCCGATACCGACGGCCAGGTGGATATTTTCGTGGCCGGCGTGGGTACCGGCGGCACCGTCACCGGTGTCGGCGAAGTGCTGAAGGCCAAGAAACCCGGCGTGCAGGTCTTCGCCGTGGAACCCGATGCCTCCCCCGTGCTTTCCGGCGGCGCCAAGGGCCCCCACCCCATCCAGGGCATTGGCGCCGGCTTCGTGCCCGCCGTGCTCAACACCCAGGTCTACGACGGCGTGGTCCGGGTGAAGAACGAGGACGCCCTCAACACCGCCCGCCGCTTGGCTACCGAAGAAGGCCTGCTGGTGGGCATTTCCTCCGGCGCCGCCGTCTGGGCCGCCCTGGAAGTGGCGAAGAAGCCGGAAAACAAGGGCAAGCTGACCGTGGTGGTGATCCCCTCCTTCGGCGAACGTTACCTCTCCACGGTGCTCTACCAGCACCTGGAAGTCTGAGCCATCGGCCTTCCCGCAACGCCCCGGCCCGCCGGGGCGTTTTTGCATTCATCGCCCTCATCCCTTTCATTTCTTTTCGCCACGGCCTGCCCATGACTGCTCCCGTCCTCATCATCCCCGGCATCGGCAACTCGGGCCCGGCCCACTGGCAGAGCCGCTGGCAGGCCTTGGAGCCGGCCCTGCAACGGGTGGAACAGGAAAATTGGGACAGCCCCTGCTACGAGGACTGGCGCGACGCCCTGGAAGCGGCGGTGGCGGCGGCCCCGCAAGCGCCGTTGCTGGTGGCCCATAGCCTGGGCTGTCTGCTGGTGGCTCGCTGGGCCCTGGAAACCGCGCTGCCGGTGCAGGCCGCCCTGCTGGTGGCGCCGCCGGACCCCTCCGGCCCGGCCTTTCCGGCGCAAGCCCGGGGCTTCACCCTGCCCCGGGAGGCCCTGCCCTTTCCCAGCCTGGTGGTCGCCAGCCGGGACGATCCCTACGGTCCCCTGATCTTCGCCGCCCGTTGTGCCGCGCTGTGGGGCAGCCGCTTCGCCGACGCCGGCTACTGCGGCCACATCAATGCCGAGAGCGGCCTGGGTGACTGGCCCTGGGGCCGCCAGTTGCTGCACGGGCTGGGCGCTTAGGGCCGGAGAGCAACGGACCCGGCCACTGGCGGCCGTCAACCAACATCCGCCCGGTTCCGGCTAGCCGCCCATCCACCAATCCGGCTAGCGCCCGATAATCGCGGCCATCAACTCGCCATCAGGCCGCTCCCCCATTGCAGGGGATGCAGCAACGATCCAGCGGCCCTGGCGGCCGGCCGACAGGCCTGAGCGCCGGGCCGGTGATTCCGCCCGCTTATTCGGCCAGGGGCTGCCAGCCCGGGTGGTCGAAATAGCGGCGGTAGTCCTGCAGGGCGCCGAGCACCCGCACCGCCCCGCGGCGCGGGTCGGCCTTGCGGTTCTTGCCGGCCATGGCGTCGATGCCGCCTCCCACTTCCGCCAGCACCAGATGCAGCATGGCATCGGCCTCTTCCGGCAGATGGCACTGGCTGACGATGCCGCTCACCTCGGTTTCCAGACGGCTGGCCAGCTTGGCGTATTCGGCGCGGGGCAGTTTGTTGGCGTGAATGGCCTGGAGCTTCTCCCCCATGGCTTTCTGGATGTTGGCCATGCCCTGACGCAGGGCTTCGTCGGTGGCCCACTTCTGGCCGTTGTTGAGCGTCAGCCGGGGGCCGGCAGCGCCGTGATGGTGGTGATGATCCTCCGCCGCCATCATCGGTGTAGCGGAAAGGGAAAAAGCCAGCAAAGCGATGACGCGAAAGAGATTTTTGTAGGACATGGAAATTTCTCCGGCTGAGGAAGGGTCACATAGTGGGCAGGAGAAGCGGCGAAAGACATGATCCACCTCAAAAACTTCCCGGCTGAAAAGCCCTGATAAATCAAAGGGAATATGCCGTTTTTCGGAGGCGGCCCGCCAGTGCACCATTTTGGTGCATAATCTTGGGCGTTTTTTTCCCGAAAGCTTTCCATGACCGATTCACTGGATTCCTTCCTCACCCGGCTGCAGGCCCGGGACCCGCAACAGCCGGAGTTCCTCCAGGCCGTGAAGGAGGTGCTGGAGACCCTCTGGCCCTTCCTCCAGGAGCACCCCCGCTACCGCCGCCTGGGCTTGCTGGAGCGTATCTGCGAACCCGAACGGGCCATCATGTTCCGCGTGCCCTGGGTGGACGACGCCGGCCAGGTGCATGTCAATCGCGGCTACCGCATCCAGATGAGTTCGGCCATCGGCCCCTACAAGGGCGGCATCCGCTTCCACCCCTCGGTGAATCTCTCCATTCTCAAGTTCCTGGCCTTTGAACAGGTCTTCAAGAACTCCCTCACCACCCTGCCCATGGGCGGCGGCAAGGGCGGCGCCGACTTCGACCCGAAGGGCAAGAGCGACATGGAAGTGATGCGCTTCTGCCAGGCCTTCATGGCCGAGCTGCACAAGCACATCGGCGCCGACATCGACGTGCCGGCCGGCGACATCGGCGTGGGCGCCCGGGAAGTGGGCTACATGTTCGGCATGTACAAGAAGCTGGAAGGAGAATTCTCCTCCGTGCTCACCGGCAAGGGCCTGGACTACGGCGGCAGCCTGATCCGCCCCGAAGCCACCGGCTACGGCACCATCTACTTCGTTCAGGACATGCTGCGCACCCGCGGCATGGAACTGGAGGGCCTCACCGTGGCCGTTTCCGGCTCCGGCAACGTGGCTCAGTACGCCGCCCAGAAGGCCATGCGCCTGGGCGCCAAGGTGGTCACCGTTTCCGACTCCGGCGGCACGGTGCACGACCCGGCGGGCATGACCGAAGAGAAATGGTCCGCCCTGCATCACATCAAGGAAGTGGAGCGCGGCCGGGTGGAAGACTACGCCCGCCAGTTCGGCCTCACCTATCTACCGGGCCAGCGCCCCTGGGGCATTCCCTGCGACGTGGCGCTGCCCTGCGCCACCCAGAACGAGCTGGACGGCAACGACGCTCGCGCCCTGCTGCAAAACGGTGTGCGCTGCGTGGCGGAAGGGGCCAACATGCCCTCCACCCTGGAGGCGGTCCATGCCTTCCTCGAAGCCGGCATCCTCTACGCTCCGGGCAAGGCCTCCAACGCCGGCGGCGTCGCCGTTTCCGGCCTGGAAATGAGCCAGAACGCCCTGCGCCTCTCCTGGACCCGGGAAGAGGTGGACCAACGCCTGCAGCAGATCATGATGTCCATCCACGCCGCCTGTGTCGGCCACGGCAGCGGCCGGGGCAAGAACGGCAGCATCAACTACGTGGCCGGCGCCAACATCGCCGGCTTCGTCAAGGTGGCCGACGCCATGCTGGCCCAGGGCGTGGTCTAAACACCCGACGCTTTAGCCGCCCCCATGACGGCCTGCCCGGAGCGTGCAACGCGCTCCCGGCAGGCCGTTTTTCATGGCCGGCCTCGCCCCTTTCTTGACCTGACTGACGTTGGGCGCTCAGGCGGCTGCCTCCCGGGGCGGCGCCACGGCGATGAAGCGGGCCAGGTCCCAGCCCCGGCCCAGCAGCACCATGCGGGTCTGCAGGTCGTCCTGGGCCCGGGGCGCCACTTCACTGCCCAGCCAGGCCAGGCGCTTGCCCCGCACGCTGACATAGCCCAGCACGTGGCGGCGGGCCAGGGAACGCCACAGGGCATGGGCGCCGACGGATTGCCGGGCGCCGCTGACCAGGCACCAGCCGGCGGCCAGGGCCCATTCATAGACGGCGCTGGCAATGCCCTGGCGCTGGTACTCGGCGCCGTAGCGGGAATGGGGCGCCCGCACCAGGGGATCATGGGCCTTGCCCACTTCCACCAGCCGGTTGAACACGGTGTAGCCCGCCAGGCGGCGGCGCAGCCGGTCTTCCACGTAGACGTAAAGCTCTCCATCCGCCTCCCGCAGACGCAGCACCAGGCCGGGGAAATCCGTCGGCATGGCGGGCAGGCCATGGAGCTTGCCCCCGGGGATCTGCAATTGCCGGTAGAGGGATTCCAGTTCCGCCTCCAGGGTTTGGGGCCGCAGATCCACATCCACCCGCAGTTCCAGAGGCGCCCAAAGGCGCCAGGCTGGCAGCGGGGTGATGGACCCCCCTGGCAGCCACGGGGGCAGCCACTTCGACAGCAACGGCAACAGCCACGGCGCCCCCCGGGCGGGCCTGCCCGCCAGGCCAGCAATGCGCGCCTGCTCCGCCGCCCCGTTTCCCCCCGGGGCCGGGTTCCAGGTCAGGGCCGTCAAGGCTCGGACCCCGCCCACCAGCCGCTCATCAGCCCTTCGGGCCGGGCCGCCGCCCGCACCCGGGCGCTGCTGTCCCACTGGTCCATCTGCACGTTGAGGCCGGCAAAGATGCCGTAGCCGCTACCGGCGACAATGTCTTCCCCGGCATCCAGGCTTTCCCCGGCACGGATGGCCCCGGCGGCGGCAATGCGCCCGCCAGCCTTGATGCCCCAGCCGGCCCCCAGGTGCTGGCCGCAGTCGATGTCGCCCCCGGCGCTAATGCCGTGGCCGGCCTGGATGTTGTCTTCGGCGCGGAGGCTACCGCCGGCCCGCAGGCTGCGGGCGCAGCGGATCGGCCCCTGCACCGCCACATCCCGCCCGGCCTGGGCGTTGCCCTCCAGGTAGAGGCCCTCGCCCCCCACCAGTTCCCAGCCGGCCCGCAGGTCGCCGCCACAGAAGAGGCGGCCTTCGGCTTCGATATTCCAGTCGGCCCGCAGATGGCCGCTCACTTCCAGGGTGCCGTGGCTGCGGATGGCGCCGCCGGCCCGCACATCCTCCCCGGCGATCAGGCCGCGGCCGACGCGGATGCTGCCGCCGGCGCGGATGTTGCGGCCGGCGCGCAGCACCGAATCCACCTCGATGTTGCCCCGCACTTCCACACTACCGGCGAAGACCAGGGCCTGGTCGTCGAGACGGTCCAGGACCAGCCGGCCGTCAGTGGGGCCGAATTGGGAAAGGAGCCAGCAGGCGTCGTCCACCCGCCCGTCGGCCACCAGGGCGTCGAGGAGTTCCTGGTAGTTGCTGCCGTTCTGATGGTGGCGAAGAAACCAGCGAAAGCCGTCGGCGCAGGGGCTCTTGGCTTTGACGAAATGTTTGGTGATATCCATGGCGATCCAGGCGTGAAGCGTTGCACGGGCCTCCGGCCCGGCAAGGTAAGCGGGCGGAAGACGCAGTCGCAGCCATGGCAGCGGGCTCCTCCCGGGCAAGTGATGGGAGGAAAGCCGCCTCCGGGGGAGGCGGCAGGCAATCGGGGGAAGGGAGCGGGCGCTCCAGGGCTGCACGTTGAGCGGAACCGGCCGGTTCCGGGCAATGTGCCGTGCGGGGAGGCGGAGGCGTCAGCCCCGGTTCAGGCCCCGCACGGCTTGGGAAAGCACGGCGAAGGCCCTTGGGGTGGCGTCGGTGGGTGGCGTGGCGCACCGGGAGGAGGTGGCGCGGAAGACCGTGCGGCCAGCCACCGGGCGCCCACTACCCTGCCTACCCGAGCGGGCCCACGGCAGGAGGATGGGGCGGTACGGCAGCATGGCAGGGAGGCGGAGCCTGAAAGAAAATCCTGCCCCGAGTATAGCGGGAAGGGGCGCCAGAGGCTGTCCGGCAGCGCCCCTGGGGCAAGGCCCGTCAGGCCATGCCCGGCCTTGGCGGCGGGCAATGGTCAAACACGGGCCGGGGCCGAGCTCAACCGCTCAGCCGCGCAGGCGGCGGCGGGCTTCGTAGAGGCAGACGCCGGAGGCGACGGAAACGTTGAGGCTCTCCACGCTGCCGAGCATGGGAATGCGCACCAGCTGGTCGCAGGTTTCCCGGGTCAAGCGGCGCATCCCCTCACCCTCGGCCCCCAGGACCCAGGCGGTGCCCTGGGGCCACTCGGCGGTGTACAGGTCGCCATCAGCCTGGTCGGCGGTGCCGATCACCCAGATGTCCCGTTCCTTCAGCTCCCGCAGGGTGCGGGCCAGATTGGTGACGGTGATGTAGGGCACGGTCTCGGCGGCGCCGCTGGCCACTTTCAGCACGGTGTTGGTGAGGCCCACGGAGCGGTCCTTGGGGGCGATCACGGCATGGGCGCCAACGGCGTCGGCCACCCGCAGGCAGGCCCCCAGGTTGTGGGGATCGGTCACGCCGTCCAGCACCAGCAGCAGGGGCGGCTCCTCCAGGGTGTCCAGCACGTCGTCCAGGGTGATCTGGCGCTCATTGGCATCCACCTTGGCCACCACGCCCTGGTGGCGCTGCCCCGGGGCCAGGCCGTCAATGCGCTTGGTGTCGGCGGGAATGACGCGGATGCCCTGGGCTTCAGCGTGGCGCAGCAGGTCCTTGGCCCGGGCGTCCTTGCGGCTCTGGTCCAGGTACACCTCCTTCACCGCATCCGGGTTGTGGCGCAGCTTGGCGATGACAGCATGGAAGCCGTGGATGAGGCGGGTGGGGTGATTCTTTTCGGGAGCCTGGGACATGGGATGCATTCGGAACGGTTCGGGCCGCCATTGTAGACCATGGGCGGCCCCCTCCCCAGCCCGGCGCAAGGCCCACGCCCCGCGGCAAAATGCCTTGCCCGGCCCTGGCCCCCCGGCTAGTATTCAAGTCCCGGCTGAGGATGCCGTTAAATCAGTCAGTTGAAGGGTTTTCCTACAGTTTCTTTTGAAGAGTGACCGCCATGCTCGATCATGCCCTGCCCAGCCTCGACTCCTGGGTCCTGTACTTCTCGGAGCAGGAACTGCCGGTACTCCGCCACACCGTGCGCCGCCTGGCGGATGCCCGGGAGCGCATGGAAAGCGTCAGCGGCCGGGAAATCGCCCACATCATCCTGCAGGACCCGATGATGACCGTGCGCATGCTGGCCTATATCCAGCCCCTGCGCGGCTCCCGCCTGCGCAACGACGTCACCACCATCGACCAGGCCGTGGTGCTGCTGGGCATCGAGCCCTTCTTCAAGAAATTCGAGAACCTGACCAGCGTCGAAGACGCCCTGAAGGACCAGCCCCAGGCCCTGCTCGGCCTCATCAACGTGGTCCGCCGCGCCCAGCGGGCCGCGGGCTACGCCTACGACTGGGCCCTCTGGCGCCACGACCTGAACATGGAAGAAGTGGTGGTGGCCACCCTGCTCCACGAGCTGGCGGAAGTCCTGCTCTGGTGCTGCGCCCCCAAGCTGGCCCTGCAGATCAAGGCCCTGCAGAAGGCGGACCGCAATCTGCGCTCCGCCGTGGCCCAGGAACAGGTGCTGGGCGGCCATTTCTCCACCATGCAGCAGGCCCTGTGCCGGGCCTGGAGCCTGCCGGAGCTGATGCTCAAGCTCACCGACGAGGAACACGCCACCCACCCCCGGGTGCGCAATGTGCTGCTGGCCGTGAATCTGGCCCGCCATTCGGCCAACGGCTGGGACGATGCCGCCCTGCCGGACGACTACCGGGACATCGCCGATCTGCTGCATGTGCATGTGGCAACGGTGATGAAGA
The DNA here is from genome assembly GCF_003112695.1 of Azospira sp. I13. GTDB lineage: Bacteria > Pseudomonadota > Gammaproteobacteria > Burkholderiales > Rhodocyclaceae > Azospira. The sequence goes on from NZ_BFBP01000011.1 coordinate 474,334, forward strand.
AGGTGGGCGCTCCCCTGCCGCCGGAACTGGAGGCGGAAGAAGCCGAAGAGACGGCCCAGGCAGGCGAAGGCGGCCAGGCTGCAACGACCAGCCCGGCGCCCACCGCCACGGACACCCCGCCGCCGGCTCAGCCGCAGTAACGCAGGTTGGCCAGATCCAGCAGCAAGCCGGGCATCTGGTAACTGACGAAAATCCAGCCCAGCAGCACGGCGGCCAGGGCCGCCGCCATTCCCCAGCAGAACCAGCGCCAGTGGCGGGCCATTTCAGGCCCCTGCCGGCCGCGTCACGGCCCGTTCGATGGCCTGCTCCCGCACCGGCCAACAACAGGCTGCCGCCAGCACCGATAGACCGATGGACAGGGCCCAGGCCAGGTCGTAGGAACCGGTCCGGTCAAAAATCACCCCGCCCAGCCAGGCCCCCAGGAAACTGCCCAGCTGGTGGCCGAGGAAAACGATCCCGGTCAGCATGGACATGAAGCGCAGGCCGAAGATCTGCGCCACCAGCCCGTTGGTGAGGGGCACCGTGGCCAGCCAGAGCAGGCCCATGCAGGCGGAAAAGACCCAGATCGACACCACCGAGAGGGGGACCAGCATGAAGATGCTGATGACCACCGCCCGGGCGGCGTAGATGAAGAGCAGCAGGTTCTTCTTGCTGCCCTTGCCGCCGGCCCAGCCGAAGAGGAAGGAGCCGAAGACGTTGAACAGCCCGATGAGGGCCACGCCGGTCATGCCCACATTGGCGGAAAAGCCGGAATCCACGGCGAAGGACGGCAGGTGCAGCATGACGAAGGCGGTCTGGAAGCCGCAGACGAAATAGCTCCAGAACAGGTAATGGAAGGTGCTGTGGCGGCCTGCCTCCACCAGGGCGGCGCCGGCGGACTGGCCGTGGCTGCCGGCGGGCTTGTGGCCGTCGGCCATGGTGTAGGCCAGGGGGGCGATGAGCCCCACCCCGCAGGCCAGGAGGAACAAGGCTGACTGCCAGCCGTAGGCCGAGATCAGGGTCTGGCCGATGGGCAGCACGGCAAACTGGCCGAAGGAGCCGCCGGCGCTGGCGATCCCCAGGGCCAGGCTGCGCTTCTCCGGCGTCGTGTGGCGGCCGATGACCCCCATGATGACGGCAAAGGTGGTGCCGGAAAGGCCCAGGCCCACCAGCACGCCGGCCGACAGGTCGAGGGCCATGCTGGTGCTGGAAACGGCCATCAGGGCCAGGCCCAGCACATAGAGCAGGGCCGCGCCGACGATCACCCGCCCGGCGCCGTAGCGGTCGGCAAAGGCCCCGGCGAAGGGCGAGCCCAGGCCCCAGACCAGATTCTGGATGGCGATGGCGAAGGAGAAGACTTCCCGGTTCCAGCCCAGGCTGCTGGTCATGGGCTGCAGGAACAGCCCGCCGGTATGGCGCACCCCCATGGAGAGGGTGAGGATGATGCAGCCGCAGACCAGGATCAGGGTCGGCGTGCGCCAGCTGGCGTTGGCGTTAGGCATGGGGGCGTTCCGTTATCGTTGTTGGACCGCCATTATAGGCAAGCCGCCTAGGCCCTGCTGTCGTCCTCGCCGCTTCGCACCTGGCGGCGCTCCCTGCCGCGGCTTTCCTTGCCTGGACCGTCATGGGGCGCATCGCCCGGCGTAGTACCCGCCACCGCCCCCGATGCATCGCTTTCCGCCAGGGGCAGCACCGTCACCGCCACCTCCACCTCATGGGCACCGCCTCCCAGAATGACCCCGCGCATGGGCGAGACATCGCCGAAATCCCGGCCCCAGGCCAGGGTGATGTGGCGGGTATCGGGAATCAGGTCGTTGGTCGGGTCCAGATCCACCCAGCCCAGGCCGGGGCAGTAGAGGGAGACCCAGGCGTGGGAGGCATCGGCGCCGATCAGCCGGGGCGTGCCCGGCGGCGGGTCGGTGAGCAGGTAGCCGCTGACGTAGCGGGCCGGCAGGCCGAGGGAGCGCAGGCAGGCCAGCATGAGGTGGGCGAAGTCCTGGCAGACGCCCCGCTTCTTCGCCAGCACTTCCGCCGCTGGCGTGGCCACGGTGGTGGCCTGGGGATCGAACTCGAACTCCCGGTAGATGCGGCCCATCAGATCCCTGGCCGCCGCCAGCAGGCCTCGGCCAGGGGTGAAGGAAGGCGCGGCGTAGGCAGCAAAGGCCGGGCCGGTGTGCACATAGGGCGATGCGAAGGCAAACTGGGCCGCCGCCAACTGGTCTGCCGGTGGCGGCTCGGCCCCCCGGTAGGCCAGGGCCGCGCGCCAGCCTTCCCAGGGCTGCCCGGCCAGGCGCAGCAGGGCCGGGGAAAAGCGGGGCAATACCTCAATCTCGGTTTCCGCCAGCACCGTCAGCCGGTCATGGGGGCTATCGAAGGCCAGATGGGTCACCGGATTGCCGAAGGCGTCCTGCCGTTCCAGGCGCAGCGCCGGCTGGGGGCCTACCGCCAGGCGGTGGGCGCGGCACAGCTGCCAGGGCACGACCCGGGGCGCCAGGTGCAAAAGCTGTTGGGACAGCGCCACCGCGGCCCCGTAGCGGTATTCGGTGGCGTGGGTCACGCGATAGGCCACCCCGTCGTCGGGCAGGTCGGGCGCGGTGGGCGGTTGGCGGGATGTCTGCATGGTCAGGCGGCAACGATCTGGTGGCTGACATCGCCCACATGGGTGAAGTAGCGCATGGCCAGGCGGTCGGAAAGCTCGCGGGTGGCGGCGGCCAGCGCCCACAGCAGGTCGGCGAGTTCGTCGCAGGCCTGGCAGCCGATGCAATCGGCGCAGACATCCCCGGCGAAACGTCCCAGATCCACGGCCCGCAGGCGCGCCAGCAGGAAAGCCAGATCGCCCTCCCCTTCCGCCGCCTCGGGCTGGCCCAGCTCCCGTTGCAGGCGGCTGAGGTAGCGGCCCACCACCTGGGCCTGGAAGGCGATGGAATGGGGGTTGTCCTCGTCCAGCACCAGCAAGTCGAGCACCGGCAGCAGTTCGGGCTGGGACAGGTAGCGGGAACGGTAGGTGATGCTGCTGTCGGCCAGTTCCAGCAGCCACTCCAGGCCGCCCTGGCCCTGGGCCCGCTCCGGCCCTTCCATGGCCAGGAAGGTGGCGACAGCGGTGGCCAGGAAGTGCAGGCGCTCGATACGCCGGCCCACTACATGGAAGCGCCAGCCTTCGTCCCGAGTCATGTTGTCCATGGTGAAGCCGGCCAGGGAGGCCAGGGCCAGCAGGCTTTGGTCGAGGAAGGCCAGGGTCTCGCCGGGCTCCGGGCGGGTCTCCCGGGTCTGCTGCATTTCCAGGGAGAGGCGGTTGATGGCGTGCCAGTGGTCGAGGGAAAGGCGCTCCCGCACCTGGGTGGCGGACCATTGCAGGCGCCGCAGGTTGGCCGCCACGCCGGTGGCCCAGCTATCGTCAAAGACGCTGCGGGTAAGGCGCTCTGCCAGAGGAACGAAACTGCCCTTCGCTTCAGCCACCTCGCGGGGGGGCAGCAAGCCCAGGGCATCGCCCACCGCCAAAGCCGACTGCAAGGCCTGTGACGGCTCGCCGCCGGCTTCGACCAGGCGGGCCAGGGCCACCCGCAGGAAGCGGCTGGTGTGGTCGCAGCGTTCGGAATAGCGGCCCAGCCAGAAGAGGTTTTCCACCACCCGGGAAGACAGGCTGCGGCCGCCCCGCACCACGTCCTTGGCGCCGATGGAGGTCTTCAGCAGGCTGAAGGTGGAGACCGGCTCGTCGGAGAGCACCCACACATCCTTGGAGGCACCGCCCCGCTGCATGGAGATGACCCGGGCCGAGGTGCCGCCGGCCACCCGGGCCAGGCCACCGGGCATCACCCGGTAGCCCTGGGGCGTGGCCACCGCATAGACCCGCAGGCCCACCGGGCGGGCCAGCAGGCGACGCTCGTGGATGCGGCTCCAGGTGGGCGCCTGGGACAGCTCCACCAGCTCCTGCACCACGTAGGCGGCCGGGTCGGCCTGCAGTCGGGCCCGCACCTGCTCCCGCTCGGCGGCCTTGAGGTCGGCGCCAAAAAGGGGGTCGATGCGCCGCCCCGGGAAGGCAGACTTGATGACCAGCCGCTCCAGGTGCTTGCAGGCGTATTCCAGGGCCGGCCCCTCGCCGCACCACCAGGTGGCGATGGAGGGCATTTTCAAAGGCTCCCCCAGCAGGCGCTCGCTGATGGCGGGCAGAAAACCCAGCAGGGCGCCCGATTCCACCACGCCGCTGCCCAGGGCGTTGGCCACCAGCACCCGGCCAGCCCGTACCGCCTGTAGCAGGCCGGGCACGCCGAGGGCGGAATCGCCGCGCAGTTCCAGGGGGTCGCAGAAGGCATCGTCCTGGCGGCGGAGGATGGCGTGGACCCGCTTCAGGCCGGTGAGGGTCTTGAGAAAGACCGTCTCGCCCCGCACCGTCAGGTCCTGCCCCTCCACCAGCGGAAAGCCCAGGTAGCGGGCCAGGTAGGCGTGCTCGAAGTAGGTTTCGTTGTAGGGCCCGGGGGTCAGCAGCACGATCAGGGGCGCTTCGCCCTGGCTGTCGCCGGGAGCGTAATGGGCCAGGCTCTCCTGCAGGCTGCGGAAAAAGCCGGCCAGGTGTTCCACCTTGAGATCACGGAAGAGATCGGGGAAGACCCGGGAGACGATGAGCCGGTTTTCCAGGGCATAGCCAGCGCCGGAGGGGGCCTGGGTGCGATCGGCGATGGCCCACCAGCGGCCATCCGGCGAACGGGCCAGATCCACGGCGAGGAAGTGCAGGTAGGTGTCGCCGGGCTGGCCCACGTGGCGGCAGGGCCACAGGTAGTCGCTGTGGCCATACACCAGGGCCGGGGGCAGCAGGCCCGAGGCCAGCAGGTCCTGGGGGCCGTAGAGGTCGGCCAGCACCGCGTTGAGCAGGGTGGCGCGCTGGGCCACGGCGGCCGAGAGCTGCCGCCATTCCTCGGCGGGAATGATGAGGGGCAGCGGGTCCAGTTCCCAGGGCCGGTCGGTGCCCTTGGGGTCGGCGTAAACGTTGTAGGTAACGCCGTTTTCCTGGATGCGCCGCTGCACGAAGGCCAGGCGGTGGCGCATCTGCTCCGGCGAGGCGCCGTCGAGATGGTCGAAAAACGACTGCCAATGCGGGCGCACCTTTCCCCCGGCAGCCAGCATTTCGTCGTAGCGTCCGGTGGATTCGGGGTAAATGGAAAGAAGGGTACGCGCCATGGCAGTCCGGAAAAACGCCGCCGCTGACAGCGACAATCAGGCGGCGAAAAAAAGCGCGGCTGGAATGGGCCCGCCGCGCTTCCTCTCTCGATGTTTCAGCGCCGCAAGTCTAGCGTAAACGGGAAATCCGGGTTCCGCGGCGCCGTGGCCGGCATCCTGGCCTGGGCCGATGCTCCCGGGCTGTGGCCCATGGCGAAGAAGCGCGCCAGGCGGCGACTTTCCGCTTCGAAGGCATTGACCGGGAAAGCCTCGAAATTGCGCCCCCCCGGGTGGGCCACATGGTACTGGCAACCCCCCAGGGAGCGGCCCATCCAGGTATCCACCAGATCGAAGGTAAGGGGCGCGTGGGGAACGATGGTGGGATGCAGGCAGGAGGCCGGCTGCCAGGCCCGGTAGCGCACCCCGGCGACGAACTCGCCGACGGTGCCGGTGGGCTGCAGGGGCACTTCCCGGCCGTTGCAGGCGAGACGGTAGCGGTCCGGTGCCAGGCCGCTGACCTTGACCTGGAGGCGCTCGACGGAGGAATCCACGTAACGCACGGTGCCGCCGACAGCGCCCTCCTCCCCCATCACGTGCCAGGGCTCCAGGGCGTGGCGCAGTTCCACCGTGGCGCCCCGGCTGGAGAATTCGCCGATCTTGGGGAAGCGGAATTCCAGATGGGGGGCGAACCAGGCGGGGTCGAAGGGGTAGCCCGCCGCCTGCATTTCGGCCATGACGTCGGAAAAATCCTGGGCGATGAAGTGGGGCAGCATGAAGCGGTCGTGCAGCTCGGTGCCCCAGCGGGCCAGGCGCTCGGGCGCGTAGGGCTGCTCCCAGAAGCGGGCCACCAAGCCCCGCAGCAAGAGTTGCTGGGTGAGGCTCATGCGGGCGTGGGGCGGCATCTCGAAGGCCCGCAGTTCCAACAGGCCCAGGCGGCCGGTGGGGCCGTCGGGGGAGAACAGCTTGTCGATGCAGAATTCGGCCCGGTGGGTGTTGCCGGTGACGTCGATGAGCAGGTTGCGCAGCAGCCGGTCGGTGAGCCAGGGCTGAACCTCCTGGCCTGCCGGGGGGAACTGGCGGAAGGCGGTTTCCAGCTCGTAGAGGCTGTCGTTGCGGGCCTCGTCCACCCGGGGCGCCTGGGAAGTGGGGCCGATGAAGAGGCCGGAGAAGAGGTACGACAGGCTGGGGTGGTTGTGCCAGTAAGAGATGAGGCTGCGCAGCAGGTCTGGGCGCCGCAGGAAGGGCGAATCGGCGGGCGTGGCGCCGCCGAGAACAAAGTGGTTGCCGCCGCCGGTGCCGGTGTGGCGGCCATCCAGCATGAATTTCTCGGTGGACAGACGGGATTCCCGGGCCGCGTCGTAGAGGTGGGTGGTGCGCTCCACCAGTTCTTCCCAGGAGCGGGCCGGGTGGATATTGACCTCAATCACCCCCGGGTCCGGCGTCACCCGGAACACTTCCAGGCGCCCATCCTTGGGGGGCTCGTAGCCTTCAAACATCACCGGCAGGCCCTGGGCCTCGGCAGTCGCTTCCACCGCCGCCAGCACTTCCAGGTAATCCTCCAGGCTGCCCACGGGGGGCATGAAAATGTAGAGCACGCCGTGGCGCGGCTCGGCGCACATGGCGGTGCGGGTGATCCAGTCCGCTGACTCGAATGGCCCGGGAAGGCGCGCCCCGCTTGCATCTACATACCCCATATCGCCGGAATGCCCGTCCCGCTTGCCTTGCAGGGCATCCGCCCCTGCGGATTGGCGCTGGTCGGGCATCTCCGGCCTCCCCTGCCACTGCCGGCGCAGCGCGGCATGGCTCGCCAGGGGCGGGTGCTGCTGGGCCGGGTCCGGCTGGTGCAGGTAGGGGTAGTCGGCCTGGCTGACCCAGGGTTGGGAATCCAGGGGCAGACGATAGCCCAGGGGGGAATCGCCGGGGATCAGGTAGCAGCGTTCATTGCGCAGGAACCAGGAGCCGCTTTGCCACTGGCCGCCCGCTTTCGCCAGGGGCAGCACCTGGCCCACCACATGGGTCAGGCCCTGGTTGAAGACCTTGGCCAGGCGGTCGCGCTCCAGGGGGTCGTCGAGGCGGGCATCGAAGGGATCGACGTTGGCCGGCAGGCGCCGCTCCCGCCACAGGTAGTAGAAGGCATCTTCATAGGCGGGGAAGACGTGCCGGGCCGCCAGCCCCAGGCGCTCGGCCACTTCGGCGAGGAAGCGGCCGGCCCGCTCGCCATCGACGCCGTAGTCCCGCCCTTCGTCGGCATAGAGGGCCGGGTTCTGCCACAGGGGCTCACCGTCCTTGCGCCAGTAGCAGTTGAGGGACCAGCGGGGCAGCTGCTCCCCCGGGTACCACTTCCCCTGGCCGAAGTGCATGAAACCTTGGGGCGCGTATTTCTCCCGCAGGCGGTGGAAGAGATCGGCGGCCAGCAGGCGCTTGTTGGCGCCCAGGGCCTCACTGTTCCACTCGGCGCCGTCCGGGTCGTCCATGGAAACGAAGGTGGGCTCGCCGCCCATGGTGAGGCGCACATCCCGCTGCGCCAGGTGGGCATCCACCGTGTGGCCCAGGGCTTCGATCTCCTGCCACTGTTCCTCGCTGTAGGGCTTGGTGACCCGGGGCGCTTCCCAGACGCGGCTGACGCCCATGGTGTGGGAAAACTCGCACTCGCATTTTTCCAGGGCGCCGGTGATGGGCGCCGCCGATGAAGGCTCGGGGGAAGCCGCCAGGGGAATGTGCCCCTCGCCGGCGAAAAGGCCGGAGGTGGGGTCCAGCCCCACCCAGCCGGCGCCGGGCAGATAGACCTCGCACCAGGCGTGCAGGTCGGTGAAGTCGGCCTCGGGGCCGGAGGGGCCGTCCAGGGATTTGACGTCGGCAGTGAGCTGGATCAGGTAGCCGGAAACGAAGCGGGCCGCCAGGCCCAGATGGCGCAGCAACTGGCAGAGCAGCCAGGCCGAATCGCGGCAGGAGCCGGAGCCCTTCGTCAGGGTTTCCTCCGGGCTCTGTACGCCGGGTTCCAGGCGGATCAGGTAGGCAATGTCCTGAGCCAGCCGGGCGTTGAGGGCCACCAGGAAGTCCACGCTGCGGGTCTTCTCCCGGGGAATGGAATCCAGGTACTGCCGGAATTTCGGCGTTGCCGGCAGGGTGTAGAGATAGGGCGCCAGCTCATGGCGCTGCCAGGCCTCGTAGGTGAAGGGCACTTCCTCCGCATAGGGCTCGAGGAAAAAGTCGAAGGGGTTGATGACCGACATCTGGGCCACCAGATCCACCTCCACCTTGAACTCCCGGGTCTTCTCGGGGAACACCAGGCGGGCCAGCCAGTTGGCCTGGGGATCCTGCTGCCAGTTGATGAAATGCTCCCCCGGCGTCACCTTGAGGGAGTAGGCAAGAATGGGCGTGCGGCTGTGGGGCGCCGGACGCAGGCGGATCACCTGGGGGCCGAGGGCGATGGGCCTGTCGTAGCGGTAATGGGTAACGTGGTTCAGCGCGACGTGGATGGACACGGGCGGGCTCCCGAGGGATGAGAATGCCCCTTTCCAGCAAAAGCCGGGCCACCCCCATCCCCCTGAAAGGCGCATGGATATTGGCTCTCCGGGCAGTCCCCCAGGGCTTCCATGCACCATCCCGGCGCTTTCGCGCCCCCCGCGCACCAGGAGCGGGAGCGGCCCGCCTGAAATGCCCGGAGTTGCAGCATTTTCCCTGCGTGATAACCTGCCACCCTTTCGCACATCTTCACCCACTCCTTCCATGACTGCTCCCGTCTTCAGCACCCCCCGCGAAGTGCTCGCCGAACTGGCCGAAAAATTCGCCGTCTTCCGTGACCATCTGCCCCTGGCCATCGGCATCAGCCAACAGCTGGCCGGCCTCTACCCCCAGGTGGAAGCCAAGCTGCTGAAGACCGCCCTGTTCCGCCATACCAACTCGGTGCGCTACCTGAAGAACATGGAGAAGGCCACCCAACGCCACGACCTGGAAGGCCAGGCCACCGGGGAAGTGACCGAAGAACATCGCCAGCACGCCGCCACCTTGCTCAAGGAACGCTTCAAGAAGCAGGCCGAGCAACGCCGCGCCGAAGCTGCCGCCAAGAAGGCGGAAGAAGACGCCAAGCAGGCCGAAGCCCAGCGCGCCGCCAAGCTCACCGCCCTGGCCGAGAAGTTCGGCCGCAAGTAACCACCAGGAAAACTGCCATGGCCACCAAAGCCCCCGTTAAAGCCGCTGCCACCGCGGCAAAGCCCGCTAGCAAGACTGTCGCCAAACCTGCTGCAAAACCCGCTGCCAAGGCAGCCACGAAGCCTGCAGCCAAGCCGGTCGTAGCCAAGGCAGCAAGCAGCACCAAGCCCGTGGCAAAGACCGTGGCCCAGCCGGTGACAAAGCCCGCTGCCAAGCCTGCCGCTGCCGCCAAGCCGGCCATCAAGAGCGCCGTTCCCCAGCGCTTGCTGGGCGCAGCCGACCTGATGGGTGCCCTGGACTTGGCCGATGAGTTCTACGCCATCGCCTACAACATCGAAACCTCCCTGCTCAACAGCGGCGCCGTGCCGGGCAAGGATTACAACCGGCTCGACCTTTACAAGCTTGCCCAGCCCTTCGTCCTGGAACTGTTCAAGGGCAACGAGAAGTTCTCCTACGTCTATCCGGCGGTGGAAGTTAACAAGCCCTGAGCCAGCGCTACTCCCACAAAAAAGGCACCCGCGGGTGCCTTTTTCTTTAGCCTCGGCTGCTCCTGAAGGCCGGCCCCGCCTCAATCCCAGGCGGGGTCGGGCAGTTCGGCGAAGACCTGGCGCAGGCGTTCGCCCCATTGGGTGCGAATCTGGTTGAAGTAGGGGTTGTCGGCGCCGATGGTGATGCGGTGGGTCACCTTCAGATCATCGACTTCGTAGACCAGCAGGTCCAGGGGCAGGCCGACGGAGAGGTTGGAGCGGATGGTGGAATCCATGGAGATGAGGGCGCACTTGGAGGCTTCTTCCAGGCTGGTGCCCTTTTTTACCACCCGGTCGATGATGGGCTTGCCGTACTTGGATTCGCCGATCTGAAAATAGGGGGTGTCGTGGGTGGCTTCGATGAAGTTGCCCGCCGCATAGACCATGAAGAGGCGCGGGGATTCGCCCTGGATCTGGCCGCCGAGGATGAAGGAGGCGGCGAACTCGACGCCGAATTCCTTGAGGGCCGCGGCATCCCGCTGGTGCACTTCACGCAGGGCGTCGCCCACCAGGCGGGCGGCCTCGAACATGTTGGGCACGTTGTAGAGGTTGGGCTTGTCGGTGGCGGCCAGGCGCTCGTTGAGCACATTGACCACGGACTGGCTGATGGAGAGGTTGCCGGAGGTCATCAGCACCAGCAGGCGATCCCCGGGGCGTTCCCAGGTACTCATCTTGCGGAAGGTGTTGATGTGGTCCACCCCCGCATTGGTGCGGGAATCAGAAAGGAAAACCAGGCCGGCATCGAGCCGCATTGCCACGCAGTAGGTCATGGTGTCGTCGCCATATTTTTATGGTGGTGAAAAGCAAAACGCCGGCAGCAAAAGCCGCCGGCCCTCCCCCGGTTCGCCCTTTCAGGCGGGCACCAGGAAGTCCTGGGAGATACGGTTGCCCAGGTCGTAGATGTCGTCCATGAATTCCGTCAGGGTTTCATGGAGGCCGCCGGCCAGCACGTCGTCAATGCGAGCGTAGTGCAGGCGGGAATGAAGCAGCCCGGCGCGGCGCAGGGTTTCGCTGGACTGGCGGTTGGCCACCAGGCCCAGCAGGTGGTTCACCTTGTCCAGGCAGTGGTGCAGGGAGCGTGGCATGTCCATGCGCAGCATGAGCAACTCGGCCACCCGGGCCGGGGTGATGGCATCCCGATAGACCTTGCGGTACACCTCGAAGGCGGACAGAGAGCGCAGCAGGGCGGCCCACTGATAGAAGTCGGTGACGCCACCATCCTCTCCTTCCCCATCCCCCACCGGCTCGAGGAAGTGGTACTTCACGTCGAGGATGCGGGCAGTGTTGTCAGCCCGCTCCAGCAGGCCGCCCATGCGGATGAAGTGGGCCGCCTCGTCCTGCAGCAGGGTGCCGAAGGTGACGCCGCGGGTGAGGGCGGAACGCAGTTTCACCCACTCGAAGAACTCGGTGATGCCGCCGGCCATGATCTGCTCGAAGCTTTGGGAACGCAGGTCGATCCAGGCGGCGTTGATGGTTTCCCACATTTCCGTGGTGAGGGTGCCGCGTACGGCGTGGGCGTTCTCCCGCGCGGCCCGCAGGCAGCCGTAGATGGAGGAGAGGTTGGCCTCGTCCCGCACCATGAAGCGCAGGACGTTTTCGGCCGTAGGCTCCCCATAGGCCTTGGCGAAAGGCTGCTCCAGGCTGTTGAGAACGATGATGGCGTTCCAGTTCTGGTTCGCCGCTTCGGGGGACTGGGGCACCAGGGACATCTGGTAGGTGACGTCCAGCAGGCGGGCCAGGTTCTCGGCCCGTTCGATGTAGCGGGCCATCCAGTAGAGGTGATCGGCGGTACGACTGAGCATATGCGGCTCCTTATTTATTAGCCACAGAGGGACAAGCTCGCAGCAGATAGGCCTTGCCTAGAAAAATTGGCTTGGTCATGCAATCGCATTTTCTCTGTGTTCTCTGTGCCCTCTGTGGCAAAGCATTTCATTCCAGCACCCAGGTGTCCTTGGTGCCGCCGCCCTGGGAGGAGTTCACCACCAGGGAGCCTTCCTGCAGGGCCACCCGGGTGAGGCCGCCGGGAACCATGGTCACTTCCTTGCCGGAGAGGACGAAGGGGCGCAGGTCGATGTGGCGCGGCGCCACGCCGGATTCGACAAAGGTGGGGCAGGTAGAGAGGGCCAGGGTGGGCTGGGCGATGTACTTTTCCGGGCTGGCGATGAGGCGCTGGCGGAAGTCCTCGATCTCGGCCTGGGTGGAGGCCGGCCCCACCAGCATGCCGTAGCCGCCGGCGCCATGGACTTCCTTCACCACCAGCTCCGGCAGGTGGGCCAGGGTGTAGGCCAGGTCGTCGGGCTTGCGGCACATGTAGGTGGGCACGTTGTTGAGGATCGGCTCCTCCCCCAGGTAGAAACGCACCATCTCGGGCACATAGGGGTAGATGGACTTGTCGTCGGCCACCCCGGTGCCCACGGCATTGGCGAGGGTCACCTTGCCGGCCCGGTAGGCCTTGAGAATGCCGGGCACGCCGAGCATGGAATCGGCCCGGAAGACCTGGGGGTCGATGAAGTCGTCGTCGATGCGGCGGTAGATCACATCCACCCGCTGGGGACCCTGGGTGGTGCGCATGTAGACCGTGTCGTTATCCACGAAGAGGTCCCGCCCTTCCACCAGCTCCACGCCCATCTGCTGGGCCAGGAAGGTGTGCTCGAAATAGGCGCTGTTGTAGGCCCCGGGCGTCAGCAACACTACGGTGGGGTCGGCCACGCCGTTGGGAGCGGAAGCCCGCAGGGTTTCCAGCAGCAGGTCCGGGTAATGCTCCACCGGGGCGATCTTGTGGCGGGAGAAGAGCTCGGGGAAGAGCCGCATCATCATCTTGCGGTCTTCGAGCATGTAGGAGACGCCGGAGGGCACCCGCAGGTTGTCTTCCAGCACGTAGAACTCCCCGGCCCCGGCCCGCACCAGGTCGACGCCGGCAATATGGGCGTAGATGCCGGCAGGCACATCCACACCCTGCATGACCGGGCGGAACTGGGCATTGCCTTCCACCTGCTCCCGGGGGATGCGGCCAGCCCGCAGGATTTCCTGGCCGTGATAGATGTCGTGCAGGAAGAGGTTGAGGGCTTTCACCCGCTGCTTGAGGCCCGCCTTGAGGCGCTGCCATTCCGCCGCCGGAATGACCCGGGGCAGGATGTCGAAGGGAATCAGGCGCTCGGTGCCGGCCTCTTCGCCATAGACGGCAAAGGTGATGCCGACGCGACGGAAGGCGATGTCGGCCTCGGCCCGCTTGCGGGCGATGCGTTCATCCGCCGTTTCGGCAAGCCAGCGCTGATAGGTCTGGTAGTGGGGGCGTACGGTGGCGTCTGCCCCGTACATCTCGTCGTAGAAGCTGGGCTGGGTCATGATGGTTGCGCCAAAAGGAAGGGCAAGCATCATTTAGCAGGGCCTGTGCCAGGATCATAACCCCTTGATCCACAGGGTTTCCTCGCCACCGCCCGCGCAAAAATAGGGCCTGACGGCGGAATCACGCACCAAGGCGGCGTGTCATGCGCCGCCTTGGTGCAGGGCCGTCAGCGACTGCCCTGGAAGCGGAAGTAGCCGATCAGGCTGCGCAGTTCCTGGGCCGTATCCAGCAGCTGGGCCACGTTGCGCTCGGCTTCGGCGATGGCGCCGGCATTCTCTTCGATCAGGGCGGCAATGTCGGAAACGCTGATGGCCACATCCTGGCTGGCCTGGGACTGCTGTACCGTGGCCTGGGCGATGTGGCCTGCCATCTCGTCGATCTGTTCGCCGTCCCGCACCACCTCTTCAAGGCTGATGCCGGTCTCGTCCATGATGGCATCGTTGCGGCCGACCTGGCTGCCCGCCGCCTCGATGCTGCCGACAGCGCTGCGGGTGACCTGGTGGATTTCCTGCACCATGCCGGCAATCTCGCCGGTCTGCTGGCGGGTGCGGTCGGCCAGTTTGCGCACCTCATCCGCCACCACGGCAAAGCCCCGGCCCGCCTCGCCGGCGCGGGCGGCTTCGATGGCAGCGTTGAGGGCGATGAGGTTGGTCTGGTCGGCGATTTCCTGGATGCCCTGGGTCACCACGCCAATGCGGTTGAGGGACTGGAACAGGGTGGCCATGGTGGCGGAGGCGGCTTCCACCGTCTGCACCACCTCCCGGGACGCCTCGCGGCTCTGGGCCATGCGCTGGCCCACCACAGCGATGCGCTCCCGGGTGTCGCCCACGGCGGTGGCCGCCTGCCGGGCGTCGTCGGAAACCTGCTCGACGGCGGCGCTCATCTCCTCCATGGAGGCGGCAATGCGCCCGACGGATTCGGATTGGGATTCGGACTGGGCGGAGACGCTGGACATCTCCGCATTGAGCTGGGTGGTGTTGTCGCTGACCCGGGCCGCCGCCTCGGCGATCTCCGCCAGCATCACCTTGAGATGGGCCTGGGTGGTGAGCAGGGAATCCTGCAGGCGGCCCACTTCATCCAGGCGCTCATGCCACAGGTTTTCCGAAAGGTCGCCCTGGGCCACCTTGTCCAAGCTGCGGTCAATGTCATCGATGGCGCGGAAGATGCCACCCTGCAAGGCAATCTGGGCCCCACCCGCCAGCAGGCCGGTGATGCTGAGCAGTTGCACCAGGGCAACGATGTTCTCGGCAGTGAATCCCATGCCCTGGCCGAACCAGACGCCGATGCTGGTCAACAGCTGGGCCAGCATGACGAAGAGGGTAAGGCCGGCCATTTTCTTGCGCAGGCTCACCTTGCGCCAGCCGCCGGGCCGGGGCAGGCTGCCACCGCTGCCATTGAGCTTGGCGTAGAGCGCCTCGGCGGACTGGATCTGGGCCCGGGAAGGCTCGGTACGCACCGACATGTAGCCGATGGTCTGACCGCTCTTGCGCACTGGCACCACCAGGGCATCGACCCAGTAAAAATCACCGTTCTTGCAGCGGTTTTTGACGATGCCACGCCAGGGACGGCCTTCCTTCATGGCGGCCCACAGGTCGGCGAAAGCCGCCGGGGGCATGTCGGGGTGGCGCACCAGGTTGTGGCTGACGCCGATCAACTCTTCCCGGGTGAAACCGCTCAGTTCGACAAAAGTGTCGTTGGCGTAGGTGATGCAGCCTTTGAGATCGGTTTTGGAAACAATGTACTTGCCTTTGATAAAGGGCACTTCGACTTGCGTGACGGGCAAATTCTTTTTCATGCGTACTTTCCTGGGTTCCCTGAGTGCCGCCCCGGGAAAAGGCGGAGCGCGTATGTTAATTGAATTTTATTGCAATTACCCGCACGCCCCCGCATCCAGGCAGGCGCAGACCGGTGCAGACGAAAAAAAACCCGGCGTACAACGCCGGGTTTTCGGGAACGCAGGAGAAACGATCAGATGCGTTCGTAGATGGTGGTGATGCCCTGGCCACCGCCGATGCACATGGTGGCCATGCCGTAGCGGGCACCGGTGCGCTGCATTTCGTGCAGCAGCTTGGTGACGATGACTGCACCGGTGGCGCCCACCGGGTGACCCAGGGCGATGGCGCCGCCGTTCACGTTGGTCTTGGCAGGATCCAGACCCAGGCCCTTGGCCACGGCCAGGGATTGGGCGGCGAAGGCTTCGTTGGATTCGATCAGGTCGATCTGGTCCAGGCTCAGGCCGGCCTTTTGCAGGGCCAGCTTGGAGGACGGGATCGGGCCTTCACCCATGATTTCGTTGGGCACACCGGCGATGGCGTAGGAGACCAGGCGGGCGATGGGCTTGTGACCGGCAGCAGCGGCCTTGGCGGCATCGGCCAGGACCAGGAAGGCGGCAGCGTCGTTGATACCGGAAGCGTTGCCGGCGGTGACGGAACCGTCCTTCTTGAAGGCGGGCTTCATCTTGCCCAGGGCTTCCATGGTGGTGGCGCGGGGATGCTCGTCGGTATCGAAAATCACATCGCCCTTCTTGCTCTGCAGGGTGATGGGAACGATCTGGGACTTGAAGCGGCCTTCGGCGATGGCCTTGGCAGCGCGGTTCTGGGATTCCAGGGCGAAGGCATCCTGCTCTTCACGGGTCAGGCCCCACTTGGTCACCAGGTTTTCAGCGGTGATGCCCATGTGGCCAACACCGAAGGGGTCGGTCAGCACGGAAACCATGGCGTCGATAGCCTTGGTGTCGCCCATGCGGGCGCCGGAGCGCAGGGTGGGCATGAGGTAGGCGCCGCGGGACATGACTTCGACACCGCCGGCCAGGGCGTAATCGGCATCACCCAGCATCACGGCCTGGGCGGAGGAAACGATGGCTTGCTGGGAGGAGCCACACAGGCGGTTCACGGCGAAGGCCACGGAATCCATGGACATGCCGCCCTGGATGGTGGCGACGCGGGCCACGTAGGCGTAGCGGGATTCGGTGGGGATACAGTTGCCGACGGTGGCAAAGGTCACGGCCTTGGGATCCACGCCGGCGCGGGCGATGGCTTCCTTGACCACCAGGCCGCCCAGTTCAGCGGGTTCCAGGCCGGACAGGGAACCATTGAAGCCGCCAACGGCGGAACGAACAGCAGACAGAACGACGACATCCTTGCTCATGCGCTTCTCCTTGTTTTAAGACGCTTTATCAGCCCACCCAGACGGCGAGCCCGATCAACAGCAACAACAGCAACCAGAGCACCAGGGCCCGCCAAACCAGGCCCACGGTACTCTGCATGAAATCCACATCCGCTTCCTCACCGACGCCGAGCTCGGCCCGGTCGGTGACCTCGCCCCCCTCTACCAGGGGCTGGCCCAAACGCACGCCGAGGGCGCCGGCGCCGCTGGAGAGGACGATACCCAATTCATGGTCGGCCCATTGGCCGGCCTGGGTGCGCCAGCAATAGACCGCATCCTCGAAATTCCCCACCACAGCGAAGGCGGAAGCCGTGGTACGCAGCGGCAGCCAATCAATGATGGCAAAGATTTGTTGCGAAAATTTGCCGAACTGGCCGAAATCCTCATCGGCCGCCGCCGGCCGTCGGCCCCAGCGCTCCGCCAGGATGCCGGCCAGACGATACAGCACGGCGCCACAGGGGCCGGGCAGAATGACGAACCACAGCACCACGGCAAAAACATGGCGATGGGAAGCTGCCAGAGCCTCCTCGATGGCCAGCCGTGCCACTTCGCTGGAAGACAGCCCCTCGGCGGAACGCCCCCGCCATTCGGCCAGCAGCTGGCGGGCCCGGGGCACATCGCCCATACGCAGGGCCAGGTGGATGTCGGTGAAGTGGTGGCTGAACTGGCGGAAGCCCATGGTCAGGTACAGCACCAGGGCATTCCACACCCAGCCAAGCAGCGGCGACAGGGCGCAGAGCAGATAATAAACGCCTCCGGCCAGCAGCACCGGCGGCAGCACGGCTACCAACCAGGCGATCAGGCCATGACGGGACTCACCGGCGTTGAGGCGGGCTTCCAGGAAATCGGCATAGCGGCCGACAGGTTCCAGCAGGAGACGATTGGGCAGCGGCCGGAACTGTTCGAGGAACAGGGCCGCGATCAGGGAAAAAAGGCTCATCCCGAAATTGAGGCGCGACGTTGGTGGGAAGGCAGGGCCTGAACACCGGCCCCGGAGAGTTCAAACGAAGATAACACATTTCGCCCCCACCTTGCAGATGACGGACGGGAACGGCTAGGCGGGGCCTGGTGCGGCAAGCCGCCGGGCAAGCCCCGGCAGCTCAGGGCCTCAGGGGACCGTTGCAGCCGAGGCGCTCGGCCAGGGAGACGATCATGCCGGCCGTGGCGCCCCAGATGAAATAGTCGCCATAGGGCATGGCAAAGTAATGGCGTAGCTGGCCCCGCCACTCCCGGGAATGGCGCTGGCGGTTGGCCGGGTCGAGGAGGAAGGCCAGGGGCACCTCGAAGACTTCCGCCACTTCGAAGGGGTCGGGGCGCAGGGTGAAGGGCGGGCGCACCAGGCCGACAACCGGCGTCACCCGAAACCCCGTACTGGTGCGGTACTCGGGCAGATAGCCGATGACCTCCACCTGCTCGGGGCCCATGCCGATTTCTTCCTCCGTCTCCCGCAAGGCGGTATGGATGGGGGACTGGTCCAGCGCCTCCACCCGGCCACCGGGAAAACTCACCTGACCAGCGTGATCCCGCAGATGGGAGGTGCGCTGGGTCAGCAGGACGGTCGGCTGGGCCTCCCGCAATACGATGGGAAAGAGGACGGCAGCCGCGGTCAGGGTTTCACTGCCCAGGCCATCCTCCAAGATGGGCGGCACGGCCAAAGGCTCCCTGGCCAGACAATCGCGCAGACGGCCGAGATCCAGCCCGCCGTCGCCCAGAATGCCCAGGCGCCGTTCAGTGGGCTTCGACACCACGCTCCTCGATTTCCGCATGAACGGCCTGCAAGGCGTCCTGCAGGGTTTCTTCGGGCAGGCGGTTGATACGCGTGGAAACCAGATCGGCGGCCTCCACGGCGGCTACCGGCAAACGCTTGCTATCCAGACCAGCGATAAGGCTGGCGGCGGCGCCGACAATCTGCAGCAGCAGTTGGCGTTCGCCCATGAGCATTTCAAGTTCGTCCCGCAGCAGGGAAATTTCCTGATCGCGATGGGGCATGGGGGGGGTCCTCCAGGGGGCATCAATAACGTTTTTTTAGAATCATGCGCTGCCCGTCCCGCTGCATTTCCATGCGGTTGAGGAAACTCATGCCGAGCAGGGCAATGGGCAGGTCGTGCTCATGCACCAGACCATCCACATCGTTGAGGGTGATGTCGCCGATGCGCACGGTAGACAAGCGTACCCGATAAACCCGGGCGTTGCCGTTGGCAGTCTGGGAATAACCGACCTGGGCATTGCGCAGGTCAATGCCCAGGCGCCGGGCATCGGAGGCGCCGATGGAAATCATGGTGGCCCCCGTATCGACGAGAAAGCGCACCGTACCGCCATTCACCGTGCCGGTGGCGAAGAAATGGCCGGCGGCATCGGCGCTCAGGGTCAGGGTGGGATTCTGTTCGGTGGATTGCTGGGAGACAACGCTCTGGCCGACCCGCAAGGTACGGCGCTTGCCTTCCACCTCGACCACGGCAGCACCATCCTCCACCGCCACCAGTTTTACCCCCTGCTCGGTTTTCTGGCCGACTGCCACACCTTTTGGCGGGGCGCCATCGATCACCAGCAGGGCCTTGTTGGGAAAAACACCGGCAATACCGACCTCCACGGCCAAGGCAGGCAGACTCCAGGCAAGGCATAGGCACGCCAGCCAGCGGGCGCTAGAATGGCCCTTCGCTTCCACCGTACAGCGCCCTTTTTCCACCTTCTCCATTACCCGATCTCCCATGCGCCCCGTTGCCATATTCCGCCATTTTCCGACAGAAGGTCCGGGCTATTTTGCCACATTCCTCGAACGCCACGGCGTCGCCTGGGTGCTCATTCCCGTCGATGCGGGAGCGCCGATTCCCGCTTTGGCTGACGCCTACGCCGGCCTCTGCTTCATGGGCGGCCCGATGAGCGTGAATGACCCGCTACCCTGGATCGACGATGCCTGTGCCCTGATCCGCGATGCGGCAGACAAGGGCATTCCGGTGCTCGGTCACTGCCTTGGTGCCCAGCTCATGTCCAAGGCCCTGGGCGGTTCCATCTCCCGCAACCCGGTAAAGGAAATCGGCTGGGGGAGCGCCCGGGTGGAGGTGGGGGAAACATCCCGCCACTGGCTGGACGGGCTGGAGGGAGAATTCCCCGTCTTTCAGTGGCACGGGGAAACCTTCTCCCTGCCTCAAGGCGCCGTGCGGCTGCTGACCAACGACTACTGCGCCAACCAGATGTTTGCCCTCGGCCCCCACCTGGGCATGCAATGCCATGTGGAGATGACGCCGGAGATGATCGCCAGCTGGTGCGAACAGTGGGAAGAGGAAGCCGGCAAGCTGCCGCCCCTGCCGTCAGTGCAAACGCCGCAACTCATGCAGGCGGAAGCGGCACAGCACCTGCCAGCCATGCGCCGCCTGGCGGACCAGTTGTACAGCGCCTGGAGCGCCGGTCTCAAGTGCTGAGGCTACTAGCAGGAGATAAAAAACGGCGCCCGCAGGCGCCGTTTTCTTGACCGCGGTGTAGCTTAATCGCGGAAATTACCGTACTTGATGGGGAAGTCGGTAATCGACTTCTTCACCAGGGTAATGGTTTCCTGCAGCACGTCACGCTTGGCGCCGGTGACGCGCACCGTGTCGCCCTGGATGGCAGCCTGGACCTTGAGTTTGGAATCCTTCACCAGCTTGACGATCTTCTTCGCCAGCTCGCTTTCGATACCGATCTTGATCTTCAGGTCCTGCTTCACCTTGTCGCCGGAAACCTTCTGCACAGCCTGCTGATCCAGGCGCTTGACGCAATCGGGCTCCTTCTTCTCCATTTCGGGGAAGAGGATGGTCTTGATCTGGTCCAACTGGAAGTCGGAATCGCCAAAGACCGTGATGACCTTGTCTTTCTCGTTGAGCTCCACCTTGGCGGTGGTGCCCTTGAAGTCATGGCGGCCGACGATCTTCTTGCCGGTGGAATCAATGGCATTCTTCAGCGCCACCATATCCACTTCGGAGGAAAAGTCGAAAGACGGCATTCCGGCTTCCCTTAACCGAAGTAGCAGACGTAGTGGTAGGGCTCGCCGCTGACTTCGATGTCGAAGCTGGAGTTGCCCGGCACATTGAAGGACTCACCGGCACCGGAAGTCTTCCATTCACTCTCGCCCTTGAGGCGATAGCGGCAGGCACCGGCCACGGTTTCCATGACTTCGGGCGCGCCGGTGTTGAAGGTCAGGCTGGCGGGCAGGATCACGCCTACGGTCTTCTTGGAGCCGTCGGCAAAGATTACGGTGTGGCTGACACACTTGCCGTCAAAGTAGACGTTGGCGGCCTTGACGACGGAAACGTTATCGAATTGAGACATCAGATACCCCAAATTTTCTGGATGATGGTCTTGGAGATGAAACCGAGCATCCCCAGAGACAGAACGAAAAAGAGCACGAACGTGCCGACCTTGCCCGCTTTGGACTTGTAGGCCAGTTCGCCGATGATGAACAGCATGTAGATGATGAAAGCCCCGATCCCGAAAGTGACGCCGAAATCGGAAATCTGGGCTTCCGTGAAGCCGAAGAGGGTGTTTTCCACCGAATTCTCCGCTTAAGCCTTGCGTGCCTTCAGGTTGGCAGCGATACGCATGCGCAGGGCGTTGAGCTTGATGAAGCCGCCCGCATCCTTCTGGTCGTAGGCACCGGCATCGTCCTCGAAGGTGGCAATGGTCGGGTCGAACAGGGAGTCGGTCTTGGAATCGCGGCCGACGACGATGACGTTGCCCTTGTACAGCTTGAGGCGCACGGAACCGTTCACGGTCTGCTGGGTGTAGTCGATCAGGGTCTGCAGGGCCTTGCGCTCCGGTGCCCACCAGTAGCCGTTGTACACCAGGCTGGCGTAGCGAGGCATGAGGTCGTCCTTGAGGTGGGCGACTTCGCGGTCCAGGGTGATGGATTCAATGGCGCGGTGGGCACGCAGCAGGATGGTGCCCCCCGGGGTTTCGTAACAGCCGCGGGACTTCATGCCGACGTAGCGGTTTTCCACCAGGTCCAGGCGGCCGATACCGTGCTTGCCACCCAGCTCGTTGAGCTTGGCCAGCAGTTCGTGGGCCTTCATCTTCTGGCCGTTGATGGCCACCAGGTCACCCTGGACGAATTCCAGGTCCAGGTATTCAGCGGCATCGGGAGCGTTCTCCGGGGAGACGGTCCAGCGCCACATGTCTTCCTCGGCCTCGGCGGCGGGGTTCTCCAGGTGACGGCCTTCGTAGGAGATGTGCAGCAGGTTGGCGTCCATGGAGTAGGGAGAACCGCCCTGCTTGTGCTTCATCTCGACGGGGATGCCGTGCTGCTCGGCATAGGCCAGCAGCTTCTCGCGGGACAGCAGATCCCATTCGCGCCAGGGGGCGATGACCTTGACGCCGGGCTTGAGGGCGTAGGCACCGAGCTCGAAGCGCACCTGGTCGTTGCCCTTGCCGGTGGCGCCGTGGGAGATGGCATCGGCGCCGGTCAGGTTGGTGATCTCGATCAGGCGCTTGGCGATCAGGGGGCGGGCGATGGAGGTGCCCAGCAGGTACTCGCCTTCATAGACGGTGTTGGCGCGGAACATGGGGAAGACGAAGTCGCGCACGAACTCTTCGCGCAGGTCGTCGATGAAGATGTTCTCGGGTTTGATGCCGAACTTCAGGGCCTTGGTGCGGGCCGGTTCCAGCTCCTCGCCCTGGCCCAGGTCGGCGGTGAAGGTCACCACTTCGCACTGGTAGGTATCCTGCAGCCACTTGAGGATGACGGAGGTGTCGAGGCCGCCGGAGTAGGCGAGAACCACTTTCTTGATGTCGCTCATGATGCTTCCCTGCAAAGATTAAGAATTGACGCGGCCCAGGAGCAGATACTCCATCAGGGCCTTCTGGGTGTGCAGCCGGTTCTCCGCCTCATCCCAGACAGCGGACTGGGGACCGTCGATCACTTCAGCGGTCACTTCCTCGCCACGGTGGGCCGGCAGGCAATGGAGGAAAATGGCGTCGGACTTGGCGATACGCATCATGTCGCCGTCGACCTGCCAATCGGCGAAGTCCTTCAGGCGTTCCTCGTTTTCAGCTTCGAAACCCATGGAGGTCCACACGTCGGTGGTGACGATGTCGGCCCCCTTGGCCGCTTCCATGGGATCGCTAAATTGCTCGAAATTGGCGGTGCCGTAGAGGCCCGCCCGTTCCGCTTCCACCTCGTAGCCGGGAGGCGTGGAGACGTGGACGTTGAAATCCAGCACTTCGGCCGCCTGCAGCCAGGTGTTGCAGACGTTGTTGGAATCGCCGATCCAGGCCACGGTCTTGCCCTGGATGGGGCCCCGGTGCTCGATGTAGGTAAAGATGTCGGCCATGATCTGGCACGGGTGGTATTCGTTGGTCAGGCCGTTGATCACCGGCACCCGGGAGTTGGCGGCGAAGCGCTCAATGATCTCCTGCTCAAAGGTACGGATCATGACGATGTCGCTCATGCGGGAGATGACCTGGGCTGCGTCTTCCACCGGCTCGCCGCGGCCCAGCTGGGAATCGCGGGTATTGAGGTAAATGGCGGAACCACCCAGCTGTTGCATACCGGCCTCGAAGGAAAGGCGGGTACGGGTGCTGGCCTTCTCGAAAATCATCACCAGGGTGCGGTCGGTCAGGGGCCAGTACTGCTTGTAGTTCTTGAACTGGTCCTTGATCCAGCGGGTGCGTGCGAACAGATAGTCGAACTCATCCCGGGTGAAGTCCTTGAATTGCAGAAAGTGCTTGATAGACGACATAGCGATCTCCCCTCCCCAACTGCCTCAGGCCGTCAGGAACTCCTTGATCAGGGCGGCCAGGCGTTGCACCAGCTCCTGGGTATCGGCCACGCTGAAGGTCAGCGCCGGCAGCAGGCGCACCACCTTGTCGGCGGTGACGTTGATCAGCAGACCGGCTGCCAGGCCCTTGGCCACCAGTTCGCCGCAGGGGCGATCCAGTTCGATACCGATCATCAGGCCCTTGCCACGGATATCGACAATGCCGGCCACACCGGCCAGCGCCTCGGCCAGGCCGCTGCGGATGGCATCGCCCTGGGTCACGGCATTGGCCAGCAGCTGGTCTTCTTCGATGCAGGCAATGGTGGTCAGGGCAGCCGTGCAGGCCAGCGGATTGCCACCAAAAGTGGAACCGTGATTGCCCGGCCCGAACAGGCCGGCCGCCTTGCCGGCGGTCATGCAGGCGCCCACCGGCACGCCGGAGCCCAGGCCCTTGGCCAGGGTCGCCACGTCAGGCAGGATGCCGGAATGCTGGAAGCCGAACCAGGTGCCGGTACGGCCCATGCCGCATTGCACCTCGTCGCACATCAGCAGCCAGTCCTTTTCGTCGCACAGGCTGCGCAGGCCACGTTGGAATTCGGGGTCGGCTACATGGATGCCACCTTCACCCTGGACCATCTCCAGCAGCACAGCCACCACATTGGGATTCTGCTCGGCGACAGCGCGGATGGCGGGCAGGTCGTTGTAAGGCACCCGCACGAAGCCGGAAACCAGGGGCTCAAAGCCGGCCTGGGCCTTGCGGTTGCCGGTGGCAGAAAGGGTCGCCAGGGTACGGCCATGGAAGGCCTTTTCCATGACGATGACGACCGGGTTATCCACGCCCTTTTTGTGGCCGAAGAAACGGGCCAGCTTGATGGCCGCCTCGTTGGCCTCGCAACCGGAATTGCAGAAAAACACTTCTTCCATGCGGGACAGCCCGGCCAGACGATCGGCCAGTTCTTCCTGCTGGGGAATACGGTAGAGATTGGAGGTATGCAACACCCGGGCGGCCTGGCCGGCGATGGCAGCCACCAGCTTGGGGTGGTTGTGGCCAAGGGTATTCACGGCGATGCCGGAGAGGGCATCGAGATAACGCTTGCCGTCGGTATCGAAAATCCAGTTACCCTCGCCATGGCTGAAAGCCACCGGCAGACGGGCGTAGGTATTCATCAGATGGGGCATGGACCTTGCCTTGAAGTGACGGGCGAGGGGCGCGAGAATGACAAACGGCGGCAAACGCCGCCGCCTTGTTGGCGCCCCCGTACCCAAAGCAGTACTGTATTGAAAAAGGCCACAGTACGGGGTTGCTGAAGGCTGAATATTAAGCGAAAAACCCGCCCTTGTATAGGCGACACCGGCCCCGAGAGGACCGTAAAACCTAGATCAGACAGGACCTGACCATGGCTCGGCTGGCGATATTCAACCAGAAAGGCGGCGTCGGCAAGACGACCACCACGCTCAATCTTGCGGCGGCCAGCATCCGCCACAATCGCCCTCCCCTGCTCCTCGACCTGGACCCCCAGGGACACCTTTCCGGCATCCACGGCGCCGCCCCTGCCGCAGCGGAGCACAGCCTCTTTGCCTTTTACCAGGATCACCGTTCCCTGGCCGAACTGGAGATTCCCTGGCAGAACATCGGCCAGCTCATCCCCTCCCACCAGCAACTGATCAAGGTGGATTCCATCTACGGCAAGGGCCCCACCATCCTCAACAAGCTACGCCAGGGACTGGAGCACCTGGAAAGCGAACAGGGGGAACGCACCACCCTGATCGACTGCTGCCCTTACGTCGGCGTCCTTTCCCTGAATGCCATCTTTGCCGTCGAGCGGGTGCTCATCCCCGTCTCCACCGACTTCCTTTCCCTCCAGGCCGCCCACCATATGGCCCGCACCCTGGACATCCTGGAGCCGGTCATCAAGCGCCGGGTCGCCCAGCGTTACGTCCTCACCCGCTTCGACCGCCGCCGCCGCATGAGCGAAGACATCCGCAGCCGACTGACCGAAGCATTTGGCGAGGAAGTGTGCAAAACGGCGATCTCTGAAAACGTGGCTGTCGCCGAAAGCCCCTCCCTCAACCGGGACGTCTTCACCCACGCCTTTGCCAGCAACGGCGCCCAGGACTATCTGGCCCTGCATGACGAACTGCGGACCTGCGGCTTTCTCTGACCCCGCACTGCAACCGCAGGATAAGCACAACCCGCAATACCCGACATGCCTCACCACCCCACCCGCTAGACGCAAAAAAAGGGCGCCTATGGCGCCCTTGGCAATGACGGAATCTCTTCCTCAACCGGAAAGCAAATCCACCACTTCCTCGAAGCTGGCTCCGGCCCGCCCGGTCACTGCCAGGCGACGCGCTTCCAGCACTTCGCAATCACGATACATCTGGCGCAGCTTGCGTTGCGCCTCGCCTTCATCCCGCCCCTGAATGGTCAGATTGTCCACCACCGAGCCACTGCGGGTACGGATACGGAAACTGAATTTGGTAAAGAAAACGGGCGTCACCTTCAGCCCCTTTAATTCAATGGGATAGCTTCAGTATATGCACCAGAATTTAGGAATGCAATGTAGTAGATTCTTTTTATTAGACATTATCTAACCAAAGCTGGCGAACACCGGCTCTCACATCCGACATCTCAGTAGCCCCAGGTCAACGCTCCGAGTCCACTTTGTGGCGCCCTTCTGCCACCCTTCCCAGCAAAATCAGCCCCGACACCCAGGCACGCTTTCCGCATGACGAAATCCCCTTCCGAGATCCACGACGGCCGTGGCATTTCTGCTAGAATGCTCCGCGGCGCTGGGAGGACTCTCCCTGCGCCAAACAGTCGGCAACACGCCGACATCCACACCACCCCGCCCGCCACCCGCAAGGTTCGAGCGAGTCGATAAGAATACGTGGAGACATGACAACAGAACTGGCCCCCAACTTCGTCATCGTTGGCCTGACCCGGGAGGGACGGAAATTTCGTCCCAGCGACTGGGCGGAACGCCTTTGTGGCGTCATGTCAGCCTTCGGCGCCGAGAAGAAGATGAAATACTCCCCTTTCGTCGGCCCCTGCACCTTTCAAGGTGAAAAAGCCGTTTTTGTCGATGCCCAGCTGGGCCGGCTGGAACCCATGGCTTACAAGTTCATGCTGAACTTCGCCAACGACAATGAGCTGCAGGTCGTGGAAGGCGTGGAACGCCCCAGCAACTGAGCTGCCTCGGCCAAGCCACAACCCAGCACCAGCCCCCCACCCCGGAACATCCCGCAGTCGCAGGAAAATACTCAAGCACCCATCCCAGGACCCCGGTAGCACACAAAAGAAAACGGCACCCGAAGGTGCCGTTTTTCACATCCGCAGACCGGAGGATCTATTAGGCAGCCAGGGCCTTGATCGCAGCGGTCAGGCGGCTCTTGTGGCGAGCAGCCTTGTTCTTGTGGATGATTTTCTTGTCAGCGATGCGGTCGATGGTACCGACGGATTGCTGGAAAACGGTTTGTGCAGCAGCCTTGTCGCCGGCCAGAACGGCCTTTTGGACGCGCTTGATAGCCGTACGCAGCGTGGAGCGCAGGCTGGCATTGTGAGCGCGTTGCTTCTCGGACTGGCGCGCGCGTTTGCGGGCTTGAGCGCTGTTGGCCATGGAATTCTTCCTGAAACGGTGTTGATCGAAAGCGCGCGAGTTTACCGGCAGATCAAAAAAAAGGCAAGGGGAATATTGCCAAGCCCATATTTCCCCACTCTTAGCGTTCCACCGGCGATGCCGCTAATATGGCGCCTTCGCCCCCTGGCTGCGACGGTGGCACGCTTGCATCTCCAGGCGCTTCCGCCGCCGATGCTTTCAGCGTCCGACCGAATCCGCGCCACCCCAGCCAACGCCACCACCGGCCCACCTATATAACAATAGCCATGAACCTGCTTCGCGCCCTCGTCACCGTCAGCGGCATGACGCTGCTTTCCCGCATCCTCGGCTTCGTCCGGGATTTCGTCATCGCCCGAGCCTTCGGTGCCGGCCTGGCCACTGACGCCTTTTTTGTCGCCTTCAAGTTGCCCAACCTGCTGCGCCGCCTGTTTGCGGAAGGCGCCTTTTCCCAGGCCTTCGTCCCCATCCTGGGGGAATACAAGAATCGTCGCGGCACCGAGGAAGCCCGCCATCTGGTGGACCGGGTGGCTACCTTGCTGTTCCTGGCCCTCACCGTCGTCACCGCCCTGGGTGTGGCCGGCGCCCCTATTCTTGTATACCTCTCGGCTCCCGGCTTTGCCGCCGAGCCGGACAAGTTCGAACTGACGGTGAGCCTGACCCGCATCACCTTCCCTTACATATTGTTCATGTCCCTGGTGGCCTTGGCTGGCGGCGTGCTCAATACCTGGAGCCGCTTCGCCCTGCCCGCCTTCACGCCGGTGCTGCTCAATATCAGCTTCATTGGCTTGGCCCTGTTCGCCACGCCCTGGTTCGACCAGCCGGCCCTGGTGCTGGGCTGGGCCGTCTTCCTCGGCGGGGTGCTGCAACTGGCCCTGCAACTGCCGGCCCTGAAAAAGATCGGCATGCTGCCCCGCTTCCGCCTGGACTGGAAGGATGAAGGGGTACGCCGCGTCCTCAAGCTCATGGCCCCGGCCGTGCTCGGCGTTTCCGTCAGCCAGGTGAGCTTGCTCATCAACACCATCTTCGCCTCCTTCCTGGAAAACGGTGCCGTCTCCTGGCTCTATTACGCTGACCGGCTGATGGAGTTCCCCTCCGGCCTGCTGGGGGCTGCCCTCGGCACCATCCTCCTGCCCTCCCTGGCCAAATACCACGCGGATGGCAAAACTGAGGACTACGCCCATCTGCTCGACTGGGGCCTCCGCCTCTGCCTGCTGCTCACCCTGCCCGCCGCCCTGGCCCTGGCCATTCTCGGTGTCCCCCTCATCTCCACCCTCTTCCACCATGGCGCCTTCACCGGCGCCGACGTGCTGCGCACCCGGGAGGCCCTGGCTGCCTACGCCGTCGGCCTCACCGGCCTGATCCTGGTGAAGGTGCTGGCCCCGGGCTTCTACGCCCGGCAGAACATCCGCACCCCGGTGAAGATCGCCCTGATCTCCCTCTTCGCCACCCAGGCCATGAACCTGCTCTTCGTAGTTTTCCTCGACCTGCGCCACGCTGGCCTCGCCCTCTCCATCGGCCTCGCGGCCTGCCTCAACGCCGCCCTGCTTTTCCAGGGCTTACGCCGCCACGCCATTTACACCCCCCGGCCCGGCTGGGCTGGTTTCCTGCTCAAGCTGCTGGTGGCCCTGGCCGCCCTGGGGGCCGCCCTCTGGTTCGGCATGGGCCGGGAAGCGGACTGGCTGGCCTTCGGCGGCCTGCAACGATTGATCCGCCTTTCCCTGCTGGTGGGCGGCGGCATCTTCGCCTACTTTGCCACCCTGGCCCTGCTTGGTTTTAGAATGAAGGACTTCCGGCGCCGGGCGGCCGAATAGGCTACGGGCCGCACTGGCCGGGGCGCCAGACGCCCCCTCGCTCCGGGATTCCATAAAAGGCCGGCCGCCCAGCGGCCCGGCTGCCTACAGGAGGAGATCGAGGTGATACTGGAAAGCAAGAGCTTCACGGACGGCGCCCCCATTCCCGGCGAATTCGCCTTCTGCATTCCCCATGACAGCCACCACGTCTGCCTGGGCGGCAACCGCAATCCCCAACTGCAATGGCGGGAGGTGCCCGAGGGCACCCGCTCCTTCGCCCTCATCTGCCACGACCCAGACGTTCCCTCCCAGGGGGACGACGTCAATCAGGAAGGACGCAGCGTGCCCGCCAGCCTGCCGCGGGTGGATTTCTTCCACTGGGTGCTGATCAACCTGTCCCCGGACACCCGGGAGATTGCCGCCGGTGAATACTCCGGCGACGTCACTCCCCGGGGCAAAAGCGGCCCCGCCAGCCGTAACGGCGCCAGCCACGGCATCAACGATTACACCCACTGGTTTGCCGGCGACCGGGACATGAGCGGCCACTACTTCGGCTACGACGGCCCCTGCCCGCCCTGGAACGACGCGTTGCGCCACCGCTACATTTTCACCCTGTTTGCCCTGGATGTCGCCCAACTGCCCCTGGATGGCCCCTTTACCGGTGCCGATGCGCGGCAGGCCATGGCCGGGCACATCCTCGCCCAGGCCAGCATTACCGGCACCTACAGCCTCAACCCCGCCCTCAAACCCTAGCCAGGCGCGCCAGGGCCTGCTCCAGCGTGCTGCGGGGGCAGGCAAAATTCAGCCGCACAAAGCCTGGCGCCCCGAATTCCCGACCGTCTGACAAACCGATCCCCGCTGCCTCGCAGGCGGCGGCCGGGTCGGCCAGCCCTTTTTCCCGCAGGTCGATCCAGGCCAGATAGGTGGCCTCCGGCAGGGTCATGGCCATGCCAGGCAGGGCGGCCACGGCCTGGGCCACCGCATCCCGGTTGCCCCGCAGGTAATCCAGCAGGGCGCTGCGCCAGGGACCGCCATGGGCATAGGCCGCAGCGCAGGCCGCCAGGCCCAGCACATTCACATGGGGCACGATACCGGCCATGGCCCGGGTGAAGCGACGACGGATGGCACCATCGGGAACCACTGCGAAGGCGCAGGACAGGCCGGGAATGTTGTAGGTCTTGGAAGGCGCCATGAGCGTGACGCTGCGGCGGGCAACCTCCCGCTCCAGGCAGGCGAAGGGCAGGTGCCGGGCCCCAGGCGTCAATTGCAGGTCGGCATGGATTTCGTCGGAACACACCAGCACGTCGTAGCGTTCGCACAGATCGGCCAGGGTCTCCAGCTCCTCCCGCTGCCAGGCCCGCCCTACCGGGTTGTGGGGATGGCAGAGGAGCAGCAGGCGGGGCCGCGGATCGGCCTGCAGCACGGCTTCCAGGGCATCCCAGTCCCAAGCCCAGCGCCCCTCCCGGCACGCCAGGGGAACGCGTACCAGGGACCGCTCCGACAAGACCGGCGCCGAAAGAAAGGGCGGATACACCGGCACCGCCGTGGCCACCGCCTCCCCCGGCCCGGCCAGGGCGCGGCAGGCCACATTGAGGCCGGTCACCAGGCCCGGTAGCCAGACGAGCCAGTCCGCCTCCACCGCCCAACCGTAGTCCCGCACCAGGGCCGCCCGTACCGATTCGACCACCGCCTCGGTGGGGCCGCCGTAACCGAAGACGCCGTGATCCACCCGGGCGTGCAGCGCTGCCAGCACCTCCGGCGGCGAGGCGAAATCCATGTCGGCCACCCACAGGGGCAACACCTCCCGACCGGCATAGCGCCCCCACTTGAAGCTGTCGCTACCCCGCCGCTCCACCGGCGTATCGAAATCAAACGCCCCGCTCATGGCTGCACCTCCAGGAGTTCCGTGTCGTCGTGGGCATAGGCGGGAGTGCAGGCGCAGAGCAGCACCAGGGGCTGGGGGCCTGGATTTTCCAGCCCATGGGCGGTGCCCGGTGGAATGGCTACCGTATCCCCCGCCACCACGGCAAAACGCTCCTCGCCCAGAATCATGACGCCCTGGCCGGCGGTGAAATGGTAAAGCTCCTCCGTCAGGCGATGCCGATGCCGCAGGGTGCGGCCACCAGGGGGCAGCGTTGCCTCCGCCAGGCTCTGGGCCTGGTTGCCCTGCACCAGGGGGTGCATCAGTTCGCGGATGACCGAACCATCCTTGGTGACATAGGGCGTGACATCGGCGTAAGTGCTGAACAGGCGGGGCGTGGTCATGGAAGGTGTCGAATCAAGGCAACGGGAGAAGGGGCATGTTGCCATGGGCGACCACGGATTTCACGGATGCTTTAAGCTGCCCTCCTCCACCCCGGCTTTTCCGCCCACCGCCCCCATCGCCCCCAACCCCGATCTCCGCCCATGCCGACCCGTTTGACTGCCTGCCAGGCCGACATCACCACCCTGCCGGTGGATGCCATCGTGAATGCCGCCAATACCACCCTGCTGGGCGGTGGCGGTGTGGATGGCGCCATCCACCGAGCCGCCGGCCCCGAACTCCTGTCCGCCTGCCGCCCCCTCGGCGGTTGCGCCACCGGCGATGCCAAGCTGACGCCCGGCTTCCGGCTGCCGGCCCGCCACGTCATCCACACCGTCGGGCCCATCTGGCACGGCGGCGGGCAGAACGAGGCCGCCCTGCTCGCCGCCTGCTATCGGCGCTGCCTGGAGATCGCGACGGATGCGGGCTGCACTTCCCTGGCCTTCCCCTGCATCAGCACCGGCGTGTACCGTTTTCCGCCGGAAGCCGCAGCCGCCATCGCCGTACAGCACGTCAGCGAATGGCTTGCCCACCACAACCACCCGCTCCAGGAAGTGATCTTCTGCTGCTTCTCGGCCGAGGATCTGGCCCGCTACCATGCCCTGCTGGCGAAAATCTAACGCCGGAAAAGCAAAAAGCCCGCAGAGCGCGGGCTTTAGCGACGTCCGGAGACGGGATGCTGCAAGAGGGTGGCGGTGAGGGTGGGATTCGAACCCACGTGCCAGGTTTCCCTGACCATCTGATTTCGAGTCAGCGCCGTTATGGCCACTTCGGTACCTCACCGGGGAGGCGAATTCTAGCATGGTCCGACCTCTTTTTGGCCTGACGGCTCCATGGCACAATCCGGGAACTTTTTCCCCGGGTTTCTCCGGAAAGGCGAGGATGCATCAACCGCTGGTCCGCTGGCTGCTGCTTGTCCTGTGTTCCCTTCCCCTGCTGCAGGCCTGTGGGGAAAGGAAGGCTGCGCCATGGCGGGAAAGCGACGAGCTGGTGGTGCTGACCAGCCCCGGCCCCCTGACCTATACCGGCGACGCCAAAGACGGCAAGGATGCCAAGGAAGACAAGGCGGATGCCGGCCTGGGCTTCGAACACGACCTGGTCAGCCTCTTCGCCGCCGAGCTGGGCCGCAAGCTGCGCCTGGAAGTGGTGGGCAACTACCGGGAAGTGCCCCAGGCCCTGCGCCGGGGCAAAGGCCACATGGCCGCCGCCTGGCTGGTCTGGCACCCGGGCAGCAGCAACAGCGAATTCCAGACCACCACCCCCTTCTTCCACAGCAGTCACCTGCTGGTGCAGCACGAAGCCTCCCTGCCCATCACCACCACCGAGCAACTGGCCGGGCGCACCGTGCACGTGGTGGCCCGCAGCCGCCATGCCGACCTGCTGGCCAGCCTGCCGGCCCTGACGCCGCCGGTGCTGGTGCAGGAGCACCCGGAATGGAGCGACCTGGACCTGCTCCAGGCCGTGGCCGAACAGCGCATCGAACTGGCCCTGACCGACGGCCCAGTGCTGGACATCGCCCAGAACTACTACCCCCAGCTCACCTCCAGCCTTGAAGTCGGCGAAGCCCAGCCCATCACCTGGATGTTCCCCAGTGACGCCGACCCGGAACTGGTTTCCAAGGCCGAAGCCTTCCTGGGCCGTATTCACCGGGACGGCACCCTGACCCGCCTGAAGGACCGCTACTTCGGCCACGTGCGCCGCCTCAAGCAGCTGGACGTGGTGCAGTTCCTGGAACGCACCCGCAGCCTGCTGCCGGATTACCGCCCCCTCTTTGAATCGGCCCAGGCCCGCACCGGCATCGACTGGCGCCTCATCGCCGCCCTGGCCTACCAGGAATCCCAATGGGACCCGCTGGCCACCAGCCCCACCGGGGTGCGGGGCATGATGATGCTGACGGAAGAAACCGCGGACCGCCTCGGCGTCGGCAACCGGCTCGACCCGAAGCAGAGCATCAGCGCCGGGGCCCGCTATCTGGCCGATATCCGCGACCAGTTGCCCGCCACCCTGAAGGAGCCCGACCGCACCTGGATGGCCCTGGCGGCCTACAACCTGGGGCTGGGCCACATGAAGGGCGGCCTGGCCATCGCCCCCAGCACCGAGGCGGACCCGGATTCCTGGTTCGAGATGAAGCGGGTGCTGCCCCTGCTCTCCCGCCCCGACTATTACCGTCGCCTGAAAAGCGGCCGCGCCCGGGGGGGCGAGGCGGTGATCATGGTGGAAAACATCCGCATCTTCTACGACATCCTCAACCGCCACGAGCCGCCCTACTTCCCGCCCCTGCCCCCGCCCGACCGGAAGGGCGACAAGAAAGGCAAGAAAAGGCACTGAGCCGAAGACAGGCCGGAGAGGCAATAAAAACGGGCATCTCCGCCCCACCCTACCGGAGAGGCAATAGGGACGCCAAGTGGCGGGCAGGCATGATGCGGATGCCCGTCCTGCTTGCCTCTCAGGGCCATCTCAAAATCAGGGCAATAAAAAAGCCGGGAAACTCCCGGCTTTTTTATTGAGGAAGCGACTCCGCTCAAGCGGCGGCGATCTTCTCCAGACCACCCATGTAGGGACGCAGCACGGCCGGCACGGTGACGGAGCCATCGGCGTTCTGGAAGTTTTCCAGAATGGCCACCAGGGTGCGGCCCACGGCCAGGCCAGAACCGTTGAGGGTGTGCACCAGCTCCGGCTTGTTCTTCTCGTTGCGGAAACGGGCCTGCAGGCGGCGGGCCTGGAAGGACTCGAAATTGGAGCAGGAGGAGATTTCCCGGTAGGTGTTCTGGGCCGGCAGCCACACTTCCAGATCGTAGGTCTTGGCGGCAGAGAAGCCCATGTCGCCGCTGCACAGGGTGACGCGGCGGTAGGGCAGTTCCAGCTTTTCCAGGATCGTTTCGGCGTGGCGGGTCAGTTCTTCATGGGCCTCGGCGGACTTCTCGGGGGCCACGATCTGCACCAGCTCCACCTTGTCGAACTGGTGCTGGCGGATCATGCCCCGGGTGTCGCGGCCGTAGGAGCCGGCTTCGGAACGGAAGCAGGGGGTGTGGCAGACCAGTTTCAGGGGCAGGGCCTCGGCGGCGAGGATTTCGTCGCGCACGATGTTGGTCACCGGCACTTCGGCGGTGGGGATCAGGTACAGGGGCTCGGCATCGGCCCGGGCGATCTTGAACAGGTCTTCCTCGAACTTGGGCAGCTGGCCGGTGCCGAAGAGGCTGGCGGCGTTCACCAGGTAGGGGGTGTAGACCTCGGTGTAGCCGTGCTCGCCGGTGTGGGTGTCGAGCATGAACTGGGCAAGGGCCCGGTGCAGGCGGGCCAGCTGGCCCTTCATGACGGAGAAGCGGGCGCCGGAAATCTTGGCGGCCACGGCGAAATCCAGCTGGCCGAGGGATTCGCCCACGTCGGTGTGATCCTTGACCTCGAAGTCGAAAGTGCGGGGCGTGCCCCAGCGCTTCACTTCCACATTATCGGTTTCGTCCTTGCCCACCGGCACGGTTTCATTGGGCAGGTTGGGAATGGCGGCGACGATGGCGTTGAACTCGCCCAGCAGCTCGGTGAGGCGGGCCTCGGCCTGCTCCAGCTCGGTCTTCATGGCGGCCACCTGGGCCATCACCTCGGAAGCATCCTCGCCCTTGCCCTTCAACATGCCGATCTGCTTGGAAAGGGAATTGCGGCTGGCCTGCAGCTCCTGGGTGCGGGTCTGCAGGGTCTTGCGCTCGGCCTCCAGGGCGGAGAACTGGGTGAAGTCGATAGCCTTGCCGCGGGTCGCCAGGCGGGCAGCCACGGCATCGAGGTCGTTGCGGAGCAGTTGAATGTCGAGCATGGAATCAAAACCTTTTTGCCACAGAGGGCACAGAGATCACAGAGAAAATCGTTTCACGCCGTCGGCAAGCCTGGGCTCGCCAAAGTTGATAAGTAAACCACGTTTCAAGCCAGTTGCCTTCAGGTAGGACAAGACCTGGGCCGATACTGCTTCGGGCAGCGCCCGTTGGGACTTCAGCTCCACCACCACGGCATCGGCCACCACCAGATCAAGGCGCTGGCCGGGCAAAGGGAATATCCCGCAGGGACATTTCATGGCAGAGGGCCTCCTCATAGACACTCTCCAGCAGCCCCGGCCCCAGCAGACGATGCACCTCGATGGCGGCGCCGATAATCTGCTGGGTCAGTTGGTCTGCCATGACACTCGGTGTCCTCTGCGCCCTCTGTGGCTAGCCTTTTTTGCCTTTGCGGGCGGCCTGGGCATCCAGGTCCCGCAGGTGGGCGAGCTTTTCGCCGATCTTGATTTCCAGGCCCCGCTCCACCGGCTGATACCAGGTGGCGGGCGCCATGCCGTCGGGGAAGTAGTTCTCACCGGCGGCGTAGCCTTCGGCCTCGTCGTGGGCGTAGCGGTAATCCTTGCCGTAGCCCAGATCCTTCATCAGCTTGGTGGGGGCGTTGCGCAGGTGCTCGGGCACCGGGCGGGAGCCGTCCTTGGCGACGAAGGCGCGTGCCGCATTATACGCGTTGTAGGCAGCATTCGATTTGGCGGCGCAGGCCAGGTAGATCACCGCCTGGGCCAGGGCCAGCTCCCCTTCCGGCGAGCCCAGGCGCTCGTAGGTCTGGGCCGCGTTCATGGCGATCTCGCTGCCCCGGGGGTCGGCCAGGCCGATGTCTTCCCAGGCCATGCGCACGATGCGCCGGGCCAGGTAACGGGGGTCGGCGCCGCCATCCAGCATGCGGCAGAACCAGTAGAGGGCGCCGTCCGGATTGGAGCCCCGCACCGACTTGTGCAGGGCCGAAATCTGGTCGTAGAAGGCATCGCCGCCCTTGTCGAAGCGGCGCAGGCTCTGGGCCATGGTGGCTTCGATGAAAGCCCCGTCCACCTTGGCCAGCTTGGCGGTGCGGGCCGCCGTGCGCACCTGCTCCAGCAGGTTGAGGAAGCGCCGGGCATCGCCGTCGGCCAGGCCGATCAGGCGGGTGCGGGCCTCGTCATCGAAATCCAGGTCCGCCAGGGCTTTTTCTCGGGCCCGATCGAACAGCTGGCCCATCTCGGCCTCGTCCAGGGACTTCAGTACATAGACCGAAGCCCGGGAAAGCAGGGCCGAATTGACCTCGAAGGAAGGGTTCTCGGTGGTGGCGCCGATGAAGGTGAACAGGCCGCTTTCCACAAAGGGCAAAAAGCCGTCCTGCTGGGCCTTGTTGAAGCGGTGGATTTCATCGACGAAGAGAATGGTGCGCTTGCCCTGGGCCTTCCACATCTCGGCCTGGGCCACCGCCTCCCGCACCTCCTTGATGCCGGAGAAGACGGCGGAAAGCGCGATGAACTCACAGTGGAACTGGGTCGCCATCATCCGCGCCAGGGTGGTCTTGCCCACCCCGGGCGGCCCCCACAGGATCATGGAATGGGGCTGGCCCGACGCGAAGGCCAGACGCAGAGGCTTGCCCGGCCCCAATAGATGCTGCTGGCCGATCACCTCGTCGGGCGAGCGGGGCCGCAGTTGCTCCGCCAGGGGTGCCCCGGCATCCACCGTACCTTGGGAAAAAAGATCGCTCACTCAGAATCCATCGGCAGCAGGACTGCCCGTGCAAAAGCCGCAGTTTACCTCAAGGGCACGACAGCCTTTCATGCCCTGTCCAGGGGAGAAGCCACGCCCCGCCCGCCCCGGTTGAGCACGTGGGTGTAGATCATGGTGGTGGAAACGTCGGCATGGCCCAGCAGTTCCTGCACCGTGCGAATGTCGTAGCCAGCATCCAGCAAATGGGTGGCAAAGGAATGCCTCAGGGTATGCACAGAAACGGGCTTGGACAAAACCGCCCGGCGTGCTGCCTCCTTCATGGCCCGTTGCAGGGCCTTTTCGTGGGCATGGTGCCGCCGCTCGATCCCCGAGCGCGGGTCCACCGACAATCCGGCAGCAGGGAATACCCAGAACCAGGGCCAGGTCGCTCCCGCCTGGGGGTATTTGCGCTCCAGTGCATGGGGTAAATACACACCAGGAAAGCCATTCTCCCGGTCATGTTCAAACAACGTCCTGGCTCTGGCCAGTTGCTCCCGCAAGGGAAGCTCCAGCGTGCGGGGGAGCATGGTGACCCGATCCTTGGCCCCCTTGCCCTCGCGGACCAGAATTTCTCCGCGGTCGAAATCCACGTCCTTCACTCGCAGTCGCAGGCACTCCATCAGCCGCATACCTGTCCCGTAGAGCAGCCGGGCCATCAAAGCCTGCCCGACAGGCATGACGTCCAGCAGCCGCTTCACTTCATCCCGATTCAAAACCGTCGGCAACCGCGCCGGTTTCTTAGGACGAACCAGATCGGTCAGCCACGGCAGATCCAGCTCCAACACCTGCCGATACAGGAAAAGCAAGGCTGACAAGGCCTGTTGCTGGGTCGCTGCGGCGATATCCCTTTCGACCGCCAGATGGGAGAGAAAGGCCGTCACCTCACGCGCGCCCATCTCCCCCGGATGACGCATGCCATTGAATCGGATATAGCGGACCACCCAATGGACATAGGCCTCTTCGGTCCGTATGCTGTAATGACGAATGCGTACCGCCGCCCGCACCTGATCGACCAAACGGGGGCCCGCTGCAACCACTTTGTCAGGAATGTCCGGTTTCATGGTAACCAAATACTGTATGGATAAACAGTTATATATCCAAATCCATTGCCACACAAGGGAAAATGCTGTCCGGTTTTCCAGCTTATTGGACACGTCCCCGTTTTATTGGACGTTTTTGTCGTCTACTACTAGTTAGCCAGAGCCACTCACGAAGAGGACGTAAATGATTGATCGAGTTAACCCCTTTGATCACAATAATCCTGTTACACCTCCAATTTTTACTGCGCGAAAGGCTGAATTGGAAAAGATGGAATATGCATTGCGCCATAGCAATGAAAGCATATCCATCAGTGGCTCATACGGTATCGGAAAAAGTAGCCTGATACTGACTAGTTTGGAGAAGTTTGGCAGAGAACAATCGACCACATTTATATTGAGAATTTCGGATGGTTTGTTATTTCATTTCATCTATGGGGATTTTCTTGCTGTTCTAACGCATAAATTGTGCGCTTCCGTTTGGACTGACGTATTTAAGGAAAGTTACTCAGAACTATTGGAGGATTCACTACGTTACCCGAGAAATACTGACGCAACATCGGCAGCGAAGAAGACTCTTAAGCGGATATTTAGAGTAGTGACAAGCGAAAATATCGCGTCGTCCGGTAGCAAGACCAGCACCGTTGGTGCAAAGATGATCGCATCAGGAAGCACGACAGAATCAAATAGCTTATCTTTGGTTAGAAAGCCATTGATGCCTTTTGAATTCCTCGCGTTACTCGATGAAATATTGGGTGTAATAAGTGAATTTGGCTACACAAAAATAATTGTAGTGTGTGATCAATTGAACCATCTTCCACCGAAAGCCAATTATGATTTGTTGAGACAAAATATTGACGTGCTAGCGTCAAAGAAGATTACTTTTGTTGTGTCAGCGGAAAATATTAAGAATGAAAAGGGATTTGAAGATAGGGTAGACACTGAAATCCTATTGAAATCTTTCAGCTTATGGATGAATCTAGTTGGTTTTGGCTCAAGAAACGAAGTAAAGGATTACGTCGACAATTGCTTTGCTGCCCACCAGATTGATGACATTGACTTCATTGATGGAAACTGTGATCTTATATACTCTGTCTGCGAGGGAAACCCATGGTTTATAGCAAAAATGTTGCGCATGGTTTACCAAGATGTTATTGCGGCCGGTAAAAATAAAATAGACATTGGTGATTTTGAAAAATACGGTATTCGGTTTGCAAAGGCGGTAACGGCCTATAAGGCAGCCGAAGGCTGCTTGCG
Source organism: Azospira sp. I13 (assembly GCF_003112695.1). Lineage (GTDB taxonomy): Bacteria > Pseudomonadota > Gammaproteobacteria > Burkholderiales > Rhodocyclaceae > Azospira. The sequence goes on from NZ_BFBP01000011.1 coordinate 512,904, forward strand.
TTGGTCTGAGTTGAATGACATGTTGAATATGGGCTAACGTCAGTTATGCCATCGGCTATGGCTAACCTGGCGGTCAACCGGACCTGCGCAAAGAGCCGCGCAGGCCGGTTACCTTCACGTTAGGCACCTCTATTTATGTCCGAGCCAAACGAAACGTACGCATATTTCTCAATCGCTGCACCCGAGCTAGATCCGGCTCAAATCTCTAGCGAAGTAGGCGTCGAATCAACAGATTGCTGGCGAAAAGGCGACCTAAACCCTCGCAATGGGAGAGAAAGAAAGTTTGGTCGTTGCGACGTCCCCCCGGAATTGAGTAGCGTCTGACTTTAGAGTCCAATCTTTCTCGACAAGGAGATTGGACATGAAGAAGCGATTCACCGAAGAACAGATCATTGGCTTCCTTCGGTCGCTTGGACGCGCAGCAAGTGGCACGCCTTTAGCTAAAGGCTGGCCGTGACGCCCACTTCCGACCGGACGACCAGGGGCTTTTTCTCAACTTCGCTATGCATCACTGGAGGACATCTATGCCATTCCCACCGGAAGAACGCCGGGCATTGCTGGGAGTAAAGGGGGTTGGCCCAACGGTCGTGGCCCGCCTCGAACAAATGGGGTTTGAGTCACTGGCCCACCTGAGCAAAGCCAACGCTTTGGACATCGTTTCGCAAGCCTCGGCCATCGTCGGCTCCACTTGCTGGAAGAACAGCCCTCAGGCTCGTGCTGCCATTCAGGCAGCCATCGCTTTGGCACAATCACACCATGCATAACAAGTCCGTCAATCGGACCGCCAGAGCATTTCGTTGTTGGCCATCTGCTTACCTCCAACGTTAAGGCCCGAGCGTGACCCTTACCGTGCTTTACGAATGGGGCGGTTTTAACCGCGAGCTTTTCTCCGCCATCAATGGTTTCCGTGGCCCTGTCATTGATCTGTTGATGCTGACCGGCACGCAACTGGGCGATGTCTGGAATGCCTTGTGGATTGCGCTGGCGCTGTTGCTGGTGCTCGTCAGTAGCCGGCTGTTGCGGCGAAGCCCGCGCCTTGCCCGCCTTCCCGACGCGCGCCGGGTTGCCGATTTGCTGCTTGTCTTCGTCGTGGGCTGCGCGATCACGGCGCTCTTGGTGTTTTCCGCCAAAGCCGCTTTCCACATGCCTCGCCCCTTCATGGCCTTGCCAAGCGGCAGTGTGGCGGTGCTGGCCGAACTCAAGGAGCCCCATAGCTTCCCCAGCGGACATTCCGCATTTGCCATGCTCGTTGCCTGGGTTTTCTGGCCCTATTGCCAAAGGCGGTGGAAGGCACTGCTGGCGCTGTGCGTGGTATGGGTTGGTGTTTCTCGTATCAGTGTCGGCGCTCATTTCCCGGCCGATGTGCTGGCCGGCTACCTTTTCGGCGCTATCAGCGGATGGCTGGCGAGCCGAGTCCTTGCCCTTCGCGAGAAGGAATGCTCCATTGGCGATGCAGCGGTACGACCTTGAACCCGACGGCCAGACAACGCCCCATGCCTGCCCCCCGGCATTCTCCCTACCTACCGAGCCTTGTCGCACGGCTGGGCTGTGCTGAGTTTGGGTGAGCCATGCCTTGGCTTGTTCGCTACCTTCTCGCTGCTGCGCCGACCCTGGTCCCCCTGGGGGGATGGCAGCTTGCCCTCTGGGCTTACGCGTTTTTTGGCTGCCAAGGTGGCCTCAAGGGCCTGCAGCCCTGTTTCATTGGCACCTTCAACCTGTTGCCCTGGCTGGGCCTGGGGCTGTTTTGGTGCCAGTTGCTGCTTTGGGTCTTGAGTCCGCTTTCGGCTGGCCTGCTGCTCTCCGTGGCAATCCGGCATTTCCGGGCTCGACGTACCCGCCGCACGGCTTGCCCCCCGAGCTTCGAGGAGCGCGCCCAATGAGGGCCGACGCACACCCCCGCCGCGTCTGCATCAAGGGACTCGGAATAGCGATACCACTCCAGCAGTTGCCATGACCCACGATACCCATGCCGCCTGCGCAAATTGCGGGCGGGCGCTCACCACGCCCCTTGATGTCTGCTCATGCTGCGACAGCGCGCTGATGCCGGAGCCACCCCGTGGCCGCCACCATTGCCCCCGCTGCGCGCAGCGTTTCGAGCAGCCCCTATGGGTGGGATGGCCCCCAGCGGCGCGCTGGTTTTGGCCACAGAAAATGAAACCCCAGTGCCCCCACTGCCACACCTTTCTGCGCGACAGCAATCAGGTGCCGATGGGAAAGTACGATGGGCTGATGTGGGGGGCGCCCGTGGTGGCGATGTATGTGTTCCATGCCCCGCCCGCGATTGTCGCCATCACCCTGCTGGTTCCCTTGGCGGTTTTCTGGCGACGCTGGCGGCAGGTGCGTGCATTGGCCCACGGTGAGGCACAACGCTACGTGATGGATGAGGCCCAGCCCTAGGCTGAACGCGTCAATAAAAACGGAAGGCGGCCGGCCCGCGCTAGCCGCCGCCCGGGCGCTTACTCGCCGGCCACATCAGCCCCGGGAGGCGGGGTGAAGCGGAACAGGCCGGGAGCCAGGGCGGGATTGCGCTCGCTGCGGGAGAACACGAGGGAAGTGGTCTGGCCGAAGCTATCCAGCAGCTCCATGGCCCGCAGCTGGTCGCCGGCAAAGCCCAGGCGCACCTTCTCAAAGCCGGAGTCAGCCGTCTTGGGCGTGGCCTCGGCCCATTCCAGGCCATCCTTCTCCCCGCCTTCGCTGAGGGTGAAGTTCTTTTCCAGCGTGGCGGAACCATCACCGGCCAGCAGGGCGGCCGGGGTGGCGCCAAGGGCCTTGCCCATCTTCTTTACCGTGACCTGCTTCAATTCCGGGTCGTAGATCCAGAATTTTTCACCATCCCCCACCATCAGCTGGGGATAGGGCTTTTCCACCTGCCAGCGGAATTTTCCGGGGCGCTGAAACATCATCAGGCCGGTGGAGTTCTGGGGCTTGCGGCCACTTTTTGCCACCACAGTCTGGGTAAATTCAGCCCGCATACTACGAGTGCCGTCGAGAAAGCTCTTCAGCTTGGCCACGCCGGCGGCCTGGGCGGCGGCGGGCAGCAGGGAAGCGGACAGGAGTACAGCCAGGAGGAACTTCTTGGAGGAGATTTTCATCATTCTTCCGTCTTGCGGCCCAGCACTTCGCGCCCGCCGCGGCCATCCATGGCGGAAACGAGGCCGGCCTTTTCCATGGCTTCGATGAGGCGGGAAGCCCGGTTGTAGCCGATGCGCAGGTTGCGCTGGACCAAGGAAATGGAGGCCCGGCGGGTCTTGAGGACGATTTCCACGGCCTGATCGTACATGGGGTCGTTTTCGGGATCGTCGCCGCCTTCGCCGTCGCCGCCCTCGTCATCGCTGCCGGCACCGGTGAGCACGTCTTCCACGTAATCGGGGGCGCCGGTCTTCTTCAGGTATTCCACCACGTGATGCACTTCATCGTCGGCGACGAAGGCACCGTGCACCCGGTTGGGGTAGCCGCTGCCCGGGGTCAGGTGGAGCATGTCACCCTGGCCCAGCAGGGCTTCTGCGCCCATCTGGTCGAGGATGGTGCGGGAGTCGATCTTGCTGGAGACCTGGAAGGAGATGCGGGTGGGAATGTTGGCCTTGATCAGGCCGGTGATCACGTCCACGCTCGGCCGCTGGGTGGCCAGCACCAGGTGGATGCCGGCAGCCCGGGCCTTCTGGGCGAGGCGGGCGATGAGTTCTTCCACCTTCTTGCCCACCACCATCATCAGGTCGGCCAGCTCGTCGATAACCACCACGATGTAGGGCAGCTCGGTCAGCGGCTCGGGAGATTCGGGGGTGATTGAGAGCGGGTTGGGAATCTTCACCTCGTTCTTCGCCGCTTCCTTGATCTTGGCGTTGAAGCCTGCCAGGTTGCGCACGCCCATGGCGCTCATCAGCTTGTAGCGTTTTTCCATCTCGCCGACGCACCAGTTGAGCGCGTTGGCAGCCTGGCGCATGTCGGTCACCACCGGTGCCAGCAGGTGGGGAATGCCTTCGTAGATGGAAAGCTCCAGCATCTTCGGATCCACCAGAATCAGGCGCACGTCCTTGGCGGTGGATTTGTAGAGCAGGGAGAGAATCATGGCGTTGATACCCACCGACTTGCCGGAGCCGGTGGTACCGGCCACCAGCAGGTGGGGCATCTTGGCCAGGTCGGCCACGGTGGACTGGCCGCCGATGTCCTTGCCCAGGGCCACGGTGAGGGGCGAGGCGGAATCGTAATAGGCCTTGCTGGAGAGAATCTCCGAGAGGCGCACGGCCTGGCGCTTGGGGTTGGGCAGTTCCAGGGCCATGCAGGACTTGCCGGGCACCGTTTCCACCACCCGCACCGAAATGAGCGCCAGGGCCCGGGCCAGGTCCCGCGCCAGATTGACGATCTGGGCGCCCTTGACGCCCACCGCCGGCTCGATTTCATAGCGGGTGATGACCGGGCCAGGATAGGCTGCCAGCACTTTGACCTGGACGCCGAAGTCGGCCAGCTTGCGTTCGATGAGGCGGGAGGTGAATTCCAGGGTATCCGCCGCCGGCATGTCGGTCTGGGGCGGTGCCGGGTCCAGCAGGTGCAGGGGCGGCAACTGGCCGCCTTCCACCGCTTCGGGGAAAAGAGGCGTCTGGCGCTCCCGTTCGATGCGCTTTTCCACCTTGGTGGAAACTTCGATTTCCGGCTCGACGATTTCGATGCGGATGGGCTCGTGGTCTTCCACCCGGGCCCGCTCCACTTCCACCACTGCTTCCCGCTCCCGGGCCACTTCACGGCCGATGCGCTGGTCCTGCCAGCGCTCCACCAGGCTGCGCACGCCGAAATAGCTGCCCTCCACCAGGGTGCCGAGGCGCTCGAAAGCAGTGAGCCAGCTCATGCCGGAAAAAAGGCTCCAGCCCAGCACCACGCCGGTGAGCAGCACCAGGGTGGCGCCGGTGTAGCCCAGGGCGCCGACCGCGGCGTTGCCCAGCTCCAGGCCCAGCATGCCGCCGGGCACCAGGGGCAGCGGGGTGCGCAGGGTGTAGAAACGAATGGCCTCAAGGCCGCAACTGGCAATGAGCAGGATGAGGAAGCCGATGGCGGCAACGATCAGGGGGCGACGGTCGCCGTTGCCCCGCAGCCCATCCAGGCGGCGGTAGCCCCACCAGACCAGGGCCAGCATGAGGGTGACCCACCACCAGGCGGAGGCGCCGAAGAGGTAGAGCAGCAGATCGGAAATCCAGGCGCCGAAACGGCCCGCCGGATTGCGCAGGGCATCTACCTGGGCGGCGTGGGACCAGCCCGGGTCGGTCCGGTCATAGCCCCAGAGGGCCAGGGAAAGGAACCCGGCAAACACCACCAGGGCCAGCCAGCGGGATTCCTGCAGGATGATGGCTATCTTTTCCGGCAGGGGGCTGGGGGCTTTTTCGGAGTTGCGGCGGGCGGATTGGGGAACGGCCATGGGCAGGGAAGCAGTTGGTCTTCCGCCCGATTATAGCGGCACCGGGCGTTCAGGTTTCGTTGAGGACGATGCGGCCGTCCTGAATTTCGATGTAACCGGAGGTTTCCAGGTCCTTCATCACCCGGCTGACCATTTCCCGAGAGGCGCCGATCATCTTGGCGATGTCCTGCTTGGTCAGCTTGCGGGTGACGATGCGGCGGCCTTCCTGCACCTCGGAGAACTCCAGCAGCAGGTTGGCCACCCGGCCGAAGACATCCATCAGGGCCAGGCTTTCGATCTTGCGGTCGGCCTCACGCAGGCGCTGCACCAGGCTGCGCATGAGGTAGAGGGCCACGTCCGCATGTTCGGTGAGCATGCGGCGGAAATCGGGCTTGGCGATGACCAGCAGTTCGCAGGGCTCAATGGCCAGCACGTCGGCGGAGCGGGGAGAACCGTCAATCACCCCCATTTCGCCGAAGAACTCGCCGGCACCGAGAATGGCCAGGATGACCTCCCGCCCTTCCTCGTCGCTGTTCAGCACCTTGATGCTGCCGGAAATGAGAATGTAGAAGGAATCCGTGCTGTCACCGGCGCGCACGATGGTAGTGCCGCGCGGTACCTTGCGGTAGCAGGCCACCCGTGCCAGATGCTCCAGTTCAGTGTCAGGCACCCGTTCGAACATCGGTACGTTGCGCAACGTTGCCAGGCTCAGCCCTCTCCCAACCTGCATATTCGCCCTTGTTGTCTTTGTACGTTCAATATTGGCTCGCAATTATATGCCAAATTCCATATGCCAAATTCGTCACGGACACTTTGGGTGCAGAAACGGCGCTTTCGCTATAATTTCCCTCCGACCTGAAACCGACCCAAGAGAGAAACGCCATGACCACCCAGCGCCACAGCCGCCTGCTCATTCTCGGTTCCGGCCCCGCCGGCTACACCGCCGCCGTCTATGCCGCCCGCGCCAACCTGAAACCTGTGCTCATTACCGGTCTGGCCCAGGGCGGCCAGCTGATGACCACCACCGAAGTGGATAACTGGCCCGCCGCCGCCGAAGGCATCCAGGGCCCCGAACTGATGCAGCGCTTCGAGGAACATGCCCGGCGCTTCGAGACCGAGATCATCTTCGACCACATCCACACCGCCAAGCTGCAGGAAAAGCCCTTCCGCCTCATCGGCGACTCCGGCGAATACACCTGCGACGCCCTGATCATCGCCACCGGCGCCTCCGCCCAGTACCTGGGCCTGCCTTCCGAAGAGAAGTTCGCCGGCCGCGGCGTTTCCGCCTGCGCCACCTGCGACGGTTTCTTCTACCGCAACCAGGCCGTGGCCGTGGTCGGCGGCGGCAATACCGCCGTGGAAGAGGCTCTGTATCTGGCCAACATCGCCAGCCACGTCACCGTCATCCACCGCCGCAACAAGTTCAAGTCCGAGAAGATTCTCCAGGACAAGCTGATGAAGAAGGTGGAAGAAGGCAAGGTCACCGTGCTGTGGGATTCGACCCTGGAAGAAGTGCTGGGCGACGACAGCGGCGTCACCGGCCTCAAGGTGAAGCACGTGAATACCGGCGAAACCAAGGAAGTACCGGTGATGGGCGTCTTCATCGCCATCGGCCACAAGCCCAACACCGAACTCTTTGAAGGCCAGCTGGAACTGGAAAACGGCTACATCGTGACCCAGGCCGGCCGTGCCGGCAACGCCACCCAGACCAGCATCACCGGCGTTTTCGCTGCCGGCGACGTGCAAGACCACATCTACCGCCAGGCCTGCACCTCCGCCGGCACCGGCTGCATGGCCGCCCTGGACGCCGAACGCTACCTAGACAGCCTGGAAACCACCCAGGCCTGATCGTTCCATGGTGCGCCGCCCCCCGGCGGCGCCCGGCTCCCCCTTTCAGGCCCTGCGGGACCTGAAAACCCGCCCGGCGCCCGCCAAGAACTCCCCCACGCCCCAACCCCAGGTTGCTGCTACACCGCTCGCCCCCGCTGCGGCGGAAGAAGACATGGCCAGCCTGCTGGCCGAAGCCTTCGCCGGCACCACGCCCATGGCGGCGGACAACCGGGCCCAGCTGAAGAAGGCCCCACCGGCACCCCGCCCCCGGCCCCGCACGGTTGAGGAAACTCTGGAACCGACCCCGCCGCGGCCCCGGGCCTTCGACCCCAACGACCCCGCTGCCCTGTTCCAGGCCAGCGTCGGCGACGTCACGCCCATCAAGGACGGCGGCCGGGCCGAAGTCGGCCCCCGGCTGTCGCGACAGAAACGCCGCGCCCAGGCTGCCGAAGCGAAGGCCGGCCCCGATACCCTGGAAGCCTTTCTGGCGGATCTGCCGGACAACGACCCGACCGCCCTCTTTCGCCGCGCTGTCGGCGGCACTACCCCGCTGCCGGACAAGAACCAGGCGGATATCGACCGCCCCCGGCCGCCGCCACGCCCCCGGCCCCAGCCCCAGCCCCAGATGGAAGAAATACCCAAGCCATCGGCCGGGCAGCCCGCACCGCCGCCCCTGTCGGACCGGGCCGATGCGCCGGCCGAGGGTGATCACCTGCGCCCCGGCGCGCCCGGCCGCCTGCTGGCGGACCTGCGCCGCGGCCGTATCACGGTGGAAACGGAAATCGACCTGCACGGCTACACGCGGGATGAAGCCCGGGAATTCCTCACCGCTGCCCTGGCCCGCTGCGGCCGGCGGGGCCAGCGCTGCCTGCGTATCATCCACGGCAAGGGCCTCAGTTCCCCCGGCGGCGAATCCCTGCTGAAGCATCTCACCCGCAACTGGCTGGCCCAGCACCCGGAAGTGCTGGCCTTCTGCGAAGCCAAGCCGGCAGATGGCGGCAGCGGCGCCCTGCTGGTGCTGTTGCGCAATCCCCACCGGGAAGGCGGCGCCGGCAGCAGCGACGGGGCGTCGAACCCAAAGCCGGTCTGAACACCAACCGGCAATGCCGGGGCGCAGGCGCAGGATCATCGCCCGGGGCCGGCTGCTGTTGTCTTTACGGCATGTCGCCCCGAGTCCTCCGCTTTCCAGGCATTGCCTGGAGAGGCAAGCAGGGGGGGCATCTCGCCTACTCATCCCCGTGAAGCCGCGCCCCGCCTTGTTCTCCAGCCCTACCCCACAGAGAAGCGCATCCAGCAAGCCTCAGCGGGCGACCAAGGCGACAATCAGGGCGACAACCAAGACGAGCGTAGAAAACAAAAAGGCCATCCTCACGGATGGCCTTTTTGCCAGGTGCCAGACAGTATGCGTACAGGACCAGGAAGCCTGGCGCCGGCCACGTTGTCGGCGCTGTCCGAGGCAACGTTCAGATGGCGGCTTCGTCGGTCTCGCCGGTACGGATGCGCACCACCTGCTCGACGGGCATGACGAAAATCTTGCCGTCGCCGATCTTGCCGGTATGGGCAGCCTTGACGATGGCGTCGATGGCCGGCTCCACGGTGTTGTCGGAAACGATCAGTTCCACCTTGATCTTGGGCAGGAAGTCCACGACGTATTCGGCGCCGCGGTACAGCTCGGTGTGGCCCTTCTGGCGGCCAAAGCCCTTGACCTCGGTGACGGTCAGGCCGGTCACGCCGATTTCGGACAGGGCTTCGCGCACTTCGTCCAGCTTGAAGGGCTTGATGATGGCTTCGATCTTTTTCATGGACTCTCCTTATTTAAATTCTGTGCCGCCGCCGGGCATTCCCAACCGAATGCCGGAACCGTGCGCCGGTTTCACCATTCGTCAGCATAACGGTTGGTGATCGGGTAACGCCAGTCCTTGCCGAAGCCCCGCTGGGTGACGCGGATGCCAACCGGGGACTGGCGACGTTTGTATTCGCTGATCTTGAGCAGCCGCACCACCCGCCGCACGTCGGCCTCGCTGTAGCCCAGGGCCAGGATCTCCCGGGGGGAAAGGTCCTGCTCCATATAGGCTTCCATGATGGCGTCCAGCACCTCGTAGGGCGGCAGGCTGTCCTGGTCCTTCTGGTCCGGCTTGAGCTCGGCGGAAGGGGGGCGGACGATGATGTTGTCGGGAATGATCTCCCGTTCCCGGTTGATCCAGCGGCACAGGCGGTAAACAAAGGTCTTGGCCAGATCCTTGATGACGGCGAAGCCGCCGGCCATGTCGCCGTAAAGAGTGCAGTAGCCCACGGCCATTTCGGACTTGTTGCCGGTGGTCAGCACTAGGCTGCCGCTTTTATTGGAAACGGCCATGAGGATGTTGCCGCGAATGCGGGCCTGGAGGTTTTCCTCCGTCGTATCCGCGGCGGTGCCGGCGAATTCCTGGGCCAGCATCTCGCCATAGACGCCCATGGCCGGGGCAATGGCAATTTCGTCGTAGCGCACGCCCAGGGTTTCGACGAGCTGGCGAGAATCGTCCAGGCTCATCTGGGCGGTGTAGGGCGATGGCATCATGATGGCCCGCACCTTGTCGGCCCCCAGAGCCTCGGCAGCCACCACCAGGGTCAGGGCTGAGTCGATGCCGCCGGAGAGGCCGATGACGGCGCCCTTGAAGCCGTTCTTGCCGATGTAGTCCCGCACTCCGAGTACCAGGGCGCGGTACACCTGTTCCTCAACGCACGGTTCGGGCAGCAGCAGGCCGGCGACCCGGCCACCAGGTTGCAGCTGTACCAGCTCCAGCGCCTCTTCAAAACGGGGCAGGCTGGCGCCGACGCTGCCGTCAGCCGACAGGGCCAGGGAGGCGCCGTCGAACACCAATTCGTCCTGGCCGCCCACCAGATTGGCGTAAATCAGGGGAATGCCGGTAGCGGCAATCCGGTCGCGCAACACGGCCAGGCGGTCGCGCTCCTTGTGCATGTGATAGGGGGAAGCATTGAGCACCAGCAGGGCCTGGGCGCCGGCGGCGGCAGCCTGCTCGGCGGCACCGGCTTCCCAGACGTCGGCGCAGATGTTGAGGCCCAGGGTCCAGCCCTTGACCTCGATGAGGCACGCCTCGCTGCCTGGATCGAAGTAGCGCTCTTCGTCGAACACCTCGTAATTGGGCAGACGGTGCTTGCGGTAGGTGGCCTGAATGCGCCCATCCTTCAGGAAGGAGGCGGCGTTGTAGCGGCGGCCGTCAGCCTCTAGGGGGTGGCCGACGATCAGGCCGATATCCGGCACCTCGGCTGCCAGAGCCTGCAGTTCGCGGGCGCAAGCCCGGTAGAAATCGGGGCGCAGCAACAGGTCTTCCGGCGGATAGCCGCAGAGGCCCAACTCCGGCGTCAGCAGCAGGTCGGCCCCCCGTTCCAGGGCGGTCCGGGCGGCAGCGGCAAGACGGGCGCGGTTGGCGGCCAGATCGCCGACCACGGCATTGCACTGGAGGACGGCGACCGTCAGGGAGGACTGGGGAAACACGGAGGACATGGGCGAAATGAGCGAAATGAACGAAATCGGCGCAGTAGCGCGGCGCAGCCGGAAATCGGCGGGAAAAACGGAAGTACAACAGCAGGAAACAACAACAGGAGCAGCAACAACAACAGCGACAGCGACAACCAAAAGACAAAGGGCGGGGGAACCAGCGTCCCCCCGGCCTCATGCCGTTCAGAAAGCGGGCTTGTCGCCGGAGGCCTCGTAACGGGCCACGCCTTCGGTGATTTCCTTCTTGGCGGCTTCCACGTCGCCCCAGCCCTTCACCTTCACCCACTTGTTGGGTTCCAGATCCTTGTAGTGCTCGAAGAAGTGTCCAATCATCTTCGGCAGCAGGTCGGGCAGGTCGGCCACTTCCTTGACGTTGTCGTAGAGGGAGGTCAGCTTGGAAACGGGCACGGCCAGGACCTTGGCGTCCATACCGGCTTCGTCTTCCATGTGCAGGATGCCGACGGGGCGGCAGCGCACGACCACGCCGGGGTGCAGCGGGTAGGGGGTGACCACCAGTACGTCCACGGGATCGCCATCGTCGGACAGGGTGTGGGGCACAAAGCCGTAGTTACAGGGGTAGTGCATGGGGGTGGACATGAAACGGTCCACCAGCACGGCGCCGGAATCCTTGTCCAGTTCGTACTTGATGCCGGGGGCGCGGGCCGGGATTTCGATGACCACGTTGAAATCGTTGGGGATGTCCTTACCAATGGACAGGGCTTCGATATTCATGAATCAGTCTCCTTATAAAAGTCCTTAATTATACGTCAGGGACCCGCCCACAGAGGGTTTCATGAGGATAGGCGGGGCGGTCGAGAAAGAAAGCAGTGCACTTCGATCGATGTTGACAGCCATTCTCATTATCTAGAGAATAAGAACCATTGCTATTTAACACCAATTCTCAGAAAGCAACCCGCCATGCTGGTTTCAGCCATGCCATATGCCAGTGATTCGGACAGTAACTGGCAAAGCCGGAGCTACTGGATCGGAGCCGCCGTGCTGCTGCACGGCGCCGCCCTGGCGTGGGTTTCCGGCACGGCACAGCCAACGCCTATCGAGCCGCCCCAGGTGCTGAGCGTCGCCCTTCTGGCGCCAGCACCCGAACCCGCGGCCAAGCCGCTGCCGCCCCCGCCGAAGCCCCAACCCGTGGTCAAGCAGCAAACCCCGGCGCCTCGCCCCACCAAGAGCGAGCCGGCCCCGGCCCCCACGCCCGCCTCCATCACCACGGCGGCACCGCCACCGCCCGCCCCGGCGGCCGCAGCACCGGCCTCCGCCGCGCCGGCACCGGTGGTGGAAGCCCGTTTTGATGCCGATTACCTGCAGAACCCCCGCCCCATCTACCCGCCGGCCGCCCGCCGCATGGGCGAACAGGGCAAGGTGTGGCTACGGGCCCACGTATTGCCCAACGGCAATACGGACAACGTGGAACTCAAGCAGACCTCAGGCAGCCCGCGCCTCGATAGCGCTGCGCTGGAAGCCGTGAAGCGCTGGCGCTTCGTGCCGGCCCGCCAGGGTGGCGAGGCGGTCTCCTCCTGGGTTGTCATTCCCATTTCATTCAGTTTGGAAAGCTAAACCCCATGCAAGCCAATTTCGATTTCGCCACTTTCTGGGCCCAGGGGGACTTCGTTTCCCACGCCATCGCCATCCTGCTGCTGGGCCTGTCCGTGGCCAGCTGGGCGGTGATACTCGGCAAGGGCTGGAAAATCTGGAACCTGCGCCGCACGGCGCCGGTGGCCATGGATAGCTTCTGGCACGCCGCCAACCTGCAGGAAGGCCTGGAGCGCCTGGAACCGGCCGCACCCTTTGCCGAACTGGCCCGCCGCGGCAGCCAGGCCGTCAGCCACTTCCAGAGCCATGCCGGTAGCGCGCCCCACCTGGATTCCCACCTTTCCGCCAGCGAACTGGTGACCCGTGCCCTGCGCCAGGGCATCGCCCGCACCTCCAGCCACCTGGAAGGCGGCCAGACCCTGCTCGCTTCCATCGGCTCCACCGCTCCCTTCATCGGCCTCTTCGGCACCGTCTGGGGCATCTACCACGCCCTGGCCACCATCGGCATGACCGGCCAATCCAGCCTCGACAAGGTGGCTGGCCCCGTCGGCGAAGCCCTGATCATGACCGCTGCCGGCCTCTTCGTCGCCATTCCCGCCGTGCTGGCCTACAACACCTTCAACCGCAGCCTGCGCGTCATCGGCGGCGATCTGGATGCCTTTGCCCACGACCTCCACACCTTCCTGACCACCGGCCACCCTATGGCCGAATCCCCCGTCGTCCCCCAAGGTCGCAGCACTGCAGCGACCCGCAAGCTGGCAGAGGTGGCGTAAATGGCATTCGGCGGCTTCGAATCGGGCCCCTCCCAGCCCATGGCCGACATCAACACCACGCCCTTGGTGGATGTGATGCTGGTCCTGCTGATTATCTTCATCGTCTGCGCCCCCCTGATGACCCAGGCCGTCAAGGTGGATTTGCCCCAGGCCAGCGCCGCCCCGGCAGACCCCAAGCCCGATACAGTGAACCTGGCCCTGGATGCAGCCGGCAAGCTGTACTGGAACCAGAGCGAAATCCAGCAGGAGGAACTGGTCCGCCGTCTGGCCGCCAGCGCCGCCCAGCAGCCCCAGCCGGAAGTGCACCTTTCCGCCGACAAGGAAACCCGCTACCAGCGCGTCGCCGAGCTGATGGCGGCGGCCAAGGAAGCCGGCATCGTCAAACTCGGTTTTGTCACCCTCCCAGGAGCGCGTCCATGAACCACGGCAACGAGATCAAACCCACCCTGGCAGTGGTCACGGTGGACTCCCCTCCGCCGGGACAGGCCCCGGTGCTGGCCAGCCGTCAGCTCTTCCGCGGCAACAACACGGTGTGCATCGAGCACGCCGGCCAGTGCTACCTGCTGCGCCTGACCCGCGAGAACAAGCTGATCCTCACCAAGTAACCCCAAAGTAACCCCAAAGGAATCCGTCACTCTCGACGCATCACCCTCTTGCGGCCAGCCAACCCTCGGGCCAGCCAGCTCCCTTTTTTCCGCAGGAACGAGCGTCCTTTTCTTTCACCCAGCCAGCCCCACCGGCGCCCTGCGGCCCGGCCAGCCAGCGATTGTTTTCGGAGTATTTCCATGGCCATGGACATCCCTGAAATGCCAATGGACCTGCAGCTGGCTGCCGTCATCCACCTTCTTTCCTCCTCGGCGCTGCGCGGCGCCACCCCGGCCAAGACCGACGCCCTGCGCAGCCATCTGCGCGGCATCGCGGCCGCCGACGGCCTCAACCCCCACTTGCGGGAGGTCCTCCTGGAGGCCCTCGACAGCTGGGAAGCCGTCGACTGCCATCCGGCCTCCATCGCCGTCAGCCACCCGCCCCTGGCCACCGCCGGCCTTGCCCTGCACTAAAGCCCCGCGCCCCACCTGGAGAAAGAACCTATGTCCCGCCACACCGGCCCCCGCCTCAAGATCATGCGTGCCCTGGGCACCGACCTGCCCGGCCTCTCCCGCAAATCCATGGGTGAGCGCAACCAGCCCCCCGGCCAGCACGGCGCCCGCAAGGCCGCCGGCCGCAAATCCGAATTCGGCCTGCAGCTCATGGAAAAGCAGAAGCTGCGCTTCAACTACGGCGTTTCCGAAACCCAGCTGCGGCGCATCGTCGTCGATGCCCGCCGCAAGCAGGGTGCCACCGGCAGCAAGATTGTCGAATTCCTCGAACGTCGCCTGGACAACCTGGTCTTCCGCGCCGGCCTCGCCCCCACCATTCCTGCCGCCCGGCAACTGGTGAGCCACGGCCATATCGCCCTCAACGGCCGCCGCGCCACCATTCCCTCCATGCGCCTCAAGGCCGGCGACGCCTTCGGCCCGACGGAAAAGAGCCGCAACCTGCTGGCCATCCGCGCCGCCCTGGCCGAGCCGGCCCTGGAGCGGCCGGAGTGGATCGCCTTCGACGAGGCCCACACGACCGCCCGGCTGACCCACCTGCCGGACGGCGAATCCGCCCCCTTCCCCCTGGATCTGCAGCGGGTCGTGGAGTACTACGCCACCCGACTGTAGCCGTTCCGGCCCGGCGTCACCGGCGCCGGGCCAGCCTTCACCATGCACCCACACCAGATTCTCGAATCCCTCCTCTCCCGCCGTTTCGCCGTCGAATACCAGCCCCTGGTTTGCCCGACCAGTGGCGACACCCTGGGCTGGGAAGCCCTGGCTCGCTTCACCGCCGCCGACGGCAGCGCCCTGGTACCGGACCAGGTCTTCCAGGCCCTGCACCACAATCCCCTGCTGCTGTACCACGCCGAGCTGGAGACCAAGCGCCTGCAACTGGCCCTGGCCCCGCCGGATGGACTGCTGTTCGTCAATCTTGACCCGGACAGTTTCGCCGCCGGCTACGCCCCCACCGGCCACAATGCCTTCACCGAGCTATTCCGGCCCTACGAAAAGCGCCTGGTGGTGGAAGTGATCGAGAACTTGGACATGGGCGACGTGGCCCTCTCCCACCGCCTGGTGGAAGAACTGAAGGCCGCCGGCATCCGCCTGGCCATGGACGATCTGGCCGCCTCCCGCGGCCTCATCTCTTTCGCCGCCCTCAACGATTCGGCCTACCTCAAGTTCGACCGCTCCTGGCTGGCCGACTCGCCAGAACGGGAACGGCGTACCGCCATCCTCGCCTGGACCCTGCCGGCCGCCCGCAGCCTCGGCGTGCGCACCGTGCTCGAGGGCGTGGAAACACCCAATGACCTGAAGCTGGCCCGGCGCCTGGGCTTCGACCTGGTCCAGGGCTTTCTCTTCCGCGAACGCTTCTGCCGTGCCGCCCCCTGAAATCCCCTGACGAGAATAACGCCATGGCCTTCCACGCCCCGCTCCTGGAGCGCATTCCCCAGGACATCGCTGCCGTCAGCGACTACCTGCCCTACGCCCGCCACCGTCTGGACGACAATGCCTGGGCCTATCTGCACAGTGGCAGCGCCGACGAACTGACTTTTCGCCGGAACCGGGAGGATTTCGACCAGTTGCGCCTCAATGCCCGGGTCCTGGGCCAGGTGGCGGGGGGCCATACCCGGCTGCAGCTGTTCGGCCATACCTGGGAACACCCGGTCTTTCTGGCCCCGGTAGCCCATCAGGGGCTCTTTCACCCCGAAGGTGAGCTGGCCACCATACTGGGGGCCGGCGCCCTGCAGGCGGGCATGACGGTCTCCACCCTGGCCAGCCGTTCCCTGGAGGACATTGCAGCCCAGGCCGAAATCCCCCTCTGGTTTCAGCTTTATATTCAGCCGGACCGGGGCTTCACCCGGCAGTTGGTGCAGCGGGCCGAGGCGGCCGGCTACCAGGCCCTGGTGGTAACGGTGGATGCGCCCATCTTCGGCCTGCGCAACCGGGAACAACGGGCCGGCTTTCACCTGCCGACCGGCGTCGAACCGGTCAATCTACGGGGCATGGTGCCCCCGCCTCCGCCGCCCCTGGCGCCGGGCCAGAGTGTGGTCTTCGACGGCATAATGGCCAGTGCCCCGACCTGGGACGACATCGTCTGGCTGAAATCGCTGACCCGTCTGCCTCTCATCCTCAAGGGCATCACCCATCCGGCCGATGCCCGGCAGGCTGCCGAACTGGGGGCCGACGGCCTGATCGTTTCGAACCACGGCGGGCGCAGCCTGGATACCCTGCCCTCCAGCATTGCGGCCCTGCCCGGCATCGTCCATGCCCTGGAAGGGAGGCTGCCGGTGCTGCTGGATAGCGGCATCCGCCGCGGCAGCGACATTTTCAAGGCCCTCGCCCTGGGTGCCAGCGCCGTGCTGGTGGGCCGCCCCTGGGTCTATGCCCTGGCCGCTGCCGGCCCCCTGGGCGTGGCTCACTGCCTGAAGCTGTTGCGGGAGGAGCTGGAGGTCACCATGGCCCTATGCGGCTGCCGGGACCTGGCAAGCATCAGCCCTGACCTGTTGTTTCAGAGCAACTTCCCACGCTGAGCACAACACTCGCAGACCATCGTTAGCGCATTGAATTTCAATAAAAATCAGCTTTAACTTACGTAAAAGCCCTTGATTCAATGCCCGTTTCTTTACAAATTCCATCTTGCCACTTACAAATGAAAACAATTATCATTAGTTTTGTTACGGGATTTTCCCCATAATTTTGCCAGCCACCTGCTAGACGCTCCGGCGTCGTCGGTCAGGAAGCCAGCCCCATGACTTCCCCCATCCCCACGGAGATTGACCGATGGCCTATATCCAGAGCCACAAGCACCCCCTCACGCAACAACCCCGCCTGAAGCGCAGCGCCGCCATCACCGCCCTGGCTCTCGCCGTTCCCGGCGCCGCCATGGCCCAGGAACAGACCCTGCCGACGGTCAGCGTGACCGCTGCCGGCGAAGCCAATTTCAAGGCCGATGCCGCCGCTTCCAGCAAGTTCACCGCGCCCCTGGTGGATGTTTCCAAGTCGGTCGCCGTGATCACCAAGGAAGTGCTGCAACAGACCAACGCCACCACCCTCCAGGAAGCCCTGCGCACCACCCCGGGCATCACCTTCGGCATGGGCGAAGGCGGCAATCCCTCCGGCGACATCCCCATCATTCGCGGTTTCAACTCCCAGGCCAACATGTTCATCGACGGCCTGCGGGACCCCGGTTCCCAGTCCCGCGACATGTTCGCGGTCGAGCAGATCGACGTGGTCAAGGGCCCGGACTCAGCCTATAGCGGCGGCGGCGCCGTGGGCGGCAGCATCAACATGACCACCAAGAACGCCCGCCTGGGCAACTTCGGCGACGTCAGCCTGGGGGTCGGCACCGCCGACTACAAGCGGGCCACCGCCGACCTCAACCGCCAGCTGGGCGACCACGTGGCCGCCCGCATCTCCCTGCTCAAGGAAGACAGCGATGTGGCCGGCCGCAATGCGGTGTGGAACAAGAAGGAAGGCGTTTCCGCCTCCCTCGCCGTTGGCCTGGGCACCCCCACCCGCGCCAGCCTGGGCATCTACCACTACGAAACCGAAGGCATGCCGGACTACGGCATTCCCTACAACAACCCCATCGCCAAGTACAACACGGTGGCCCAGGGCAGCGGCGGCTCCACCGCCACCACCCCGCCCACCGTGGCCCCCACCCTCAACGCCACGGCCCGGGCCCGCAACGGCGACGGCGGCCCCCTCAACGTGAACCGCGACAATTTCTATGGCCTCAACGCCCGGGATTTCCGCAACACGGAAGTGGATAGCCAGACCCTGAAGATCGAGCACGACCTGAACGACAAGTTCACCCTGCGCAACACCACCCGCTTCACCCAGACCCTGAACGACTACGTGGTGACCAACCCGGGGGATTCCAACGCCTCCATCGTCACCGGCACCACCCTGCCGCGCAGCTCCAAGAACCGCTACTCCACCAGCGACGGCATCGTGAACGCCACCGAAATCGTCGGCGAAATCATGACCGGCGAGATCAAGCACAACATCGCCGTGGGCCTCGAATTCGCCCACAACGAGGTGGATAGCCGGGGTTACGTGGTCACCGGCACCTCCAACGCCAACATCCGCAACCCCAACCCAAGCGATGCCTGGACCGGCACCGTGGCCCGCAACCCCCAGGGTTCCGTCACTCGCACCACCTCCCGCGGCATCTACGTCTTCGATACGGTGACCCTGAACAAGCAGTGGCTGCTCAACCTGGGCCTGCGTGACGACCAGTTCCGTACCGGCGTGGATGGCTACAGCACCAACGGCGCCGCCCCCACCACCGCCACCCTGCGCAGCGACAAGAGCTTCATGAGCTACCAGGCCGGCGTGGTCTTCAAGCCCCGCGACAACGGCAGCATCTACGCCAACTACGCCACCGCCGCCAACCCCTCTGGCATCACCGCCAGCGACGGTTCCGACAACCTCTCCCTGACCAACAAGGACCTGGAGCCGGAAGAAGTGCGCAGCATCGAGTTCGGCACCAAATGGAACCTGTTCAACAACAAGCTGGGGGTCAATGCCGCCCTCTTCAACATCGAGAAGACCAACGCCAAGATCAGCCTCGACGCCAACACCATGGCCACCGTTGGCAAGCAGCGCATCAACGGTATCGAACTGGGCTTTGCCGGCGCCCTGACCGACAAGTGGCAGGTCTTTGGCGGCTACACCTACATGGATTCCAGCCTGCTGGAAACCGGGCCCTCCTACTGGAGCAAGAGCGGCACTAATTGGCGCTACAACGCCAATGCGGAGAACAAGGGGAACCAGTTCCCCAACACGCCTGAACACGCCCTCAGCCTGTGGACCAGCTACCGCGTGCTGCCCCAGCTGACCGTGGGTGGCGGTGCCTACTACGTCTCGAAGATTTACGGCGATGCCGCCAACACCAAGTGGGTGCCCTCCTACTGGCGTGCCGACGCCATGGCCACCTACCAGGTGGACAAGGCCCTGTCCCTGCGCCTCAACGTGCAGAACCTGTTCGACGAGACCTACTACGACAAGGCCTACTCCACCCACATGGTAGGCGTGGCACCGGGTCGCCAGGCCACGCTGACCGCCACCTACAAGTTCTAAGCGCTGCACCCCGCCCGGCGGCGTTCTCGCCACCGGGCGGTTTCCATTTCCGGGCCTAGCCCATCGCCAAGGAGCCCCGCACCATGATGCTGCACATCCCCGAACTGCTGACCCGGGACCAGGTGGCCGAATGCCGTCACATCCTGGCCAACGCCACTTGGCAGGACGGTCTCACCACCGCCGGCATTCAGGCGGCCCAACGCAAGCAGAACCTGCAACTGCCGGAAGGCACCCCGGAAATCGCCCGTCTGCGGGAAATCGTCACCGGCGCCCTCCTGAACAACCCCCTCTTCTTCTCCGCCGCCCTGCCCCAGCGCATCCTGCCGCCCTTCTTCAACCACTACGAAGGCGGCGGCTTCTACGGCAACCACGTGGACAACGCCATCCGCTACCCCCACGGCAGCCAGCAGGGTATCCGCACCGACGTCTCCACCACCATCTTCTTCACCGACCCGGACGAATACGAGGGCGGCGACCTGTTCGTGGACGACACCTACGGCAGCCACCAGGCCAAGCTGCCGGCTGGCGACGCCATCGTCTATCCCTCCACCAGCCTGCACCGGGTCGAGCCCGTGACCAAGGGCGCCCGCATCTGCTCCTTCCTGTGGACCCAGAGCATGATCCGGGACGACTGGAAGCGCACCATGATGTTCGAGCTGGACTGCACCATCCAGAAGCTCCGCCAGCAGGTGGGCGACAGCGAGGAGGTGGTCTCCCTCACCGCCCACTATCACAACCTGCTGCGCCAATGGGCGGAGATGTAAGCGCCCCATGACGCCCCGCACGACCCGCACAACCCCTGTCGCCAGCCCGCCGCCGGCCCGCCGGCCCGGCTGGCTGAAAACCCTGCACCAATGGCACTGGATCAGCTCCGCCGTCTGCCTCATGGGCATGTTGCTCTTCGCCATCACCGGCATCACCCTCAACCACGCAGCAGACATTGGCAGCAAGCCCGAGGTCAGCCGTCGCCAGGCCGTCGTACCCGACACCCTGCGCCCGGCCCTGGCCGCCAGCGCCGACGAGCCCCGGCTGGCGCCCCTGCCCCATTCCCTGACGGACTGGATTGCCGCCACCCTGGCCATCGAAGCCGCCGAAAAGGACGCCGAATGGTCGCCGGAAGAGGTGTACCTGGCCCTGCCCCGGCCCGGCGGCGACGCCTGGCTGCGCATCGACCGGGAAAGCGGCGAGGCCGAAGTGGAAATCACCGACCGGGGCTGGATCTCCTACCTCAACGACCTGCACAAGGGCCGCCACACCGGGGGGGCCTGGCGCTGGTTCATCGACATTTTCTCCGTCGCCTGCCTGATCTTTTCCGCCACCGGCCTGCTCATCCTGCAACACCACGCCGGCAACCGGCCCGGCACCTGGCCCCTGGTGGGCCTCGGCGCCCTGGTGCCCCTGCTGCTGGCCCTGCTGCTGATCCACTGACCCTCCCCCAACCCTTCACGAAAGCCTCCGACCATGACGTTCGCCAAGAAACGCCTGCTTTCCCTGCTCCTCGGCTGCGGCCTCGCCCTGCCGACCCTGGCCGCCGACCTGGCGGTGGAAGTGGAAATTCCCCGCCTCAACGTGGCCGAATACCACCGCCCCTATGTGGCCGTGTGGGTGGAGCGGGCCGACAACTCCGTGGCCGCCCATCTGGCCGTGCTCTACGACGCCAAGATGAAAAACGGCGAAGGCACCAAGTGGCTGAAGGACCTGCGCCAGTGGTGGCGCCGTGGTGGCCGCGACCTGGCCATGCCGCTGGACGGCATCACCGGCGCCACCCCCACCGTGGGCAAGCAGAAGCTGCGCTTCGCCCAGGGCAAGGCGCCCTTGGGCGACCTGCCCCCCGGCGACTACAAGCTGGGCATCGAAGCCGCCCGGGAAGTGGGGGGCCGTGAGCTGCTCTACATCCCCTTCCAGTGGCCGCCCAAGCAGGCCCAGCAAGCCACCGCCCAGGGCCAGAGCGAACTGGGCCACATCACCCTGGACCTCAAGCCCTGAGCCCGAGGCAGGGTGGATCACTCCGCCCCCCTCGGTGATCTCTGTGCCCTCTGTGGCTAGCTTTTAAAACTCCCCCATCCCCACCGCAAAGGATTCCCCATGAAACTGCTGCGCCCCCTGACCATCGCCGCCCTCCTGGCTGCCGCCCTCGTCCCTGCCGCCCAGGCCCACAACGCCTGGCTGCTGCCCTCTTCCACCGTGCTCTCCAAGGCCCAGTGGATCACCGTGGATGCGGCCGTGGCCAACGACCTCTTCTTCTTCAACCACAACGCCCTCAACCTGGACAACCTGACCGTCACCGCCCCCGACGGCAGCAAGCTGGCGCCGGAAAACCTGGCCAAGGGCAAGCTGCGCAGTGTCTTCGACCTCAACCTGACCCAGGCCGGTACCTACCGCGTCGCCGTGGTCAACGCCGGCATCATGGCCAGCTACAAGCTGAAGGGCGAGCCCAAGCGCTGGCGCGGCACGGCGGAAGCCTTCGCCAAGGAAATCCCGGCCGAGGCGGAAGAGTTGAACGTCAATGAAATGGCCGGCCGCAACGAGACCTTCGTCACCGTCGGCAAGCCCTCCGCCCTGGCTCCCATCGGCAAGGGCCTGGAACTGGTGCCGGTGACCCACCCCAACGACCTGGTGAACGGCGAAGCTGCCACCTTCCAGATGCTGCTGGACGGCAAGCCCGCCTCCGGCCTGGAAGTCACCATCACCAAGGGCGCCACCCGCTACCGCAACCAGCTGGGCGAAATGAAGCTGAAGGCCGGCGCCGACGGCAAATTCAGCGTCACCTTCCCCGAAGCCGGCATGTATTGGCTGGAAGCAGAACTGAAGGACAACAAGACCAGCATCAAGGCCGCCAAGGAACGCCGCGTCACCTACGCGGCCACCCTGGAAGTGCTGCCTCAGTAAGGGCGTACAAAGGCATTCAGCCACAGAGGGCACAGCGATCACCGAGCTTGCTGTGCCCCGGATGCTCCGGGCCTGCCGTTGAGGGCGGCCCGGGGTAAGCAGCCCCCCTGCATCCCCGTTCCCGCAAGCCACTCTCCTCCCCGATTCCGCTCCCTTTCATGCCCGACACCCTGCGACTTCTGACTGCCTGGGGCGCCACCCTGGCTTACGGCGGCCTGTGCGCCGCCGTCTATCTGCGCCACCGGCGGCGCCGGCATATTGCCATCGCCCCCCTGGCGTCGCAGGACGGGGCTGCCCGCAAGCCGCTTCTGGTGGCCTACGCCAGCCAGGGCGGCCAGGCGGAAGCCCTGGCTGGCCAGACGGCCCGGGCCCTGGGAGCCGTCGGGCTGCCGGTGCGCCTGCTGGCCCTCAACCTGCTGCGCCCCGAAGACCTGGCGGCGGCGGAGCAGGCCCTCTTCATCGTCAGCACCTGCGGCGAGGGGGATGCGCCGGACAACGGCGCCCTCTTCGAGCGCCGCCTCATGGCCGAAGCGGCCCCGCCCGATTTCCCCCATCTCCACGTCGCCCTGCTCAGCCTGGGGACAGCAGCTACACCCACTACTGTGGCTTCGGCCGGCGCCTCGCCGCCTGGCTCACGGCCCGGGGCGCGCCCTGGTTGTTTGCCCCCCTCGAGGTGGACAACGGCGACCCCGAAGCCCTGGGCGACTGGCAGCACCGCGTCGCCCACCTAGCAGGCAGCGGCGAGGAACCTGACTGGCGCGGCCCCGCCTTTGCTCCCTGGACCCTGGTGCACCGCCAGCACCTCAACCCGGGCAGCACCGGCCAGCCGGTGTACCACCTGGCCCTGACCCTGCCCCACGCGCCCCTGCCCACCTGGCAGGCGGGGGATCTGGTGCAGGTGCAGGCGCCGGTCATGGACGGCGGCGACAGCAATGGCAGCGACGGCGGCGACAGCACCGCCCTCGCCCCGCCCCGGGACTATTCCATCGCCTCCCTGCCGGAAGACGGCCAGCTGCACCTGCTGGTACGCCAGCAGCGCCACCCGGACGGGCGCCCCGGCCTGGCCTCCGGCTGGCTCACCGAAGGCCTGCCCGTGGGGGGCCAAGTGGCCCTGCGGCTCAAGTCCCACGCCAATTTCCACCTGGGGGACAACGCCGCACGGCCCCTCATCCTCATCGGCAACGGCACCGGCCTGGCCGGCCTCAAGGCCCTGCTGCAGGCCCGGGAAGCCCGGGGTCAGGGGCGCAACTGGTTGATCTACGGCGAGCGCCAGGCCGCCACCGACCTGCCCTACCCGGAAACCCTGGGCCACTGGATCAGGAGCGGCCACCTCAGCCGCGTGGACCTGGCCTTCTCCCGGGACCAGGCCGAGAAGGTCTACGTGCAGCACAAGCTGGCCCAGGCGGCGGACGAACTGCGCACCTGGGTGGCCGACGGCGCCGCCCTCTACGTCAGCGGCAGCGCCGCCACCATGGGTAAAGCGGTGGACGACACCCTGGCCGCCATCCTGGGGCGCGACGCCCTGGACGATCTGCTGGCCGCCGGGCGCTACCGGCGCGACGTGTATTGAGGCGCGCCACCCCGCCCTCGCCTTGAAGCGCGGGGGAACAGCGCCAGCCGGCGGATCGCGGGCTACAGGCACAAAAAAAGGCCGGGTTTCCCCGGCCTTTTTCCTGGCATCGCCGCAATGGGCGGCGGCCATCAGTTCATGGACCCGTCAGCCCCGGCCCACGCTCCACTTGCCGGCACCGCCCAGGGCCGAGGCCAGGGCCACCAGCAGCAGGAAGAGGCCATGCAGGTTGCCGAAGAAGGGGGCGCCGTGGAGCCAGCCATGGACCAGGGGCCAGCCGATGATGAGGGTCAGGCCCAGGCTGGCCACCGGCATCCACAGCCCCAGCAGCATGAAGACACCGCACAGCATTTCCGCCAGATGCAGGCCCCAGTGGGCCAGTTGCTGGAAGCTGCCGGGAATGCGGGCGCCCAGCAGGGGCTCCAACCCCGCCAGCAGGGCCATGCCCCCCACCGCCAGGCGCAGCAGGAAAAGGGACCAGTCGATGCGTGTCTTGGAGGCGGCCATGGTGTCTCGCGGGGGAAGGAAAAGTTCGGGCCGCAGTATCTCCGGCGGCCATGACGCGGTCAAGTTGCCGACAGGCCGCCCTGGCCCAGGAAACGCCCCAAAACCGGGCCAAACCCCAGGCGGGGCGCGGACATGCCCTGTCATGCCCGCCCCTGGCCGATCTCCGGGCTGTCATGAGGAAGAGTGGCGTCCCTATTGCCTCCCAGGGCAGTCCTTGAAAAGCCGATATTGCCAAAGCCAGGCGATGGGCCAGGGGCAGCACCCCGCGGGGTGAAGCGTTGCCATACCCTCTCAGGGGCCTGGCCCCCCAAGGAAACCCCGGGGAAGCCAACGAACCGCGGCCAACCCTCACCCACCTATTCCGCTGATTCCACCTGTTCCACCTATTCCACCCGGTAGGCGCTGTGGCAGGCGATGCAGTTGTTGAGGGTGTCGGCCAGGGTGTTGAGCACCACGTCCCGGTCTTTCAGTTCGGTGGCCAGCTCGGCGATGCGGTCGAAGCTGAGATGGGTTTCCTTGCCCAGGGGGAAGAAGGCCGCCGGGGCCTTCTTGCGGATGCCGTGCACCAGGCTTTCCGGGTTGGCGAAATCCTTTTGATGGGCCTTCAGGCCGCCGACCCGGGCGGCCTCGGCCACCGCCGCCAGGTCGTTGGCGGCGGCGGCGCTGACGATCTTCTGGGTGATGGCGACAAAGCCCCGCATTTCCGAGAGCAGGAAGTGTTTTTCCGCCGGCGTCAGGCGGATCACCTGGCGCTGGTCGGTGCTGGCGATGCCGGGGTCGTCGTGGGCCAGGGCCGGGCTGCCGCCGGCAACGGCGGCCAGCAGCAGGCCCAGGGCGAGGGGGCGCAGGAACATCAAAAGTCTCCTTTCCAGGTAAGAACGAGGGAGCGGCCCGGCGCCTTGATTTCGGCGCCGCTGATGCCCTCGGTGAGGTGTTCGTGGTAACGCTTGTCGGCCAGGTTCTTCAGGGCAACGCGGAAGCTCTGCCGGGCCCAGCGGTAGGTGGCGCCCAGGTCCGCGGTGGCAAAGCCGGCGGTGGCATTTTCGCTGCCGCGGCTGAAGACGGTGGCGATGCGGTCCTGCCGGGCCACCAGGCGCAGGGTGGCGTCGGCGCGCCAGCCCTGGGCCACGGCGCCGTCCCAGCCGAGGGAGAGTTCATCCGCCGGCATCTGGAAGAGGGGTTCGTCCAGATCCTTGTTCTCGCCGCGCAGGCGGGAGAAGCCGGCGTTCAGCCACTGACCGGAACGCACCTGCCAGCCAGCGGAAGCCTCGACGCCGTTGATCACCGCCCGGCCCAGGTTCACCGTGGCCTTCACCGGCAGGCCGCTGATGACGGCGCCGGTCGTGCGGCCGGTGATGTAGTTGTCGATGTGGTTGCGGTAGGCCGCCAGCTGGTAGTGGAAATCGGCGCTGGCACCCTTCAGGCCCAGTTCGAACTGGGTGGCCTCTTCCGGCTTGATCTGGGGATTGCCGACGTAATAGTAGCCGTCGCCCCGAGGGGAGGATTCGTAGCGTTCCCGCATTTCGCCGGCGCGGAAGGCGCGGGAGAGGTTGGCGTAGGGCCGCAGCAGGGGCGCCGCTTCATAGATGGCGCCGAGGCTGCCGGAGGTGGCGCTGTCGCTGCGGGAAAGGCCGTTCTTGATGGCGCCGTTGTTCATGGAGGCGGCGCTGCCCTTCACCGTGTCGTGGCGCAGGCCGGCCAGCACGTTGAGCTTGCCGAAGCGCATGTCGTCCTGCAGGTAGGCCCCCAGGGATTCGATGCGGCCGTCGGCGAAGGGGTTGTTGCGCACCAGGGCGCCGCCCTGGAAGAGGCGGCGGTTGGGCGAGGCCTCCATTTCCCAGGCATTGATGCCGAAGGAGAGCAGGTGCTGGGGATGCACCAGCCAGTCGGCCTTGGCGTCCCAGCCTTCGGTGACGAAGCTGACCTGGGTTTCCGCATTGTTGCGCCGGATGCCGCTGGCCCAGGAGTAGATCTGCCGCTCCATTTCCTGGCGATAGACGCGGAAATCCACGTTCAGCGGCGCCTCGCCCGAACCCTGGCGGGAATAGCCGGCTTCCATGAGGCGGCGGCTCTGCTTCGGCGAATAAATGGTGGTGGAACGGATGGGATTGGCGGCGGCCTTGGTGGAGCCGGGGTACCAGACATCCTCGTCCGTCTGCTCCTGCAGCGACACCCGCAGCTGCTGGGCGGCGTCGATGCGCAAGCGGTACTGGCCGATGAGGCTGTCGGAATCGTAGCCGGTCTTGGCCACCTTGCCGTCGGGGGCGCGATAGTCACCGATGCGGGCGCTGGAGGTGCCGAGCATCAGGGCGTGGTCGCCGGCGGAGAAATTGACCACGCCGGTGGCCCGCAGGCCGTTGCTGGCGCTATCCCAGGAGGCCTGGGCGGAACCGCTGGTGCCGGCCTTGAACTGGGCCTGGGGCAGGCGCACATTGACCACGCCGCCCAGGGCGCCGCTGCCGTAGAGCACGGAGGACGGACCTTTCACCACCTCCACCCGTTCCGCCAGGCCGAGGGAGAGGAAGGAGGCAATGGCGCCCTGGGGCTGGGCCGAGTTGAGGCGGATGCCATCCACCAGCAGCACCACGCTTTCCTTCTTCAGGCCGCGCAGCACCGGGTTCTGGCCCTGGGCGCCGTCGCTGGCCACAGCCATGCCGGGCTCGCCGCGCAGCAGCTCGCCGGGGTTGTTGGCAGCGCGGCGGACGATGGCTTCCCGATCCAGGGAGCGGGTGCTGAGGGGCGTTTCCAGCTCGTCGGCGGCATAGCCCTTGGCGGTGACGCTGACCGGGGCCAGGGCCACTTCGGCCCCCGCCGGCCTCTCCCCATCCGCCGCCACCGCCAGGCCGGAGACCAGGCTGAGGGCCAGCATCGCCAGGGGGAAAGGCGGCGCAGCACACGCCAGCGAAGAACGGCCTCGCCGCCCCGAGGCCGGAGAGGCGGAAGGGGCGACGGTACGCAGGATGGACAAGGGGGAACGGCGAGGCGACAGCTGGGACATGAACGGGCTCCGGGAAGGAATCCCCGCACCTGGCTGGCAGACAGTCGCTGGCTGGATCGCGGCGGGTTGAAAGGAAGCCCGCAGCTTATCTTGTTGAGAACCGATCTCAATATGATGCAGGTCAAAATTCCCGGGGCATTCCTCGTCCCGGCTCCTGATGGCGGAATTGGCGCGGTGTCGCCGGCGCATTTTCTGGCGATCTTCCGACCACCTTCCCGGCATCGCCCCATCACTTTCCCACGTACATTCCCGCCCGCTGGCGCCACGCTCCGGGTTGCCGCCCCCCGGGGCAGGCCGGCCGCTTCAAACGATCAGTGCAAGCGGCCGCTCAAGCAAGCAGCCACCCCGGCCACCCCGGGCCAGGCTGCCTACCGCAATCCCTCAGCCGCCGACTTGCGCCAGGCGCCGGCCCAGCCAGTCGGCCACCGCCAGGCCGGTGCCGTAATCCCAGGCCTTGAGGCGATCCGGCGCAATCAGGCGGACTTCGGCCAGTTCCTCGTTGAGGCGCAGTTCCCCCGTGGCCGGCACGTGGAAGGCCATGATCACTTCGTTCTTGCGGGCAAAGGGGTAGACGCCGATGAGGTGGGCGGCGCTGGCCAGCAGGCCCAGTTCCTCCGCCACTTCCCGGCAGGCGGCGTCGGCCGGGCTTTCCTCCCGTTCGAGAAAGCCGGTCACCAGGCCGAACTGGCCTTCGGGCCAGGCGGCATTGCGGGCCAGGATGAGGTGGCCATCCCACTCCACCAGGGCCGCCACCACGGGCACCGGATTACCCCAGAAGACATGGCCGCAGGCCGTATCCTCACAGGCCAGGCGGGTAGCGCCGCCGATGTCGCGGGGCGCCAGGGGGCCGGCGCAGCGGGGACAGAAGCGGAAGCCGGATTCCATCAGCGCCGCCCCAGGCTGCCGCGGTTGTAATCCTTGTCGCCGGGCATCAGGGTGCGGGAGCCGGGCACCCAGCCGCCCTGGGCATCCACCGGGCGCACCTTGTTCTCGGGGAATTGCTCCGCCACCCGGCGGGCTTCGGCGGCCTTCTGGGCGTCCACGTATTCCCACTTGCCGGTGGGGTGGAGCAGCACCCGCTCGCCCTGGGCGGTGGTGGCCTCCAGGGGGGTGCGGTCGGGCAGGGGCTCGGCCCGGGCAGCGCTGCTCAGCAGGCAGGCGGCGACGGCCAGGAGCAGCAGGGAAGTACGGCGGGAGAAGGCGGAAAGTGGCATGGCGAAGGGTCGGCAAAGTCAGGCAAAGACGAGAGCATAGCCCAGGCCACGCCCCGGGGCGATGCCTTACGGCGTGGACACAGTAAAGCCACGGACGCCGCCGGGGCTTTGTGTTAAAACCGCCCCTTCCGGCTTTCCTCTGCCGTTTTTCTCCTGCCGACCATGCCCGCCCTGCCCCGGCCCCTGGCCCGCCTGTTGGCCTTTCTGGCGATGCGCTTTGCGCCGCTGCACGCCCGTACCGCCAGCGTTACCGGCCATTGCGTCGCCAAGCTGGCCGCCCTGAGCCGCCGCCAGCGCTGGCTGCTGGCCCTGGCGGTGCCGCCCCTGCTGCTGCTCGCGGCCCTGCTGCTCACCGTGCTGCTGTTGCTGCCCTTCACCCCGGGCATCAGCGACCTGCGCAAGGCCAAGACGGAACAGCCGGCCCAGGTACTCTCCGCCGATGGCCGGGAGCTGGCCCAGCTAAAGCGCAGCAACCGGGAATGGGTGCGCCTGGCGGACATTTCCCCCCTGGTGGTGCGGGCCCTGGTGGCCACCGAAGACCACCGTTTCTACGAACACCACGGCATCGACTGGTGGCGCACTGGCGGCGCCGCCCTGCGCACCTTCTCCGGCGACCGCCAGGGCGGCTCCACCCTGACCCAGCAGCTGGCCCGCAACCTCTACCCGGAGGACATCGGCCGGGCCCCCACCCTGACGCGCAAGCTCAAGGAAGCCGTCACCGCCCTGAAGATCGAGGCCCTCTACAGCAAGGAGGAAATCCTCGAGACCTACCTCAACACGGTGCCCTTCCTCTACAACGCCTACGGCATCGAGATGGCGGCCCGCACCTATTTCGATACCTCGGCCCGCCGCCTTGACGTGCTGCAAAGCGCCACCCTGGTGGGAATGTTGAAGGGCAATAGCTACTACAACCCGGTGCTCAACCCGGAGCGGGCCCAGCAGCGCCGCAACGTGGTGCTGGCCCAGATGGTCAAGCGCGGCGAACTGCCGCAAGCCCAGTTGGCGGCCCTGGAGCAGCGCCCCCTGGGGCTGGATTTCGAGCGTCAGAGCGAACCGGCTGGCCCGGCCCCCCACTTCCTGCAACAGCTGCGCCCCTGGCTCATCGACTGGGCCGACCGGGAGGGCTACAACCTCTACGCCGACGGCCTGATCATTCGCACCACCCTGGATTCCCGCCTGCAGGCCCTGGCCAACCAGGCGGTGGCGCGGCAGACCGCCCTGCTGCAGACGGTGGCCGACAGCACCTGGCGCAGCCGCGGCGGCAAGGGGGGCGACCGCCTGGCCAACCTGATCCGGGAAACGCCGGAATACCGCAATGCCGTGGCCGGCGGCCTGACGGCGGCCCAGGCGCAAAAGAAGCTGCGCGGCGACAGCGCCTTCATCACCGCCCTGCGCCGGCAGAAGTTGCAGATCCAGGCCGGGTTTCTGGCCCTGGACCCGCGCAACGGCCAGGTGCGGGCCTGGGTCGGCAGCCGGGACTACGCCCAGGACGGCTTCGACCACGTGGCCCAGGCCCGGCGCCAGCCCGGCTCCACCTTCAAGCCCTTCGTCTATGGCGCCGCCTTTCTCCAGGGCGCCCGCCCCGACGACACCCTGGTGGATCAGGCGGTGGAAATCCCCCTCGGCGGCAGCGACATCTGGCGCCCCAGCGACCCCCAGCCCCCCACCGGCGAGCCCATGACCCTGCGGGACGGCCTCACCTATTCCCGCAACCGCATCACCGCCCAGCTCATGCAGCAGGTGGGGCCGGCCCGGGTGATCCGCCTGGCGCGCAGCCTGGGGGTGCGCCAAAGCAAGCTGGAAGCGGTGCCCTCCCTGGCCCTGGGCACCAGCCCGGTGAGCCTCAAGGAAATGGTCAGCGCCTACGCCGCCCTGGCCAACGGCGGCGCCTACCAGGCGCCACTGCTGGTGACCCGCATCGAAGACCGCCAGGGCCGGGTGCTGGCGGAGTTCACCCCGGCCGAGCCGGAACAGGCCATGCCGCCCCGCACCGCCTATACCCTGGTGGAGGTGCTGCGCAATGTGGTGGACCGGGGCACCGGCGTCGCCATCCGCAGCCGCTATGGCGTCCGCGCCGACGTGGCGGGCAAGACCGGCACCACCCAGGACAACGCCGACGGCTGGTTCATCCTCATGCACCCGGAGCTGGTGGCCGGCGCCTGGGTCGGTTTCAACGACAGCCGCATCACCCTGGGCAGCGACTACTGGGGCCAGGGCGCCCACAGCGCCCTGCCCATGGTGGGCCTGGTGGTGCAGCAGGCCCTGCGCCACCGCCTCATCGACCCCAAGGCCCGCTTCGCCGAACCGCCGGAAGGGGGCTTCAGCACCGCCTGGCGCAATGTGCAGCAGTGGCCCCAATGGTGGGCCGCCCACGCCCCAAGCTGGCTGCAAGGCCCGGGCCAATGGACCTGGCCCGACTGGCTGCTGCGCGTCTGGCAACGCCTCACCGGCACCACGCCCCCGCCACCGCCGCCCACCACCCCGGCCCCGGCCCCCATCCTGCCGCCGGAGGCGCCCCAGTTGCCAGCAGAGCAAGAGCCACGGGAATCCGGCGGGCTCTCCGGCGAAAGCGATACCGGCCTGATGCAGCAGGCCTTCCAGCCGTCGGCAAATACAGCCAATCCAACGACTCCGACGAGCACGGCGGGCCCGGCTGAGGGTACGGCGGGGGCCGATACATCCACCGCATCGCCCCCTTCAGCGCCGACCTTGCCGCCATCGCCGTCCCCCCCGGTATCTGGCCCCGGTAGCAATACGCCCTGACGTATCGCGCACCCGGACCTGCCGAAGCCGTGGCCCTCGTGCCAAAAACAAAGCCCCCGGAGAAATCCCCGGGGGCTTTTTCATTTCAGGTGCCAATGCACAAGCAGCGGCACGGCAAAGACGACGCGTGCTTGCTTAGAGCTTGCCTTCCACCCAGGCGGCCACGGAGGCCAGGGCGGCCGGCAGGTTTTCCGGCTGGGTGCCGCCAGCCTGGGCCATGTCGGGACGGCCACCGCCCTTGCCGCCCACCTGCTGGGCCACCTGGTTGACCAGCTCGCCGGCCTTGACCTTGGCGGTGAGGTCGGCGGTGACGCCGGCGATCAGGGTGACCTTGCCTTCGGCGCTGGAGGCCAGGACGATGGCAGCGGACTTGAGCTTGTCCTTCAGCTTGTCCATGGTCTCCCGCAGAGCGGTGACATCGGCCCCTTCCAGGGTGGCGGCGAGGACCTTGGCACCCTTCACTTCCACAGCCTGGTTCACCAGGTCGTCGCCCTGGCTGGAAGCCAGCTTGGACTTCAGCTTGGCCAGCTCCTTTTCCAGGGCCTTCACGGCCTCCTGGGTCTGGGCGATCTTGGCGGGCAGCTCGGCTACTGGGGCCTTGAAGGCGGCGGCGGCCTGGGCCAGCACGGCCTGCTGCTGCTGCACCAGGGCCAGGGCGTTGTCGCCGGTAACGGCTTCGAGACGGCGCACGCCGGCGGCCACGCCGGATTCGGCGACGATCTTGAAGAGGCCGATGTCGCCGGTGCGGGTGACGTGGGTGCCGCCGCACAGTTCCTTGGAGGAGCCGATGGAAAGCACCCGCACCTCGTCGCCGTATTTCTCGCCGAAGAGCATCATGGCGCCGCTCTTCTGGGCATCGTCGATGCCCATGACCTGGGCTTCGGTGGCCGCGTTGGCCAGTACTTCCGCATTGACGATGGCTTCCACCTTGCGGATTTCCTCATCGCTCATGGGGGCGTTGTGGGCGAAGTCGAAGCGGGTCTTGTCCGGGTCCACCTGGGAGCCCTTCTGCTGCACGTGGCCGCCCAGCACTTCGCGCAGGGCCTTGTGCATCAGGTGGGTGGCGGAGTGGTTGCGCACGGTGCGGCCACGGGCCTGGATGTCCACCTTGGCGGTGACGTTGTTGCCCACCGTCAGGGTGCCGGTCTTGACCACGCCGTGGTGGCCGAAAACGGTGGCCTGGATCTTCTGGGTGTCTTCCACCGCAAAGATGCCGTGCACGCTCTGCAGCGCGCCCCGGTCGCCCACCTGGCCGCCGGATTCGGCGTAGAAGGGGGTGTTGTCCAGCACCACCACGCCCATGTCGCCTTCGTGCAGTTCATTGACCGCGACGCCGTCCTTGTACAAGGCCAGCACGTTGCCCTTGAACTCCAGGGTGTCGTAGCCGTGGAAGGTGGTGGCGGGGCCGTCGTATTCCAGGTTGGCGGCCATCTTGAACTTGCCGGCGGCGCGGGCCTGTTCCTTCTGGCGGGCCATGGCGGCATCGAAGGCGGCGGAGTCCACGGTGAAGCTGCGCTCGCGGCAGATGTCGGCGGTGAGGTCCAGGGGGAAGCCGTAGGTGTCGTGCAGCTTGAAGGCGGTCTCGCCGTTGAAGACGGTGCTACCGGCTTCCACCATGCCAGCCAGTTCGGCTTCGAGAATGGCCATGCCGTGTTCGATGGTGGCGAAGAAGCGTTCCTCTTCCTGCTTCAGCACGTCCATGACGCGCTTTTCGCCGGAGGCCAGCTCGGGATAGGCGGCTCCCATTTCGGCCACCAGGTCCGGCACCATCTTGTGGAAGAAGGCAGCACGGGCACCCAGCTTATAGCCGTGGCGGATGGCGCGGCGGATGATGCGGCGCAGGACATAGCCCCGGCCTTCATTGCCCGGGATGACGCCGTCGGCGATGAGGAAGGAACAGGCGCGGATGTGGTCGGCCAGCACCTTCAGGGACGGGCTATCCATGTCGGCGCCGGAGGTTTCCCGGGCGGCAGCGGCGATCAGACGCTGGAACAGGTCGATCTCGTAGTTGGCGTGCACGCCCTGCAGCACGGCGGCGATGCGCTCCAGGCCCATGCCGGTGTCCACGCTGGGCTTGGGCAGCGGGTGCATGACCCCGGCTTCGTCCCGGTTGAACTGCATGAAGACGTTGTTCCAGATTTCGATGAAGCGGTCGCCGTCTTCCTCGGGGGATCCGGGAGGGCCGCCCCAGATGTGCTCGCCGTGGTCGTAGAAAATTTCGGTGCAGGGGCCGCAAGGACCGGTGTCGCCCATCATCCAGAAGTTGTCGGAGGCATAGCGGGAACCCTTGTTGTCGCCGATGCGGATGACCCGCTCCACGGGCACGCCGATTTCCTTGGTCCAGATGTCGTAGGCCTCGTCGTCTTCCGCATAGACGGTGACGGTGAGCTTGTCCTTGGGCAGCTTGAAAACTTCGGTGAGCAGTTCCCAGGCGTAGCTGATGGCATCGCGCTTGAAGTAGTCGCCGAAGCTGAAGTTGCCCAGCATCTCGAAGAAGGTGTGGTGGCGGGCGGTGTAGCCCACGTTCTCCAGGTCGTTGTGCTTGCCGCCGGCGCGCACGCACTTCTGGGAAGTGGTGGCCCGGGTGTAGGGACGCTTGTCGAAACCGAGGAAGACATCCTTGAACTGGTTCATGCCAGCGTTGGTGAACAGCAGGGTAGGGTCTTCGTGGGGCACCAGGGAGCTGGAAGAAACAATCTGGTGGCCCTTGGAGGCGAAGAAGTCGAGAAACTTCTGGCGGATTTCGGCGCTTTTCATCGTCGTTGCATCCTTGGCCCCGGCGCTTGGCAAGGGCGGCTGAATTGGAAAAACGCGCATTTTATCATCGAACTGGGCCGCTTCCGCGGTGCAAAAAATGCCTCCCTCAAAGCCACGAGGCCCGCGTGGTGCGGGCCTCGGCAATACCAGGACAAACGACTGCAGGCGAAGGGATCACCCGGCCGGCATCAGCGGCGGCCCCGCCCTTCCCGAGGGCCGACATGGCGGGCTTCGCCCTGGCCCTCCCAGCGGCCGACCCGGCGGCCCTGGTTGTCGTTGCGGCCATCGTGGTTGAGGTCATGCTGGCGATCCCGCTTCTGCTCGGCGATACGGCGGTTCTCGCGGTCCTGGGCCTGGTCCAGGCGGGCGCGTTCCCGGGGCGTCACCTTGCCGTCGGCGGCGGCACGGTTTTCCATGCGCTCCACATGGGCCTGACCCCGCTCCAGACGGGCGGCTTCCCGGTTGGTCAGGGCGCCGGAACGCTCACCCTGTTCGATGCGGCGTTCCTGGTTGGCCTGGCGCTGCTCCACCCGGGGCATGGCGGTCTGGGCCAGCAGGGGGGCGGAGAGGGTGGCAAAGAGACAGGCGGCGATGAAAGGCTTGAGGGTTTTCATGATGGCGCTCCTTGGGTTGAAGGGTGCGGGGAAGGCTCCCCATGCTCCGATTAACGCCCCTCTGCTCTGGCCGGGGGACCGCAAGGGGTAAGCCACGAGTAAATAACGGTAAGCGGGTGTTTCAGAAGGCACCGGCCAGGTCGAGGCGATCGGTAAACAGCGCCGTGACGCCCCATTGGGCCAGCGTCATCATGCGCGCCTGCTCGTTGACGGTATAGCAGGCCAGGGCGTATCCGGCAGCGATAATTTCCGCTGCCAGGGCCGGCGTCAGCGCCTCATGATGGCAATGCAGGGCTACGGCCCCGAGGGCTTGCAGGGTCTGTTGCCAATCCTCGGGCACCCGTTCCACCAACCAGGCCCGGGGCAGTTCGGGAGCCACCTGGCGGGCAGACTTGAGGGCCGCCGTGGAAAAGGAGGAGAGCACCAGGCCCCTGGCGGGCGGGAGCGCCTCTGTCGCTGCGGGGCAAGGCTCGGCTGACGACATATTCCGAGGTACCCGGCACACCAGTGATGCCCCCGCCACCCGGGCCACCTGAGCCACGGCAGCGCCGGTTTCCGCCTCCCGGCCCGGGCCGGGCTTGATTTCCAAATTGACCCACAGGTCCAGCTGGCGGCACAGGGCCAGGGCATCGGCGAGGGTCGGCAGGGGTTCGCCGCGAAAGGCCGGGGAATGCCAGCTGCCCGCATCCAGCCGGGCCAGTGCCGCCGCGCTGGCCTGGGCCACCGGCCCATGGCCGTTGCTGGTGCGCTCCAGGGTGTCGTCGTGGATGAGGAAAGGCACGCCGTCCCGGCTCAGCATGGCGTCGAACTCGACGCCACGGAACCCGGCAGCATGGCCGGCGCGAATGGCGGCCAGGGTGTTTTCCGGGGCGCGGCTACCGCCGCCCCGGTGGGCGATGAGGCGGGGATAGCCCAGGGTGGAAACGACAACGCCGGCCTCCGGGGCCGGCGTTGCTGAAGTGGGCGTACCGCCCATGGCGGCGGGGCCTCAGCGCACCTTGGTGGGCGCGGCGGCCTCGGCCAGGCGGGGCGCGGCGCCGGAGCGCAGGATCGCGTTGGCCCGGGTCACGGCATTATCCAGGGCCAGCTTGGCGGGCTTCTTGTTGGCCCACACCTGTTCCAGCTCTTCCTCGATGATGCGGCGCACCGGCTCGATGCGGGAAATCACCGGGGTCAGGGCAGCGGCCTTGCTCACGGCGGTGCGGGGCACCACGGAACCAAGCTGGGCCTGGGCCACGTCGATGTTGCGCATGTCGTCCTTGAGCAGCTTGCTCTTGGCGGCGGACTGGGCGGCGGCGGTGAGGGGCAGATAGCCGCCGGAGCGGGCGATTTCCACCTGCATGTCGGGGGCCATGAGGAAGGCCACGAAGCGGGCCACACCCTTGTATTCGGCTGGCTTGCGGCCCGGTTCCACCCACAGGGAGGCACCGTCGGCGAGGGCCTGGCGCGGGGCGCCGTAGGCTTCGTCGTAATAGGGCAGCGGCGCCACGCCCACGTCCAGGTCCTTGTTGTCGCGGAAGGCGACGAAGCGGTCGGAGGAGGTGGTGATCATGCCGCACTCGCCGCTGGCAAAGTGGCTATCCGCCTCGTTCTTCGGGCCGAAGGTGTGGAAGTAGCGGGCCTTGTACCAGGAATTGAGCAGGGCCACGTGCTTCACCTGCATCATGCCGTTGAAGGCCATCTCACCCTTGTCGCCCACGGTTTCCACATTGTTGCGGGCGGCCAGGTTGTCGATGTGCACCCAGGTGGGCCAGGAGGTGGTGTAGGGGCACTTGAGGCCGGAATCGAAGAGCTTGCCGGCGGTGGCCTGCACTTCCCACCAGGTCTTGGGCGGGGTTTCCGGGTCCAGGCCGGCGCGGCGGAAGGCGCTCTTGCTGTAGAACAGCACGGGGGTGGAGAAAGCCACGGGCAGGGCCAGCAGGCGGCCCTTGCCGTCGGTCACGCCGCTGCGCAGTTCGGGCGCCAGACGGGCGGCATCAACTTTTTCCTTGCTGTCGGCAATGACCTGAAAGAGGGGGCGGAAGGATTCCTTGCCGCTGACGAACTGGGACAGCTCGTCGCGCACGGCCAGGTGCATGTGGTGGGGCACGGCGGTTTCGCCACGGGCCACCAGCTGCACCTTGTAGTCCTTCTGCTGGGCATTGAAGCGGTCCAGCACTTCCTGCAGGCGGGCGGCGTGGGCGGCGTCAAGCTGGTGGGAGATGGACAGTTCGATCGGGCCCTGGGGCTGGGGCGCGGCCTTGGCCGGAGCTGCCGCCGGGGCCTTGGCCGCCTTGGCGGCGTGGGCCGGTGCGGCCACCGCGCAAAGGGCGGCCAGGGAGAGGGAAATCATGGAAATACGCTGGGAAGCGCGCAGGGCGGAAAAAGACATCGCCGATCCTCAAGCAGTGCGAAAGCGGGCCATTATAGCGCCGGAAAGATGACCGCCGGACGACAGCACCGACATCTCCGCCCAGGCGCGCCACTACGCCATCCCCCTTACGGGATTGCCTTGTCAGGCCCGGTGCCAGCCACCATAATGACCCGTGCATGGTGGGCAATCCGCCCTCCCCCCGCGAGAGCCAAGAGCCATGAATAAATATCAAAGACTGGTCCTCATCGTCGCCCTCCTCGACGCCCTGGTGATGGTGCTCTTCCCGCCCTTCAACAACGTCCCCCTGACCCGGGGCGCCCTACCCTCCTTCGACGGCTTCTACCCCCTGCTCACCCACCTGGGCAAGAAGCCCATCCACCAGGTGCTGCTGGCCCTGCAACTGATGTTCGTCGCCGCCAACGGCCTGGTGGCCTGGCTGCTGCTGCGCCAGGAACAGCCCCAGGACATCCCGGCCTTCCGCTACCACCGGGCCATCGGCCTGTTTGCGGCGGTAAACCTGGCCATCGTTTTCCTCTTCCCGCCCTTCGAGCCCTATCCATCCCTGCTCCGCCAGGCCGCCAGTTCCGGCTTCGAGAGCTTTTACTTCGTCTTCGGCGACCGCTCCCAGCGGCCGGTCTTCGTGCCCCTGCTGTATCTGGAATCGGTCTTCGTGGCGGTGAATGCCCTGGCCTGCTGGCTGCTCTTCAACGCAGTGCGGCGTAGCGAGGATGCGGCCCGGCGCAAGGTGGACGAAGTCGCCGCCCGGCACGTGGACGCCCAGCTGGGGCGCGGCGAGGACCGCCGCCAGCAGGCGGACCCGGATTACCACGAGGAAGAGCGGCGCCACGGCGAACGTCGCCACAGCAACCCGGACGAGCATGACGACCACGGCAACCGGGGCCACGAGGCCCCCGAGGTCCACGCACGCCACGCGGAACAACCCTGAGCCCCGGGTCTGGCGCCAAACCCCCGGGGGAATGCGGTTAGAATCGCCATTCCACCAAGGAGGAATGGGAACGACATGAGCCGTTTCAACTGGCAAGACCCCCTGCTGCTGGACGACCAGCTCAGCGCCGAAGAGCGCCAGGTGCGGGACAGCGCCCGCCAATACAGCCAGGACAAGTTGCTGCCACGCATTGTCCAGGCCTTTCGCCACGAACAGACCGATCCGGCCATCTTCCGCGAACTGGGGGAACTGGGCCTGCTCGGCGCCACCCTCCAGGGCTACGGCTGCGCCGGCGCCAGCTACGTTTCCTACGGCCTGCTAGCCCGGGAGATCGAGCGGGTGGATTCGGGCTACCGCTCCATGGTCTCGGTGCAGTCCTCCCTGGCCATGTACCCCATTCAGGCCTTCGGCAGCGATGCCCTGAAGGAACGGCTATTGCCGAAGATGGCGACCGGCGAGTTGATCGGCTGCTTCGGCCTCACCGAGCCCAACCACGGCTCCGACCCCGGCGCCATGGAGAGCCGCGCCAAGGCGGTGCCGGGCGGCTGGGAGCTGACGGGAGCCAAGATGTGGATCACCAATTCCCCCATCGCCGACGTCTTCGTGG
Organism: Azospira sp. I13; assembly: GCF_003112695.1. Taxonomy (GTDB): domain Bacteria; phylum Pseudomonadota; class Gammaproteobacteria; order Burkholderiales; family Rhodocyclaceae; genus Azospira. Next base: position 551,319 of record NZ_BFBP01000011.1, read on the forward strand.
TCTGGGCCAAGGATGGCCAGGGTGACGACGGCGGCGACATCCGCGGCTTCGTGCTGGAGAAGGGCATGAAGGGCCTTTCCGCCCCGGTCATCCAGGGCAAGATGGGCCTGCGGGCCTCGGTCACCGGTGAGATCGTCATGGACAAGGTGTTCGTGCCGGAAGAGAACCTGCTGCCCAAGGTGAAGGGCCTCAAGGGCCCCTTCGCCTGTCTCAACCAGGCCCGCTACGGCATTGCCTGGGGCGCCCTCGGCGCCGCCGAAGCCTGCTGGCACGCGGCACGCCAATACACCCTGGACCGGCCCCAGTTCGGCCGCCCCCTGGCGGCCAACCAACTGATCCAGAAAAAGCTGGCGGACATGCAGACCGAGATCGCCCTGGGTCTGCAGGGTTGCCTGCGCCTGGGCCGGCTCAAGGACGAGGGCAAGGATGCGCCGGAAATGACCTCCCTCCTCAAGCGCAACTCCTGCGGCAAGGCCCTGGAGATCGCCCGGACGGCCCGGGACATGCACGGCGGCAATGGCATCAGCGACGAATTCCACGTGGTGCGCCACATGCTCAACCTGGAGGTGGTGAACACCTACGAGGGCACCCACGACATCCACGCCCTCATTCTCGGGCGGGCCCAGACCGGCATCGCCGCCTTCGCCAATTAAGCGGCTGGGATAGAATCACGGGACGACAACAAAGGCCGACCATGAAAAGAAGCGCCATCGCCATCGCCATCGCCCTTCTCGCTTCCCCGCTGCTGCTGGGAGGCTGCGACCAGATCCAGAGCAAGCTGGGTATCGAAGACCCGGCGGCCAAGGCCGCCAAGCAGGAAGCCGAAGGCAAGGCCGTCGGCGGCGCCTGCCGCCAGTCCGGCCGGGCCATCGAGGATTGCTACAGCGTCTATAGCTGGCTGCCCAAGGATTCGGTCTACGCCGGCTGGCGCGAGATGGACGTCTACATGCGGGAAAACCAGATCGAGACCATCGCCCCGGTGTTGCCGCCGGCGCCGCCGCCGGAAGACCCGGCCGCCAAGAAGAAGAAAAAGAAGAAGGCCGACGGCGAAGCCCCCAAGGAAGGCGAGGCCGCCCCGGCCGGCGAAGCGCCGAAGGAAGGCGAGGCCCCCAAGGAAGCGGCCAAGCACTGAAGCCTGCCCACCCGTCCCCGACCTGCGACAGCCCGGCTTTGGCCGGGCTGTTTTGTTTTTCCGGCCGCCGCGCTGTGCCCCCCCCCACATTCCTGCATTTCCGGCCATGTTCCGGCCATATTCCCGCAAATAGTCATAGGCACCCGGGCCTTCCGTGGCTATCATCCGCCCACTTCAAGAAAGCCCTGCCCCATGATTACCCTGAAAAACGTCACCCTGCGCCGCGGCGTCAAGGTGCTGCTCGACAGCACCTCCGTCACCCTCAACCCGGGGGAGAAAGTCGGCCTGGTCGGCCGCAACGGCGCCGGCAAATCCACCCTGTTCGGCCTGCTTAACGGCACCCTGCACGAAGATGCGGGGGATTTTTCCATGCCCAGCCAGTGGCGCATGGCCCAGGTGGCCCAGGACATGCCGGAGACGGAAGACAGCGCCACGGATTTCGTCATCCAGGGCGACACCGCCCTGCTGGCAGCCCAGGCCGAAGTGACGGCCGCCGAGGCCAGCGACGACGGGATGCGCATGGCCCACGCCTACATGGCCCTGCACGATGCCGGCGCCCATGACGCCGAAGCCCGGGCCCAGGCCCTGATTCTCGGCCTCGGCTTCCAGGTGGCGGAGCTGAGCCGGCCGGTGAACAGCTTTTCCGGCGGCTGGCGGATGCGCCTGCAACTGGCCCGGGCCCTGATGTGCCCCTCGGACATCCTGCTGCTCGACGAACCCACCAACCACCTGGACCTGGACGCCCTGGTCTGGCTCGAAGCCTGGCTCAAGCGCTATGCCGGCACCCTCATCGTCATCAGCCACGACCGGGAATTCCTCGACGCCATCACCAACGTCACCCTGCACATCGACAACGCCAAGCTGGTGCGCTACGGCGGCAACTACAGCACCTTCGAGGACATGCGGGCGGAACAGATGCTGCTGCAACAGGCCGCCATGGCCCGGCAGCAGGAAAAGATCGCCCACCTGCAAAGCTTCATCAACCGCTTCAAGGCCAAGGCCAGCAAGGCCAAGCAGGCCCAGAGCCGGGTCAAGGCCCTGGAGCGCATGGAGAAGATCGCTCCGGTGCTGGCCGATGCCGAATTCACCTTCGAGTTCCAGGAGCCCCAGAACCTGCCCAACCCCATGCTATCCATGGTGGACGTGAGCATCGGCTACCCGCCCCCGGAGGACGCTGCCGCCGAGACGCCCCCCAAGGTCATCGCCCGGGGCATCAACCGCTCCGTCCAGGCCGGCCAGCGCATCGGCATCCTGGGGGCCAACGGCCAGGGCAAATCCACCCTGGTGAAGACCATCGCCCGGGACCTGGCGCCCCTGGGCGGCGAAGTCACCGAAGGCAAGGGCCTCAACATCGGCTACTTCGCCCAGCAGGAACTGGACGTGCTGCGTCCCCTGGATACGCCCCTGGAACACATGATCCGCCTGGCCAAGGAAACCATCGCCGCCGGCCGCAGCGGCTACGTGGCCGGCCGGGAGCAGGACCTGCGCAACTTCCTCGGCACCTTCAATTTCAGCGGCGACATGGTGAAGCAGCCCGTGGGCACCATGAGCGGCGGCGAAAAGGCCCGCCTGGTGCTGTGCATGATCGTCTGGCAACGCCCCAATCTGCTGCTGCTCGACGAGCCCACCAACCACCTGGACCTGTCCACCCGGGAAGCCCTGGGCGTGGCCCTCAACGAGTTCGAAGGCACGGTGATGCTGGTCAGCCACGACCGAGCCCTGCTGCGCTCGGTCTGCGACGAATTCTGGCTGGTTTCCCGCGGCGGCATTTCCCCCTTCGACGGCGACCTGGAGGATTACCAGCGTTACCTGCTGGAAGAAGCCAAACGCACCCGGGAAGAAGCGGCCCAGCCCCGCAACAAGCAGGCAGCCTGATCGCCCGCCCCACTTCCCCGCCACCAAGGAATGCCATGAGTCCCGCCACCGATCTCACCTGGAACGAAGACGGCCAGCAGCACAGCGCCCGCTGGCAATCCGAAGCGGGTCTGCCGCCACCCCGCAAGGTGCAGGCGGTGGACGACACCCTGCCGGCGGACCAGGCCTACCGCCTGGCCTGCGAAGGTACGGCCCTGCTCTGGCGCGGCGATTACCACAACGCCCGGCAATTGCTGCAGGCCCTGGCCCGGCGCCTGGACCGCAGCGGCGGCAAGAAGCCGGCCCGGCCCGCCGCCTCCGCCCGGGAAGCCTTCCACCAGCACCGCCAGACCCAGGGCCAGCGCGCCCGGGTGCTCGGCATGGTGCTGATCCCCGTCACGGCTGACTATCGCATTCCCCTGCGCCGGGCGCCGGATGTGGCCCAGGCCTGCGTCGAAGCCTACGGCCCGGCGGAGGGCGACTTCGTCGTTTCCCTGCGGGAAATCCAGGCCCTGGTGGGGGCCCACGAATGGCGCAAGAAGGGCATTGAGGTAGCGGCCCTGGGTGGGCGCATCCACCCTTGGTACGGGGTCTTCTCCCCCCTGCGTGGCGAGTACCTGGACCTGCTCGCCGCTGCGCCCCTGCCACCAGCCCTGGCAACTGATTCCCGAGCCTTCGACATCGGCACCGGCACTGGCGTCATCGCTGCTCTGCTGGCCCGGCGAGGCATCGCCCGGGTCATCGCCACCGACCTTTCCCCCCGGGCCTTGGGCTGCGCCGGGGAAAACCTGGAACGCCTCGGCGTCGCCCCCCAGGTGGAATTGCAGACCCAGGACCTCTTTCCCCCCGGCCAAGCCCCCCTGGTGGTGTGCAACCCGCCCTGGGTACCGGCCAAGCCCACCTCGCCGGTGGAATACGCCGTCTTCGACCCCGACAGCCGCATGTTGCGGGGCTTTCTCGCCGGTCTGGCAGCACACCTTTGCCCCGGCGGCGAAGGCTGGCTGATCATTTCCGACCTGGCCGAACACCTGGGCCTGCGCTCCCGGGAAGAACTGCTCAGCTGGATCGCCGCCGCCGGCCTGCAAGTGCTGGAACGCCGGGACATCCGCCCCCGCCACCCGAAAAGCCAGGACGCCAGCGACCCGCTGCACATCGCCCGGGCAAAGGAAATCACCTCGCTGTGGCGGCTCGCCGCGGCCTGAATCCTGATCTCCCCTCGTCCTCCGGCCCCGTCCCGGAGGGGCATCAGCCAGGTCTGCGAAACCGCTCCAGCCCAGCGTCGGCTAGCCCCCTCCAGATAATCCCCGGGCATTCCGCTGTAGTCCCGCAGCCCCTCCCCGCTCCTTCCCCCCCTTCGCCGCCCTTTCTCCCGCCCTTTGTCAGACGGGAGGCAGCTTCTGGACTTCCTCTTATATTTCGACAATACTCGAACTATGGAAACCTTGAACGCTGCCGAGCTGCTGGCCGCCCTGGGGCATGAATCCCGGCTGGCCATTTTCCGACTGCTGGTGGAAGCCGGCCCCGAGGGCGTGGTCGCCAGCGCCATCGGTGAACGGCTGGAGATGGCGCCGGCTACCCTTTCCTTCCATCTGGCCCATCTCAGCCGGGTGGGACTGATCACCGGAGCGCGGGAGGGGCGTTTCATCCGCTATGGCGCCAGCTACCCCACCATGGACGATCTGATCGCCTTCCTCACCCGCAACTGCTGTCAGGGCGAAGTTTGCCTGCCCCAGACGGCCTGCTGTGATACCACGGCCAAGCGTCGCGCCCGGGCCGGGGAGTCCTCCTGATGTCGACACGCAAGACCGTGCTGGTGCTGTGCACCGGAAACTCCTGCCGCTCCCAGATGGGGGAGGCCATCCTCAACCATGATCTGGCAGGACTGGTTCATGCCGTCTCCGCCGGCACCCGGCCCCAGCCGCGGGTGGCGGAAGGCGCCCTGGAGGCCCTGCGCCTGGCCGGGCTGCCCACAGCGGGACTCCATCCCAAGGATGTGGACAGCTTGCTGGAGACCCCCATCGACCTGGTGGTGAGCGTCTGCGACAACGCCCGGGAAACCTGCCCGGTGTTCCCCCGGCCCGTGCCCCGGCTGCATCTGCCTTTCCACGATCCCCACGGCGAGCCGCTGGAAAGTTTCATCGCCGTGCGGGACGACATCCGCAATCGCCTGGTGCCCGCCGTGCGGGCTGCCCTGAATCTGTAAGGAGCCACCGTGTCCGTCCCATGTGAAGTGAGCGCTGGCGAAGTGAATGCTGGAACGCCTGCGCCCATGGGCGTCTTTGAACGCTTTCTCAGTCTGTGGGTATTCTGCTGCATCGTCGCCGGCATCCTCCTCGGCCAACTGGCTCCCGGCCTGTTCCAGGCCATCGGCAAGCTGGAGGTGGCCCGGGTCAATCTGCCGGTAGGCCTGCTCATCTGGGTGATGATCATCCCCATGCTGGTGAAGGTGGATTTCGGCGCCCTGCATGAGGTCAAGCAGCACGGCCGGGGCATCGCCGTGACCCTGTTGGTGAACTGGCTGGTGAAGCCCTTCTCCATGGCCTTCCTGGGCTGGCTCTTCATCCGCCAGCTGTTCGCCCCCCTGCTGCCGGCGGAACAGCTGGACAGCTACATCGCCGGCCTCATCCTGTTGGCGGCGGCGCCCTGCACTGCCATGGTCTTCGTGTGGAGCCGGCTGTCCAACGGCGACCCCCTGTTCACCCTCTCCCAGGTGGCCCTCAACGACACCATCATGGTCTTCGCCTTCGCGCCCCTGGTAGCCTTCCTGCTGGGGCTCTCGGCCATCACCGTGCCCTGGGACACCCTGCTCACCTCGGTAGTGCTTTACATCGTCATCCCGGTGATCCTGGCCCAGGCCTGGCGCCGCCGCCTGCTGGCCCGGGGCGAGGCGGCCTTCGCCGCCGCCATGGCCCGCATCGGCCCCTGGTCCATCGCCGCCCTGCTGGCCACCCTGGTGCTGCTCTTCGCCTTCCAGGGCGAAGCCATCCTGGCCCAGCCCCTGGTGATTGCCCTGCTGGCGGTGCCCATCCTCATCCAGGTGCTGTTCAACTCACTGGTACGGACAAGTATGGAGCCAATGGCCAGCTCGAATTCCGCATAAATCCTAGAAAATTAAAAATGAGAAGTGTCCATT
>NZ_BFBP01000012.1 GCF_003112695.1 Azospira sp. I13
GACTTCCCGGATGTAGTGAACATGATGGACGACGCCGTTGATCAGCTGAACAAGATCAAGGACGCCAAGGCCAAGCATGAAGATGCAGCGAAGAAAAGGGACTGGAACCAGGCCACCCTGTGGGCCGAGCAGGTCTGGCAGTACCAGGTGAAGGCTGCTGACCTGGGCTTGCGCGCCAAGACCTATCTGGAACAGAACGGCGCCCGGAAAGGCAAGTGAGCGCCGGTAAGGAGTAACACGGCAGCAGTACTGCGGGGAACGGCCTTCGGGTCGTTCCCCGTTTTTTTTGGTGCGGAGGGCGCGGGCGCCGTCACGGCGGTCTCCGCTACGGACGCAGCCAGAGACTTTGATGGGAATTCGACCGGAGAGGGGAAAGCCGGAAGGGAAAAAGCGCGGCGTAGCGCCGCCTCAGCGCCCCTCCCGGGGCAGCAGGCTGTCGATGATCTGGCCGAGGACGGCGACAGCCTTTTCCGTTGCCGGCGTCCACGGGTGGCCGTAGTTGAGGCGCAGGCAGTGGCCGTATTCCCGCTTGGCGGAAAAGATGGGGCCGGGGGCAATGCTGATGCCCTGGTCCAGGGCCAGCCGGTGCACCGCCAGGGTATCCACGCCCCGGGGCAGTTCCACCCAGAGGAAGTAGCCGCCGCTGGGCCGGGCCAGCCGGGTGCCGGCGGGGAAATGCTGCTCCACCGCCCCCACCATGGACAGTTCCTGCAGGGAGAAGGTACGGCGCAGGCGGCGCAGGTGGTTGTCGTAGCCGCCGTGCTTGAGATATTCGGCCAGGGCGATCTGCACCGGCACCGTGGTGGCCAGGCTGGTGGTCAGCTTGAGGCGCTGGATTTTCTGGGTGAAGCGTCCGCCCGCCACCCAGCCCACCCGGTAACCCGGGGCCAGGGATTTGGAGAAGGAGGAGACGTGCAGCACCAGGCCCTCCCGGTCCTCCGCCTTGGCGTAGGCCGGCGCCTGGTCGCCGAAATACAGCTCGGCGTAAACGTCGTCCTCGATCAGCGGCACCTGATAGCGGGCCAGCAGGGCCACCAGCTCGGCCTTGCGGGCATCGCTGAGGCCGCCGGTAATGGGGTTGGAGTAGTTGAGCATGAACAGGCAGGCCTTGATCGGGTGATGCCGCAGGGCATCCTCCAGGGCCGCCAGGCTCACCCCTTCCCGGGGATGGGTGGGAATTTCGATGACCTTCAGGCCAAGGCGTTCGATGGCCTGGAGATTGGCGTAGAAGGTGGGGGATTCGATGGCGATCAGGTCCCCCGGCCGGGTCACGGCCTGCAGGCAAAGGTTGAGGCCCTCCATGGCGCCGGAGGTGACAACGATCTCCTGGGTGGGCACCGAGGCGCCGTGGGAGAGGTAACGCAGGGCGATCTGCCGGCGCAGTTCCTCGTTGCCGGGTGGCAGGTCGGTGACCGTCGCCCGCGGGTCCAGATGGCGCGCCGCGGCGGCGAGAAAACGGCCCAGCTTGTCGAGGGGGTAGAGGTCCGGGCTGGCGAAGCTGGAGCCGAAGGGCACCACCGCCGGGTCCTTGACGCTCTCCAGGATCTCGAAAATGAAGTCGCTCACATCCAGGGCCGTGGAATGGCCCACCGGCCGGGTGATGTCCGGCTCCGACAGCTGCCGTCCCAGGCGCGCCTTGACGAAGTAGCCGGACTTGGGCCGGGCCTCGATCAGGCCCTGGCCTTCCAGCAGGTAGTAGGCCTGCAGCACCGTCACCGGGCTGACGTCATGGATGCGGCAAGCCTGGCGTACCGAAGGCAGCCGATCGCCGGCCCGCAACAGGCCGTCGCTGATCAGCTTCTCCGTTTGCAGGGCAAGGGTCTGGTAGCGGCTCATGGCCGCCATGGTAAAGAAGTCCGGCAAAAAGCGGATAGAGGTGGATCAAATCCACCGTACGCGGCCCCGCCGCGACGCATATGGATATGCCCTTTTCTTCGTTGGTCTGGCGCCGCGGCGGCCCCTAAGATGCCCTTCCCCCCATCCCCATCGGCAAGGTGCTCCCCATGGCTTCGCCCCAGGACCGACTGATCCACTGGCTGCTCGGCAGCCTCGACCTGCAGACCACCCTGTTCCACCTGGGCCAGTATTGCGGCACCTGGAAGGCCTCCACCACGGGCCTGGCCCGGGCCGGGTTTCACCTGGTGCTGGGAGGGGGCTGCTAAGCCACAGGCCGGGGAGCGGCCTGGCAAGGGAAAGCCGGGGAAAGGCGGTCAGACGCGGGGAGGGTGGCAGCGCCGGCCTTCAATCCGGGTCGGGGCGCTCCGCGTCGTCCAGGGCGTAGCTGTCGGCCACGTAGGCGTGGCCTTTCATCAGGATGACGATGATGCAGCCGATAGCCAGGGTGAACACGGCGGTCCAGTGCATGACGATGACGCTGATGGCCAGAATGTCGGCCATCTGCAGCTGCTTTTCCAGGGCCTCCGCCGTGCCTTCCAGGGGCAGCCAGCGCATGGCCAGGGCGGCCAGGGCCGGTAGCAGGGTGCCCAGCAGGGCGATGCGGGGTAATTTGCGGAACAGGGTCCATTCGAAACCGGAGACTTCCCGGCGGCTGCCGGGCAGCCGATGCAGCATTCCCATGATGGCCTCCTCGACGGGGTGCGCGACCTGACTTGGCGGGGTGCGCCGTACCGAGCCTCGGCAACGGCGCCTGTTGCTAAGAATACGCCCGCCGCCGGGGAGTTCCACTGCGGCGTAGCGCCGCAGCCGGTGCCGCGCTGGGCCAGGGTTTGGGGAGGAGCGGGTCCCGGACCCAGGCCTAATCGGTGGTGAGGCCGGCCACGGAGCGGGTGAGGTCCGTCGCCAGTTCACCCAGTTCGGCCACTGCCTGGCTGGTGGCGCGGATGGCCGCGTGGTTCTCTTCCGCCATGTCGGCGATCTCCTGCACGTTGCGGGCAATGTCGGCACTGGCGTCGCTCTGGCCGGCGGTGGCATCGACGATGTCGCGCACGTGCAGGGCGGAGCGGCCCACCACGCCGCGGATTTCCGCCAGGCTGGCGGCCAGCTCGGCCACCCGCCGGGTGCTGCCGTCCACCTGGTCGCTGTTCTGGTCCATGCCGGCCACGGCCTGGCCGATCTCCTGCTGGATGGCGCCAATGGTGGCGCCGATCTCCCGGGTGGAAATGCCGGTACGGTCCGCCAGCTTGCGCACTTCGTCAGCCACCACGGAAAAGCCGCGCCCGTGCTCGCCGGCCCGGGCCGCCTCGATGGCGGCATTGAGGGCCAGCAGGTTGGTCTGGTCGGCGATCTCCTGGATGGTGCGCACCACCTGGTCGATCTCCCGGCTGCGGGATTCCAGGTTCTGGATCAGGGTGACGGTGCTGCGCACCCCCTCCACCACCTGGCCCATATCGTGGGAGGCAGCCTGGGCCTGGGCTTCGCCCCGGCTGGCAGCGGCATCGGCTTCCTCGGCCATGCGGGCGGTTTCCCGGGCGTGTTCCGCCACTTCGGCAATGCTCACGGTGAGTTCCTGCACGGCGGCGGCGGTGCGGGCGGCGGCCTCGCTCTGGCGGCCCGAGGCCACCTCCACCTGGCGGCTGGCGCTGGCCAGGTTATCCGACGCACCCACCACGGCCCGGGCGGCGCTGCCGTTGCCGCGGATCAGGCCGGCGAAGTTTTCCGCCATGCGGTTGAAGCTGCTGGCGGCCTCCGCCACTTCGTCCCGGGAGACGATGGCCACCCGGGCCCGCAGGTCGCCGCCAGCCATCACTGCAGCGGCCTGCTGCAGGCCATGAACGCCGCGCATGATGGAGATGTAGGCGCCGACGAAGCCGTAAATGATGGCGAGCAGGAGCAGGGCCAGGGCACCGAAGACGACATTGCGCACCGTTTCCAGCTGGCGTTGGCGCTCCGCCAGGATGCCGTCGATGGCTGGGACCAGAGCGCGCCCCAAATCCGCCACGGCGGCCATGGCGGCATCACCCCGGGCGGCGTACTCGGCGGGGCTGATATCGAAATCGGTGGTGTCGATGACCTTGGTGGTGAGCACCTCCTGGAGGCCCAGGGAGGCGCTGGAAAGGGCGCCAGACGGGCCTTCCAGGGCAGTCTTCAGATCCGGACGGCGTTCCACGGCCTTGTAGGTGTTTTCCAGGCTCCAGCCGATCAGGGGCTCCAGGCTGCCGCGCACCACGGTGAGGCGGTTGCGCAGGCCGGACTTGAGACGCTGCCGGGCCACCGCCCCCAGGCCTGCATCCCGCGCCAGGCCCAGGCTTTCCACCAGCAGGGGCAGTTTGGCGGAGAGGTTGTCCACCAGGGCGGCGGCGGCGGCATCGCTGTCCCGGCGCAGGCGGCTGTCGTCGGAGAACTGGCCGATCCAGGCCCGGGCGAGTTGGGAGAGTTCGAGATGGGCGTCCAGGCCGCCATCTGCCTCCTGCTCCGGCGCCAGGGCAGCCAGGGCCTGCCAGCGGGCGTTGAGGCTATCCCAGGCCGGTTGGGGGCCAAGGGCCTCGGCATGGCGGCGACGCAGCTCCTCGACCCGGGCCAGGGCCTGGCTGACGGCAGCGCGGCGCTGGGGCAGGGCCTGCTGCAGTTCGGGCACCTCCGCCGCCGCCCCCTGGAAGGCGCCATGGTGGGCATGGAGGGCCAGCAGCAGATCCAGGGCCGGCAGTTGCAGGGCCAGGCCGGCCCGCTCCTGTTGCAGTTCGGCCAGGGCCGCCTGCCGGTCCGTCAGCAGCAGGCTGCCGAGCAGCAGCAGGGGCAGGGCGAACAGGGCGGCGGTGGCCAGCAGTTTCTGGCGGTAGGAAAGGCGGCCCACCAGCCAGGCTGCCGGCGCGAAAAGCTGTTTCATGGGGCGGAAATCCGGAAATTTTTCACACTTTCCAGACTAGCCGCCCTATGTGTCACGCCGATGAAATGCCCCTGTAATGTGAATTTGCGGGGAAGCCGCGCCCAGCCTCAATCTCCGGTGGGTGAGATACGGAATTCGAGCAGCCCGCCGCCGTGGCGCAGGTGTTCCGCCAGGCGCTCCAGGTTCTGCTTGCCGTAGGTCTTGATGATCATGCGGTACTCGTAGACGGCGCTGCCTTCGGAGAGGCGGTAGCTCATGTTGGCGATGCTGAAGCCAAAGCCGCCCAGCAGTTCCCGCACCTCGCCTTCCCGGGGGGCGCTGGCGCCGGGATAGCGCAGCACGAGGTGGGCGTAGGACTGGCTCGGCACCCGATATTCGACCCAGCGGAAGAGGGCCAGGGTGCCGAGCACGGCTGCGGTGGCGAGAAAGGCGGGAAAGTAGAAGCCGATGCCGAAGAGAATGCCCAGGGCGGCGGTGATCCAGATCGAGGCGGCGGTGGTGAGGCCGCGCACCGTCAGGCCTTCCTTGAAGATGACGCCGGCGCCGAGGAAGCCGATGCCGGTCATGATGCCCTGGGCCATGCGGGTGGGGTCGGTGCGGATGGCCTCCATGGGCATGGCGGTCATCCAGCGCCCCTGATAGGTGGTGACCACCATTAGCAGGGCCGAGGCGAGGCAGACCAGGGCATGGGTGCGGAAGCCGGCGGGACGGCCGTGGAAGCTGCGCTCCAGGCCCACCAGACTGCCGGCGATCCAGGCGCTGCCCAGATGCAGGAGGATTTGCAGGTAATCGTTGGACATGGCGCCTCTCCCCTTGAGTCAAGGGAAGACCATGCCATCGGCCTAGGGCCGGCGCAAGGCGGGATTACCCGCGAGCGCCCGGGCCTAGGGATGCCCCGTCGGGCATCCCTCGAGGTGAAGCAGGGGGACGGTGCCCGCCTCAGGCAGCGCGGCCGGGGCGGGGCAGGGTGGCGAGGAGGGCGGTGACGCGTTCCAGGCCGGGCAGGCGGGATGCGCTGGGCGGCCACTCGATGGCATCCAGCATGTTCTTTACCACCAGGCCCAGTTCGGTGTCGCCCTCGATGGAGAGCTGGCGGTTGAAGAACAGGGTATCCGGATCTTCCTGGCGGCTCACCAGCTGCAGGTAGGCGGAAAGGTCAGCGCGGAAGGAGAGGTCGGGTGTGGCCGTGGCGGAAAAGACCGGGCGGAACCAGCCACCGCTGTAGGTGAAGCGGGCTTCGCCGCCAGTGTCGTTCACGGCCACCAGGAAGGTCTTGCCTTCCAGGTTCTGCAGGCTGTCTTCCGGCAGCAGCTTCAGTTTGGCCGCGGTATTGAGACCGGAGACCAGGGCCAGGGCGTGGGGCCATTGGGGCAGGCGGGCGCCGATCTTGGCGATGAATTCGGGCAGCTTGAAGGTGGGAATGCTGAAGTTGGTCATCTCAGGCTCCTGCATGGAGTTCAGTCGTGGCCGCAGCCTCGAGGTTGATGCCGGCCTGGCCAAACCAGTAACCGTCGCAGAGGCCATTTTCGCTCCATTCCGGCAGCTCGGCCACCGTTTCGCCACGGCGAGCCCGGTCAAAGGCGTCGACGATGGCAGCGGTGTGCTGGGGCTGGGGGCTGATGCGCACGGCGTCGATGCCCAGCTCCAGCAGCTCCGGCATCAGGTGCAGCAGGCTGTAGGTCTGGGCCGACATGGTCTGGATGCCGTTGATGGCGAGGAAGGGCTGCTTCTCCCGGGTGAACAGGGTGAGGCCCTCGTCGTGGTCCAGGCACTTGAACTGGCAGTCATCCTTGTTCAGGTTGTAATGCCGGGCGGTGAAACAGCGGGCGGAGAAGGCCAGGGGAATCTTGCCGAAGGCGAAGACCTCGGTCTCCATGCCGGCCGGGCGGCTCTCGTGCAGTTGCTGCACCAGGTCCCGGGTGGCTTCCAGGGGCGGCACCCAGCGCTTGGCGCCAAGGCCGGCGAAGTAGGCCAGGGTGGATTCGTTGTAGATATTGAGGTGGGGGCCGCAGACGAAGGGCAGTCCTTTTTCCCGGGCCAGGCTGACGGCGCCCAGGTCGTTGGCTTCGAGGGAGCAGTTGCCCTCTTCCACCAGACGGCGCAGGGCCTTGAGGTCGCTTTCCGATTCCAGCAGGGCCTGGGCGGAGATCACCACTTCCTTGCCGGATTCGGCCAGGTCCTTGGCCAGGCCGATCCAGTCGGTGGTGCGCAGCTGCTGGCGGCGGGAGCACACCACTTCGCCCAGGTAGATGCGTTCCACCGGGGTCTCCAGCATGGCGGCGTAGAAATCCATCACCTGCTGCTTGGGCCAGAACCACAGCAGAGGGCCGAGGGAGAGTTTCATGGTCATGTCGGCTCTCCTTAGCGCCAGGGCCGGTTGTAGGCGCCCAGGGTGGCCTGGTGGCCTTCCGAGACCTTGGTCAGTTCGGCCTGCCAGGCGGGCTTGACGCTGTAACGGTCGTTGCCGTCCTTGAGGCTGTCCAGGGCGGCACGCAGGGTGCGGGTGACCTGGGTGACGTAGGCGGGGCTGCGCTGGCGGCCTTCCACCTTGATGGCCTTGACGCCGATCTTGATGATCTCCGGCAGCATGGCCAGGACGTTGAGGGACGTCGGCTCTTCCAGAGCGTAGTAGGTCTCGCCCTGGACTTCGAAGCGGCCCTTGCAGAGAGTGGGGTAGCCAGCGTTCTCGTCGTCGTTGTAGCTGTCGATGAGGATGCCGTTGAGACGGGCATCCATCTTCCCGGGTTGCCCCGCCGCAGGCGGTTGTTTTTCCCAGCGCACGTACTTGGCCGGGGAGCAGGCGCCGACGGTGTTGGGGGATTCGCCGCAGGCGTAGGAGGAAAGCCAGCAGCGGCCTTCGTTCATGACGCAGAGGCTGCCGAAGCCGAAGACCTCGATTTCCACCGGGGTGTTCTTGATGACGTGTTCCACCTGGGCCAGGGTCAGCACCCGGGGCAGCACGGCGCGGCGGATGCCGAATTCCTTGTGGCAGAAATTCACCGCCTCGTAATTGGTGGCGGAGCCCTGCACGGAAAGGTGGAGATTAAGTTCGGGATGCTTCTCCCGGGCATAGGCCAGGAGGCCCACGTCGGCCAGGATCAGGGCATCTACGCCCAGGCCGGCGGCCACATCCACCGCCTGGCGCCAGGCCTCAACCCGGCCCGGCTGGGCGTAGGTGTTGAGGGCCAGCAGCACTTCCCGGCCGCGGCTCTGGGCGTAGCGTAGGCCTTCGGCCATGGTCTTTTCGTCGAAGTTGAGGCCGGCGAAGTTGCGGGCGTTGGTATCGTTCTTGAAGCCGAGATAGACGGCGTCGGCGCCGTTATCCACTGCGGCTTTCAGCGCCGGCAGGCTGCCGGCGGGGCAGACCAGTTGCGACAAGGCATTGTTCGACATGGCAAAAACCGGGAATTCGGGGAAGGCGGCAGTATAGCCCCGTGCCAAAGGCGGCCCTTGATTTCGGTCAAACGCTTCGGCCGGGCGGATTTTGTGATGACGGCCAAACCGGTAATAATTATCCGGCTATGACTTCACTACGCCCTGCCATCGTGCTGCTTTCCGGCGGCCTTGATTCCGCCACCTGCCTGGCCATCGCCAAGAGCGAAGGCTTTGCTCCCTATTGCCTCTCCTTCGACTACGGCCAGCGCCATCGCGCCGAGCTGCAGGCTGCCGCCCGGGTGGCCGCTGCCCTGGGCGCCCAGGAGCACCGCACGGTGCGCCTGGACATCGGCCAGTTCGGCGGCTCCGCCCTCACCGACAGCGCCATCGCCGTACCCACGGACGGCGTACAGCCGGGCATTCCCGTCACCTATGTGCCGGCCCGCAACACCGTCATGCTCTCCTTCGCCCTGGCCTGGGCCGAGGTGCTGGGCGCCCAGGACATCTTCGTCGGCGTCAATGCGGTGGACTATTCCGGCTACCCGGACTGCCGCCCCGAATACATCGCCGCCTTCGAGCACATGGCCAATCTGGCCACCAAGGCCGGGGTGGAAGGCCACCGCCTGAGCATCCACGCACCCCTCATCGACCTTTCCAAGGCCCGCATCATCCAGACCGGCAGCGGCCTGGGCGTGGATTACGCCCTCACCGTCTCCTGCTACCAGGCCGACGACCAGGGCCGGGCCTGCGGCGCCTGCGACTCGTGCCGCCTGCGCAAGGAAGGTTTCAACGCCGCCGGCCTGCCGGACCCGACGCCCTACCAGCCCGCCCGGCAGCCCTGAAATGGAGGCCCTGCCGAGTCTGCCGCCACTTCTCTGGCTGGCTTTCGCCCTGGGCGGCCTGTTCGGGGCCGTCGCTCAGCGCACCCACTTCTGCACCCTGGGCGCCGTCTCCGACGTGGTGAACATGGGAGACTGGAATCGCATGGGCATGTGGCTACTGGCCATGGGCGTGGCGATCCTTGGTACCGCCGGACTGCAGCTGGCCGGCCTCATCGACACCGCCAACACCATCTACACCGCGCCCCGCCTGCTGTGGGGTTCCCACCTGGTAGGCGGGCTGCTCTTCGGCATCGGTATGGTGCTGGCCTCGGGCTGCGGCGCCAAGACCCTGGTGCGGCTGGGCGGCGGCAATCTCAAATCCCTGGTGGTCTTCCTGGTCATGGGCCTCACCGCCCTGGCGACGCTCAAGGGCTTGCCGGCCCTGTGGCGGGCCAACGGGCTGGACCTTCTGGCCCTGGAACTCCCCGGTGCCGGGCAGGACCTGCCCCGCCTGCTGGCTGGCGTCATCGACCAGCCCCCGACCATTCTCCTGGCCCTGGCCGCCGGCACCGTGGCCGGCCCCCTGGTGGCCGCACCCCTGCTACGGGCCGACTTCCGCACCTCGGACAATCTCCTCGGCGGCCTCGGTATCGGCCTGACGGTGGTGCTGGGCTGGTGGCTGAGCGGCCACCTGGCTTTTGTCCCCGAACACCCGGACACCCTGCAGCCCGCCTTTCTCGGCACCAACAGCGGGCGCATGGAATCCCTCACCTTCGTCGCCCCGCCGGCCTACGCCCTGGAGCTGTTCACCACCTGGAGCGATACCAGCCGCCGCCTCACCCTGGGCATCGCCACTGCCCTCGGCGTGGTGGCCGGCGCTGCCGCCGTGGCCCTGGCCAGCCGCAGCTTCCGCTGGGAAGGTTTCCGTGATGCGGAGGACACCGCCAGCCACCTGATCGGCGCCGCCCTCATGGGCTTTGGTGGCGTCTGCGCCGTGGGTTGCACCATCGGCCAAGGCCTCTCTGGCCTGTCCACCCTGGCGCTGGGCAGCGTCATCACCACCCTGGCCATCATCGCCGGCGCCTGGCTGGCCCTCAAGGTCCAATACTGGCGGCTGATGCGCGGCTGATACGCCGCCGACGCAGCCCACGCCGCAACCGGTTTGACAGGGGAAGGGGCGCCCCCTATAATTCGCGCTCCGTTTTTCCGGGTCGGTAGCTCAGTCGGTAGAGCAGCGGACTTTTAATCCGTTGGTCGCGAGTTCGAATCTCGCCCGACCCACCAAGAACACACATCAGGAAACTGAAGCAAAAAAGCCAACCAACCGGTTGGCTTTTTTGTTTTTCGCCTTATCTCTTCCGCCCCCACACTCGACCCCAAGCGTAAGAGAATCTCCTTTGTCATATCGTGCAGGCCGCCCATCCTGCACCAGCACCCCTGCCTCTTATTGCGGTTCCGTCCTCAGTTTGCAACGGCACCCAAATATGCCGACGGCCTGCCGACCCCTCTATTTACCTCACATCCCTGGCGATTCGTTCTCATCGAGCCTGAATTGCATCAGAAAATTTAGTCATTTTGCATCAAAAATTTCCATGACAGGCACTCACTACACAGCGTAAGAGGCTCCTGAAATGCGATTTCCGGGTTAGCCAGCTAAAATCCGCTTCGCATAATTTCACATATGCCACTGACCGCTCTGCAAGTGAGGAATTGTTCAATGTTCATGAGTCGCGCATTTGCCTTGGTATGGACTAGCCAGCTTGGCACCTGGAACTTTACTCATGAAGGTACCAGCCGTCGTGGCGGAAGTCCTACTGCAATCCTGACCTCGGCACTGCTGATTGGCTCTGGGGTCGTGACCGCGGCCGACCTGCCCACCGGTGGCGTCATCACTTACGGTAATGGTGCCATCGACGCCGCCGGAACCCGGATGGTGATCAACCAGTCCAGCAACAAGCTGGCAATTGACTGGCAAAGTTTTAACATCGGCACAGGAAGCCGGGTCACTTTCAACCAGCCCGGAGCAGATGCCATCGCCCTGAACCGGGTATTGGGAACGGATGGCTCCCGAATCATGGGGCAGTTGAATGCCAACGGACGGGTATTTCTGGTGAATCCGAATGGCGTTCTTTTTGGCAACACTGCCCAGGTTCAGGTAGGTGGCCTGGTGGCGTCCACATTGGACATTGATCCGCTCGATTTTGCCCGGGGTGCCTACCGCTTCAAGGGCAGCGGGAAACCAGCGGCTGTCATCAACCAGGGCAGCATCATGGCCATGGATGGAGGTGCTGTCGCCCTGCTAGGGGGCCGGGTCAGTAATCAGGGGGTCATCGTGGCCCATCAAGGCAGCGTAGCGCTGGCTGCCGGAAACGCCATGACCCTGGATTTCGCTGGCGACGGCCTGCTCAATGTGCAGGTGGACGGCGCGGCGGCAGATGCACTGGTGGAAAACCGGCAACTGATTCGGGCCGATGGTGGGCAGGTCCTGCTCACCGCTGACGCCGGCAATGCCCTGCTCAAGACCGTGGTCAACAATACTGGCGTCATCGAAGCCCGCACCCTGGGCCAGAAGGACGGCAAGATCATGCTCATAGGCGACTTCGACGGCGGCGTGGTCAAGGTGGCCGGCACCCTCGACGCCAGCGCACCCGCCGGCGGCAACGGCGGCAACGGCGGTTTCATCGAAACCAGCGGTGCCCACGTGCAGATCGCCGACGACGTGAAGGTCACCACCCTGGCGCCCAAGGGCAAGACCGGTGAGTGGCTGATCGACCCCTACAACGTGACCATTTCCAACGCCACCAGCTCCGGCATGGGGGGCTTCAATGGCAACGCCAACGACAGCGTGCTCAACGTCACCACCCTCACCAACGCCCTGGCCAGCACCGGGGTGACGGTGACCACCGGCGTCGGCGGCAGCCAGGCCGGCAACATCACCGTGGACGCGCCCATCAGCTGGAGTGCCAACACCGTGCTGGCGCTCAACGCCGCCGGTAGCATCATCATCAACAAGGACATCACCGCCACCGGCAACAACGCCGGGCTGTCCATGTCCTACAGCGGCAGCTACAGCCTGAACAAGGGCGCCCGCGTCACCCTGTCCGGCAGCAATGCCAGCCTCAGCCTGGCGGGTACCGGCTATGTCCTGATCCATGACATCGGGGCGTTGCAGAACATCACCAGCACAGGCTTCTACGCCCTGGGCAACGACATCGACGCCAGCGCCACCGCGGGCTGGAACGGTGGCGCCGGCTTCAACCCGCTGGACGGAGCGAGCACCAATTTCGCCGGCCTTGGCCACAGCATCGACAAGCTGACCATCAATCGCGGGCTGGAGAGCGACGTCGGGCTGTTCCGCACGGTGAGCGGCAACGTCCGTGACCTGACCCTGTCGAATGCCCGCATCACCGGGCAGATGAACGTCGGCGGTATCGCCGCCACCCTTGGCGGCACCCTCAGCAACGTTCACATGACCGGTAGCGTGTCCGGCTCCGGGGCCTTCGTCGGCGGCCTGGCCGGCACGGTGAACAACGGCATCATCCGCTACTCGTCCTCTGCCGCCGACGTGACCGGCCTGACCGTGGTGGGTGGGCTGGCGGGCAGCGTGCAGAGCATTGCCATGGCCGACTCCTATGCCACCGGCTCGGTCACCGCCACGGTCAGCAACACCAGTGCGTTTGCGGGCGGGCTGCTGGGCGAGGTGATCTCCAGCGCGACGCTCACTAATACCTACGCCAGCGGCAAGGTCACCGGCTACACCACCACGGGTGGCCTGATCGGTGGCGGTTACCTGCCCACCATCACCGTCAACACCAGCTACTGGGATATCTACACGACCGGCCAAGCCAGCTCCCTGGGCGGTGGTATCGGCCTGTCCGGCGGAGTACGCAACCAGGCCTCCTTTGCCGGGTTCGACTTCACTAACACCTGGGTGACGTTCGACGGCGATACCCGACCGATGCTGCGCAACGAATACTCCACGACCATCTTCACCCCCCACGCCCTGCAACTGATGGGGCTGGACCTGAATGCCAACTATCGCCTGGGCACCGACCTGAGTCTGCCCAACGCCATGGCCGCCAGCAGTGGCTACTACGGCGAAGTGTGGGGCGTGTCGGGCTTCCGCCCGGTCGGCGACAACGCACAGCAGTTCACCGGCAGCTTCGACGGACAGGGCCACAGCATCAGCGGCCTGGGCATCAACCGTGTGGTCACCAACAACGTTGGCCTGTTCGGCTACACCGCCAATGCGACCCTGGCCAACGTCAAGCTGGTGGACGGCAGCGTCACCGGCAACGACAACGTCGGTGCCCTGGTCGGCTACATGCTGGGCGGCACCCTCGGCAACGCTTCGGCCAGCACCACCGTCAGGGGCGCCGGAATCGGCGAATCCAACACCGGTGGGCTGGTGGGTACCAACGATAGCGGCGCTATCGCCGATGCCTCCGCCACCGGCAACGTCACCGGGGGCGGCTACCAGGTCGGTGGTCTGGTTGGCTTCAACGTCAACGGCGGCA
This sequence comes from Azospira sp. I13, assembly GCF_003112695.1. Classification (GTDB taxonomy): domain Bacteria; phylum Pseudomonadota; class Gammaproteobacteria; order Burkholderiales; family Rhodocyclaceae; genus Azospira. The sequence goes on from NZ_BFBP01000012.1 coordinate 13,497, forward strand.
GCATCACCCGCTCCTATGCCACCGGCAATGTCACCGGCACCAACACGACCGCAAACCTCGGCTATGTCGGTGGCCTGGTGGGCGCCAACGGCTACAGCGGCGATGGCGGCTCCATCAGCCAGTCCTACGCCACCGGCACGGTGAGGGCGTCGTCGGGGCCGGTCGGCGGCTTCGTCGGCCACAACGAAGGCAGCATCACCGACGCCTACGCCACCGGCGCGGTGATCGGCCAGGGCTCTGCGAGCAACATCGGCGGCTTCGCCGGGGTCAATTTCGTCAACGGCACCATCAGCAACAGCTACGCCACCGGCTACGTTTCCGGGGGGATTCAGCTGGGCGGTTTCGTCGGCTACAACAACGGAGGGAATGGCGCCATCAGCAACGCCTACTGGAACACCCAGACCAGCGGCCAGCTGCAAGGCTCTGCTGGTGGGCTGTCGGGCGGCATGACCGGGCGTACTACCGCGCAGCTCCAGGGTGCGCTGCCCTCTGGCTTCTCGTCGTCCGTCTGGGGCACCGGCGCCAACCTCTACCCGTACTTCACCTGGCGCTACAGCACCACGCCCATCGCCATCAGCGGCAAAGCCTTCAGCAATGCCGGCAGCACCGCCCTGGCGGGCGCAACCCTGACCGCCGTGTCAGGCGGCCTGGCCATTGGCAGTAGCACCAGTGGTGCGGATGGCTCCTACTACATTCTCAGCGATGCCAGTCATCTGAATGTCAATGGCGCCATCGCCTATCTGGATGGCAACACCACGAAAGGCGCTGCCTTCAGCGATGTGATCGGCACCAACGGCGTCCAGGGGCTGGACGTTTACGGCACCGCTGCGCGCATGGTCACCGGCCTGGGCAGCCTCTCATCCACCCGTAGCCGCTACCTGCTGACACGGGGTAGCTACGCCGCTACCGACCTGAACTTCCTTTCGTCCAGCGACTTCGCCACCCTCACCAGTAGCGGCTATGGCCTGTACCTGGCCGCCATCACGAATAACTACGACCTGGACACCAACCTGGGTTCCGGCGGCCTGTTGAGCCTCGACAGCGGTGGCGCCTTCAGTATCAACGGCACCCGCCAGCTGTCAGCAGGCGGCAACCTCGGCGTAGCCGACCGCCTGACCTGGAGCGATGCCGCCGGACTGACCCTCAGCACCAGCAACGGCGGCAACGTCCTGCTGGGCGATGGCGTCGGTGCTGCCAACGGTAGTCTGACCCTGTCCGCCGCCGGCTCCGTGACCAGCAACGGTGGCGTCGACCTCGGTGTGCTGAATTTCACCGGCGGCACCTGGAGCCAGGTGGCCGCCAGCCTGCCCAGCTTCAGCGTCACCGACTTTCGCCTCGGCCCCGCGGCTACTTTCGTGCGGGCATTGGGCGGCGACGGCAGTGCCGCCACGCCGTACCGCATCAGCGATATTTACGGCCTACAGGGGCTGGCTTCCACCAGCCTGGCGGGCAGCCGCTTCGTCCTGGCGAACGACATCAACGCCTCCAGCAGCGCGCTGTGGAACAGCGGCGCCGGCTTCCTCTCCATCGGCAGCCTGGCCAACCCCTTCACCGGTCGGCTCGACGGGCAGGGGCACCGCATCGGCGGCCTGGCCATCAACCGCCCCGGCAGCACCTACAGCGGCCTGTTCGGCTACAACGCCGGCTACGTCGGCAATCTCAACCTGGTGGGCGGCAGTTTGGCCGGCGGCAGCTACACCGGTGCCTTGGTGGGCTACAACGCCGCCGCCGGGGTGGTCGAGCGGGTCAGCAGCGACACCGCCGTCACCGGCACGGGCAATGTCGGCGCCCTGGTCGGCACCAACGCCGGGACCCTCAGCGAGTCCCTGGCCACGGGCAGCGCCAGCGGCGGCCTCAATGGTGGCGGCCTGGCCGGTAGCAACGCCAGTACCGGCATCATCCGCGACAGCTACGCCACGGGCAGCGCCCAGGGCAGCGCCACGGCAGGCGGCCTGGTCGGGTTCAACGACGGCAGCCTGCTGCGTGTCTACTCCACGGGCACGGCAAGCTCCAACGTCGGTGCGGTCGGCGGCCTGGTGGGCAGCAATGTGGGCACCGCCACCGGCAGCTTCTGGAACACCACCACCAGTGGCCTGGCCCAGGGGGTCGGGGTTGGCAACGCCAGCGGTGTATCCGGGCTGACCAGTTCCCAGCTCACGACCCTGGCGCCCTTCGCGGCAGCCGGCTGGAATATCGACGACGCCGGCGGCACCGGTGCCACCTGGCGTATGTACGAAGGCCACAGCGCACCGCTGCTGCGCACCTTCATGACCACCCTCAGCGTTAACGCCGGAAACGCCACCAAGACCTATGACGGCACCAGCAGCGGCAATGCCGGCAGCCTGGTGTTTCCCATCGGCTATGACCCGGTACTGGTATCCGGTAGCGCCACCTACAAGACAAGTAGTGCCAATGCGGGAACCTACAGCGGCGCCGACCTTCAGCTCGGCGGTCTGTATTCCTCTCAGTTCGGCTACGACATCGCCATGGGGGGCGGGTCCCTGACCATCAGCAAGGCGGCCCTCACCATTACCGCCGGCAATGCCAGCAAGACCTACGGCCAGACGGGGAGCCTGAACGGTTTCGTGACTACCGGACTGCTGGCCGCCGACCAGGTATCCGCCGTCAGCCTCAACAGCCTTGGTTTGGCCAGCAACGCTGCGGTCGGTACTTACGCCGTCGTCGCCAGTAATGCCCAGGGGCAGGGCCTGGGCAATTACGACATCCACTATGTGGACGGCGCCCTTACCGTCAACAAGGCGGCCCTCATCATCACCGCCGGCAATGCCAGCAAGACCTACGGACAGACGGGGAGCCTGAGCGGTTTCGTGACTGCCGGACTACTGGCCTCCGACCAGGTATCCGCCGTCAGCCTCAACAGCCTCGGCTTGGTCAGCAACGCTGGCGCCGGTACTTACGCCGTCGTCGCCAGTAATGCCCAAGGCCAGGGCCTGAGCAATTACGACATCCACTATGTGGACGGCTCCCTCACCGTCAACAAGGCGGCCCTCACCATCACCGCCGGCAATGCCAGCAAGACCTACGGCCAGACCGGGAGTCTGAGCGGTTTCGTGACTACTGGACTGCTGGCCGCCGACCAGGTATCCGCCGTCAGCCTCAACAGCCTTGGTTTGGCCAGCAACGCTGCGGCCGGTACTTACGCCGTCGTCGCCAGTAAGGCCCAAGGCCAGGGCCTGGGCAATTACGACATCCACTATGTGGACGGCGCTCTCACCGTCAACAAGGCGGCCCTCACCATTACCGCGGGCAATGCCAGCAAGACCTACGGCCAGACGGCCAACTTGCATCAATTCTCCAGTACCGGGCTGATCGATGGAGATCGGATTGACACCGTCGACCTGTACAGCCAGGGAGCAGCGGCCCCGGCGCGGGCAGGCCGCTACGCGATAGTGGCCAGCAATGCCCGTGGCAACGGGCTGGACAATTACGACATTTCCTTCATGGATGGCCTGCTGACGGTAACCGGTGCTCCGCAAGTTGCCGCGGTTGACTCCCGCCTCTCCCAGGCTCAGATCATTGCCAGTCAAACCCGGGAAGAGCGTCGCCGTCCGGCTGTGGCAGTCCATCCAGTCACGACGGGGCTGGCCATCGACATTCCGCAGCTGAATATCATCAATCACGGCATTCGCCTGCCGGAAGGAATCTGAAAATGCGTCTGACGCCATTGATGGCCGCCCTGGGCAGCTGTCTGCTCGCCTTGCCCGCATTTGCCGCGACGGTCCCGGATGCTGGCCAGGTTTTGCAAAACCTCGAGCAGCAACCTCGCCGGCAGGATCCCCAACCATCGCTTCCGATCAATCTCCCGGATACCCCAAACGACCAGCCGACAGACGACAGCCCCAGGATAATGGTCAATCACCTGCGCCTGGAGGGAAATCGGGCCATTCCCAGCGCCTCCCTGCTCGCATTGCTCGCCGATATGCCGGGCAAGGAATGGCGACTCAGCGAATTGCAGGCCGCAGCCAATCGCATCACCCGCCACTATCGCGAGCAGGGCTACCCTCTGGCGCGCGCTTATCTGCCAGCCCAGGAAATTGAAGGCGGCATCATCACGATTGCCGTTCTGGAAGGCCGTTACGGTGAGGTAAAGATCAACGACAACACCGGGCTGGGCGGCAGCGCCCTGGCCCCCCTCACCGATCTGCGGTCCGGTGACGTGGTACAGGCACGCTCTCTCGAACGCAGCTTGCTGCTGTTGCAGGACACGCCCGGCGTGGACGTGAAATCGACCCTGCGGCCGGGTGCGAGTACCGGGACCAGCGATCTGCTGGTCGATGTCCAACAAGGCAGCGGAATCTCCGGTTCGGTGGACCTGGACAACTATGGGAACCGCTTCGTGGGCCAGTTCCGCGCAGGCGGCACCGTCAATCTCAACAATCCGCTCAATCTCGGAGACCGGCTCACACTTCGCGCGACAGGTAGCGAAGAAGCACAACGCTACGGCCGCCTGGCCTATCAGGTCCCGGTCGGCCCCTGGGCTACCCAGCTGGGCGTCGCCTACTCAGACATGAGCTACAAACTCGGCAAGGACTTCAATGATCTCCGGGCCCACGGCAGCGCCAGCATCGTCAGCATTTACGCCTTGCAACCCCTGATACGCTCGCGCAGCCTCAACATTTCGACCCAACTGCAGTTCGAGGAAAAGCGCCTGAAGGACGACATCGATCTGTTTGGCGAACGAAAAAGCAAGCGGGCTCAGGCCATTACCGCCACGCTTTACGGCAATCATCGCGATGACTGGCTAGGGAGTGGTCAGAGCAGCTTCTCGGTAGCCTGGACCCATGGACAATTGAACCTGGACGGCCTTCCTGCCCAGCAATTCGATGCGGCGACAGCCAAAACCCAGGGGCGATTCGACAAGGTGAATCCGACCATCGCCCGTTCGCAATCGCTCGGAGAACGCTTCAACCTGTTTGCCCAATTACAGGGGCAATGGACCAACAGCAATCTCGATAGTGCAGAAAAGCTGTGTCTTGGCGGTGCCTACGGCGTCCGCGCCTATCCCCAGGGCGAGACCTGCGGTGACCAGGGACTGCTGGCCAATGTGGAACTTCGCTACGCACTGACGGAGGCTTGGCAAGTGTCCACTTTCGTTGACCACGGGGAGGTGCGCCTGAACAGGCATCCATGGACGAAAGACAATAACCATCGCCGCCTTTCAGGCACAGGCATCGGGATTAGCTGGGCCACTGCGAACTGGCAGGTGAACGCAGTGACGGCCTGGAAAATCGGCAATGAAAAGGCGCAGAGCGATGTGGAGAGGAGCCCACAGATGTGGGTCCAGGTCGTACGCTACTTCTAGCGGCATCAGAGATCAGTGGCTGACGCCGCTTCGCAAAGACGCGAACGGCGCAAAGCGCGCCCCCTACGGTTGCCCGATACAGCACCAATAAGTGCCGGTAAAGCACACGCTATCGCCCAATTGGGGAAATAGGGGAATATCCGCCCGACAATCCCGGAAACAGCCGAAATCCCGCCCGGCTGCTTGACGCACCCTCTGAAAATACTGATAATCCGCACCTTCTTGTTGGGCCGGAAGTGGTAGGAACCTAACCGCTTCAGCGGCTTTTCCCCGGCGAGGCCAGGCATATTTTCTGGCAGCACCGTTAAAAAGTTCGGAAAAAGCTGTACAAATAAAGAAAAGGTCGCTATAGTGCGCACCTCTTTGGGTTGTTAGCTCAGTTGGTAGAGCAGCGGACTCTTAATCCGTAGGTCGAGTGTTCGAGCCACTCACAACCCACCAGAATTCAAAACGGCCTCCACCCGGAGGCCGTTTTATTTGGTGAAACCCCCGGTTTTCACCATGCCTCCGGTACCTGCAGCATCCCGGGGACAGCAGTCTTGTTGCCCATGTAGCTCAGTGGCAGAGCACTCCCTTGGTAAGGGAGAGGTCGGCAGTTCAATCCTGCCCATGGGCACCATCCCTTCTGCTTCCAGTTTGCGAATTAGTCTGGAAGCCAGCCCCAACGGGGCTTCGCATCGAGGCCGTCATGAAAACGCTCGCTCGCTGTCTGTCCTGCCTGCTTCTCCTCCTGCTTGCCCCTTCCCTTCAGGCCAATGACCACGGTGGTGGTGGCGGTGCTGCGGAATCCTATCGTTTCGTGGTGAACCTGGCCCGCAGCGGACGCATCCTGCAGACCGACATGGTCTTCGAAGGCGCCCATGCGGAAACGGCCGAATCCCTGAAGGTCATCCGCCCCAAAGTGCAGCACGCCCTGATCCTCATCCTCTCCGCCGAAACGCCGGAAAGCCTCCAGACCCTGGAAGGTAAGGAAGCCCTGGCCCAACGTATCCGCAAGGCCCTCAACGCCCTGCTCAAGGAAGACGAGAAGAGCGGCGTGAAAGAAGTGCTGTTCACCAACTTCATCATGCAGTAAGGGCCGCCAGGCCCTCACCAGCCTTTCCCGCCGCTTCCGGCACCCCCCGCCTCTCCCCCAGCATCCCTAGGCCGCTCCAGGCCCGTTATAGCCGTTCTGCGCCCTGCCGCACTGGAGCCTTGCTGTAACGCAACCCTGAAAATGAAAACGCCCCGCGGGCCCTTGCAGGCCGGCGGGGCGTTTTGCCTTGCAGCGGCTTATTGCTGCTTGGCGTCCACCACCGCCAGAGCGGTCATGTTCACCAGACGACGCACGGTGGCCGTGGCAGTCAGCACGTGCACCGGCTTGGCCACCCCCATCAGGATGGGGCCAATGGTCACGCCTTCACCGCCGGTCATCTTCAGCAGGTTGTAGGAGATGTTGGCCGCGTCCAGGTTGGGCATGACCAGCACGTTGGCTTCGCCCTTGAGGGGGGAATCCGGGTCGGAGGCCTGGCGGATTTCCTCGGAGAGGGCGGAGTCGCCGTGCATTTCACCGTCGATTTCCAGATCCGGCGCCTTGCTGCGGGCAATCTCGGCCGCGGCCGCCATCTTGCGGGCGGAGGCGGATTGGGAAGAACCGAAGTTGGAATGGGAGAGCAGGGCCACCTTGGGGGTCAGGCCGAAGCGGCGCACGGTGTCGGCCGCCATCAGGGCGATATCGGCCAGCTGCTCGGCGTCCGGGTTCTCATTGACGTGGGTGTCGCAGAGGAAGAGGGCGCGGTTGGGCAGCAGCAGGTGGTTCATGGCGGCCAGGGTCTCGTGGCCTTCAGCCTTGCCGATGATTTCCTCCACCTGGCGCAGGTGATGGGCGAAGCGGCCGGAAACGCCGCAGATCAGCGCATCGGCGTAGCCCAGCTGGACCAGCATGGCGGCGATGATGGTGTTGTCGGAACGCAGGCGCATCTTGGCGATGTCGATGGTCACGCCGCGACGCTTCATCAGCTGATGGTAGGCGTTGCAGCATTCCTTGTAGCGCTCGTCGTAGTTGGGATTCACCACTTCGAAATGCTCGCCCATCTTCAGCTTGGAGCCGATCTTTTGCAGGCGGGCTTCGATGACTTCCGGGCGGCCCACCAGGATGGGCTTGCACAGGCGCTCTTCCAGCACCACCTGGACAGCCCGCAGGACGCGCTCGTCTTCACCTTCGGCGTAGATGACGCGCTTGGCTTCACCCTGCTTGGCGGCGGAGAACACGGCGCGCATGCCGACGCCGGTGTGGGTATTGAATTCCTTCAGCTTGTCGCGGTAGGCATCCATGTCCACGATGGGGCGGGTGGCGACACCGGATTCCATGGCGGCCCGGGCCACGGCCGGAGCGATGATGGAAATCAGGCGCGGGTCGAAAGGCTTGGGAATCAGGTATTCCGGGCCGAAGGAGAGCTGCTGGCCCTGGTAGGCCATGGCCACTTCGTCGCTGACTTCTTCCTGGGCCAGGGCGGCGATGGCCTTGACGCAGGCCAGCTTCATTTCCTCGGTGATGCGCTTGGCGCCCACATCCAGGGCGCCGCGGAAGATGAAGGGGAAGCAGAGGACGTTATTGACCTGGTTGGCGTAGTCGGAACGGCCGGTGGCGATGATGGCGTCGGGGCGGGCTTCCTTGGCCAGTTCCGGCATGATTTCCGGGGTCGGGTTGGCCAGGGCGAAGATCAGCGGGTCCTTCGCCATCTGCTTGACCATCTCGGGCTTCAGCACGCCGGCGGCGGAAAGGCCGAGGAAGATGTCGGCGCCGACGATGGCATCGCCCAGGGTGCGGGCGGCGGTTTCCTGGGCATAACGGGCCTTGGTGGCTTCCATATTGGCTTCGCGGCCAACGTAGATGACACCCTTGGAGTCGCAGACGGTGACGTTCTCGCGCTTGATGCCCAGGGAGCACCACAGGTTGAGGCAGGAGATGGCGGCAGCGCCGGCGCCGGAACAGACCACCTTGACGCTGGCGATGTCCTTGCCGATCACCTTGAGGCCGTTGAGCATGGCCGAGGCGGAAATGATGGCGGTGCCGTGCTGGTCGTCGTGGAAGACGGGGATGGACATGCGTTCCTTCAGCTTCTCTTCGATGTAGAAGCATTCGGGGGCCTTGATGTCCTCCAGATTCACCCCGCCCAGGGTGGGCTCCAGGGCGGCGATCATGTCGATCAGCTTGTCCGGGTCGTTCTCGGAGATTTCGATGTCGAAAACGTCGATGCCGGCAAATTTCTTGAACAGGCAGCCCTTGCCTTCCATCACCGGCTTGGCGGCGAGGGGGCCGATGTTGCCCAGGCCCAGCACGGCGGTGCCGTTGGTGACCACGCCCACCAGGTTGCCGCGGGAGGTCATCTCGTCCACGGCGGCGGGGTTGGCGACGATTTCCTCACAGGCGTAAGCCACGCCGGGAGAGTAGGCCAGGGCCAGGTCCCGCTGGTTGGTCAGGCCCTTGGTGGGGCGAACGGCGATCTTGCCGGGGGTGGGCTGGCGGTGATATTCGAGCGCGGCGTCGCGCAGATCCTTTTCCATGACTGAACTCCTGGGGAGCCGCGTGGGCTCCCGGGCTTGCTGTGAAAAATAAAAGAGCGGAAGTATGCGGGTTTTTCCCAATGGACGCAAAGCGCGGTTTTCCACAACTGCTTGTTGCGGCACAGCATTTTGGCGTCATGGAAGCCATGGCCATCGGCATAAAACCGGCACTTTTCTGGGTGCTCGTCACTCCGCACCCATTGAGCCCCTCAAGCCGAGGAGGCCAGGGGCGGTTTCACCAGGGATGGCCAGGCAATGCGCTATGCCATTTGTCCCAGTCGATGGCGGCCGCCGTGGCATCCGCCAGGCGGTTGAGGTCCGCCTCGCGGCGGGCCACCGGGTCTACCGTGATGCCCGGGGCAAAGCCCAGGTCGGCCCCCGCCCAGGCCAGCAGGGCAGCGAGGGACTGGGGCGTGTCGAAGAGGCCATGGCAGTAGGTGGCGAGGATTTGGCCATCGTCGGAAAGCGCACCATCCGCCCGGCCATCGGCGAAGACGGCGGCAGGCCGGGCCAGGGCCGGGCCGTGGCTGACGCCCATGTGAATCTCGTAGCCGGCCAGGGCCGGGCTGCCCGGCAGCTGCAGCTGGCCGGTGACATTGACCAACTGCTTCTCCGCCGCCAGGGTGGTTTCCATATCCAACAGGCCCAGGCCATCGGCAGAGCCGGGAGCGCCTTCCAGGCCCAGGGGGTCGTGCAGGCGGTAGCCCAGCATCTGCAAGCCGCCGCAGATGCCGATGACCTTGCCGCCATAGCGCAGGTGGCGACGCAGGGCCGCGTCCCAACCGTGTTCCCGCAGCCAGCGCAGGTCGGCCTGGACGCTCTTGGAGCCGGGCAGCACGATCAGGTCCACCTCCTGGGGCGGCGCTTCGTTGGGCCCAACGAAGCGGAAATCCACCTCCGGGTGCAGGCGCAACGGGTCCAGGTCGTTGTGGTTGGACGTGCGGGGGTAGGCCGGGGCCACCACGCGCAGTTTGGTTTCGCGCTTGGCCAGCTGCTCCCGGGCAATGGCGTCTTCCGCATCCAGGTAGAGGCCGTGCAGGTAGGGCAGCACCCCCAGCACCGGCTTGCCGGTGCGCGCCTCCAGCCAGTCCAGGCCCGGCTGCAAGAGGCTGATGTCGCCGCGGAAGCGGTTGATGAGAAAGCCCACGGTGCGCTGCTGTTCGCTCGCCGAGAGCAGCTCCAGGGTGCCCACCAGATGGGCGAAGACGCCGCCCCGGTCAATGTCGGCCACCAGCACCACCGGGCAATCCACCGCCTCGGCGAAGCCCATGTTGGCGATGTCCCGGTCCCGCAGGTTGATTTCCGCCGGGCTGCCGGCCCCTTCCACCAGCACCGCCTCGTACTGCTCGCAGAGCCGGCCGTAGGATTGCAGCACCGCCGCCATGGCCCGGGGCTTGTACTCGTGGTAAGCCCGGGCGTTGAGGTCGGCCACCGCCTTGCCGTGGATGATGACCTGGGCGCCCGTATCCGTATTTGGCTTGAGCAGCACCGGATTGAAGTCCGTGTGGGGCTCCAGCCCCGCCGCCAGGGCCTGCAGGGCCTGGGCCCGGCCGATCTCGCCGCCATCCACGGTGACGGCGGAATTCAAGGCCATGTTCTGGGACTTGAAGGGGGCCACGCGCACGCCGCGCCGGTGCAAAAGACGACAGAGGGCGGCCACCACCGTGCTCTTGCCGGCATCGGAGGTGCAACCCTGGACCATGAGGGTGGGCTTAATCATTTAAAATCCGCTCTTTCGCGCCCAAGCGGGGCAACACCGCCGGCGCCGTTGCCCGGAGTCGCGCGCCCCGTTGGGGCCGGCCATCCGGGTGGTCTGATGGAAACCACGGATTATCCCATGCCCAGCTGGCTCGCCCTGCCCCTTGCCGCCCTCCTTGGCGTCGCCCTCGACCGCCTCCTGGGAGAGCCGCGCCGGGGCCACCCCTTGGTGGGCTTCGGCAAGCTGGCCAACCTGCTGGAAAAGGCGCTGCGCCCGCCGCCGGCCGTAGCCTCCCGCACCGCCCTGCGCATTTTCGGCCTACTCGCCTGGTGCTTCGCCGTGCTGCCGCCGGTGCTGCTGGCCGCCTGGGCCAGCGCCACGCCCTGGCTGGGCCTGCTGGCCGATGCCCTGCTGCTCTATTTCGCCCTGGGCGCCCGCAGCCTGAAGGAACACGCCGACGCCGTGGCCGTACCCCTGGCCGGCGGCGATCTTCCCGCCGCCCGGCAACGGGTCGGCTACATGGTCAGCCGCGACACCACGGCCCTGGATGAATCCGGCGTGGCCAAGGCCTGCGTCGAATCGGTACTGGAAAACGGCAACGACGCCGTTTTCGGCACCCTCTTCTGGTTCGCCCTGCTGGGCGGCCCCGGCGCCCTGCTGTTCCGCCTGGCCAACACCCTGGATGCCATGTGGGGCTACAAGAACGAACGCTTCCTGCATTTCGGCTGGGCCGCGGCCCGCCTCGACGACCTGCTCAACTGGCCCGCTGCCCGCCTCACCGCCCTGACCTACGCTGCCCTCGGCCACACTCGCCGCGCCCTGGCCTGCTGGCAGGCCCAGGCACCGACCTGGGAAAGCCCCAACGCCGGCCCGGTGATGGCCGCCGGCGCCGGCTCCCTCGGCATCCTGCTGGGGGGCGCCGCCATCTATCATGGCCGGGAGGAACAGCGCCCGCCCCTGGGGGAAGGCCGCCCCGCCGCCGCCTTCGACATCGACCGGGCCTCGGCCCTGGTGCAACGGGGCCTGGGCCTGTGGCTCGGCACCATTGTTCTGCTCCACCCCCTGGCGGCCCTGGCCGCCTTCCTGCTCGGAAAGGTCTTCCATGCTTGAACACGGCGGCCGCCTGCGTCAGGCAGCCCGGCAATGGGGCATCCCCCTGGCCGACTGGCTCGATCTCTCCACCGGCATCAACCCCTGGGCCTACCCGGTGCCCGGCATCCCCATCAGCGCCTGGCAGCGCCTGCCGGAAGAGGAGGATGGCCTGGAGGCCGCCGCCCGCGCCTACTACGGCGCCAAGCACGTGCTGGCCGTGGGCGGCTCCCAGGCCGCCATCCAGACCCTGCCCAAGCTGCTGCCGCCGGGCCGCGCCGCCGTGCTTGCCCCCTCTTACGCCGAGCACGCCGCCGCCTGGGTCAAGGCCGAATGGGCCGTCACCCCTTTCGCCCCGGCCCGCCTGGAAGAGGTGGCCAAGGACCACAACGTGGTGGTAGTGGTCAATCCCAACAACCCCACTGGCGAGCACATCACCGCCCGCCGCCTGCGCGCCGCCGCCCGGGCCCTGGCCAAGCGGGGCGGCCTGCTGGTGGTGGATGAAGCCTTTGCCGACGCCGACCCGCGGGATTCCCTGGCCGACCTGGCCGGCACCAAGGCCGCGCCCAACTTGGTGGTGCTGCGCTCCCTCGGCAAGTTCTTCGGTCTGGCCGGCGCCCGGGTCGGCTTCGCCATCGCCCGCCCCGAACTGCTCGAGGCCCTGGCCGACGCCATCGGCCCCTGGGCCGTCAGCGGCCCGGCCCGGGTAGCCGCCGCCGCCGCCCTCAACGACCGGGCCTGGCAGACCGAAATGGCCCGGGACCTGGCCGCCGCCTCCCAGCGCCTGGAAACCCTGCTGCAGATCACCCTCGGCGCCAGCACCGGCACCCCGCTGTTCCGCTGGCTGCCCCATCCCCGGGCCGACTGGGTGCATGACGAACTGGCCCGCCGCGGCATCCTGGTGCGCCTCTTCCTTGAAGTGGACGGCTCTTCCAGCCTGCGCTTCGGCCTGCCCGGCGACGCAGCCGAATGGCAGCGCCTGGAAGCCGCCCTGGATGCCCTGAGGAAAGACCTATGAAACTGTCCCCGCAAGTCACCCAAACCGCTCGGGGCCGTACTCCGCAACTCATCCTGTGGGCCGCCCTGGCCCTGCTTGCCACGGCCCTGCCGGCCCGGGCCGAGATCGCCCTGCAGGACGACAGCGGCGCCCCCCTGCGCCTCAAGGCCCCGGCCCGGCGCATCGTCAGCCTCGCCCCCCACATCACGGAAAACCTCTACGCCGCCGGCGCCGGCGATCGCCTGGTGGGCACCGTGGACTACAGCGACTACCCCGCCGCCGCCAAGCGGCTGCCCCGGGTCGGCGGCTATTCCAACCTGGACCTGGAAGCCATCGCCGCCCTCAAGCCCGACCTCGTCATCGGCTGGGAAAGCGGCAACGCCCCCGGCCACATCGCCAAGCTGAAAAGCCTCGGCCTGCCGGTCTTCCTCTCCCAGCCCAACCGCATCGAAGACGTGGCCCGGCAGCTCGAACAGTTCGGCCGCCTGGCCGGCAGCGAAACCGTGGCCAACGACGCCGCCCGCCAGTTCCGCACCCGCCTCGCGGGCCTGCAAAAGCAATACGGCAGCCGCCCCGCGGTACGCACCTTCTACCAGATCTGGAAACAGCCCCTGATGACCGTGGGCCGGCAACAGATCATCTCCGACGTGATCCACCTCTGCGGCGGCGACAACGTCTTCGGCCAGCTCGACCAGATGGCCCCCAAGGTCAGCGAAGAGGCCGTACTGGCCGCCAACCCCGAAGCCATCGTCGCCAGCGGCATGGGCGACGCCCGCCCCGAATGGCTGGACGACTGGCGGCGCTGGAAGACCCTCGCCGCCGTGAAGCGGGACAACCTGTTCTTCGTCTCCCCCGAACTCATCCAGCGCCACAGCCCACGGCTGCTCGACGGCGCCGAACAACTCTGCCGCCATCTCGAAACGGCACGGCAACGGCGACCCTGAGCCTTACCCGGATCGAGGATGCCCGGCAGGGCAATAGGGACGGGGGGCTTGCAAGCATTGCCCCTGGGAGGCAAGAGGGGCGCGGCGTTTCAGGATGCCGCCTCGGAGAGGCAAGTGGGATGCGGGTCTTCTGGGGTGGCCGCGTGGGTATTGGGGTTGCGAAGGCTTATGGGATTCTTCAGGCGTGGCAGAGTGTTTGACGGCTGGGTTCCGCGCCTGACGCGCGGGTTACTTGTTCTTGTCTCGCCAAGAACAAGTAACCAAGAAGAAGGCGAGCCCGGTTTGGCGCCCCTTCGGGGTTCCCTGCGCTACTCGCTTCCGGCGGGGGCTGCGCAACTCGGGCCTAAAGGCCCTCAAACAGTGCTCGCCCTTCTCCCGCCAGAAGCTCCGTTGCTCGGCGCCGCACAGGGCAGGGCCGGCACATCCGAGCGTCCACCGTAAGCGGAGACAGCCGCCTAACGTTTTAGGTAAGCGGCGCTTTATCGCGTAGCGTCCAGCGACCAGAGGGAGCGGCCTTTACCGGAATGTTAGGCTGGGGCGTTAAAGCACCCTTGGATGTGTTTACGAATAGGCTAAACATCCTCATGCGCCTCCAGTTCTGGCTCAGAGTAGACCTTGACTCGGTATTTGAGTTGAAGGGCCTTGATAACTGACTCCACAAGTGGGCTGGCTACACTAGCTTTGATCTGATGTTTCATCGACGTGAATGTATCGATGGCAACTTTCTGCTCACCATCGTAGATCCAGAACCAGGAATCACCTTGTATGCCAGATTTGAGATGCTGAAAGTGAGCAGATAAATGCTCATGTAACTGGGAGTGAAAATCCCGGTACTCTTCCTGATACTCCATTTCGGCAAAGATCATGGATGTCTCGGTTGCGCTAGTTATAAATAAGCCTAACGTGCTAAGTAACCGGCGCGCCGCTTGTCGGCGCGTCCGGGTTGACTGGCGTGTTAGCCCTAATGAGCCAACGGTTTAGGAAGAAGAAGGCAATGCCGTGAAGAGCACCCACGACACCCGCAGCCCCCATGGCTGGAAGCAGAGTAGTTGCCACAGCCAACCAAAATTCAAATTGCCAGGGAGACAACCCATCGAATACGGTGCCAGCTGCAAGGGCTGCATTTGAAAAACCCCACAGCCAAATAACTAGCACGAATGCTGCGCCACCAATAAAGCCGTCAATTGCAGCACGCCGAAGCGAGGCAGCACCAGCCAGAATAAGACGAACTGAAACAGTGCCGCGCCAGCCGACAAGAGCCGACGCCGGCACAAGAAGAAACACGATGATTGGTAACGCCCCGTATGAATGGGTGGCGGACAGCAAGCCAACACACGACCAGATGACGAAGAACAGCAACGCATCAATGCGGCCGATCTTTTGAGCAATCACTTGTGCGTGCGTAGGCATATGCGGGCTAACTAGTAGTAGACGACAAAACGTCCAATAAAAATGGGACTGTCCAATATCCTGGAACACCGGACAGTCTGAAAGGCTTATCCCACAAGGGATTTAGCAGACTCGACCTTCTTCTGCCTCACTAAAAATCCGTGAAACCGGACAGGATTAAACTTACCGGCGGCGCGTACTTTCAGCAACAAAAATTGCAATTCGCATATCCCCACCATTCTCCCTGTCAGCACCATTACCAAGGCCACGCGGTGTTCCTTCCCTTCCACCCCCGCCGAGCAGCGCAGGGCGGGCGGGGGGCTTTCGGCGAGGACTGTCTGAGGGCCTTTAGGCCCGAGTTCCGCAGCCGCCCCGCTCGACTGAGCAGCGCAGGGGAGCCCGCAGGGCCGGGGGTGAGGGTCGCTTTCTTGTTGCTTACTTATTCTTGGCGATTCAAGAATAAGTAAGCCGCCGGGCAACGGCNGAACCCAGCCGCCAATCCACAGACCACGCCAAACCACGCCCAACGAATCACCCAACAACCCAACAACAAAAACACCCCGCAAACGCGACAAGGGCGCGGGCCTTCTCCAGACCCCGCGCCCTTGCTCGTTCTCCACGGCAATGGGGGCAAACACCGCGCCCCGCTTGCCTCTCCAGGCAGCTACTGCTTCACACCCGTTTCATCCCGCTCCGCCAGTCGGCGCAGCACGAGGGGGAAGAAGCCGCTGATGATGAGGGATACGGCCGTGACCAGCAGGGCGATGCCGGCGCCGCTGTCGGCCAGGATGGGGTGGAGGGCGGTGCCGACGCCGGCCAGGCTGGCGATGGCGGGAATGAGGGAGAGCACGCCGAGGATTTCGCAGACGATGAAGCTGACGGGCAGGTGTTTCATGGGTTCAGGCTCACGAGGAAGACAGGGCAGGGGTGGCAAAGCGGCCGGCGGAGGCCGGGGGCGCAGCATGGCCGCCCCCGGCCTCCGGCGGTTCAGTAACGCAGGAAAGGCCGGCGCGTTTCGGCCCAGGCGGCTTCGTCGGGCCGCACCAGGGCGTCGAAATCCGCCGGGGTGGCGGCGGCATCGTCCACCCATTCACGCAGCAACGGGCTGCCGTTGATGAGGTCGATGGCCAGGCGGTCCCGCTCGTATTCGTAGGGGAAGTCGCGCCAGATCGGGTAGTCGGGCTGCAGGCGGCGCAGGGCCTTGAAGGCCAGGGTTTGCAGGCGCCAGGGCTGGAAGGCGGCGTGGTCGTAGTGGGCCGGGTCTTCCACGTGGATTTGCACGCCGTGGCAGAGCTTACCGGCGTGCTTGTGGAAGGTGGGCTCGAACCAGCATTCCCGCAGCACGCAGCCCTTGAGCCATGCGGGGGCCAGGGCGCGCATTTCGGCGATGAGGGCGCGGGCGTCGATGTCCGGGGCGCCGAAGAGTTCCAGGGGGCGGGTGGTGCCGCGGCCTTCGGACAGCGTCGTGCCTTCGAGCATCACCGTGCCGGCGTAGGCCCGGGCCATGGAGAGGTTGGGGGCGTTGGGGCTGGGGTTCACCCAACTACGCTCGCCCAGGGGCCAGCCGTAGCCGGGGGCGGCTTCGGGCTGCCAGCCGGCCATGGTGATGACCTGGCAATCCACATCCAGCTTGAGGGTGGCGATGAACCAGTGGGCCAGTTCGCCCATGGTGAGGCCGTGGCGCATGGGCAGGGGCCCGGCGCCGACGAAGCTCTCCCAGCCCTCGCACAGCAAGAGGCCTTCCACCGGGCGGCCGGCGGGATTGGGGCGGTCCAGCACCCAGACGCTCTTGCCGTGCTTGGCCGCCGCTTCGAGCACGTAGCGCAGGGTGGTGATGAAGGTGTAGATGCGGCAGCCCAGGTCCTGCAGATCGACGAGCAGCACGTCGAAGCTGTCCATCATGGCGTCCGTGGGCCGGCGCACTTCGCCGTAGAGGCTGAAGACGGGAAGGCCGTGCAGGGGGTCCGTGTAGTCCGGTGACTCCACCATGTTGTCCTGCTTGTCGCCGCGCAGGCCGTGCTGGGGGCCGAAGGCGGCGGTGATGTTGAGGTCGGGCAGGGCCGCCAGGGCGTCGAGGGAATGGGTCAGGTCCCGGGTGACGGAGGCCGGATGGGCGAGGAGGGCAACCCGCTTGCCCGCCAGGGGGCGGCGCAGGGCGGGGTCGGCAAGCAGGCGGTCAAGGCCAAACTGGATCATGGAGTGTCCTACAGGTCGGGCAGGGCGAGGGGAAGGGCAAGCGCGAATCCGTCCCGGTGGTGAAAATCAGGTGGGCCAGCGGGGTGGGCCAGGGCCCAATAGGAGAGCGGGCCTTCCGCCGGCTCCACCACGGTGGTCAGGGCGAGTAGCAGATCACCGGGGCCGGCAGGCAAAGCTTCGGCGGGCAAGGTAACGCGGAGGCTCAGGCTGCCCTCAGCCCCCTGCCACTCCAGATGCGGCGCAGGCAGGGCCACATGACCCAAACGCTGGCGGTAGGCACCGAAGGCGTAGCCGGCCCACTGGCCGGAGGGGGAGAAGTTGTACTCCCGATACGCCTCGCCGCCCCGGCGCAGGAAGACCTCGAAACAGGTATGGGCCCACAGCCGGTCGGGTTCCACCGGCGCGGCCGGCGTCGGCAGGCGCAGGGCGGCCAGGTCGCCGGTGAGGCGGTAGGCCAGTTGCAGGCCGCCGTTGCCTTGGGCGGCCACATCCACCGTAATGCCGGCCACGGCGGGGGCCGGATGGGCGGCATGGGGCACCAGGGTGTAGCGGGCGGGCGTGGCGGTCATGGGCAAAAAGCGCAAAAACAGGTCGAAGGCAAAGCAGGCCGGCACAGCGGCCAAAAACGGCAACAGGGGCGAAGTTTAGCCCAGCCCGGGCCGCCCCGGATGCCGCGGGGCCGGCGAAGGGCCTTACAATTTACGGCCACGCCACCGGCGGCCCTGCACTGCCTACTCAGCCCCTTGCCCTGCCCATGATGCCCATCCGCTACGTCGAACCTGTCTTCCGCCCGCCCAGCGAGGCCGAATCCCTGATCCTGCCCGTCACCGACGGCTGCTCCTGGAACCAGTGCACCTTCTGCGAGATGTACACCGCCCCCCAGAAGCGCTTCCGCGCCCGGGAGGAGGAAGAGGTGCTGGAGAGCATCCGCCGCGTCGGCGAGCAATACGGCGACCGGGTGCGGCGGGTTTTCCTCGCCGACGGCGACGCCCTGGTGCTGCCCACCCGGCGCCTCCTGGCCTATCTGGAAGCCATCCGCAGCCACCTGCCGGCAGTACGGCGCATCTCCAGCTACTGCCTGCCGCGCAACCTGCGCAAGAAGTCGGTGGAGGAAATCAAGGCGCTGAAGGAAGCCGGCCTCTCCATGGCCTACGTCGGCGCCGAATCCGGCGACGACCTGGTGCTGGAGAAGGTGAACAAGGGCGAGACCTTCGACAGCACCCGGGAGGCCCTGGAGAAGCTGGGGGAAGCCGGCATCACCCGCTCGGTGATGATTCTCAACGGTCTGGGGGGCAGCGCCCATTGGCAGCAACATGCGGAAAACTCCGCTCGCCTGGCCAACGCCACCCAGCCCGAATACCTGGCCACCCTGGTGGTGAGTTTTCCCATGGGGGAAGAGCGCTTCCGCGCCGATTACCCGGAGTGGGAGCCCCTGGACCAGACCGGCCTGTTCCGCGAGATGGAACGCTTTCTCTCCCACCTGCAACTGAAGCGCACCGTCTTCCGCAGCGACCACGCCTCCAACTGGCTGGTGCTGAAGGGCAACCTGCCCACGGACCAGGACAAGCTGCTGGCCCAGGTGCGCGCCGCCCTGGCCGACCCGGCCCACGCCCCCCTGCGGCCCGCCTGGGCCCGGGGCCTGTGAGGCAGATGCCATGAGCCACGGTGTGCCCCTGCGCAGCTTCAAGGACCGGGTCCGCCAGGTGGCCCTCTTCGAACTGCTCGGCCTGCTGCTCATCACCCCGGGCTTCGCCTGGGTCTCGGGCCAGTCCATGGAAAGCGCCCTGGGCCTGCTGGCGGTGCTGTCCCTCATGGCCGCTCTGTGGAACGGCGGCTACAACACGGCGGTGGACTGGCTGCAGGCCCACCACTTCGGCACCCGGGCCGACCAGCGCGGCTGGCGCGGCCGCATCCTGCACGCCCTGTGCTTCGAGGGCGGCCTGCTGCTGCTCACCCTGCCGGTGATCGTCGCCTGGACCGACCTCGGCTGGTGGGCCGCCCTGGTGGCGGACCTGGGCCTGGCCCTGGTCTACACCGCCTACGCCTTCGTCTTCAACCTGGCCTACGACCGGCTCTTCCCCATCGTCGCCGTCGCCGCCCCTCCACGGGAGGACACTTGATGCGCATCGGCATTGACCTGGGCGGCACCAAGATCGAGATCGTCGCTCTGGGCGACGACGGGGAGGAATTGCTGCGTCGGCGGGTGGCCACCCCCCAGGGGGATTACCGCGCCACCGTTGCCACGGTGGCCCAGCTGGTGGAGGCGGCGGAGCAGGCCCTGCATGGCCGGGGCACGGTGGGGGTGGGTATGCCGGGGGCCGTTTCCAGCCTCACCGGCTGCATCAAGAACGCCAATTCCACCTGCCTCATCGGCCAGCCCCTGCAGCGGGATCTGCAAACCCTGCTGCAACGGGAGGTGCGCCTGGCCAATGACGCCAACTGCTTTGCCCTGTCGGAGGCGGTGGATGGGGCCGGGCACGGTGCCCGCTCCGTTTTCGGCGTCATCCTCGGCACCGGGGTGGGGGGCGGCATCGTCCTCGATGGCCGGGTGCTGACGGGGGCCAACGGCATTGCCGGGGAGTGGGGCCACATTCCCCTGCCGGCCCCCCAGGCAGAGGACCTGCCCCTGCCGCCCTGTTACTGCGGGCGCCTGGGCTGTGTCGAAACCTATCTTTCCGGCCCCGGGCTGGTGGCGGATTACCTGCGGCAGGGCGGGGCGTCGGAAGCGGGGGGTGATACGGGCCTCGATACGGGCCTGAATACCGCCCTCGATGCCGCCGCCATCGCCGCCCGGGCAGCGGCGGGGGATGCCCGCTGCGAAGCCGCCCTGCAACGCTACGAAGCCCGCCTGGCGCGGGCCTTGGCCACGGTCATCAACATTCTCGACCCGCAAGTGATCGTCCTGGGAGGCGGCCTTTCCCGGCTGGAGCGGCTCTACACCCGGGTGCCCGCCCTGTGGGCGCCCCACGTCTTTTCCGACCATATCGCCACCCGGCTGCTGCCACCCCGCCACGGCGATTCATCCGGCGTGCGGGGCGCCGCCTGCCTGTGGCCGGCCGACCCGGCCACGCAACCTTGAGGAAAGCCATGTCCCTGATCGTCACCCGCCTCGCCGTCGGCCCCGTCGGCGCCCTGCCCGAAGGCCGCCCCACGGCCATCTACAAGGAGGCCGTGAGCGGCCCCCTGGCCATCGGCCCCGAGGGCCTGGCCGGCGACGCCCAGGCCGACCGGCGGGTGCATGGCGGCCCGGACAAGGCCATCCACCTCTACCCCGCCGATCATTACCCTCGCCTCGCCGCCGCCTTCCCGGATGCGGCAGCCACCCTGGTGGCCGGCAGCCTAGGGGAAAACCTCTCGGTGGCCGGGGTGACGGAGGCGGATGCCTGCATCGGCGACATCTACGCCTTCGGCAGCGCCCGCCTGCAAATCTCCCAGCCCCGGGCGCCCTGCTGGAAAATCGACTCCCGCCACGGGGTGGACGGCATGGCCCAGCTGATCGCCGAGCAGGGCATCACCGGCTGGTATTTCCGGGTGCTGGAAAACGGCCAAGCCCAGGTCGGCGATACCCTGGCGCTGCTGCAACGCAACCCTGACCCCATCTCCATCGCCAGCCTGTGGCAGGGCTGGCAGGAACACCGCCCGCCCCTGGAGCTACTGGACCGCCTGGCCACCACGCCGGGCCTCACCGCCGACTGGGCGCGGCGCCTCAAGCAACGGGCGGACTGGCTGCGGGCCAATCCCCAGACCCCGGCTGCCAACGCCACCACCTGGCACCCGCGCCGGGATTAGGCGCGGGAAGCCGGGAGCCGGGATAAGGGATAAGGGGATAACGGCAGGAAATCGTGGCCTGGATTTTTGGCTTCGATGGCCGGGCCTTGATTCGAGCCTGACTCGGCACCGGGCCGCAACAGGGCAAGCGTAGCGGCCATCGGCAGGTCCCTCAGGTCTGGCCGCCCCCATGAAAAAGGGGCACCGGGGTAGCCATCCCCGGTGCCCCGATGCCATCGCCCCTGGGGCGACCGCCATGAAGCCGGGCGCCAGCCGGCGCCGCCCTCAGGCCGCTGCGGAACGGGCCTCGCTGCCAGCCGGGCGGGTGGCCAGATCCACCTGCTGCAATGCCCCGGCGCGGCCATCTTCCGACAGCCAGAGGCCGGTCTGGCGCACCTGGGCCTGGGTCTCCCGGGCCTCATCCTTGAGGCTGAACTGGCTATCCACCGAGCCCAGCCAGAGGGCGCCCACGCCGGCCTCCTGCAGGGTCTGCAACTGGCCGCCGGCCTTGTCGTCCTTGCCGCCTTTACCATCGTTGCCTTCGCCGCCGGGCCGCCAGACGCGCAGGTCGGCGTAGATGGCGTCGGCCTCGTCGATCCAGTTGTTGCCGTCGCTGTCGTAGGCCTTCAGGTCGGCAAAGCCGTTGCCCGAATCGGCGCCGAACAGTTCCTTGCCATTGTTGATGACGCCATCCTTGTTGCGGTCGAGGGCCAGGAAGGCGCTGCTGCGGCCCAGGCCGGCCACGGACTCGGCCTTGCCGTCGCTATCCAGATCGAAGTCGAAGCGGGTATCCGCCAGCTCCGCCGCCTTGCCGTCGAAGTTCAGCACCAGGGGGTCTTTCAGCACCAGGGAGCTGCCCTTGCTGTCGTTCTGGTACTCCGCCTCGAAGCTGCGCTGCATGGCCACCTCCAGATCGAAGTCGATGCAGCGGCCATCCTTGGTGCGCACCGTGCCGCTGGCGCAGACCTGGGTGGATTCGCTCTCCTTGACCTTGAAGGAGGTGCTGCTCTCCCAGTCCAGCACCATGATCTGGGGCGAGCGGGGCACCGCCTGCACGGCCTTGCCCGGCGGGCAGTCCTTGCCGCCCTGGCCACCCGCTCCTCCTGAACCACCCGCTCCTCCCAGGCCGGCCAGGGGGTCGCTGCTGCCGCTGCCCTGGCCCGTGCCGGAACCGGCAGCCTTTTCCTTCTCCGCCGCCAGCAGGGCGAAGAGCTGGGTGATGAGGTCCTGCAGCATCAGGTCCACCCGCCGCCGCCGGTCTTCACCGCTGCTGGCCAGGGCGCCGGCGCTCCAGCTTTCCGACAGCTCGGCCAGGGGGTCCCAGCTGCCGCCGGCCTGCTGCTGCCAATCCTGGGGCAGGGCCTTACCTTCCTTGCGGAAGGTTTCCATCATGTCCTTGAAGTTCTGCCATTGGCCCTGGCTGGTGACCCGGGTCGTGGTGCGCAGCTCGCTTTCTTCGCTGGCCGTGCGCTGGCAGCTGATATCCACCTGGCAATCCTGGATTTTCATTATCGACTCCTCGCAAAACCGGCCGGAAGGTGGCCGGGGACCTTCCTTTGCAAGAGGCTTGCCAGGGCGCGACGATCACGTAGAAACCAGGGGTTGGCGGGGATGAGGCGGTCACCGGCCGGCCATGCCGCCAGCGCCGGCGGCGGAAGCTGCCGTGTCGGCGGCAAGGAGGGCCGGGCCGATACCCGGTAGCCGGTGCCAGACAACTTTTCACAGATGCCCGGAGAGGCAATAGGGACGCGGACATGCCCGTGACCCCGCGCCCTGCTTGCCTCCCAGGGGCAATGCCAGGAAGAACCGCGCCCCTATTGCCGCGCCGGGCAGGTCGGAGCATAGAAATCAGCAGACAACGCTTGTTTGCGCCGCTTCCGCCAAATGCCCGGGGACGTCGCGTAGAAAAAGGAAAAGGCCGGGGCAAGTTCCGGCCTTTTCCTATTCTCTGCGCTTGCCAGACTTGGCTCAGCGATCTGCAACAACGCCCCGGTCCCACGCCGCCGACATGCCTGAACGCAGGCCAGTGGCGGCCAGCGGTGGCGGCGGGGCTGCCCCTCAGGCCAGGGCCGGGTAGTCGGTATAGCCCTCGGCGCCCCCGCCGTAGAGCTTGTCGGCCCGCAGTTCGTTGAGGGGAGCACCGCTCTTGAGGCGGCGGGGCAGGTCCGGGTTGCTGATGAAAGGCCGGCCGAAGGCCACCGCGTCGGCAGCGCCGGCGGCCACGGCCGCTTCGGCCGTGGCGCCGCTGTAGCCGTTATTGACCAGCCAGGGGCCGGGGAAGGCACGGCGCAGGGCGGCGTAGTCGAAAGCGGGGGCGCCTTCGGGCTGGCGCGGGCCGCCGGTTTCGCCTTCGATGATGTGCAGGTAGGCCAGCCCCAGGGGCGCCACCTGTTCCACCACGTAGCCGTAGAGGGCCTGGGGATTGCTGTCCAGGGGCGCGGCAAAGGTGGTGAGGGGGCTGAGGCGCAGGCCGGTGCGGCCGGCGCCGACTTCGTCGGCCACGGCCCGCACCACTTCCAGCAGCAGCCGCGCCCGGTGGGGGATGGGGCCGCCATAGGGGCCGTTGCGGTCATTGACGCTGTCGCGCAGGAACTGTTCCAGCAGATAGGTATTGGCGCCGTGCACTTCCACCCCGTCGAAGCCGGCGGCAATGGCGTTGCGGGCGGCCTTGCGGTAGTCCTCCACCAGGGCCGGCAGTTCTGCGTCGTCCAGGGCCCGGGGGGTGGAGACATCGACGAAGCCGTCTTTGGTGAAGGTCTTGGTGGGCGCCGGCCGGGCAGTGGATGACACGGGCGCGGCGCCGCCGGGTAGCAGGGAGGAATGGGAGATGCGGCCCACGTGCCACAGTTGCAGGACGATGCGGCCGCCGGCGGCATGGACGGCGTCGGTCACCGGGCGCCAGGCAGCCACCTGCGCGTCGCTGTAAATGCCCGGGGTATCCAGGTAGCCCTGGGCCATGGGGCTGATGGGGCTGGCCTCGGCGATGATCAGGCCGGCGCTGGCGCGCTGCCGGTAGTACTCGGCCATGAGGGCCGTGGGCACGCCGCCGGTGGCCCGGTTGCGGGTCAGGGGGGCCATCACGATGCGATTGGCAAGGGCGATGTCACCGAGTTGCAGGGGATCGTAAAGGGTCGGCATGGCAGGCAGTCTCCTCAGGAGGAATGACGGGAATTCCGGCCTGCCGCCGCGATGCGAAAGGGTGATCGGGCGGGGAGGCCGGCCAGCGTTTTACTCTAGCAGCTTTGCCGGCGCATTTGCCCAGGCCCTTGTCAGGGAATTGCTTCTCCATCGGGACAACGGAACGCCCTGGCTGACACTGCCGCCACGGCCTTCCAGGGTGGCCGCAGCGCCGGCAGGCACGGCAATTTGGGGGGAGTGCAGCGTGGGGCGGCGGTGGGCACGCCCCCCATCTCAGAATTCAGAATTCCAGCGGGTCCACTTCCAGGTGCCAGCGCAAGCGGGAAGGCGCCTTGATCGCTTCCAGGGCCGGCCGCCAGGCGCCCAGGAAGGCCTGCAGGGCCGGGCGGGAGGTGCATTCGACGAGCAGCTGGCCCCGCTCCAGATTGGCCAGGCGCGCCATGCGCATGGGCACCGGGTCGTAGAGCAGCACCGGGCCGTCGCCATTGCAGTCCACGCCGGCCTCCCGGGCGGTGGCCAGGTAGGTGAGGGCGTCGGCCATTTCCGGCGCTTCGGCCCGCAGCATGGCCTGGTAGGAATAGGGGGGAAAGCCGGCGCTGCGCCGCTCTTCCAGCTGGCTGGCGGCAAAGGCGGCGAAATCGTGGGCCTTGAGGGCACCGTAGAGGGCGTGCTCCGGGTGCTCGGTCTGGACCAGCACCTCGCCCGGCAGTTCGGCCCGGCCGGCCCGGCCGCCCACCTGCATGAGCTGGGAGAAGAGGCGCTCCGGGGCACGCCAGTCGGCGGCGAACAGGGCGGCATCGGCCCCCACCACGCCGACCAGAGTGAGGCGGGGGAAGTCGTGGCCCTTGGCCAGCATCTGGGTGCCCACCAGGATGTCGGCTTCGCCGCCGTGGATCTTTTCCAGCAGGGCTTCCCACTGCTTCCGGCTGCGGGCCGAATCCCGGTCCACCCGCAGGATGCGGGCGGAGGGAAAGCGTTCCTGCAGGGTGCTTTCGAGGCGCTGGGTGCCGCGGCCGAAGGGGTGGATGTCCTGGTTGCCGCAGCTGGGGCAGGCCCGGGGAATGCCGTTCTCGAAGCCACAGTGGTGGCAGCGCAGGCGCCGGTCTGCCAGGTGCAGCACCAGGTTGGCGGCGCAACGCTGGCAGCGGGAAATCCAGCCGCAGGCGGGGCAGGCCAGCACCGGGGCATAGCCCCGGCGGTTGAGGAAGACCAGGCTCTGTTCGCCCCGCTCCAGGCGGGCATCGAGGGCGGCCAGGAGGGCGCCGGAAAGGCCGTCCTGCAGCTTTTCCCGGCGGGTATCCACCAGCCGCACCGGCGGCAGGGAGGCGGCGGCGTTGGCCCGGTCCGCCAGGGTGAGCAGGGTGTAGCGCCGGGGAATGCCCTCGCCCGTGGCATTGGCCCAGGTTTCCAGGGAGGGCGTGGCGGAGCCGAGGACGATGGGAATGCTGCGCTCCCAGGCGCGGAAGACGGCCACATCCCGGGCCGAGTAGCGCATCCCGTCCTGCTGCTTGAAGGAGGCGTCGTGCTCTTCATCCACCACGATCAGGCCCAGGTCGGGCAGGGGCGTGAAGACGGAGAGGCGGGTGCCCAACACAATGCGCGCCTCGCCCTTGAAAGCCGCCTTCCAGTGGCGGGTGCGGGCGGCTTCGGTGAGTTCGCTGTGCAGGCTGACCAGGCCGACGCCGGGGAAGCGGCGGCGCACTCGCTCTTCCAGCTGGGGCGTCAGGTTGATTTCGGGCACCAGCAGCAGGGCCTGGCGGCCGGTGGCCAGGGCGGCTTCCACCAGGCGCAGGTACACCTCGGTCTTGCCCGAACCCGTGATGCCGTAGAGCAGGAAGGGAGCGAAGCGGGCAGCCTGGTCCGGCGCCCCCAGCCCGGAGGCCAGTACCGCCGCCACGGCCTCGGCCTGGCCCGGGGTCAGCTCCGGCGGCGGCAGGAGGGCTTCCGCCTTCGTCTTGGCCTTGATGTTGCGGGCCTTCGGCGGGTCGGTGCGGCGCAGCCCCACGGGCAGGGCGGAGAGCATGACCTCGCCGATGGGGGCCTGGTAGTAGGTGCTGCAAAATTCGGCGAGGCGGAACCAGTCCGCCGGCAGAGGCGGCACGTCGTCCCGCAGGATCTCCGCCGTCTTCAGCTTGTGCAGGGGAATGTCCGCTTCGGCATCGGCCGCCAGCACCGCGGTGATGACGCCGATGCGGGTACCGCGGCCAAAGGGCGCCCGCACCCGCCGGCCGACATCGCCGGGGGTGGCGTCTTCGGCCAGGTAGTCGAACTGGCGGTACAGGGGAACGTCGAGAGCGACGCGGATGACGGGCATGGGCAGAGAGAGTATCAACGCGGCGCCAAGCTTAAGGGAGGGCGGCCGCCGAGGCCAGGGGAAATTCGGGCCGGGAGGCTGGTGGAACATCCTTCAGGGGCTCGACAACCCGACAAAAATCGGCGGGTCAAAACGGGCCGGCTTAGGCGCTTTTGTTCGTGTCCCTTCTCCTGAAATACCCCCAACTCCTTTGCCCCAAAGGACTTTTTTAGTTACCCACAATTCCTGTGGATAACTTTGTGGATTGCTTTCGGATAACCCCGCCGATGAGGCCTGGCACAAGGCTTCCTGTCACTTTGCTGCAAAATAAGGCAAATTTATTATCGTTAATAATCAATGCATTACGAATACCACCAAGGTCCTAGTCATGGCAATGTCAGGATTTGCCAGAGATTTGGCGTTCTGTGCATAAGTCAAGGGGGGACTGGCTGAAATTTTGGCCGTTTTGCCATTGACGAGGCAAAAACAATGGCGCCCGCAGGCGCCATTGTGGGGGAAGCGGGAGAAAGGGGATCAGCCCTGTTGCCGCAAGGCCCGGCTATGGCCATGGACGGCTTCCACCAGCGCCGTGACGTGGTCCGGAGGGGTGAACTGGGAAATGCCGTGGCCCAGGTTGAAGACGTGACCGGTCTTGCTGCCGCCGGCAGCGTGGTAGGAATCCAGCACCTTCTTGGCTTCGGCCTGCACCACTTCGGGAGAGGCGAACAGCACGTTGGGGTCCAGGTTGCCTTGCAGCGCTACCTTGCCGTTGGTACGGCGGCGGGCTTCGCCGATGTCGATGGTCCAGTCCAGGCCCACGGCGTCGCAGCCGATGGCGGCGATCTTCTCGATCCACAGGCCGCCGCCCTTGGTGAAGACGATGCAGGGAATCTTTTCCCCGTCCTTCTCCCGGGTCAGGCCGGCGATGATGCGGCGCATGTACTGCAGGGAAAATTCCTCGTAGGCCGCAGCGGAAAGGCCACCGCCCCAGGAGTCGAAAATCATCACGGCCTGGGCGCCGGCTTCGATCTGGGCGTTAAGGTAGGAGGTCACGGCATCGGCAGTCACAGAGAGGATGCGGTGCATCAGGTCGGGACGGTTGTAGAGCATGGTCTTCACATGCCGGTAGTCGTCGGAAGAGCCGCCTTCCACCATGTAGCAGGAGAGGGTGTAGGGGCTGCCGGAGAAGCCGATGAGGGGCACGGAGTTGTCCAGGGCGCGGCGGATCTCGCTCACCGCGTCGGTGACATAGCGCAGGTGCTCGTAGGGGTCCGGGGCCTGCAGGTCACGGATAGCCCATTCTTCCCGCAGGGGGCGCTCGAACTTGGGGCCTTCGCCTTCGGCGAAGTAGAGGCCCAGGCCCATGGCGTCGGGCACGGTGAGGATGTCGGAGAAGAGAATGGCCGCATCCAGGTCGTAGCGGGCCAGGGGCTGCAGGGTCACTTCGCAGGCCAGGGCCGGGTTCTTGCACAGGTCGAGGAAGCTGCCGGCGCGGGCCCGGGTCTCCCGGTACTCGGGCAGATAACGGCCGGCCTGGCGCATCAGCCACAGGGGGGTGTAGTCGGTGGGTTCCTGCAGCAGGGCGCGCAGGAAGGTGTCGTTGCGGGGTCGGGTCACAGGGGGCTCCGCCGGGTTAGCTAGAAAGACCCGGATTATCCTTCGGAACCCCCGGGCCTGTCATTGGGTTAGATCAAGCCCGGGGCAGATGGCCCTTCCGCCCGGCGGCGGCGGGCCCCTACTTGCGCCAGAAGGCGGGGGTTAACACCACCAGCAGGGTGAAGATTTCCAGTCGCCCAAGCAGCATGGCGAAGGAGCAGACCCAGGTCTGGAAATCGCTCAGCACCGCATAGTTGGCCGCCGGCCCCACCGCATCCAGCCCCGGCCCCGCATTGTTGAGACAGGCAACGACGGCGGAGAAGGCAGTGACGATGGGCAGGTCGCTGGCCGACAACAACAGGGTCAGGCTGACGATGGTGACCATGTAGATGAAGCTGAAGGCCAGCACCGCATGGAGCACCGAATCCGGCACGATGCCGCCCTGGATGCGCACCGGATGGACCGCCGTGGGGTGCATGGCGCGCACCAGTTCGCGGAAGACCTGCTTGTAGAGGATGATGGCCCGCATCATCTTGATGCCGCCGCCGGTGGAGCCGCCGCAGGCGGCGAAGCTGCACAGGAAGAGCACCCACAGCTGGGCAAACATGGGCCACAGGGTGTAGTCGGTGGTGGCGAAGCCCAGGGAGGTGGCCAGGGAAATGACGTGGAAGGTGGTGTAGCGCAGGGCGGTGAAGAAGTTGTCGTAGAGCCCGAAGGGAATGAGGTAAAGGGCCAGGCCGACGGCGCTCACCGCCAGCACGCCGAGGTAGAAGGGCAGCTCGAAATCCCGCCGGTAGGGCTTGAGGCTGAGGCCCCGCAGGGCGAGGAAGTGGGTGGCGTAGTTGATGCCAGAAAGTAGGGCGAAGCCCATGGCCACCAGTTCAATGGTGAAGCTGTTGTAGTAGCCGAGGCTCGCATCCCGGGTGGAAAAGCCGCCCAGGCCGAGGATGCTGAAGGCGTGCATGACTGCGTCCCAGCCTTCCATGCCGGCCCACCACAGGGCCAGGGCGCAGAGCACAGTAAACAGCAGGTACACGCCCCACAGGCCCTTGGCCGTTTCAGCGATGCGCGGCGTCAGGCTCGACTCCTTCATCGGGCCGGGTAGTTCCGCCTTGAACAGGGCTCGGCCGCCGATGCCCAGCAGGGGCAAAATCGCCACCGCCAGTACGATCACCCCCATGCCCCCCAGCCAGTGCAGGAAGGTGCGCCAGAAGTTGATGGAAAGGGGTAGGGCATCCAACCCCGACATCACCGTCGCCCCGGTAGCCGAGAGGCCGGAGGCGGCCTCGAAATAGGCGTCGGTGAAGGAGATGTCCGGCAGGTAGAGCAGGAAGGGCAGGCTGGCGAAGAGGGGCAGGATGGTCCAGGTCAGGGCCACCAGGAGAAAGCCGTCCCGCACCCGCAGGTCCTGGCGGTAGCGGCGGGTGCACACCCACAGCAGCAGGCCGATGGCCAGGGTCACCAGGATGGCATCGTCGTAGGCCGAGGTGGCGCCGTCCCGGGCGTAGGCGGAGACCGCCAGGGGCGCCAGCATGGTCAGGCCAAAAATGAGGACGATCAGGCCCAGGGTGTGGAAAACGGGGTAGAAACGACGCATGGCGGCCCCGTCAGAAAAAGCCGAAGCCGACCTGGAACAGCTTTTCCACCTTGTACACCAGCTTCTTGTTCACGCAGAAGACGATGACGTGGTCGCCGGACTGGATCACCGTGTCGCGATGGGCGATGACCACGTGGCCGTAGGCCTGGATGCCGACGGGGCCTTCGTAGCGGATGACTTCCGGCGTATCCAGATCGCGCACGATGGCGGCGATGGTGACGCCCTTGGGCAGGGAAATTTCGCCGATGCTGCGGCCCACCACCCGGGAAGAATTGCGGTCACCATGGGCCACCAGTTCCAGGGCTTCGGCGGCGCCGCGGCGCAGTGAATGGACCTGGGAAACGTCGGCCCGCCGCACGTGGGCCAGCAGGGTGCCGATGGAGACCTGGGCCGGCGAGATGCCGATGTCGATGGGCCCGCCCTGCACCATGTCGGCGTAGGCACGGCGGTTGATCAGGGCCAGCACCCGCTTGCAGCCCAGGCGCTTGGCCAGGGAGGCGGCCATGATGTTGTCTTCGTCGTCATTGGTCAGGGCGAGGAAGAGGTCCATCTCGGCGATGTTCTCCTGCTCCAGCAGCTCCTCGTCCGTGGCGTCGCCGGAAAGCACCAGGGTGTTGCCAAGGCGGGGGGCGATCCATTCGGCCCGGCTACGGTTGTTTTCCACCAGCTTCACTTCCAGGCGGTTTTCCAGGGCCGTGGCAACGCGGAAGCCGATGTTGCCGCCGCCGGCGATCATCACCCGGCGCACCGGGGTCATCATGCGCCGTAGTTCCTTCAGCACCGGGCGGATATGCTCCGCCGCCGCCAGGATGAAGACCTCGTCGCCGGCATGGATGACGGTTTCACCTTCGGGGATGATGGGCTGGTCCTGGCGGAAGAGGGCGGCAATGCGGGCATCCACCTGGGGCGGCAGATGGTCGCGCAGCTTATGCACCGGCTTGCCCACCAGGGCGCCGCCCTCGTAGGCCCGCACCGCCACCATGACCAGACGGCCGTCGGCGAATTCCAGCACCTGCAGGGCCTCCGGGTAATCCACCAGGCGCACCACGTAGTCGGTGATGTTCTCTTCCGGACAGATGGCAAAGTCCACAGCGAAGTTTTCTTCCGCCAGCAGCTGCTCGTCTTCGAGAAAGTCGGCGGCCCGCAGGCGGGCGATACGGGTCGGCACGTTGAAGCGGCTCTTGGCGATCTTGCAGGCCACCAGATTGGTCTGGTCGCTCTGGGTAACGGCGATGAGCAGATCCGCATCGTCCAGGCCGGCATCGGCCAATACGGAAGGCAGGGCGGCATTGCCGCAGATGGTGCGCAGGTCGAGACGGCTTTGCAGGGAGGAGAGACGCTCCCGGTCGCTATCGACGATGGTGATGTCGTTGGCCTCGTGCACCAGGGCCTCGGCCACGCTGGCGCCCACCTGGCCAGCCCCGAGAATGACGATTTTCATGATTTCCCCAAGCAGGAGCGGGCTCGCTGGAAAGCCGGCGGCCGCTCCTTATCGTTATGGGGAGAGTGTATCGCCCTCCGGGCGGAGGGCGCTGTCAGGTCGAGCCCTTACACGCAGTGCTTCAGACCTCGGCGCCACGCTTGCCGGTGCTGACGCCCAGCTGCTTGAGCTTGCGGTAGAGGTGGGTGCGCTCAACCCCGGAACGTTCGGAAACCCGGGTCATGTTGCCCCCTTCCTGGCGCAGCAGGTGCTCGAAATAGAGCTTCTCGAAAGCATCCCGTGCCTCTCGCAGAGGCTGGGCAAAGAGGGGTTCCAGGGGCGTTGCCAGCTCCGCCCCCTGGCTGCTGCGCAGCAGGCCGGCCACGTCTTCGGCACTGATTTCTTCTTCCAGGGCCGTCAGCGCCAGGTTTTTCACCGCTCCCTGCAATTCGCCCCAGGCATCGCTGCCCCAGCGGTGCATGCGCAGGGCGTTGAGGGCGGCGCTGGAGAAATGCCGGGCCGGTGCTTCGCCCCGTTCCACCAGATGGGTGAGCAGCAGGGCGGCGATCTCCGGCACCTCGTCAGCATGGCTGCCAAGCTGGGGCAGGGCCACCCAGACTTCGCCCAGGCGGGCCGCCAGGGCCAGGTCCCAGCCATTTTCCGGCAGGCTGGAAAGGGGCTTGTTGCTGGCCACGACCAGCAGCAGCTTGTACTTGTCCAGGCGCTCCAGGGCGAAGGCCAGGTTCATCTGCTGCAACTTGCCCAGGGCGGCCAGGTCCGGCACGAAGAGCAGGCCGCCGGCCGCCTGTTCCAGGCGCTCCTGGGTCAGGGGGCCGGATTCGGCGGCCAGGTCCAGCCAGGGCGAATGGGGCGCTTGCAGGGTGCGGGCGCAGATTTCGGCGATGGCGCCAGCACCGCCCTTGAGGTGCAGTACGGCGGCGCTCTTGGCCGCCTGCTCGAGGCGCTTTTTCAGATCCTTGAGCAGGGGGGATTTGGCCAGGGCATCCAGGGTCAGGGGGGACTTGGTGGCCTGGGCGTCGTGCTTGAGGGCCTTTTTCACCGTGGCCAAAAGCTTCTGCAGGGCAATGGGCTTTTCCAGGAATTCCACGGCACCGTGGCGGGTGGCTTCCACGGCGGTGTCGATGGTGCCGTGGCCGGACATCATCACCACCGGCATGGTCAGCAGGCCGGAGGCGCCCCATTCCTTGAGCAGGGAGATGCCGTCGGTGTCGGGCATCCAGATGTCGAGCAGGACCAGGTCCGGGCGCTTTTCGGCCCGGATGCGGCGGGCGGCCGTGGCATTTTCCGCCAGGGAAATACTGTGGCCTTCGTCCTCCAGGATCTCCGACAGCAGTTCCCGGATGCCGATTTCGTCATCCACAACCAGAATGTGAGCCATGGTGCTTCAGTCCTCGGATGTCTGTTGTACCGCCAGAGGCAGGCGAATGCTGATCTGGGCGCCGCCCCCGGCTTCGTTGTCGTGTTTGTTGGTGATGTCGATGCGGCCGCCGTGCTCGTCCACGATCTTGCGCACGATGGCCAGGCCCAGGCCGGTGCCCTTGGGCTTGGTGGTGACATAGGGTTCGAAGGCCCGGGCGAGGATTTCGGCCGGGAAGCCGGGGCCGTTGTCTTCCACCACCAGCCGGGCAAAGCGGCCGGACAGTTCGGTGGCGATGCGAATATCGGGCGCCGGCTGGTCGGCCAGGGCATCCTCGGCGTTGCGCAGCAGGTTGTGGATGATCTGCCGCAGCTGGGTGGCATCCCCCAGTACCGGCGGCAGGTCGCCGGCCAGATGCACGTCGATGCTGGCGTGGGACGTTTCGTAGAGGCCCAGCACCTCGCCCACCAGGGCGTTGAGGTCGAGTACCGCCAGCTCCGGCGCCGGCATCCGCGCGTAGTCACGGAAGTCGTCCACCATGCGCTTCATGGCCTGGACCTGGTTGATGATGGTCTGGGTGCCCTTGTTGAGGGTTTCGGCTCCTGCCGTATCCAGCTTGGCTTCCAGCTTCATCTGCAGGCGCTCGGCGGAAAGCTGGATGGGGGTGAGGGGATTCTTGATCTCGTGGGCCAATCGGCGGGCCACTTCGCCCCAGGCGGCGCTGCGCTGGGCGGCGATCAGCTGGGTCACCTCGTCGAACACCACCACGTAGCCGCCACCACTGCCGGCCGGCAGCTTGGAGCCCCGCAGCAACAGCACCTGGGGCGGCAGGCCGGGGCGCTCCAGCTCGATCTGGGCCTGCCAGTCCTCTTCCGGATGGGCCGCAAAGCCGTCGCGGATGGCCCGGCCCAGCAGGTTCTGCCGCGGCCAGGCTTCCACCGGTTCGCCAGCCAGGCCGACGAAATCGTCGCCGACGATGGCGGCGGCCCCGGCATTGGCAGCCCGCAGGACGAAGCGCTGGTCGAAGGCCAATACCCCGGCAGAAAGGTTGGCGAGGATTTCTTCCAGATAGGCCCGGGCGGATTCCAGCTCGCTGCGGTGCCGCTCCGTGTCGCGACGGGCCTCGTCCAGTTGGCGCGTCATCTGGCTGAAGGACTGGGTCAGCACCCCTAGTTCGTCCCGGCTGTAGATGGCCTGGCGCGGCGTGAAGTCGCCGGCCGCCACCGCCTGGGTGCCTTCGGCCAGGATGGAGAGGGGTGCAGAAAGACGGCGGGCGAGGAAATAGGCCACGGCGATGGCGGTGAACAGGGAGAGCAACAAGGCCAGGGTCAGCGTCAGGGCGTAGATCTGGGTGAGGCCCTGGCGGGCCAGGGAAAGCTCCTGGTAATCCCGATACACCTCCTGCACCGCATCGGCGTTGTCGGCAATGGCCGAGGGCACGCTCTGGGTGAGTTGCAGGATGCGGGGTTCCTCGGTCAGCCCATAGCCGTGCACCGCCACCAGCACCTTGAGGACCATCTCCTGGCCTTCGCCTTCGATGGAGGCCAGGCCCCGGGAGAGGCGGGCCTGCTTGAGCTGGGTGGAGGAGGGCAGGGAGGGCAGCAGGGCGGAATAGTCGCCATTGGCGTTGGCGATGACCTGGCCGTTGGCGGCGAAGAGGGCAGCGCTTTCCACCCCGGCCTGGTCCCGCAGGCGGTTGAGCAGCAGGCGGCGGCTGCCGTCGGGGCGGTCCGCCAACTCCTGGGCCATCTGCCGACCCTTCTCGGTGAGATCGGAGAGCATGGCATCCAGGGCACTACGCCCCAGGTTGAGGCCGGATTCCAGGGCCTTTTCCACCCGCACGTCGAACCAGCTTTCGATGCTCTTGGTGACGAACTGCACCGAGATGGCGTAGATGGTGACACCAGGCACCACCCCCATGAGAGCGAAGAAGACCAGCAGGCGCAGCTTCAGGCGAGAGCCGAAGACCTTGGCCCGGTGCTCCCGCCACAGGGCCCGCAGTTGCCAACCGACCAGGCTGGCCAGGGCCAAAGCCACCAGGCCATTGAGCACCAGCAGCCAGGGATAGTTGCGGGCGAAGAGGGCGGTATTGGCGGAGGCGGAGGCCAGCAGGAAGAGCAGGATGCCGCCCAGGGCGGCGGCAACGACGAGCAGGGCCCTCATTTGGCGGGCTCCCGGGCGCTGCCCTCTTTCGGCGGCTCATCCTTGGGTGCGGTGAAGGGCCAGAGCAGCCAGTCGGAGGAAAGATTCCACTCCCGGCTGGCCAGGGCGGTCAGCTGGAAGGGCTTGGGCAGCTGGGAAGGGTCCAGGCGCAGGCGCAGGGCGGCCTGGTAGGTATCGCCGGGGCGCAGGCTCACGGACTTGTCGAGCACCGTCCAGTGGCGCAGCCGGGCCAGGATGCGCAGGGCCTCTTCCAGGGAAGCGAAATTCTGGTGCAGGGCGCCGGAAGAAAGTCGGTACTGACGGGTCAGGGCGTTGTAGGAGAGGCGAATGGTCTGGCTCTTCGCCACCACCTTGTCGTCCAGCCAGTACCAGCGGTTGCGGTTAAGCTCGAATTCGACCAGGAAGTTGAGGACAACACCCCGGGTCACCGCCTCTTCCAGGCGGGAATTGAATTCGAAGGAAAAATCGGCGGAAACGGCGTAGCCATCATCGGTGGGCAGCAACTGGGGATTGCGCACCTCCACCTCGCCGGCAGCGACGGCCAGGGAAAGCCAGCCGCCGAGCAGGACGAGCAGCAGCAGCCTAGGGACGTTTTTCCAGAAGGGCATAGTAGAAGCCGTCGTGATCGCTGCCGGGGAGCATCTGGTATTCGGGCTGGCCGTCAATCGGGAGTGCGGCTGCATCGGCATGGCGACCGAGGAAGGCATCGATCTGCCGGCTGTTTTCCTCCGGGAAAACGGAGCAGGTGGCGTAGAGCAGGCGTCCACCCGGCGCCAGGGTAGGCCACAGGGCTTCGAGAATCTGCCGTTGCACCCGGGCGAATTGGGCAATATCCCCTTCCCGGCGCAGCCATTTGCTATCGGGGTGGCGGCGCACCACGCCGCTGGCCGAACAGGGCACATCGGCCAGGATGCGCTGGAAGGGGCGGCCGTCCCACCAGTCGTCGGTCCGCCGGGCATCCGCACAGCGAACCTCGGCCGACAGGCCCAGGCGCTGCAGGTTTTCTTCAACGCGGCGACTGCGTTCCCCATCGGCATCGAGGGCCAGGAGGGTCGCTTCCGTACCTTCGAGAATATGGGCAGTCTTGCCACCGGGGGCGGCGCAGGCGTCCAGCACCCGCTGGCCGGCCTCGGTCCCGAGCAGTTCGGCGGCCCGCTGGGCACCCCAGTCCTGCACGGAAACCCGGCCACTGAAAAAGCCGGGCAGGATATCCACCGCGACGGGCTTTTCCAGCACCAGGCCGTTCAGGCCGAGGCGACGGGCCCCGATACCGGCAACGGAAAGCTCCGCCAGATAGGCCTCCGGGCTGCCCTGACGGGCATTGTTGCGCAGGGTCATGGGGGCTTGGGCATTGCCGGCAGCGGCAATCTGCTGCCAGTCAGCGGGATAGGCCCGCTTCAGCTTCTCCAGCCACCAGGCGGGATACCAGCAAGCCGCCGGGCTGTTTTCCTTCACCTCGGCCAGCAGTTGCTCACGTTGCCGCAAATAGTTGCGCAGCACGCCGTTGATCACCCCACGGAAATTGCCCTTGGCCAGGGTAGCGGCAGCAGCCACAGCCTGGTCCACCACGGTGTGCTGCTGGTCCGGGCGGCTTTCCAGACGGTACAGGGCGCATAGCAGGAGTCCCTGGAGCTGGGTTTCTGCAAGGGGCTTTTGCAGCAGGGGCGCCAGCACGGCCTCACCCCAGCCGTAGCGGCGCAGGGCGCCATAGGCCAGATCCTGGGCCTGGGCCCGGGTGGCCGGCAGGGCACCCTGCAACAGACGGGGGAGCGCCTCGCTCAAACTGCGCCCGGCCATCACTGCCGCCACCGCACTGCTGCCGAGTAAAAAGGCCTGGGCCAGGGAGTCGGCAGCGGGAAGCGGCAGGGCCTCCGGCCGGGGGGCACGGCGGGCAGAAGCAGGTCGGGAAGTACGGGAGGGGGGCAGGGCAGGCAAGGCGGAACTCACAAAGGGTCGGACACGGCGGCAACCGTCACAGTCGGCCGGCAATATGCAGCGCAGTTTAGCACGGCAGGCCCCCGGCCCTGGCGGCCCCAGGCGGCCCGGTCGGGACTTCCTGGCGGGCGACCGGCCCCTTTTTTTGGAGGATAATCCGCCCATGCCCCAATCATCACTGACCCGCTACGCTTGGCTGTCCATCGCCGCCGCCCTCGCCACCATCCTGCTCAAGGGTGCTGCCTGGCACTGGACCGGCTCCGTCGGCCTGCTTTCCGATGCC
The DNA here is from genome assembly GCF_003112695.1 of Azospira sp. I13. Classification (GTDB taxonomy): domain Bacteria; phylum Pseudomonadota; class Gammaproteobacteria; order Burkholderiales; family Rhodocyclaceae; genus Azospira. The sequence continues at coordinate 50,251 of NZ_BFBP01000012.1, forward strand.
CTGGAATCCTTCGTCAATCTGGCCGGTGCCCTGATGGCCCTGTGGATGCTGACCCTTTCGGCCCAGCCAGCCGACGACAAGCATTCCTACGGCCACGGCAAGGCGGAGTATTTTGCCAGCGGCTTTGAGGGCCTGCTCATCCTGCTGGCGGCCTTCGGCATCGGCCAGGCTGCCATCCTCCGCCTGCTGGCACCCCAGCCCCTGGAGCAAGTCGGCATCGGCCTGGCAGTCTCGGTGCTCGCCTCCCTAATCAACCTGGGGGTCGCCCGGGTCCTGCTGGCGGCGGGCAAGCGTCACGCTTCGGTAGCGCTGGGGGCCGATGGCGCCCACTTGATGACCGATGTCTGGACCTCGGTCGGCATCATCGCCGGCGTTGCCGCTGTCGCCCTGACCGGCTGGCTGTGGCTGGATCCGGTGCTGGCCCTGGCGGTGGCCATCCATATTCTGTACACCGGCTGGACCCTGGTGCGGGAGGCGGCAGCCGGCCTTATGGATGCCGCCCTACCGGAATCGGCACTGCAGGCACTGGAGCAATCCCTAACCCCCTACCGGGCCATGGGGATCGGCTTCCATGCCATCCGTACCCGCCAATCGGGTAACCGGGCCTTCATTTCCCTCCATGTGCTGGTGCCCGGTCATTGGACGGTGCAACAGGCCCACGAACTGGCCGAATGGGTCGAGGAGAGCATTCGCCAGGCGGTGAGTGGCGCCCATGTCACCACCCACCTGGAACCCCTGGAAGATCCCGTCTCGCACCAGGACATCGACCTGGACCGGGCATGAAATTCGGTGGTCGGCACCGACTGCTACTGGCGGCCGGGCTGGCCGCCTGCCTCAGCTCTACCCAGGTGCAGGCCTGGAATGCGGCCGGGCACCGCCTCAGTGCTGCCATTGCCTGGGAACATTTGTCTCCCAAAGCCAAAGCTAAGACCACTCATCTCTTGCAGCAGCACCCGGCCTATTCCGGCTGGCTGCAACAAACCCGGCACTACCCCAATCAGGAGACGGATTTCGTCGCGTTCGTCGAAGCCGCCACCTGGGCCGATGAATTGCGCCAGGAGGCCAGAAGCGCTCGGGCAAGGCGCATTCTCGAAGACAACCCGACCTCCGACATCAATGCCCACCCGGACTGGCATTACGAAAACCTGCCGCTAGAACCCGGCCCCCTGTCCCCGGAGGGTCTTGGTGAGCGAGGACAGCTTTCGCGGCAGATTGAACAACTGTCAGAGCAGCTTGCCGACGGCAGCCAGAGGGGCAGAGAGCAGGCGGAAGCCCTGGCCTGGCTAATCCACCTTGTGGGCGATATCCACCAGCCACTGCACGTGGTCAGCCGCATGACGCCGGAAGGTATTGGCGATGCAGGCGGAAATCTGCTGGCGGTGATTGAACCCGAGCGGCCCCGCCGTACGCCATCCAATCTTCATGCTTATTGGGACAACCTGCCCGGCACTTCCACGCTGCGGGGAGACGCCTTGGCCAGCCAGGCCCAGGCATTGCAGCGGGAGTTTCCAGACAAACGCAAGGCGATGGGGGATGTTCATCTGTGGCGGGAGGAATCCCGAAGCCTGGCCCGGGATTTTGTCTACGCCCTCTCCGACATCGCCACCCCGCCTGTGGTACTGGATGAGCACTATCGCGGGGAAGCCCAGGCCATCGCCCGTCGCCGGCTCAGCCAGGCGAGTTACCGCTTGGCGAGACTGCTAAATCACGTGTGGGGGAAATAGTCTGTTCCACGTGAAACATCGTGATGACCTACCCGCGAACTTGTTCCACGTGAAACAAAAAAGGCGCCGTCGTATCTGACAGCGCCTTTTAATGAAAGAAATACTGGTGCTCAGCGACTCATCTGGCGCAGACGGGCAACCCGCTCTGCCGTCGCCGGATGGGTTGAAAACAGACCGGCCAAGCCACTGCCGGACAGGGGATTCATGATCATCATCTGGGCCGTCTCGGGGTGAGCCTCAGCCGCCTCCATGGGAATTCCCCGAGCGTAGGCGTCGATCTTGGTCAGGGCATCCGCCAGCGCCAGGGGGTCCCCGCTGATTTCTGCACCGCCGCGATCCGCCTCAAATTCCCGGGAGCGGGAAATGGCCATCTGAATCAAACTCGCGGCCAGAGGGGCCAACAAGGCCACCAGAATGCCGGCCAGGGGATTGGCCGGCCGACCTTCGCTATCCCGTCCACCAAAAAACACGGCGAAATTGGCCAGGGCAGAAATAGCGCCAGCCATGGTGGCGGAAATGGTGGAAATCAGGATGTCCCGGTGCTGCACGTGGGCCAGCTCGTGCGCCATGACACCCCGCAATTCACGCTGACTGAGCATCTGCAGGATGCCGGTGGTGGCGGCTACGGCGGCATTTTCCGGGTTGCGCCCGGTTGCAAAGGCATTGGGCTGAGCCTCGTCGATGATGTACACCCGCGGCATGGGCAGGCCAGCACGGCCGGCTAGTTCCCGCACCATATTGAACAGGTAGGGAGAGGATGCTTCATCCACTTCCCGGGCGTTGTACATCCGCAGGACCATCTTGTCCGAGTTCCAGTAGGCGAAGACATTCATCGCACCACCGAAAGCCAGGGCCAGCAACATGCCTTGGACGCCGCCCAGAAGACTGCCGATAACGCCGAACAGGGCGACGATCCCTGCCATCAGCAGGGAGGTCTTGAGCCAGTTGCCAAACATGGGGTAACTCCTAGACGGGAATACTGGAAACTAGATGAGACCGCTCAGAGGAATTTCAAGACGCCTTGGGCAACACAAAGCTCGCCCCCACCGCCACACCATTGCCGGCCAGAAACTGAGCAACGGGCAAACGCTTGCCACCGGCTTTCTGCAATTCGGTCAGGCGCAGGGCGCCACTACCGCAAGCCACTACAATGCCCTGCTTGTCTGCGGCGAGAACTGTTCCCGGAACGCCGTTACCCTCGACGGGAAAGGCCTGCCAGATTTTCAAGGCGGCCCCATCCAGCACGGCCGTAGTGCCAGGGAAGGGATTGAAGGCCCGGACCTGGCGGTCCAGCTCTTCGGCTGAACGGCGCCAGTCCAGCGGCGCTTCGCCCTTGTCCAGCTTGGCGGCATAGGTCACCCCCGAGACATCCTGCACCACGGCAGGCAAGGGCAGGCGGCCAATGGCATCGACAATCAGACGGGCGCCCTGAACAGCCAGCTTGTCATGCAGGGAGCTGGCCGTATCCCGGGCATCGATATCAAGGGCTTCGGACAGCAGCACCGGTCCGGTATCCAGACCAGCCTCCATCTGCATGATACATACCCCGGTCTGGCGATCACCCGCCAGGATGGCCCGGTGAATGGGTGCCGCCCCCCGCCAGCGGGGGAGGAGGGAAGCATGGATGTTGAGGCAACCCAGACGCGGCATATCCAGTACCGACTGGGGCAAGATCAGGCCATAGGCCGCTACCACCATGACATCCGCCCCAGCCTGGCGAACCCGTTCCTGGGCCTCCGCATCTTTCAAAGAGACGGGCTGAAAGACTTCACTGCCGCGGGCCAGGGCCAACTGCTTCACCGGCGAAGCCTGAAGCGCCATGCCACGGCCGGCCGGCCGATCCGGTTGGGTAAGAACCAGGGGAATGGAATGGCCAGCCTCGTAAAGGGCGGCCAGGGCCCGGGCAGCAAATTCCGGGGTACCGGCAAAAACGATATTCATCGGCGGATCAAATCTGAAAGGGGAGATGAAGCGGGGAGGGGAGGCCCATCGGGCCTTCCCCGGGGAACGGCAGCCTCAGGCCGTGATGCGGGCCTGCTTGGCCAGCTTCGCCTTGATACGACCTTGCTTGAGCTGGGAAAGGTAATCGACGAAAACCTTGCCTTGGAGATGGTCAAGTTCGTGCTGGATGCACACGGCCAGCAGACCGTCCGCCTCGAGGGTGCGGGGCTGACCGTCCATATCCAGAAAGCGCACCGTCACATGCTCGGCCCGCTCCACCTTGTCGTAGATACCGGGGACGGAGAGGCAACCTTCCTCACCCACCTGCAGGCCATCCCGATGGGTGATTTGGGGATTGATCAAAACCAGCAGGTCGTCCTTGGTTTCGGAGACGTCGATGACAATTACCTGCTTGTGTACATTGACCTGGGTGGCAGCAAGACCGATACCCGGCGCTTCGTACATGGTTTCCGCCATGTTCCGGGCCAGGGTGCGAATGCCGTCGTCAACTTTTTCAACCGGTGCGGCCACTTTTGCCAAACGTGGGTCCGGGTAGCGCAAAATGGGGAGTAAAGCCATAAAAAGCTTGCTCGAATAACCTATTACATGCAGAATTTAAACCAAATCCCTAGATTCGGGACATGGGAGTGGACAACAAAAAAGCCGCTCTGTTCCAGCAGCGCGAGGACGCCACGATGATTCGACGCCTGTTCGGCCGCAAGGGCCTGAACCCTGCCCGCATTATAGCCACCCTGTTACTGGCTGTCGCCGCCAGCAGCGCCGGCGCCCAGGAGGCCCTCGGCATTGCCGACAATGCTCCCGACCGCCATATCGTTGTTCCCGGCGACACCCTGTGGGGTATCGCCGGCAAGTTCATCAAGGAACCGTGGCGTTGGCCGGAAATCTGGCGCCTGAACAAGGAACAGCTGAAAAACCCCCATCGCATTTTCCCGGGTGACGTCATCGTCCTGGTCAAGGGCGACGATGGCAATCCCCAGTTGAAGATTGCCAAGCCCCTGAAGCTCCAGCCCAAGCAGTACACGGAGAATATCCAGTCGGAAATCCCGACCATTCCCCAAAGCGCCATCGAGCCTTTCCTCACCCAACCGTTGATCGTCGAGCCGGAAGGCCTGGAAAACGAAGCCCGCATCATCGCCACCCAGGAAGAGCGCGTATATCTGGGTAACGGCGACAAGGCTTTCGTCGTCAATATGCGGGAGCCGGCCGAAATGTGGCATGTATACCGCCCCGGCATACCGTTGAAGGACCCTCAGACTCAAGAGGTCCTCGGTCACGAGGCCTTCTACCTAGGCAACGCCCGGCTGATCCAGCCGGGCGATCCGGCCATGGTGGAAATGCAGGGCTTGAAGCAGGAAGTGGGGCGTTTCGACCGCCTCATGCCGGCCACCCGGCCCCCCCTCATCACCTATGCCCCGCGCAAGCCCGACTTCAACATTGAGGCCCGCTTGATTTCCATTTACGGTGGCGTCGGCAGTGGCGGCCGCAATTCGGTGATTTCCATCTCCCGTGGCGTGCGGGACGGGCTGGATGTCGGCCATGTACTCGCCCTGTATCGCAACGAACAGCGCTACGAGCACCGTAACGAAAAGGGCGAACGTGAACAGGTGTTCGTTCCCGCCCAGCGCTACGGTCTGGTTTTCATCTTCCGCGTCTTCGAGCGGGTTTCCTATGCCCTCGTCATGGAATCTGCGGTACCCCTGTCCCTCTCCGACATCCTCCGTACCCCCTGACCACCATGGCTGACCGGTCCCTGGCTGCCTGGCTCCGGCTGACGCTGGTACCGGGCATCGGACCGGAAGGCCAGCGCCATCTTCTGGCAGCCTTCGGACCGCCGGAGCAGATATTTGCCGCCAGCCGCAGTGAGCTGCGCGGCGTTGTCGGCAAGAAGGCCGACCTGCTGCTGGATACGGACAATCAGGATGCCGTCGCCCGGGCGCTGGCCTGGGCAAGCCAGCCGGGAAACGCCATTCTTCCCCTCGGGGATGGGAATTACCCCCAACTGCTTCTCGAGTCGGCTGATCCACCGACCCTTCTCTATGCAAAAGGCCGGCTCGAACTGCTCAACCGGCCTGCCGTCGCCATCGTCGGCAGTCGCAATGCCACCCCCCAAGGAATCCAGGATGCCGAAGCCTTTGCCAGATCCCTGGCGGCAGACGGCTTGACCATTGTCAGTGGCCTGGCCCTGGGAATCGACGGTGCCGCCCACCGGGGTGCGGTAGACCAGCCGGGCAGCACCATCGCCGTCATTGGCACTGGGGCTGATCGCATCTACCCGTCGCGGCACAAGGAACTGGCGCTGCAACTGGCCACGGACGGCGTCATCATCAGCGAATTTCCCCTCGGCACTCCAGCCGTTGCCCACAACTTTCCCCGCCGCAACCGCATCATCGCCGGACTGGCCGCCGGCTGCCTGGTGGTTGAAGCCGCCATGGAAAGCGGCTCCCTGATTACGGCCCGCCTGGCCGGAGAACTGGGCCGCGACGTTTTCGCCATCCCTGGCTCCATTCACTCGCCGGTGGCCAGAGGTTGCCACCGCCTGATCAAGCAAGGGGCCAAGCTCGTGGAAAATGCCCGGGACATTTTTGAAGAACTCGGTCACCTCACCCTGGACCTCCCCGGTCAGCCTCAACCCCGATCGGCCACCACTGCAGCAGCCCAGGTCACTACCGGCACCGCCAGCCGCCTGTCACGGGACGAAGCCAAGGTGATCGCCGCCCTGGGCCACGATCCTGCCAATATGGACCAATTGCTGCAGCGCACAGGCTTGACGACGGAAGCCCTATGCGCCATCCTCGTCGCGCTGGAACTGGCCGACCATGTCGCCAGCCTCCCCGGTGGCCGCTATCAGCGGCTTGCCGCCACCTGATGACCGCCCATGTTCGACATCCTCGTTTACCTTTTCGAAAATTACGTTGATTTCGCCGATTTCAGCGAAGCCGATCCCCAGGCCGAGAGCAACAACGGCTCCGCCCTGTCCCACAAACTGACCGCCGCCGGCTTCGCCGAGGAAGAAATCACCGAAGCCCTGAGCTGGTTGCGTGGTCTGCAGGACAACCCCCCCCTTCACCACCTTCAGGCTGACAGCCGCTCACTGCGTGCCTATACCGCCGAGGAAAGCAGCCACCTGGGCGTCGAAGCCCTCGGTTTCCTGCATTTTCTCGAACAGGCCGAAATCCTCTCCACCGAGCTCCGGGAACTCGTCATTGAGCGGGCCATGGCCCTGCCGGACGATGGCCTGTCCCTGGCACGCTTCAAGCTGATCGTGCTGATGGTTCTGTGGAGCCGGCAGCAGCACCTGGATGCCCTCATCGTCGAAGAACTACTGTCCGATAGCGCTCCGGAACATCTGCACTGATTCATCGGGCCGCTAAACCGGTCCGCGTCGCCGCTGGGGCGGAAGCCAATACCTGCCCCTTGCCCGCTTTGCCGGGCCCCACTCCTTTCCGCCTGCCGACACCCTGAAACCGGGCTCCTTGCTTGCCAAGGCCGGCAAGTCCCTCTTATCATCCCCCGCACCTCCCGACCGGGAACGCCAGAGGCCCCCTGCCATGGGCAAACAGCTCATCATTGCCGAAAAACCTTCCGTTGCTTCCGACATCGCCAAAGCCCTTGGCGGTTTCACCAAGCACGACGACTATTTCGAGAGCGACAACTTCGTTCTCTCCTCGGCCATCGGCCACCTGCTGGAACTGGTCATTCCCGAAGAATACGAGGTGAAGCGCGGCAAGTGGTCCTTCGCCCACCTGCCAGTGATTCCACCCCATTTCGAGCTGAAGCCCATCGAAAAGACCGAATCCCGGCTCAAGCTGTTGACCAAGCTGATCAAGCGCAAGGACGTGGATGGCCTGGTGAACGCCTGTGACGCGGGCCGCGAAGGGGAGCTGATCTTCAATTACATCGCCCGCCATGCCAAGTCCGGCAAGGCGGTGCAACGCCTGTGGCTGCAATCCATGACCCCCCAAGCCATCCGCGACGGCTTTGCCCGCCTGCGCCGTGGTGACGAAATGCAGGGGCTGGGCGATGCTGCTGTCTGCCGTTCCGAATCCGACTGGCTGGTCGGCATCAACGGCACCCGGGCCATGACTGCCTTCAATTCCAAGACCGGCGGCTTCCATCTCACCACCGTCGGCCGGGTACAGACACCGACGCTTTCCCTGGTAGTAGAGCGGGAACGCAAGATTCGCGACTTCAAGGCCCGCCCCTACTGGGAAGTGGAAGCCACCTTCGCTGCCGCTGCCGGTGAATACAAGGGCAAGTGGTTTGACGAAGGCTTCAAAGGCAAGGAAGAGGACGAACACGCCCGGGCCGACCGTCTATGGGAAGAAGCCCGGGCCAATGCGCTGCAGGGCAAGTGTCAGGGCCAGCCGGGAATCGTCACCGAGGAAGCCAAGCCTTCCACCCAGCTTTCGCCCCTGCTTTTCGACCTCACCAGCCTGCAGCGCGAAGCCAACAGTCGTTTCGGCTTTTCCGCCAAGAACACCCTGGGCCTGGCCCAGGCCCTGTATGAAAAGCACAAGGTACTGACCTACCCGCGGACGGATTCCCGGGCCCTGCCGGAAGATTATCTGGGCACAGTCAATGCCACCCTGGAAATGCTCAACGGCGAAAATCTGACCAAGGGCAGCGATACCGCCATTGCTGACCGCTACGGCATTTTCGCCAGCAAGATCCTCAAATCCAACTGGGTCGTGCCGAACAAGCGCATTTTCAACAATGCCAAGATTTCGGACCACTTCGCCATCATCCCCACCACCCAGGCGCCGAAGAATCTCTCCGAGCCGGAGCAAAAGCTCTATGACTTGGTAGTCAAGCGCTTCCTGGCCGTTTTCTTCCCGGCAGCGGAATATCTGGTGACCACCCGTATCACCCGGGTTGCCGGCGAACCCTTCAAGACCGAAGGCAAGGTCCTGGTGAATCCGGGCTGGCTGGCCATCTATGGCCGCGAAAGCCAGGAAGGGGATGAAAGCAACCTGGTGGCCGTCACCCAGGGCGAAAAGGTCAAGACCGACGATATCGCCGTCCTCAAGCACGAGACCCGCCCCCCGGCCCGCTACTCGGAAGCCACGCTGCTCTCCGCCATGGAAGGCGCCGGCAAGATGGTTGACGACGAGGAGCTGCGCGCCGCCATGGCCGGCCGTGGCCTCGGTACGCCAGCCACCCGGGCCCAGATCATCGAAGGCCTGATCACCGAGCAATACCTGCACCGCGAAGGCCGGGAATTGATCCCCACCGCCAAGGCCTTCTCCCTCATGACCCTGCTGGGCGGTCTGGGCATCTCCGAACTGACTTCCCCCGAACTGACCGGCGACTGGGAATGGAAGCTGGCTCAGATCGAACGGGGTGACCTTTCCCGTGGTGCCTTCATGAAGGACATCGAGGAAATGACCCGCCGCATCGTCGAGCGGGCCAAGAGCTACGACAACGACACCATCCCAGGCGATTTCGGCCCCATCAAGGCGCCTTGTCCCAAGTGCGGCGGCGTTATCCGCGAGACCTACAAGAAGTTCCAGTGCGGCGATTGCGACTACGGCCTGTGGAAAATCGTCGCCGGGCGTCAGTTCGAGCCGGAAGAAATCGAAACCCTGCTCACCGAGCGCCAGGTCGGGCCGCTGATCGGCTTCCGCAACAAGATGGGCCGGCCCTTCAACGCCCTCATCAAACTCAACGACAAGCAGGAGCCCGAATTCGACTTCGGCCAGGACCGCAACTCGGAAGACGGCGGCGAACCGGTGGATTTCTCCGGCCAGGAAAGCTTGGGGTCCTGCCCCAAGTGCAGCAGCCCGGTTTACGAGCATGGCCTGGCTTACGTCTGTGAAAAGTCCGTCGGACCGGCCAAGAGCTGCGACTTCCGCTCCGGCAAGATTATCCTGCAGCAGGCCGTGGAACGGGAGCAGATGCAGAAGCTCCTGGCCACCGGCCGTACCGACCTGCTCAAGGATTTCGTTTCCGCCCGCACCCGTCGCAAGTTCTCCGCCTTCCTGGTACGGGGCAAGGACGGCAAGGTCGGTTTTGAGTTCGAAAAACGGGAACCCAAGGCCGCCGCCGCGAAAAAGCCGGCCGCCAAGGCGGCTGGCAAGGCCGAGGCGGCCACAGAGAAGGAAAAGCCGGCCAAGGCCCCAGCCAAGCGCAGTACCAAGGCGAGCAAGGCTTCCTGAACGGCTAGCGTTCTTTTAGGCAAAAAACAAAAGGGCCCGGATCTTCAGAGATCCGGGCCCTTTTTCTTGGCCGCTTGCCGGTCGAATACCGGCTGTAGTACCGGCCTTTGCTTATTCCTCCAGCAGCACCCGCAGCATCCAGGCGTTTTTCTCGTGCACTTCCATGCGTTGGGTCAGCAGATCGGCAGTGGGCTGGTCATTGGCCTTGTCCACCACTTCAAAGACCTGGCGGGCGGTACGGGCCACAGCTTCCTGGCCGGCCACCAGCTGGCGAATCATGTCCTTGGCCTTGGGTACGCCATCTTCCTCGGTGATGGACGCCAACTCCACGAAGCGCTTGTAGGAGCCAGGGGCCGGGTAACCCAAGGCGCGGATACGCTCGGCGATCATGTCCAGGGAGTTCCACAACTCGGTGTACTGGGTCATGAACATAGTGTGCAGGGTCTGGAACATGGGACCGGTGACGTTCCAGTGAAAATTGTGGGTCTTCAGGTACAGGATGTAGCTGTCGGCCAACAGGCGGGAAAGGCCTTCCGCGATTTTCTTGCGGTCCTTCTCGTTGATGCCGATATCGATCTTTGCAGCCATGTTTGCTCCTTTCTCAACGTCTAAATAACCATTCTTTCATTGTGACTAAAGCAGCGGCGCTGGGCCAATGACTTCTGCCTATACGCCGCATAGCGGCCAGCAATGATGGACTTCTACAGCACCTTAACTCCGGGTGGCGGACATTGCAAAATTGCTGCCCGCACCGCATCGATAGCCTGCGGACGGGGAAAAGTAACACGCCAGGCCAACACAATGCGCCGGGAAGGTGCCGGCGCATTGAAGGGAATGACCCGGGCTAGGGCAGGGTCCGGCGGCGCCACCTCGACCGCCGAGGCCGGCAGCACGGCGACACCGGTGCCACTGGCCACCATGAGGCGGATGGTCTCCAGGGAGCCTCCTTCATAGGCCCGCTCCAAACCCCCCGGCTCGCTCAGACGCGGACAGGCCGCCACCACCTGATCGCGGAAGCAATTGCCCTGGCCGAGCAGCAGCAGCTCTTCCCCCTTCAGCTCCCCGGCATCGAGGGATGGCCGATCGGCCCACGGGTGGTCAGCCGGCACCAGCATGCGGAAGGGCTCGTCATAAACCGCCTGAGTAACAATGCCGGGCTCGTCGAACGGCTGCGCCACGACGATCACATCCAATTCCCCGCGCTTCAGGGATTCGGCAAGCACATGGGTGAAGTTCTCCTGGATGTACAAGGGCATGTGCGGTACCGCCCGGTGCAGGGCTGGTACCAGACGTGGCAAGAGATAAGGCCCGGTGGTGTAGATGACACCCAGGCGCAAGGGACCGGAGAAGGGGTCCTTGCCCTTCTGGGCAATTTCTTCGACGCGCTGGGCTTCGTTGAGCACCCGTTCGGACTGCCTCGCCACCTCGTCGCCGATTGGCGTCAGGCGGACTTCAGCGGCACTGCGTTCGAACAGCAGCACACCCAGGCGCTCTTCGACCTTCTTCAAGGCCACGGACAGGGTGGGCTGGCTGACATGGCATTTTTCCGCCGCACGGCCAAAGTGCCGCTCCCGGGCCAGGGCCACGATGTACCGCATTTCCGTCAGGGTCATGCTGTGTATAAGCTGGGGATGAAAGGTAGAACCAATTGTGCACAACCTGGATGGGCAAGGGTAGGGAAAAAACGCCCCACATTTTCCCCACACCACTACACAGAGGTTTTACACAAGCGATTTAGGCGATCAACCCCATGATTAATTAAAACTTTAATAAGTTATCCACAGACTTAGGCGTCAGTTAACTGGTTTACGTCTTTGTATACATAAAGAACAGTGAACAACCCATTGGAAAAACCGGGGCAGGGGAAAATCAGCAAAACCCTTTGTGGAAAACCATGAATAGACCCATCCACCACACCCCCTGAACAGCCAGAACGGCTTGCTCTCCATACCAAGCTAGCAAAAAAAATCCCGCCGTAGCGGGATCGGGATCAGGCTTGCTTCATGCCCAGCTTGACCAGGTCTTCATCTTCCAGCCAGCACCACTCTCCTGGCTCCAGCTTGGCCGGCAGGGCCAATTGGCCGATGGCCACCCGCTTCAGGCGCTCCACCCGGTTGCCTACGGCCGCCAGCATGCGCTTCACCTGGTGATACTTGCCCTGGGTCAGCGTCAGCAACAGCACCTGCTCACTAACCAGCTCGCAACGGTCTGCCACCACCAGCTCGTTGTCGTCGTGCAGCATCACCCCGGCCAGCAGCTGTTCGATCTGGGATTGGTCCAGCGGATGCTTGGCCGTCACTTCATAGACCTTCGGCACCTTGTGTTTGGGGGAACTCATGCGATGGATGAAGTGGCCATCGTCGGTAATCAGGATCAGACCGGTGGTGTCCTCGTCCAGCCGCCCCACGCATTGCACTTCCCGGTTCTGCAAGTAATCCGGTAACAGGGTGTAAATGCTGCGGTGATGCTTGGGTTTCTGGGAACACTCGTAATCGCTTGGCTTGTGCAGCATCAAGTAAGCCTTTTCGCGATAGACGAAGGGTTCGTCGTCCACGGTGTAACGGAAGCCCTCGGGATTCACATCCAGGAACGGGTCTTCCACCACCTGGCCATTGATTTCCAGCCAGCCGTTGCGCACCAGGGCGCGGCATTCCTTGCGAGTGCCGAAGCCCTGGCTGTGCAGTAGTTTTTCCAATTGCATGGGTTTCTTGCTCCTTCCATTCAGACGATTGCCACCGGCAACCGCCGACAAACTCTTTTACAACCCCTTTCCAGGGTGAAACACCTGTCGCAGGGGGCCCTTCCTATACTGGAAGCGTCCGATTACCCCGCCCCCAAGGAGAACACCATGTTGCGACGCCAGATGCTTGCCTTCCTCTTCCTGGCCGGCTTCGGCCTGGCTGCCCAGGCCCAGGAAGCGCCCCAGCCCGGCCCCAAGGCCCCTGCAGCCCGGGAACGCTGTGCCGATGGCCCCATGGGTCACCGGCACCAGGAATTCTGCAAGGATAACCCCCAGCGCTGCGAAGAGCTCAGGGCCAAGCGCGATCAGATGCGCGAGCAGTGTAAACAGGACCCGGCCGCCTGTGAGAAAAAGCGGGAAGAAATGCGGGCGAAGATGAAGCAACGCATGGAAGAACGCTGCAAGGCCGATCCTGCCCGCTGCGAGACCATGAAAAAGCGCTTCGAGGAGCGTCAGGCCAGAGGCGAACGCCGTGGACCGCCGCCGGTAGCCGTACCCAATCCCTCGAGCAACTAAGTCATTTACCAAACCTCGTGACCCTGCAGGCCTGATTTTTGGGTCTGTGGGGTTTTTTTGTTCTTTCAAAAAGCTGCCATAGCAGTTGTTCACTGTTCTTTATGTATACAAAGACGTAAACCAGTTAACTGACGCCTAAGTCTGTGGATAACTCTATATAGCCGCTATAAAACATAGAATTACCATCACTTTTAACCTGTGGGAAAGGCCCCCGGAGCCATGTGGGCAAAATGTGGGTTGATTTGGACGAGCCCCAAAAAAGGGGACTTACCCACAATTTCCTCCGGCATTCATCCCCAGCTTGTGCACAGAAAAGAGGGGAACCGGTTCAAAATCTCCCACTCTGATCAACATTCCATCACTACAAAGTAAGGAGACTCGATGACTCAGACCGTGACCCTGGGGGGCAACCCCGTACAAGTCGCCGGCCAACTGCCGGCTGCCGGCAGTGCTGCCCCGGCCTTTACCCTGACCGGCAAGGATCTGGCCGACATCAGCCTGGCCAGCCTGGGCGGTGCACGCAAGGTGCTGAACATCTTCCCCAGCATCGATACCCCCACCTGCGCCACTTCCGTGCGCCGCTTCAACCAGGCCGCCGGCACCTTGGCCAATACCGTGGTGCTGTGCATTTCGGCCGACCTGCCCTTTGCCCAGGCCCGTTTCTGCGGTGCCGAAGGCCTGGAAGCGGTGAAGACCGCCTCCACCTTCCGCAATGCCGAGTTCCTGCAGGATTACGGTGTGGCGGTGGATAACGGCCCCCTGCGCGGCCTGTGCGCCCGGGCCGTGGTGGTCCTGGATGGCGACAACCGCGTGCTGCACAGCGAGTTGGTGGCTGAAATCAAGAACGAACCCAACTACGAGGCTGCCCTCGCCGCACTCAAATAAGCCGGCTAAGCGCCTAGAGCGCACGCCTGTGCTGATCCCGACGCCCGGCCCTGGTCGGGCGTTTTACCGTCTGGACAGGCGCCGGGGGTGGGCGGGTAGAATTCCGCAGTCATGGAAGACCTGCTCATTCCGCCACCCCCAGCTCTGGCCGATTGCCTGCAATACGGCCTGCTGAAGACCCTGCCCGGTGGCGACTATTTGCTCCCGGCCGGGCTGCATCCCATTTTTCTGCTCATTCTTGGCGGCGGTATCCAGGTTTGGGAAGACGGCCGCTTCCAGCCCATGCCGGTTCTGTCTCTCTGCGGTGGCACCCGAAGCATCCGCCGGGCCCGGGCCGAGCCGGGCACCCGCATTCTCACCCTCTCCCTGAAACCGGGCCGTTTGCCCTGCCTGGTTGATTTTCCTGCCCTGGAGATCATGGAAGGCCGAGTCGAAGCCATGGACTTCCTGGATCCGGGCAGCCGTGCCGGTCTGGAAGCTGCCTTCACCCAACAGGCCGAAGGGGCTGCGGAAGCCCGGCTGGTCGCCGCCTTCTTCCAGCTGCTCACCGTCTGCCGGCAAATGCGCCAGGAAATCCGGAAAAGCTCCGCTGACCTCATCCTGCCGCCGGACTGGGCCAGCCTCACGCCCCGAAGCTGGGCCGAGCGCCTGGGTATCGGCCAGCGCCAGTTCGAACGGCGCTTCCTTGCCAGCTATGGCCAATCCCTGCGCAGCTTCCACCGCCAGACCCGCACCAGCGGCCTGGTCATGGCCTACACCATGCATTTTTCCCGCTGCCACCAAGACAGCAAGCATTTCGCGGATACCGCCCTTCCCGATTCCTGGGCAGCCCTGGCGGCCGACCACGGCTACTACGACCAGGCCCATCTGCATCACGACCTGCAGCAATTCACCGGCCATACCCCGGGCCAACTGGCCGCCGGCATTACAGCCCGGAACCCGGCCTTCTGGCCCTACCTGGTGGCCGCCGACAGCCTGCCCCGGCTCTTCGGCCCGTCCGGCTACTGAAGCCGGCCTGTCGTTCTCCTACAAGACGGGTGGTTTTCCTGCCGGCTACAGTGGCCGTTATTACCATCGCCATTGCCGGAGCACGCCATGCCCAGCCTGCCCTTGAATACAAGCCCGGGGCGCACCTTGCCTATCGCTTCCATCGCCATTTGTTGCCCAACTGATTCAATCCCTTTTGCCCAGACAAGCTGGACAGTGAAAACGGGACCCCTGCCCAAGGTCGGGTCAGGGAAAGAAAGCCCCACCGGGAGGATGGGCCATGGCTCAAGCCATCCTGCCTGATCTGCGTTATCTGACCGCCAGCGCCGCCCTGGAGGACCTGCGCCAGGGCCGCTATACCGCCCAAAATCTGGTGGAAGGCTGCCAGACACGCATCGACCGGCTCAACGCGGGGCTCAATGCCCTGGTGGCCCTCAATCGGGAAGGCGCCCGGGCTGCGGCCTGCCAGGTGGATGCCCGACGCGCGGCGGGCGATGACCCCGGCCCCCTAGGCGGCCTGCCCATCTCGGTGAAGGATACCTTTGCCACCAGGGATTTGCCCACCACCGCCAGCCATCCGCCCCTGGCCGGCTACCAGCCCGGGCGCGACGCCACGGTGGTGGCCCGCTGGCGGCAGGCCGGGGCCGTCCTCATGGGCAAGAGCAATCTGCCGGAACTGGCCGGCGCTCCCCACGGCTGGAGCCCCCTGTTCGGCGCCACCCACAACCCGTGGCAGCGGCATCGAACGCCTGGCGGCAGTTCCAGCGGCGCAGCGGTGGCCATTGCCAGTGGCTTTTCCCTGCTCGAACTGGGCAGCGACATCGGCGGCTCCCTGCGCATCCCCGCAGCCTATTGCGGCATCTCCAGCCTGAAGGCGACGGAAAACCGCATTCCCCGCACCGGCCACATTCCCCATCTGCCGCCCCGGGACGGCCGAAGCGGGGTGGGCCGCACCGTCTGGCATCTGCTTTCCATGGGGGTGCTGGCCCGTTCCGCCGCCGATCTGGCCCTGGGCTACCGCCTGCTGCCCGGCCCGGATGGCGAGGACAGCACCGTGCCGCCCTGGGCGCCGGCCACTGGTGCATCTGGTGCGCTTGGCGTGAGCTATGCACCCAAGACGCTTTCCCCCGCTCCCCTGCGCCTGCTGTGGTGGGATGACTTCGAGGGCCTGCCCCTGTGCTTTCGTACCCGTGCGGCACTGGTGCAACTGAAGCAGCGCCTGGAAGGCGCCGGCCACCGGGTAGAACGGCAGGAACCGGGGATTTTCGACATCGGCCGCGCCTGGGCCGCCTACGGCACCTTGGCAGGGGCCGAGATCGGCTTGGGACTGCCGCCCTGGCAACGCCTGCTGCTGGGCAACCTGGAACGCCTGGGCCCCCTGGCGGGCCTGCAGCGGCAGCCGGTGGCCCGGGCCTTCATGCGGGGGCTGCGGGCGGACCTGAAGGCCTACAACCAGGCCCTCAACGCCCGGGAGGCCCTGATCGAAACACTGGAAGGCCGGCTTGGTGAGTGGGATGCCCTGCTCTGCCCGGTGGCCCCCATCGGCCCCTACCCGGCCCGGGCAATGCCGGCGGGCCGGCCGTTTCCGCGCCTACGGGTAGAAGAAGCCGATGGACAGGGAGAGACGCGCCTGCCCTATCTGGAGGCCACGGTGGCCATGACCATTCCCTTTTCCCTCACCGGCCACCCGGTGGTGGTGCTGCCCATTGGCGTGGTGGCGGGCCTGCCCGTCGGCATCCAGATCATCGGCCGCCGCTGGCAGGAAGACACCCTGCTGCAACTGGCTGTCCACCTCGAACCCCTTTGCGGCGGCTTCACGCCGCCGCCCGACACCATGGAGGCTCAGCCATGAGCATGATTAACACTGGCGTTTCACCTGAACTGTCCTCTCCCCGCCCGCGCCCCTGGAAAGGGCGTTGGCTGATGGCTGTGGCGGGCATCCACATGGTCGCTGTCAGCTTTTGCTGCGCACCTACCGTGGGCCAACTGTGGGCCGCCGGCCTGCTCGACGCCGTGGGGCAGGACCCCCTGCGGGCAGCGGTGGCCTGGTCCATCCTCTTCGGCTTGACGCTCTTCGCTTTTGCCCTGGCCGTGCATGAACTGGAAATCCAGGCACCGGGGCGGGCCCAGCCTGGCCATTGCCTTGCTGCTGCTGGTCGGGCTAGGTGTACTGTTGATGCCTGCCTCGGGCTTCTGGCTGGCCATTCCCCCTGCCCTGGCCCTGTGCCGGGGCCGGCGTCCCTAGCCGGGTTGCGGCAGGGTTGGCGGCTTTCCCCGGGAACGGCTGGGGCGGCCTGGCGGGGGCATTTCCCATCCCGGAGGCTTTCCCGTAGTAGATTCTCACCTTTCCCAGGAGCGCACATGAGCCAGGTCATCCTCATTACCGGCGGTTCCCGCGGCATCGGCGCCGCCCTGGCCCGCCAGGCGGCGGCACGGGGCTATGCCGTCTGTTTGTCCTACGCCAGCAAGCGGGCGGCGGCGGATGCCGTGGTGGCGGAGATTCGCGCGGGCGGCGGCCAGGCCCTGGCCGTGCAGGCCGACGTGGCGGAGGAGGGCGATGTGCTGCGCCTGTTCGCTGCGCTGGATGCGACGTTCGGTCGCCTCGATGCCCTGGTGAACAACGCCGGCATCCTGGAAACCCAGATGCGGGTGGAAGACATGGGGGCCGAGCGTATCCGCCGGGTCCTGGCCACCAATGTGCTGGGTGCCTTCCTTTGCGCCCGGGAGGCGGTGCGCCGCATGTCCACCCGCCACGGTGGCACCGGCGGCGCTATCGTCAATCTTTCTTCCCGGGCGGCCCGCCTCGGTTCTCCGGGGGAATACGTGGATTACGCCGCCTCCAAGGCGGCGGTGGAAACCCTCACCCTGGGCCTGGCCAAGGAAGTGGCGGCCGAAGGCATCCGGGTCAATGCCGTGGCGCCGGGCCTGATCGACACCGAGATTCACGCCGATGGCGGCGAGCCCGGGCGGGTGGCCCGTCTTGCCGGCGGCGTGCCCATGCAGCGGGGCGGCACGGCGGATGAAGTGGCCCGGGCCGTGCTCTGGCTGTTGTCCGACGAAGCCTCCTACACCACCGGCACCGTGCTCGACGTGGCGGGCGGGCGCTGAAGCGCTCCGTGCCGACCCGGGGCAACCGATCATGCGTCGGCAGGCGGCCGATGCCGTTGTTGTCTCCTCAGGTGTTTTCTTTGTCTCGCTGATGTTCTTTCTGCCGTACTGTCATGCCGCTTTCCCTCGCCGCTCCCGTCCATAGCGAACTGATCCTCAAGAAAAGCCGTTTCATCGGCAGCGTGCAGGCCGTGGCCGGGCGGGAAGAAGCCCTGGCAGTGGTGGCTGGCCTGCGCGCCGCCCACCCCGGGGCGGCCCACGTCTGCTGGGCCTTGCTGGCTGGAGGGCAATCGGCGGCGGTGGATGACGGCGAGCCCGGCGGCACTGCCGGGCGGCCCATGCTGGAAGTTTTACGGCACCAGGATCTGGAAGGGGTGCTGGCCACCGTGGTGCGCTACTACGGCGGGGTCAAGCTGGGGGCCGGGGGCCTGGTGCGGGCCTACACCGATGCGGTGGCCCAGGCCCTGCTGACGGCCCAAAAGGTGCCCATCGTGCGGCGCCGCCAGCTGCACTGCGCCGTACCCTACGCCCTGGAAGGGCTGGTGCGGCGCGAACTGGAGCAACACGGTGCGACCCTGGAGGCCGTGCAGCATGACGATGCGGTGACGATGGCTTTTTCCCTGCCGGAAAGCGGCAGCGCCGCCTTGGTTGCCCATCTCAACGAGGCCGGCGGCGGCCGGGTGCAGTGGCGTGACGAAGGCGAGTGAGCCTGATCGGTGGGGAGGCCTGAATCGGCCTTTTGCCGTGGCCGGCTAAAGGCCGGACCCTGTGGCCAGCTGCCTCCTCAGCGAATTTCCAGGGCCGGCCGGGTATAGGCCGGTTCCCGCCGGCGGCCCGAGGCTCCCTTGCCGCCCCGGCCCATGAGTTGGCGGCCCAGGGCGGCGGCGGGTTGCTCCACCCAGCGGTGGAACAGCTGGGCCAGGCCCAGGCTGAGCAGGAAAGCGATACCCAGGCCCAAGGCTGCCTGCTCGGGGGAATTAAACTCCAGCCGGGTCCACAGGGCGCCGACGAAGACCAGTACCGGGAAATGCACCAGGAACAGGCTGTAGGAGAGCTGCCCCAGCTTCAGCACCAGGCGGTTGCCGGGCCAGCGGCTGCCCCAGCCCCGCCACTCGGCGTGGCATAGCAGGGCACCGACCAGCAGGGCGCTGGCCAGGCGCCAACGCCATTCAAAAATCATGGCAGCCCCCAGCAGCAGTACGTAGTACCAGAACTGGGCCGGCGAACGGGCTTCCTTCACCGCGTGGTGGATGACCACACCCATGAAGAAATAGGGAAAGAAATACAGCCACCAGCCATCCCAGGCTTCATTGAGGTTGAAGTGGAAGAGGGAATAGGCCGCCAGGGGCCAGCCCAGCAACAGGGGAAGATTGAAACGGCCACGGCCGGGGCCGTCCCGCAGCCAGAGCATGGCGACGTAGATCAGGCCCAGCTGGAAGTTGATGCAGACGAACCAGAAGCCTGCCGAGAGCTGCTCATAGCCCAGCAGGCCCTGCAGGAAGAAGAGGTGGGCCAGCACCTGGGGCAGGGAGATGGGGCTGCCGGTGACGTCTTCCGGCAGCCAGTCCCGGGCGAAGGCGTAGGCCAGGGCCACCAGGGCCATGGCGGCCAGATAGGGCAGGCCCAGGCGGCAGTAGCGTTTCACCAGGAAGTGGCCGAGCTGGGGCAGACGCCACTGGCGCCGGCTCATGCTGAGGGCCATGACATAACCGCCGACGACGAAGAACACCTGGGTGGCCCGGGCGTGCACCGCCAGCCAGTCCAGCAACTCGCCCATGAAGGGGGCCGCCCAGTCCTTGAGGGGCGCATAGAGGGCGAAGTGGTGCCAGGCAATGATGATCGCCGCCACCGCCCGCAGGGCGATGATGAAGGGCCGGGCGTCGCCGGCAGCGGGGGAGGCCTGGGAGGTCTGGGAAAGCGGGGACAGTGGGGAAACGGTAGCAGTGGAAACGAGCATGGACCTACATCCTGACATCCTGGACGTCCGGCAACCGGGGCGGTGCAACCGAGCAATATCCGTTGATGAACTGAAGGGGGCGCCAGGGCGCCATGACGCCGGAACTGACGGCGGGGAGCCGTCTTTCGGGGTGGGAATATCGGGTCGCAGTTGGCAATTTCAAGCCGCATCGGGAGTGCGCGGCGACGATCCGACAAGCGGGTGCATTCTAGTGAAAGCAGGGCGCCTGAGAAATCCGGGGGGGGCGTACGGTGCTGCACGGGCTAGCCCGCCACAATGGCGCTGCATCAGGCAGGGCTGGCGAATCCAGATGCGACTTTCTGATAGGCTGACGGCATATGTCATCAGCCTAGGTTCTTCTCCGCAAATACGGATAAGGCCACCCCGTCATTCATCAGAAAAGTGAGCACAAATGGATATCACGCAAGTCAGCGCAAAGTCGAAAGTCCTGAAAATTGTTGGCGTCCTGGTGGCTGCTGGCGTCCTCCTGCCCATGGTGGCGCCTTTCGCCATTGTTCCGGCCGGCCATCGCGGCGTCATGACCACCTTCGGCAAGGTGACCGAAGAGGTTTACGACGAAGGCCTGCATTTCCGCATTCCCGTGGCCCAGACCATGCACCTCATCGAAGTCCGCGTGCAGAAAGGCGAAGGGCAGGGCGATGCCGCCTCCAAGGACCTGCAATCGGTGCACACCAGCGTGGCCCTTAACTACCACATCAATCCCCAGTCGGTGGTCTCCGTCTTCCGCGAGGTGGGCCAGGATATCGGCATCAAGATCATCACCCCTTCCGTGCAGGAAGCGGTGAAGGCCGCCACCGCCGAATACACCGCCGAAGAGCTGATCACCAAGCGGCCCGACGTGCGGGACAAGATCCGCGGCATTCTCGACCGCCGCCTGGTCAAGCACGGCGTGGTGGTGGACGAGTTCTCCATCACCAACTTCTCCTTCTCCAGGTCCTTCACCGACGCGGTGGAAGCCAAGACCACCGCCGAGCAGCAGAAGCTCAAGGCCGACCGGGACCTGCAACGCATCCGCGTCGAAGCCGAACAGAAGATCGCCCAGGCCCAGGCCGAAGCCGAATCCCTGCGCATCCAGAAACAACAGGTCACCACCGAACTGCTGCGCTTGCGGGAGGTGGAAAACGAACGCAAAGCCATCGAAAAGTGGGACGGAAAACTGCCCACCACCATGATGGGCAACAGCGTGCCGTTCGTGAATGTGGGGAAGTAGGCAAAGGACAACTGCTGAGCTTCAATATTTCGCGGAACGATCCACCTAGACGGCCGGAATATTAAAAAAATGCCACTCCGAAGAGTGGCATTTTTGCTATCTACGATTTGTAGAAATTTCCATCTGTAGGATCTCATTTTCTCTTAGATCCCTGGCTAACAAAATCAATAGGTTACAGATCGTAAATGAGACGATCCAAAAATTTCGTCTCAATGGACGCGATAATCCTACTGAATGTTCACGGAAAACCCCCGGAATCCTACCAGCCGGAATTCCCCTGGGTCCGATCCCGTGATCTGAGCCAGAAATCGTTGCAGTTCGCTGTCCCGAGTATAGATCAGCATACGGCAAGGGTTGGGTCCCTCACCACGCAAGGGATAGATCCCCTGCTCGGCCAGCATCAGGCTCATCTTCTTCGATGAGCATCCCAAAATGGCAGCGATCTCTTTGCCCAGTACATGCTTCTGCTGGAATCGCTCCAGTTCTTCCCGGCTTACTCGGGACCCTATGTGCCCCAACCGTTCGGCGTGTACAAACCCATGGTGGGTAAGCCAGTAGGCGACCTGCTGATTTAATCCCAGGATCCTGGCCATCTCGGGAATACTGACCCAGTTGGAACGACCGCTGTTTAGGCGCTGCTGTAGGGACCTGAGCTGCGAGACTTCAAAAATCCAACGACTGATGCCACGAGCCCCATCCTGGAAAGCCTGGGGTTTCAGCGTCCCCGCCTTTACCGCTTCCACCAGGGCCAGGATCTCATCCCCCGTCCAATGCCAGAACTTGAGGACATAACCGAGGGAGACCTGGTGTTCCTCGGCAATGGTCAGCACCGGCAAATCGGTGACGACTTCCAGCAGGGCCTCCACCTCGCCACGGGGGATCCGCCAAGGCAGATGTTCCTTGTCCCAGATACGGCGGGCGCTGGGGAAGAGAAGGGTGAGGAGCCGCTGCATCCGGACCTTGCCGAGCCCCAGCATCTCCATGGCCTTTTCCATGGTGATCTCCCCGCTCAGCTGCTCCTGGATTTGCACCAGCTGGTCCCGGCGGACCATCAGGAACTTGCGGCCGGCGGTACTCAGGAATTCTTCCCACTCGACGTTGCCTTCGGTGATCAGGCGCCGCAGCTGCTTGAGGCTGATCCCCAGTTCATGGGCAGCAACGGTACCGGGGATCCACTGAGCGTTCTTCTGGATCAACTCGGGCAGGCGCCGATTCCTGCCGGCAACCCCGCCTTTCCAATGAACGGTGATCCATTCTTCAAAGGCCTTACGGACATCGCTGAACCCTGCCTCCTTGAAGCCCTTGTAGAGGTAGGTATAGGCGTGCTGGAAAGTATCCCGGAGTCCCTTCTTTTCTCCGGAGGAGTTGGCCTGAAGCTGGTTGAGGGCCTGATGGAATCCTTCCGGCCACTGAAAAATGATCTCCGCCGCCAGGGTCGATACCGGCCAGGATCGTTCCAGGTTTCCAGAGTTGCGCAGCTTCAAAGGCCGGGGAGTGGCCATGGGATCCATATGGGTCCCCAGGAAGCGGATCAGCCGCAGGGTCTGGTCTGCATCCAGGCGGGTGAGGGGAGTTGGTGCCTCTCCCTCGGGCCAGTGCAGCAGCTTGTCTTCCAGGATGGCCGCCAGGCGCCGGAGGTTGTCCGGGGCGGGGCCGGAGGTCTCCTCCCGCAGGTCGGATCCACACTGGCAACGCAGCAGGGAGTCCCGCTTCCACTTCAGGGGCTGGCCGCAGGAGCCGCACTGATCCACCATCCAGACCCCATGCTTGGGGCAGACATCCAGGAAGTAGATCTCCCAGGAGGCCTGCCAGGTCGGGTCTTCCGCCAGGCACTGCGGACAGAACCTCGCATGGTGCATGTTCCAGACCCGACCCTTCGATTCGGCCAGTTGGGCGACCCGGGCCACATGGGCATGGAGGTGAGGATCCAGGGCAGGATCGGGGAGTAGCTGATGCCGATACAGGCAGGCTGAATCGAAATGGATGCCCAACTGACCTAGCTCGCTGAGCGTCATGCAGTTAGCCTCGGCCAGCCGCAGCAGATAACCCCGAGGACCTTCATGCCGGCTGGGGTGGGGACGGAGCAGGAGATCCGGTGCCGAGGAAGGAGTGAAATGCTGATCGATCATCTCACTTCCCTCCCCGGGTCAGATTCATGCCCAGCTTCCGGGCCACGGGAGAGCCCACGGGATCCTGCCGGGTATGGAGGTAAAACACCTCCCCCGGCCGGTCCAGGGGACGCAGGGGCGACTCCGGATGGAAGGGATTGAGCCGATCCGGAACATCCCGCCATACCCGGTTGCGAAAGCCCGCCGCCAGTGCCGGCAGGTCCAGGGTGTCCAGGCCTGCGGCCGTGGCGGCGGAGACAGCCCCCTCGATGATTTTTACGACATAGTCCAGGAGCCCGTAGCTGCCCACATGGAAACGGCGGGCCAGGTTGGCTTCATGGAGCGGGACTTCGACCGGGAGGGGCAGGTGCGTCTCCATGGTCTTCAGGATGCCGCGGAATTCCTGGAAGTCCTCCGCTACCTCCAGGGAGAAGGGGGTAATCCGGATCCGCTCCGAGAACCGCCGGGCCAGCTGCTCGTTGCTGTTCACCACCAGCTCGGCTGCCGGCAGCCCGCAGGCCACCATCCCTACCTTCGTGTCCTCCAGGAAGTTCTTCAGCCAGTCGGTGATATCCCGGAAAGCATTGAGGCTGGGGGCGTAGAAAAGGTGCTGGAACTCGTCCAGGATCACCATCTCCACCCCGCACTTCACGAAGAGCTCGTAGATCCAGGAGGTTTTTTCAGGGGCGGTACCCCGGTGGGCCTTCTTCTGGCCCAGGGCTTCCAGGATGGCGCCGGCCAGGCTGCGGGCCGTGGGGGAGGCCGGGACCGTCACCATCAGCACCGGTACCACCGTCCGCTCAGCCAGATGCTGCCTCGGAAAGCGTTCTCCATAGGCCCGCACCATGGTGCTCTTGCCGGCGCCGGAAGGTCCGGTCAGGAGCAAGCCACCGCCGGCTCCATGGTTCCGGCGCCGCAGGTGCAACTCGGCGATGCCGTACATGGACTCCCGGTAGCGTTGGTGGGCGATAGGGTCCATGACCAGCTTGAAGCCCAGGCCCTGGGCCTGGAACGGAACTGCTGCTGGGGCGAACTGGGTCATTACCGCTAAGGGTTCCATGTCACACCCCTTCGCCGGCAGTAAAGTCCGGCAGGTCGTCATCCAGACCGGAGGGCAATGCCAGGGGTACGACCTCCTTGATCGGCTTCAGGGGCTTGCGGGCCTCTGCCAGTGGGTCCTTCCCATTGAGAACGGCCTCGCTGTCATGCATGAGGTAACCCGCTCCGGCCTTGCGGTGTCCCATCTTCTTGGCCTTGATGGCCTCCTGGATGATCGCCTCGATTTCCGCTCGGGCCTGGAGCAGCTGGGGATTGGGGCAGTTGTCCCCAAAACGCTTGCGGGCGTTCTCCCGGACCAGCCGGTGAATATCCCGGGGCAGGTTTTCCGCATACTCCACCAGCTTGGCCGGTACCTTGAGGTACTCCTGCAGGTGGGTATCGAAGACATGGATGTGAGCTACTGTGTCCTCGTAGTACTTGAGGGAGACTGGGACATTGGCCCCGGCGCAGTTCAGAGTTGTACTGCAGGCCATCCAGCTCGATGCCGTAGTGAAACAGGGTCCGCTTGGCCGGGATCCCGGCGATGATCTCCAGTTGCTGGGGATAGGCTGGAAGCTCGATGATCCGGCGTTCTGCCGACTCAAACCACCGGTCGATGGGGCGGGCATTGATACCGCGGTGGGGCGTGACGTTGTACACCTCAACCACCCACTTGGTGATCAGATGAACCAGGCCCTCCATATCGATGACGGCCTTGTCTTCTGCCGGGTAATCCCCACGGTCATCCACGCTGGAGAACACTGTCCCTGGCAAACGATGGATCAACCCCATGTTCATGGTGCGGAAGAACCGTTCGATCGCCCCCTTGTGCTGAGGGGTTTTGGAGCCAGAGAAGAGGATCTGGATCCCCATTTCCAGACAGGCCGCTTCCAGGGCGTCAGAGTGAAGATCCGCTCCGTTATCCACGGCAATCAGTTCCGGGATACCGTAAGCGGGCCACTGGCCCCGGATGTCCGGGAATCGGGCCAGCCATTCATCCTTCGGTAGGATGGAACGGCGTAGGCATTGCAGGACACCATGGCCAGAAGGGGCGTTAAAGCTGATATAGAACCCCACTACCATGCGTGAATAACTATCGATGGCCATGGTCAGCCAGGGTCGTCCCAAAGGCAGCTTCGTTACGCTGTCGATAACGATCAGATCCAGAGGGGTGTGGTCGATTTCGATGCGTGCCAGGACATTGCCGACCTTCACGCTACCGATGGCAGCCCGGTACTTCATGCGGGCTGCTTCAGCTCCTTCTCGGGAGGCATCCACCAGATCGTGCTGCAAGCGATCCAACCAGCGATAGATCGTGGCTCGACAAGGGACCTTTATCTGGTCTTCCTTAAGCAGCCCCTGATTCACTGCAGGAATCCTGCGATGAAGCTCATCTACGACCACTTGTTTTGGTAGTTTTTGGTTGGTCAGATATACCGTGGCAACAACTTCTTCAAATACTTGGTAGGCCAGCTTTACATAGGGTCGGTGTGTTGGCTTATTGCGAGGAATCAGACTGGTGAAGCTCTTGGCCAGACGATAGCGCCGCCACCATGTATGGACGGTCGCAGGACAAGGGGGACAGCGATCTCCTATACGGTCTGCCACTTGGATGATGATGGTTCGCCAGC
The DNA here is from genome assembly GCF_003112695.1 of Azospira sp. I13. Classification (GTDB taxonomy): domain Bacteria; phylum Pseudomonadota; class Gammaproteobacteria; order Burkholderiales; family Rhodocyclaceae; genus Azospira. The sequence continues at coordinate 76,293 of NZ_BFBP01000012.1, forward strand.
GCTCCTGGTGGTAGCGGGTGTGCTCAGGATCGATGGCCTCCAGGTAGTGTTTGCGCCGTTTGGCTTCCCGTTGCTGGCTTTCTGGATAAGTTCCGAGGTCCCGTGGAGCCGCGAGATAGATGGCATTAGCAAGGGTGCCCAGGGAGGATTCATCCACGATCCAGTCCTGGGACAACCAACGGGCCCGTAGTTCTTGATCAGTCAGGTTTAGTAATTCTCCGAGATCCGATTGGAACTGGATCTTGCCGGTTACTAGGCGCCGGCTGAGTTCCCAACCCATTTCCTTTTCCAGGAAGCGCAGCCCGACCTTAGAAGAGAACCGAATCATTGCGTCCTCCTTCCTGGATGGTCAGCAGGGTATTGCCTGCCAGGGGCTGGGAGATGTCACATCCCAGCATCCCATGAGCGATCAGATGCAGGACGGTATCCCGGCCCAGGATGTCTTCGGCCTTCGCAAAGGCAATGACGTCGGCACCCAGGTCGGTACGAAGTTCGTGGAACGATGGCAGGGACCGACTGGTCTTGCCCCGGAGATAGGCTAGGTCCTGAGCGTTGCTCAGGAGGGGCTCACGCTGTAACTCCTGTTCCGTAACGACCCGGAAGCCCATTCCCCTTTCCTGGTAATGGGTGGCGATAGCCGCGAACTTGGTGGCAACCTTGGGGCTCTTCAGCTTGGAGGTGGTCTTAACCTCCAGGTGAAATACCGAACCGTCTGCCAGGACAACCTCGAAGTCTGGGTAATAGTCGCAGAGTGACTTCCCATCGAAATACTGGATAACAGTCGGTTGTTCCTGGAAGGAAACGACTCCCGGGGATATCTCCAAAAGCAGGATGGCATCCCTTTCCAGAAGAGATTCCCAAGCCACCATCCGATGGAGCTTGTGGGAAGGAAAATAGCCACGGAAGCGCCTGCCGCGGCGGGTTACAACTTTTCTAGCGAGCATCGTTTTTCTCCTGGCGGCGGACGTAAGGGGACCCTGCGCCAGCCGCATGTCTTGAAAATCGAGACAAAAGAGAACCCGCAGTCAGTGGAAAACTGACCGTTGTCTCTTTGAATCAATGGGATAAGGCTTGACGCCCCTGATGGGAGAAGACGATACTTGGCTTGTCTAGAGCGGTAGCGTCAGCTGCCATGAGGGGCAAGCCTGTGTGCTTGCCCTTTTTTACATGGTGGATTCCTCCTGGTTGGTTGGATGCCTCCTGGCTACGCAGAGGGCTGGACGTGATGGTCCTGCCCTGCAGGAATATGCAGTGCCAGTTCGATGAGCTGGATTTGAAGAGGGCTGAGATGGCCCAGTTGGGGCTCCAGTTGGTGGAGCAGGGTGTATTCGCGCTCACTGGCCCGAGAGGGGAGTGAGAAGTGGCGTCGGGAAAGTCTGAGTGCTTGGGCCAGGGTGGCCTGCTCTTCTTCAGTTAGCTGAAGGCCTCGGATCAGTCGGTTGATGAAGTCCTGCTTGGGAGGGCCCTTTTCCGAACGTTCGAGTGCCGACCAATAGCTGGCTTCGTAGCCCAACATATGGGCTAATTCCTTTTGGCGGAGTCCACGCTGCTTCCGCAGGGCTCTTAAATAGCTGGCAAATGGACTCATATCAAAATCCTCATTTGCCGGGATTCTAATGTGCTATCTGGCCCGGTGTAAAACACAACCAATTGAAAAATAAGCAAATTGTTGTAGCGTGTATATGCTGCAAACTAATTTTCGATTTGGATGGGCGCCTTGCAGTGTTGATACCCTGAATGCATTTTTCTGGTGTGAGGTGGGTGATACGATGCCAGGATGAAAGACCTGCTCATCCCCTACGCCATTTCTGCTTCGCTCGGCGACGAAGTCTTCCCAGAGAAGGCGATGCCGGGTGGCCAGTACCTCTGTCCCGAATGCAATAAACCCGTAGGGATCCGAATCCCGGAGAAGCGTAGGGCCCATTTTTTTCACATTCCCCCCTTAGGGGCATGCGCACTCAATCCGGCGAATGGGGCCAAAGGAGAAGGGCACCAGCATGCCGTGGCCAAGCACTTCCTCTACGCCTGGCTGAAAAAGTGGTTATCCGGTGAGACAACCATTGCACCGACGATTGAAGGCAAGTGCTCAACCCACGGCCATACCGTTGCTATAGAGATTCCCAAACCTTCCCCCTACCAGGTTGAAAAGGAGTACCGGATTCCCTCGGGCCGCCGGCTCGATGTAGCGGTCTTGAACGAAGATAGACGGGTAAGCATGGGGTTTGAGGTCTTTCACTCGAACCATGTGGGAGAAGACAAAGGGGCAGAACTTCCGGCTCGATGGATCGAGCTCAGGGCCAAGAGCATCATTTCCAGCTATTCCCAGCTACTTGAAGGGTTGGCCCCAGATCCGTTACTGGCGGTCCGTTGGGCCCGCTACGACGATCCGTCCTGCTGCAAAAACCATAAGCGCTTTGTTCCGGCTCCCCGAATGCCGGTTCGAATCCCCGTGTCGTCCTCCTATCAGCCAGGGACCGTGGTTATTCCGTCGCCAACCGTTGTTAGCAACACAGTAAAAATGACCCAGGGCATCAACTGAAAATTGACCCACCTCACTTTTTTCAGAAACGCCTAGGTCG
>NZ_BFBP01000013.1:0-172163 GCF_003112695.1 Azospira sp. I13
GTCATTTGTCTATCTCCAGAAGTTGGGCTTTGTTCGTTTCCGGTGGCGAGAAATTCGCCCCCTTGCAGCCAATAACGCGGCCGCCGACCCAAAGGTTTGCAGGAGAAAGGTAACGCCCCGTAACGCTTTGTGATCGGCGTCGGCGGCGAGGAGCAGGCTCAGCTTTCGCTATTGCCCAGCATGTTGCGCAGGTTGGCGAAGCGGGCCTTGGTGGTGGCCTTGTCTGGCGGCTCGGTGGTCTTGCCGCCGCTGACCCGCAGGTCTTCGCCCATTTCGGCAATGAAGCGGGACGGGTCGCAGGGGAACATTTCCCGACCCTGCTTACGTCGTTCGCACCAGGAGAGGTGCAGGCTCTGCCTGGCCCGGGTGATGCCGACATACATCAGGCGCCGCTCCTCCTCGATAGTGCCGCTTTCCACCGAGCTGCTGTGGGGCAGGATGCCCTCTTCCACGCCCACCAGGAAAACGTGCTTGTACTCCAGCCCCTTCGAGGCGTGGAGGGTGGAGAGCTGCACGGCGTCGAACTCGCTGTCTTCGTTCTGCTTGTCCAGCATGTTGATGAGGGCGATGGTCTGGGTCAGGTCGATGAGGGTCTTGTCGTCCTTCTCCCCCTTGCCGGCCAGCCACTGGGTGAATTCCCGCACATTGTTCCATTTGCTTTCGGCAGCCCGGCTTTCCTCGTGGTCGTAGAGCCAGGTTTCGTAGCCGATGGCATTCAGCAGGTCGTTCAGTACCTCACCGGCCGGCTCCCGCAGGGCCCGTTGTTCCACCCGGTTGATGAACTCGCAGAACTGCAGCAGGGGTTCCAGCTGGCGGTGCGACACGCGCTGGGCGAAGCCCTCCTCGAAGGCCGCGGCGAAGAGGGAGATGTGGCGTTCCCCGGCATAGGTGCCGAGGGCCTCCAGGGTGGTACCGCCGACGCCCCGCTTGGGCGTGGTGACGGCGCGGATGAAGGCCGGGTCATCGTCCTGGTTGGCCAGCAGGCGCAGGTAGGAGATGACGTCCTTGATTTCCGACTTCTCGAAGAAGCTGGTGCCGCCGGACATGACGTAGGGCACCCGGTGGTTGCGCAGCTGGGTTTCGAAGAGGCGCGCCTGGTGGTTGGAGCGGTAGAGGATGGCATAGTCGGAGAACTTGTTGCGGCACTCGAACTTGTTGGCCAGCAGCTTCATCACCACCGATTCCGCCTCGTGCTCGTTGTCCCGGCAGACGGTGCCGCGAATCGGATCGCCGTGGCCCAGGTCGGACCACAGCTTTTTCTCGAAGAGCTTCTCGTTGTGGCCGATAACATTGTTGGCCGCCTGCAGGATGCGCACCGTGGAGCGGTAGTTCTGCTCCAGCATGATGATCTTCAGGTTCGGATAATCCCGCGGCAGGCCCCGCAGGTTTTCCACGTCGGCGCCTCGCCAGCCATAGATGGCCTGGTCGTCGTCGCCCACAGCGGTGAACATCGCCCGGGGGCCGGTGAGCAGTTTGAGCAGTTGGTACTGGCAGGCGTTGGTGTCCTGGTATTCATCCACTAGCAGGTAGCGCAGGCGGTTCTGCCACTTGTCGCGAATCTTCGGATGTTCCTGGAAGAGCTGCAGAGGCAGCAGGATCAGGTCGTCGAAATCCACCGCCTGGTAGGCCTTGAGGGTGGCGGCGTAATCCCGGTAAGCCTTGGCGGCCAGGGCCTCGATTTCGCTCGCTGCCTCGGCAGCAGCCTGGTCCGGCGACTTCATGGCGTTCTTCCAGCCGGAGACGAGCCACTGGATGTTGCGGATGGTGGCCTTGTCCACGCTGGCCGACAGGTCGGCAAAGATGCCGTAGCAGTCGGTGGAGTCGAAGATGGAGAACTTCGGCTTGTAGCCCAGGGCCTTGGCCTCTTCCCGCAGGATGCGCACCCCCAGGGAGTGGAAGGTGCAGATGGTGAGGCCCGAGGTGGAGCTGCCCTGCAGCATCTGGCCCACCCGCTCCTGCATTTCCCGCGCCGCCTTGTTGGTGAAGGTGATGGCGGCGATGTTGGCCGGGTTCATGCCGCAATCCTGGATCAGGTAGGCAATCTTCTGGGTGATCACCCGGGTCTTGCCGGAGCCGGCGCCAGCCAGGACGAGCAGGGGCCCATCCAGATAGCGGATGGCTTCGCGCTGGGGCGGATTCAGGCTGTGCAGGGGAACGGGACCGGACATGGGAGGATCAGGGGCGGAAGGTGGCGTCGCAGGCGGCGGGCTGAAAAACGAAACGCCCCGGCAGACCGGGGCGCAGGTGGGATGCGGTACGGCAGATTTTACTACTTCAGAAGGCCGCCAAACACCTTGCTGATGACCTTGCTGCCGGTGCCAATGGGGTCCTTGCGGATAGCTTTTTCCTGCTCGGCGATCATCAGGTAGAGGCCATCCAGGGCCTTGCGGGTGACGTAGTCGTCCAGGTTGGCGTCCTTGGCGTCGATCAGCTTGAACTTGGCGGCCTTGCCGGCAAACTTGTTGTACTTGTCGGCCAGCTGCACCTTGGCGGTGGCCTTCTTCACCACCGGCAGGAATTTCTGGGCCAGGGGCTCCGAGGTGGCGCGCTTGAAATACTGGGTAGCTGCGTCGTCACCGCCGGTGAGGATGCCCTGGGCATCCTTCACGCTCATGTCCTTCACCGCCTTCACCAGCAGGGGCTTGGCTTCCACCACGGCGGCCTCGGCTGCCCGGTTCATGGTTTCGATCAGCTCGTCGGCCTGCTTGCCCATGCCGAACTTGTGCATCATCTCCGCCGCGTCCTCCAGGGCGCCCGGCAGGGGAATGCGCACCTTGTCGTTGCCGAGGAAGCCGTTGGTCTGCCCCAGCTGGCTGACGGCCATTTCGGCGCCCCGGGTCAGGGCTTCCTTGAGGCCGGAGGTGGCCTCGCTGTTGCTCACCTGGGCCAGGCTCTGGCCGCTGATGACAAGGGCAGCCAAAATGCCCACAATGCAGCGTCCGCCAAGGCGATTCATCATCTTTCCGAACTCCATTCTCGACTCCTGATTGTCATGTCCCGGGGCCACAAGCTTATCCTGCTGCTCGCCGTGCTCGCAATGGGCGCGGTGATGGCCGGGTTTTTTGCCAAGCGCCAGAGCGCCCCCAGCCTGGAACTGAAGGTACTCGGCGGCCCCCAGTTCTCCCTGGGGGAATTGCGCGGCAAGGTGGTGGCGGTGCATTTCTGGGCGACTACCTGCAGTGACTGCGATCACACCCTGGCCGAGCTGGCCCGGCTGCATCGTCGGCACCAGGCCCAGGGGCTGGAAATCCTGGCCGTTGCCATGGCCTATGACCAGCCCCGCCAGGTGGCCAGCTATGCCTACGCCAACAGCTTGCCCTTCAAGGTGGTGCAGGACGACGGCAGCGTTGCCCGGGGCTTTGCCCTGGGGGGCGCCAATCCGCCCCTGACCTTCCTGATTGACCGCCAGGGGCGCATCGCCCAGCGTATTCCCGGCCGGCCCGACCCGGCCCGTTACCAGGCGGTGCTGGAAAAACTGCTGGCTGAAACGCCTTAGGATCGCCATGGAATTCCGGTTTTGGCAGCCGCTACGGCCGCGGTTGCCGCCCTGGCTGGCCCGCTATCTGGGCGACCATGCCCGCCATCCCCTCTTTCCCCTGTTCGTGGCCGGGCTCGCTTTCGCGTGCACCGTCACCTTCAGTTTTCCCTTTTCCCTCATCCTGATCAGCGCCACCCTGTTGGCGCCCCGTCGCTGGTTGGCCCTGAGCCTGTGCAGCGGCCTGGCCTCCGGGCTGGGCGCCATGGTGCTGCTGGAAGTCTTTCACCACCTGGGCTGGCAGCAGATCGCCCTGCGCTGGCCTGAACTCGTTCAGGCCGAGGCCCTGGCCCGGGTCAGCCATTGGGTGGCGGAGTGGGGTGTCTGGGCCCTGGGGGCCATCGCCGCCTCACCCCTGCCCCAGACGCCGGCGCTGGTGCTCTGCGCCCTGGCGGACCAGCCGCCGCTTGGCGTGCTGGTGGTGGTGACGGCAGCCAAGGCCGGCAAGTATGCGGTCATCGCCTGGCTCAGCCAGCGGCTTCTCAGTCGGCCCGGGCCCTAGGCCCCGCCTGGCGGCGGGGGGCGACGCAGTTTGCGGTAGAGAGTGCGTTCGCTGATGCCCAGGCGCGGGGCCAACAGGCGGACCTCCGCCCCCGGCCGGGCCATCAGCCAGGCCAGGTAGCGGGATTCCAGTTCCTCCAGCGGCACCGGGGTGTCGACACGGAAGGCCGTATCGGCTACCGCGCCGCTGCTGGCGACCGGGCTGCTGCCGCCGTCGTCGGCCACCTCGGCCAGGCGGGCGGCGCCGATCTCGTCGCCATCGCTCATCAGGGTGGCTCGCTCGATCAGGTTGCGCAGTTCCCGGATGTTGCCCTCCCAGGTTCGCTCGGCCAGCCAGGCCAGGGCGTCGGCGCTGAAATGGCGGCCTGGCCGGTGATCCACCCGTTCCAGCAGGGACAGGGCGAGGAGGGGGATGTCATCCCGCCGCTCGGCCAGGGACGGGGTGTGGATGGGGAAGGTGTTGAGCCGGTAATAGAGGTCGCGGCGGAAGCGCTCGCTGCGCACCATGGCCGCCAGATCCCGATGGGTGGCGGCTACTAGGCGGAAATCGGCGCGCAGGGTATCCACTCCGCCGACCCGGCGGTAGGTGCCGGTTTCCAGCAGGCGCAGCAACTTCACCTGCAGGCTCGGCGGCAGTTCGCCGATTTCATCGAGGAACAGGGTACCGCCGCTGGCCGATTCCACCAGGCCCAGCTTGCGGAAGGCGGCACCGGTGAAGGCGCCCTTTTCATGGCCGAACAGTTCGCTCTCGAAGAGGTTTTCCGTCAACCCGGTGCAGTCCACCGCCACAAAAGGCGCATCCCGCCGGCCGCTGGCCTCGTGCACCGCCCGCGCCACCAGTTCCTTGCCGGTGCCCGTTTCCCCCAGCAGCAGCACGGTGGCCTGGGCCGGGGCTACCCGCAGCACCTTTTCCAGCATCTGCTGGAAGGCAGCGGAGCGCCCTACCAGGCCCTGGGCCGCCGGGCGGCTGCTAGCCTGCTGCACCATGCGCAGGGTTTCGACGAAGTAGACGATGCGCCCGCTTTCGTCCCGTACCGGGGTGGTTTCCACATCCACGTGTTCCTCGCCCCGGGGCGTGTGGTGCAGGTGCAGCACACGGCGGGAGGCGCCCTCTTCCTGGGAAAGCTTGAGGGGGCAGGATTCCCCGGCCTGGTCGCAGGGCACGGTGAAGTGGTGGGAAACCTCGTAACAGCGCCGCCCGAGGATGGAGGCCGCGCCACCGCCGGGGCTGCTAGCGTATTCCCGCCGGTAAGCCTTGTTGGCGGCGACGATGCGGTAGTCCGCATCCATGACGATGCGGGGCTCGGGCAGGCCGTCGAGAAAGGAGATCAGTTCCTGGAGCTGGTTGGCTGAATAATCCATGGTGCCATCTTCTGCCAAATATGGCGCCATCGCAACAAATGTCGGACAAATATGGCAATTAACCTGGGCGGCGCGATGACCTACAGTCGCTTCCCCCTGGCTATTTCTTTGTGAAACAGCGGGTTACCTAGTTCCGTCGCGCCTGGCACGACTCTTGTAATGGAATGAGTGGAAGCTGGTCCGTCCGCCTTGTCCGCAGCCTCTCCGACACGGCACCCTCCCCTCCGGGCGATGGCGGCACGATCGGCTTCCACCCATACCTTTCCACCAGGATGCAGCAGGAGCTTCACGTGTTCATTTTCCGGCAGTTGCGGGACAGCGGCAGCGCCACCTATACCTACCTGATCGGCTCCCGGGCCAGCCACAGCGCCGTGCTGGTGGACCCGGTGGCCGACCAGTCGCCGCTCTACCTGGGGCTGCTGGCCGAACTGGAGCTGCGCCTGGCCTGCGTCATCGACACCCACCTGCACAGCGACCATCTCTCTGCTGCCCGCACCCTGGTGCGCCACACCGGCTGCGCCTACGCCGCCGGCCTGGCCAGCGGCATCGCCACCGCTACCCTGGGCCTGGCCGACGGCGATTGTCCGGCCTTTGCCGACCTGCAGTTGCAAGTACTGGCCACCCCGGGGCATACCCCGGGCTGCATCACCCTGCGCTGGGAAGACCGCCTGCTGACCGGCGATGCCCTGCTCATCGGCGGCTGCGGTGCCGCCGGCGAGCCGGGGGGCAACCCGGGCACCCACTACGACAGCGTCACCAAGAAACTGCTGCCCCTGCCTGACGAACTGCTGCTCTTCCCTGGCCATGACCGGGACGGGCGGCGGGTCAGCTGCATTGGCGAAGAGCGCCAGGGCAATCCCCTGTTCTGCGGCATCAGCCGCGACGAATTCATTGCCCAGGACCGCCAGCTGCCCCTCGGCGAGTCGGCCCGGGCACGGCTGGAAGCCAATCGCCAGGGCGGCGATGGCAGCCTGCTGCAACGGCCGGCCAGCCCGGCGGCGTCGACCCTGTCGACCACAACGAATAACTAACTAAAGCCCGAGAGGAAGTGACTCATGAGTGCCAGCGCCCCCGATAAGCCGCAGCCCGACAACGGCGATAGCGGCAGCCTTTACGAAAAGCACCGGACCATCCACACCCGCGCCGTCAGCGGCCGTTTCGCCAACTGGCGGATTTTCCTGGTGCTGTTCACCCAGCTGATTTTCTACGGCACCCCCTGGCTGATGTGGAATGACCGCCAGGCCGTGCTCTTCCACCTGGTGGAGCGCAAGTTCTACATCTTCGGCCTGGTGCTGTGGCCCCAGGACGTCTTCTACCTGGCCATCCTGCTCATCATCTCGGCCTACGGCCTGTTCCTGGTGACGGCCGTGGCTGGACGCCTGTTCTGCGGCTATGCCTGCCCCCAGACGGTCTATACCGAACTGTTCGTGTGGATAGAGCACTGGGTCGAGGGTGACCGGCCGGCCCGCATCAAGCTGGACAAGAGCCCCTTGAATGCCCGCAAACTGCGCATCAAGGTCACCAAGCATGCCCTCTGGCTGGTGCTCTCCCTGTTCACCGGCTTCACCCTGGTGGGCTATTTCACGCCCATGAGCGAACTGCTGGCAGAAGTGCATAGTTTTGCCTTCGGCCCCTGGGAAACCTTCTGGATCTTCTTCTACGGTGGCTTCACCTACCTGATGGCCGGCTACATGCGCGAACAGGTGTGCAAGTACATGTGCCCCTACGCCCGCTTCCAGAGCGTCATGTTCGACCCGGATACCCTGATCATCACCTACGATCCGGAGCGCGGCGAATCCCGCGGCACCCGCAAGAAGGGCGCCGACTACAAGGCCCAGGGTCTGGGGGATTGCGTGGACTGCGGCATCTGCGTGCAGGTCTGCCCCACTGGCATCGACATCCGCGATGGCCTGCAATACGAGTGCATCGGCTGTTCTGCCTGTATCGACGGTTGCGACGAGGTGATGGACAAGATGAACTATCCCCGGGGCCTGATCCGTTATTCGACGGAAAACGCCATGGCCCAGCACCTGAGCAAGAAGGAAATCCTCGGCCACGTGGTGCGGCCCCGCATCCTGCTGTACACGGCCATCCTGGCGGCCATCACCCTGGCCACCGCCTGGTTCATCGCCCATCGCATCCCCCTCAAGGTGGACGTCATCCGCGACCGCGGCGCCCTGGCCCGGGAGACGGACATGGGCTTGATCGAGAACACCTTCACCCTGCGCTTCATGAACACCGACGAGCAGCCCCATCGCTACCGCATCAAAGTGACCGGCCTGGAAGGCATGACCGTCGCCGGGGCTGCCGAAGTGGAAGTGCCGGCCGCCACCACCACCTCCCTCACCACCTCCCTGCAGGCGCCGCCCGATGCCGGCAAGAAGGGCTCCAACCCGATCATGTTCGAGATTGAAGCGGAGGATGGCAGCGACATCCGCATCCACGAAAAAGCCGTATTCATGCTTCCCTGAAAGCCTCTTCCCGAGGCTTCCTCTTGCCGGGTCCGGCCGCCGCCGGGTCCGGCTTTTTTTTGCCCAGCGATCCCGCAACCCCCACGACCCCTGCGCCCCGGACTGTACCGTTGCCTGTGGCGGTCATGTCGGGGCTGCTGCTGCCCCTTCATGGGGGCTTGCCGTCGTTCAGGGGCGGCTGGATGAAACGGGAGGATGGCAGCCCGCTTGCCGGCTGCTCCGTCAAATAAACCTATTTTTCTTAGGGTTTTCCCGCGGGGCGCTGCATTTCGCGGAATAAGTCATGGCTAAGGTCGATGCTGGCGGCGTATGTTGCGGCTTCCAGTCACCGGACCGCGGGCCTCACGAGGGTCCCGGCCACCAGAGGGAGCGCCACCATGCGACACCAGCTGTTTTCGGCCATTCTGGCCAGCCTGTTTTGCCTCGCCGCCACGGCCGCCGACAACACTTCCGCCTCCGCCGCACGGGCATTCTGCGACAGCGGCAAGCTGGCCCGGGGGGCCGAGATCGCCGTCTTTCGCGGCTGCCTGGGCTGCCATACGGTGGATAGCAAGCGCATCGGCCCTTCCTACCAGGAAATCGCCAAGAAATACCCCCACACACCCGAGGTGGTGGCCCAGCTGGCACGCAAGATCAAGGAGGGAGGCAAGGGCAACTGGGGCGAACTAAGCATGCCGGCCAATGCGGTGAGCGAGCAGGAAGCCCAGACCCTGGCCGAATGGGTACTTTCCCTCGACGAGCCGCCGGCCCGTTACTCCAGCAACGCCCAATAAGCCCTTTCCCTGGGCCGCCCTGCGGCTGTTGCCCATCGGCGGCACCCGGGCTCACCGGGCTCCCGGGGCTGCCGCTCGCAGCGGGCCAGGGCGCCGGTTCAGCCCGGACTTTCCCATAGGCGGGGCTCGCCCCGCGTCAGGTTTTCCAGGGTCGCCAGGGCTTCGGTCATGGCGAAATCGTCGATCTGCCTGCCCAGCCCGCCATCGTCGCGGCCCAGGGCAAGGATCAGGGCGGGGGCCAGTTCCCGGTAAGTGGTGGCGGCCATCAGGTCGTCTTCGGCCAGTTGCTGGCGCAAGCAGCCCAACTGTTGGCGCAGGGCCGGCCAATTGACAGTGGCCGGTGGAGCCGGGGGCTGGGCCAGGATGTCGGCCATGGCCTGGCCAAATATCTTCAGCGCCTGATCCAGCTCCAGTTGCCGGGCGGCCACGGTTTCCACCGAGGGGCCGGCCAGGGCGCTTTCCAGGGCGGCGGCTTCGCTCTGGATGCGCACCAGGCCGAGGGTGCCGGCCAGGCCCTTGAGGGTGTGGGCCAGGCGCTTGGCCGTGACGGCATCGCCCTGGGCCAGGGCGGCGGCGATCCTGTCGCCATCGCTGCCGTGGTCCTGCAGAAAGCGGCCGAGAAATTCCACCAGGCGTTGCTGGCGGTCCCGCACCAGGCGCAGGGCGCGGCCGATATCCAGGCCGGGCAAGGCGGCCAGCCGGCGGGCCAGTTGCGGGTCTGCTGCCGGCAACTGGGGGGCCGTGGCCAGCGGCGGCATATCCTCTGCGGGCAGTACCGGGGAGGGCAGCCATTGCAGCAGGGTGCTGTAGAGCTGGTCCGGGTCCACCGGCTTGGCGACATGGTCGCTCATGCCGGCGGCGAGGCAGTTGGCCCGGTCTTCGCTGAAGGCATTGGCGGTCATGGCCAGGATCGGCGTCCGGGCGTGGGCCGGCAGGCTACGGATCTGCCGTGTCGCCTCCAGTCCGTCGAGGAAGGGCATCTGCATGTCCATGAGGATTAGGGCATAGGTCTTGGCCCGGGCCATGTTCACGGCTTCCTGGCCGTTTTCCGCCAGGTCCACGTCGAGGCCCACATGCCGCAGCAGTTCCAGGGCCACTTCCTGGTTGAGGGGGTTGTCCTCGGCCAGCAGGATGGGCTGGTTACGATGCCGGGCCAGGCGCTTTTCCATGGCCAGCAGCGGGTTGTTCGCCGGTGAAACGGGTGGGCCGAAAGTGCGCTCCAGGGCCGCCAGGACACCGGCCGGCGTCACCGGCTTGGGCACGAAGGCAGCGAAGTCGGCGCTGGCCAGCTGCTCCTGGGGGAAATCCCGGAAGACGCTGACCAGCAGCAGCTGGGGCTGGCTGCCGAGGGCGAGGCGGCGCAGGCGGCGGCCTACTTCCAGCCCATCCCAGTCGGGCATGACCCAGTCCAGCAGCACCAGTTGGTAGGGGTCGCCGAGCTGGTCCGCCGCTTCCACCGCGGCCAGGGCGGCGGGGCCGGAGGCGGCGGTGTCGGCCCGGGCGCCGAGGGCGGTGAGGGTATGGGCCAGGGCTTCCCGGGCATCTGGACTGTCATCCACCGCCAGGGCCCGCAGGTTGGCAGGCAGGCTGCGGGGCGCTTCCAGGTGGTCGTGGGCGGCCACTTGGCCGAAGGGTGCTTCGATCCAGAACGTGCTGCCCTGGCCGGGCTGGCTGACGACTCCCACCGTGCCGCCCATCATCTCGGCGAGGCGGCGGGAAATGGCCAGGCCCAGGCCGGTGCCGCCGTACTGGCGGGTGGTGGAGACATCGGCCTGGCTGAAGGCCTGGAAGAGGCGCCCCTGCTGCGCTTGGCTGAGGCCGATGCCGCTGTCGCTAACTTCCAGGCGGATGCGCAGGTGGGCCCCCTCCCGCTCGCAAACCTTGCCGCGAATGACGACGCAGCCCCGTTCGGTGAATTTCACCGCATTGCCGGCGAAGTTGAGCAGCACCTGGCCCAGGCGCAGGCCGTCGCCCCGCAGGGCCGGCGGCAGGTCGGCGATGTCAACCACCATCTCCAGCCCCTTGGCTTCGGCCTTTTCCGCCACCAGGGCGCAGACGTTGTTCACCACCCGGTCCACCTCGAAGTCCGCCACCTCCAGGACCATCTTGCCGGCCTCGATCTTCGAGAAGTCGAGAATGTCGTTGATGATGTTAAGCAGGTGGTGGGCGGCGGTGGTGACCTTTTCCAGTTGCAGGCGCTGCCGCTCGTTGTCGGCATCGCGATGCAGCAGATGGGCGAGGCCGATGATGGCATTCATCGGGGTGCGAATCTCATGGCTCATGTTGGCCAGGAAGGCGCTCTTGGAACGGTTGGCGGCCTCGGCGGCTTCCTTGGCGGTGGCCAGTTCGGCGGTACGCTCGGCCACCAGCCCCTCCAGCTCGTTCTGGTAGCGCAGCAGGGCCCGCTCGCTGGCCTTGCGGCCGGTGATGTCGGTCCACATGGAGGATAGGTAATCCCGCTCGTTGAGGCGGATGACCTGGATGGTGATCCAGAAATCCCGGACGCTGCCATCCTTGTGCCGACGCTGGTTTTCGAAGGCTGCCTGGCGCTGCTGGATGATCTCTTCCAGCAGCGCATCCACCTCCTCCCGGGTCTTGCTGGCCTGCAGGGTGTACAGGTCGAGCCGGGCGAATTCCTCCCGGTCATAGCCCAGGCCGAGGCAGGCGGCATCGTTGAATTCGGCGAAACGCTTGGTTTCCGTGTCCACCAGGACTATGCCAATGGCCGCCTGGTTGACGATGGAGTGGAAAATCTCTTCCCGTCGCTTGAGGGTTTCCAGGGCCTCCTTGAGAGCGGTCACGTCCCGGGCCACGCCGAGGATGCCGATGACCTGGCCGTCGCGCCCATATACCGGAGTCTTGATGGTTTCCACCAATTCCCGGTGGCCGTCGCTGGCGAAGGTCAGCCACTCTTCGTTCTGCACCGCCTTACCGGCAGCCACTGCCCGGTGGTCATTGGCGCGGAAGAAATCAGCTTCTTCCCGGCTGACGAAGTCGTAATCGGTGCGGCCGATGATGCCGACCGCCGGGAGACCGAAGAAGGTTTCGAAGCGGGCGTTGCAGGCCAGGTAGACGCCATCCTTGTCCTTCAGCCAGACCAGGTCGGGAATGGCCTGGAACAGGGCGCTGAGCAACTGCCGTTCGGCCTCCAGGTCCTCCTGCATGTGGCGCCGGGCAGCCAGGGCGTCGCGGAAGGCCAGCACCGCCCGTGCGATGTCGTTGAGCAGGCTGCCCGGCAGGCGGGCCAGATATTCCACCTCCTTCAAGTCCGGCGTCTTTTCCCCTTCGGCGGACAGGCGGCGCAGGGACTCCAGCACGGTCGTCAGATGCCGGGTCATGAAATAGGTGATGAAGAACCACAGCAGCACCATCAGGGTGGCGCCCAGGGTGCCGATCACCAGGGAGCGCTGCACGTAGTCTTCCATCTTCTGGCCATTCTCTGCCAGTTGCTGACGGGCCTGCCGGGTGAGCTGGCGATTGATGCGCTGGGCGTGCTCGGCAAAGGCCAGATAGTTTTCGGCCGCCTGATTGACGTGGCGATCGGCGGTGGCGCGCTGGCCGCCCATGCTGTCGATGGCGAGCAGACTGAACTTCCGATAATCCCGGAAATGCTGGGTAGCCTCCTGCAGTTCCCCTCGAATGGCGGGGCTGAGGCCGGGGATGGTTGCCAGGCGGTTGAGCAGGGCTTCCATGTCGGCCAGTTGCTGCGTCACCTTGTTCCGAGCCTCCTGCACGGCGTTGGGAGGCAATGCCGCAGATCCGGGTCGAAATGCCGGCCACGGCCCTCACGGATGATGGCCACCGCCTGCTCCATGGCAAAGGCCGGCTTGTAGTGGCGGCGGCAGGTCAGGGCATCGAAGACGTCGGCCAGGGCCATGAGGCGGGCCGGTACGGGAATGTCGTCCCCTGCCAAGCCCTGGGGGTAGCCGGAGCCATCCCATTTTTCATGGTGGCAGTGGGCGATCTGCCGGGCCACTTCGAGAAAGGCCAGGGGCCCGTCGAGGCGCCCGTGGTCGCTCGGGTTGTCCCACACCCGCTGGATGGCGTCGTCGATGGCGGTGGCGCCGATGTGGCTGTGCTGCTTCATGATCTCGAACTCTTCCGGGGTGAGCTTGCCCGGCTTGAGCAGGATGTGGTCGGGAATGCCCACCTTGCCGATATCGTGAAGGGGCGCCGCCTTGGCGATGGCTGGACGCTGTCGGGGTGTCAGGGCATGGGTGAAGCGGGGGTGCGTGTGCAGCGCCTCCATCAGGGCCTCCACATAGGCCTGGGTGCGATGCAGGTGGTTGCCGGTTTCCGAATCCCGCTTTTCCGCCAGCAGGGCCAGGGCATTCAGGCTGATATCCTTGATCAGCTCGTTTTCCCGCAGGCGCCGCAGCACCTCCTGTTCCAGGTAGCCGTTCTGGTTGCGCAGCCAGTTGCGGGCCTGGGCCAGTTCCAGCTGGGTACGGACCCGGGCCAGGAGGATAGCCAGACGGATGGGTTTGGTGATGTAATCCACCGCCCCGAGGGACAGGCCGTATTCTTCGTCCTCGTCGCCGTCCATGGCGGTGACGAAAATCACCGGAATGTCCCGGGTGGCCGGATCGCTGCGCAATTCGACGAGCACTGCGTAGCCGTCCATCTCCGGCATCATCACGTCGAGCAGGACGAGGTCCGGGCGAGGCTCGCTGCGCGCCACCCGTAGTGCCCGCTCACCGCTATTGGCCACCCGCACCCGGAAGTAGGGTTGCAGCAGTTCGCCGATGACCGTCAGGTTTTCCTTGGTGTCATCGACCACCAGAATGGTCTTCTTTTCCCCGGTTGCGGGAGGGAGGGGGGAGTCGTGTTCGCCCATGGCGCCGCGCTTCTCGGGAGGATTTGTGTTTGACTGGGCCCAGTATGCCCGGAAAAATACCCCACCACACCCGGGGAAAAGCCCGGGTTTTGGCAGCAAAACCCCCAGTTAAAGGCCTGCCGACGGAAATTTTTGGCGTTCCGCGAGCATTGACCCCATTAAAGTAGCCTGAGAAAACCACCTGAGAACGATTATGGGCAAAGCAATACGGGCATGGCGATGGTTGCTGCCGCTGCTGGCATTGCTGCTGGTGGTGGATGCCCAGCTGTGGTCCATGGTCCAGCGCAACCGGGAGCAGGCCCTGCAACAGGCCCGGGAAGTGCTGCGCACCGCCAGCCAGGTGGTGCTGGGGCGGGCCGAGCAGACCTTCAATATCTACGAGCGCACGCTGACCGGCATCGGCGAAGTCATCGGCTCCCGGGAGGGCCTGCGGCCCACGCCAGACCTGGATCTCCACCGCCTGCTGGTGCGCCGCCACGCCATCACCGCCGGTCTGCACCTGCTTTTCCTGGTGCGGGACGACGGTTCCCTGGCCGAGATTTCCACCGAGTTCCCCGCTCCCCGGCTCAACGTCAGCAACCGGGAATACTTCCAGGCCTCCCACGATAACTGGGATGGCGGCCTGCACATCAGCCCGGCCATCCTCTCCCGGGTGGACGACTACCCCATCATTCCCATCAGTCACCGCCTGAGCAGCGATGGCGAGCGCTTCCTCGGCGTGGCCGCCGCCGGCATCGATCCCGAAGCCTTGCAGCACCTCATTTCCGAGCAAACCCTGCCGCCCGGCTTCCGCCTCACCCTGCTGCTGCGCAGTGGTGAGGCCCTGGCCTGCCTGCCCCGCCAGTCCGACTGCCTGGCCCAGCGCTGGCAGGCCAGCCCCCTGGTGCAGACCCTGCTGCCGGCGGCCCCCGAAGGCCAGGGTGACGGCCTGCGCCTGCTCGACGAAAGTCCGGGCCTGGCCGCCTATGACAGCTCCGACCGCTATCCCCTGGTGGTGGCTGCCAGTGCCGACCTGCCGGCGGTGCTGGTGCCTTGGCAGCACAGCCTGGCGGAATACCTGCTGCTGGGGCTGGGCAGCAACCTGGCCCTGGCCGGCATCACCTTCTACGCCTGGCGCCAGGCCCAGCGTCGCCGCCAGGCCCTGGCCGAACTGGCCGAGGCCAACCTGCGCCTCGAAGAGCGGGTGGCCCGTCGCACCGAAGCCCTCACCCGCAGCGAAACCCGGGCCCGTTTGTTCATGAACACAGCCATGGACGCGGTGGTGGTGATCGACGACGAGAGTTGCATCGTCGAGTTCAACAATGCCGCCGCCGCGATGTTCGGCTACACCACCGAGGAAGTCCTGGGCCAGAGCCTCAACCTGCTCATGCCCGAGGCGGAAGCCGCCCGCCATGGTCCCCGGGTGCAGGCCGCCGGTACCGGCGACGCGAGCCGCCTGGCCGCCAGGAGTCTGGAAGTGATGGCGCGGCACAAGGATGGGCGGGAGTTCCCCGTCGAAGTCACCGTGGGCAGCGCCCAGATCGGCGAACGGCGATTGCACGTCGGCATCATCCGCGACATCGGCGAACGCAAGCGGGTGGAGCAGGAGCTGCAGCGCCTGGCCACCACCGACGGCCTGACCGGCACCCTCAACCGCCGCGCCTTCACCGGCGAGGCGGAGCGGCTGGCCGCCCTGGCCCTGCGCCATCGGCGTCCCCTGACCCTGCTGCTGCTGGATGCGGACAAGTTCAAGAACATCAACGACAGCTACGGCCATCCGGTGGGGGATCGGGTACTGCAGGCCCTGGCCCGCTGCCTGGCCGCTCAGCTGCGCACCTCCGACGTGCTGGGGCGCCTGGGGGGCGAGGAATTCGGCATCGTCCTGCCCGAGACCGGGCCGGAGGGGGCACTGGAGGTGGGGGAGCGCCTGCTGGCGGCAGTGCGCCAATGCCGGGTGCTGGTGGGCGAGGGCGATCTCGGCTTTACCGTCAGCATCGGCGCCACCTGCCTCGGTCAGGAGTCCGGTGCGAGCCTGGACCAGGCCTTCCGTCTGGCCGATGAGGCCCTCTACGCCGCCAAGGCCCGGGGCCGCAACTGCGTCGTCCTGAAGGTGCCGGAGGTGGCGGTGTGAGTGGCGCTACCCGCCGGGCGGCGGACTACCTGGCCGGCTACCCCGCCGAACTGGCGGAGCGGGTGCAGCACCTGATCGACCAGGGCCGTCTCGGCCCCTGGCTGCGGGAACGCTACCCGGAGGCCCATGAGGTGCGCACCGACCGGGCCCTCTACGATTACGTGCTGGCCCTCAAGGCCCGCCATCTGCGCCAGGCGGAAACTCCCAGCAAGGTGGCCTTCGACAGCAAGCTGCAGGATCTGCGCAATGCCCTGGGCACCCATACCACGGTGGCCCGGGTGCAAGGCGGCCGGCTCAAGGCGAAACGGGAAATCCGCATCGCCGCCCTGTTTCGGGACGCGCCGGAAGCCTTCCTGCGCATGATCGTCGCCCACGAACTGGCCCATCTCAAGGAACGGGAACACGACAAGGCCTTCTACCAGCTCTGCCGGCATCTGGCGCCGGATTACCACCAGCTGGAATTCGATCTGCGGGCTTACCTTTGCTACCTGGAAGCGGGGGGCAGCCCCCTATGGGGCGGCGGCAGGGAAGACGTCGCGGACTAAGCGCTGGCTGGGGAAGAGGGATGGTGGGGGTGGTGGGGCCGCTGCCCTGTTGGCTCCTGAAGGAGCCGGGTCGAAGCGGTGCCTGCTGCGGGACCCGGAAACGGGCCCGGCAGCGCATTGGGCCGGGGGCTGGAAAGCAAACTTTTGCAGCGGACTTGAAAGCGCGGACGCAAGCACGGCCCCGCCGCGCCACGGCTGGGGCCGTCGGCCGCTCAGCGGCGGGGGCGGCTCTTCGGCATCGGCCGGCGCTGGCGCAGCCCGGGGCGGCGCTGCTCTTCGGCGGGCTTCGGCTTGGGCATCAGCAGGTTGCGCCCGGCGCCCTGGCCGGCCTGGCGATGGGCCTGGATGGCGGCCTTGATCTCGTCGGCGCTGACGGCCAGGGCGTCCGGCGCGGTACCGCTGGCGGCATGGGTGGAGAGGTTGTCCTTCACGCGGAAGAGCTTTTCCTCCGTTTCCCCCTTCTTCGGCAGGTCGCTGACCATGGCTTCCGCCGCCGGGCTCAACTGATAGCCTTCCGCTGCGGCGAGGATCAGGCCCTGGGCGGAGAGGCGGGCAAAAGCCTCGCTCAGCTTGGCTTCACCGGGGATGTTGCCCTGCAGGAAGTCGATGGCCGCCATGATCTCGACCAGGTCTGCCGGCCGGCGTTTGGCGGCCATGCCGGTAGCGAGGATGAGGAGGGCGTCGACGTCGTGGATTTTGCTCATGGGGAAACCTTTGTGCGGGGGCGTGGTGCAAGGGGCGCAGCGGGTGATGCCCCGGGAAAGGGGTGCATTCTAAGGCCTAGCCGGGTCGGCAGGCGGAATTTCGCCGCTCGGCAGGCGGATTTCGAAGGTCGTCCAGCCTCCGGCGCAATGCACCGCCACCTCGCCGCCGTGGGCCCGGGCGATGGAGCGGGTGATGGCCAGGCCCAGGCCGGCGCCTTCCCCCAGATGCTGGCGGGCCGGGTCGGCGCGGTAGAAGCGGTCGAAGAGGCGCGGCAGGTGCTCCGCGCCAATGGCCGGGCCGGTGTTGGCTACCCGCAGCACGGCGGCGGGGGGTGTTTGGCCCGTTGCTCCCTCCCCTTCCAGCGCCACCGTCAGGGTGATCTCGCCACCCGCCGGCGTGTGGCGCACGGCGTTGGAGAGCAGGTTGCCCAGGGCCCGGCGCAGCATCAGGCGGTCTCCCCATACCGTCGCCGCGCCCCGGGCGGCGAGGCGGATTTCCTTCTCCTCCGCCAGGGCCTCGTAGAACTCCAGCAGGCTGGCGGCCTCCGCCGCCAGGTCCACCGGCTCCTGGCGGGGAATGATCAGCTCGTTGTCGGCCTTGGCCAGGAAGAGCATGTCGGCAATGCTGCGGGAGAGGCGCTCGAACTCCTCCGCGTTGGAGGCCAGCACCTCCTGGTATTCCGCCGCCGTGCGGGGGCGGGCCAGGGTCACCTGGGTCTGG
Source organism: Azospira sp. I13 (assembly GCF_003112695.1). Classification (GTDB taxonomy): domain Bacteria; phylum Pseudomonadota; class Gammaproteobacteria; order Burkholderiales; family Rhodocyclaceae; genus Azospira. The sequence continues at coordinate 17,560 of NZ_BFBP01000013.1, forward strand.
GTGAGCAGGTTGCTCACCGGGGTGCGCAGTTCGTGGGCCAGGTCCGAGGAAAATTCTGAGAGGCGGCGGAAGGAGTCTTCCAGGCGTTCCAGCATGGCGTTGAGGGTGGCCGCCAGGGCCGCCACTTCCGTCGGCAGGGCCGCCACCGGCAGGCGCCGGTCCAGATGCCGGGCGGTGATGTCCGCCGTGTCCCGACCGATGGCCTGCAAGGGCGCCAGGCCGCGGCGGGCGGCCAGCCAGCCGAGCAGGCCGCTGGCCAGGGCGGCGAGGCCGACGATGCGCCACAGGGCGGCGCGGAAGTCGTGCATGAAATGTTCGTGGTGACTGAGATCGGCGGAAACGGCCACCCGCCAGGCCATGCCGTCCGGCAAGGCGGTGGCGGCGCGGCCGGCGATGCTGCGGAACTGGCGCCCGTCGTCGGCCTGCCAGCGCCGGGGCGGCGCGCTGCCGCTGGCCGGGGCCGCCTCGTCGCCATCCAGGTCCGCTGGAAAGGCAGCGCCGGGGGTGGCGTAACGCTGTTGGCCTGCGCCGTCCCACACCGCCAGTGCCAGCCCCTGGTGGCCCACCATGGCTTCGTCCAGGCGGGCCGGCAGACGGGCCAGGTCGGCCTCGTTGCGGCTGTCGGCCAGCACGTGGCGGGCCAGGGCCAGCTTGCTTTCCAGCAGGGCCATGTCCAGCTCCTCGAAGTGGCGCGCCACCAGCTGGCCCACCACCAGCCCCAGGAGCAGCAGCACGCCGCTGGAGACGGCAGCGAACAGCAGGGTCAGGCGCCAGGTGAGGGAGCGGCCCCGGCCCTGGCTCACGGCGCCTCCTCGAGCACGTAGCCCATGCCCCGCACGGTGCGGATCAGCTTGGGCTCGAAGCCGTCGTCCACCTTGGCCCGCAGGCGGCGCACCGCCACTTCGATGACGTTGGTGTCGCTGTCGAAATTCATGTCCCAGACCTGGGAGGCAATGAGGGAGCGGGGCAGCACTTCGCCCTGGCGGCGCAGCAGCAGTTCCAGCAGGGAAAATTCCTTGGCCGTCAGGTCGATCTTCTGGCCGCCCCGGCTGACCCGGCGGCGCAGCAGGTCCAGCTCCAGGTCGGCGGCCCGCAGCACGTCCGCCTCCTTGGCCTTGCCGCCCCGCCGCAGCAGGGTGCGGATGCGGGCCAGCAATTCGGAGAAGGCGAAGGGCTTGACCAGGTAATCGTCTGCCCCCAACTCCAGGCCCTTGACCCGGTCGTCCACCGCGTCCCGGGCAGTGAGGAAGAGCACCGGCAGGTCGCGGCCAGCCCGGCGAATGCCCTGCAATACCTGCCAGCCGTCGATGCCCGGCAGCATCACGTCGAGCACCGCCAGATCGTAGGCCTCGCTGAGGGCCAGATGCAGGCCGTCCAGGCCGTTGCGTGCCAGGTCCACGACGAAGCCGGCCTCGGCCAGGCCCTGCTTCAGGTAATCCCCGGTCTTCGGCTCGTCTTCCACCACCAGGATTTTCATCGTTCTTCCCTTCGTTCCACGGCCGCCATTGTGCGCCGGCAGGCCCCGCCGGCCTTGAAGATTACAGAAATGTAATGTTCCGGTCAGCCTGGCGTAGGGCGCCAGCCGCCACACTGGCGACCATTCCGGCTCAATGCCTTCATTTGCCTTCCTTCCTGTTGCGGAGTCCTTCATGTTCAAGCGCGCCCAGCCTTCCCGCTTTTCTGCCGCCCTGTGTCTCGTTCTTGGTCTGGCGGCTGCGCCGCTGTGGGCAGCCGACCATGCCCATCACGGCCAGCACGGTGCGGCGCCGGCCAGCCAGTCCGCCGCCTCCGTCCTCAGCGACGGCGTGCTGAAGAAAGCCGACAAGGCCAGCGGCAAGCTCACCGTGGCCCACGGCCCCCTGCCCAACGGTATGCCGGCCATGACCATGGCCTTCCCGGTGAAGGAGGCCGCCTGGCTGCGCCAGTTTCAGCCGGGCCAGAAAATCCGCTTTGCCGTGGACGACGTGGCCGGGGTGATGACCCTGGTGCGTATCGAAGCCGCCAAGTAAGCCTGCCCCCCGCATTTCCACCGCTCCCACTTTTCTGATTGCCGCGGAGGCGCTGCCATGAATACGCCCCTATTTTTGCGTCCCCTGCACTTGCGGACCCTGTCCCTGTGCCCCCCAGCCTGGGCTGTCCTGGCCGCTGCCCTGGCTGGTGGTGGCCTGGCCGTTGCGGCGGAGCCGCCGCCCGGGGCCGATGTGGAGAGCCTGCTGGCCCTGGCCCGGGAGAAAAATCCGGAGGTAGCCGTGCTGCGCTATGAAGCCGAGGCGGCGGCGGAGCGCGTCACCCCCGCCGGCGCCCTGCCCGATCCGCGGCTGCGCACCGAGCTGCGGGACATCACCCGCATGGGCGAGCAGAATGCCACCCTGGCGCCCAACCGGGTCGGCAGCACCCGCTATCTGGTGATGCAGGACGTGCCCTGGTTCGGCAAGCGGGACCTGAAGCGGGAAGTGGCCGAGCTGGAGGCCGAGGGCGCCAAGGGCCGGGCCTTTGGCGCCTGGCGCGAGGTGGAGGCGAAGATCAAGACGGCCTACGCCCAGCGCTATTTCCTCGCCGAGAACGAGCGCCTGGCCCGGGAGAACCTGGATCTGCTGGTGCGCCTGGAAAAGGTCGCCCAGGTGCGCTACGCCGGCGGCCTGGCGCCCCAGCAGGACGTCATCCGCGCCCAGGTGGAACAGACCGGCCTGCGTAACGAGCTGATTGCGGTGGACACGGAACAGCACCACCTGCAGACCCGCCTCAACGCCCTCCTCGGCCGCCCCGCCATGGCGCCCCTGGCCCTGCCGGAGCGCCTGCGCGCCCTGCCGGCGCCGGCCCGCCTCGACCACGCCGCCCTGGAAGACCGGGCCCGGGCCCACAACCCCATGCTCAATGCCGAGGGCTCCCGCATCAAGGCAGCGGAGAAAAGCCGGGAGCTGGCCTACAAGAACCGCTACCCGGATTTCACCTTCGGCGTTTCCCCCATCCAGTACCAGAATGCGGTGAAGGAATGGGAGCTGATGGTGGAACTCAACATTCCCCTGCAGCAGGCCAGTCGCCGCGCCCAGGAACGGGAAGCGGACGCCATGCTGGCCGCCGCCCGGGCCCGGGGCGAGGCCACCGCCAACCAGATCCTGGCCGAGCTGGCGGAAAACGTCGCCGGCCTGGAGGCGGCCCGCCGCAGCGAAGGGCTGGCTGCCGAGAGCCTGCTGCCCCAGGCCGAGCTGACCTTCCGCTCCGCCCTGGCCGGCTACGAAAACGGCAAGGTGGATTTCGCCACCCTGCTCGATGCCCAGCGGCAGATCCGCCAGGCCCGCCTCAACCAGATTCGCGCCCGGGCCGAAGGCCAGGTCCGCCTTGCCGAAATCGAAAAAATCCTCGGAGAAGCCCCATGAGTTCCCGTCCGTCCGCCGCCCGGCTGCTGCCCGTCATTGCAGTCGCGGCCATCGCCGCCGGCGCCGGCTACTGGGCCGGCCAGCGCACCCCGGGCGCTCCCGCCGGCAGTGCCACGCCGGCACCTGCCGGCCAGGCCCGCCAGGTGCTCTATTACCGCAACCCCATGGGCCTGCCCGACACATCCCCAGTACCGAAGAAGGACCCCATGGGCATGGACTACATCCCCGTCTATGCCGGGGAGGAGCCGGCCGCGGAGGGCGCCGCCGGCAGCCTGCGCATCTCCCCCGAGAAGGTGCAGAAGCTGGGGGTGCGCAGCGAGGCCGCCCGCCTGGAAAACCTGGGCGGCACGGTGCGGGCCGCCGGCCGCATCGAGGCCAACGAAGGCCGCAGCTATGCCATCGCCCCCAAGTTCGAGGGCTATGTGGAACGACTGCACGTGAATGCCACCGGCCAGGCCGTGGCCAAGGGCCAGCCCCTGTTCGAGGTGTACAGCCCGGAGCTGGTCTCGGCCCAGCGGGAATACGCCATCGCCGCCCAGGGGGTGGATGCCTTGAAGAGCGCCGGCGGCGAAGCCCAGGCCGGTATGCAGCAGCTGGCCGAGGCCAGCCTGGCCCGCCTGCGCAACTGGGATGTGCCGGAAGCCCAGGTCAAGGCTCTGGCCAAGTCCGGCGCCGCCCGCCGCAGCCTCACCTTCCATTCCCCGGTGAGCGGCGTGGTGACCGAGAAGAAGGCGGTGCAGGGTATGCGCTTTGGCCCGGGCGAAGCCCTTTACCAGATCGCCGATCTCTCCTCCGTCTGGGTCATGGCCGACGTCTTCGAGCAGGACATCCGCCGGGTGAAAGTCGGCAGCCCGGCCCAGGTGACGGTGGATGCCTACCCGGAAGAACCATTCACCGGCAAGGTGGCTTACGTCTACCCCACCCTGCGGCCCGAAACCCGCAGCGTGCAGGTGCGCATCGAGCTGGCCAACCCCAGGCTGCTGCTCAAGCCCGGCATGTTCGCCCAGGTGACCCTCGAGGAGCCTCATGGGGCGGGCGCCGTGGTCACCGTGCCCAATTCTGCCGTCATCGACAGCGGCCGCCGCCGCATTGTCCTGGTGCAGATTGGCGAGGGCCGCTTCGAGCCCCGGGAAGTGCAGCTGGGCCGCCGTAGCGACGAGCGGGTGCAGGTCCTGGCAGGGGTCAAGGAAGGCGAGCCGGTCGTGGTGGCCGCCAACTTCCTCATCGACGCCGAGAGCAACCTCAAGGCCGCCCTGGGCGCCATGACGGCGGCCGATGCCGGCAGCGCCGCCCGCCCGGGCAGCAAAGCCGCGGCCGGCGTGGGCCACCAGGCCGACGGCAAGGTGGAAGAGGTGGATGCCCAGTCCGGCAGCGTCAGCATCAGCCACGGCCCGGTGGCCAGTCTCAAGTGGCCCGCCATGACCATGGAGTTCAAGGCGGCCAACAGCGCCCTGCTGCAACAGCTGAAGCCCGGGGTCGTGGTGCGCTTCGAATTCGTCGAACGGGGCCAGGGGGAATGGGTCATCACCGCCGTCACGCCACAGGCAACGTCCCCGGCTGCCGCCGTGGCCGACCATAGCGCCCACGGCAAGCACTAGGCGCGGGGAGACGACATGCTGGGCAAGCTCATCGACTGGTCGGGCCGCAACCGTTTCCTGGTGCTGCTGGCCACCCTCTTCCTGATCATCGGCGGCATCGTCGCGGTGGTGAAGACGCCCCTGGACGCCCTGCCGGACCTCTCCGACGTGCAGGTCATCGTCTACACCGAGGCCCCGGGGCAGGCGCCCCAGGTGGTGGAGGACCAGGTCACCTACCCGCTGACCACGGCCATGCTGTCGGTGCCGAAATCCAAGGTGGTGCGGGGCTTCTCTTTCTTCGGCGCCTCCTTCGTCTATGTGATTTTCGAGGACGGCACCGACATCTACTGGGCCCGCTCCCGGGTGCTGGAATACCTCAACGCCGCCGCCGGCCGCATGCCCGCCGGGGTGACGCCCCAGCTGGGGCCTGACGCCACCGGCGTGGGCTGGGTGTACCAGTACGCCGTGCTGGCCAAGGACAAGACCCTGGCCGAACTGCGCACCCTGCAGGACTGGTACCTGCGCTACCAGCTGACCAAGGCCCACGGCGTCGCCGAGGTGGCCTCCATCGGCGGCTTCGTGCAGACCTATCAGGTGACGGTGGACCCGGTGAAGCTGCGGGCCTACGGCATCCCCCTGAGCAAGGTCTCCCAGGCGGTGCGGGATTCCAACCGGGACGTGGGCGGCCGGGTGGTGGAAATGGCCGAGACCGAATACATGGTGCGGGGCCGGGGCTACCTGCGGGGCGCCGCCGACATCGAGAACCTGGTGGTGAAGGCCGACAAGGGCACGCCGGTGCTGATCCGTGACGTGGCGCGGGTGGAGCTGGTGCCCGACGAGCGCCGGGGCGTCGCCGAACTCAACGGCGAGGGAGAGGTGGTCTCCGGCATCGCCATGGCCCGCTACGGCCAGAATGCCCTGGAGGTGATCCACAACCTCAAGGAGAAAATCGCCGAAGTCTCTTCCGGCCTGCCCGAAGGGGTGAGCATCGAAGCGGTGTACGACCGTTCGGACCTCATTCACCGCGCCATCGACACCTTGAAGCGTACCCTGGCGGAGGAAAGCCTGATCGTCGCCCTGGTCTGCGTCGTCTTCCTCATGCACGTGCGCAGCGCCCTGGTGGCCATCGTCATGCTGCCGGTGGGGGTGCTGATGGCTTTCATCGCCATGCGCCTCCTGGGCATGAACTCCAACCTGATGAGCCTGGGGGGCATCGCCATTGCCATCGGCGCCATGGTGGATGCGGCCATCGTCATGATCGAAAACGCCCACAAGCATCTGGAACGCCTGGGCGAAGGCGCCAGCCTCGGCGAACGCAGCGAGGCCATGCTGGCCGCCTGCCGCGAGGTGGGGCCGGCCCTGTTCTTCTCCCTGCTCATCATCACCGTCTCCTTCCTCCCGGTGTTCACCCTGGAGGCCCAGGAGGGGCGCCTGTTCTCGCCCCTGGCCTACACCAAGACCTTCGCCATGGCCGGCGCCGCCCTGCTCTCGGTGACCCTGGTGCCGGTGCTGATGCTGCTCTTCATCCGCGGCCGCATCCTGCCGGAGGCCCAGAACCCGGTGAACCGCTTCCTCATCCGCATTTATCGGCCGGTCATCGCCGGGGTCATGGGCTGGAAGAAGGCCACCATCGGCGCCGCCCTGCTGACCCTGCTGGTCTCCCTCTACCCGGCCAGCCGCCTGGGGTCGGAATTCATGCCCACCTTGAACGAGGGCACCCTCTTCTACATGCCCGCCTCCCTGCCCGGCATGTCCATCACCAAGGCAGCGGAGCTGCTGCAGACCCAGAACAAGATCATCAAGAGTTTCCCCGAAGTAGCCTCGGTGTACGGCAAGGCCGGCCGCGCCAACACCGCCACCGATCCGGCACCCACCGAGATGTTCGAGACGGTCATCAACCTCAAGCCCGAGTCGGAATGGCGCGACGGCATGAACATCGACAAGCTCATCGCCGAACTGGACCAGGCCCTGCAGTTCCCCGGCATTTCCAATGCCTGGACCATGCCCATCAAGGCCCGCATCGACATGCTGTCCACCGGCATCCGCACCCCCATCGGCATCAAGGTCTTCGGCAAGGACCTGAACGAGATGGAAAAGCTGGCCCGGGAGATCGAGGCGGTGGTGAAGAGCGTGCCCGGCACCACCTCGGCCTTCGCCGAACGCATTACCGGCGGCTACTACCTCAACATCGAGCCCCGGCGCGAGCAGCTGGCCCGCTACGGCCTCTCGGTGGGCGAGTTGCAGGAGGTCATCGGCACCGCCCTGGGGGGCGAGGCGGTGACTACCACGGTGGAAGGGCGGGAGCGCTTCAACGTCACGGTGCGCTACCCCCGGGAACTGCGCAGCGACCCCCAGCAGATCGCCCGGGAAGTGCTGGTGCCGACGCCGGAGGGCGCCATGGTGCCCCTGGGCCAGCTGGCCCGGGTGGAGATCGCCCAGGGCGCCCCGGGCATCCGCACCGAGAACGCCCTGCTCTCCGCCTACATTTTCGTGGACATCCGGGAGCGGGACATCGGCAGCTATGTGGCCGAGGCCCGCCAGGCGGTGAACGAGAAAGTGAAATTTCCCCCCGGCTACTACGCCACCTGGAGCGGCCAGTTCGAATCCATGGAGCGGGCCGTGGCCAAGATGAAGCTGGTGGTGCCCTTCACCCTGCTGATCATTTTCCTGCTGCTCTACCTCAACTTCCGCCGCCTTACCGAGACCCTCATCGTCATGCTCTCGGTGCCCTTCGCCCTGGTGGGCGGGGTGTGGCTGATGTGGCTGCTGGGCTACCACCTGTCGGTGGCGGTGGCCGTGGGCTTCATCGCCCTGGCCGGGGTGGCGGCGGAAACCGGGGTGGTCATGCTGATCTACCTGGACCATGCCTGGGAAGCCCTGAAAACCCAACGCCAGAGCGAAGGCCGTACGCCGAGCGTGGCCGACCTCTACGCCGCCATCATGGAAGGGGCGGTGGAACGGGTGCGGCCGAAGATGATGACCGTGGTGGCCATCATGGCCGGCCTGCTGCCCATCCTGTGGAGCCAGGGCGCCGGTTCGGAAGTGATGAGCCGCATCGCGGCGCCCATGGTGGGGGGCATGATCTCCTCCACCGTCCTCACTCTGGCGGTGATCCCCGCCCTCTACGCCCTGGTCAAGGAATGGCGCCTGGCCCGGGGCCTCGAATGATTCCCCTGAAGGAGTGTTGCATGTTCAAGCCTTACCTCATCCTGGCCGCCCTGCTCAGCCTGGGCAGCGCCGCCGTCCAGGCCCAGGGCTGGGAGATTCCCAAGCCCACCCCGGGCCTGATGCCCAACGCCGCCCAGGGCAAGGCCCTCTTCGCCAGGAACTGCGCCAGCTGCCACGGCGCCGACCTGCAAGGGGTGGATCAGGGGGAGAAGAAAGGCCCGCCCCTGCTGCACAAGATCTACGAGCCGGCCCACCACGGCGACGTGGCCTTCCAGCTGGCGGTGCGCCACGGCGTGCGCGCCCACCACTGGCCCTACGGCAACATGGCGCCGGTGCCGGGCCTGAGCCCGGACGAGGTGGCCCATATCACCGCCTACGTGCGGGCCGAGCAGCGCAAGGTGGGCATCCAGTAAGGCTCTGGGGCGGCCGTCAGGCGGCCGGAGGCGGGGCTTCTGGTTCGGCCACGCTGGCCACCCGGTTGCGGCCCTCTTCCTTGGCCCGGTAGAGCTGGGCGTCGGCCAGGCGTACCGCCTGGTCCATGTCTTCCTGGGCCGGGGTGGCCAGGGCAACGCCGACGCTGATGGTCACCTGGCGGTCCACCGGTGGCGTGCTGGCGGCAATGCCGGCGCGGATTTTCTCCGCCACCCGGCCGGCATCCTGCCAGCCGGTTTCCGGCAGCAGCACCATGAATTCCTCGCCCCCCACCCGGGCCACGAAATCGCTCTCCCGTACCAGGCCACGCAGTTCGTTAGCCACATGGCGCAGTACCTGGTCGCCGCCGGCGTGGCCCAGGGTGTCGTTGATGCGCTTGAAGAAATCGATATCCAGCATCAGCAGGCCGTAGCCCCGGCCGTGGCGTTTCATGCGCAGGAATTCGCTTTCCAGCCGTTCATTGGCGGCGAAGCGGTTGGCCAGTCCGGTGAGGGCGTCGCGCCGCGCCAGCTGGTGCAGTTCCGCGTTGGCGTCGGCCAGGGCCGCAGTGCGCTCGGCCACCTTGCGCTCAAGCTGCGCATTGCTTTCTGCCAGGGCCTCCTGATGCTGCAGCAGGGCGTCGGCCATGCCCTGCAGGGCACCCGCCAGGTGGCGGATTTCCAGGGGGGCGTCCTCCACTTCCAGGCGGGTCTTTTCGTCCCCCGCCTCGATGCGGTGGGCCAGCCCGGCCAGGCGTTCTAGGGGCCGGCTGAGGCGGGAGGCGCTCCACCAGGCGAGGACCAGAAAGAGCAGGCCGGCTCCTGCCAGGGAGAGTAGCACCACCCGCTGCAGGGCCTGCACGTCGGCCAGGGTCCGTTCCCTGGGTTGGCGGACGACGATGCGCCAGCCCAGGGTCTGACCGGGAATGAATTCCCGCACCGGGGCCATGGCGGTGACGTAGGGCGTACCGCTGCCCCAGTCATGGATGGCATAAGCCTGGGCGTTGAAGATGCCGGGTTTGGGGGCCAGCAGGGCCTTGTCCTGGCCTTCGGGGTAGATCACCACGTCGTCCTGGTTGACGATGAAGATATCCAGAGCGTCCTCCACGGCGTCGTGGGGCGTCATCACCTGGACCACGTCGCCGGCCCAGCGCCAGTGGGCGTGGGCCGCCAGGACGCCACGGAGGTTGCCGTGGTCGTCCCGCACCGGCGAGGCGAAGTCGATGAAACGCACTGGCCCCTGGCCCTCCGCCGAGGGTAACAGCTTGGCCAGCAGCAGTGCTTCGTGGAGGTCGCCGAAGAAGGCGCCTTGCAGGCCGTGGATGAACCAGGGGCGTTTCTTGACGCTCTGGCCCACCAGAAGATCGCCGGTGGCAGCTCGCACGGTGCCCTGGGGATCGGCCAGACCGATCCAGGAGTACTGGGGGTAGGATTTTTGCACCCGTTCCAGACTGTTCTGGAATTCCGGGCTGTCGAGGGGGGCGCGGCGATAGAGGGGCGTCTGGGCCAGCAGTTCGATTTCCCGCTGGCGCTCCCGCAGGTTTTCCCCCAGTACGGCGGAGACGGCGGAAGCCAGGTCCCCCATGGCCCGGCCCCGGTCGCCGATCAGCTGGGCGGCGTAGATGTGATTCAGGTAGAGATAGGTCGGTAGACCCAGGGCCAGCACCAGCCCGATGAAGAGCAGGGCCAGGCGGTTGCGGAAACTGTTGGGCAGGAGCGGCATGGCAGGGGGCCGGATTCCGTGAGGGAAAATGTTGTGTTGGGGGCAGTGCCCATCTACTGCCTATTTGACCACGACGCCATTCCCTCGCCTAGGCCGGGCTGAGGTATCGGCCGGTATCGCCCGGGGCGTCCCGGAGGCCGGCTGGGTGCTGCTTTCTCCCCTTCTGGCCCGGGCTTTTTGTCGCCAGCGCCACAGGCCGGTGAGCAACAGCAGCCCCGGCAGCAGGCCGGCCAGGGCGACCAGCAGGCGGCCGGTGAGGCCGAAGGCTTCGCCGTTGTGCAGGGGGTGGAGCCAGTTGAAGAAGGTGTCGGCGCCGCTGTCCCAGCGCGCTTCCCGTACCGCCAGCACTTCTCCCCGTTCGGCGTCGATCCAGATCAGACTATGGGGAAAGCGCCGGCTGGGGTCGCCGGGCTGGTAGAGGCGCAGGCGGTAGAAGCCCCCACCGGCGGCCGGGGTTTCCAGCCAGCGTACCTCGGCGTCGGGCAGGGTGGCCTGGGCGATGCGCAGGGCCTGTTGCGGCCCGATGAGTACGGCGCCATGTTCGGCCACCGGCCGGGGGCCGGCGTCCACCGGCGAGAACCGGGCCAGCAGGGGCTTGAACCAGCCTGGCTGTTCCAGCACGGCACCGGTGACGGTGAGGAGCAGCAACAGGGGCAGGCCGTAGATGCCGGGCAGCACGTGCAGGTCGTAGATGCGGCGGGGGCCGGACGGGCCCAGGCGGGGGCGCAGGGCGGCCTTTAGGCGACCTCGGGCCGGCCACCACAGCAGCAGGCCGATGAGGATGAGGGCCAGCAGGGCCAGGGCGGCGAGGCCGAGAATGAGGCGGCCGTTGCGGTCCAGCAGCAGGTTGAAGTGCAGGTCGTAAATCCAGGTGGCGGCGTAAGTGCCCCAGAAGCGTTCCTGGAGGATGGCCGGGCGATAGGGATCCACCGTCACCATGAGGGGCGCGAAGTCCCGCGCCGCCGTTTCCTCCGGCTGGTAGTAGCGGGCCTGCAGGGGCTGTTGCGGCGTCAGGGGCAGCTCCAGACGCCAGCTGCCGTGGCGCTGGGGGTGGGCGGTCTGCAGCAGGGCGACGATGTCGTCCAGGCTGCGGGGCTGGCCGATGGTGGCCTGGAGTTGCTGTGGCGGGTTGAGGGCCCGGTCTGCCTCGACGTAGAACACCAGCAGGGAACCGGTGGCGCCGAGGAGGGTGAACAGCAGCCCCAGGCCCAGGCCCAGCCAGCGGTGCAGGGCGGTCAGGGCGGCGCGCTGGCGCCGCGTCAGGCGGGCCAAGGGCGGTGGTCCTCAGGCAAGGCGGGCGGGGCTCAGAACTTGACGTTGATGGCGCCGTACACCGTGCGGCCGTCGCCCGGGGCGTGCATGTCCTTGACGGTGTTGTCGTACCACCAGACGTACTCGTAGTAGCGGTCGGCCAGGTTCTTGATCTGGAAGTCCAGGGTGGTGTCGGCCCGCAGGCGGTAGCTGGCGGAAAGGTTGATCAGGTTGTAGCCGCCGTACTTGCCGGTGCTGTTGCTGCGCTCCAGGAAGTAGCTGCTCTGGCCGTTGGCCCAGAGGGAGAGCTTCAAGTCTTGAGTGGCCTGGTAATCGGCCCCCAGGGAGTAGAGGCGGTGGGGTACGTGGTCCACTTCCATGCCCTGGGTTTCCGGCCGGGCCTTTTCGGCCTGGGTGATGATCGCCCGTTGCAGGGCAACGCCGCCCCACAGGCGCCATTGGGCGCCGACCTTGGCGGAGAGTTGCAGGTCCAGGCCGCGGCGGCGGGTGTTGCCGATGTATTCGGAATCGTTGGCGGCGCCGTTGAGAACGCGGCGGGCCTCGTTGCTGGCCTTCTGCTCCCACAGGGCGATGCGGCCTTCAACACCGGCGATGGGGGCCAGCTTGAGGCCGGTTTCCCAGCCGTCGTTCACCGAAGGCTCCATGTCGCTTGTGCGGTTCACCTTGTAGGTGCCGGTGCCGACGCCCACCTGGAAGGTGCGGCCGGCGTTGGCGTAGAGGCTGTAGCGGGGGTCCGGGGTGTAGACCACGCTGAACTTGGGCTGGCCGATGGTGCCGTAGTCGTTCACGTCGTAGGCCTTGCCGGTGACCTGATTGGTGTAGCCGCCCCGCAGGGTATCCACCCGGTAGGCGGGAATCAGCTTCCATTGCGGCGTCGGCTGGATGACGGCCTGCAGGTAGGCGCCGTAGATGTCCAGGTCGAAGTCCTGCTTCCAGCGGGTGGCGGTGCGCAGGCGGTTTGTGGTGAGGTAGCGCTCGCTGTGGTTCTGCTGCCACTGGGCGTCGAGGCCGCCCTCGATGGCCACCGAATGAGCCCAGCTGACCTGGGGCCGGTAGGTGAGGTTGGTGAGAAAGCCGTACTGGGTTTCATCGGTCAGGCGTTCCTGCTGGGAGGCGGCGACAGAGAAGCGTACCCAGCGCTTGTCGGTGTAGTCGTTCATGTAGGCCCGGGCGGTCCAGAACAGCTGCTCGTCGAGGGCCGTTTCAAGATGGGCGCTGAGCTGGTTCATGCGCCGCACGCCGCCGTCCGTGGCGTTGTGGGGGCGGGACTGGTCGGGGTTCTGGCGGGCCTCGGCGGCGGTCAGGTAGCCCGGTTCCTGGGCTTCGCTTTCGTAGTGGCGGGCGATCAGGCCGATGCGGGTGCTACTGCCCTCGGGGGTGAGAAACCACTTGCCGGCGAAGGAAGACTTCTCGCCCAGGCTGTGGTCCCGCTGGCCGCTGCCGCGCTGGGTGGCGAGGAAGTAATTCTGGGAGAAGCCGTCCTTCTCGATGCCCTTGGACAGCTGCACCTCGCTGCTGCCGAAGCTGCCCACGCCGGCCCGCAGCTGGGTCTCGTTGCCGCCCACCCGGGTGACCACGTTGGCGCTGCCGGCGATGGCGTGGAGACCGTAGCGGGCGTCGTTGGTGCCCCGCACCACCTCGATGGCGTCGATGTCCTGGGAGAAGATCATGTCCAGGAAGGGCATGTTGCCGTCGTTGCCGTTGCTCGGAATGCCGTCGATGAGCAGCTTCACCGCGTTGATTTCACCTTCGCCGTTGAAGCCACGGATGGAAAACTTGCCGCCCCAGTTGCCCTGGCCGAAGTTGGTCACCATGGCGCCGGGCACCAGGCTGAACAGCTCCCAGGCGTACTTGGTGTTGCGGTTCTCCAGGGCATCGCCTCCCAGCACGTCCACCGAGCTGAGAATGCGGCGGGCCGGCAGGGGGCCTTCTTCGCCGCCGCGCACCACCACCTCGCCGAGAGTCAGGGAGGGGTCGGCAGCCGGGGCGGCATGGAGCGCCGGGGCGGCCAGGAGAGTGGCCAGCAGGGACAGGCGGAGGGCGAAGGGCGGGCACATGACGAGGCTCGGAAGCGTGGAAAGGCCCGGATTATAGGAGGACGTACGGGTACGCCTCCTGCGGCAAAATGACGCAGGGAGCGCGAATATTCCTTCGTAATATCAGTGCATTAGCGTTTTGTGATAGAGCAATGCCGGTACCGAGGGCAGGCGTTGCAGGCAGTAGGCCGGGGCTTTGTGGGAGAATATAAGACATAGCTAATTTTCAATCCTTCCCGCAACGAGGAGCTTCCCATGTTCATTCCCGCCCACGAACTGGTGCTGGCCGCCAAGGCCACCGTCAGCGAAATTCCCCCTGCCGAGGCGGCCGCCTGGCTGGCCGGCAGTGCCGCCACGAGCGCCCTGGTGCTGGACGTGCGGGAAGCCGATGAATTCGCCCAGGGCCACCTGCCCGGGGCCATCAACATTCCCCGGGGGCTGCTGGAATTCCGCATTTCCAATGATACGGGCCTGCAGGACGTGGCCCGGCCGATCCTCCTTTATTGCAAGACCAGCGGCCGTGCCGCCCTTTCCGCCGTGGCCCTGCAGGCCATGGGCTTCACTGCGGTGCGCTCCGTGGCTGGCGGCTTTGACGCCTGGGCCGCTGCCGGGCTGCCGGTGGCCCGGCCCGAGGCCATCTCCTTCGAGTGAGGCGGGCGCCATGATGCTTGCGCAAGCGATGCGGCTGACGGCGGAGGAAGACCTCGCCGCCCTGCCCCGGGCCAATGAGGTCAGCCTGATCCTGGAGCACCTGGATTTTGCCGATGCCGAGGTCCTCGAGCTGGGCTGTGGCAAGGCCGACAAGACGCGGCAGATCGCTGCCGCGGCCCCAGTGCGGCGCATTCGCGCCCTGGAAGTGGATGCCGTTCAACATGCCCGCAACCTGGCGGGCGAGTGTCCGCCCCGGGTGGATTTTCTCCAGGCCGGTGCCGAGGCCATTCCTGCCGAAGACGGCAGCGTCGATATCGTCATGATGTTCAAGTCCCTGCACCACGTGCCCGTGGCCGCCATGGATCAGGCCCTGGCGGAAATCGTCCGGGTGCTGCGGCCCGGTGGCGTGGCCTGGATTTCCGAGCCGGTGTTTGCGGGGGAGTTGAACGAGGTGATGCGCCTCTTTCACGATGAACAGACGGTGCGCCAGGCGGCCTTCGATGCCATCCGCCGGGCCGTGGCGGCTGGCCAGCTGTCCCTGGAACGGCAGTTGTTCTTCCGTACCAGCAGCCGCTATGGGAATTTCGCGGACTTCGAAGCCCGCATGATCCGGGTCACCCACACCGAGCATCGTCTTTCGCCGGCCCTGCTGGCGGAGGTGGAACGGCGCTTCTCGGCCCACCTGGGCCCCGATGGCGCCGAGTTCTTCAGCCCCCAGCGGGTGGATATGCTGATCAAGCCGCGTTAGCCGCGGGCCGGGCCTTGTTGCCCGGGGTCTGTCAAAAATAGTTTACGTCGTTATAATAATTAACGTCGTAAACTATTTTGGCAGTGATCACCATGGACGAAACGCTTCCCGCCGAACCGGGTCGCCGCGAGCGCAAGCGGCAACAGTTGCAGGACCATCTGGCCCAGACCGCCTGGGCCCTCTTCGAGGCCGACGGCTTCGAGGCCGTGACCATGGAGCGCATCGCCGATGCGGCGGATATTTCCAAGGTCACCCTGTACAAGCACTTCCCGGTCAAGGAAGCCTTCCTGCCCTATCTCTTCCACCAGGAGCTGGCTGCCGCCTGGCCGGCCATCCGCGGCCAGTTGGCCGCGGTGCCGCCGGGGCGCCCCCGTCTGGAGCGTTTCTTCGCCCTGCAGGCCGAATGGTGCGAACGCCGTCGTCCCTATCTGCTGGCCTATGTGCGCCAGCGTCTCACCGACAAGCGGGACCCCGCCAAGGCGGGCGAGGGGCGCAGCGGCATGGATCGCATGTTTGCCGAAATGATTGCCGAAGGGCAGGAGGCGGGCCTCTTCCGCCGCGACCAGACGCCGGCCCTGCTCGCCCACTACCTGCAATTTGCCCACCTGGCTGCCATGCTGCGCTGGCTGACCCAGCCCGGCGTGGCCCTGGCCGACGCCCTGCAGCAGATGCTGGACCTGATCTGTGACGGCATGGGGAGCCCGCGATGAACGACACCGTCCTGCTCGATTCGGAGGCTGCCGGCGAAGCCCCCTTGGCCGAAGTGGGCGGCAAAGCCCGTTACCTGGGCCTGCTGACCCGCTACGGTTTGCCGGTGCCGCCCTTCCTGGTCATTCCGGCCAGCTGGAGCCGCCAGCGCCGCGAGGACTTCCCCGCAGCGTTGCGGCAGCAGCTGGCGTTGGAACTGGCCAGCCGGGGCTGGCTGGAACAGCCCCTGGCGGTGCGTTCCTCCGCCGTCGGGGAGGATTCCGGCGACGCTTCCTATGCCGGCATTTTCGTCTCCCGCCTCAATGTGCAAGGGCTGGAGGCCGTGGCGGGGGCGGTCACGGAGGTGTGGGCTTCCCTCGACAGCGCCGCCGCCCGGGCCTACCGCCAGAAGCTGGGCTTGGCCGACGACCAGGCCATGGCCGTGGTCATCATGCCCCTGCTGCCGGCCCGGGCCGCCGGTATCGCCTTCAGCTGTGATCCCCGCAGCGGTCGTGGCGACCGCATGGTGGTCCACGCCAATTGGGGCCTGGGCGAATCCCTGGTGGGCGGCGAGGCGGAGGGCGATGAATACGTCTTCGGTGAAGATGATTGCGACCAGTGGCGCCTGCTGACGCAACGCCTGGGCAGCAAGGCCGTGCAGCGCCTGCCCCTGGCCGCAGGCGGGACGGCGGCCCAGCCGGTGCCGACGACCCGGGCCGCGGCACCGGTGCTGGACCGGGCCGCGGCGGAATGCCTGGCTGCCCTCCTCTACGATGCGGCCATTGCCCTGGATTACGTCACCCCCTTCTATGATCTGGAATGGGTGTGGGATGGCGTCCGGTTCTGGCTGACCCAGGCCCGGCCGGTGACCCGCCGGCCCCACCATACCTACCCGGCCCTGCAGGATCAGCCGGCGCTGTGGACCCGAGGGAATACCGGGGAAATCATGCCCGACCCCCTTTCCCCCATGGACTGGAGCTTTTCCCGGCGTGGAGTGAATCACCTGCTGGAACAGGGTTGGGCCGTGGCCGGCGCCACCCCCTTGCCCGGGGCGCAGCGGGCCGGCCAGTTTGCCGGGCGGCTGTACCTGGAGGCGGCCATCATGCAGTGGGAAGCCTGGGATGCCATCGGCCTGGCCCCGGAGCGCTTCAATGCCCTGATGGGCGGCCACCAGCCGGTCATCCGGGTGGCGCCGCCCCGCCGGGCAGATCGCTGGCGGCACCTGAGCAACACCCTGCGCTACGTGATGCGTGCCCCGGCCATGCGCAAGCGTGGGGAGGCAGAGGTGGTCCAGGCCCATAGCCTGGCCCGACAGCTCCTCGCGGACCCGTTGCCGGATAGTGCCGCCGCCATCAGCGCCCAGCTCTACCGGCTTTTGCAGCCGGCCCGGCAGGCCCGCGGCATGTTGTTTCTGCAAGGCTCCGGCGGTGGCGGCCTGTCCCTGCTGCTGGGCACTCTGGAGCGCCACTTCCCCGGCGAGAGCGAGGCCCTGGGGGCTGCCCTCCTGGCCGTGGGGGAACCCAGCGTCACCGCTCGCCAGGGCTATGCCCTGCTGGAACTGGCCAGCCTGGCCAAAGCCATCGGCTTCGACCGCCCCTGGCGTGACGATCCCCGTTTTGCCGAGGCCCTCGCGGCCTTCCTGGCGGAATACGGCCACCGGGGTCATTACGAGACCTATCTGCGCAACCCCCGCTGGTGGGAGCAGCCGGAGGCCATCCTGGCCCAGTTGCCGGCCCTGGCCGAGGTGGACAGGGACGCCATCCGCCAGCGCCAGCGCCGGGCAGCGGATGATGCCTGGCAGCGCATCCGGCGCCGTGTGCCGTGGTGGCGTCAGGCCCTGATCCGGGCTCAGGTGAAAATGGCCAATCGGGAATGCAACCAGCGGGAGAGCGCCCGCAGCGGCCTCATCGCCCTGCTGGCGGCCGGCCGCAAGCTTTGGCTGGGCGCCGCTGAGTTGATGGTGCGGGGCGGTCAGCTACGTCGGGCGGAGGACATTTTTCTACTGCTGCCCCATGAGGCAGCCCGCGCCCTGAGCGGCGAGATCGGTCCCCTGGGGCTGCAGGCCCGGGTGGCGGCCCGGCAGGTACGCTTTGATGGGTGGCTGACGGAGACGCCCGTGGAGTGGTTCAGCCTGACCCCGGCCGGCCAGCATCAGGTGGCTGAGGCGCACCATCCTGCCTCGGGTCACCCGAGCGGTCGCAACGGCGAGGGCGATGCCTGGCGGGGCGTGGCGACCGGTACCGGCGTGGTGCGGGGCCGGGCCCGCATCCTGCGCCATCCGGCGGAAGGGGATCGGCTGCAACCTGGCGAGATTTTGGTAGCGCCTTCCACCGACCCGGGCTGGACGCCCCTCTTCCTCAAGGCCGGCGGCCTGGTGGTGGAGACCGGCGGCTATCTTTCCCACGCCGCCATCGTTGCCCGGGAGTTCGCGCTGCCGGCGGTGGTTAATCTTCCCGGGATCGTCGCCACCCTGGCCGATGGCGACGAGATCGAGGTGGATGGCTACAGCGGCAGCGTGCGCCGCCTGGCCCAGCCGAGGGAGGGCTGAACTCCGAACGACGGCGGTCTAGAAGGCGTAGCCGAACTTCAGGCCCAGGCCCAGGGCCGTGTTACCGCTCATGGTGGCGCGCAGGGTATCCGGTGTGCCGGTTTCCAGATACGCGTCCCCCAGCTTGAGGTAGCTGATGCCGGCGGTCACCCGCATCCGGTCCTGGGTGTAGATGGCGGCCAGGGTGATGCCCCGGCGGCCATTGACCGGGGACAGGGGGGAGCTGAGGGGCGTGGTGCGCCCTTCGTAGGTGGCCGAGAGGGCGGCGGACCACTGGTCGTTAAGGCGGCGCCCCAGGCCCAGGGTCCAGGTCCGGGTGTCCTTCAGATCCACCAGGCCTTCTCCGGTGACCGCGAGAAAGTGGCTGGGGTCGGCCCTGAACTCGGACCAATTGACCCAGCGCAGGTGGGCAAAGAGCAGGGTGTCGGCAGCAATGCCGGTCTGAAAATCCAGATTGACGGCCCGGGGCAGGTTGATGGCGGTGGTGGAATTGCCGTTCAGCTGAGCCAGGGGCGCGCTTTCCCGGGTGGTGAATTCGTGCTTGATGGCCCCATGGTAGGTGGCGGCGAAGCGCAGGGCGATCTCCCGCTTTTCCAAGGCGATGCCAAGTACCGGGCTGACCGTGGTGTCGCGCCTGAGCTGCATCTGATAGCCGCTGACCGGTCCGTAGGCCAGCCCCTTCAACTGCACGTGGGCCGAGGAACTCTGCACCCGGGCGCCACCGTGAACGCTGAAGGAGTCGTTGAGGCGGTAGCGGGCCAGGCCCATCAGCCCTTGGGAACTGACATCCACCGAGGTGCCGCCGAGCATCGGTGAGCCCTGGCCATAGGCCATCTTGGCGCCGAAGGTTTCATCGGCGACCAGCGCCAGTGACAGCCGCTCGGTGGCATCCACCTTGAGACTCAGGCTGGGCAGGAAGTAATCGCCCCCCACATCGCCGGTTCGTCCACCCAGCAGGTCGGTTCCCCGTACCCGGGGAGAAACGTGGCTGACCGAAACCTCGAGATAATGCCCGGATTCGAACAGGGCGCCCAGATCCTGCCCGGTGCGATCAAGGCCACCGGCGATGGCGCTGGAGGTGCCGGCCATGCACAGCCAGACCAGGCTCCGCGTCTTCTTCAACATACTCATTGTCCCCTTGTTATATCGTTTTGATGTTCAAACACATACCAACCGGCCGCGACCACCGGTCTTGGCGCCATAGAGTGCCGCATCGGCCCGGATCATCAGGCTCTCCAGGGTTTCCCCGGGTCGCCGGGTCGCCAGGCCGCTACTGAAATCGATGGGGAATCCCAGCTGTTCGCCGATGCCCGGCAACCGTTCCCGCAGGTGCTGGTCGATGGCCTGGGCGGATTCGGCAGTACTGCCGGGCAGCAGCAGGGCGAATTCCTCGCCGCCAATGCGGGCCGCCAGGTCGTTGGCCCGCCGGTGCTCCAGGATCAGCCGGCCGACGGCCTGCAAGGCCCGGTCGCCGGCCTCGTGGCCGTGGGTGTCGTTGATCTTCTTGAAGAAGTCGATATCGAACATCAGCAAGGCCATGGGCTGGTCGATACGGTTGGCATTGGCGATGAGGGGCTGGCCCACCTCAATCCAGCCGCGGCGATTGAACAGCCCGGTCATGGCATCGGTCACCGCCTGTTGGTGCAGGGCAATTTCAGCCTCTTCATGCCAGCCGCCGAGTACGGCGTAGTTGATCATCAGGGGCAGCAGATTGGTGGTCAGCATTGCCGCCACATTCCAGGGATGGGGCGTCAGGAAGCTGGGATAAAGGTCCGTGAAGGCGCCGAGAAATCCCCGGCCGAAGGTGAGCACGGCCATGCTGACGGTACCCAGGGCGATCACCAGCCGCCAGTTGCCGCGCAGGGCCGTGCGGGGGGCAAAGCAGGCCAGGGCGAGCAGCAGCAACTGGGCCGCAAGGAGAAAATTGGACCAGCCGACGCGCCAGCCGTAGTGACTGAACATGAGGCCGTAGCCGATGGGGGTCAGCCAGGCCAGGAGGGTCACCGTCTTCTCGCCGCGCCGGGGCCCGAGCCAATGCACCAGGGCGCGGAAGAGCAGCCAGTGGGTGGCTGCGAAGCCTCCGACGGAGAGCGTCGAGAGCACTCGATCCGTCAGGGTTTCCGGCCAGAAGTTGGAGGTGATCATGCAGACCCAGCTCAAGGCATGCACGGCCACGCTCCAGCGGGCAGCATTGGCCGCCGGACCCGGCCGGGCACCAATCACTGCCGCGCTGACCAGGGCCAGGACGATGATGTTGGCGACCGTCACCGCAAGCAGGGTGTTGATGTCGAGGTTCATGCTGTTTTACGGACTTCTGCCAAACCCGATGTTTGCAGAATGGCGGGTATGACGTGATTGTTCCGGTAAGTCGTGGCTGGGAGTACGGCCCGCCTCGTCTGTCTCAAGAATATTCACAATGGATATGGAGTATCGCATAGGGCACCCGCCCATCGGGCGGCCCGGAATGCTGCCGAGAATCGAGGAGAACGCTGTCAGGGGGTGTGGCTTAATGGCGTGCCTGCTTCCCTATGAGCAGAGGCGGCGGCGGGCGAGAATGTGGTGTGCGCAAAGCGGGAATCACGGCTATAACCAAAGGGAGGGGAGCGGAGATGTTCTGCCAACGTCGTCCTCGGTATCTCGTTGTATCGGGGTGCCTGTCCTTTGGGAGTGAAAAATGACCAAGAATGCCTTGAAAATGATGCTTTCCGCCGTTGCCTTGGGGTTGCTGTCGGCCTCATCAGTGGCCTTTGCCGAAGACTCTCCCGTTTATGGCAGCCAGTTGATGACCAATCAGGAACGTATCGAACATCGCAACAAACTGCGTGCGGCCAAGACTGATGAAGAGCGTGAGCAAGTCCGGTTGCAGCATCATGAACAGATGCAGTTGCGTGCCAAGGAGCAAGGGGTGACTTTGCCCGATGCACCGCCTGCCCAGGGAGCCGGCCAAGGCCGCCGCATGGGCCCGGGGGGCGGAATGGGACCCGGTGGTGGGATGGGGCCAGGCCGCAACCGCTAAGCCCTGATCGTGGATCAGCGCGGTGGAGGCGGCCTCCATCGGGTTCAGTGCACCGCCTTGCCGCTGCGGAAGAGAAGCTGACCCGGGCATGAAAAAGCCACGCCTGAGCGTGGCTTTTTCATGGGAGCCGTTTACGACGGCGCGCCAGTCTCAGTAGGGCACCAGCGATGGAATGGGTTTACACCACTCCAGCCGTATGTGCCTGCTGATCTGCCCAATAACTCGAACGAACCATGGCACCGCAGGCAGCCCCGGAAAATCCCATTTCCTTGGCTTTGGCCTCGTACATCTTGAACACGTCGGGGTGGACGTAGCGTTGTACCGGCAGGTGGTGGTTGGAGGGTGCCAGGTATTGGCCGATGGTCAGCAGTTCCACGTCGTGGGCCCGCAGGTCGCGCATGACCTCGAGGATTTCCTCGTCGGTCTCGCCCAGGCCCACCATCAGGCCGGACTTGGTCGGCACCTGGGGATAGCGGGCCTTGAACTGCTTGAGAAACTGC
Organism: Azospira sp. I13; assembly: GCF_003112695.1. Lineage (GTDB taxonomy): Bacteria > Pseudomonadota > Gammaproteobacteria > Burkholderiales > Rhodocyclaceae > Azospira. The sequence goes on from NZ_BFBP01000013.1 coordinate 39,273, forward strand.
AGGGAATGTTCGTAATCGGCACCGGGGCGGGCCTGCTTGTAGAGGCGGGGTACGGTTTCCAGGTTGTGGTTGAGCACGTCGGGCAGGCCCTGGCCGAGGACATCCACCGNNNCACGGAAGTCGGGCACCAGGGTCTCGATGGTGGTGGTCGGGGAGGATTCGCGCACCGCCTTGATGACGTCCACGAAGTGCTGGGCGCCGCCGTCCCGCAGGTCGTCCCGGTCCACGCTGGTGATGACCACGTACTTGAGCTTGAGCTTGGCGACGGAGTCGGCCAGGTGGGCCGGCTCCTGGGGATCGGGGGGCAGGGGCTTGCCGTGGCCCACGTCGCAGAAGGGGCAGCGGCGGGTGCAGATGTCGCCCAGGATCATGAAGGTGGCGGTGCCGCGGCCGAAGCACTCGCCGATGTTGGGGCAGGCGGCCTCTTCGCACACGGTGTGCAGCTTCTGTTCCCGCAGCAGCTGCTTGATTTCGCCGAAACGGCCGGCGTCGTTGCCAGCCTTGACGCGGATCCAGCTGGGCTTCTTCAGGGTCTCTTCCACCGGCACGATCTTGATGGGAATCCGGGCGGTCTTCAGTTCGCCTTTTTGCTTGACGCCGCGTTCGCTGCTCATTGAGTCTTCTCCAGTTGTGCCACGAGATGCCGGGTGAGGTCTGCCGTCGCTTGTGGCAGGGTCCGAGCCACACCCAGGTCCTTCAGTTGGGTCACCGGCATGCCGGCGTACCCGCAGGGGTTGATCGCCTGGAAGGGCGACAGGTCCATGTCCACGTTGAGGCTGACCCCGTGGTAGCTGCGGCCGTTGCGGATGCGCAGACCCAGGGCCGCCACCTTGGCCGGGCCCACGTACACGCCGGGGGCGCCGTCGTGACGTTCGGCAACGATGCCGTATTCGGCGAGCAGGTCGATCACCGCCTGCTCAATGCGGTTCACCAGCTCCCGCACCTTGAGGTTGCGCCGGGGCAGGTCCAGCAACAGGTACACCACCGCCTGGCCGGGGCCGTGGTAGGTGACCTGGCCGCCCCGGTCGATCTTCACCAGGGGAATGCCGATGTCCCGCAACACGTGTTCCGGCTTGCCCGCCTGGCCCAGGGTGTAGACCGGTGGGTGTTCCACCTGCCACAGCTCGTCCGGGGTTTCCGGGGTGCGTTCGGCGGTGAAGGCCTGCATGGCTTCCCAGGTGGGCACGTAGTCTGCCCGGCCCAGGTTGCGGATGACCAGAGGGGAAATCACTTAGGGGATGCCCTGCAACTGCCTAGAGGACGACCTTTACCAGGGGGTGCCCCGACAGCTCCCGGTAGAGGTTGTCGAGCTGGTCCTTGGAGGTGGCAGTGACGGTACAGGTGAGGGAAATGTAGGTGCCCTTGCTGGAGGGGCGCATTTCCATGGAGGCGCCGTCGAATTCCGGGTCGTGCTTCTGCACCACGGTGAGAATGGTCTGGGCGAAATCCACTTCCATCTTGCCCATGATCTTGAGGGGGAAGGCGCAAGGGAATTCGAGCAGGGTTTCCTGCCGGGTCTGGGGCGCGTCGGGATTCTCGGGGGTGTTCGGGGTCTGGCTCATGGGGTTCTCTTGCTCGATTCGGCTCAGGCGTCGGCGCGGCGCATCACCTGATTCTTGAAGTCCTGGTACAGCGCATTCATGCGGGCGGCCAGGGGGCCGGGCCTGCCGTCGGCCACGGGGGCGTCGTCGATGCGGGTGATCGGCAGCACTTCCTTGGTGGAGGATGTGACCCAGACCTCGTCGGCGCTGCGGAGTTCCGCTTCTGCCACCGGACGTACCTGGGTTGGAATGCCATTGGCCGCCGCCAGTTCCAGCACCACGTCGTAGGTGACGCCGGGCAGGATCAGATTGCTTTTGGGCGGCGCCAGGATCACCCCGTCCTGCACCACCAGCACGTTGGAGGCGGAACCTTCCATCACCAGGCCATCTCGCAGCAGGATGGTCTCCGTGCAGCCAGCAGCGGCGGAGAGCTGGCGCAGTAGCACGTTGGCGGCCAGGGAAACGGTCTTCAGGTCGCAGCGCAGCCAGCGGAAATCCTCGGCGGTGAGGGCCGTGCCCCCCGTCGCCAGCAGTTCGGCGGAAGGCGTCGGCAGGCGGTCGGCGTAGGCGAAGACGGTGGGCGGCACCGGGGGCTTGGGGAAAGCCTGGTCGCGCACCGGGGCAGCGCCGCGGGTGACCTGCAGGTAAACGCCCTGGTCCTCGCTGCCGTGATCGTTGACCAGGCGCTGCACTACTTCCGCCCACTGCTCCCGAGTGAGGGGATTGGCCAGCTGCAGGGCTGCCAGGGTGCGCTCCAGGCGCTCCAGGTGCTGCTGCAGACGGAAGGGGCGGCGGGAATAGACCGGGATCACCTCATAGGCGCCATCGCCGAAGAGAAAGCCCCGGTCCATGGGAGAAATGCGGGCCTCGTCCAGGGGCAGGTAATTGCCGTTCAGGTAGGCCTGCATAGTCTTCTCCTCAGCTTATTTGAACCACAGCTTGATGCTGTCGATGCCGCGGCCGAGGATGCCGGCCACCGGCACGGTATCCAGGGCCACCACCGGGTAGTCGCCGTAGGGCTTGCCATCCAGGGTCACCTTCATGGTGCCCACGACCTGGCCCTGGCTGATGGGGGCCACCAGCGGCTGCACGGATTCCAGCTGGGCCTGCACCCGGTTGCCGTAGCCCTTGGGCACGGCGAGGATGAAGTCGTTGAGGAAGCCGGCCCGCAGGGTGTTCTCCTTGCCCTTGTAGATTTTCAGGCTGGAGATGGTCTGGTTCTTGGCGTAGAGCTGCACGGCATCGTAGTACTGGAAGCCGTGGTTGAGCAGCTTGAGGGATTCCTGGGCGCGCAGGGTGTCGTTTTCAGCGCCCAGCAGCACCGACAGCAGGCGGCGCGGACCGCGCTTGGCGGAGGAAATGAGGCAGTAGCCGGCAGCGTCGGTGTGGCCGGTCTTCACCCCGTCCACGCTGGGGTCCAGCCACAGCAGGCGGTTGCGGTTGGGCTGGGTGATGTTGTTATAGCGGAATTCCTTCATGGAGTAGTACTTGCCGTACTCCGCCGGGAAGTCGCGGATGATGGCCGTGGCCAGGGTCCCCAGATCCCGGGCGGTGGCGTAGTGCTGGGGATCGGGCAGGCCGGTGGCGTTCATGTAGTGGCTGTTCTTCATCCCCAGGCGGGCCGCCTCCTGGTTCATCATCTCGGCGAAGCGTTCCTCCGAGCCGGCGATGGCTTCGGCCAGGGCGATGCAGGCATCGTTGCCGGACTGCACGATCATGCCCTTGATCAGGTCTTCCACCGGCACCTGGGTGCCCACCTTGATGAACATCTTGGAGCCGCCGGTGCGCCAGGCCTTTTCCGAGACCAGCACGCCCTGGTCCAGCTTCAGCACCCCCTGCTTGAGGGCGGCGAAGGTCAGGTAGGCCGTCATCAGCTTGGTCAGGGAAGCCGGCTCCATGCGCTGCTCGGCGTTCTGGGAGGCCAGGGTCTGGCCCGAGCCGGTTTCCAGCAGCAGCCAGGATTTGGCGGCCAGATCCGGGGCGGGCGGCAGCTGTTGGGCGACGGCGGGGCCGGCCAGGAACAGGGCGGCCAGGCCGGTCAGGAAAGTCGTGCGGACGAAGGCGAAACGAGTGGTGCGGGCAAACATGCCGGTCAGGCTCCAGCGGGAGAAAAGCGCTTGATTATAGCGCAGGGGCAGGCCCCCGGCCGGCCGTCCGGGGCCGTAACCGGGGGGGCTTAGGGACTTGCCGCAGTACGGCGCCCCCCCGACGAGTGCGCACCGAGGCGGTGCGTTATAATCGCCGCTGTCAGGTTTGAGTCAGGTTTCTGACCCTGGCGTGACAATCTGGCGGCTGCTTCCCCGCAAGCCGCATCCCGACTGCCTTTTCCTCGCATTTCCGGGTGATGCCTGCGCCGTTGCGCGCGGGCACAGGGGAGCGGCTTTGCCCGGTGGCATAGCCTTTGCTGAAAGCTCACCATGAAAACCAAGATCACTCTCTCCTGTCTGCTGGCGCTGCTGCTCTGCGGCGGCGCCAGCGCCGAGACCTACAGCCTGGACCAGCTTCTGGAACTGGCCCGCAGCGGCAACCGGGGCCTGCAAGCCTCCCGGGACGCCGTGGACGCGGCCCGGGCCGGCATCGCCACGGCCGGCGCCTTCCCCAATCCGGAAATCGAATACCAGAGCGGCGACGCCAAGGCCCGGATGGCTGGCGCCACTCCCGGCAACGTCAAGGCCGTGACCTTCACCCAGCGCCTTGACCTGCCCTGGGTACGTTCCGCCCGCATCGACGCCGCCGGTGCCAACCTTGACGCCACCAGTGCCGCCAGCCGGGGCTTCGAGCACGAGGTGCTGGCCGCCGTGAAGCTGGGCTACTACGAGGTGCTGCGGCGCCAGGCCGAACTCAAGGCCGCCCAGGAAGACCAGTCCCTGATGGAAGCCATCCGTAAGCGGGTCAACGTGCGGGTGGAAATTGGTGAGGCGCCCCGTTATGAGCTGATCAAGGCTGACGCCGAACTGCTCAACGCCCAGAAGGCCAGCCAGAGCGCCGTGCTGCGCCTGGCCCAGGCCAAGGCCGTGCTGCGCCGTAACGTCGGCGGCAGCCTGCCGGAGAGCTTTGACGTGCCCTCCCTGTCGGCCCTGCCCGAATCCCCGGGCAGCCTTGGCGCCCTGCGCCAGACCCTGCTGCAACGCAGCCCTGACCTGGCCCAGGCCCGCGCCCAGGTGGCCCAGGCCGAACACCAGCTGGACTTGCAGCGCCGCCTGCGCACGCCGGAACTGGCCCTCAAGGCCAGCAGCGACACCGACCCGGACCTGAAGACCTCCCGGGTCGGCATCGCCGTCACCATTCCCCTGTGGGACCGCCGCTCCGGCCCCATCGGCGAGGCCGGCGCCAATCTCTCCCGGGCCCGCAACAGCCTCGAGCAGTTGGAATTTGGCCTCGGCCAGGGGCTGGAGAACGCCTACCAGCAATACCAGATCGCCAGCGCCCAAGTCACTGCCCTGGAGCAGGGCATCGTGCGCCAGGCCGAAGCCGCCCTGAAGGTGGCCGAATCGGCCTACCGCTTCGGCGAGCGGGGCATTCTCGATTACCTGGATGCCCAGCGGGTGTACCGCGCTGCCCGTAACGAACTGATTGCCGCCCGCTACGAACTGCGGGCCGCTGCCGTGGAAATCGAACGGCTCACCGGCGCCCTGGCGCATTCTCCCCAAGAGGAAAAATGATGTTGTCCGCTCCCGTGAATTGCTCCGGCCGCACGCCTGCTTCCGCCTATTTCTCTCCCCGCCGTCCGTCGCGCCTGGCCGCCCTGCTGCTGGTAGCCAGCGTGACCCTGCTCGGCGCCTGCGGCAAGGAAGCGCCGCCGGCGGCAGCCGCGCCGGTGGACCCCAACCTGGTCAGCGCCGCCGAAGGCTTGCAGGCCCAGCTCAAGGTGGTCCCGGTGGGTGCCGTGCCGGTCAGCGAAACCCTGCGGGTGGCCGGTCGCCTGGATTTCGACGAACAGCGCATCGCCCGCATCGGCGCCACGGTGACCGGCCGGGTGACCCAGATCAGCGGCCAGTTGGGCCAATCCATCAAGGCCGGCGAGCCCCTGGCGGTAATCAATTCGACGGTGCTGGGGGAAGCCCAGCTGGCCTTCCTCAAGTTCAACGCCCGGGCCTCTCTGGAGCGCCGCAACGTGGAGCGGGCGCAGCAGCTGTTCGCTGCCGACGTCATCGGTAAGGCCGAACTGCAGCGCCGCGAGAATGAGGCGGCGGTGACCGAGGCTGAGCGCCAGGCAGCTGAAGACCAGCTGCGGGTGCTGGGTATGAGCCCGAAGGACATCGCCGCCCTGGCCGGCCGCGGCACCATCAACTCCCTGACCCCGGTGGTGGCCAGCATTCCCGGCACCCTGGTGGAGCGCAAGGTGACCCAGGGCCAGGTGGTGGAACCGGCCGACGCCCTGTTCACCGTGGCTGACCTCTCCCGTCTGTGGGCCGTGGCCGACGTGCCGGAGCAGCAGGCCGCCCTGGTGCGCACCGGCCAGTCCGTCGCCCTGGAGATTCCTGCCCTGGCCGGCGAACACCTGACCGGCAAGCTGATCTACATCAGCGATACGGTGAATCCGGAAACCCGCACCGTTCTGGTGCGCACCGAACTGGAAAACCCCGAGCGCCGCCTCAAGCCGGCCATGCTCGCCACCATGGTCATCGCCGGCAAGGCCCTGCCCAAGCTGGCGGTGCCCGCTGCCGCCGTGGTGCGGGAGGACAACAACGAATTCGTCTTCGTGCAGATCGCGCCGAGCCAGTACCGCCTCACCCCGGTGGTGCTGGGGGCCGAAACCGGCGGCGTGCGCCCGGTGCAGTCCGGCCTCAAGGAAGGCGACCCGGTGGTGGTGGAAGGCGCCTTCCACCTGAACAACGAACGCAAGCGCAAGGAGCTGGAAGGCGCGTGATTGCTGCCTTTCGCCGACCCTGCCGCCAGAACGCAGTAACCACGCCATTCTTCCCGTGCCCATGGTGAAGAATGGCTTGCTGATTGCCTCTCCGGGCATCGAAGGAATGTCATGATCGAATCCCTGATTCGCGCCGCCCTCAAGCAACGCCTGATCGTCGTCGTCATCGCCGTGGCCCTGCTGGCCTTCGGCCTGGACGCGGCGCGCAAGCTGTCGGTGGATGCCTTCCCCGACGTCACCAACATTCAGGTGCAGATCGCCACCGAAGCGCCGGGCCGCTCCCCCGAAGAGGTGGAGCGCTTCGCCACGGTGCCCCTGGAAATCGCCATGACCGGCCTGCCCGGCCTGACGGAAATGCGCTCCCTCAACAAGCCGGGCCTTTCCCTCATCACCCTGGTGTTCACCGACAGCACGGATGTCTATTTCGCCCGCCAGCTGGTCATGGAGCGCCTGCTAGAAGTGGGCTCGCGCCTGCCCGCCGGCATCACTCCGGTGCTCGGCCCGGTCTCCACCGGCCTGGGCGAAATCTACCAATACACGCTGGAGCGAGCCGACGACGGCCAGCGCGCCCTCACCCCGGAAGAGCTGACCCAGCGCCGCATTGCCCAGGACTGGGTGGTGCGGCCCCTGCTGCGCTCCATCTCCGGCGTGGCGGAAATCAATTCCCAGGGCGGCTTCGTCAAGCAGTACCAGGTGCTGGTGAACCCGGACCGGCTGCGCCACTACAAGCTGACCATTGCCGATGTGTACCAGGCGGTGGGCCGCAACAACGCCAACTCCGGCGGCGGTGTGCTACCTCACTATGCCGAGCAGTACCTGATCCGCGGCGTCGGCCTGGTGCGGGATCTGGACGATATCCGCTCCATCGTGCTGAAGGAGAAAGACGGCGTGCCGGTATACGTGCGCGACGTGGCGACGGTGGATCTGGGCCATGCGGTGCGGGAAGGTGCCTTGGTCAAGAATGGCGTCACCGAATCCGTCGGCGGCGTGGTGATGATGCTGGCCGGCGGCAACGCCAAGCAGATCGTCGGCCGCATCCAGGAGCGGGTGAAGGACATCAACGACAAGGAGATGCTGCCCGGCGGTCTCAAGATCGTGCCCTACTACGACCGCTCGGAACTGGTGGATGCGGCCCTGTGGACCGTCACCAAGGTGCTGATCGAGGGCGTCTTCCTGGTGGTCCTGGTGTTGCTGCTGTTCCTCGGCGACCTGCGCTCCTCCATCATCGTCGTCGCCACCCTGGTGCTGACACCCCTGCTCACCTTCATGGCCATGAACAAGATCCACCTCTCGGCCAACCTGATGTCCCTGGGGGGGCTGGCCATCGCCATCGGTCTGATGGTGGACGGCTCGGTGGTGGTGGTGGAAAACGCCTTTGCCTACCTGGGGCGCAAGGCAGAAACCGGCGAGTCGCGCATCCGCATCATCTTCAACGCGGTGACGGAAGTGGCGACGCCGGTGATCTTCGGCGTCGGCATCATCATCCTGGTGTTCCTGCCCCTGATGACCCTGCAGGGCATGGAGGGCAAGATGTTCGCGCCCCTCGCCTACACCATCGCCATCGCCCTAGCGGTCTCCCTGGTGCTCTCCCTGACCCTCTCGCCGGTGCTCTGCTCCTATCTGCTGAAGGTGCCGCCGGGCCAGGGCGACCACGACACCCGGCTGATCGCCGCCATGAAGCGGCCCTACATGAAAATGCTCAACTGGTCCCTGGGCAACGGCAAGAAGACCGTCATGGTCTCCGTCGGCGTCTTCGTCGCCACCCTGGCCATCCTGCCCTTCCTCGGCACCTCCTTCATTCCCGAAATGAAGGAAGGTTCCGTGGTGCCGGGCATCAACCGGGTGCCCAACATTTCCCTCGATGAATCCATCAAGATGGAAATGCAGGCGATGAAGCTGGTGATGGAAGTGCCGGGCGTCAAATCCGCCGTTTCCGGCGTCGGTCGCGGCGAATCGCCGGCCGATCCGCAAGGCCCCAACGAATCCACCCCCATCGTCAGTCTCAAGCCCCGCAGCGAGTGGCCCTCCGGCTGGAATCAGGACGATATCGCCGAGGCCATGCGCGACAAGCTGAAGGCCCTGCCCGGGGTGCAGATTGTCATGGCCCAGCCCATTTCCGACCGGGTGGATGAAATGGTTACCGGGGTACGTTCCGACATCGCCGTGAAGGTCTTCGGCGACGATCTGGACACCCTGAAGAAGAAGGCCGAGGAAATCGCCAAGGTGGCCCAGTCCATCCAGGGCGCCCAGGACATGCGGGTCGAGCACATCTCCGGCCAGCAGTACCTGCTCATCGAGATAGACCGCCAGGCCATCGCCCGCCTCGGCCTCAACGCTGCCGACGTGCATGACGTGATCGAAACCGCCATCGGTGGCAAGGTGGCCACCGAGGTGTATGAGGGGGAACGCCGCTTCTCCGCCACGGTGCGTCTGCCGGTGGATTTCCGCAACAACGTGGAGGCCATCCGCCACATCCTGGTGAGCGCCCCCGGCGGCGCCCAGGTGCCTCTGGAGGCCCTGGCCGAAATCCGCCTGACCGACGGCCCGGCCCAGATCAGCCGCGAAACGGCCAAGCGCCGCATCGTGGTCGGTGTGAATGTGAAGGATCGTGACCTGGGCAGCTTCGTTGCCGAACTGCAACAGAAGGTGGCCCAGAAGGTGAAGCTGCCGGAAGGCTACTACCTGGAGTGGGGCGGCCAGTTCCAGAACATGGAGCGGGCCCTGGGGCACCTGACCATCATCATCCCCATCACCATCGGCGCCATCTTTTTCCTGCTCTTCCTGCTCTTCAAGTCGCTGCGCATGGCCAGCCTGATTATCCTGGTGCTGCCTTTCGCCTCCATCGGCGGCATCATCGGCCTGGCGGTGTCCGGCGAGTACCTCTCGGTGCCGGCCTCGGTGGGCTTCATCGCCCTGTGGGGCATTGCCGTGCTCAACGGGGTGGTGCTGGTATCCTATATCCGCAGCCTGCGCCAGGAGGGCATGGCCCTCATGGAGGCGGTGGTGAAGGGCGCCACCCTGCGCTTCCGCCCGGTGATGATGACGGCCACGGTGGCCATGCTCGGCCTCATCCCCTTCCTCTTCGCCACCGGTCCCGGCTCCGAGGTGCAGCGCCCCCTGGCCATCGTGGTCATCGGCGGCCTCATCACCTGCACCCTGCTGACCCTGGTGGTGTTGCCCACCCTCTACCGCTGGTTCGATGAAGAGCCGGTGGAGGCCTGATCCCATCCACCCACTTGCCCCTCCCGGCCCCAGGGCCGGGAGCTTTTGCCCTGAACGACAGGAGACGCACCGATGAAGGAAATCAAGGCCGTAGTGCGCCCCAACAAGCTGCCCGCCTTGCGCGAGGCATTGCGCGACATTCCCGGTTTTCCCGGCATGACGGTGAGCAAGGCCGAGGGCTGCAGCGCCCCCTCGCGCCACGGCAGCCCGGCCAACATCAAGGAAGAACTGACGGATTACACGCCCAAGGTGCGCATCGAGATCGTTGCCGACGATCCGGTGGCCGACGTCATCGTGGACCGCATCATCGCCATCTCCCAGACCGGGCAGATCGGCGATGGACTGGTCTGGGTGACGCCGGTGGATCGGGCGGCTTTCATCTTCAAGACCACCCCGGGTAGCGAGCGCTTCTGACGCTGGGCATGGCCGGGGTCCGACCCTGAAAATGGCTGGAGCTCCGTGCTGGGCGCGGGCCATGCTGCCAGGCCGGGCCAGTTAAGGGCCGCCGGGGATAGGTCGGGAAGAGTGGCGTCCTGCTTGCCTTCCCGGGCATGACTCAAGGGGAATTCGCGCCGCGCCGCAGGCTTGCTGCCGGCAGACGCGGTATCCGGTAGCACGCCGGGTTCGGGCTGGGATAAGTTGGCCTCGACTTGTGGGGCCGGGGCATCGGCACCAACCGCGGCCCGGGCGTTGCGCCTGCGGGGCCGATGCGGGTTGTCGCTAGGTGGCGGTGAAGTCCGTGGTCTAGGCGTCGCGTGGGCCGAGGTGTGGCCGCTGCTCCGGTGGCGGCTGTCGGCCGAAGGCCTGCAGCATCGCCGACCTAGCGGGTGACGAAGGTGGGCTTGAAGCCCAGGGCGAGGCGGATGCGTTCCGCTTCCTTGTCCGCATCCTGGCGGTTGCGGTAGGGGCCAAGTTGCAGGCGGTGGATGTTGTCCTTGCTGTGGATGAGGAAGCCGGCGCTGACCCAGTCCAGTTCCCGTGCCAGCTTGGCCTTCAGGCTTTCCGCATTGTCCGGGCTGGAAAAGGCGCCCAGTTGCAGGAACACGCCGCCAGCCGCGATCGGCGCCACTTCGTCCCGCAGTTGGCTGGTCATGGCCAGGGTGAGAATCGGGTCCCGATCGTCGCCGGCCGCTGCCGCTTCATTACGCGGCTCCGGGCGGGGTTCGTTGCGGGGCGCTTCTGGCCGCGCCTCGTTGCGGGCCGCATTTTCCCGACGCTGCACCACCACGGCTGCCACTTCCCGGGCCGGTGCCGCGGCGTAGGTGCCGCCCGGCTCGACAACGATGGATTCCACTTCCACGGCGGTGCTGCCGCTGCTCACATAACCCAGCTTGTAGGCGGCGGTGAAGGAGAGGTCGATCACCCGGTCAGCGTGGAAAGGCCCCCGGTCGGTGACGCGCACCACCACCGAGCGGCCGTTCTGCACATTGGTCACCCGCACGTAGGAGGGAATGGCCAGGGTGGGGTGGGCGGCGGTCATGGCGAACATGTCGTAGGGCTCGCCGATGGAGGTTTTCTGGCCGTGGAATTTCTTGCCGTACCAGCTGCCGATGCCCCGCACCTTGTAGGGCTGGACCCGGGTCTGGGGCACGTATTCCTTGCCCAGCACGACGTAGGGTTTGTTAGCGAAACGGTGCAAGGGTTCCCAGCGCGGGTCGGCGTCGGGAATGTCGTCGATGTTTTCGGGGATTTCTTCCGGCAGGCCGTCGTCCTTGTAGAAGCCGCCGCCCCGCTTGGCCAGGGGGTTGGGCTTCATGGCCGGCTTGCCGGTCTTGGGGGCCGGGGCTTCGGGGCTGCGTTCCACCCGGGGCGGCGGGCTGCCGCAGGCGCCGAGCAAGGTCAGCAGGGCCAGGAGGGAGATGCTGCAAAGACTGCGCAATCCCGGGGAAGCGATCATTTTTTCACCAGCATGCGATGGGTATGGATGCTCATGAGAATGCCGAGGCCGAGGAACAGGGTCACCAGGGCGGTGCCGCCGTAACTGACGAAGGGCAGGGGCACCCCGACCACGGGCAGGATGCCGCTCACCATCCCCATATTAACGAAGGAATAGGTGAAGAAGTTGAGGGCGATGGCTCCGGCCAGCAGGCGGGAGGAGAGGGTCGGCGCGTTGGCGGCGATCATTACGCAGCGGCCGATGAGCAGCAGGTAGAGAATCAGCAGCACCAGGTTGCCCATCAGTCCCCATTCTTCGGAGAACACGGCGAAGATGAAGTCGGTGTGCTTTTCCGGGATGAATTCCAGGTGGGTCTGGGTGCCGTTGAGCCAGCCCTTGCCGAAGATGCCGCCGGAGCCGATGGCGATGGTGGACTGGATGATGTGGTAGCCGGTGCCCAGGGGGTCGGTGGTGGGGTCGATGAGGGTGAGGATGCGCTTGCGCTGGTAGTCGTGCAGCATGGTCCAGGCAAAGGGCGCGGCAGCAGCGCCGGCGGCGACGAGGCCGAGGATGATCTTCCAGGAGAGGCCGGCGAAGAAAATGATGTAGAAGCCGGCAGCGAACACCAGGATGGCGGTGCCCAGGTCCGGCTGCTTGGCGATCAGCACCACGGGCACCAGCAGGATCAGGGCTGCCGTGCCGTAATGGCGCCAGCGCAGGGCGGCCTCGTGCTTGTGGAAGTACCAGGCCAGCATCAGGGGCATGGCGATCTTGAGGATTTCCGATGGCTGGATGCGGGTGATGCCGATATGCAGCCAGCGCCGGGCACCGTTCACCTTGATGCCGAACAGCCATACCGCCACCAGCAGGATAACGCCCACCACATACAGCGGCACGGCGAAGCGCAGCAGCTTCTGGGGCGGAATCTGGGCCACCACCCACATGCAGGAGAAGGCGATGAGCAGGTTCACCGCCTGGGGCGCCATGCGGCTGAGGCCGATGTAGGTGGCGGAATAGACCGTCGCCGTGCCAATGCCCATGATGATCAGGGTAATGGTCAGCAGCGGGCCGTCCAGGTGCTCCACGGCCTTGTACCAGTAGCGCCTAATTGCCTCCATCACTGCCCTCCTCGTCCTCGTTGGCGGGGCCCTTGGGCGCTTTGCCCAGGAGGTAGTAGTCCAGCACCATGCGGGCGATGGGGGCCGCCGCGGCCGCGCCGAAACCGCCGTTTTCGACGATCACCGCCAGGGCGATCTTGGGGTGGTCGGCCGGGGCGAAGGCGATGAACAGGGAGTGGTCCCGCAGGTGGTGCTTGGTGGCGCCTTCCACGTATTTCTCGCCCTTCAGGCTGAAGACCTGGGCCGTACCGGTCTTGCCGGCCGATTCGTAGGGCGCCCCGGCGAAGGCCCGGGAGCCGGTACCGCCCTTGTTCACGCCGACCATGGCGCTCTTGATCACGGCCAGATGTTCCGGCTTGAGCTTCAGGTCGCGGATCGGCTGGGGTTCGATGGGGGTCTTTTCCCCGGTGCTGCTGTTGGTGATGTACTTCACCAGGTGGGGCCGGTACATCACGCCGTCGTTGGCCACGGTGGCCACGGCCTGGGCCACCTGGATCATGGTGTAGGCGTTGTAGCCCTGGCCGATGCCGATGGAGATGGTTTCGCCGGCATACCATTTCTGCTGTTCCGGCCGCTTGAAGCGGCGCTTCTTCCAGGCCTGGGAAGGTAGCACGCCCTCGCTCTCGCCCTGGATGTCGACGCCGGTGCGCTGGCCCAGGCCCAGCTGGCCCATGAAGGCGGCGATGTTGTCGATGCCCATGTCGTTGGCCAGCATGTAGTAGTAGGTGTCGCAGGATTCGACGATGGACTTGTACATGTCCACCATGCCGTGGCCGCCCTTCTTGTCGTCCCGGAACTGGTGGCCGCCGAAGTTGAAGAAGCCCGGGTCGGCGATGGCCTGGGAGGGCGTGCGCTTGCCCTGGGTCAGGGCGGCCAGGGCCATGAAAGGCTTGAAGGTGGAGCCTGGGGGGTAGGCGGAGTAGATGGCGCGGTTGAGCAGGGGCTTGTCGGGGTCGGTGTTGAGGGTGTCCCAGTCATCGCCGCGAATGCCGTCCACGAACAGGTTGGGGTCGTAGGTGGGCTTGGAAACCAGGGCCAGAATGCCGCCGGTAGTGGGCTCGATGGCCACCAGGGCGCCACGGCGGTTGCCGAAGGCCTGTTCGGTGATTTCCTGCAGCTTCGAATCCAGGGTCAGGGCAAGGTTGTTGCCGGAGACGGGGGCGGTGCGTGACAGCACCCGCACGGCGCGGCCGCCGGCGTCCACTTCCACCTCCTCGTAGCCGGTCTGGCCGTGCAGGTGGAATTCGTAGTTCTGCTCCAGGCCGGCCTTGCCGATGTGCTCGGTGCCCTTGTAGTTGGGCGTCTGCTCGGCCTTGTCGATGGTGTCCAGGTCCCGGTCGTTGATACGGCCCATGTAGCCCAGGGCATGGGAGGCGATGTCGCCGAGGGGGTATTGGCGGAACAGGCGGGCCTTCACCTCGACGCCGGGAAAACGGTAGCGGTGGGCGGCGAACTTGGCCACCTCGTCGTCGGAGAGGCGGGTACGGATGGGAATGGATTCGAAGTTCTTCGATTCTTCCAGCAGCTTGCGGAAGCGCTTGCGGTCCTTCGGCGCGATGGGAATGATCTCGCCCAGCTGTTCGATCACCGTGTCCAGGTCGGCCTGCAGGCGGGAAGGGATGATTTCCAGGGTGAAGGCGGAGTAGTTGCGGGCCATCACCACGCCGTTGCGGTCCACGATCAGGCCCCGGTTGGGGATGATGGGCACCAGGGAAATGCGGTTTTCCTCGGCTCGGGTGGAGTAGTAGTCGTGCCGCACCACCTGCAGCCAGAAGAAGCGGCTGAAGAGGACGATGAAGCACAGCAGCACCATGCCGGCGGCAAAGCCGAGGCGGAAGCGGAACTGCTCCACTTCCCGGTCCGGGCTGCTCAGGTCGGTGTAGCGCATGGGCGGCGGTTATCCGGCGGCGGGCTCAGATGGGCCGGTTGGCGTCGCGCTCCACCGGCTGGTACTGGGGCAGCAGCAGCAGGTAGGTGGCGGGCAGCCAGAGCAGGGCGGCGACGAAGGGGCCCAGCAGGTAGCCAAAGCCGGGGAAAGCGGCGCCGGTCAGCATGCGGGCGCCCAACTGGATCACCTGCACCATGAGCAACAGGGGGAAGACCTGCAGGGCCTGTTGCACCAGGGGGAACCAGAGAATGCGGCGGGACAGGCTGGAGGCGCCGTAGCTCATCAGCACATAGGCCAGGGCATGCTGTCCCATCAGGCTGCCGTCGGCCACATCCATGGCCAGGCCGAGGATGAAGGACCAGCCCATGCCTACCTTGCGGAATTCCCGCACGCTCCAGAAGCACAGCACCAGGGCCACCCAGTCGGGCATGGCGGGCCAGTGGGCGGTGGGCATGAAATTGAGCAGCAGGGCCAGCACCAGGGTCAGGCCGATGAACCACGGGCGCACCGGCAGCAGGATGCGGGAGGAAGTGAAGGTCGGTTGCATGGTTCGTCTGTTCCGATGACCGCGGGGGAGCCGTGGGGCGGCCCTTAGTGGCCGGTTTCCCGCTTGATGCGGCGAACCTTGGAAGTGGCCGGCTTGTCGCCGCTTTCGGGGCGACCGGCTTCGGCTTCCGTGGGCCGGGGCGGCAGGGCGGCCCGGGGATTGAGGATCATCACTTCGCCAAAGTGCTCCACCCCCGCTACCGGTGCGCAGATGATGCGGGCGAAGGAATAGGTGGTGTCCCGCTCCATGTGGATCACCTTGGCCACGGGGAAGCCGGCGGGGAAGATGCCGTCCAGGCCGGAGGTGACCAGTACATCGCCATTCTGCACGTCGGCGTTGGCCGGCATGTAGCGCAGTTCCAGCTGGCCGTTGCCGAGGCCGAAAACCACCGAGCGCAGGCCGCTGCGCACCACCTGGACCGGGATGGCCTGGTCCTTGTCGGTGATCAGGGTGATTTCGGAAAGCAGGGGATAAACCCGGGTGACCTGGCCGATGACGCCGAGGTGGTCCACCACTGGTTGCCCGGCGATGATGTCTTCCTGCAGGCCCTTGTCCACGATGACCCGGCGGGAGAAAGGATCCCGTGCCGCGTAGAGAATCTGGGCCAGACGGCCGCCGGTGGGCAGGCGTTCCTTGACGCCGAGCAGCTCCCGCAGGTGGCGGTTTTCCTCTTCCAGGTGCTGATGCCGTTGCAGGATGGTGGCCGCTTCCAGCTGGGTGTGCTTGAGCTGGTCGTTTTCCTTCTGCAGGCTGGTCAGGTTGGCGAAGTACTCATCCACCTGGGAGAAGCCCTTGGCCGGGGCGTGAGCCAGCATCTGCACCGGTGTAGTGATGACCGCCACCGCCTGGCGCAGGAGCTCCAGGTAATGGAACTTGTGGTCCAGCACCATGAGGGAGAGGGAGCAGCCCAGGTAGAGGGAGAGCAGGGCCAGGGGTGCCGGGCCACGCTTGAAGAATGGCGGTGGGGAGTGGTCGATGCCGGCCACGTCAGACCTTCCGGGGGATCACGATGCTCCGGTGAGGGAGCGGGAAAAACCAAGCCCCGGCAGAGGCCGGGGCGGCGGGGAGAAGTGAGGGGGGCAGGGAGTGGGGGAGCGTCCGACGTTCCCGTTCCATGCTCGTCCTCACCCGGTGTCGCTTTACTCGGAGGCGAAGATGCTGCCGAGCTTGTCCATCTTTTCCAGTGCCATGCCGGAGCCACGCACCACGCAAGTCAGCGGGTCTTCGGCAACGATCACGGGCAGGCCGGTCTCTTCCATCAGCAGACGGTCCAGGTCGCGCAGCAGTGCGCCGCCACCGGTCAGGACCATGCCCTTCTCGGCGATGTCGGCGCCCAGTTCCGGCGGGGTCTGTTCCAGGGCGCTCTTCACGGCGGAGACGATCTGGTTCAGCGGATCGGTCAGGGCTTCCAGGATTTCGTTGGAGGAAATGGTAAAGCTGCGGGGGATGCCCTCGGCCAGGTTGCGGCCCTTCACTTCCATTTCCTTCACTTCGGAACCGGGGAAGGCGGAGCCGATTTCCTTCTTGATGTTCTCGGCGGTGGTTTCACCGATCAGCATGCCGTAGTTGCGACGGATGTAATTGATGATGGCTTCGTCGAACTTGTCGCCGCCCACCCGCACGGAACCGGCATAGACCATGCCGCCCAGGGAAATGACGCCCACTTCGGTGGTGCCGCCACCGATGTCCACCACCATGGAGCCGGTGGCGTCGGCCACGGGCAGGCCCGCACCGATGGCCGCGGCCATGGGTTCCTCGATCAGGTACACCTGGGAGGCGCCGGCGCCGATGGCGGATTCGCGGATGGCGCGACGTTCCACCTGGGTGGAGCCGCAGGGCACGCAGATGATGATGCGCGGCGAGGGGGAGAACATGCGGGAATCGTGGACCTTCTTGATGAACTGCTTGAGCATCTGTTCGGTCACGGTGAAGTCGGCGATCACGCCGTCCTTCATGGGGCGGATGGCGGTAATGGAGCCGGGGGTCTTGCCGAGCATCAGCTTGGCTTCCTTGCCGACGGCCTGAATGCTCTTCTTGGCATTGGGACCGCCTTCGAGACGGATGGCGACCACGGAGGGTTCGTCCAGAACGATGCCCTGGCCGCGCACATAGATCAGGGTGTTGGCGGTGCCCAGGTCGATGGCCAGGTCGTTGGAAAAGTAACTGCGGAGAAAACCGAACATGGGGAATGAATCCGTAAAGCTGCTGGGAGAAGGGGATTTATGATACCTTATATCGCTTTGCAGCATAAGTTTTTGCCTAGAATTTAATCACCCGGCGGTCTGCCGGCTTTTGCCCCTGCCCCCCCATGTCCCTTACTCCCGAACAGGTCCGGCGCATCGCCCATCTCGCCCGCATCGAAACCTCCGACGCGGAAGTGCAGACGACCCTGGACCACCTGAATGGCATTTTCTCCCTGATCGAGGAAATGCAGGCCGTTGATACCCAGGGCGTCGCCCCCATGGCCCATGCCCAGGACCTGGCCCAGCGCCTGCGGGAAGACGCCGTCACTGAATCCGACCGTCGCGCCGCCTTCCAGGCCGTGGCGCCGGAAACCGAAGCCGGGCTCTATCTGGTGCCCAAAGTCATCGAATAAGGCGGCCCAGCGCATTGCGCCCCATGGCGCTTCCCCCTGCCCGCCTCCTGCCCGACTTATTCCGACCATGCTCAATTCCAGCCTCAAAGAACTCGCCCAGGCCCTGGCCGGCAAGAAGATTTCCAGTGTCGAGCTGACCCAGCTCTATCTCGACCGCATCGCCCGCCACAACCCGGCCATCAACGCCTACGTCTCCACCCAGCCGGAGCGCTCCCTGGCCCAGGCCAAGGCGGCCGATGCACGCATCGCTGCCGGCGACATCGGCCCCTTGACCGGCATCCCCCTGGCCCAGAAGGACATCTTCTGCGCCGAGGGCTGGCTCACCACCTGCGGTTCGAAGATGCTGGCCAACTTCGTCAGCCCCTACGACGCCACGGTGATCCAGAAATTCGACGCTGCCGGCGCCGTAAATCTGGGCAAAACCAATATGGACGAGTTCGCCATGGGCTCCTCCAACGAAACCTCCTTCTTCGGCCCGGTGAAGAACCCCTGGGACCAGAGCCGTGTACCCGGCGGCTCCTCTGGCGGTTCCGCCGCCGCCGTGGCGGCCCGTCTGGCACCGGCCGCCACCGGCACCGACACCGGTGGCTCCATCCGCCAGCCCGCCGCCCTGTGCAACCTCACCGGCCTCAAACCCACCTACGGCGTGGTTTCCCGCTGGGGCATGATCGCCTTCGCCTCCTCCCTCGACCAGGCCGGCCCCATGGCCCGCTCCGCCGAGGACTGCGGCCTGCTGCTCAACGCCATGGCCGGCTTCGACCCCAAGGATTCCACCAGCCTGGAACGCCCGGTGGAGGACTACACCCGGGAACTGAACGCCCCGGCTACCGCCAAGCCCCTGGCCGGCCTGAAGATCGGCCTGCCCAAGGAGTTCTTCGGCGAGGGCTGTGATGCCGCCGTGATGGCCGCCATCCAGGCCGCTATCGAGCAGTACAAGGCCCTGGGCGCCGAGATGGTGGAAGTGAGCCTGCCCAACATGAAGCTCTCCGTGCCGGCCTACTACGTCATCGCCCCGGCCGAAGCCAGCTCCAACCTGTCCCGCTTCGACGGCGTGCGCTACGGCTATCGCGCCCCGGAGTACGACAACCTGGACGACATGTACGCCAAGAGCCGGGCCCAAGGCTTCGGCGCCGAAGTGAAGCGCCGCATCCTCATCGGCACCTACGTGCTCTCCCACGGCTACTACGACGCCTACTACCTGCAGGCCCAGCGCATCCGCCGCCTCATCGCCGAGGACTTCGTCGCCGCCTTCAAGCAGTGCGACGTGATCCTCGGGCCCACCAGCCCCTCCACCGCCTTCAAGCTCGGCGACAAGGCCGGCGACCCGGTGCAGATGTACCTCTCCGACATCTACACCATCGCCGTGAACCTGGCCGGCCTGCCCGGTATGTCCCTGCCCTGTGGCTTTGCCGAGGGCCTGCCGGTGGGTCTGCAGCTGATCGGCAACTACTTCGACGAAGCCCGCCTGCTCAACGTGGCCCACCGCTACCAGCAGGTCACCGACTGGCACGGGCGCGCGCCCGCCGGCCTGGAGTAAGGCGGATGGGGCTGCCGGCCCGCCGCCTGCCATACCGGGCCCTGGCCTGCGGACTGGCGGCTGCCATTCTGGCCGGCTGTGCCACGCCGCCGCCACCTCCAGCCGAACCGCTGCCGGACAACGTGGTGGAAGTGGCGCCGCCGGCCGACAAGTACGATTTCAGCCGTCCCCTGAAGCACCTCAACGGCCGTAACCTGAAACCCATTCCTACCCGGCCCCTCAACGTTGCCGGCAGCTGCGCCTTCCGCGACCCCACGGGTTACCGGGGCAACATCCAGCTGCAGGTGAAGGAAGCCAAGGTGCAGCGTTTCGCCGCCAAGGTGGATGTGCCGAAGAAGGGCTCCTGCCAGTTCGACCTGAAGCACTTCCAGCAGGTGGAAACCCTGCCCCAGGTCCGCCTGGCTGCCGCCGACGGCTGCTCGGTGCGCATGTGGGAGCAGGACAAGAAAGTGACGGTGGCCTTCAACGGCTGCCAGGCCCAATGCAGCGGTGAGGCCGTGGATTACCTGTGGCCCATCCAGCTGGAACGCCGCAGCTGTTTTTAACGCAACCTTTTTGCCTCCGAGAACGACATGAGCGCACGTAACTGGGAAGTGGTCATCGGCATCGAGACCCACACGCAACTCGCCACCCGCTCCAAGATTTTTTCCGGTGCTTCCACCGCCTTCGGCGCCGCGCCCAACGTCCAGGCCAGTGCCGTGGATCTGGCCCTGCCCGGGGTGTTGCCGGTGTTGAACCGGGGGGCTGTGGAATGCGCCATCAAGTTCGGCCTCTCCATCGGCGCCGAAGTGGCGGAAAAATCCGTTTTTGCCCGCAAGAATTACTTCTACCCCGACCTGCCCAAGGGCTACCAGATCAGCCAGTTCGAGCTGCCGGTGGTGGTGGGCGGCGGCGTGCGCATCCAGGTCGGCCAGGGTGACAAGGCTTACGAGAAGGTGGTGCGCCTGACCCGTGCCCACCTGGAAGAAGACGCGGGCAAGTCCCTGCACGAAGACTTCCACGGCAAGTCCGGCATCGACCTCAACCGGGCCGGCACCCCCCTGCTGGAAATCGTCACCGAGCCCGACATGTGCTCCTCCGCCGAGGCCGTGGCCTACGCCAAGGCCCTACACGCCCTGGTGCGCTGGATCGGCATCTGCGACGGCAACATGCAGGAAGGCTCCTTCCGCTGCGACGCCAACGTCTCCGTACGCCGCCCCGGCGAGCCCCTGGGCACCCGTCGTGAAATCAAGAACCTCAACTCCTTCCGCTTCCTGCAGCAGGCCATCGACTACGAAATCCAGTGGCAGATCGACACCCTGGAAGACGGCGGCAAGATCCAGCAGGCCACCGTGCTGTTCGACCCGGACTCCGGCGAGACCCGGGTCATGCGCACCAAGGAAGACGCCCACGACTACCGCTACTTCCCGGACCCCGACCTGCTGCCCCTGGTCATCTCCCGGGAGTGGGTGGAGCGCACCAAGGCCACCCTGCCGGAGCTGCCCGAGGCCAAGCGCCAGCGCTTCATGGAGCAGCTGGGCCTTTCCGCCTACGACGCCACCGCCCTCACCGCTTCCCTCGAAGTGGCCGACTACTTTGACGCCGTGGTGACCGCCGCCGGCGCGGCCAACGCCAAGAGCGCCGCCAACTGGGTCATGGGCGAACTGTCCGCCCGCCTCAACAAGGAGGACAAGGACATCGCCGCCTCCCCGGTGAGTGCCGCCCAGCTGGCCGGCCTCATCGCCCGCATCGCCGATAACACCATCTCCAACAACATCGCCAAGAAGGTCTTCGAGGCCCTGTGGAATGGCGAAGACGCCAGCGCCGACGAGATCATCGAGAAGCAGGGCCTGAAGCAGATCACCGACACGGGCGCCATCGAAAAGCTGGTGGATGAAGTGCTGGCCGCCAACGCCGCCAACGTGGCCGAATACAAGGCCGGCAAGGAAAAGGCTTTCAACGCTCTGGTGGGCCAGGTGATGAAGGCCGCCAAGGGCAAGGCCAACCCCCAGCAGGTGAACGACCTGCTCAAGGCCAAGCTGGGCGGCTGAACGTCCGGCAGCGCCCAGGCGCTGCCGCAGGCCCTACTCCGCGATTGCAAACCCGCCCCGGCGGGCCCGCGAACTCAGCCCGAGGCGAGTTTATGGGCCCGCCGGGTCGTTTCTGGCAGGCGAAAACGCGGTGTGCAGGCCAGCACCCAGTGCCGGGCCGTTTCCAGGCAGACCCGGTGGCCGATGGAAACATAGAGGGGCGCCACGCCCCGCCGGCTGCGCAGCACGGCGCCGATCATTTCTTCCTTGTCCCACAGGGGCGCCCAATCCCCCTTGGCCTCGCCCGGCGCCTCATGGCGGCCAACAAGGCGGCTTTTCGCCACGCCGATGCTCGGTATGTCCAACAGCAGCCCCAGATGGCTGGCAATGCCCAGGCGGCGCGGATGGGCGATGCCCTGGCCGTCGTAGAGCATGAGGTCCGGTCGCCGGGACAGTTGTGCCACGGCGGCCAGTGCGGCCGGCCCTTCGCGGAAGGAGAGCAGGCCCGGCACATAGGGAAAGGCGGTGGGCACCCGCGCCACCACCTCCTCCAGGGGCACCAGGGAAGGAAAGTCCAGCACCACCACGGCGGCCCGGGTAATGCGCCCGCCGGCCTCGAACCCTACATCCACCCCGGCGACGGTGCGTACCGGGCCCAGGCGGTCTTCGCGTTCCACCTGCCCGGCCAGTCGGCGTTGCACCTCCCTGGCCTCGGCCGGGCTCAGGTCCCACCCGTGATGCAAGCTGTCGTTTTCGCTGCGCCGCCCCAGGTTCACGGCCGGGCCACCAGCAGGGGCACGCGCATTTCCGCCGGGCTGAGGCCGCCGTGCATGCCCAGCAGGTCCAGGGGCTGTTCCCCGGGCAGGGTGTCGTAGATGGTCCAGTTGTCGCGCATCAGCAGGGCGTAATCGCCGATGCGACTGGCCAGTTCCGGGTGGGCCGGGCCGGGGCCGAACCAGCCTTCCGCCAGCAGCCGTTCCCGGGGCATGGCCAGGGCGGCATGGCCCAGGTGCTGGCGCACGTAGGCCTCGAAGACCGTCGCCTTGCCCGGCTTCAGGTAACACCAAGCGCTGCGCCGCTCACCGCACAGAGGCAGGGCCAGGCAGTCCGCCAGCAGCGGGTGGTCGGCCAGGGCGATGCGCCGCTCCGGCGGGGAATCGATGAAGCCGTGGTCGGCGGTGACCAGCACCAGGGTATCGCTGCCGCCCAGGGTCGCCAGCCATTCGATGAAGGCCTGGCTGAAGGCGGCGAGGGCGGCCAGAGCTTCCGGGCTACGGCAGCCGTGGGCGTGGGCGGTGCTGTCGTAGTCCGGCCAATAGCCGTAGACGAACTTCTTGCCCGCCTTGGCCGCCAGCCCCGAGAGGGCGCCGAACAAGCCTTCCGGGCCGTCCAGGCCGCGATAGGCCAGCCGGGCGGCACCCCGGCTGTGGTAGCGGTTGAACGGGCTGTGGGCGATGAAGCGGGGTGACACCACGTAGCTGCTGCGTTGCAGCCCGGCATACAGGGTGGGGTGGCGGAAGAGCCGGGCCGGCAGTGCGTCGGGGGGCGGCAGGGGTTGTCGGGCCGGGGCGCCGGGCCGGGCCGTGAGGGGCAGGATGGCCAGCAGGTTGCCCACTTCCCGCAGCCACATGTGCCAGCCGGTGAGCCCGTGCTGGCTGGGGGGCAGGCCGGTCATGAAGGTGGGAATGGCAGCGGCGGTGGTGCTGGGAAAGACCGAGGTCAGGCAGCCTCGCAGATAGGGCGCCAGGGGGCCGGGGTTTTCCGCCAGCAGATCGTAACCCAGGCCATCCACCACCAGCAGGACGAGGTTGGTGACGCTGCCCAGGTCCGCGGCCGGGGCTTGCCGCAGGGGCGGGCAGGTGCCTGCCGGGGCACCGCAGGCCTGGCCAAGGGAAACCATGAGATTGGCGATGCTGCCGCCCTGATAATCCGGCTGATACATGGTGGCGCAAGAGATGGTCGGGAATGGCTTCAGGCTAGCACGGGGGCTCCGGGCAGGCCAGGCGACGCTATGTCATCTCGTCCGCTATGGTCAGCCCGCTGGCGGGGGGCTACCATAGACTCGACGTACGTTTCCCGGCATCCCCCCGTTCTTCCAGGAGTTGTGCGGCAATGCCCCTGCTTACCGCAGAGAAGACCCTGCTTCAGGCGATCTACGACAGTTCCAGCGTGGCCATCTTCCTGGTGGACATGACGGGGCATATCGTCCATGCCAATCAGCGCATGGCCGACATGTTCAGTTGCACCATGGCGCAGCTGATCGACAGCGAGTACGTCAGCCTGGTCCATCCCGCCGAGCGGGAGGCCGGCCGGCAGAAGATGCTGGCCCTGATGGCCCAGGGCATTCCCAGCGTCAATGTGGAACGCCGCTACTGGCGCCGGGATGGCAGCGAATTCTGGGGCAACCTTACCGGCAAGGCCCTGCTGGACGATGCAGGCAAGCCGGTGGGTCTGGTGGGCAACATTGCCGACATCGACCAGCGCAAGCGGGCCGAATGGGAGCTGGAGGCCAGCCAGGAACGTTTCGAGCGGCTGGCCCGCACCGTGCCCTGCGTGCTCTACGACTACATCATCTGGCCCGACGGGCGGCGCAAGTTCCTCTACCTCAATGCCCGCTGCGAGGAGTTTTTCGAGCTGGCACCGGAGGTCATCCTCGAGGACGTGAACCGTTTCTGGAATCTGGTGCACCCGGAAGACCGCCAGCGCCTGGAATCCGAGGAGGAACGCGCCCGCCGGGGTAGCGACCTGTTTGCTGCCGAAGTGCGCCTGACTACCCCCTCCGGCCGGGAAAAATGGATTCGCCTCTCGTCCCGGGCCAATGTGCTGGAGCCTGGCGAATCGGCGGTGTGGAGCGGCTTCATGCTCGACATCACCGAAACCAAGCAGCTCGAAGTGGAGCTGCGCCAGCTGGCCACCACGGACGCCCTGACCGGCCTCTCCAACCGCTCCCACTTCCTCCGGCAGGTGGAGCAGGAAATGGGGCGCTTCCAGCGCTCTCCCCGCTCCGCCGGTGTGCTGATGCTCGATCTGGACTACTTCAAGCACATCAACGACACCCACGGCCATGCCACCGGCGACGAAGTGCTGCGGGATTTTGCCCGCCGGGTGAAGGCTTGCCTGCGCAGTGTGGACCTCTTTGGCCGCATGGGCGGCGAGGAATTCTGCATCCTGCTGCCGGATACGGATCTGGAAGGCGCCCGGGTGCTGGGTCAGCGCCTTTGCCAGGAAGTAGCCGGCACGCCGGCCCAGGTGGGGGACCTCGCCATCCCCTACACGGTGAGCATCGGCGCCGCCGAGTTCCGGCCCGAAGACCGCCATTTTGAGCCCATCCTGGCCCGGGCCGATGCTGCCCTCTACCAGGCCAAACGCTACGGCCGCAATCAGGTGGCGGTGCTGTAAGCGCCCCGGCGGGCGGTGCTGCTGCCCCCTCAGGCCGGCCCTGGCTGGTCCACCATCACATAGCGTTTCCGCACCGCTTCCAGCACCTCGAAAACGCCGTTGAAACCAGCGGGAATGATGGCCGCGTCGCCCGGGCCGTATTCCCGCATCTCGCCGCTGTCGGCAATCAGCCGCAGCCGCCCTTCCAGCACCTGGAAGAACTCGTGGCGATGGGCGTGGAAGGCGATCTTCCAGGCCCCCGGTTCGCAGGCCCACACGCCCATGGAAATGCCCTGCTGCTCGTACAGCTCCCAGGTGGTGCGCTGGGGCGGCGCGCCGATACAGCGTTCCGGGGCGGGCTGGTCCAGGGTGGGCGCCGGCAGCGGGTCGGCGAAGTGGATGGCGCGGGGGGCAGTCATGACGGGCTTCTCCACGAGGGTCAGGCGCCGATCCAGCCCTGGCGCAGGGCCTGGGCGGCCCGGTCGGCCTTGGCGTTCACGCTCAGTTTCGCCGTGTCGGCCGCCGGGGCGGCCAGGGTCAGGGTGGCCTCGATCAATTCATCGCGGCGGAAGGCGTGCAGCTTTACCTGATCCCCCGCCCGGTGGCGCTTGAGGCGCTTCTCCAGGGCAGCGGGGGTGAGCTTGAGGCCGTCCCAGGCGATCAGCACGTCGCCGGCGGAGAGACCCGCCGCTTCCGCCGGGCCGCCGTTGTACACGCTGGTCAGCTTCACCTCGCTACCCTCGCCGCCGGTCTTGGCACCGAGGACAGGCAGACTGGAAGCCGCTTCCCAAGCCAGGGTGACGCCGAAGGGCTTCAACAGCCGCTCCAGGGGCAGATCGCCGGTGCCCGTCACCGCCTGCTTCAGCCAGCGGGCGGCGGCTGCCCCGCCCACCTCCGCCACGGCGGCGAAGACGCTGTTAGGCCCCTCTTCCACCACGCCGATGCCAGTACGGCCATGGCGCTGCCACAGCAGCTGCATCACCTGATCCAGGTTCGCCTTGCCGCCGCTCTCGGCCCGCAGCTTCAAGTCCAGGGCCAGGGCGATGAGGGAGCCCTTGGCGTAATAGCTGACCACGGCGTTGGGAGCGTTTTCGTCCTGCCGGTAATACTTGGTCCAGGCGGTGAAGGAGGATTCGGCCACGCTCTGCAGGTGGCGCCCCGGGCCCTTCTTCACGGCGCTGGCGGTCTTGGCCAGCAGGTTGAGATAGGTGGCGCTGTCGATGGCGCCGCTGCGCACCAGGCAGAGGTCGTCGTAATAGGAAGTGAAGCCCTCGAAGGCCCACAGCAGGCGGGTGTAGGCCTCCTGGGTGAGGTCGTAGGGGACGAAGGCGGCCGGTTTGATGCGCTTCACGTTCCAGGTGTGGAAATACTCGTGGCTACACAGGCCGAGGAAGGTGACGTAGGCCTCGGGCAGGGGGGCGCTGGCGGGTGTATTGCTGTTGGGCAGGTCGTCCCGGGAACAGAGCAGGGCCGTGGAGGCGCGATGCTCCAGGCCGCCGTAGCCGTCGCCCACGGCCATCACCAGGAAGACGTAGCGCTCCATGGGGGCCTTGCCGCCAAAGAGATCGATCTGCCATTCGCAGATGGGTTTGAGGTCGGCGGCCAGACGCTTCAGGTCCACGTCCGTGCGGCCGGTGACGGCGATGGCATGGGGCACGCCCCGGGCCTTGAATTCAATGAGGGCGAAAGTGCCCATTTCCACCGGATGGTCAATCAGTTCGTCGTAATCGGCAGCCCGGTAGCGGCCGAAGCCGTAGAGGGTGGCGGCGCCCCGCATTTCTCCCTTTTCGCCTTTGGCCACGGGCAGGCTGGTGGCCACCCGCCAGGCGGCGTAGGCCTTGCCCTGGGGCTTCACCAGTTCCACCCGGCAAGGCCGGTCTTCCTGGCCCAGGGCGCAGAGAAAGACGCTGGTGCCGTTAAAGAAGCCGTGGCTGGCATCCAGATGGGCGCCTCGCACCGAGAGGTCCCAGGCGTAGACCTCCATGGTCACGCTCAAGGCGGTGCCGGCGGGCACCTTCTCCGCCTGCCAGGTGGCCTTGTCGATCTGGGTCAGGCCCACCGCCTTGCCGCCGGCACTGGCCTCGATGCGCACGATATTCTTGGCGAATTCCCGGATCATGTAGCTGCCGGGAATCCAGGTGGGCAGGGCAAAGCGTTGCCCCGCCGGGTCCGGGTCGGTTACGGTGCACGTCACCTGGAACAGATGGGCCTCGGGCTTGAGGGGCACCAGGCGGTAATCGACAGACGGCAGTGCGACGGAAGGAGTTTTCTTGGCCATGGGAATCACGCAGAGTCAGAGTGAAGGGCGGCGGCGCCGGCCCTGGAGCATGGCCGCCATTCTAGCCTGCCTGCTGCTGACCGCCCTCGCCCCCCTCCCGGCCCGGGCCGCCGGCACCGTGGCGGTGGACGTGGGCCACGGCCTGTGGGACTCCGGCGCCATCAGCGCCCGGGGCAGTACCGAATTCGACTTCAACCTCAACCTGGCCCGGGTGCTGCGGCCGGTGCTGGAAGCCCGGGGCCTCACGGTGCAGCCGGTGAATTTCGACGGCGAAATCGAGAGCCTGCAGGCCCGGGTCGATGCCGCCGCCGGCAGCGACTTCCTGCTTTCCATCCATCACGACTCGGTGGCCTCCTTCAAGCTCACCGCCTGGAACTGGATGGGTGAAGACCTGGATTTTGCCGACGAGGACCGGGGTTTCGCCCTCTTCATCTCCCACCGCAATCCCCGGCT
This sequence comes from Azospira sp. I13, assembly GCF_003112695.1. Classification (GTDB taxonomy): domain Bacteria; phylum Pseudomonadota; class Gammaproteobacteria; order Burkholderiales; family Rhodocyclaceae; genus Azospira. The sequence continues at coordinate 66,586 of NZ_BFBP01000013.1, forward strand.
GGACAAAAGCCTCGCCTGCGCCTCGGCCATGGGGCGGGCGCTAAAGGCCCGGGGCTTCGTCCCCGCCACCCACCACGGCACCACCGCCGCCGGCACGCCCCGGCCCTGGGCGGATGAGGAGAATGGGGTGCGCTTCTATGACACGCTGTTCGTCATCTCACACGGGGCGATGCCGTCGGTGTTGTTTGAGGCGGGGGTGTTGAAGCATCGGGATGAGGAGTTGTTGTTGCGGGATCGTTCGCGGCAGCGCGCGATGGCTGAGGGATTGGCGGAAGGGGCGGCGGCTTGTTTGGCGGCGGGGAAGTGAGGTTGGTGGAGAGGTAATAGGGACGGGCATCTTCGGTATGGGGTTGGCCGAGAGTGGCTTGTCTGTTTGCTCTTGGGGTGGTGGGGTTGGTTGGGCGTGGTTGGTGGATTGGCGGCTGGGTTCCGCGCCTGACGCGCGTGTTCCTTTTCTTGCTTCCCCAAGAAAAGGAACCAAAAGAAGGGGAACCCTCACCCCCGGCCCTTCGGGCTTCCCTGCGCTGCTCAGTCGAGCGGGGCGGCTGCGGAACTCGCCCCCTGCGGGGGCTCAAACAGTCCTCGCCGAAAACCCCCCGCCCGCCTTCCGCTGCTCGGCGGGGGTGGAAGGGGAATGAGTCATGAGGAATGCCAATCACGGTTGATATGACAAAGGGCCAAGAACTATAAAGTTACAGCAGAATGTCATACGCACTATTTGAGTTGCGCGGTTGAAGAACCGAAGGTAAGTTTTATTCTCTGAGCTTCATGGCAGTTTGATACTTTTCCCATCTGCATTTACCCAGAAAAAAGACAGAGAATTCACCATGGGTGCAACACCTTATATTCCTCCACAACATCTAAAAACGGCGTTTCATTGCCCTTGTTGTCATGTCTATGCCAATCAGTTATGGGGGGGTGCGGCTTCAACCTTCGGGCAAGGCAGCTATCAGAACATTCAAGGGGTATGGTTTGCTTGGTGCTGTCACTGCCATAACGAATCAATTTGGGTGAACGACAATTTGATTCATCCCATAGCCACACAAGCTCCACCGCCAAATGCAGATATTCCCGAAGAAATTCTTGATGATTACAACGAAGCAAGCCGTATCGTTGGCGATTCACCTAGAGGTGCAGCGGCACTCCTTCGGCTATGTGTTCAGAAACTTTGTAAGCACCTTGGGGAGCCTGGGAAAAATATCAATGCAGACATTGCTTCCTTGGTGAAAAAGGGACTCAACCCAACCATTCAAAAGAGTCTAGATGTGGTTCGGGTCATCGGAAATGAAGCTGTTCACCCGGGAACAATTGATCTAAATGATGAGCGCCAAAAGTGCGGTCGCATTATTTAACTTGGTCAACATAATCACTGACGCAATGATTACGCAGCCAAAGATGATTGAGTCCCTCTACGATTCACTTCCGGCTGAGAAACGTAGTCAAATTGAATTGCGTGATAAATAGTACCTAATAGCCGATTTGGCTGGGGCTGAGGAAAGCATTAATCGTTAGTAACGACTGCGCAATTCGGATAGACAGTGTCATGTATGCCCTGTGCGGCGCCGAGCAACGGAGGTTCTGGCGGGAAAAGGGCGAGCACTGTTTGAGGGCCTTTAGGCCCGAGTTGCGCAGCCCCCGCCGGAAGCGAGTAGCACAGGGAACCCCGAAGGGGCGCCAAACCGGGCGCGCCTTCTTTTGGTTACATTTTCTTGGCAAGACAAGAAAAGTAACCCGCGCGTCAGGCGCGGAACCCAGCCGTAAAACACCCCATCACGCCCGAGGGAAAATCACCCTCAGCACTCAGACCAAAAGCCTCAGAGAAAAATCGGCTCCGGCGTGAGCCCGACGCCAAACTTCTCCCGCACACTGGCCTGCACGGCCGCCATCACGGCCCCCACATCCGCCCCCGTGGCGCCGCCACGATTCACCAGCACCAAGGCCTGCTTCTCATACATCCCCGCCGGCCCCAGATTCCTCCCCTTCCACCCCGCCTGCTCGATCAGCCAGCCGGCGGCCAGCTTCACCCGGCCGTCGTGCTGGGGGTACTGGGGCAGGGTCGGGTATTCGGCTGCCAGCCGGGCGGCGGTGGCGGCGTCCACCACCGGGTTGTGGAAGAAGCTGCCGGCGTTGGGCACCTGGGCCGGGTCCGGCAGCTTGCGCTGGCGGATGGCGATGATGGCGTCCGAGACCTGCAGGGCCGTGGGGGCGGCGATGCCGGCGGCGGCCAGTTCCTTTTCCACGTCCGCATAGCGGGTCACCGCCTGCCAGTGTTTCTCCAGGCGGAAGGTGACGTGGGTGATGGCGTAGCGGCCATCAAGATGCCAGCCTTCCTGCTTGAAGAGGCTGTCCCGGTAGCCGAAGCGCAGCTGGTGGCGATCGAAGCGCACCACCTCGCCGGTGGTCAGGTCCACCGCTTCCAGGTGGTGGAAGCGTTCTCCCACTTCCAGGCCGTAGGCGCCGATGTTCTGGATCGGGGCGGCGCCGACGGTGCCGGGGATGAGGGAGAGGTTCTCCAGGCCCGGGTAGCCGGCGGCCAGGGTCCAGCGCACGAAGTCGTGCCAGTTCTCGCCGGCGCCGGCGCGGAGATACCAGGCGTCGTCGTCTTCCGCCGCCAGCTCTCGGCCGGGGATGGCCATGCGCAGGACCTGGCCGGGGAAGTCGCCTTGCAGCACCAGATTGCTGCCGCCGCCGAGGATGAAGCGGCGGGCCGGGGCCGGCTGGTGGGCCAGGGCCGTGAGCTGGGCTGGTGCGGTGATGGTCAGCAGCTGCTGGGCGCGGCCGGGCAGGGCCAGGGTGTTGAGGCGGTCCAGGGGCGCATCGGCCTGGATCGGGGGCAGGGCGGCGTCAGTCATGGGCGGCGGGCCGGGCGTAGGGGGCGAAGGCAGCGGGCAGCAGGGCCTGTTCGAGGGAGCGTTGGGCGAAGAGGAAGCGGCCGTCGCAGACGAAGCCCTGGGCTTCCCAGTCCACGGCGTTGAGCAGGTCCCGCAGGGCTGCCAGGTCCACCGTGGGGTCGTGGGGGAAAAGGGCCAGCACCGCGCCGTCGTAGTAGTTGCAGGGGTGGAGGAAGAAGGGGCGTTCCACCCGGGTCTTGCCGTTCACGTAGATGCGGGGGGCGTCGCTGAGGTGGCAGCCGCGGCCCCATTTCCACCAGTTGTTGTCGTCGAAGCGGCGGATGCGGCGGCGGATGAGGCGCTCTCGGTGGGGCCGCAGCACCGGGTGTTCCACGTCGTAGATCATGGGCCGGGTCTGGCCGGTGCGCACGGTGCCGGCGCAGACGAATTCCTGGTTGCCGTGCTCGACGGAGGCGAACAGGTCGTCGGCCCCGGAAACGGCGCCGACCTTGACGTAGAAGACATCCTGCAGGCGCACCGGGCAGGGTTCCCGGGTGAAGGCGAGATGGCCGCCGGCCAGCAGGAAGTGGCGTTCCTCCACTTGGCCCCGGGCTTCGTAGCGGGTGCGGCGGCTTAAGTTGCCCTGCTCGAAGCGCCAGATGGCGCAGTTGGGGCTGGCGCCGGCAAAGATGCGGGCATCCCCCAGTTCGATGAAATCGGTGATGGTGCCGGCGGCGTGGAGCAGGCGGTTGAGGCCCACGGCGGAGGTGGCCTTGAGGAAATCCCGCGGGGTGATGAAGATCAGCTCGCCGCCGGGGGCCAGATGGCGCAGGCACTTCTCGATGAAGAAGAGGTAGAGGTTGGAGCGGCCGTCGAAATGCGCCAGGGGCAACTGCTGGCGGGTTGCCGCGGGGATGTCCTGGAAGCGCACATAGGGCGGGTTGCCGATGATGGTGGCGAATTTTTCCCGCACCGGATAGGCGAAAAAATCCATGATGCGGGCGCCAGCAGGGGCGTGGCGCGGGTCCACCTCGATGCCCACGGCGCCGGCCGGCAGGTGGCGGAAGAAGGCGCCGTCGCCGCAGGCGGGCTCCAGCATCCGGCCGCCGTTGCGGCGCAGGGCAAGCATGCGCGACACGATGGCCGGCGGCGTGAACACCTGACCCAGGTGGGTCACATCGAGGGCGGGGAGGTCTGCGCAATCGGCCATGGGCGCCAGTTTACCCCATCAGCCAGGGATTCTTGGCCATGCCGGCCCGGTGTGGACTGCCCAAAACGGCAAAAAACCTTTAAAATTCACGCCCCTGATCTTTGACTTCAGGCCAGACCGGCGCCTTTGGCCGTTTTGACCTGCTTTTCCAACCGTTGCGTCACGCCTCCCGCAGGGAGCGATGACCGGAGAAAACCATGGCTGCTACCGCCAACCGTACCCGCCGTTCCACCCTGGAACGCCGCTGCCTGTCCAAGGCCGCCAAGCGCCTGTTCCGCAACAGCCCCAAGGCTGTGCGCAAGGCTGTCTACGCCGCCGAAGGCCACGCCCGTAACAAGCCCATCCTCGGCGCCAAGTAAGCACCGACCGGCTTGAATGACGAGGGCGGCTAGAGGCCGCCCTCTGTCTTTGCATCACCCGCTTTTCGCTGTTGTTCGCTGTTCCGTTTGTTGCAGCCTCTTTCGTTGTTCCGCGCTTCTTCCGTCTTTCCAGGATCGCCCATGCTCGTCGCCGCCAATATCACCATGCAGTTCGGGGCCAAACCCCTCTTCGAGAACGTCAACGTCAAGTTCGGCGAGGGCTACCGCTATGGCCTCATCGGCGCCAACGGGGCGGGCAAGTCCACCTTCATGAAGATCCTCTGCGGCGCCCTGGAGTCCTCCGCCGGCAACGTCTCCAAGGACAAGCATGAGCGCATGGCCTACCTGAAGCAGGACCAGTTCGCCTACGAAGACATGCGGGTGCTGGACGTGGTGCTGATGGGCCACGAGGAAATGTGGGCCTGCATGGCCGAGAAGGACGCCATCTACGCCAATCCGGAAGCCACGGAAGAGGACTACATGAAGGCGGCCGAGCTGGAAGGCAAGTTCGCCGAGTACGATGGCTACACCGCCGAATCCCGGGCCGGCGAACTGCTGCTGGGCGTCGGCATTCCGGTGGACAAGCACAACGGCCCCATGCGCGAAGTCGCCCCGGGCTGGAAGCTGCGGGTGCTGCTGGCCCAGGCCCTGTTCGCCAACCCGGATATCCTGCTGCTGGACGAACCCACCAACAACCTGGATATCAACACCATCCGCTGGCTGGAAGATGTGCTCAACGAGCGCAACTCCACCATGATCATCATTTCCCACGACCGCCACTTCCTGAATCAGGTGTGCACCCACATGGCGGATCTGGACTACGGCAAGATCACCATCTACCCGGGCAACTACGACGACTTCATGGAAGCCTCGAGCCAGGCCCGGGAGCGCCAGCAGAACGCCAACGCCAAGGCCAAGGAACGGGTCGCCGAACTGCAGGACTTCGTGCGCCGCTTCTCCGCCAACAAGTCCAAGGCCAAGCAGGCCACCTCCCGCTTGAAGCTGATCGACAAGATCAAGCCGGAAGACGTGAAGCCTTCTTCCCGCCAGTACCCGTGGATCCGCTTCGACTTCGACGAGAAGGAAAAGCTGCACCGTCTGGCGGTGGAGATCGAGAACCTGAAGTTCGGTTACGACCCTGCCGCGCCCCTGTTCAAGAACTTCACCTGCAACATCGAGGCCGGCGACAAGATTGCTGTCATCGGTGAAAACGGCGTCGGCAAGACCACCTTCCTCAAGCTGCTGCTGGGCCAGCTGCAGCCCAACTACGGCACCATCAAGTGGGCCGAGAAGGCCAAGCCCGGCTACTACGCCCAGGACCACGCCAGCGACTTCGCCGAAGACAAGAACCTCACCGACTGGATCACCGAATTCGTGCGCCAGGGCGGCTACGAGGGCGGCGACGTGGAAACCCTGATCCGCGGCACCCTGGGCCGGCTGCTCTTCTCCGGCGACGAGGTGAAGAAGTCGGTGAAGGTGATTTCCGGCGGCGAACAGGGCCGCATGCTGTTCGGCAAGCTGATGCTGCTGCACTCCAACGTGCTGCTGCTGGACGAGCCCACCAACCACCTGGACATGGAATCCATCGAATCCCTCAACACCGCCCTGGACCTCTTCAAGGGCACCCTGGTGTTCGTCTCCCACGACCGGGAATTCGTCTCCTCCCTGGCCACCCGCATCATCGAGATCAAGCCGGACGGCATCGTCGATTACAAGGGCACCTACGAGGAATACCTGGCCAGCCAGGGCATCGAATAAGGCGCGGCGCCACCCCCGCGCCGTTCCCCAGGAGGGACGGGCGTTTCCGGTCTGCCAGGCCGGGGATGCCCGTCCCTTCTGCCTTTCCGGGCCGAGATAAAGCACGGCTCCCTGCCGGCTGTCCTACTGCGCCTTCCCCATTGCGACACCCTACCCGTACGGCGCCGCCGCTACTTCCTGCCGGCTTGCGTTGCGCTTTCGCCTTCGCCTGCGCCGCCGACGCTCACAGCGGAGCCCCGCGTCTTTCTCCATCTTGCAGTCCGTCCCCGGGGCGACAGCGGCGCGGCCGTTCGTTGCTACGACCCGTGCCGCCTTCCTGCTGTGGCATGGAACCTGCTCATATCGCCCCATAAGAAAAAGGATGTCGGTGGGAGGCGAGGTACTTCTCAGGAGTAAAGCATGACAACGGCTATCCTTGACCGCGCTGCGGACCTAGAACTGGTCACGATCTACGAGATCAGCAAGATTCTCACCTCCTCACTGGACTTCCAGAAAGCCGTGCGGGAGGCCCTCAATGTGATGCTCACCCACCTGCACATGCAGCACGCCATGGTCAGCTTGGTGCAGGGCGAGGGGAAATTGCACGTGCTTGGTGCAGCCGGCGTGCCTTTCTCCGTCGAGGAAGACATCGTGCTGGATGCCGAGAGCGGCGTCGCCGGCCACATCCTGCGCCACGGCACCCCCCTGGTGGTGCCCGACATCACCCAGGATCCCCTGTTTATCAACCGCACCGGCCGGGATCTTGCCCGCTGCACCGGGGTGGCCCTCATCGCCGTGCCGGTGAAGGACGGCCGGGGCGTCATCGGCGTGCTCAGCGTGGACCGCCCGCCCAACTCGCCCCGCCCCATCAGTTTCGACCGGGACGTGCGCATCCTCTCCCTGGTGGCCAGCCTGGTGGGCCAGACCTTCAAGCTGCACCAGGCCATTGCCGCCGAGCGGGCCCAGCTGATGCTCGAAACCCACCGCCTGCAAAAACAATTGCAGGGCAAGTACGACGTGGAAAACGTCATCGGCCGCTCCAAGCGCATGAAGGAAGTGTTCGCCGACGTGCACCTGGCGGCGCCGGGCAATTCCACCATCCTGCTGCGGGGCGAATCGGGCACCGGCAAGGAGGCCATCGCCCACGCCATCCATTACCTCTCGCCGCGCACCAAGGGCCCCTTCGTCAAGGTGAACTGCGCCGCCCTGCCGGAAACCCTGCTCGAATCGGAACTCTTCGGCCATGAAAAGGGCGCCTTCACCGGCGCCACCGCCGAGCGCAAGGGCCGCTTCGAAATGGCCGATGGCGGCACCCTCTTCCTCGACGAGATCGGCGACATTTCGCCCTCCTTCCAGGCCAAGCTGCTGCGGGTGCTGCAGGAGCACGAATTCGAGCGGGTCGGTGGCAACAAGACCCACAAGGCTAACTTCCGCCTGGTGGCCGCCACCAACCGCAACCTGGAGGAAATGGTGCAGAAGAACGAGTTCCGCGCCGACCTCTACTTCCGTCTCAACGTGGTGGCCATCCTGCTGCCTGCCCTGCGGGAGCGCAAGGAAGACATTCCCCTGCTGGTGGATTTCTTCCTCACCCGCTTCAACCGGGAAAACGGCCGCCGCCTGACCATGACACCGGGGGCCGTGGAAATCCTGCAGCACTGCAACTGGCCGGGCAACGTGCGGGAGCTGGAGAACTGTATCGAACGGGCCGCCACCATGACCCGGGGCAACCTCATCCGCGAGGCTGACATGCGCTGCCAGAAAGGCCAGTGCTTCTCCTCCGTGCTGCTGGATTCCACTGCCTCCCGGGCCTGCCACCCGGTCATGCCCCAGGGCGGCCCGGCGTCGGCCCTGCCCGGCCAGCCCGTGCGCCTGCGGGAGCCGATTCCGGTGGTGGCCGTGCCGGCCCGTCCGCCCCTCGGCGAGGCCGCACCCCCGGCCGGGCTGGAAGAGGATGACGAGGACCTGGCGGAAGGCAGCGAGGCCTTCGTTTCCGAACGGCAGCGCCTGGTGGAGGCCATGGAGCGTTGCGGCTGGGTCCAGGCCAAGGCCGCCCGCCTGCTCAACCTGACGCCCCGCCAGATCGGCTACGCCCTGAAGAAATTCAACATCGAGGTCAAACGGCTCTAAGGGCTGGCCGCCATTGCCCATGGCGGCCGGTTGCCGCCCGGTTCATTGCCGCCGCGGCCTGGCGGCGCGGGAATGGGCGGCAGCCGGCTTGGCCGGCAGGGACTTGGCGATGCAGGTGAGGTTGCGGTCGCTGGCCTTGCTGCCCCATGGGGTGGCCCGCAGAAGCCCATCTGGCGCGGCCTTCACTCCTGAGGCGGCGGACAGGGCCGTGTTTCCTGGCCCTTTGGGCAGCCCTCCCCCAGATCCTTATCCAGCGCGCCTTCCAGGCCTATCCATTGGTCAATGGCGGCCGGGTCGAAGCCGACCCGCCGTTCTTCCCCCATTTGCAGCAGGGGCCGGCGGATCAGCAGGGGATCGGCCAGGAGCAGGGCCAGGGCGGTGTCGCGGTCCAGTTGCCCGGGGTCCAGCTCACCGCTCTTGATGCGCGGCGAAGCCCGGTTGAACCATTGCGCCACGGGCAGGGGCGCCAGGAAAGCCAGCAGGGCCGGCGCCGTCCACGGCCAGGCCAGCAGATTGCGTACCGTCAGGCGGTGGCCGGCGGCTTCGAGCAGGGCCCGTTGTCGGGCGTTGCCGCCACAGCCGGGCTTTTCGTAAAAGGTAAGGTGGGCCATGGTTACGGGGAGTGCGTCGGTGGCGTGTGGGCACCTGGGGTGGGCCAGGTGAGGTGGGCGAGGATGGCCGGTGAGGTCGAAATGCCGTCGCGGTGGCCTGGTGGATCGGGTGCCGCTCCCGGGAACTTCCCTCCGTGGCTGGCCCTCAGGTTGGCGGGGAGGGCGGCGGGAGCGGCGAAACCTAAGGCCGGCAAGACCGCAGCTGCTCCAGGCAGCTGCAGTCCCGTCCGGTGACAGCGATATGCGCCGTCGCGCTCGGGGAGCGCAGGGCGGGGTGCGGCGGCGGGCAACCCGGGCCGGTGCCCCCCGGGGGCCTTAGACGGGGCGGTTTTCCGGCACCTTGACGGCGCCCATCTCGGCCAGGGCCTGGGCGTAGGGAATCACCGGCAGCTTGCCGTTGTACTTGGCGGCGGCATCCACCACGGCATCCACCTTGGCTTCGGCAGAAGCCTTCTTCAGGTCGCCCCGTTCCAGGTAGAGCAGGTCCAGCAGCTCGTTCCACACGGTGGCCTCGTCCAGGGGATAGATGTTCCAGCTGACGCCGCCCACTTCGACGGCGTACTTCTTGGAGAAGTCCACGTTGCCGGCGAAGAGAAAGTACTTGCCGGCAGGCACCAGGGCATCGCCCATCATGGCGACGATGTGGTCCAGGTGGGCCAGGGAATCCACGTGGGCCGCAAAGAACACCAGTTGCTCGCCTTCGGCGGCGAGGATCACCTGGTCGGCCTTGGTCAGGGGTGGGCGGGCTTCGCCAGCGACGCTTTCGGGGAATTCCAGGCCCAGCTCGCCGCGGAAGCCGAAGCGCCCGGCCTTGCCGGTGGGGCCGCTGATGAGGGGGGAGAGCAGTTTGCCGGAGAGTTTGGTGAGTACGGCGTTTTGGGTCATGGCAGCCTCGATGGGTAGGTAGTTGAAATGGATGCTGCACGGCTACTGCGAGAACCGTGCCAAACCTTGCCCGCCGCCAGTAACACCCCGGCAAGCCGCGCCAGACGGGGCTTGCGGCCCCCTGGCCGGGGCCATTGCAATGGCCGGGGCTTTGTCGGCTTCGATACAGCGGCGTCGTGTCCGCGACAAAGCACCAAATCCCTCTTTGTTATTTCAACCTGTTGTTTTCAATGGATAAATATGGCAGTTGCCGACCTGGCACATGGGTTGCTCTAAGGCTATCGCCGGCCTCCCCGATACGGGAGTCCGAGAACAAAAGCCCCAACCCCGACAGGAGCGGAACATGCAGAGCCACAGCGCCCCCACTGGAATGAGCGGAACCCCCGGCAGTAGCGTCGGCAGCGGTGCCATCCGCCGCGTCATCCCCATCGCCACCGCCCAGGGCGGTGCCGGGGCCGGCGGCGGCTGCAGTTCCTCCAGCTGTGGCTCCGGTGACGGCCCGGCCGACCTGCCTGCCCATATCTGGGAGAAGGTGAAGGACCACCCCTGCTACAGCAGCGAGGCCCACCACCACTTTGCCCGTATGCATGTGGCGGTGGCCCCGGCCTGCAACATCCAGTGCAACTACTGCAACCGCAAGTACGACTGTGCCAACGAATCCCGCCCTGGCGTGGTGAGCGAGAAGCTCACCCCGGAAATGGCGGGCAAGAAGGTGCTGGCCGTGGCGGCCGAGATTCCCCAGCTTTCCGTGGTCGGCATCGCCGGCCCGGGCGATGCCCTGGCCAACCCGGCCAAGACCTTCAAGACCTTTGAACTGATTCAGCAGACTGCACCGGACATCAAGCTCTGTCTCTCCACCAACGGCCTGGCCCTCCCGGACCATGTGGAGACCATCAAGAAGTTCAACGTGGACCACGTCACCATCACCATCAACATGGTGGACCCGGAAGTGGGCCAGCACATCTACCCCTGGATCTTCCACAACCACAAGCGCTACCACGGCCTGGAAGCGGCGAAGATCCTGCACGAGCGGCAGATGCTGGGCCTCGAGATGCTCACCGCCGCCGGCATCCTGGTGAAGGTGAACTCGGTGCTGATCCCGGGCATCAACGACCATCACCTGAAGGAAGTGAACCGGGTGGTGAAGGCCAAGGGCGCCTTCCTGCACAACATCATGCCGCTGATTTCCGACCCGGCTCACGGCACCCACTTCGGCCTCACCGGCCAGCGCGGCCCCACCGCCGCCGAACTGAAGGCCCTGCAGGATGAGTGCGAAGGCGACATGAAGCTGATGCGCCACTGCCGCCAGTGCCGCGCCGACGCCGTCGGCATGCTGGGAGAGGACCGCAGTCAGGAATTCACCAGCGACAAGCTCGACACCATTGCCACCACCTACGACCCCACCGCCCGCCAGGCCTACCGGGACTTCGTCGAAAAGGAACGGGCCGATCAACGCGCCGCCGAAGCGGAGAAGAAGGCCGCCCTGGCCGGCGCGTCCGAGAAGGCATTGGTGGCCGTAGCCACCAGGGGCGGCGGCCGCATCAACCAGCACTTCGGCCATGCCAGCGAATTCCAGGTGTACGAAGTCTCCGCCGCCGGAGCCAAGTTCGTCGGCCATCGCAAGGTGGAGCACTACTGCGCCGGCGGCTACGAGGAAGAGGAGGCCATGCCCTCCATCCTCGATGCCCTCCAGGACTGTGCCGCCGTGCTGGTGGCCAAGATCGGCCACTGCCCCATGAAGGAACTGCAGGCCGCGGGCATCGAGCCGGTGCAGGACTACGCCCACGAATACATCGAAGCCTCGGCCCTGGCCTGGTTCCAGCAACGCCTGGCGCGCCGCGCCGAGGCGGCGAGCCTGGTCGCCTGACCCATTCAACCCATCACGTCACCCCACGACAAGGAGCCCATCATGGCCTACAAGATCAACGCCTCCTCCTGCACCGCCTGCGGCGCCTGTGAGCAGGAATGCCCGAACGATGCCATCTACGAAAAGAACGGCCTCTTCGCCATCAAGACCGACGGCTGCACCGAGTGCATCGGCCACTACGACGATCCCCAGTGCCTGGGCGCCTGCCCCGCCGACTGCATCGTCGTGGACAAGAGCGTGCCACGCTACCAGGCCTGAGTCCGCCGCCATGGCCACCCTGCTGCTCACCGCCCTGCTGGCCCTGCTCCTCGGCACACGGACAGCCCAGGTGCGGTGTCGCATGGGGCGTCTGGCGGCACCCCCTGACGGCGCTTTCTGCGCTTGCTCCAGCAACCGACTTCATCCCCGGAGGTAAGGTCATGTGCGTCACCATCACTCCCCGTGCTGCCAAATACATGCGCCAGATGGTGCGATTTGGCGAAGGCTCCGCCTCCGCTGGCTTCCGCCTGGCCGTGAAGCCCGGCGGCTGTTCCGGCTTTGATTCCAGCTTCACCGTGGCCGAGGTGCCGACCCCCGGCGATACGGTGATCGAGCAGAACGGCGCCCTGCTCTTCCTCACCGCCGAAAGCTGCAGCCTGCTGCACGGCTACACCATCGACTTCAAGGAGAGCCCCTCTGCCGCCGGCCTCGCCTTCACCAACCCCAACGGCCCCCACGTCTGTGGCTGTGGGGCCGGTGACAGTGCCGCGGCCGGCCAGGGAGGCGTCGGCGTGGTCACTTTCATGAAGCGGGAGCAGGCCCCCGTGGCCGGTTGCTCCAGCCACAAGGCCTGAGGCAGCCGCCATGTCCGCCCGGGACAGCGAGGTGGTGGAACTGGACGGTCCCCCCCAGTTCACCTACGGCGAGAAGGTCATCTCCCGCAAGTATGTGAAGAACGACGGCACCTATCCCCTGCGCGACATCGGCGAGGTGCTGGTGCACAAGGGGGATGTGGGCTACGTCACCAGTATCGGCAGCTTTCTGCAGCAGTTCTACATCTACGGCGTGGACTTCGTGGACCGGGGTTGCCTGGTCGGCATGAAGGGCCGCGAACTCGAATCTTTGGACCAAACCAGCAACGAAAAGGGAGAGAGCATCATGAAAATTACCTTGCGCAAGGACAAGAACGGCAACCTGTCGGTTTACGTCCCCAAGAAGGACCTGGAGCAGGACGTGGTGTTCACCGAGAAAGCCACCCTGTGGGGTGGCCAGATCACCCTGGGCAACGGCTGGAAGCTGCAACTGCCGGAGATGGCGGTGGATACCCCCATGCCCATCACCATCGAAGCCACCAAGCTCAACGAGGAGTAAGGCCATGGGCGCCGATCGTATCCCCGGCCTGCTGGCGACCGTTGCCGACGGCCTCAAGGGCGGCGCCCTGCTTCCCTACCTGGGCCCCGAGGCGGTGCTGCTGGCGCCGGCCAACACGGCTCTGCCCCTAGCCCCGGAGGCCCTCGCCGGCTTCCTCTCCAAGCGCGCCACGGTGCCCTCGCGCATCCGCCGCAACCCTACGGCGACGGCCCAGTACATCGAGAATTTCCGCCATCGCAAGACCCTGCGCAACCTGATGCTGGAAGCCTTCGCCACCCCCGCCGAGCCGCCGGACTTCTACCGCCTGCTGGCCCGCCTGGCACCGCCCCTGGTGGTGGATACGGGCTACGACGGTGCCCTGGCCGCGGCCTTCGCCGGCAGCGATGACTGGGCCGAGATCCAGGGCGTCAGCCGGGCCGAGGTGCGGGAAGGCTGGTACCTCTGCTACGACGCCGGCGGCGGCCTCATGTCGGAGGCCGGCCTGGAGGCCCGCCGCACCCTGGTCTACAAGCCCCTGGGCAGTGTCCGCCCGGCGGGCAACTTCATCGTTTCCGATTCCGATTTCGTCGAGGTGCTGACGGAGATCGATATCCAGACGCCGATCCCCGGATTGGTGAAAAGCCGCCGCAGCAGTCGGGGCTTCGTCTTCTTCGGTTGCCGCTTCCGCGACCAGCTTTCCCGTACCTACGCCCGGCAGGTGATGAAACGCTCCGCCGGCCCCCACTTCGCCGTGTTGCCAGCAGCAGAGCTGAGCCGCAATGAACTGCGCTTCATCGCCGAGCAGGGCATCACCGTCATCGACCAGCCCCTGGCGGAAGTGGTGGATGCCCTGACCCGGTGCCTGGCCTGACCATGCTGCTGGTGCGCTACCGTCACGCCGGCCGGCCTTCCCTCTGCGGCCTCTCCCTGGCCCGGCCGCTGGAGGGCGAGGGGGTGCTGGCCATCCTGCATGAACTGCCGGAGAACCCCGGCGTCTCCATCTCGGTGGCCATCGACCGGGTCATCGCCGCCGCCCTCAGCCAGCACCCGGCCCTGGTGGCCGACACGCCCTTCCATCATATCCGCTGGATCGAGCGCTACTACGGCATCGAGGACGGCATCCCCGAAATGCTGGCGGAAACGGTGGCCGACATCAGCCCCGGCGCAGATGGCTGGCAGGTGCGCCCCCGGGATTGCCTGCCCGTAGGCAGCCAGCTGCTGCGCCACATCCGCCTGGAGCTGGCCCGCCTGGGGGATGATGCCGACAGTGCGGGCTGCTTCAACATCCATTGAAAAAGGCCCCATGCGGGGCCTCGCTTATCGCGCTGTGTGAGGTTTCAGCCTTCAGCCCGATCGCCCGGGGCGCAGGGGCTTGAGCAGGTCGGAGAGGCCGTTATGGTCGATCTCCTGCATCAGGGCCAGCAGGCGGCCGATCTCCCCGGGGGGAAAGCCTTCCCGGGCAAACCAGTTGAGATAGTTGCCCGGCAGGTCGGCGATGAGCGTGCCCTTGTGCTTGCCGAAGGGCATCTGGCGGGTCACCAGCAGTTGCAGATCTTCCGGCTTCACGTCGTCTGCCGTTTGAGTAGGTGCATGACGATGAAGCTGAGCACCGTCTCGCCCCGCTGGTTGGCCGCCACGTATTTGAGGCGGGCGATGCCCCGGTCCGGCTTGGAGGAAGAGGGTTTCACCTCCAGCACCTCGATTTCCGTATGCAGGGTGTCGCCGGGCCGTACCGGCGCCAGCCAGCGCAGCTCGTCGATGCCCGGGGAGCCGATGCTCGAGTGGCTGAAGATGCCGCTCTGGATGAACAGGCGGAAGGCCAGGGCCAGGCTCTGGAAGCCGCTGGCGATGAGCCCGCCGTAGGGCGACGCGGCGGCGGCGTTCACGTCCAGATGGAAGGGCTGGGGATCGTAGCGCCAGGCGAAGTCGATGATTTCCGCTTCGGTGAGGGTGATGCCCGGCGTGGTGAAGCGCTGGGCGGGGCTGAGGTCGTCGAGGTAGAGAGGGCTCATGGGGGTCGCTCCTGGAACAGGTAGGGAACGATACAAAACCCCGTGGCGCTTGTCAGCCCTGGCCGGCACCTCTGAAAGGTAGCCGGCCGGGTGCCGGACGCGTTAGAACCCCAGGCTTTCGAGGAAGTTGTCCACTTCGCTCTGGGAGGCGAAAGCCTGCTTTTGTTGCTTGTCCGAATCCATGGCTGGGCCGTTGAGCAGGCCTTCCCGGGCGGGTGCAGCGTCGCCCGGGGCGGTGCGGGCGAGCAGGGTGAGGAGCTGGCTTTCCATGTCCTGGGCCAGGTCCACGATTTTCTTGATGACCTGGCCGGTGAGATCCTGGAATTCCTGGGCCATGACGATTTCCGTCAGCTGGGCCTTGTTGGCCGTGGCGTCTTCCTCGGCCTGTTGCAGGTAGGCCTGGGTGCGGGCCAGGGTGTCCTGGTAGTCCTTCGAATCCTTGCGCTTGCCGGCCACGCGCTGCCAGTCAGCAAGCAGTTGCCGGGCATCGGCCTGGCTGCGCTCCTGGCTGGGCTGGATGGCATCCACCGCGTTGAGCACGCGGGAGACCGCCTGCTCGGTCATGGAGAGCACGTAGTTGAGCCGCTCCCGGGCATCGGGAATGGCATCGGCCGTGCGTTCCAGGGCCCGGAACTGGGTGTCGTGGCCCAGGGCCTGCAGGGTTTCGTGCAGGTCCCGGGTCATCTTGCCGATTTGTTCGAAGACGTGGTGTTGGTTGTCCTGGGTCATGAGGGGGCTTTCGTGGGTCGCGTTCCGTCAGGACGTAACCATACCGCATATGCCGCCGCCTTCCGAGGGGGCGGGCGGTCAGGGCACCCCGGCGGGACTTACCAGGGCCAGCAGGGCGGCGGTCTGGGCCTCGATCGCGATGCGCGCCGTCTTGTCCAGGCGGCGCAGCCAGCGGAAGGGAATTGCAGCCTCGCCGTAATGGGCGCCGGCCAGCATGGCGGCCAGGGCGCCGTTGGTGTCCGCATCGCCCCCCAGGTTCACCGTCTTGACCACGCAGGCCTCGAAGCTGTCGGTGGTGAAGAAGGCGTGACACACCGTTTGTACGGTATCCACCACGTAGCCGGTGGCCCGCTTCGGGTAGGGATCGAAGCGGAAGTTGCGGTGGCCGGCCACCAGGGCGTCGGCCAGTTCCCGGGCTTTGGCCTTGCCCTCGCCCCGCAAGAGGGCCCGGGTCATGCAGCCCAGGGTCAGGGTGGCCACATCGGAGAGGGGATGATTGTGGGTGAGGTGGGCCTGTTCCAGGCTCCTGCGGGCGAAGGCATCGTCATCCGCCAGGGTGGCGAGGACCACCGGCAGGTTGCGCATGACGGCGCCGTTGCCGGCATCGCCATCGCTGTAGGGAGATTCCAGGGTGCCCTGGCGCATGTAGCGGACGATGCCGCGGCGGCAGGTGTTGCCCACGTCGATGGGTTTGGTTTTGAGCCAGGCGAGGAAGTGCTCGGCGACGCAGGTGAGATCCCACTCGGGCCTTTCCAGAATGGCATTGCCCAGGGCCAGGCTCATCTGGGTGTCGTCGGTGATCTGGCCGGGCTTCAGGCGCAGCCAGCCGCCGCCGCTAATGTGCTCGTGCACGCCGTACTGGGCGGCGATTTCGCCGGGGGTGAGGAATTCCACCGTGGCGCCGAGGGCATCGCCGATGGCAAAGCCCAGGTAGGCGGCCCGGCTGCGGTCGAGCAGCGAACCGGGGGCGGCGGGTGGTCGGCGGGGGTGGGTGAGAAACACGACAGGGCTCCCTTCAGTAGTAGCTCATCTGCACCCGGTAATCGCCGCCGATGACCAGGAATTCCCCTTCGCCCTTGAGTACCGGCCCGGGCAGCAGGCCGTTGCAGAAGAGGATCTTCGACAGGGGGACCTGCACTTCCAGCAGGGTGTCGCCGAACTGGTCGGCCACCTCCCGGTCGTCGGTGAAGGAGATGAGGTTGTTCTGCCGCACGATGGCTTCCCGCTTACCCAAGGTAGCCACCACATGATGTTCGGAGAGGTCGTTCACGCCCCGGTAGAGGGTGAGGTGGCGGCGACTGGGAAAGCGGTAGCGGGCCAGCATCCACTGGCAGTACTCGTAGAGCAGGTCCAGTTGCAGCTGGATGGCGTTGTTGTGGAAGCGGCCACACATCTTCTCTTCCACATAGGTCATCCAGGCGGCGGAGGGGTAACGGCCCAGGGGGGCCTTGTGGAAAGTGGGCAGCAGGCCAAAGCGGCTTTCCACCCAGCCCTTGAGCACGGCGCCCTCCGGATTGTTGGCGTCGAAGCCCCAGCCCTGCAGCAGGCGCCGGTAGCTGCTGCGGAAATGGCGTGCGCCCGGGCCGGTTCGGTCCCCTGCCGAGCGATGGCGCCGCTCCCCCATTTCATCCACCCCGAAGACCGCCGCCATGTATTTCTGGAAAGCCTCCATGGCCTCCTCGGGGCTGGTGGCGTCTTCCAGCATACGGAAGAGGGCCGGGTTGGTTTCCCGCACGCCGCTGATGTGCAGGCGCAGGGGGTGTTCGTTGAAGGCGGCGCTGGCCAGCAGCCCCGCCGGCACCCCCACCAGATTGGTGCTGTGCCCCGCGGGGGGCGGCGCAAGGGGGAGGGGAGCAGCATCGGGCTTCATGCGAAAGCCATAAGCAACATCCATTCCCTGGCGTGGGTGCCGGGCCGCCCGAAGGCGGGGGGATGCCAGGGTTTGGCTGCCGGGCCTGTCAGGGCCGGGGCGGCGGGGGTGCCGGGGCAGGCGCGGGGATTACGGGTGCGGGGTTGGAACGCCGCCGGTCGGCCGGCCGGGGCGGCTGGGAATGCGGCCTTTGCGACAGGTGGCGCGGGTCTTTGTCGTGTTCGCAACATGGCCGGGAAAGGTTGCGTATTTCTATTTTTCCCCATGTAAACAGCTGCTTGAATGGAAAAACAGGACCTGGCACGCCCCTTGCCATAGTAGGTCAAGCCTGGCACCGCCGGGATTGATTTTGTGACTTCAACCATCGAGGGGAAATGAAATGAGTGATCTGCGTCAAATCGCCTTCTACGGCAAGGGTGGCATCGGTAAGTCCACCACCTCCCAGAACACCCTGGCGGCTCTGGCTGAAATGGGTCAGAAGATTCTGATCGTCGGCTGCGACCCCAAGGCCGACTCCACCCGCCTGATCCTGCACGCCAAGGCCCAGGACACCGTGCTCTCCCTGGCTGCCGATGCCGGTTCCGTGGAAGACCTGGAACTGGAAGACGTGCTCAAGGTGGGCTACCGCGACATCCGCTGCGTCGAATCCGGTGGCCCGGAACCCGGCGTCGGCTGCGCCGGCCGCGGCGTGATTACCGCCATCAACTTCCTGGAAGAAAACGGCGCCTACGACGGTGTCGATTACGTCTCCTACGACGTGCTCGGCGACGTGGTGTGCGGCGGCTTCGCCATGCCCATCCGCGAGAACAAGGCCCAGGAAATCTACATCGTCATGTCCGGCGAAATGATGGCCATGTACGCCGCCAACAACATCTCCAAGGGCATTCTGAAGTACGCCAACGCCGGCGGCGTGCGTCTGGGCGGCCTGATCTGTAACGAGCGCAAGACCGACAAGGAATACGAGCTGGCCGACGCTCTGGCCAAGAAGCTGGGGACCTCTCTGATCCACTTCGTGCCCCGCGACAACGTGGTGCAGCACGCCGAACTGCGCCGCATGACCGTGCTGGAGTACGACCCCGAATCCAAGCAGGCCGGCGAATACCGCGCCCTGGCCCAGAAGGTCCATGCCAACAAGGGCAACGGCGTGATCCCCACCCCCATCTCCATGGACGAGCTGGAAGACCTGCTGCTCGAGTTCGGCATCATGAGCAAGGAAGACGAGTCCATCGTCGGCAAGTCCAAGTCCGCCGCTTAAAGACTACGAGCCACAGGGGGCGCAGAGGTCACGGCGAAGCCGTGATGCCCAACGAAAACTCTGTGCTCTCTGTGATCTCTGTGGCTAACGCATTAATTAGGAGAATCACATGAGTGCGGTACTCGACGACAAAACGCGCAACCAGGCGCTGATCCAGGAGGTCCTCGACGCCTACCCGGAGAAGGCCGCCAAGAAGCGCGCCAAGCACCTCAACGTGTACGAAGAGGGCAAGCCCGACTGCGGCGTGAAGTCCAACATCAAGTCCCTGCCCGGCGTCATGACCATTCGCGGTTGTGCCTATGCCGGCTCCAAGGGCGTGGTGTGGGGCCCGATCAAGGACATGGTGCACATCTCCCACGGTCCCGTGGGCTGCGGCCAGTATTCCTGGGGCACCCGTCGTAACTACGCCTCCGGCACCGTCGGTGTGGACAACTTCACCGTCCTGCAGGTCACTTCCGACTTCCAGGAAAAGGACATCGTCTTCGGCGGCGACAAGAAGCTGGAAAAGCTGATCGACGAGATCGGCACCATCTTCCCCCTGGCCCGTGGCATTTCCATCCAGTCCGAATGTCCCATCGGCCTCATCGGTGACGACATCGAGGCCGTGGCCAAGAAGAAGGGCAAGGAAGTCGGCAAGACCATCGTCCCGGTGCGTTGCGAAGGCTTCCGCGGCGTTTCCCAGTCCCTCGGCCACCACATCGCCAACGACATGGTGCGCGACTGGGTCCTGGACAAGGCCGACAACAAGGGCTTCGAATCCACCCCCTACGACGTCACCATCATCGGCGACTACAACATCGGCGGCGACGCCTGGTCTTCCCGCATCCTGCTTGAAGAGATGGGGCTGCGCGTCATCGCCCAGTGGTCCGGCGACGGCACCCTGGCGGAAATGGAAAAGACGCCCAAGGCCAAGCTCAACCTCCTCCACTGCTACCGCTCGATGAACTACATCAGCCGGCACATGGAAGAGAAGTACGGCATTCCCTGGGTGGAATACAACTTCTTCGGCCCCTCCAAGATCGCTGCCTCCCTGCGGGAAATCGCTTCCCACTTCGACGACAAGATCAAGGAAAACACCGAGAAGGTGATCGCCAAGTACCAAGCCATGGTGGACGGCATCATCGCCAAGTACAAGCCGCGCCTCGACGGCAAGAAGGTCATGTTGTACGTGGGCGGCCTGCGCCCCCGTCACGTGGTCGGCGCCTACGAGGACCTGGGCATGGAAGTGGTCGGTGCCGGTTACGAATTCGCCCACGGCGATGACTACCAGCGCACCACCCACTACGTCAAAGACGGCACCCTGATCTACGACGACGTGACCGGCTTCGAATTCGAGAAGTTCGCCGAAAAGATCCGTCCGGATCTGGTGGGCTCCGGCGTCAAGGAAAAGTACATCTTCCAGAAGATGGGCATTCCCTTCCGTCAGATGCACTCCTGGGACTACTCCGGCCCGTATCACGGCTACGACGGTTTCGCCATCTTCGCCCGCGACATGGACATGGCCATCAACAGCCCGGTCTGGAACATGACCAAGGCCCCCTGGAAGAAGTAAGCCCAGGGCGCCAGCAAGTACTGAGTCCGCCTCCCATGCCTGCTGCCGGTCGGCAGAGGGTTAGGGGAGCCGGAAACTTGAAGCGCGACCGATGCGGGGATGACCGCCCGGGGCGCAAAAAGGAGATTCAAAATGCCGCAATCCGCTGAGAAAATTCTCGACCACAACGAGCTGTTCAAGCAGCCCGAGTACCAGGAGCTGATGGCCCGCAAGAAGCAGTTTGAAGACGGTGCCGACGCTGCCAAGGTGCAGGAAGTCGAGGCTTACACCAAGTCCTGGGAATACCGGGAGATCAACTTCAAGCGCGAAGCCCTGACCGTCAATCCGGCCAAGGCCTGCCAGCCCCTGGGCGCCGTGCTGTGTGCTTCCGGCTTTGAAGGCACCCTGCCCTACGTGCATGGTTCCCAAGGCTGCGTCGCCTACTTCCGTTCCCACCTCAACCGCCACTTCAAGGAGCCTAGCTCCTGCGTTTCCGACTCCATGACGGAAGATGCGGCCGTGTTCGGTGGCCTGAACAATATGATCGACGGCCTGGCCAACGCCTACGCGCTGTACAAGCCGAAGATGATCGCCGTCTCCACCACCTGCATGGCCGAGGTGATCGGCGATGACTTGGACGCCTTCATCAAGACCGCCAAGCAGAAGGGTTCCCTCCCGGAAGACTTCCGCGTGCCCTTCGCCCACACCCCGTCCTTCGTCGGCAGCCACATCACCGGCTACGACAACATGCTCAAGGGTGTGCTGACCAACCTGTGGGCCGGCCAGGAACGCAAGGAAGGCGCCGCCATCAACGTGAACGGCGGCTTCGACGGCTACTGCGTCGGCAACAACCGGGAAGTGAAGCGCATGCTGGGTTTGATGGGCGTGGATTTCACCGTCCTTTCCGATCCTTCCGACGTCTTCGATACCCCGGCTGACGGCGAATTCCGCATGTACGACGGCGGTACCAGCATTGAGGCCGGCAGCGCCGCCATCAACGCCAAGGCCACCTTCCTGCTGCAGGGCTTCTCCACCGCCAGCACCGCCAAGTTCATCAAGGAAAAGGGCCAGGAGGTCGTGGCCTTCCACAACCCGGTGGGCGTCACCGCTACCGACGCTTTCCTGATGGAAGTCTCCCGCGTCACCGGCAAGGCCATCCCCGCCGAGCTGGAAAAGGAGCGCGGCCGTCTGGTGGACGCCATCGCCGACTCCCAGGCCTACCTGCACGGCAAGACCTTCTCCCTGTTCGGCGACCCCGACATGGTCTACGGCCTGGTCAGCTTCCTGCTGGAACTGGGTGCCGAGCCCAAGCACATCGTGGTCACCAACTCCACCAAGGACTTCGAGGCCAAGCTCGGCGCCCTGCTGGAAGCCAGCCCCTTCGGCCAGGAGGCCAAGATCTACGCCGGCAAGGACCTCTGGCACATGCGTTCCCTGCTGGCCACCGAGCCTTCCGACTATCTCATCGGCTCCTCCTACGGCAAGTTCCTGGAGCGTGACACGGGCGTGCCCCTGATCCGGATCGGTTTCCCGATCTTCGATCGGCACCACCACCACCGCTTCCCCATCTGGGGTTACCAGGGCGGCCTCAACGTGCTCGTGAAGATTCTCGACAAGATTTTCGACGGGCTCGACAAGGACCCGAAGGGCACCAGTTTCGACGTCGTGCGGTGACGATCTGCCCGCCCGTCCAGTGGGTCTCCGCTGGCGGGCGGGATTTTTTTGAGGAGTGATTCAATGCCGAACGTAACGTTTTCCTCCCCCAAGCAGAAGAAGGATGTGACCGTGTATGCCGTCGCCGGCAACCGTTCCACCATTCTCGGTCTGGCGAAGGAACACAAGATTCCCGTGGATTTCGAGTGCCAGGATGGCAACTGCGGCTCCTGTGCCGTGGAAGTGCTGCACCTGGGCAACAAGCCCGCCATGGCGGCGCACCTGACGGAAAAGGAAAAGACCGCCCTGGTGCTGGCCGGCAAGGTCAAGCAGGCCGAGCTGGATGAACTGGTGGTCAAGGACCTGGCCCCGGGCTGGCGTCTGGCCTGCCAGTACATGCTGCTGGACGAGGACATCGCGGTCAAATTCTGAGCGCCGGAGCAGGATGGGCGCCGTGCGACGGGCGCCCTGAATGCGTCGTGACAGCAAAGCTTGCACTGGTTTCGTCGCACCGGTACGGGGGTGAAACTCTCCCAGCTTCCGTACCTCCCCAGCAGAGAAACAATTCCAATAATGACGGCCGGCGACGGGGCAACCCGCCGCCGGTTCGTTTTTACGGGAAATTCCCAAGGGGCCGGCCGCCCCGGGGGCTGGCTATAATCGACAAACCTTCAGCCCTTCGCCCATCCGCCATGAACATTCGCCGCCTCCTGCCCTGTGCCCTCCTCTCCCTCATTGCCGCCGCGGGTGCGGCCCAGGCCCAGGTAAAGATCGGGGTCATCGCTTCTTCCACCGGCGTTACCGCCCAGGTGGGCATTCCCCAGAAGAACACCGTGGCCCTGCTGCCCACGGAAATCGCCGGGCAGAAGGTGGAATACATCGTTCTCGACGATGCCTCCGACCCCACCAATGCCGTCACTGCGGTGAAGAAGCTGATCAGCGAGAACCGGGTGGATGCCCTGATCGGCCCCACTACCTCCCCGGCCGCCCTGGCCATGCTGGATTTTGTTGCCGAGGCGAAGACGCCCCTGCTCACCACCGTTGGTTCTTCCGCCATCGTCCAGCCTATGGATGAAAAGAAGAAATGGGTCTTCAAGACCACCCAGAACGATGACCTGATTGCCGAGGCGGTGATTGCCCACATGCAGTCCGCCGGGGTGAAGAGCGTTGGCTTCATCGGCTTCAACGATCCCTACGGTGAGAACTGGTTCAAGGTCTTCTCCGCCCTGGCCGAGAAGGCCGGCATCAAGCTGGTGGCCAGCGAACGCTTCGTGCGCACCGACCAGTCGGTGATCGGCCAGACCCTCAAGCTGATGGCTGCCAAGCCTGACGCCGTCTTTATCGCCGCCACCGGCGGCCCGGCGGTGCTGCCCCAGGCCTCCCTGCTGGAGAAGGGCTACAAGGGCAAGCTGTACCAGACCCACGGTGTCGCCACCAACGACTTCATCAAGCTTGGCGGCAAGGCTGTCGAAGGCACCCTGATGGCCGGCGGCCCCATGCTGGTGGCGGACGACCTGCCTGCGGGCAACCCCATCAAGGCCGTTGCCCAGGGCTACATCAAGGCCTATGAGGCCAAGTACGGCGCCGGTACCATGTCCACCTTCGGCGCCAATACCTTCGATGCCGGCCTGTTGTTGCAGAAGGCCGTGCCCCAGGCCCTGAAGGCCGGGGCTCCCGGTTCTGCCGCCTTCCGCACCGCCCTGCGCGATGCCCTGGAGCATTCCCGCGAAGTGGTGGGGGTGCAGGGGGTTTTCACCATGACCCCGGCCAACCATAACGGTATGGATCAGCGGGCCCGGGTGATGATGACGGTGAAGCAGGGCCGCTGGGTGCCTCTGCCCTGATCCATCAGGTTTTTGTGCCAGCGCAAAGAATCGTTAACGCGGATCGGGCACACTGCCTCCGCCCTTGCGGAGGGGCCGGGGCGTGATGGGCCCCCGGCATTGCAGTTTTTGACCGGCTCCCATCGCCGGATATAGAGGATCAACATGGCGGCAGAGCAGATGACCGAGGCGGGCGCGGCCCCCTCGCGCCGCCATAACCTGGGTGGGCATGCCCTGCTGGCGGCTATCCTGCTGGGGGGCTGTGTGCTTGCCTGGCTGCTGGGCCAGCTGGATACGGCGCGGCGGGCCAGCGATGCCCGTTCCCAGATCACCGCCGAACTGGCTGCCGTGCGGGCCCGCCTGGAAGGGCAGATTCTCGCCACCTTCAGCGTAACCGAAGGCATCGTGCACCTACTGCGCTACGACGGCGGGATCACCCAGGAGCGCTTTGCCGGCATGGCCTCCCAGGCCATCGCTGCGGCACCCCACATCCGCAACATCGCCATCGCCCCCGAGGATACCGTCCGCTTCGTCTACCCCCTGGCCGGCAACGAGCGGGCCCTGGGCCTCAATTACCGGGAGCGGCCGGACCAATATCCGCTCATCCTGCGGGCCCGGGAGCTGAGCCAGCCGATGCTGGCCGGGCCGGTGAACCTGGTTCAGGGCGGCCGGGGCCTGATCCATCGGCGCCCCATCTTCGTCACCAACAAGGAAGGGGGTAGCCGTTACTGGGGCGTTGCCTCCATGGTGGCGGATGTAGACCGCCTGCTCACGGCTGGCGGCATGACCCGGGATGGCAGCCTGGAACTGGCCTTGCGCGGGCAGGACGGCCAAGGCGAAAAGGGGGGCATGATCTGGGGTGATCCGTCGGTGTTTCAGGAGGAGCCTGCCACCATGAGTGTGCAGATTCCCGGCGGCATCTGGCAGCTGGCCGCGGTGCCCAAGGGCGGCTGGCCCCAATCCTCCCCCGCCGGTTCCCCCCTCTTTCTTCTGGCCCTGGCCAACACGGCCCTGCTCGCCTATTTCGTGGCTCAGCTGACCCGGCGCAACCGGGAAATTCGCGAGCGTAACGCCGTACTCTCCCGGGAGATCGGCGAGCGCCAGGTGGTGCAGGAATCCCTGGCCCAGAGCGAAACCCGTTTCCGTACCTTGTTCGAACGCTCGCCGGACCCCTGCCTGATCCTCGACCAGGGGCGTTTCGCCGACGGCAACGATGCGGCCGTGGCGATTTTCGGCTTCTCCGACCGGCAGGCCCTGCTGGCCACTTCCCCCATCGATGTGTCGCCCTTTGCCCAGCCGGACGGCCAATCCTCGGTCGACAAGGCACAGGCCATGGTGGACATTGCCATGGCCCGGGGCCTGCACCGCTTCGAGTGGTTGCACCGCCGCCAGGACGGCCACCCGTTCTCTGCCGAGGTCACCCTCTCGGCCATGAGCCTGGGTGACCAGCGGGTGTTGTACGCGGTGGTGCGCGACATCTCCGAGCGCAAGCGGGCGGAGGAGGAACTGGCCCGCCAGCGTGCCCTGCTGCAGGCCATCGTGGACAACGCCCCTTCCCTGATCTACGTCTTCGACGTCGAAGGCCGCCTGCGCCTGTGCAACCGCCTCTTCGAGGGGGCGGTGAAGCATTCCCGCCACACCATGGAAGGCCGACCGCGGGAGATGTTCCTGCCCCAGGCCGTGGCCCGGCAGCACCGCCGCAACGACGAGGAAGTGCTGGCCCAGGGCTGCGCCATGCGCTTCGAGGAACGCAACGACGACGGCCCCCAGGGACGCGTCTACCTCACCACCAAGAGTCCCCTCATCGGCGCTGACGGCAGCCTCCAGGGGGTGCTGGGGATATCCACCGACATTACCGAGATCAAGGCCGCCACCGAACAGCTGCGCCTGGCCGGCGTGGTCATGGAAAACACGGCGGACGGGGTGATGATCACCGACGCCCAGGGCCTCATCCTCTCGGTGAACAAGGCCTTCACCGACATCACCGGCTATAGCGCCGCCGAGGCTCTGGGCCAGACCCCCAGCCTGCTGCGTTCGGATCGCCAGGATGCCGACTTCTACCGCACGATGTGGGAAACCCTGGCCCAGGCCGGCATCTGGCGCGGCGAGATCTGGAACCGGCGCAAGAGCGGCGCCCTCTATCCGGAGTGGCTGACCATCAATACGGTGCTCGGCCCGGGCGGCGAGGCCGTGAATTACGTGGCGGTGTTTTCGGACATTTCAGCCATCAAGCACTCCCAGGCCGAACTGGAGCGCCTGGCCCATTTCGACCCCCTCACCAGCCTGCCCAACCGCACCCTCTTCCACGACCGCCTGCAGCACGCCCTGGAACGGGCCCAGCGCTATGGCCAGGAGCTGGCGGTGCTGCTGTTGGACCTGGATGGCTTCAAGACGGTGAACGACAGCCTGGGCCATCCGGTGGGCGATCTGCTGTTGCAGCAGGCGGCCCAGCGCTTCAAGGAATGCGTGCGAGTGGAAGACACGGTATCCCGCCTGGGGGGCGATGAATTCGCCGTCATCCTCAACAATTTGGAGCACGGCACGGATGCCATCCTGGTGGTGAAGAAGATGCTCCAGGCCCTGCAGCAGCCCTTCGAGCTGAACGGCACGGCCGCCCTGGTCACCGCCAGCATCGGTATCGCCATTGCCCCCCTGGATGGCGACACCCCCGAGGCCCTGGTACGCAATGCGGATACGGCCATGTACGGGGCCAAGGAAGGCGGCCGCAACAACTACCGCTTCTACCAGGCCGACATGACCCGCCGGGCCCAGGAGCGGCTGGTGCAGGAGCGTTCCCTGCGCCGGGCTCTGGAAAACGGCGAATTCGAGGTCTGGTACCAGCCCAAGCTGGATCTGGCCGGTCGCCATGTCACCGGTGCCGAGGCCCTGTTGCGCTGGCGTGACCCCCAGCGGGGCCTGGTCTCGCCGGTGGAGTTCATTCCCCTGGCCGAGCGCACCGGCCTCATCGTGCCCATCGGCGAACTGGTGCTGGAGCTGGCCTGCCGCCAGATTCACGAATGGTGGGCGCGGGGGCTGCAGCCCGGGCGCATCGCCGTCAATGTGGCGGCCTTGCAGATCGAGCGCAGCAACTATGCCGAATCCCTGGCCCGGGTGCTGGCCCGCCACGGCCTGCCGGCGGAGGTGCTGGAGGTGGAGGTGACCGAGAGCCTGATCATGGAGAACCCCGAACACGCCCAGGAGGTGCTCTGCGCCATTCAGGAACTGGGGGTGACCACGGCGGTGGACGACTTCGGCACCGGCTATTCCTCCCTGGCCTACCTCAAGGTGTTGCCCATCGACCATCTGAAGATCGACCGGGCTTTCGTTTGCGACCTGCCCCACAACGCCAACGACGTGGCCATCGCCCGGGCCATCATCGCCCTGGGTCATTCCCTGGGCTTCCAGATCACCGCCGAGGGCATCGAAACCCAGGAACAGCTGGAATTCCTCCATGCCGCGGGGTGCGACCAGGGCCAGGGCTACCTCTTTGCCCGGCCCATGCCGGCGGCGGAATTCGAGGCCTGGCTGCAGCAGCACGGGGAGGCGGACTGAGCGAGTCGCCGCCGGCTCCCCCGAAAGGCCTGCAATCCACTAAGATGGCGCCCATTGCACTATGGCTGTACCGCCCATGTTTTTCCGCCTCACCCGACGATTGCTCCTGCCGCTCCTGAGCGGCGCCCTGCTGGCTGCCTGCGTCACCACGCCGCCCGCACCGGCCTACAAGCACGAATCCTTCGACAGCAATTCCCCCTTCGAATACTGGAGCACCCGGGAGCCGGGCAACGCCTGCGAACTGGGGCGTCGCGCCCTGCTTAGCCAGGGCTATCAGGTGGATGAGCCCAAGCCCCAGAACATCCGCGGCGAAAAGCTCTTCCAGCCGGCCCAGGATTACGGCATGCGCCTGTCCATCAATCTGGTCTGCCTGCCCAGCAATGTCGGCACGGTGATCTACGCCAATGCCCTGCAGACCCGCTTTGCTCTCAAGGCTGGCGGCAGCAGCGCCGGCCTCAGCGTCGCCGGCATCGGCTCCATTTCCCTGCCCTGGGCGGCGGACAAGGATTCCCTGGTCAAGGTGGGGGAAGAAACCATTTCCGACCCGGACTTCTACAAGCGCCTTTTCACCCTCATCGAAAGCCTGGATGGCGGCAGCTGAAAGCAGTCCCGCCAAGTAAAAGGCCAGCCCTAGGGCTGGCCTTTGTTCTTTTGGGCAACGGCTCAGGCCGGCGCCAGCTGCCGTACCACCGGTTGTTCCCGGATGGGTAGATTCACCAGGGCTGCTGCTGCCGCCAGGGCGATGTCGGCGTACCACATCCAGTTGTAGTCGCCGAAGCTGACCAGGGTCAGGCCGCCCAGATAGGCGCCGAGAAAGCCGCCGATCTGGTGGGAAAGCAGGGTTAGGCCGAACAGGGTCGCCAGGTAGCGCACGCCGAAGAGCTTGCCGACGATGGCGGCGGTGGGTGGCACCGTGGCCAGCCAGGTGAAGCCCAGGCCCGCGGCGAAAAGGTAATAGGACCACTCCGTGCGGGGCATCATCAGGTAGGCGATGATCAGCACCGCCCGGGAGGCGTACATGGCGGCCAGGATGTGCTTGCTGCGATAGCGGGCAACACAGGAACCCGCGTAGAGGCTGCCGAAGATGTTGGCCAGGCCGATGATGGCCAGGGACCAGCTGGCCACCGAGGGCGGCAGGCCGCACAGATCCACCTCCCCGGGCAGATGGGTGACGAGGAAGGCGATGTGGAAGCCGCAGGTGAAAAAGCCGGCGTGCAGCAGCAGGTAGCTGGGGTCCCGCATGGCCCGGGCGATGGCCTGGCCCAGGCCGCCCTCGTTGCCGGTGGTGGCTGCATGGGGCGGCGGGCCGCCGGCCAGCTTGCCCACCAGGGGCAGGGCCGCCAGGGTGGCGATGGCCATGGCCCACAGGGCGCCCATCCAGCCGACGCTCTGGATCAGGCGCTGCAGGATGGGGGCAAAGATGAACTGACCGAAGGAGCCGCCGGCATTGATCACCCCAGAGGCAGCCCCCCGGGCCTCCACCGGCAGACGCTGGGCAGCGGCGCCGATGAGCACGGAAAAGCTGCCAGCTCCGGCGCCCATGGCCGAGAGCAGGCCCAGGGAAACGATCAGGCCAAAGCCGGAGCCCATGAAGGGGGTGATGGCGCTGCCGAAGGCCAGCACCAACAGGCCCCCAATGAGCACCGCTCGGGAGCCATAGCGGTCCGCCACCGCCCCTGCCACCGGCTGGATGGCGCCCCAGGTGAACTGCCCCACGGCCAGGGCCAGGCTGATGGTGGTGATACCCAGGCCGGTATGGGTGTTGAGGGGGCTGACGAAGAGCCCGAGGGACTGCCGGGCCCCCATGGTGACCATGAGAATGCCGGCGGCGGCCAGGGTGGTGACCAGAATGTCCGGCCGGCTGAGGGTGCGAAACATGGCGAAGGCTTTCTGGCTCCGCTACAGCGGGGCTTGGGTGGCGATGTTGGCAATATAGTCAGCGGAAGGAGGATGAAAAAGTCCATAATCACCGCATCTACGTCAACGGATCATTGACATATGGCCTGGCTCCCCAGCTGGCACAGCTTCCTCAAAGTGGTGGAAAGCGGCAGCATGGCCGCTGCCGCCCGCCGTCTCGATTGCACTCGGGCCCAGATCAGCAAGCAGATCGGCGACCTGGAAAAGAGCCTCGGCCAGCGCCTCTTCGAGCGTTCCACCCGCAAGCTCAGCCTTACACCCGCCGGCGAGGTCTTCCACCAGCACGCCCAGCGTGCCCTGGAGGCCGTGGAAAGCGCCGAGTTCGCCGTGCGCCACCTGGGCGATACCCCCCGGGGCACACTGCGCATCAGCGCCACCCTCACCTTTGGCCGTCTCTACATCGCCCCCCTGTTGCCTCGCTTGGTGGAAAAATACCCGGGCCTGGAATGTGAGCTGGTCCTCACCGACCAGCTGGTGGATCTGGTGGCCGATCGCATCGACCTGGCCTTCCGCCTCACCCAGGCGCCGCCGGAAGATGTCGTGGCCCGTCCCCTGATCGCGCTGGAGCGCTGCATCTGCGCGTCTCCCGCCTACCTGGCCGCCCACGGCACGCCCCAGAGCCTCCAGGATTTGCCCCTGCACCACTGCTTCAGCTACCTGCTCACGGACGATGGCCAATGGCGCCTGGCCGACCGGGAAGGCAACGAAACCATGGTGCCAGTGCGCAGCCCGATCCAGCACAACAACCTGGATTGCCTGCAGGAGGCCATCCTCGCCGGCCAGGGCATCGGTATCCTGCCCGATTTCCTCTGCGCCCCGGCCATTGCCGATGGCCGCCTCATCCGGGTGCTGCCCGATTACGAACCCCTGGTCCGCTTCGGCCGCCATCTCTACGCCTGCTACACCCCCAGCCGGGTGCGCTTACCCAAGGTGAAGGTCTTCCTGGCGGAACTGGAAACCACCCTAAAACCGGTGCCGCCCTGGCACCAGCCTTGAAACTGGAGGCTGGAAGCAGAAAAGCAAAAGGCCAGTCGCGGAGGACTGGCCTTTTTCAATTCGGTGGAGCGGGCGATGGGAATCGAACCCACGGCTCTAGCTTGGGAAGCTAGGGTATTACCATTATACGACGCCCGCTCGGGTGATCCGGCTGCCCGGGAGGGCTGGCCGAGGGCGCATTCTACGCCCGGGGTGGCTGCCGGGGCAACCGGCGGCCGGAAGGTGTGGAGAGCTCAGGGGGCCAGGCGGCGGTAGCGGCCGCCCTGGAAGATCAGGGGGCTGCGCTCGGTGTCCTGGGCGAAGCGTTCCACCTGGCCGATGAAGATGACGTGGTCGCCGCCCGGGTGGCGGGTCAGGTTGTGGCACTCGAAGCTGGCGCACAGGCCGTCGAGGACGGGGGCGCCGGCCAGGCCGGGCTGCCAGGCGACGCCGTCGAACTTGTCTTCGAGGCGGGAGGCGAAGCGGTTGGAGAGGGCCTCCTGGTCGGCGGCCAGGACGTTGATGGTGAAGTGGCTGGCCTGCTCGAAGATGGCCAGGCTGGGGGAGTTCGACGACAGGCTCCACAGCACCAGGGGCGGCTCCAGGGAGACGGAATTGAAGGAGCTGACGGTAAGGCCCACCGGTCGGCCGTCGGCGGCCATGGCGGTCACCACCGTGACGCCCGTGGCGAAGCCGCCCAGGGCATTGCGGAAGGCCCGGCAGTCGAAGGGCGGCAGGGGGACGTTGCCGGCGTCATCGCAAGCGTCGCAGGGCAGATCGAGGGCGGTGTTGGGGCTGGTGGTCATGGAGTGGTCGGGATCGGGCTGCGTGCTAACATGCGCGGACTTTGGGAAGCCCGGAGGGCCGGCTATGGCGCGGCTGCCGACGCAAAACCCTTATTTTTCAAGGAAGTGAAGCCATGAGAATCGGAACGCCCCTCTCCCCGTCGGCCACCAAGGTGATGTTGCTCGGGGCGGGAGAATTGGGCAAGGAGGTGATTATCGCCTTGCAGCGCCTGGGTGTCGAGGTTATCGCCGTGGACCGCTATGCGGCGGCGCCGGGCATGCAGGTGGCCCACCGTTCCCATGTCATCTCCATGACCGACGGGGCTGCCCTGCGCCGCCTCATCGAGGAGGAGAAGCCTCATTTCGTGGTGCCGGAGATCGAGGCCATCGCCACCGATACCCTGATTGAGATCGAAGCCGAAGGGCTGGCCCAGGTGGTGCCGACGGCCCGGGCAGCGCGGCTGACCATGAACCGGGAAGGCATTCGCCGCCTGGCTGCCGAAGAACTGGGCCTGCCCACGTCCCCCTACCGTTTCGCTGAATCCGAGGCGGAATTGCAGGCCGCCATCGACGGCACGGCGGAAGCCAAGGGCATCGGCTATCCCTGCGTCGTCAAACCGGTGATGTCGTCCTCCGGCAAGGGCCAGACCCTGGTGAAGAGTGCGGCGGACGTGGCCCGGGCCTGGCAGCACGCCCAGTCCGGCGGTCGGGTGCAGCAATCCCGGGTGATCGTCGAAGGCTTCATCAAGTTCGATTACGAAATTACCCTGCTCACCGTGCGCGCCGTCGGCTCTTCCGGCCAGGTGGAGACCTTCTTCTGCGAACCCATCGGCCACATCCAGGTGGATGGCGACTACGTGGAATCCTGGCAGCCCCAGCCGATGACCGAAGCGGCCCGGGAGCGGGCCCAGGAAATCGCCGCCAAGGTCACCGGCAACCTGGGCGGGCGCGGCATCTTCGGCGTAGAACTGTTCGTCAAGGGCGACCAGGTGTGGTTCTCCGAAGTCAGCCCGCGGCCCCACGATACCGGCCTGGTGACCCTGGCCAGCCAGCGCCTTTCCGAATTCACGCTGCACGCCCGGGCCATCCTGGGTCTGCCGGTGGATGTGAGCCTGCGTTCCCCCAGTGCTTCCGCCGTCATCTATGGTGGTCTGGAAGAGCAGGGCGTGGCCTATGAAGGCGTGGCCGAGGCCTTGCAGGTACCCAATGCGGACCTGCGCCTCTTCGGCAAGCCGGAAAGCTTCAAGAAGCGTCGCATGGGCGTGGCCCTGGCTAGCGGCGGCAGCATCGAACAGGCGCGCCAGCGCGCCGCCCTGGCCGCCAGCCGGGTCACGCCGGTTTCCGCCGTCAAGAAGTAAGGCTCCGGACGGGGCTGGACAAGGCCAAAGGCCGGGTGCGCTCCTCGCGGGGCGGCCCGGCCTTTTTCATTGGCGTGCTGCGCTGGCACTGCGGTATGGCGCCATGGGCAGCGACCGCCGTTGTGGTGCCATCTACTGGCTGGGCAACGTGCCGGGATGGGAAGGCAGGGGGAGGACTGCAAGGGGAGGCTTGCCAGTCTGCGCTGATGCCATGGAGACGATCCCCTATCGCTCTTCCCCGGAGCCTTCCGGGGGGGCTCCTTTCGGGCGAGGGGAAAGCCTCTTGTGCTGCGTTGCAGGGAGAGCTGTCCTGGAAGCAGCGATGCCCGATGCTCGGTATCCGGGCCCTGGTCTATGAGTCCGCCAGGGCCAGATAGAGCCGCCGATAGCTTTCACGCATGGCGGCCAGGCCTTCGGCCGTGGTGGGGGCAGCGCTATAGCGAGCTTGCTCGAAGAGCCAGGTCAGGCGGTGCAGGTCGCCCCGCAACTCCGGGTGTCGGGTGCCCAGTTGCCTTTGGTACTCCCGGGCTGTCTGTGCCGGGTGGCGGCCCAGCTCGTGGAGCAGGAAGAGTCGCTCGAAGGCGGCGTAGAGCAGGCGGGCCGCTCGGCGGTCGCCGCCGTGCCGATGCCAGTGGGTCTGCATCAGGTAATCCAGGCGGGTGTGTAGCCAGAGCAGGGGGCGACTCTCCCGGGCGAGGAACAGCCAGGCCAGCAGCAGCCCCAGCAGGAGCAGGCCGAGCAGGGCCAGGGCGACGTCCTTCTTGTGGGCCTCCAGCCATTTCTTCAGGGCCTCCCACCAGTCCGCCAGCGCATTGCGAACGGGGGCCAGCCATTGTTCCAGGGTCTCGGCCGCGTCGGCCATGGCATTCATGATCTCACCCTGCCAGGCCGGCATCCCCGGCCGCTTCGCTGCCTGGCGCATTTCCTCCGGGGTGGGCCAGTCGGAACGCAGGGGGCCGGATTCGCTGCCTCCCAGACCGTTGCCGATGCCGCTACCGGTGCCTCCGCCGCTGTTACCGTTGCCAGCCCCGTCGCTGCCATTGCCGCCGTTTTGGCCGATGGCCTCGCCCTGCCCCAGGCTGGCGCCGGCGGGCAGGCCGTGGCGCCAACTGAAGCTGAGCCAAGTTTCCTGGGGCGTCACCGTGTAGATCAGGCTGGCCAGCAACAGGATGACGGCAGAGGCAGCAGCCACGGCCAGCCCCTGGCCCCGCGCGGCATGGCCACCCAGGCTGTGCTGCGCCACCTGACGGGAGCGGCGGGCCACCTGCTCTGCCACCAGGGTGGTGACCACCGCCACCACATAGGGCAGCAGGTAGAACAGCAGGGTCCAGTCCGCCCGCGAATGAGCCGCGGCAAAGAGCACCAGGGCCAGGGAGGTGAGGATGGCGAACTGGAAGTGCCGGCGGCTGGTGGTGATGCAGTTCTGCGCCGCCTGCATGCCACAAAGCAGGTAGGCGCCGGCCCGGGGCATGCCCCAGACGGGCAGGAAGAAGAGCAGGAAGGCGATGACGGTGAGTACCAGCAGGCTGCGCTGCCAGGATTTCCCCCGGCTGTCGGGTACCCCCCGCTGGCGCCAGCCCACCCCCAGGGTGACGGCGAAGATGACGCCCCAGATGAGGGTCTCCCGGCCGAAGCTGCCGTAACGGATGTCGAGAAAGGCATTGCAGGCCACCGCCAGCAGCAGGCAGGCGTAGAGGCCCAGGTAGGCCGGTCCGTAGGTCAGGGGTTCGAGCGTCGGCTGTTTCATGGATTGAAGCGGGCGGAGAGGTCTTCGCCCCGGCGCACCGGCATCACCTGGGCACCGAGCTCCAGCAGGCCGGCGGCCAGAGCGTCGTGGCCCCAGGCCGTCTGGTCGGTGAAGGAGGCCGGGTCGAAGCGTATCGCCAGCAGGTGGGCGCCATCCTGGCGCAGCAGGGAGAGGGCGCCCAGGCTGGCCGGGGGCGGGCCGGGCAGGGCCGGCTCACTGTGAAAGCTGACAATCGTCTCACCGGGCGTCAGTTGCCGGGCTGCCCGCTCCAGGGCGGCGGCATAGGGGGTGTCACCGTCGGCGGCCACCACCGCCAGGCTGTCGAGCAGCGCCTGGAAATGGGTGTCGCCGCAGCCAGCGGGGAGGTCCAGGGGATTGCGGCCGAGGCCGATGAGTCGGACCGGCAGGCCGTTGTCCAGCCCGTAGCGGGCGATGGAGGCAGCGATGCGCACCGCCACCTCGAAACTGGCTTGCCGCCCCTGGCCGAGGTTGCTGGCAGCGTGGCAATCCAGCACCAGACACAGGCTGGCGGAGGCCAGGGGTTCGTATTCCCGCACCATTAGCTCATTGCTGCGGGCGCTGCTGGGCCAGTGGATATGGCGAGGGCTGTCGCCCCGGCGGTACTCCCGCAGGCCGCAGAACTCGCTGCTGCCGGCCCCTTCCGGTAATTGCAGGGCGCCCTGGTGAATGAGGGTGGGTGTGCCCCGCAGGGGCAGGGCGACGATGGGGAAGAGGCTCGGATAAATGGTCAGGGTGTCCTGGCCGCCGCTGCGGCCCTGGCGAGCTTCCGCCAGCCCCAGGGGGAAACTGGAGGCCAGGCCCACCGGGCCGAGCCGGTAGAAGCCGCGCTTTTCCGCCGGCACGGCGACGCTGAAAGTGCGTTCCCCGCCGCCGGGCACCCAGGCCACCTGGCCCAGCACCACCTCTGCCGGCACCTGGCCGCTGGCGGCGCCGACGAAGGGCAGGCGATCGACTAACTCCACCATGAAGCGTGGCAGCCAGCCCCGGTTGTGCACCGTCACCTGCAACTCCACCATGGCCCCTTCTGCTGCCCGCAGGGGGCCGCTGCGCGTCACCGCCAGGCGCCGCACCAGCCAGTGGGGCCAGGCGATGCCGGTGAGCAGGGTGGCGAGGAAAAGGGCGGCTACGGCCCACACCAGGGGCTGGGTTCGGTTGAGGGCGCTGCTGTAAGCCGCCAGGGTGAGCACGGCCAGCACCAGGGCGCGCTGGTGCCGGCGCAGCCAGCCCAGGGCGGGGCGGCCGTCGAAGTCCAGGGGGGTGGATGGCGGCGGCGTCCCGGGGAGGGCGCCTGCGCCGGTCCGGGGTGCGCTCATAGGGGGGCCGGCACCTGGTCCAAAATTTCCGCCAGCACCTGGGCGGCGGTACGCCCCTGGGCTGCCGCCTGGGGCCGCAGGATGAAGCGGTGCACCAGTACCGGGTGGGCCACGGCCTTCACCAGTTCCGGCGTGACGAAATTCTGCTCCCGCAGCAGGGCCAGGCCCTGGGCGGCGCGGCAGAGGGCGAGGGTGCCCCGGGGGCTGGCGCCAAGGCGCAGTTCTGGGTGCTGGCGGCTGGCGGCGACGATGCGGGCCACGTAGTCGGCCACGGAATCTTCCACGTGCACGGCCCGCACCGCCTCCCGGGCGGCCTGTAGTTCGGCCTCGCTCAATACCGGCTGCAGGCGTTCGATGGGGTGGCCCTGGGCCTGGGCCCGGAGGATGCGGGCTTCCTCTTCCGGGCTGGGATAACCGGTGGACAGGCGCATGAAGAAGCGGTCCAGCTGGGCTTCCGGCAGCACGTAGGTGCCTGCCATTTCGATGGGGTTCTGGGTGGCCAGGACCATGAACACCGGCGGCAGGTCGTAGGTGCGGCCATCGACGCTGACGTGGAATTCCTCCATGCATTCCAGCAGGGCCGACTGGGCCCGGGGCGTGGCCCGGTTGATTTCATCGGCGAGGAGGATGTTGGTGAATACCGGGCCGGGGCGGAACTCGAATTCCACCGTCTTCTGGTTGAACACCGGCACCCCAGTGACGTCGGAGGGCAGCAGGTCCGGCGTGCATTGCAGGCGCTTGCAGTCGAGGGCCACGGATTTGGCCAGGGCCCGGGCCAGCATGGTCTTGCCGGTGCCCGGCACATCTTCCAGCAGAAGGTGGCCGCGGCAGAGCAGGGTGACCACCGCCAGTTCGATCACCGGCCGCTTGCCGATGATGACGTTCTCCACGTTGTCGATGAGCTTTCCGATGGTCTGCATGGCG
Organism: Azospira sp. I13; assembly: GCF_003112695.1. GTDB lineage: Bacteria > Pseudomonadota > Gammaproteobacteria > Burkholderiales > Rhodocyclaceae > Azospira. The sequence goes on from NZ_BFBP01000013.1 coordinate 103,007, forward strand.
GCCTGAAAATGTCGTTGGAATGAAGGCGCGAGTGTAGCCCGGGCTTCCCCGGCGGAGCAATTGGCCGGGAGCGTTAGAATGGCGCCTCCCCTGCTCTTGCCCCAGCCCTGCCGCCGTGCCTGATACCTCTCCTGATACTGCCGTAGCCCAGTTTGCTCCCCGCCTCGTCGCCTGGCAGAAAAGCCATGGCCGCCACGACCTGCCCTGGCAGCAGACCCGGGACGCCTTCCGTATCTGGCTGTCGGAAATCATGCTGCAGCAGACCCAGGTGGCCACGGTGATTCCCTACTACGCCCGTTTCCTGGATGAATTCCCTACCCTCTCCGATCTGGCCGCGGCGCCCCTGGAGCGGGTGCTGGAGCTGTGGGCCGGCCTGGGCTACTACGCCCGGGCGCGCAACCTGCACGCCTGCGCCGTGGCGGTGCAGCGGCAGTACGGCGGCGAGTTTCCCCGCCAGGCCGCCCGCATCGCCGAACTGCCGGGCATCGGTCGTTCCACCGCGGCGGCCATTGCCGCCTTTGCCTACGGCGAACGGGGCGCCATTCTCGATGGCAACGTGAAGCGGGTGCTGACCCGCTGTTTCGGCGTAGCGGGTTTTCCCGGTAGCCCCAAGGTGGAGAAGGCGCTCTGGCAGCTGGCTGAATCCCTGCTGCCCCACGGGCCAGGGGAGATCGAGAGCTACACCCAGGGCATCATGGATCTAGGGGCCAGCCTGTGCAGCCGCAGTAAGCCGGCCTGCGCCATCTGCCCCATGCACGATCTCTGCGTGGCCCGCCGGGAGGGCCGCCAGGCCGAGCTGCCGGAAGGCAAGCCAGTGAAGAAGGCGGTGCCGGAACGCCACGTCACCGCCCTGATCCTCCATGATGGCGCCCGGATTCTGGTGGAGCGCCGCCCGCCCACGGGCATCTGGGGTGGGCTGCTGGCCCTGCCCGAAGTGCCGGAGGGGGATTCCCCCGCTGCTTTGGTCAGCCGCCTCGGGCTAGCACTGGAAAGCGTCGAAGCCCTGCCCGAAGTGCGCCACGCCTTCACCCATTTCCGCCTTTTCCTGACCCCCCTGCTGTGCCGCGTTTCCTCCCGGCCGGAGGTCGGCGAAGGGGGGCTGGAATGGCTGCCCGCAGAGGATTTTGCCCGGGCCGCCCTGCCGGCGCCCCTGCGTAAATTGCTGCTGAAAATGCCGTCACCGCCCTGGGGTAAAACCGGGGTGTCTTGACAAATGTCAATAGAATCAATATAGTGCGCTCCGTTGCTGCAACGCGGCAATGTCTTGTAGCCGGCCACGACCCTCATTTCTGCCTCTAGGCGAGGCACTTCCCCCTTCCTTCAACTGGTCCCCGGCTTTGGGTGCGCGCTGGCGCTCCCTGATTTCTTGAACCCCACTGTCACCGTATCTTGCGTCCCGGTTTTTTCGGCGGCGCGGTGGCTACAGGAAAGGAGAGAGAGACCATGTCTTCCACCTTCTCGCTGAAATACATGTCTCGTCGCGGTCATCATGCGCCGAGCCTGTTGCAAGTCTGTCTCGTCGCTGCCGGCCTCGCGCTGCTGGCGGCCATGAGCCCCCTCTTCGCCGGCAACGGCGAGTTTGTTGTCGGCAACGAAGCCGTAACCGCCGTTGCCGATATCGCCAGCAGCGAAGCCGCTGCCCTGGCGCAGGAGCCTGACCTGGCCAGCGTGGGCCTGGCAGCGCCCCTGGCTCCCCACCTTGCTGCCCCGGCTCCAGCCGTGGAACCCCTGACGCCGCCCATGCGCGCCGCCCTGGGTTACGTGGCCCAGCGTTACCGGGTCTCTGCCGAAGCGCTGCGGCCCATCTTCCATGCGGTGCAGAGCACCAGCCAGGAATTGCGCCTGGATCCGCTGCTGATTGTTGCCGTGATTGGCGTTGAATCCCGCTTCAATCCCTTCTCCCAGAGCGTCATGGGAGCCCAGGGCCTGATGCAGGTGATTCCCCGTTTCCACAAGGACAAGCTGCCGCCCAATGCCGGCAAGGCGCCCTTGCTGGACCCGGTGACCAATGTGCGGGTCGGTTCCCTGGCCCTGGATGAGGCCATCCGCCGCAAGGGCGGCCTCATGGAAGGGCTGCAGCAGTTCGCCGGGGCCACCCGGGACGAAGAGCAGACCTACGCCACCCGGGTGCTGCTGGAAAAGCAGCGCCTCGAGCAGGCCGCCGCCCGTCACATCGGCCGGGGCTGAGCCGGAATCGAGCTTTTCCCGGGGATTCCCGGGGCATCCTTGCAGGGCACTCCGCCCTGCCTGCTCCCCTTGTCTCTCCTACCGCCGGGATAGCCGCCACTAGTCACGGGAGGCGGCTATCCCGCCCTGGCGCCTCCCGGGCTACTTGCCCCCTGATTTTTCCCCTGCCGTTCCCTACGGTCTGGCCTGGTTCTGCCCTGGCAGCCGCCCGATCTCAGCGTCGTCCGTACGGCGATTGCCCCTGGCATTCCTCGGGAAGCCACTATTTATGCGGCTGGGAAGGGGAAAACGCCAAGTTTTCCATACCGGATGGTATGGGATAAATGTTACAAAACGGCATGGTCCAGCCGGCCGGGATAAGCCCGGTTTGGCCGCAGGGCCATTTGCAGGCCGTTCGCGTCATGAAACATCTATCCCTTTCCCGTCAAATCGTCATCGCGGCCGGCCTAGCCGTGGCCTTGATGATCGGTATCCAGAGCGCCGTGGTGGCTTACCTGTCGCGCCAGGTGGCAATCCAACAGACCCAGGATTCCCTGGAAGAGCAGACCCGCCTCATCATCACCACCCTGGAATATGCCCAGGACGCCCTCAAGGCGCGGGCTCTGGACAACCTGCGGGATTTCGAACGCTCCCTGCCGGGCAAGATCCACCTCAGCGGCCGTACTGTGACTACGGGTAGCCAGCAGCTGCCGGAAATGCTGATGGGCGGCACTCCCGTCAACGGCAACGTGGGCCTGCTGGAAAGCTACAAGAAGTCCAACGCCGGCCGCGAAGCCGCCTTCCTCATCCGCAGCGGCGACACCTTCTATCGCGGCGCCACCCTGCTGAAGGACGCCAACGGGGGGTCGCGCAACGGCGAAGCCCTTTCCGACAAGGAAGCCTACGTGCCTTTCCTGCGTAAGGGCGAGGTGTACACCGGTACCATCCAGCGCAGCGGGCGCATGTATTCCATTGCCGTCACCCCCATCAAGGACGACGCCGGCAATGTGGTGGGTGGCATCACCCTGCGGCTGGACGTGGCTGACAACATCGACCTGCTGAAGAAAAAGCTGATGTCGGCCAAAGTGGGCAAGACCGGCTATCCCTACATCGTTTCCGAGCCCTACGGCGACCAGAAGGAGGGCGTGTACATTGCCCACCCGACCCTGGAAGGCAAGAAGCTCTCGGAGGCCGGACCTCTGGCCCAGAAGATCACCGACATGCTCTACAAGACCCGCAACGGGGTCATCCAGTACAAGTGGCTGGACAAGGAAGGCAAGGAGCGGGACAAGATCGTGGTGGTCAAGGAACTGCCAGATCTGCACTGGATCGCGGCCATTGGTTCGTGGACCGATGAATTTACCGACCGCACCCTGGCCCTGCGCAACGAGGTCATCGGCATCTCCGTGGCCCTGGGCGCCCTGCTCCTGCTGGCCATCGCCTTCGTCGCCGGCAGCCGCCTGAAGCCCGTCGCCGCCCTGGTGGATGCCAGCAACCGCCTGGGCACCGGCGACCTGTCGGTGCAACTGACCGGCCCCGCCGGCAGCCACAACGAGGTGGACGTGCTGGGCCGCTCCCTGGGCCAGGCCATCGATTCCATCCGCAATCTGGTGGGCAACATCAAGAACACCAGCCACGAGCTGTACGGCACGGCCAACGCCTTCTCTGCCACCTCCCGGGAGCTCAATCAGTCCACCGACGTGCAGAGCGAAGCCACCGCCGCCATGTCCGCCGCCGCCGAGGAGCTCTCCGCCAGCATCGGCCACGTCGCCAGCAATGCCGCCTCGGCCCTGGAACTGACCGGCGCCGCCCTGGCCGATGTGGAATCGAGCAAGGCCACCGTGGGCCAGGCCATCACCGCCATGGAAGAAAGCGCGGCAGCGGTGCGCCAGTCTGCCGAGCAGGTGGGGGAACTGGGGCAGCGTTCCCAGGAAATCGAGCATGCCCTCAGCGCCATCAAGGGCATCGCCGAACAGACCAACCTGCTGGCCCTCAACGCCGCCATCGAAGCCGCCCGGGCCGGCGAGGCAGGCCGCGGCTTCGCCGTGGTGGCCGACGAGGTGCGCAAGCTGGCGGAGCAGTCCGGCAAGACGGCTCAGACCATTTCCAGCATCCTCTCCCTGGTGGGGGTGGGCGTCAGCTCGGTGCGGGACACCATCGACCAGGCCGTCGGCCGCGTCAGCTACTCCGTGCAGGCCTCCCGTCAGCTGGAGGCCGTGCTGGGCCAGGTATCCGAGCGTTCCGGCCAGGTCATGAGTGCCATCCAGGATATCGCCGGCGCCACCCAGGAGCAGTCCACCACCGCCCAGAACATGGCCCGCAACGTCGAACAGGTGGCTGAAATGGCCGCCCAGACCGGCAGTTCCGCCCATGCCAACCTGGATCAGTCAGCCAAGCTGCTCGGCGCCGCCGACAGCCTGCAGCGGGATACAGATTCCTTCAAACTGTAGACGACCGCGGGGCAGTTCGTTAGGCCCCCGCCAGAAAGAAAAAAAGCCCGGCTTGACCGGGCTTTTTCAATGGTGCTGCCGTCCTGAAATGTTTCTGGCATGAGCTTTGCTGGAGTGTCTTCCGTCAGCCTCGCTGCGGCAAAGCTTGCCGCGCCGTGGCCCATCTTTCAGGAGCCCTGCATCATGTCGGTTAGCGCTGCTTCCTCTGCCCTCTCCTCCCTCAACCCCTACGAGGCACTGCGCCGCATGAATGGGGCAACAAGCACGCAGGCCGAGGCCGCCACGTCGGGTAGTGGCGGTGCCAGCAGTATCGTCAGCATCTCCTCCCAGGCACGCCAGCGTCTGGAAATGGATGCCCAGGATCAGGCGACGGAGGCGGCAGCGGTGGCCGCCGGTGAAGTCCCCCTGCGCCACCTGGCCCTGCCGGACTGGTTTGCCGACTACACCCCGGTGATCCTGCAATCGGCGGACATGTCCAACGGGCCGGTGAGCATTGCCAGCACCTACCAAAAGGGCTACGAGATGCAGCGGGACCATCCGCAGGAGACCTCCGAGTATAGCCAGCGGGTCTCGGCCATCTACCAGCAGCTTTTGCAGGATAACGGCGTCGGCGACAAGGTGAGCCACTACCAGGCCATGCATGAGGACAAGGCCCTCAGTCAGGACCTGCGTCGCCAGTTCCATGAGGCCCTGGCCAACGATCCCCAGGCCCAGAAGCTGCGGGCTACCCTGGGCATCAGTCTGCCGAACCTGACGGCCTGATTGGCCGGCCAGTCAGGGAGTAGGTTCCGGTGTTTCTAGTGCGGTGATGGTGCTGGCCGGGGCACCAGGGTCAGGGAGAGGCGGGCCAGGAGAATTCCCAGGGCCAGGGTCAGGAAGCCGGCGCTCCAGCCCAGGCTGCTGTCGTGGCCAAGCCGGTCCAGGGCCATGCCGAAGGCCACCGGGCCGATGAAGCCGCCGGCAAAGCCGATGCAGGCATAGAGGGCCAGGGCCTTGCCGCGGCGGTCGGCGGGGGTTTCCGTGAGCAGGCCGGCGGTCATGGCGGCCGAATCCAGGTTCATGGTGGCGGCGTACACCAGTAGCAGGCCCATGGCCCACAGGCCGTGGGCGCCCACATCCCCCACCAGGGCCATGGCCATGGCGAGCAGCGCCGAGAGGCTCATTACCCGGGCCAGCCAGGTGGTGCGGCCCCAGCGGTGGGCCCCCTCGTTGCCCAGGATGCTGGCCGGCACGGCAAGAAAGGTGGCCAGGGCGGCGACGATGCCGGGGGCGGCGGTGAAGGCCGAGGGGGTTTGCCCGTGGGACCAGGTGAGATAAGCCACCAGCCAGGAGCGGAAGCCGAACAGCTCCCAGTTGTGGCCGCAGTAGGCGCCGCAGAAGGCCAGGATGCGACGGTCCCGCAGCACGCTGCGCCAGCCGGCATCCGCCCGGTGGTCGGCGCCCTCGGGCCGCTTTGGCGGCAGGGCGAAAGCCACCAGCAGCACGGCGGCGAAGACCGAGACGGCCGCCAGGCCGAACAGCAGGGGCCAGGGCATGAGCCGCCCCATGCCTTCCAGCAGCAGATAGGAAAGGCCGGCGCCGGTGCCGAAGGAGGCCGTGTAGAAGGCCGTGGCCCGGGATTGATGTGCCAGGGGCAGGCGATCCGTCAGGGCCCGCAGGCCGGGCATGTAGGTCCCCGCCAGGCCGAAGCCGGCAAACAGCCAGAACAGCAGCCCCGGCACGAAACTGCGGGCGAACAGGCCGAAACCGGCCAGGGCCAAGGCCGCCAGGGTGGCGGCCAGCAGATAGATGCGGCGGGCGTCGTAGCGGTCCGTCAGGCTTACCAGCAGGGGGACGGCGGTGATGTAGCCGAGGAAATAGACCCCCCCCAGCCAGCCGCCCTGAGTGGCCGAGAGCCCCCATTCGGCGGTGAACACCGGCAGCAGCGTCGGCACCAGGGAAAAGCCGAGCATGGTGAGAATCTCGGCGCCGCAGCAAAGCAGCACCAGGCGCCAGGGGAAAACGGTGGAATCGTAAGCGGTGGAATCGTTCATGCCGGGTTCAGGAAACCAGGCCCTTGGGTGCCAGATACTTGTAGAGGATTTCCAGGCGGGAGACCGGGTCGTTCAACTCCAGCAGCTTCTGCTGGGCCAGGGGCTGCACGGGCATGACTTCCGACAGCCGGTAGCCGACCCAGTTGGCCTCGTCGAAGGCATGGGGCGGCGGCAGCTTCTCCGGGCCCAGGTCGGCGGCGATCTGCTCCAGCAGGGGCACCAGGGCTTCCAGGGCAGTGGGGATGGGGGTGAAGGCGGGTTCATCCAGCACCTCCACCCGGGCCCGCAGCAGGCCGTCATCCTGGGCCTCGCACTCGAGGATGCGGAAGCGGTGGTCGCCGGCCACGGTCAGGTGCAGGGGCTGGTCCGGCAGTTCCTCCCACTGGCGGATGAAGGCCAGGGTGCCGATACCGTGAGGCACCGCCGGGGCGCCCACATCCTTGCCCGAGGCGATAAGGCAGACGCCGAAGGGTGTCTTGGCCTGCTGGCAGGCCGCGGCCATGTCCAGGTAACGTTGCTCGAAGACCCGCAGGGACAGCAACCCGCCGGGGAAGAGCACGGTATGCAGGGGGAAGAGGGGAATCTCCAGCACTTCCGGCGCGGCCTTTTCCTGGCCCAAGAGTCTTTCCAGCCAGCCCATCAGTTGGCCTCCGATGCATCGCCCCAGCGGGCCATGAGGGTGTGGGGAATCGCCAGCTGGTCGAGAATGCGGGCGACAACGAAATCCACCAGGTCCTCGATACGCTGCGGGTGATGATAGAAGCCCGGGCTGGGGGGCAGGATGACCGCCCCGGCGCGGGAGAGGCGCAGCATGTTTTCCAGGTGGATGGTGGAGAACGGCGCCTCCCGGGGCACCAGCACCAGGGTGCGGCGCTCTTTCAGCACCACGTCGGCCGCCCGTTCGATGAGATTGTCCGAGAGGCCCTGGGCGATGGCTGCCAGGGTGCCCATGGAACAGGGACAGACCACCATGGCGTCCGGCGGATTGGAGCCGGAGGCCACCGGGGCGAACCACTCCTCCCGGCCATAGACTTCCAGGCTACCGGGCAGGCCAGCGTGGCGGCTGCGGAAATGGGCGGCCACTTCCTGGGGGCGGGAGGGCAGGTCCAGGGCCATTTCCTGTTTGGCGACGATCTGGGCCGCCTGGGAATACAGCAGCTGTACCCGACAGCCGGCAGCCAGCAGGCATTCCAGGAGACGCACCCCGTAGGGCAGGCCGGAGGCGCCGGTGAAGGCGAGGCAGACAGTCTTAGGCATGATCGGTTTCCATTGGGGCGCCAGCAGGGGGCGGTTCAGCCAGGATGCGGGCGGCGATGAGCCCGTTCACCGTGCCAAAAAAGAGGGCCGCGCAGGCAAAGAGGGGGGCCAGGAGAAAGACCCCGTCATGGGGAATGAGCCACAGCCGGGCCAGCAGGAGTTGCCCCGCCATGTGGGCGAAGGCGGCGATGATGGAAAGGCTGACCGGGCCAAAGGCCGCCCCAGGGCCCGCCCGCAACAGGGGCCGGGCCAGGCCCAGGGCCAGCAGGCTGGCCAGGGCGCCGGTGGCGGAGAGGAAGAAGCCCGGCGCCAGAAACTGGCCCAACAGCAGGCTACCCGCCAACACTCGCAAACCGGTGACCCAGACCGCCGCGCCCCAGCCGAAACGCAGCAGCACCACCAGGGTGACGATATTGGCGAGGCCCGGCTTGATCCCCGGCAGGGGCGTGGGAATCGCCGCATCCACCAGGGAGAGGCCAATGGCCGCCGCCGCCAGCCAGGCGATGCGGTGGTCTTCGGCACTGAGGGGAATGGTCAGGACCCGGGTCCCGGCCGGGTCAGTAACTGAGGGAGTCATAGGCGGATGTGCGGCCAGCGATCTGCAGGCTGACGTGGTTGGGGGCGCAGATGGCGATTTCACCGGGGCGGGCCAGCCAGCCCTGGCGCACGCAGTACTGGCGCGGCCCCGGGTCGGCGGCAACCCGGGCCCGGCCGGGCTCCACCGTGATGACGGTGCTGCCCAGGGGGCCGGGCACTTCCAGGGTGCGGTGCTGCTGCAGGTCCAGCTCGGCGAAGACCTGACCGCCGCTGCGCACCACCGCCTTTTCCGCCCGCCCGCCCTGCCAGGCCAGGGGGAACAGGGCGGCACAGGCGGCGGCGCCGAGGCCCAGGGTCAGCCAGTCGCCGGGGCGCAGCAGGCCAAGCCAGAGGCGCCAGTCCGCGGGGGGGCGTGTCGCAGCGCCTGGGGATGCGGGGGGTGGGGAAGAGGCGCTCACCGCCGGCTCACTTGCCGCCTTCGGCCAGCTGGCGGTGGCGCAGCAGTACCCGCAGGCCGTCGTCGCTGCTTTCCCCTTCGCCGTCGCGGAACTGGCGGGACAGCCATTCGGCCAGGTACACCGAGCGGTGCTGGCCGCCGGTACAGCCCACCGCCACCGTGAGGTAGCTGCGGCTATCGCGGATGTAGCTGGGCAGCCACTGGGAGACGAAATGGAAAATGTCCGCCGCCATGCGCCCCACTTCGGGCTGGGCTTCCAGGTAGTCAATGACCGGCCGGTCGCGGCCGGTGAGGGGGCGCAGTTCCGGGTCGTAATGGGGGTTGGGCAGGCAGCGCACGTCGAAGACCAGGTCCGCATCCAGGGGAATGCCGTGCTTGAAGCCGAAGGACTGGAACAGCAGGGTGAGGCCGTGGCCCGGGTCCACCGCAATGAACTGCTTCACCCATTCGCGCAGGCTGGCAGCTTTCAGGTCGCTGGTGTCGATGTGGTGGCCGAGCGTGGCGATTTCTTCCAGCAGTTCCCGTTCCTCCCGGATCGCTTCCACCAGGGTGTGGCCCTCGTTCGCCAGGGGGTGGCGGCGGCGTGTTTCGGAGAAACGCTTGAGCAGGGTGTCGTCCTTGGTATCCAGGAAGAGAAAGCGCAGCTCCACCTTTTCCTTGAGATGGGCCAGCAGCTTGGGCAGTTCCCGGATGCCGGCGCCGCCCCGCACGTCCATGGCCACCCCCACCTTGTTGTAACCCTGGGCGGCAAGACAGTCGATGAGCTGCGGCAGCAGGCCGGAGGGCAGGTTGTCTACACAGTAGTAGCCGCCGTCCTCGAGGACGTTGAGGGCGATGGACTTGCCGGAACCGGAGAGGCCGGAAATAAGGACGAGATGCATGGCGGGAACGGGGTCGAGAAAACGCGATCGGGGGAGGTTCGTTTTGCTCCGCAGCATAGCGGCGGGGGCTTTCGCGATCAAGCCGCGGGGGCATACACTGTCGGGTCCGGTTCGATTGCGAATCTTCGTGCAAGTTCATCACCATGCCCGCTCCCGCCCTCCTGCCGATCCCCTTCCTGCCTGAACTCACCGCCCTGCGCCGGGATATCCACGCCCATCCCGAACTGGCCTTCGACGAAAGCCGCACCGCCGACATCGTTGCCCGGGAGCTGCTGCGCTACGGTATCGAAGTGCACCGGGGTATCGCCAAGACCGGCGTGGTGGGCATCCTGCGCAACGGGGAATCCAGCCGCGCCATTGGCCTGCGGGCCGACATGGATGCCCTGCCCCTGGATGAGAAGAACGAGTTTCCCCACCGCTCCCGTCATCACGGCAAGATGCACGCCTGCGGCCACGACGGCCATACCGCCCTGCTGCTGGGGGCCGCCCGCTGGCTGGCGGAGCACCGCAACTTCGACGGCACCGTGGTCTTCATCTTCCAGCCCGCCGAGGAGTCGGAGGGCGGCGCTGCCGTCATGATTGAGGACGGCCTGTTCGAGAAATTCACGGTGGATTCCGTTTACGGCCTGCACAACTGGCCCGGCATTCCCCTGGGCGAAATGGCCATCATGCCCGGCCCGGTGATGGCCGGCACCTGCGCTTTCGAGATCGCCATCCGCGGCCACGGCTGCCATGCCGCCATGCCCCACCAGGGGGTGGACCCCATCGTCGCCGGCAGCCAGCTGGTGCAGGCCCTGCAGACGGTGGTCAGCCGCACCCTGCATCCCTGCGAGTCGGCGGTGGTTTCCGTGACCCAGTTCCACGCCGGTTCCGCCTGGAACATCATTCCCGACGATGCCGTCCTGCGCGGCACCATCCGCACCTTCAAGCCGGAAGTGCAGGAAACCGTGGAGCGGGCCATCGAGCGCCTGGTCAGCGGCGTCGCCGCCGCCACCGGCGCCCAGATCGGCGTGACCTTCGACCACCGCTATCCCCCCACCGTCAATACGGCGCCGGAGGCCGAGCTGTGCCGCCAGGCCGCCCGGGCGGCGCTGGGGGCCGGCAAGGTCATTACCGACGCCCTGCCCTCCATGGGGGCAGAAGACTTTGCCTACATGCTGCGGGAAAAGCCCGGCTGCTATGTCTGGCTGGGCAATGGCCCGGGTACCGGCGGCTGCACCCTGCACAACCCCCACTACGACTTCAACGACGAGGCCCTGGCCGTGGGCATCACCTATTGGGTGAGCCTGGTGGAAACCGCCCTCAAGCCGGCCTAGCGCCGGTCGCCGAGGTGGCTTGGCCCCCCGCTGCGTTGGCCTTCAGGGCGACGTAGCGGTCGCTGATGAACTGCTCGATGGCCTGGGTGAGGGCTTCGCCCCGCAGGCTGCCGGCCAGGTCACGGGCCTTGCCGACGAATTCCGTGGCGCCGATTCCCGCCTTTTCCGCCATCGCCGTCCACATGGACTGGCCGGGTTCCAGCCGCACGGCCGGCATCTTCAGCCCCGCCTCCTGCCAGCGCTGCTTCCAGCCCGCCATCATGTCGGGGATGGCCGGGGTATTGGCGGAGGCCTCGGCATCGGCTGTTGGCTTCGGGGTCGAAGGGTTGGCCGCTTCTTGCTGCTTGGTCAGCACGGCCATGGCCTGGGAAATATCCAGCTCCCGCTGGGCATCCGCCTCGGTCATGGGTTGCTTCCAGCCTTCCAGTTGGACTCTGACGGTGAGGTTGAGCAGGCGGTTGAAACGGGCGTTCTGGGCCGGGTCCATGTTGTCGTGGCCGATGGCCTTCATTTCGGCCTTGAACTGATCCAGCAGGGCCTGGTTTTCCGGCAGCAGGGGCAGGTTGGAAACGCTGTTGGGCAGGTAGCCATCACCGATGCCCGGCGCGGCGCGGCGCTCGTCCAGCCGCGCCTGGGCCTCGGCCATGATGTCGGCGGGGAAATCCTGGCGGGTCCAGTAGGCCGCATCCGGCAAGGCCAGGCCCCGGGGGCGGTCATTTTTTGCCGCCTCCCGGGCAGCGGCGGAAATCGACACCTGGGTGCTGGCCTGGTCCGTGCCGCTGGCGGCGGCGCTGCTGGCCGCTGTCTGGCGGGCGCGGAAGGTGGCGGCGCTGATCTGGTAGATGCCGGCCAGCCCGGCGTTGCTGAGGGGGGCGGTGCTGCCCATGAAGGTTCTCCCGGTGCGGCAAAGTCTGCCGTCATAGTGGTCGCTGCCTGGTGTTATGCAGGGACCATGCCAGGGGAATTGGGGGGTAGTACGGGATAAGACGGGATAGGACTGGCCACCGCAGGTGCGCACGGGCTGATGGGAGCAGCCGGGGTCGCCGGCCGCTTCTCCCGCTTTCGCTACTTTCCCGGCGCCAAGCTCGCGGGTTAGCCGGCCACCAGCCAGCCGTCCTCCTGCCGCAGGGCGCCCGACTTGAGGAGGTCGCCTTGCAGCCACTCCGCCGTTTCCTCCGGGTCCAGGCCCAGGTAACGGGCAGCTACGGAATGGGCGAAGGGCAGGCTGGCGATGAGGTTCGGCAGCTCCGCCTGTTTTACCCGGCGCTTTTCCAGCAGGTAGAACACCAGCATGACCTTGAGCGCATGGCGTGCCAGGCGCTCAAGGGAACCTTCGAAGCCGGCCAGGCGGGAGTAGGCCCGGGTGAAGCTTTCCTCCACGTCGGCAAAGGGGGCGCCATGGCCGGGAATGACGCTGCGGATGGGCAGGCGGGCCAGCATGTCCAGGGTTTCGCGCGTGGTCTTGAGGCCGTCCGGGTTGCCCAGCAGCTCGGCGAAGATGACGCCGAAACCATCCTGCCACAGGGCATCGCCGGAAATGAGGATGCCCTCGTCGGCATTGAAGTAGGCCAGGGCGTCCATGTCGTGGCCCGGTACCGCCAGGGCCTGCCAGCTCAGACCGCCCAGGCCCAGGACGTCCCCCGGGGCAATGGTGGCATCGTGCTGGAAGCGGGCCGATTGCTGGCCGAGGGGCGAGAGCAGCAGGGCTTCTTCATCCCATTCGGCAATGGCCGCCGACATGCCGGTGGGCACCAGCACCTGGCAGCCGGTGGCGTGTTTCAGGGCCGCGTTGCCGCCGATATGGTCGGAGTGGGAGTGGGTGTTGATGAGCCGGGTCAGGCGCCGGCCATCCAGGGCCCTTTCCACCAGGGCCAGGGTCTGGGCGGCGTGGGAGACATAGCCGCTATCCACCAGGGTGGCCTCTTCGTCGTCAATGAAGAGGACATTGTTGGAGGAGAGCCAGCCCCGTTCCAGCACCTGGATCGTGTCGGGCAGCCGCGGCGGCGGGGTGTGTTGGGTGGGTGGGGCCATCAGTCGCTGCCTCCGCTGATTTCTGCCTGCACATTGGCGGGCAGAGGAGCCTCCGGCGCAGCCGGGGGCAAGGGTTGGGGAGTGGGCACCGGTTCCGGATCGCCAAAGATTTCGGCTTCGCTGCGGCCGCAGCCGAGGCAGTAGCCATCTTCCATGGTGCACACGCCGATGCAGGGATTGTTCTCGTCGCTCACGGGGCACTCACTTGCAGAAGCTGTCGGCGGCATCGCCCCAGGGGTCGTGGGCGACGCGGCGCTGTTCCACTTCGGCCAGCACGGCCAGACGGGTTTCGTCGGAGGCGCCGGCCCAGGTGGCGATTTCGTCCAGGGTACGGAAGCAGCCCCGGCAGAGGCCGGAGGTGGCATCCATCTGGCAGATGTTGATACAGGGGGAGGCGACAGCCATGTTTTTCAGTCTCATTGACAACAAAAAGGGCGAGGTAGACCTCGCCCCGGGGCGCCGGTTCAGGCTTATCCGGCGCACTTGGCGAGCAGGGCCCGGGCTGCCTTGGAGGCGGGCTCCCGGCCCAGGTGGGCGGAGATGAAGGCGCCCGCCGCCACCAGCTGGTCCAGGTCGATGCCGGTGTGGATGCCCAGGCCGTTGAGCAGATAGACCACGTCCTCTGTGGCCACGTTCCCCGAGGCCCCCTGGGCATAGGGGCAGCCCCCCAGGCCGGCGACGGAGGCATCGAATACGGCCAAGCCCATCTGCAGGGAGGCGTAGATGTTGGCCACCGCCATGCCGTAGGTGTCGTGGTAGTGGCCGGCGAGCTTGGCCATGGGCACGTGGCGGGCGCAGGCTTCCAGCAGGCGGGAGACGCTGGCAGGATTGCCGACGCCGATGGTGTCCCCCAGGGAGACTTCGTAGCAGCCCATGTCGTAGAGAATCTTCGCCACTTCGGCGGCCTTCTCCGGCGCCACCGCACCTTCATAGGGACAGCCGACAACGCAGGAAACGTAGCCCCGCACCTTGATCTCCAGGGCCGAGGCCGAGGCAACGATGGGTTCGAAGCGCTTCAGGCTTTCAGCGATGGAGCAGTTGATGTTCTTCTGGGAAAAGGCTTCGGAGGCAGCACCGAAGATGGCCACCTCGGTGGCCCCGGCCTCCACCGCCGAGTCGAAGCCCTTGAGGTTGGGGGTCAGCACCGGGTAGGCCACCCCGGGCTGCTTACGGATGCCGCGCAGCACTTCGCTGTTGTCCCCCATCTGGGGCACCCACTTGGGGGAAACGAAGGAGGTGGCCTCCACCGCCGGCAGGCCGGCGGTGGCCAAGCGTTCGATCAGTTCGATCTTCACGGCAGCGGGCACCACCTGCTTTTCATTCTGCAGGCCGTCCCGGGGGCCGACCTCAACGATTTTCACGTGCTGGGGCAGGGTCATTTCGCGCTCCTAGGCTGCCTCGAAATCCACCAACTCCGCCCCATCGGCCACCTGCTCGCCGACGGCGAAGCGGAAGGCCTTGAGGGTGCCGGTCTTGGGGGCGGTGATGGTGTGTTCCATTTTCATGGCTTCGAGAATGAGCAGTGGCGCGCCCTTCTCTACCGGCCCGGGTTGGGCCAGCAAGGCCACCACCTTGCCCGGCATGGGGGCGGTGAGGCCGCCACCCTGGGCGCCGCCGGCCTCCACCAGGTGCAAGGGGTCGTGGCGTTCGATGACATAGGTGCCGCCGTTGAGGAAGATGTGGCGCTTCTCGGCGACGGCCACCACGCTGGCCATCAGACGCCGGTCGTCCAGTTCTACCGCCAGGCGGTCGTGGGCCAGGAGGCGGCCGCGGGCCAGGACGGTTTCATTACGCAGGGTCAGCACCCAACCATCGGCGGCGTAGGCCACCCCCACGTCCACCTGGGTCTCGCCGACCCGGTAGCTGACGGTGCGGCGGGCGGCGATGTTCATGCGCCAGCCGTCCCGCTGGCTCCAGGGGGACCAGGGATCGCCGCTGCGCTGGCTGGCCGCAACCGCGTCGTCCTGTTCCCGCAGCAGGCCAGCCACAGTGGCGATGAGGAAGACATCCCGGGGCAGCTCGGCCTCGGCGGGGAAGAGGAAGTCCTTCTGCCGTTCGATCAGGCCCGTATCCAGGTCGGCGCCGGCAAAGGCCGGGCAGGCTACCAGGCGGGAGAGGAAGTCGATGTTGGTGGTCACCCCCACCACCCGGTAGTCGGCCAGGGCCTGGCGCATGCGGGCCAGGGCGGCCTCCCGGTCTTCGTCCCAGACGATCAGCTTGGCGATCATGGGGTCGTAGTGGGGCGTGATCTCGTCGCCCTCCTCGACGCCAGTATCGACCCGCACATGCAGCCCCTCGGCCGGCGGGGCCAGATGCAACAGGCGTCCAGTGGAAGGGAGGAAGCCCTTGTTGGCGTCCTCGGCGTAGATGCGGGCCTCCAGGGCATGGCCGCGGATTTCCAGCTGTTCCTGTTTCAGCGGCAGGGGCTCGCCGGCGGCCACCCGCAACTGCCATTCCACCAGGTCCTGGCCGGTGATCATTTCGGTGACCGGGTGTTCCACCTGGAGGCGGGTGTTCATCTCCATGAAGTAGAAGGAGCCATCCTGGTTGGCGATGAACTCCACGGTGCCGGCACCCACATAGCCCACCGCCTTGGCGGCGGCTACGGCGGCCTCGCCCATCTGGCGGCGGCGCTCGGCCGGCATGCCGGGGGCGGGAGCCTCTTCCAGCACCTTCTGGTGGCGGCGCTGCACCGAGCAGTCCCGCTCGAAGAGATAGACGCAGTTGCCCTGGGTGTCGCCGAAGACCTGGATTTCGATGTGGCGCGGGCGGGTGATGTATTTCTCCACCAGCACGTGGTCGTCGCCGAAGGAGGAACGGGCCTCCCGCTGGCAGGAGGCCAGGGCGGCGATGAAGTCCTCGCCCTTTTCCACCAGACGCATGCCCTTGCCGCCACCGCCGGCGGCGGCCTTGATCAGCACCGGGTAGCCGATGGCGTCGGCCTGCTGCTTGAGGAATTCGGGGTCCTGGTTATCGCCGTGGTAGCCGGGAGTGAGGGGCACCGCGGCCTTTTCCATGAGGGCCTTGGCGGCGCTCTTGGAACCCATGGCGCGGATGGCGGAAGCGGGCGGGCCAATGAAGACCACGCCGGCGGCGGCGCAGGCTTCGGCGAATTCCTCGTTCTCGGAGAGGAAACCGTAGCCCGGGTGGATGGCCTGGGCGCCGGTACGCTTGGCTGCGTCGAGAATTTTCTCGGCCACCAGATAGGATTCCCGCGCCGCGGCCGGGCCCAGCAACACCGCCTCGTCGGCCAGGCGCACATGGCGGGCGTTGGCATCGGCCTCGGAATATACGGCGACGGTGCGAATGCCCATGCGGCGGGCGGTTTTAATCACACGGCAGGCGATCTCGCCGCGATTGGCAATCAGGATCTTGCTGAACATCGTGTCTCCTCCGGGCCCCCGTCTTCTTGCGGGGGCTTGGGAATGTTGGGGTGGTGGGCCGACTAGTCGGTGACCCAGTTCGGTTTGCGCTTTTCCAGGAAGGCGGCGATGCCCTCGCGACCCTCCGGCGAGGCCCGCATCTCGGTAATGCGGCGGGCGGTGTCGGCAACCAGGGGCGCGTCGATTGGGCGCTTGGCCACTGCCCGGATCAGCGCCTTGCTGGCGGCCTGGGCGGCGGGGCTATTTTTCAGCAGCTTGTCCACGATCTCGCCCACGGCTTCATCCAGTTGCTCCTCGTCGGGCACGATTTCATGCAGCAGGCCCAGGCGGTAGGCATCCGTCGCCGAGAAGCGTTCGGCGGTGAGGAAATAGCGGCGGCACTGGCGTTCGCCCAGGGCTTCGATGACGTAGGGGCTGATGACGGCAGGAATGAGGCCCAGCTTCACTTCCGTGAGGGCAAAAAGGGCATCGTAGGTGGCCACGGCGATGTCGCAGGCCGCCACCAGGCCGACCCCGCCGCCGTAGGCCGGACCCTGGACCCGGGCCACGGTGGGCTTGGTCAGGTGGTTGAGGGTGGATAGCAGGGTGGCCAGGTTGCCGGCATCGGCCAGGTTCTGCTCCGGGGTGTAGCCGGCCGCCCGCTTCATCCAGTTGAGGTCGGCTCCGGCGCAGAAGCTCTTGCCGGCGGCGGAGAGCACCACCACCCGCACGGCAGGGTCGGCTTCCAGTTGCTTCAGGCCGGCGGTGATTTCGGCGATCAGGGCTTCATCGAAAGCATTGTGGCGGTCGGCCTTGTTAAGGGTGAGGATGCCGACGGGGCCGTCCACTTCGATGAGGATGGAACTGAAAGTCATGGTGTTGTTCTTCCTGAGCGTTACATGCGGAATACGCCGAACCGGGTTTCCTCCGCCGGCGCATTCATGGCCGCCGAGAGCCCCAGGCCCAGCACCCGGCGGGTATCCGCCGGATCGATGATTCCATCATCCCACAGGCGGGCGCTGGCGTAGTAGGGATGGCCCTGGCTCTCGTACTGTTCGCGGATGGGGCGGCGGAATTCCTCTTCCTCCTCGGCACTCCAGGCCTTGCCCGCCGCTTCCAGGCCGTCCCGCTTGACCGTGGCCAGCACGCTGGAAGCCTGCTCGCCGCCCATTACCGAGATGCGGGCGTTGGGCCACATCCACAGGAAGCGGGGCGAGTAGGCGCGGCCGCACATGCCGTAGTTGCCGGCACCGAAGGAGCCGCCGATGACCACGGTGAACTTGGGCACCTTGGCGGTGGCCACCGCGGTGACCATCTTGGCCCCGTCCCGGGCGATGCCGCCGTTCTCGTACTTGCGCCCCACCATGAAGCCGGTGATGTTCTGCAGGAACACCAGGGGGATGTTGCGCTGGGCGCACAGCTCAATGAAGTGGGCGGCCTTGAGGGCGGATTCGGAAAAGAGGATGCCGTTGTTGGCAACGATACCCACCGGGTAGCCCCAGATGCGGGCGAAGCCGCAGACGATGGTGGTGCCGTAGCGGGCCTTGAATTCGTCGAAGTCGGAACCGTCTACCACCCGGGCGATGATCTCGCGCACATCGAAGGGCTTCTTGGTGTCGGTGGGGATGACCCCGTAGAGCTCCTCGGCGGCGTAGAGGGGCGCCACCGGTTCGGTGAGGCTGACCGAGGGCTGCTTCTGCCAGTTGAGGTTCTTGACGATGCGTCGGGCGATGGCCAGGGCGTGCTGGTCGTTCTCGGCAAAATGGTCGGCTACGCCGGAGACCCGGGTGTGCACGTCGGCGCCGCCCAGGTCCTCCGCCGTCACCACTTCGCCGGTGGCGGCCTTCACCAGGGGCGGGCCGCCGAGGAAGATGGTGCCCTGGTTCTTGACGATGATGGACTCGTCGGACATGGCCGGCACGTAGGCGCCGCCGGCGGTGCAGGAGCCCATCACGGCGGCGATCTGGGGAATGCCCTGGGCCGAGAGATTGGCCTGGTTGAAGAAGATGCGGCCGAAGTGTTCCTTGTCGGGAAAGACTTCGTCCTGCATGGGCAGGAAGGCGCCGCCCGAATCCACCAGGTAGATGCAGGGCAGGCGGTTCTCCAGGGCAATCTCCTGGGCGCGCAGATGCTTCTTCACGGTCATGGGGTAGTAGGTGCCGCCCTTCACCGTGGCGTCGTTGGCGACGATCATGCATTCCACGCCATTGACCCGGCCGATGCCGGCAATGACCGAAGCGGCCGGCACGTCGCCGCCGTACATGCCGTAGGCGGCCAGCTGGCCGATTTCCAGGAAGGGGGTGCCTGGGTCCAGCAGGGCGTTCACCCGCTCCCGGGGCAGCAGCTTGCCCCGGGCCACGTGCTTCTGCCGCGCTGCCTCGGGGCCCCCCAGGGCCACCTTGCTGATCTGCTGCCGCAGGTCGTCCACCAGCCCGGCCATGTGGCCGGCGTTGTGCTGGAAATCTTCCGACCGGGGATTGAGTTGGCTTTTCAGGATGCTCATGTCTCCTCGCTTTTCTTGGGGTCGCGATGGTGTTGTGGTGTGTCAGGTGTTGCTTATAGCTGGCGCTCTTCCTTGAGCCACTTGCTCACCGGCTCGGGGACGTAGGCATCCATGGCGGCCAGCAAGCGCTCAATGTCGGTGTCGGCCAGGGCCATGGCCCGGTTTTGTTGCCGCAGGAAGCCTTCGTTCACTGCATGGTCGAACAGGGACAGCAGGCCGTCGTAGTAGCCCGCCACATTGAGCAGGCCCATGGGCTTCTGGTGGAAGCCGAGCTGGCCCCAGGTGAGGATTTCGCAGAACTCTTCAAAGGTGCCGAAGCCGCCGGGCAGGGCAACAAAGCCATCCGCCAGTTCGGCCATGCGGGCCTTGCGGGTGTGCATGGAATCCACCACCTCCAGGCGGGTCAGGTTGCGGTGGTCCACATGGCGGCCTGCAACTTCCTTGCCCATCAGGGCCTCGGGGATGACGCCGATGACTTCGCCGCCAGCGTCCAGGCAGGCATCGGCCACGGCGCCCATGAGGCCGATGTTGCCGCCGCCATAGACCAGCTGCCGACCCTGCTCGGCCAGCAGGCGGCCGAGCTTTTCGGCCTCCTGGCGATAGTGGGGGGCGTGGCCGGCGTTGGCGCCGCAGAAGACACAGACTCGCTTCATGAGGAAGTTTTCGCAGACAGGCGGATCAAGGCAGTTTCAGGAGGGCAGTTGAAGCGCACCGGCAGGATGCTGGTGCCAATGCCCGCGGTGACGTAGGTGGGCACGCCCTGGCCGGGAATCCAGCCGTAGGCATGGTCACGGGGTGCGCGCCCCGGGGTGATGAGGGCGCCGATCAGGGGCAGGCGGACCTGGCCGCCATGGGTGTGGCCCGCCACTGCCAAGGTGGTCCGGGCAGGCAGTTCGGGCGCCGTGGCCGGGTCGTGCATCATGGCGATGAGGGGCGCTTCTGCGGGCACCTTGGCCAGAGCCTGTTGCGGGGCGGCGTGCCGCGTCATGTCGTCGCCGATGCCCACCAGCCAGAAGGGTTGGCCCTGGTGGTGGAGGGGCACGGCCTGATTTTCCAGCACCGTGATGCCGACCTGGGTGAGCTGTGCCGCAATCTTGCCGTCATCGAGCCACCAGTCGTGGTTGCCCAGGGTGGCGTAGACGCCCAGGGGTGCCCGTAACTGGCCCAGGGCCTGGGCAATTTCTTCCCCGGCAACCGGTGTGCCGCCCATAACGCCCTGGATGACGAAATCACCGGGCAGCAGGATCAGGTCGGGCTGGCCGGCGTTGATCTGGGCCACTGCCTGGCGAACCATGTCCAGCCCGGCGTGGGGGGCGCCCACATGCCAGTCTGCGGCCACGGCGATCTTCAGGGGTGGCAGGGGCCAGCGGGGCGATGCTAGCGCCAGCTGCCGCTCCTGCAGCCAGCCCGGTTCGATGCCGAAGCTCCACAGGGCCAAGGCCAGCAAGGTCAGCAGAAGGCCGCGCCAGACGGTCACTTCAGAAGCCTCCCTCGGCCAGCCAGCGCTCGATCTGGGGCAGGCGGTCGGCGCCCCAGAAGGGCTCGCCGTCCACGAAGATGAAGGGGGCGCCGAAGACGCCCCGGGCGATGGCGGCTTCGCCTTCCTGGCGCAGGCGGGTTTTGATCTCCTCGCTTTGCACGCCGGCCATCAGGGCGGTGGCATCGGCGCCGACCTGGGTGGCCAGCTCGGCCACCACGGCGGGGTCGGAGATATCCCGCTCCTGCACGAAAACGGCGCGGAAGGCGGCATGGGCAAAGGCCCGGGCCTGGGCGCAGTCCCGCTCATGCAGCCAGTAATAGGCCCGGGCAGCCACCTGGGTGGCCAGGGGGAACTTGGCCGGCAGCTTGAAGGGAAGCCCCAGGAAACGGGCAGAGCGGTCGAAGTCGTGGCGGGAATAGGTGCCCTTGACCGGGATTTCCGTCAGGGGGGCACTGCCGGTGGTCTTGAATACCGGGCCGAGGAGAATGGGGCGCCACTTCACTTTGCGGCCATATTTTGCGGCGAGTTCGTCAATTTTCTCGCTGGCCAGATAGGCGTAGGGCGAGGAAAAGTCGAAGTAGAACTCCAGGGGCTCGGCCATGAATGGTCTCCGTCAGGGTTGGGGGGCTGGACCGTGCTTATTGTAGGGGGATTGTGTGGCTGCCGGCCTCAGCGTACCGCGCCGGGTGGCCGGCCTGGGGCCGGCTCCGGTGCAGGCGTGGTGCAGCTTTAGGCCGTTTCGGCGAACAATTCCCGACCGATCAACATGCGCCGGATTTCGCTGGTGCCGGCGCCGATTTCATACAGCTTGGCATCGCGCCACAGGCGGCCGGTGGGGTATTCGTTGGTATAGCCCACACCACCCAGGGTCTGGATAGCTTCGCCAGCCATCCACGTGGCCTTCTCGGCGGAATAGAGGATGGCCCCGGCCGCATCCTTGCGCAGGCTGCGGGCGTGGTCGCTACGGTCACAAGCCTGGCCCACGGCATAGACGTAGGCCCGGGTGGCCTGCCAGGTGGAGTACATGTCGGCCAGCTTGCCCTGCATCAGCTGGAATTCACCGATGGGGGTGCCGAACTGCTCCCGTTCGTGCAGGTAGGGCAGCACCACGTCCATGCAGGCGGCCATGATGCCCAGGGGGCCGCCGCAGAGCACGGCACGTTCGTAGTCGAGGCCGCTCATCAGCACCTTGGTGCCGTTGCCGACGCCGCCGAGGACGTTTTCTTCCGGTACTTCGCAGTCGTCGAAGAACAGGGGGAAGGTATTGGAGCCGCGCATGCCCAGCTTGTCCAGGTGGGTGCCGTGGGTGAAGCCCTTGAAGCCTTTTTCGACGATGAAGGCGGTCATGCCCTTGGCGCCGGCGTTGAGATCGGTCTTGGCGTACACCACCAGGGTGTCGGCGTCGCCGCCGTTGGTGATCCACATCTTGGAACCGTTGAGGACGTAGCGATCGCCCTTCTTCTCAGCCTTCAACTTCATGGAGACCACGTCGGAACCGGCATTGGGCTCGGACATGGCCAGGGCACCGACGTGTTCGCCGGAGATCAGCTTGGGCAGGTACTTGTCCTTCTGGGCCGCGGTGCCGTTGCGGCGAATCTGGTTCACGCAGAGGTTGGAATGGGCGCCGTAGGAAAGGCCGACGGAGGCAGAGGCTCGGGAGATTTCCTCCAGGGCGACGATGTGGGCCAGGTAGCCCATGGCCGTACCGCCGTATTCCTCCTCGGCGGTCATGCCGAGCAGGCCCAGGTCGCCGAACTTTTTCCACAGGTCGGCGGGGAACTCGTTATCCCTGTCGATCTGGGCTGCCCGGGGGGCAATTTCCTTTTCCGCGAAGGCGCGCACGGTGTCGCGCAGCATCTCGATGGTTTCACCGTGACCGAAGTCCAGGCTGGGAATGTGCATTTGTCTCGCTCCTTTGGTTTTCTTCCTTTCCTTGAACGCTCTGTGGCTTGGCACCACGGGCGACCTGGAGGAGGAATGTATTGAAGTGGGGCGCCGCTTTTACTGCGGCTTATGCCTTGCTGCTTGCTTCGTGTTTTTCCTTCTTGCCGTGCATGGTCATGATGGTCTGCTGCATGACCGCGCACAGGGTTTTCTTGCCGTCCTTCACCGCGAACACCTCGGCCTTGGTCACCGTTAGGGTACGGCCGTATTTCAGCACCGTGCCCTGGGCGATGAGCAACTCCCCGTCGGCCGGGGCCAGCAGGTTCATTTTGTATTCCACGGTGAGGACGCTGGCGTCCGCCGGTGTCAGGGTGTTGGCGGCGTAGCCAGCGGCGGAGTCGGCAATCATGCCCACCACGCCGCCGTGGATGAAGCCGTGCTGCTGGGTCACCTCGGGTTTGTGGGGCAGATGGATTTCCGTATAGCCGGCCTCGATTACCGGCATGGAGGCCCCGATCAGGACCATGGCCTGCTGGCGGTGGAAGCTGTCCCGCACGCGGGCGGCGAAATCCGGGTCGGATGGGTGGTGCATGGTTTGTCTCCTCCGGCGCGTTTGTGCGCTCTCTAGAATGCTATTGAATGTTACGTTGACGTAAACGTCAACTAGTTGCTGAAAATGAAGCCGGCAAGGACCGACTTACTGTTCCTGCCCCCCATTTTCCTTGGCCAGGGCGACGGCCAGGTGTTCACGGCAGACACATTCGACGTTGCCGATTTCGGCCAGCATGGCTTCGATATCCTCCCGTTGCTGTTCCAGGGCGGCGCGGCGCTGGGCCAGCATGTTGAGCAGGCGGCTGAGCTGGTCGGATTCGTCCCGGGCCACGTCGTACATGTCGATGACGTCCCGAATCTCTGCCAGGGAAAGGCCCAGGCGCTTGCCCCGCAGGGCCAGCTTGAGGCGGGTGCGGTCACGCTTGGTGTAAACCCGGTTGCGCCCTTCCCGGTTGGGGGCCAGCAGGCCCTGATCCTCCCAGAAACGGATGGTGCGGGGGGTGATGTTAAATTCCCGGGACAGATCCGAAATGGTGAAGGTGCTGCCGGCAGCCTGGTCGCCCGGTTCGCTAAGGATGCTCACGTGGGTGCGGCTCCGATGAATGGTGGTTGAAAAAACGACGGGAGAGTTAAACAGATGCCCCGGCATTTTTCAATCGGGAACTACCCGCCAGGCGTGGCGCTCAAGGTGGAAGGCGGTCAATCACCGTACTGCCGGCTAAAGCTGCTGTCATGTTGGCGTAAGGGAACTAGGCTTCAATGATCTAAGCCGAAGGGTATAGTTGAAAGCCGAACCTCGACTTGTCCCGTCCCATTGCCATGAGCCAGACCTTGCAATTTCCCTTTCCCGATATTCCCGCTTCCGGCACCACCCTGGAGGTCGCACCCGGCATCCGCTGGCTGCGTATGCCGCTGCCCTTTGTCCTCAACCACATCAACCTGTGGCTGCTGCAGGATGGGGAGGGCTGGTTCATTGTGGACACGGGCTTTGGTCTGCCGGATATCCAGGCTACCTGGGAAAAGGTGCTTGCCGACCTGGATGGGCCAGTGCATGGCATCGTCGTCACTCACTTTCACCCGGATCACCTGGGCCTGGCCGCCTGGTTGCAGGAGAAGAGTGGTGCGCCGTTGTACATGACGGCCGGCGAATATCTCACTGGCCATGCCGTATGGCATGAAATCGCTGGCCACGGTACCGCCCCCATGCTGCAGCAGTTCCGCGCCCATGGCCTGGCTGAAGCCCGTTGCCAGGACCTGGCCGAGCGGGGCAACGGCTACCGTAAGGGCGTGCCCGGTTTGCCCACCACCTACCGCCGACTCTTCGATGGCGACACCCTGCGCATTGGCCAGCGGGACTGGAAAATCCAGTTCGGCTACGGCCATTCGCCCGAGCATTTGTCCCTTTACTGTGCTGATTCCAGCGTGTTAATTTCAGGCGACATGCTGTTGCCGAAAATCTCCACGAACATCAGCGTTTTCGCCGTCACACCCACGGCCAATGCCCTAGGCGACTACCTGGCTTCCCTGGACCGCTGTGCCCGGGATTGCAGCGATGCCTCCCTGGTATTGCCGTCCCACGGCCTGCCCTTTCGGGGCATCCGGCAGCGGGTAGCCGATCTGCAGGCCCACCATGCGGAACGGCTGGCAGTGCTGGAGGACAGCTGCAGCGAACCCCGTAGTGCCGCCGAGTTGCTGACGACCCTGTTTGCGCGGGAACTCGACACCCACCAGACCATGTTTGCCATGGGCGAGGCCATCGCCCACCTGAATTACCTCGAACAGGCCGACCGCCTTGCTTGCGTGAGCGGTGCGGACGGCATCTTCCGGTATGTCCGGAAACAACCTAGGCGTTAATAAAGAAGGGGACTCACGATGTCGCAGCAAAACCAAGCAGAAGACCACAATCTCCCGAATCCGGCCGAACTGGCCAAGTCCTATGCCGAAGTGGCCCAGCGTGCCTCCCGGCTGCTGACCCAGTTCATGGAGAAGAAGGCTTCCGAGGGCATCGCGCCCCCCAGTGATGAAATGGGTATCGCCAAGGCCTTCATGGATCTTTCTTCCCGACTGCTGGCCAATCCCTACAAGTTGGCCCAGACCCAGATGAACATGATGTGGGACTACTTCTCCCTGTGGCAGGGTTCCATGCTGAAGATGATGGGTATGCCGATCCAGCCCATCGCCGCACCGGCCAAGGGCGACAACCGCTTCCGTGACGAAGACTGGGAACAGCATTTCCTCTTCGACTACATCAAGCAGTCTTACCTCATCGCTTCCCGTCACATCCACGACACCGTCTGTTGCGTCGAAGGCCTGCCTGACGAAGCCCAGAAAAAGGTGG
Source organism: Azospira sp. I13 (assembly GCF_003112695.1). Taxonomy (GTDB): domain Bacteria; phylum Pseudomonadota; class Gammaproteobacteria; order Burkholderiales; family Rhodocyclaceae; genus Azospira. Next base: position 128,254 of record NZ_BFBP01000013.1, read on the forward strand.
CCTTCTACACCCGTCAGTATGTGGATGCCCTTTCCCCCTCCAACTTCGCCTTCACCAACCCGGAAGTGTTCCGCGAAACGGTGAAGAGTCACGGTCAAAACCTGGTCAAGGGCCTCAACAACCTGCTCAACGACCTGGAAGCCGGTGATGGTCAGCTGCGCATCCGCATGACCGACACCACCGCCTTCGAACTGGGCAAGAATGTCGCTACTACGCCCGGCAAGGTGGTCTTCCAGAATGAGCTGTTCCAGCTGGTGCAGTACGAGCCCACTACCAAGGAACAGTACAAGAAGCCCCTGCTGATCGTGCCGCCCTGGATCAACAAGTTCTACATCCTGGACCTGCGGGAGAAGAACTCCCTGGTCAAGTGGGCCACCGATCAGGGCCACACCACCTACATCATGTCCTGGGTCAATCCGGACGCCAAGCTGGCCCAGAAGTCCTTTGAGGACTACGTCACCGAAGGCACCCTGGCCGCCATTGCCGCCGTGGAAAAGGATACCGGCGAGAAGCAGATCGACGTGGCCGCCTACTGCATCGGCGGTACCCTGATGGCCACTACCCTGGCCTACATGGCTGCGAAGAAGGACAACCGGGTTGCCTCCGCCACCTTCTTCACCACCATGATCGACTTCTCCAACCCTGGCGAACTGGGCGTCTTCATCGACGAGAAGCAGGTCAGCAGCCTGGAGCACAAGATGGCCGAGCGGGGCTATCTGGAAGGCAGCGAGATGGCGATGACCTTCAACCTGTTGCGGGCCAACGACCTGATCTGGTCCTTCGTGGTGAACAACTATTTGCTGGGCAAGGATCCTTTCCCCTTCGACCTACTCTACTGGAACAGCGATTCCACCCGCATGCCTTACGCCATGCACAGCTTCTACCTGCGCAACATGTACATGGCCAACAAGCTGAAGGATCCGGGCGGCATTACCATCGACGGCGTGGCCATCGATGTTTCCAAGATCAAGGTGCCCTCCTATTTCATCTCCACCGTGGAAGACCACATCGCCCCGTGGAAGAGCACCTACCTGGGGGCCAAGCTGTTCTCCGGCCCGGTGCGTTTCGTACTCGGCGGCTCCGGCCACATTGCCGGCATCGTCAATCCGCCGGTGGCCAACAAGTATGGCTACTGGGTCAATGATGCCGCCAAGATGCCGGCCACGTCCGAGGACTTCCTGGCAGGGGCCACCCAGCATCCCGGTTCCTGGTGGACGGATTGGAATGCCTGGGTCACTGGCCTGGATGGCGGCAAACAGGTGCCGGCCCGCCAGCCCGGCAAGGGGGGGCTCAAGGTGGTTGAGGAAGGCCCCGGCTCCTATGTGAAGTTCCGTCTGGATACCCAGAAGAAGGCTGCAGCCTAAGCCTTCGTAGGCTGAGCCATGAAAAGGGGCGCCCCGCGGGGCGCCCTTTTTCATGCAGTGTTAGCAAAGCTGCAGCAGCAGGGATTAGCCCCGGGCGAAAATGGCCTCGGCAGCGGCGATGGTGGCGGCGATGTCCGCCTCCGTGTGGGCAGCGGAGACGAAGCCGGCTTCAAAGGCCGAAGGGGCCAGGTAATGGCCGGCTTCCAGCATGGCGTGGAAGAAGCCGTTGAAAGCCTCCTTGTCACACTGCATCACCTCGGCAAAGGAGGTGGGCGGCGTGGTGCTGAAATAGACGCCGAACATGCCGCCAACGCTCTGGGCGGAGAAGGTGACGCCGTGCTTTTGCGCCGCAGCGGTGAGGCCATCGGTCAGTTGCTTGGTACGGGCGGCCAGGCTGTCGTAGAAGCCTGGAGCCCGGGTGGCCTTGAGGGTGACCAGGCCGGCGGCTACCGCCACCGGGTTGCCGGAGAGGGTGCCGGCCTGATACACCGGGCCCAGGGGGGCGATCTTTTCCATGATTTCCCGCTTGCCGCCGAAGGCACCGACGGGCATGCCGCCGCCGATGACCTTGCCCAGGGTGGTCAGGTCCGGGGTGATGCCGTAGAGGCCCTGGGCGCACTGGGGGCCGACGCGGAAGCCGGTCATGACCTCGTCGAAAATCAGTACGGCACCGTGCTTGCTGCACAGTTCCCGCATGGCCTGCATGAACTCGGGCTTGGGGGCGATAAGATTCATGTTGCCGGCGACCGGCTCGACAATGACGGCGGCGATCTTGTCGCCATGCTTGGCGAAGGCGTCGGCTAGCTGGGCGGGATCGTTGTAGTCCAGGACCAGGGTGTGCTGGGCCAGGTCGGCCGGCACGCCGCCGGAGGAGGGGTTGCCGAAGGTCAGCAGGCCGGAGCCGGCCTTCACCAGCAGGCTGTCGGAGTGGCCGTGGTAGCAGCCCTCGAACTTGATCAGCACGTCGCGACCGGTATAGCCCCGGGCCAGGCGGATGGCACTCATAGTGGCCTCGGTGCCGGAGGAGACCAGGCGCACCATGTCCAGGGAGGGCAGGATGTCGCACAGCAGGTCGGCCATCTCGATCTCGGCCTCGGTGGGGGCACCGAAGGAGAGGCCGCGCGCGGCGGCATCCTGCACGGCCTTCACCGATTCGGGATGGGCGTGGCCGAGAATCAGGGGGCCCCAGGAGCCAACGTAGTCCAGGTAGCTCTGTCCATCCGCATCCCACACCCGAGGCCCCTGGCCATGGGTGAAGAAGCGGGGTACGCCGCCGACGGAACGGAAGGCCCGCACGGGAGAATTGACCCCGCCGGGAATGTGGCGCTGGGCGGCTTCGAAAAGTTGCTGGTTACGCGTGGTGGCGGAGGCGCTCATGTTCGGCACTTTCTGCAAAGAGACGTTGATAGGCGGCGGCCCGGGCGGTGACGTCCGGGGCCTCGAACAAATCGGTGATGACGGCGGTGCAATGGGCGCCGGCGGCGATGACTGGGGCAACATTGTCCAGGGTGATGCCACCGATGGCGGCGACCTGTACGTTGGGCTGAATGTGCGGCAACTCCCGGCGGGCCCGGGTAATCAGCTCCAGGGGGGCACGTTGGGCCAGGGGCTTGGTAGGGGATGGGTAGACGGCGCCAAAGGCCACGTAGTCGGCGCCGGCCCGGGCGGCCGCCTGGGCTCGGGCGAAGTCGGCGTAACAGGAGGCGCCGAGGGTCTTGCCGGTACCGAGGGCGCTGCGGGCGGCCACCAGGTCGCCATCGTCCCCGCCTAGGTGGACTCCGTCGGCATCAATGGCTAGGGCCAGGGCCAGGTCGTCGTTGATGATCAGGCGGCAACCGTGCTTGCGGCATAGGGCCAGCAACCGTGTGGCCTGTTCCAGCCGGCGGGCGGCGTCGTTGCTCTTGTCCCGGTACTGCAGCAGGATCATGCCACCGGCCAGGGCGGCGGCTGTCCGGGTGAGCAGATCGGCCGTGGTCAGGCCATCCGGGGTGATTCCGTAGAGCCCGCGGGGCGTGTCAGCCATGGCTGGCGTCGTCCTCTTCCGGGCCCCGGGCCCAGAAAAAGCGGTCGGGAATGTACTGCCCCATGCCGGGGCGGAAGCCGGCCGACAGGGTCTGCCAGGTGTATTCCTGGGCATCCCGCACGGCATCGCTAAGGTCCTGGCCGTTGGCCAGGTTGGCGGCGATGGCCGAGGCCAGGGTGCAGCCGGAACCGTGATAGCTGCCCGGCAGGCGGTCCCAGCGGTCGGTGCGGATCATGCCGTGCTGTCCGTATAGGGTGTTGATGACCTGGGGCGTGTTTTCGTGAGTGCCGGTGAGCAGCACATATTCGCAACCGTAGCTGATGAGGCGGCGGGCGCATTCTTCCAGGTCCGGTTCGTCCTCGTCGTCCTCGTCGGCCAGACGGCGGGCCTCCAGGCTGTTGGGGGTGAGCAGGGTGGTCTGGGGCAGCAGCATTTCCTTCATGGCGCCGATCAGGTCTTCGGTAGCCAGCTCGTCGCCCCGGCCTGAGGCCAGCACCGGGTCGAGGATCAAGGGAATGTCCGGGTAATCCGCGACGATGGCGGCAATGGCAGCCACATTCTCCACGCTGCCGATGAGCCCGATCTTGAAGGCTGCCACCGGCATGTCCTCCAGCAGTGCACGGGCCTGGTCTTCCACCCAGTCGGGCTCCATGGCCAGGACGGCGTCCACGCCCGCCGTATCCTGCACCGTGATGGCCGTGATGACGGAGAGGGGGTGGCAGCCCATGCTGGAGAGGGTCAGCAGGTCGGCCTGGATGCCGGCGCCACCGGTGGGATCCGAGGCGGCAAAGCTGAGGACGATGGGAGGCTGGGGCGATGGGGTGGGTGTTTGCGGCATTGCAGCACGCCAGCCGCCTTTCGGCCGCACAGCGCTTTGGGTAAGATCAAGGGTCCCGATTCTAGCCCAAATCCCTGCCCCGAGCTTTGATATGGCCCAGCTTGATACCTTCCCGCCAGCCGACCCTTACCGCACCTGGGTATGCCTGATTTGTGGCTTCGTCTACGATGAGGCTGCCGGTGCTTCCGCCGAAGGCCTGCCGCCGGGCACCCGCTGGGCCGATGTGCCGGCGGACTGGGTCTGTCCGGAGTGCGGCGCACGCAAGGAAGACTTCGAAATGGCGGAAATCTAGGAAAATCCCGGGCGCCGTATTAGTATTGCAGCATAAAAAACACAAGCCCCCGGTTGCCGCCGGGGATTCGAGAGACCTTGGGAGGTTGAATTGCCGGATGCCACTAGCCAGCGCGGCGTAAAAGTGATGGTCATCGACGACAGCAACACCATCCGTCGCAGTGCTGAAATTTTCCTGGTGCAGGCCGGCTGTCAGGTCGTGCTGGCCGAAGACGGCTTCGATGCCCTGGCCAAGATCGCCGATCACCAGCCGGACATCGTTTTTTGCGACATCATGATGCCCCGTCTGGATGGTTATCAGACCTGTGCCCTGATCAAGAAGAACGCCCGTTTCCGCAATACCCCCGTCATCATGCTGTCCTCCAAGGACGGTCTGTTCGACCGGGCGCGCGGCCGCATGGTCGGTTCCGACCAATACCTCACCAAGCCCTTTACCAAAGACAGTCTGTTGCAGGCCGTAGCCACCTATGGCCCGCAGCAGGTTCAATAAGCGTTAGTCGAGAGAGTCCCTATGCCCGTCAAGAAAATCCTCGTGGTGGACGATTCCCCCACCGAACGTCACTTCATGGTCGAAACCCTTACCAAGAACGGCTACCAGGTGGTGACCGCCGAAAACGGTGAGGATGGCATCGCCAAGGCCAAGGTCGAGAAGCCTGATCTGATCCTCATGGATGTGGTCATGCCCGGTCTCAATGGCTATCAGGCCACCCGTACCCTGACTCGCGATGAAGGCACCAAGGACATTCCGGTCATCGTCTGTACCTCCAAGGGCCAGGAAACCGACAAGATCTGGGGCCTGCGCCAGGGGGCCCAGGATTACCTGGTCAAGCCGGTCAACGCGGAAGAACTGCTCGCCAAGATCGCAGCTCTGTAAAGGCGAGAGCCGTATGGCCAGAAAAGTCAGCCTGCGGGAGTTCCAGGAGCATCTGGCTGCCCGTCTTTCCGGTGCGGCCCGGGGCCAGGCGGCCGCCGGGCTTCTGGGGGTCCAGGCCGGCAGCCGTCTGTGGCTGCTCAATCTCTCCGATTCCGGGGAAATCACGCCCTCCCCCCACCTGACACCGGTGCCGATGACCAAGCACTGGTTTGCCGGCATCGCCAATATCCGGGGCGGCCTGTATTCGGTGGTGGATCTGTCCGCTTTCCTCGGCGGCGATGCCACGCCCCATAACGCCAATGTCCGCCTCCTCCTGGTGGGGACCCGTTATGGCTCCAACGCCGCCCTGTTGGTGAATCGCTCCCTGGGGCTGAAGAATCTGGAATCCATGACCCCCGCCCCCGCTGATGCCTCCCTGCCCGCCTGGGCTCAGGAGACCTATGCGGACGCCGAGGGGCGGACCTGGCATCGCCTGAACCTGAAGGAACTGCTGGCTGACTCCGATTTCATGCAGATTGCTGCCTGATTTCGTCGCGCACCCGCCGATTCAGTACCCGTATTCCGTGACCAACAAATCGAACCGCTCTGCGATGAGCCGTCATCGCAACAAGAATTGAGAACTGGAGAACACCATGGCGTTCAAGCTGAAGCTCCCGGCTTTTTCCTTCGGTAAGGGCAACAAGAAGTCTGCCGCACCGGTGGGAGAGGAGACCCTCGCCGCCCCGACCAAGGTCATGGAAATGCCCGTTGCCAAGCCGGTGAAGGAAAAGAAGGCCAAGCCGGCTGCCGCCATGTCCGATTTCCTTGGTCAGTATCCGGTCGTCAAGCAGTTGCAGATGCTCGGTTCCGTGCTGCTGGTGGTGATGCTGGTCATCGCCGCCCTGATCTACCACGACAACCGGGAATCCACTTACGGCACGGTCTATGTGGCGGCAGCCGGTGAAATGCGCATGCTGTCCCAGCGCCTCGCCAAGGACGCGGCCCAGGCCCTGCAGGGCAGCTCCGTTGCCTTCAACCACCTGAAGGCCTCCCGGGAATCCTTCGCACGCTTGCTGGAGCGTTTGTCCCAGGGCGGTGAAATCACCGACGTCACCGTGCCGCCTTCTCCCGACGGCGTGCAGCCCCAGCTTCAGGCCCTGATGGCCGAGTGGGACAAGACCGACAAGAATGCGACCCGCCTGCTGGAAATGGAGAAGAACCTGGTGAACCTGGGCAAGGACGTTGCCACCATCGCCAGCAAGAACCCCCAACTGCTGGATCTTTCCGAGCAGGTTGCGGCCATCAAGCTGCAGTCTGGTGCCGGCTCCCGTGATATCGCGGCCGCCAACCAGATGGTGATGCTGACCCAGCGCATCGCCAAGAACGCCTCGGCCCTGCTGGTGGGTGATGCCATTGACCCGGAAGTGGCTTTCCTTCTCGGTAAGGACACCAACTCCTTCCGCGACCTCCTGACCGGCCTCATCAAGGGCAACGAAGGCCGTGTCGAAACCGATACCCGCAGCAAGCTGGGGGAATTGGAAGTCGCCTTCAAGGAATACCAGGAAGCCGTCTCCGGCATTCTCGGCAACATGCAGCGTCTAGTGCTGGCCAAGCAGTCCGGCTCCGCCATTTTCAAGGATTCCGACGCCCTGCTGGCCGCCACCGACAAGCTGGCCGATGCCTATCAGGCCGAACTGGCCGAGCGTGCCTTGTACATCGTCATCCTGGTGGTGCTGGTGCTGGCCGCCCTGGGTTCCCTGGTGCTGATGGCCAAGATCTACCTGGAAGACTCCCGCCGTCGGGCGGAGGAATCCGAGCGTATGCGCCAGGAGTCGGAACTGCTCAACCGCCAGAACCAGGACGCCATTCTGCGTTTGATGAACGAACTGGGCGACCTGGCCGACGGCGACCTGACCGTTACCGCCACCGTGTCTGAAGACATTACCGGCGCCATCGCCGACTCCATCAACTACACCATTGAAGAACTCCGGGTGCTGGTGGGTCGCATCAACGACGCTGCAAATCGGGTGACCCTAGCCACCGAAATGGCCCGCAAGACCTCCGAGGAACTGCTGGCCGCTGCCGAGCGCCAGTCCCGGGAAATTGAGGATGCCGGCCGTTCCGTTCTGACCATGGCCAGTTCCATGAACCAAGTGTCTTCCGAAGCCTCCCAGTCCGCTCAGGTGGCCCGCCAGTCCCTGTCCGCCGCAGAAAAGGGCGCCCAGGCCGTGCAGGATTCCATCAAGGGCATGAACGAAATTCGCGAACAGATCCAGGAAACGGCAAAGCGGATCAAGCGCCTGGGCGAAAGCTCCCAGGAGATCGGCGAAATCGTGGAACTGATTTCCGACATTACCGAGCAGACCAACGTGCTGGCCCTGAACGCGGCCATTCAGGCTGCCTCCGCTGGTGAAGCCGGTCGCGGCTTCACGGTGGTGGCAGAAGAAGTGCAGCGCCTGGCCGAACGTTCCGCTGAAGCAACGAAGCAGATCGCGGCCATCGTGAAGACCATTCAGACCGACACCCAGGATGCAGTATCCGCCATGGAAGAATCCACCCAGGGCGTGGTCGAAGGGGCCAAGCTGTCCGACGCTGCCGGCCAGGCCCTGGCCGAGATCGGCTCCGTGTCCCAGAGCCTTGCCAGCCTGATTGAGAACATTTCCTCCGCTACCCAGCAGCAGGCCCAGTCCGCTGCCAGCGTGGCCGAAGTGATGAAGGACATCCTGAACGTGACGGAGCAAACCACCGCCGGTACCAAGCAGACCGCCGAAGCTGTGGGTGAGTTGGCCGGCCTGGCGACGGAACTGAAGGGTTCCGTGGCCGGCTTCAAGGTGGCCTGAGCACGTCGTTCCGATAACCAGATTTCAAGGTCTCCATGAGCGCAGTCACGGAATTCGACGTCGGGCCCCTCACTTGGGTGAAGGGCGAGATCGATGCCGCCCTGGATCGGGCCGACCAGGCCCTGCTCCAGTATCTTGGTGGCGATCGCGCCGATCTCAGCCAGATCAAATTTGGCCGTACCCACCTGCACCAGGTCCACGGGGCCCTGGCCATCGTCGGCCTGGATGGGGTGACCCAGTTCACCGAGGCCCTGGAGGCCTATCTGGCCGAGCTGGAAACCGGCAAGAGCCCTGCTTCCGACGCAGCGGTGGAACTGGTGCGTCGTTCCCTGCAAGCCATTCGCCATTACCTGGACGACCTGCTCAACGGCGAGCCCAACCAGCCCTTGCGGCTGTGGGAGCTGTATCGGGACGTGCAGCAGGCCCGAGGCTTGGAGCGGGTGAATCCGACAGATCTCTTCTTCCCCGACCTGGGGGTTCGTCCGCCCCGTCGTAACCCGGTGGCTCTGCCGCCGGCTGAACTCAACAAGCGCCTGCGCTCGGAGCGTAGCCGCTTCCAGAAGGGCCTGCTGCTCTGGCTGCGCGGTGACCGGGCCGGCCTGGCCCTGATGCGCGATGCCATCACCGCCATTGAAGCCACCCAGGATCTGCCTGCTGCCCGTTCCTTCTGGTGGGTCGCCCAGGGCTTCATTTCTGCCCTGGCCGAAGGGGCCGTCAAGAGCGAGGCTGACGTCAAGCAGCTGTGTGCCCGCATCGACCTGCAGATTCGCCGTCTCATCGAGGGCTCCCGCAATTTCGCCGAGCGCCTCATGCGCGACGCCCTGTATCACGTGGCCGTGGCTGATACCCAGGATGGTGTGGTCAGTGGCCTGAAGCAATCCTTCGCCCTCGGCGAACTGCTGCCGACGGGCAGTGAATCTGGCCATGCCTCGCCGGCCCAGGAACAGGTGCTGCGCCGCCTGCGCGAGCCCCTCAGCGCCGCCGAGGAAGCCTGGGGCAAGTTCTGCGCCGGCAGTGCTCCGGCCCTGACTGTCTTCCGCGAACAGGTCGGGCATTTGGCCCAGGGAGCCGAGCAGCTCGGCCATGCCGACTTCCACCGTCTGTGCCGGGCCATTCTCGGCACTGCCAACTGGCTTCAGGAAAAGCCCGGCCGCCACAGCGAAGCCCTGTCCATGGAGCTGGCCACGGGTATCCTGCTGGCCAGCAATGCGCAGGAGAATTTTGCCCATCTTGGCCAGGACTTCGCCCACCAGGTCGACGTCATGGTGGAGCGCCTGCACAGTTGCGTCACCGGCACGCCGCCGACCACCGGCGCCGAAGTGCCCGGCCTTGACGAGATGTCGCGCCGCGCCCAGGAACGCCTGCTCAACAGCCAGGTGGCCAAGGAAATCCAGTCCAGCCTGATGCAGATCGAGCAGGTGCTGGATGCCTTCTTCCGCGATGCCTCCCGCCGCGGTGACCTGACCAGCCTGGATACGCCCCTCAAGCAAATCACGGGCGCCCTGATGATGCTGGGCCAGGAAGCCGCAGTGGATACCCTGCGCCAGTGCAGCAGCAAGATCGCCGAATTCTCGGCAGCCGATTACGAGCCCCAGGACGGGGATTTCGAAGCGGTAGCCAGCCAGCTTTCCGCCCTCGGCTTCTTTGTCGAAGCCCTGCCGCGGGAAATGGCCAAGGGCCATGTGGACTTCGCCGAATTCACCCGCGGTCTGGGTCCCCAGGTGGTGGAGCCAGAAGAGGAGTTCGTCGAAGTGCCGGAAGCCCCGGCCCCCAGTGTTGAACAGGAGCTGGAAAAGCAGAAGAAGGAAACCCAGGCCCTGATGGAGGCCCTCAAGGAGCAGCCGGCCGACGAGAACCTGCGCCAGGAACTGAAGCAGAATCTCGAATCCCTGCAGAAGGATGCCGATTTGGTGGCCGACAAGGCCCTCGGCCAACAGGCCAAGGCTGCCCTCTCCGCCCTCGAAGCCGCCCCCAGCCTGGAAACGGCTGCGCCCGACCTGGATGCTGCCCTGGCGGGTATCAAGCCCCAGGTCGCCGCCGCACCGACGCCTTCCGAAGAAACCTTAAAGCTCACCCAGGCCTCCGAGGAGGAGCTGGACGCCGAGTTGCTGGCCATCTTCCTGGAAGAAGCCCAGGAAGTGCTGGGCACCATCGACAGCCATATCGGCCTGCTGCGCGAGCAGCCGAACAATGTGGACTTCCTCACCACCATCCGTCGCAGCTTCCACACCCTCAAGGGTAGCGGCCGCATGGTGGGGCTCAAGGACCTGGGCGAAACCGCCTGGGCCCTGGAGCAGGTGCTCAATCTCTGGTTGCGTCAGGAGTATGGCGTCAGCCCCGAGCTTTTTGCCCTGATCGAATCTGCCCACCAGGTTTTCGGTGACTGGGTCCGCTATCTGGAAACCCGGGAAGGCTGCGCTCCCGACCCCTCGGCCCTGGTGGCCCAGGCCGATGCCCTGCGTGGCGTCGAACCGGCCGAGCCTGCTGCCGAGGCGCCCGCCGCCGAGCCGGTGCTCGCTCCCGAGCCGCTCCTGGACGAGTCCCCCCTGACTTTCGCCTTCGACCTGCCGGACGAACCGCTGGAGTTGACGCCGCCTCCTGTTGAAGTGACCCCGGTCATCACCAGCGACGTGCTGAATCTGGCCACCGCCTTGACGGCGCCGACCGAGGTGGAAGGCGGTGCGGAAGTACCGGCAATCACCGATACCCAGGAAGCCCAGCCTCTTGTCGAAGCCGCCATGGCGCTGGAACTGCCGCTGCCGGAAACGACCCCGGAGATGCTTCCCGAAGCCGGGCCGGAATCGCCGTTGCTGGAAGAAGTTCCCATCACCCTGCCCGAGTCCGCCGATGGCCTGGACTTCGATTTCGACCTCGGCGAAGAGGCCGTGGCCGAGCTGCCAGCGGCGTCAGCACCGCTGGTCGAGGAAGTGCCGGCCATCCTGCCGGAGGAACCCCTGGCGAGCCTGTCGGCAGAAGATGCCGATACGCAGCCCATGGAGCCGGTGTTGCCGGACGCACCGCTGGTCGAACTGGAGGTGGCTGACCTTCCGTCCATGCCTGACTTGCCGGCCAGCGAATTGGCCGTCGATACGGATTTCCCGGACGATCTGGAATTCTCCCTGGATGACGAGATATCCCTGGGCGACCCCGTTGCGGTCGAAGCCCCAGTGTCCTCGGCTGCCCCCGAATCCAAGCTGACCCTGACCGTTTCGCCGACGCTCTACCAGATTTTCCTGGAAGAGGCCCAGGGGCACCTGCAGACCCTGCAACGCCAGTTCGGCCTGCTCGAAACCGAGCCCGACATGCCCACCAGCGAGCCTTTCACCCGGGCTGCGCACAGCATGGGCAGCATCGCTGGCACCATCGGCCTGATGGCGGTGAACCGCCTTGGTCGGGCGCTGGAGCATGCCCTGCTGCGCCGGGATGCCTCGGCCAATCCCGCCAGTCTGGAAGCCCTGGAAATCATCCGTCTGGCCATTTCCTCCCTGGAAGAAATGGTGGAAAGCGTTGCCGCCCAGCGGCCGCCGGAGCCTGCCTCCCACCTGGCGGATGCCCTGGATACCCTGTACCCGGCCGCTGTCGCCGACCAGGGGGACGCCCACGAAGTACCGGCCGTCATGAGCGCCGCCGCGCCGGTGGCGCCGACGCCACCGCCTGCACCCATCCATCTGAAGGACGAACTGGATGAGCAGCTGCTGCCGATCTTCCTCGAAGAAGCTCAGGAGCTGACCCAGAGCATCACCGAGAATCTGCGCTACTGGCAGGCCGACCCCCACAATGCGGATGTCGCCCGGGTGCTGGCCCGCCTGCTGCACACCCTGAAGGGCTCCGCCCGCATGGCCGGCGCCATGAATTTGGGGGAACTGACCCATACCCTGGAAACCCGGGTGGAGCAGGCCCACAAGGCGGGTGCCGCCGAAGGCCAGATGATCGAAGAGATCCAGGGCGCCTTCGATGCGGTAGCCCAGATCGTCGAACGGCTGGCTTCCGGGGATACCCTGGATACGCCTCTCCCCGCCGAGTTGTTGGCCCTGCCCGAATCCACCGAAGTTGCCGACAGCGCCGTGTCTGTGCCCGCCGAGGCGCCGGCGGCCCCGGCTGCTGCAAGCGAAGCCCCAGCCTCGCCCTTCGTCGAGCGCCGCCGCCGTGCCGGCGATGCGGAAACCGAGCCCGAAGCCGGTGGTGCCGCCAAGGCCCTGCTGCGGGTGCGGGCCGACCTGATGGACCGCCTGGTGAACGAAGCCGGCGAACTGTCCATCGGCCGTTCCCGTATCGAAGGGGAAATGCGCAGCCTCAAGGATTCCCTGCTGGATTTGACGGAAAACGTCATTCGTCTGCGTCGCCAGCTGCGGGAAATTGAAATCCAGGCCGAAACCCAGATCCAGGCCGGCACGGCCGAGGCGGAAGAAAAGCATGCCGGCTTCGACCCCCTGGAGTTCGACCGTTTCACCCGCTTCCAGGAATTGACCCGGATGATGGCCGAGTCGGTGAACGACGTGGCCACGGTGCAGCAGAACCTGCTGAAGAACCTGGATGCCGCCAATGCCGCCCTGATCGCCCAGGCCCGCCTCAACCGGGAATTGCAGCAATCCCTGATGAGCGTGCGCATGGTGCCGTTCAACAGCCAGACCGAGCGTCTGCACCGCATCGTCCGCCAGACCGCCAAGGAAGTGGACAAGCGTGCCAACCTGGAAATTGTTGGTGGCCAGGTGGAGCTGGACCGGGGCGTGCTGGACAAGATGATCGCCCCCCTGGAGCACATGCTGCGTAACTCCGTCGCCCACGGCCTGGAAGGCCGCGAGGCGCGGGTAGCAGCCGGCAAGCAGGAAATCGGCGAAATCGAACTGAAGGTGGCCCAGGAAGGCAACGAAATCATCATCACCCTGGCAGACGACGGCGCCGGCCTCAACCTGGAGCGTATCCGCGCCAAGGCCGAGGCCCAGGGGCTGATCGCCCCCGATGAGGTGGTGGATGACGCCCATCTGGCCGACCTGATCTTTGCTCCCGGCTTCTCTACCGCCGGCGAGGTCTCCCAGATCGCCGGCCGCGGTGTCGGCATGGATGTGGTGCGCACCGAAGTGAGCAACCTGGGTGGGCGTCTGGAAATGCAGTCCGTCGCCGGCAAGGGCATCACCTTCCGCGTCTATCTACCCCTCACCCTGGCGGTGACTCAGGCCCTCATCGTGCGCGTCGGCAACCGCCGCTATGCTATTCCCTCGGCCATGATCGAACAGGTCCAGGAAGTGAAGGAGCAGGTACTGGCCGGCATCCGCGATTCCGGCCAGGTGGAATGGCTGGGCAACCGCTATCCCTACCACTTCCTGCCCCATCTCCTCGGGGATGCCCAGGCCCTGCCCGAAGCCCGGCGCCTCTCCTGGGTGCTACTGCTGCGTTCCGGTACCCAGCGCACCTCTATCCAGGTGGACGAGCTGTTCGGCAACCAGGAAATCGTCGTCAAAAACGTCGGCCCCCAGCTGGCCCGGGTGGTCGGCATTGCCGGCGCCACGGTGTTGGGGGATGGCCAGGTGTTGCTGATCCTCAATCCGGTGGCCCTGGCCGCACGCAGTGAAGGCAACCTCGCGGTGCGTCTGGCGAGCGGCGAGGCCGCAGCAGTGCAGCCGGAGGAAGCGCCCGCCGTTTCCCTGCCCACCGTGATGGTGGTGGATGATTCCCTGACGGTGCGCAAGATCACCAGCCGTCTGCTGGCGCGGGAGGGCTACCACGTGCTGACCGCCAAGGACGGTGTGGATGGCCTGGAGCAGTTGATCGACACCCTGCCCGACGTGCTGCTGGTGGATATCGAGATGCCCCGTATGGATGGCTTCGACTTCACCCGTAATGTGCGGGCCGACGAGCGCCTCAAGCACATCCCCATCGTCATGATCACCTCCCGCACGGCGGACAAGCACCGCAACTACGCCTTCGAGATCGGGGTGAACCATTACCTGGGCAAGCCCTACCAGGAAGATGAGCTGCTGGCCCTGGTGGAGCAATACACCCGCAAGAAGCGCATGCACTGAGGCTCTCGGCCCGGATCATGAAGCCCCCGTCGGCTGCTTGCCGCCCGGGGGCTTTTTTCTTCAGGGGTGGGGTGCATCCCCGGCGAGAGGCGTGGAGACGGCCGCTGCCGGGGGCCTCAGGGCCGAGGCAGACCAGAGGCTGATGATTAACCCGCCGACGGCGACCAGCCCGATGCCCGAACTTAGTCCGCCGTGCTCGGCCGTGAAGCCGATCAGTACCGGCCCCAGCAGCAAGCCCAGATAGGCCAGGCGGCCCACCAGGGCCAGGGCTTCGGCCGATGCGATGCCTGGCAGGTGAGCGGCCCGGGACATCAGGACCGGCATAAAGTTAGCGCAGCCCAGCCCGGCCAGGGCAAAGCCGGCCACCGCCGGTAGCGCCGCTTCCAGGGCCAGGGCTGCAAGGATGCCGAGAGTCACCAGCAGGCCCGAGTACTGCAAGGTGCGTTGGCCGCCCCAGTGGCTGCGTAGCCGGTCACCAAAGAAGCGCCCCAGGGTCATGCCGACCGAGAAGCCGGCATAGCCCAGGCCGACCCAGACCCCTTCCAGAGACAGCCCATCCCGCATGTAGACTGCCGACCAGTCGTACATGCCGCCTTCGGCTACCAGGCCGATGAAGGCTAGTCCACCAAGCAGCAACAGTTGCCGCCGCAACCCGTGGCCCGGGGTGTGTTCATGGGCGGAGGTCGGCTCCGTCAGCAAGCGGCGCCGGGTACCCACGCTGAGGGCCGCCACGGCGGCAGCAGTCAGGGCGAAGATCAGCCAGGCCGGCAGCTGCCAGCCCAGCCAGGCTGAACCCGCCATGGCCCCGGCCAGGCCACCGAGGCTGAAGAGCCCGTGCAGGCCCGACATCAGGGGCCGGCCGCTCTGCTTTTCCAGCAAAGCCGCCTGGGCGTTCATGGCCACGTCGAAGAGGCTGTTGGCGGCGCCGAAGCACAGCAGCAGGGCAAACAGGGCCAGGGTGCTGGGCATGAGCATCAGGCCGGCGGCGCTGGCGGCCAGGGCCAGACCACCCCAGAGACAGGCCCGCCGGCTGCCAACCCGGGCGATCCAGCGCCCTATGGGGCCCATGGCGAGAATGGCGCCCCCGGCCACGGCAAAGAGGGCCCAGGACAATTCGCCGTCGCTGAAGTGGAACTTCTCCTTGATCAACGACACATGCACCCCCCACACGGCGTAAGTGAAGCCGGAACTGAAGAACAGGGCCATGATGGCTAGGCGGGTACGGGAGCAGGGGAAAGCGGAGCGTTTGGACAACATGTAAACGGCCTGGGAGCGGCGCTGCCGTGGGCCGGCGCTGATGGGGAAGCGGCAAGGGGAACGTGAAGAAAGGGCGAGAAACAGAACAACGGGAGCGGATGAACAGGTAGCGTCGGCAAGTTCAATCAGAGGTAGCCGGCGTCAGTCAGCGCCGGCCGCTGGTGGCGATGCGGCCGTCAGGGCGGCTAGTTGGCGGTCCTGCCAACGGGAAAAAAAGCATTGGGCGACGAGCGCCCCAAGGAGGGCACAGAACATGTCGGACTGGGTATCCCAGGGGTCGCCCTGGGTGCCGAGAAATTCATCGGCCCCCTGCCCCAGGGCCAGGGCGGCGCCCCATTCGATCAGCTCGTAGCTGGCGCTGATGGCCAGCACTACGGCGGTGACGAGAAAGGCCAGCATCCGCCGTCCGCGGACATAGTGACCACGCAGGAGAATCTCCCGGGCCACCAGGGCTGGGCAAAAGCCTTGGAAGAAGTGCCCCAGCTTATCGTAGGGATTGCGGCTCAACTCGAGCCAGTCCGCCACCTGGAAGCCGAGAGGGACTCGGGCATAGGTGTACATGCCGCCAAAAACCAGGATTACCCCGTGCACAAAGATCACTGCATACAGCAGGCTGGTGAGGGGATAGGTGCGATGGGTGGCGACCAGCAGGGGCACGGCGATCAGCACCGGCAGCACTTCCATGAGCCAGGTCAGCCGGTCATAGGGTTGCCAGCCGGTATGCACCAGCAGCCCCAATTGGGCCGCCAGGGCCAGGATCAGCAGGCTGGATCGGGGGCTGCTCATCTCACACCTGACAGAGCAGGCCCTTCAGGTATTCGCCTTCCGGCACCGCCAGGGCGACGGGGTGGTCCGGCCCGGCGGCCAGGCGGCGCAGGATGCGGGCATCGACACCGGCATCGAGGGCGGCGCCGGCAATGATCTTCTGGAACAGCTCGCCGCCGATGCCGCCGGAGCAGGAGTAGGTGAACAGCAGGCCGCCCGGATTGAGCAGGCGGAAGCCCAGCAGATTGATGTCCTTGTAGGCCCGGGCGGCCCGGTCGGCATGGGCGGCGGAGGGTGCGAACTTGGGCGGGTCCAGCACGATCAGGTCAAACTTGCGTTCGGCCTTGCGCAAGTCCCGCAGGGCAGTGAAGACGTCGGCCTCCCACCATTCGGCGCGACTTGCATCCAGCTGGGGGTTGAGGGCCACGTTGCGCTTGGCCGTCTCCAGGGCTGGGCCGGAGGAGTCGATGGAGAGTACGGAAGTTGCGCCACCGGCCAGGGCCTGCAGGGAAAAACCGCCGGTGTAGCAGAAGCAGTTGAGCACGCTCTTGCCGGCCGCCAAGGCACCGGTGAGCAGGCGGTTCTCCCGCTGGTCCAGGTAGAAGCCCGTCTTGTGGCCCCCCACCACGTCCACCAGCAGGCGCACGCCGTTTTCCATGATGGAGAGGTCGCCTTCCGGGGCCGCGCCGTGGAGCCAGCCGGTGACCGGCTCCAGGCCTTCCAGCCGGCGCACGTCGGAATCGGAGCGCTCGTAGATACGGGCGCAGCCGGTGGCCTGGACCAGGGCATTGACGATGGCCTTGCGCCACTTCTCGCCGCCGGCGGAAGTCAGCTGCAGGGACAGGGTATCGCCGTACTGGTCGCAGATGATGCCGGGCAGACCATCGGATTCGCCATGAAGCAGGCGTACGCCCTCCTCATTCTTCAGCTCGGGCAGGCTACGGCGGCGGACCACGGCCTCGGCGATGCGGCGCTTGAAGAAGACGTCGTCGATGCTCTCGTTCTCGTCGAAAGTCCACACCCGGGCGCGAATCTGGGATTCCGGGCTGTAGGCTGCGCGCGCCAGAAACTTGCCGTCGTCGGCCAGCACGTCCACCGTATCGCCGGGCCGTGCCTTGCCCTTCAGGCGCCCGACGGAGCCAGCAAAAATCCAGGGGTGGCGACGCAGCAGGGAGCGTTCCTTGCCGGGGAAAAGAATGAGCTGGGACATGGGGGAAATCCGGTGAATCCAGGGAAGGAGCGGAGTTTACTCCAGAAGCCCCGTCAGAGGCCGGCGGAACCGGGGGCCTCGGGCGTACCTAGCGCTATTTGCGTTTGGCCCGGGGGTGGGCTGTGTCATAAACCTTGGCCAGGTGCTGGAAATCCAGGTGGGTATAAACCTGGGTGGAGGCGATGCTGGCATGTCCCAGCATTTCCTGCACCGCCCGCAGGTCGCCGGAGGATTGCAGCACATGACTGGCGAAGGAATGGCGCAGCATGTGGGGGTGCACATGGCTGGGTAGGCCCGCCAGCTGGGCACGGCGAGCCAGGCGCTGCTGGATGACACCGTGGCTGATGCGCCGGCCGCGGGCGCCGACAAAGAGGGCGGTCTCTTCCTGCCGCGCCAGCTGAACCCGGCACAGCAGCCAGGCCGCCAGGGCTTCCCGGGCCTTGCCGCCGACCGGCACAACCCGCTCCTTGTCCCGCTTGCCGTGCACCCGGACTTCGCCACCATCGATGTCGCTGACCGCCTGCAGGTCGAGGTCGGCCAATTCCGCCAGGCGCAGGCCGGAGGAGTAGAACAGCTCGAACATGGCCCGGTCGCGGATTTCCTGGGGATCGTCGGGGTCGATGCTGGATTCCAGCAACCTCACCGCCTCGTCCGGCGATAGGGTGTGGGGCAGGGCCCGAGGGCCTTTGGGCGGGCGCACTCCCTCGCAGGGATTGGCCTCGGCCAGGCCGTGGCGGCCCAGCCAGCGGTAGAAGACCCGCCAGGCCGAAAGGCTGCGGGCCAGGGAGCGGCCCGCCAGGCTGCGGCCGTGGAGCAGGCCGACAAAGCGGCGGATGTGGTGGGCCTGCAGCTGCCCCAGGCCGGGCTGGCCCGGCAGCTCGGCCGCCAGGGCCAGGAGCTTGCCGATATCCCGGCGGTAATTGCTGACGGTATGGGGCGACTGGCGGCGCTGGGTTTCCACTTCCGCCAGAAAGGCGCCCACGGCGGCCTGGTCGTCCATGCCGGCGCTCCTCGTCGCCTCAGTCGTGGCGCAAGGCCCGGCCAATGGCGGCGGAAACGATCTCACCCAGCCGCTCCAGGTACAGGGTGCCCATGTCGGCGTAGAAGCGATCCACGCTTTCGCTGCCCATGGCGATCATGCCGAAGGTGCCGCCGCCATTGCGCAGGGCAATGAGGGCCTGGGAGCGGATGTGGGAAGAGGCTTCGCCGAACCAGGTGGAGGTCTCGAACCCGGAGGTGGAACCGCAATAAGGCCGGTTGAGGGTTTCCGCGAAAACCTGCAGTTCCTCGGAGACGGCCGCGAACTCGGGCAGTTCACCGACTCCTTCGGGCTGGTCCCAGAGGCGCAGGGCCACGTGGGGAACGGCAAAGTCTTCCTTGAGGTGGAAGTCGAGGATGTGGATGACGGCCTGGAAAGTGGTGGCCGCCACCAGGGCCACGGCCAGCCGGTGCATCTTCTCGCTGATGGCGTCGTTGGCTTCGCCGAAACCGAGCAACTCGGCCATGCGGCCTTCCAGGGCCTTGTTCTTGTCCCGCAGGGCCAGCATCTGCCGCTCGGTGATGGAGATGGCCCGGCCGCCGTGGGGGTGGGGAATGACCAGGCGGGAGATGAGGTCGGCGTGCTCTTCGAAAAACTGGGGATTGTGTTCCAGGTATTCGGCCACGTCAGCGCCGGTCAGGCGCGGCATTTGGGTTTCGCTCACAGTTCAATTTCTCCGGAGAAGACGGTGACGGCCGGGCCGGTCATGCGTACCGGCGTGCCGGGGCCGTGCCAGGCAATGTTCAACTCGCCGCCGCGGGTCTGTACCCGCACCGGGGAATCCAGCAGGTCGCGGCTGATGCCCGCCACTACCGCGGCACAGGCGCCGGTGCCGCAGGCCAGGGTTTCGCCGGCACCCCGCTCATAGACCCGCAGGCGCACGTTGTGCCGGTCCACCACCTGGAGGAAGCCAGCATTGACCCGTTGGGGAAAGCGCGGGTGGGATTCGATGAGCGGGCCCTGGATGTCCACCGGGGCGGCATCCACATCCGCCACCACCTGCACCGCATGGGGGTTGCCCATGGAGACGGCGGTGATGGCCACCTCTTCGCTCCCCACCTGCAGGGGCTGGATGACCGCATCGCTGGTGGAAACGAAGGGCACCTTCTCGGGTGCGAACTGGGGCACGCCCATGTCCACCGTCACCTGGCCGTTGTCTTCCAGGCGCGGGCCGATGATGCCGGACTTGGTTTCCACCTTGATCTCGGTCTTCCCGGTAAGGCCCTGCTCATGGACGAAGCGGACGAAACAGCGGGCGCCGTTGCCGCACTGCTCCACTTCGCTGCCGTCGGCGTTGAAGATACGGTAGCGGAAGTCCACGCCCGCCTGGCCGGGCTTTTCGACCAGGAGAATCTGGTCGCAGCCAACACCGAAATTGCGGTTGGCGAGGAAGCGCAGTTGCTCCGGAGTGAGGCGGATGTCCTGACGCACGCCGTCGAGCACGACGAAATCGTTGCCCAGGCCGTGCATCTTGGTGAATTTGAGTTTCATGGTATCCATGGGGTGAAGGCCCTCAGACAAGGCTTAGACGAGGGATCTGGCCATTATAAAGTCATCCATGACAAAGCCGTTGCCGATCTCCACGCAGACCGATTCCCGCACCTCGAAGCCATTCTTGCGGTAGGCGGCGATGGCCTGGGCATTGTTCTTGTTCACCGCCAGGATCAGCTGCTTGCCGCCCCGGGCCTTGGCCCGTTGCTGCACGTGGGCCAGCAGGGCGCTGCCGATGCCCTGGCGCTGGGTGTCCGGGTGCACGTAGAGCTTGTCCAGCTTGAACTCTCCAGGCGTGGCCGTGGCCTGGGTGGCGGCGAAGCCCAGGCGCCGGGCGCCGAGAAAGGCCTGGTCCCACCAGATATCGGGGCGGGCCAGCTCTTCCAGCAGGCAGGGGGCGGCGTAGCGCTGGGCCAGCATGTAGTTGATCTGGGCCGGACTGATGATGTCGCGATAGGCCTGGGCCCAGATGGTGCGGGCGAGGGCGGCGATGGCGCCGACTTCCTCGCGGTAGACCGGGCGGATGGTGGGACTCATGAAAATTCCTCAGTAAAAACGGGCCTCGCCCTCGGGGCGGGTCTTGAAACGCTTGTGCAGCCAGAAATACTGCTCGGGCCGGGGACGCACCTGCTCCTCGATGAAAGCATTGACGCGGCGGGTGTCGGCTTCGATGTCGTCGGTCGGGTAATGTTCCCAGGCGGGTAGCAGGCGCACCGTGTAGCCGGCCGATGTCATTTCCGTGACACAGGGCACCACCCGGGCCTTGCCCAGGGCGGCGAGGCGGGCCACGCCGGTAATGGTGGCGGCCGGGACGCCGAAGAAGGGGACGAAAATCGCATCCCGGGGGCCGAAATCCATGTCCGGCAGGTAGTAGAAGGGGCGCCCCTCGGCCAGGGCCTTGACCACCTTGCGCATGCCGTCCTGGCGCGAGAGCAGCTGGGGGGCGTTGAAGCGCAGGCGGCCAGCGTAAAGGGCAGCATTGAAATGCCGGTTCTTTTGCTGCGCATAGACGGAGAGCATGGGACGCTCCAGGGTCAGCGCCGTCCAGCCGGCATCGAGGCCGACAAAGTGGGGGGCCAGCACTAGGGTGGGATGATCGTCGTCGGGCAGGTTTTCTTCCCCTTCCAGGCGGATCAACCGCTGCAGGCGGGCCGGTGAGGCGTGCCAGAGCAGGGCCCGGTCAAAGAAGGCTTGGCCGAAGGCGATGAAATGGCGGCGCGCCAGCCGGCGCCGCTCAGTCTCTGTCAGTTCGGGAAAGCACAGGCCGAGATTGGTACGGGTGACCCGCCGCCGCTCCGCGCCCAGGGTATGCAGAATGAGGCCGAAGAGTGCCCCCAGGCCACGCAACAGGGGTAGGGGCAGGAAATGGCAGAGCCAGAGAAAGGCCAGGGCCAGCCGGGTCATGGCGCGCCCTCGCCAGTCGGGGGCGGCTCGGCGCCCCGGGGCTGCTTGTAGCGGTTGTAGCCCCACAGATACTGGCTGGGACACTGGCGGATCAGTCCTTCCAGTTCCCGATTGATTTGCGCCGCGCGGGCCTCCGTGTCGCCTTCCAGAGCGGCCATGGGCGATGAGAGGTGCAGGTGGTAACCGGTACCGCCGGGCAGGCGCTCGGCATAGGCGAAGACCACCCGGCCGCCGGCTTCCGAGAGGCGTGCCGCCAGGGTCATGGTGTAGGCCGGGCGGCCGAAGAACGGCAGCCACTTGCCTTCGCCGGCACTGGGGGCCTGGTCCGGCAGCAGGCCGACGGCTTCCTTGCGCTTCAGGGCCCGGATCAGTGCCCGTACGCCGGAGAGGTCGGCCGGGGCCAGCTTCAGGTGCTCGCCCCGGGCCCGTCCGGCTTCGATGATGCGGCCCAGCCAGGCCAGCTTGGGCGGGCGGAAAAGCACGGTAATGGGGGACTGGGGGCGGCGCAACGCCGACTGTCGGGCGTAGTACTGGGCGGTGATCTCGAAGCAGCCCAGGTGCGGGGTGAGGAAGATGATGCCCTCACCGGCCGCCCAGGCGGCCTCCACCAGTTCCCAGCCGCTGACCTGGACGACTCGGCCGGCGACTTCCTCCAAGGGCCGTAGCCAGACCTTGGGCAGTTCCAGGACGCCCCGGCCGGCCTCGGCGGCGATGGCCGGGGTCAGCCGGGCGGCGGCCTCCGGTGGGTAGGCCAGGGCCAGGTTTTCACCCAGATGGCGACGGTAGGTGGCGGACAGGCGATAGACTAGCCGCCCCAGCAGGGCGCCCAGCGCATGAAGCCAGGCCAGCGGCAGGCAGGCGAGAAAGCGGAAAAGAAGGCTCAAGGGAGGCTCGGAATTGATCAGGCTTAAATCCACCGGACGGGAATGTTTGACCCCGGGCCGGCAAAAAAAATAGAATTATCGGCCGCCGAGTTAATCAGGACAACTTGCAGGGCGGTTCACAAATACTGCTAAAGCGTCGCCTGCTCTCCCCGGAGCCGGTCGCGCCGCTCAAGTAACACGGGGATTTCTTTAGGAGCAGTACAAATGGCTGAATACTTCTTTACCTCGGAATCCGTTTCCGAAGGCCATCCCGACAAGGTCGCCGACCAGATCTCTGATGCCATCCTGGATGCCATCCTGGCCCAGGACAAGCATTCCCGCGTCGCCGCCGAGACCCTCTGCAATACCGGTCTGGTGGTGCTGGCGGGCGAGATTACCACCAATGCCAACGTGGATTACATCCAGGTGGCCCGGGATACCATCAAGCGCATCGGCTACGACAACACCGAATACGGCATCGACTACAAGGGCTGCGCCGTGCTGGTGGCCTACGACAAGCAGAGCCCGGATATCGCCCAGGGCGTGAACAAGGCCTACGACGACGATCTGGGTCAGGGCGCTGGCGACCAGGGCCTGATGTTTGGCTACGCCTGTGACGAAACCCCGTCCCTGATGCCCCTGCCGATCTTCCTCTCCCACCGTCTGGTGGAGCGCCAGGCCCTGCTGCGCAAGGACGGTCGCCTGCCCTGGCTGCGTCCCGATGCCAAGTCCCAGGTCACCATCCGCTACGTGGACGGCAAGCCCGACGCCATCGACACCGTGGTGCTGTCCACCCAGCACGCCCCGGACATGAGCCTGGAAGCCATCCGCGAAGCCACCATCGAGGAAATCATCAAGCCGGTGCTGCCCAAGGAACTGATCAAGGGCGACATCAAGTATCTGGTGAACCCCACCGGCCGCTTCGTCGTCGGTGGTCCCCAGGGCGACTGCGGCCTCACCGGCCGCAAGATCATCGTGGATACCTATGGCGGTGCCGCTCCCCACGGCGGCGGCGCCTTCTCCGGCAAGGATCCCTCCAAGGTGGACCGTTCCGCCGCCTATGCCGGCCGCTACGTGGCCAAGAACATCGTTGCCGCCGGCCTGGCCAGCAAGTGCCTGGTGCAGGTCTCCTACGCCATCGGCGTGGCCGAACCCACCTCCATCATGGTCGAGACCTTCGGTACCGGCAAGGTGAGCAACGAGACCCTGACCGCCCTGGTGCGCAAGCACTTCGACCTGCGGCCCAAGGGCATCGTCAACATGCTCGACCTGCTGCGCCCGATCTACCAGAAGACCGCCGCCTACGGCCATTTTGGCCGCGACGAGCCGGAATTCACCTGGGAAGCCACGGACCGCGCCAATCTGCTGAAGAGCGACGCCGGCCTGTAATTTTTCCGGCGAAAGAAAAAAAGCCCGGCCTGGTGCCGGGCTTTTTTTATGGTTACTGCCTTGTTGCTTCCAGTGCCTGGAGACGGGCTCGGATATTGTCTCCCATGGCCATCTGGGGCTCGGAGGGCGTCAGCTTCTCCTGCTGCTCCCGCAAGGCGACCTGCTGCCGGGCCTGGTGGAAGGCAGCCTCGAAATCCAGGCCCTGCCGCAGGGCCTCGTTGATGTAGGCCTGGCCAAAGAAGGTCCAGTCCGCCTCGTGGCTGCAGCCATGGGAATTGCGGTCGGCCCGGGAGGCGGCAATGACCAGGGTGTCCGGTCCCGCCAGGGGCGCGATGAACCCGCCGGAATAGCAGGCCGAGACGACGATCACCCGGTGGCGGATGCCGGCCCCGTCCAGCATTTCTTTCAAGGCGGCGGGCGTCAGGCCCGGGAAGTCATAGGGCCACAGGCTTAGGTCGAAGCGATGGTCGGCGGAGCCGTGGGAAGTGAGAAAGAGGAAGAGTACGTCTTCCTCCCGGTTCATGCGCTGGCCCATGCCTTGCAGTACCTGTTCCAGCGCGGTCCGGCTGGCGGCCGGATAGGTCTCCAGGGTGTCCGGATTGTTGATGAGCAGCAGCTGGCGGTTGGCGTTGTCGAAGCGCTGCCCGAGCAACTGGGCGGTGGATTGTACTTCCCGGGCAAAGACGTCCTGGCTGGCATTGCCGGCGACGCCGACGAAATACAGTTCTGGCCGGCCTGGAGTGCCGGCGCTAATCCGTTCCAGGGCCTGTTGCAGCAGCTGGGGCTGGCGGTAGAGCATGGCTTCCCGGGTAGCAGCTTGCCAACGCTGGCGTTGTTGATCCTCCTCGTCCCCAGTGTCGGTTTCCTCGCTTCCGGTGCCGATCCATATTCGGCCATCGCCACCGTAGAGTGCCAGGGTCGGCAGGATGAGCAGCAGGAGCACGGCAAGGACAGCCCCCAGGCGTTGCTCGCTGACCAGCCCGTGAAGTCGGCACAGGGCAACGATCGAGGCCAGGGCAACCCAGAGCAGCAGGGTCGGATAGAGCAGTGAAGCGCCTTTCCCCAGAGCCTGCCAGCCGGCCTCGGGAATGAGGCTGAGGAGTTGCCACAGCAGGTTGCTGACGAAGCCCAGGGCGCAGAGGGCAATGGCGCCGGGCAGGAACTTGTCCCCCTTGCCAGCGAATGCAGCTGTTGCCCAGGCTGCGAGCAGAACCCAGGGGATGCCGGCAATGAAGGCCGCTATTCCCGCAGGATGAAGCTGGCCGGGCCAGCCCTCCCGCAGCAAATCGCTGCTCAGGATAAGCAGAATCTCTGCGCCCAGCAGCAACAGGAGCTCGGGCACCCCTGCCCGCAGGCGGCTGGTGCCGTTGGCGCGGAAAGCCAGTAGGAAGGCGCCGGCGACGAGATTGTCGAGGAGCGCCCGGCCCCAGGATTTCCCTTGTGGCGGGACGGGGGGCGCGGTCGCAACGGGAGCGGCAACGATGCTCAGATACTGGCCCATGGCGGCGAGAAATGCTTCCCGCTGCGCTTCGTCTCCCAGAGCGGCATAGGGGATGGCCAGCGCCTTGAAGCTGTTCCAGTGCAGTAGCAGATGGGAGGGGGTGCGCTCTGCCGGGGCCATGGCGCTCCAGGGGATTTGCTGATGCTCGTCCGTGGTGCGGATATCCAGCCCCGTGGGTGTAATGGCCAGGCAGTAGTCGCGGCACTGGCTGCGGGCGGCCAGTGCCAGCACCCGCCGTTGCTGCCACAGGACTTGAACCAGGAGCAGGGCGACGAGGAGCAGCGGCCCCCAGGTAAGGAGTTGCTGTCCTCGGCCCTGGAACAAGAGGCTGATCGTGGCACCGATACACATCCAGATCAGCAGCCGCACGATGATGGGAAGCCAGCCCGGGCGGCTGGCACCCCGTAGCAGGCGTTTCTGGACGGCGCGGATGGCGGCGAGATGGTCCTGCTCTTCCAGCTGGAACTCCAGCGTCGGCGACGGTGCGATCATGCCGGAGGTGTTGTCAGCTAAGGTGAGGGAGTCGGTAGTCATGATCCTGCATAATGCGAATGGCAACTTCGGGGGAAAATACCACTTTGTTGGCAAACCGCGGCACCGATAACCGCTAAAATCAACGTCTGCATTCTTTTGCGATCCACTTTCAATGCTCAAGAAAATCCGTGTCGAGCAACTGCAGCTCGGTATGTATCTCAAATCCTTCTGCGGTTCCTGGCTGGACCATCCCTTCTGGCGTAATTCCTTCGTTCTCAAGGACCCGGCGGATATCGCCGCCATCCGCGCCAGTTCCATCCTCGAAGTCTGGATCGATGCCAGCAAGGGGCTGGATGTGGCACCCGGCGAGGCCGCCATCAGCGAGGCTGAATCCGAGGCCGAGGTGGCCGAAGAGCAGGTGCGGGAGGCCCAGGCCACCCGTTCCGTGGAGCGGGTCAGCGTGTCGGCCGAAATGCAGCGGGCCGCCCGGATTTGCGCCAGCTCCAAGAAAGCCGTGGTTTCCATGTTTCAGGAAGCCCGCATGGGCAAGGCCGTGGATGCGGAGCAGGCCCAGGTGCTGGTGGAGGAAATCTCCGATTCCGTGGCCCGCAACCCCGGCGCCCTGATCAGCCTGGCCCGGCTGAAGACCGCCGACGATTACACCTACATGCACTCCGTAGCCGTCTGCGCCCTGATGGTGGCCCTTGCCCGCCAGCTGGGCCTGGACGAACAGCAGACCCGCTTGGCCGGTCTTTCGGGGCTGCTGCATGACATGGGTAAGGCGTTCATTCCGGCTGAAATCCTTAACAAGCCGGGCAAGCTCACCGATGAGGAATTCGCCGTCATCAAGACCCACCCCGCCGAGGGGCATAAGGTCCTGCTGGAGGGCAAGGGCGTGCCGGCGGAAGCCCTGGATGTCTGCCTGCACCACCATGAAAAGACCAACGGCACCGGCTACCCCAAGGGCCTCAAGGGCGACGAGATTTCCCTCCTGGCCAAGATGGGGGCGGTGTGCGACGTGTACGACGCCATTACCTCCAACCGCCCCTACAAGGCGGGCTGGGATCCGGCTGAATCCATCAAGAAGATGGCCGAGTGGGCCGATGGGCATTTCGACCCCCGGGTCTTCCAGGCCTTTGTGAAGAGCCTGGGTATCTACCCCATCGGCTCCTTCGTGCGCCTGGAATCCGGGCGGCTGGGGGTGGTGGTGGAGCAGAGCGAGAAATCCCTGCTGGCACCCCGGGTGAAGGTGTTCTTCTCCAGCAAGTCCAACAGCTACATTGCCCCGGAACTGATCGACCTGGCCCGTCCCGGCATCAAGGACAAGATCGCCAGCCGGGAAGACCCCGCCAAATGGGGCATCAACAATGTGGACGAAATCTGGAGTACGGCGGCCGCCTGAGGCGTTTGTTCGCGTCGGCAGGAGATCGGCGGGTGTTTTTCCCCGCCGTTTTTCCGTCTATAATCCGACACTTCCGAGGAGCGCTGCGAGACCGCAAGGGTCCCAGGCTCGGATGCCAGCCCCTCCCCGGGGCGGCCAAGTTTCAACGGCGCTCACCTCTACAACCCTGCCGGGCGCAGGGGGTCAGGTGAGCCCTGCTGCAAGCACTCCCACCCCTCCCCGGCCACAGTTCTCAAGGAGCTCTGCTGTGGCTGAATTCAACGACTACGTAATCGCCGACCTGGGCCTGGCCGCCTGGGGCCGTAAGGAAATCAACATCGCCGAGGGCGAAATGCCCGGTCTCATGGCCATCCGTGAGGAATTCGCCAAGAGCCAGCCTTTGAAGGGCGCCCGCATCACCGGCTCCCTGCACATGACCATCCAGACCGCGGTGCTGATCGAGACCCTGACCGCTCTGGGCGCCGAAGTGCGCTGGGCTTCCTGCAACATCTTCTCCACCCAGGACCACGCTGCCGCCGCCATCGCCGCTGCCAACATCCCTGTTTTCGCCGTCAAGGGCGAGTCCCTGGCCGAATACTGGGACTACACCCACCGCATCTTCGAATGGACCGATGGCGGTTACTCCAACATGATCCTGGACGACGGCGGCGATGCCACCCTGCTGCTGCACCTGGGTGCCAAGGCCGAGAAGGACATCTCCGTCCTGGCCAAGCCGGGTTCCGAAGAAGAGACCATCCTCTTCGCCGCCATCAAGGCCAAGCTGGCCCAGGACCCCACCTGGTACTCCGTGCGTCTGGAAAAGATCAAGGGCGTCACCGAAGAGACCACCACCGGCGTGCATCGCCTGTACCAGATGCACCAGCGCGGCGACCTCAAGTTCCCCGCCATCAACGTGAACGATTCCGTCACCAAGTCCAAGTTCGACAACCTCTATGGCTGCCGCGAATCCCTGGTGGATGGCATCAAGCGCGCTACCGACGTGATGGTGGCTGGCAAGATCGCCGTGGTCTGCGGCTACGGTGACGTGGGCAAGGGTTCCGCCCAGGCCCTGCGCGCCCTCTCCGCCCAGGTGTGGGTCACCGAGATCGACCCCATCTGCGCCTTGCAGGCCGCCATGGAAGGCTACCGCGTCGTTACCATGGAATACGCTGCTGACAAGGCCGACATTTTCGTCACCACCACCGGTAACTTCCACGTCATCACCCATGACCACATGGTGAAGATGAAGAACAACGCCATCGTCTGCAACATCGGCCACTTCGACAACGAAATCGACGTTGCTTCCCTGGAAAAGTACCAGTGGGAAGAGATCAAGCCCCAGGTGGACCACGTCATCTTCCCCGATGGCAAGCGCATCATCCTGCTGGCCAAGGGCCGCCTGGTGAACCTGGGCTGCGCCACCGGCCACCCCAGCTACGTGATGAGCTCCTCCTTTGCCAACCAGACCATCGCCCAGATCGAGCTGTTCACGAAGACTGCCGATTACCCGGTGGGCGTATACACCCTGCCCAAGCACCTGGACGAGAAGGTGGCCCGCCTGCAGCTGAAGACCCTCAACGTGCAGCTGACCACCCTCACCCAGCAGCAGGCCGACTACATCGGCGTGCCCGTGCAAGGCCCCTACAAGGCTAACCACTACCGCTACTAAGCTTTGGCTTAGTTCCGCCGCCGATGCCTCTCGGGGTGTCGGTGGAGTGAACCAGGATCGAGTCCGGCCATGTCCATGAACTCGTTTCACAGCCGCAGCCATCGGGCAGCGCCCGCCAAGGCGCGCCAGGAGGCGCCGGCTGCCCCCCGCAAGGGGGTGCGGGCTGACGTGCTGGCCGTGGAGCAAGGCCTGGCGGCCTCCCGCAGCCTGGCCCGGGATCTGATCCGGGACGGCTGGCTGGCGGGGCCTGACGGACGTGTCACCAAACCCTCCCAGGAATTGCCGCCGGGCACCCGGCTGCGCTTGCTGGCGGAAGCAGAGCGATCATGAGCGACAAGACATTCAGTATCGAATTTTTCCCGCCCCAGACGGCGGAAGGCGTAGAGAAACTGCGCCTCGTGCGGGACAAGCTGGCGGCCCTCAAGCCGGCCTTCTTCTCCGTCACCTATGGCGCGGGTGGTTCCACCCGGGAGCGCACTTTCTCCACCGTGCGGGAAATCGCCGCCGCCGGCCTGGAAGCTGCCCCCCATCTTTCCTGCATCGGCTCCTCGAAAGAGTCCATCCGGGCCATCCTGGATGAATTCAAGGCCGAAGGAATCCACCGTCTGGTGGCCCTGCGCGGCGACCTGCCTTCCGGCATGGCCGACCCGGGCGAGTTCCGTTACGCCAACGAGCTGGTGGAATTCATCCGTGCGGAAACCGGCGACCACTTTCACATCGAAGTAGCGGCCTATCCCGAGTGGCATCCCCAGGCCCGCAGTGCCGAAGACGACCTGCAGGCCTTCGTGCGCAAGGTCAAGGCCGGCGCCAACTCCGCCATCACCCAGTATTTCTACAACGCCGATGCCTATTTCCACTTCGTCGATGCGGTTCGGGCGGCTGGCGTGACCATCCCGGTGGTGCCGGGCATCATGCCCATCGCCAGCTTCTCCAAGCTGGCACGCTTCTCCGATGCCTGCGGCGCCGAAATCCCGCGCTGGATGCGCAAGAAGTTCGAAGGCTTCGGCGACGATGCTGATGCCATCAAAGCCTTTGGCCTGGATGTGGTCACTGAACTGTGCGAACGCCTGCTCGCCGGCGGCGCCCCGGGGTTGCATTTCTATTCCATGAACCAGGCAGGCCTGACCACGGAAATCTGGCAGCGCCTGGGGCTCGGCAAGCGGTGATTGTTGGCACACCCCGCTGTGCCAGAGGCGTACAATTAAACTGCAGATAACAATTCAGTAGGGAGTTTGACAATGTTTCCTGAATACCGCGACCTGATTTCCCAGCTCAAGACCTCCGACCGCCACTTCCAGAACCTTTTCCAGAAGCACAACGACCTGGATCAGAAGGTGAAGAACATGGAAGCCCGCATCGAACCGGCCAGCGCCGAAGACATTGAAGTGCTGAAGAAGGAAAAGCTGGCCCTCAAGGATGAGCTGTACACCATTCTGAAGAAGGCCAGTGCCGCTGCTTGAGTGCTGCTTTTTCCTGGGGTCATCCCCGCTGAAAACGCCCGCTGTCAGCGGGCGTTTTTCTTTGCCTTGCTGACCAGCAGGACGCCGGCCAGGACCAGTCCGGCTCCCATCAGCTGGGCGGCGGAAAGCGGCTCCTGGAGCAGCCGCCAGCTGAAAAAAATGGTCAGTACCGGGCCCAGGGTGCCGATCAGTACCGAGCGCGCCGCCCCGATGCGGCGGATGGCGGCGGATTGCCAGAGGATCGGCAGCACGGTGGAAAAGAGCGCCATGGCAGCACCGTAGGCATAAATCGGCAGCGGCTGGCGTAAAGCAGAAAGCGGCTGGGCAATGAAGAAGTTGAGCTGGGTGGCGGCGGTGGAAACGAGCATGGCCAGCCCGGCAAACCGGGCCGAACCGAGGCGGCGGATGACGGGCTCGGCGCCGGCGCTGTAGAGCGCATAGGTCAGGGCGGAGCCGAAGACGAAGGCGCTGCCGAGCAGCAGGGTGCCCACATCGCCGCTGATTTCCAGGTCGTGGGCGAAGGCCAGGCCGATGCCGGCGTAGGAGAGCAGCAGGGCGCCGACCTGGCGCTTCTCCAGGGTCTGGCCCATGAACAGCACGCCGATGAGTACCGTGAGGGTCGGATAAGTGAACAGGATCAGCCGCTCCAGGCCGGCGGAGATGTATTGCAGCCCGAGGAAATCGAGCATGCTGGAGGCGTAGTAGCCAAGCACGCCGAGTACGCACAGGGCCAGCCAGTCCCGCCGTGTCAGGGGCGACGCGCCGGCGGCCCGGCTGGCGGAAAGGCCGATCCAGAGAAAGACGGGCAGGGAAAAGACCATGCGCAGTGAGAGCAGGGTCACTGCATCCACGGGGGCGGCGGCGTAGGCCAGCTTGACGAAGATGGCCTTGAAGGAGAAGCCGAAGGCGGCCAGGATGGCCAGGGCGACGCCGAGCCGTTCGGAGGACCAATGTTTCCAGGGCATGAAGTTAAATTCGCGTAGGACGAAGTGTTCTCATTCTGTGTCCGCGCCAGATAAGGAACAATTGGTAAACTGCCAAGCAAGCCTTCGTCAGGAACGAATCCGTCCATGCGCTACGATCTGACCGACCTGAAGCTCTTCCTCGCCGTGGCGGCAGAGCGCAATCTCACCCGGGGGGCGGAAAAGGCCCACCTGGCACCGTCTTCCGCCAGCCATCGCATCCGCCAGCTGGAAGATGCCCTGGGGACGCCCCTGCTGACTCGCCAGGCCCGGGGTGTGGCCTTGACCCGGGCGGGGGAATCCCTGTTGCGCCACGCCCGGGAGGTGTTCGCCCGCCTGGAGCAGATGCATGCGGACCTGGCGCCCTACGCCCGGGGCATCCGTGCCCATGTCAGCCTGTGGGCCAACACCCATGCCACCCATACCTTCCTGCCCAGCGACCTGGCCGAGTTCCTGCGGGAGCATCCCCAGGTCAGCGTCACCCTGGAGGAACACACCAGCCCCGACGTGGCCCTGGCCGTGGCCAAGGGCGAGGTGGAAGTGGGGGTGGTGGCCGGGGCTGGAGAAATCACCGGGGTGGAGTTGATCCCCTATCGCCAGGATCGCCTGGTGCTGGTGGTGCCCGCCGGTCATGAGCTGCTGGCGCGGGGAGCGGCCGGAGAAACCGGCGCCCTGGGCTTTGCCGAGGTTCTCGACTACCCCTTTGTCATGCTCCATGCCGGCAGCGCCATCCATACCTTTACCACCAATGCGGCCGCTGCCCTGGGCCGCCATCTCAACGTACGCATCCAGGTGCGCAGCTTCGGTGCGGTACTGCGCATGGTGGGGGCCGGTGTCGGCATCGGCCTGGTGCCTCGCTCGGCCCTGGTCTTCGTGGACCAGGAGTGCCCGCCCCGCGTGTTGGAACTGTCCGAACCCTGGGCCCAGCGCGATCTGCAGATCTGCGTGCGCAACCGGGCGGCCCTGTCGGGCTTTGCTGCCGCCCTGGTGGATGCCCTGGCCGGCGGCAGCTAGTGGGAAGGGGTAGCGCCGGGGGGGGCGAGGGTTTCTGTGTTGTCGGAACGCCGGGGCTAGGGTGGCAAATGAACTGAGGGCTGGAAAGCTCAAGCGCTAGAGGGCCGGCGCTTTAGCCTGGGGCCAGAACTTCTCCCAGTCCCGTGCCGGTTCCGGCCGGCCGTAGAGATAGCCCTGCAGGATGTCGCAGCCGTGGGCGACGAGAAAGTCCCGCTGGGCAGCGGTTTCCACCCCTTCAGCCACTACCTTGAGGCCCAGGCTGTGGGCCAGGGCCAGAGTTGCCGCGCTGATGGCGGCGTCGTTGGCGTCCACTTCAATGTCACGGACGAAGGCTCGGTCCAGCTTGAGGGTCTGGATGGGCAGCATCTTCAGATATGCCAGGGACGAGTACCCGGTGCCGAAGTCGTCGATGGCCAGTTCCACGCCCAGGCTGCGCAGGGCCTGGAGCGTGCCGATAGCCCGCTGGGGGTCGCTCATGGCAGCGGATTCGGTGACTTCCAGCTCCAGTTCGCCGGCCACCAGGTTGTAGCGTTCGATGGCGGCCTCCACCTGTTCCGCCAGGCTGGGGGAGCGCAGCTGATGGGCCGAGAGATTCACTGCCATGCGCAGGCCTGAGTGGCCGGCCGAGCGCCAGACTTCTATCTGACGGCAGGCTTCCTCCAGCACCCAGCTGCCGATGGCTTCGATAAGACCGCATTCTTCCGCGATGGGAATGAACTTGTTGGGCGGGATAAGCCCCCGGCTGGGGTGGTTCCAGCGCACCAGGGCCTCCATGCCACACAGCCCTTCGTCGGCCCCGCGCACCTGGGGTTGGTAGTAAAGCTCAAGCTGGTTTTCCGCCAGGGCGTGGCGCAGGTCCCGTTCCAGGTTCATGCGTTCGCTGGCGGCGGCGTTCATGCTGGCGGTGAAGAACTGGAAGTTGTTCCGCCCCTCTTCCTTCGCATGGTACATGGCGGTGTCGGCATGTTTCATCAGGCTTTCCTGATCGTCGCCGTCGCCGGGATAGACGGCGATGCCGATGCTGGCACCGGAATGCTGGATGGCATCGTCGATGAAATAGTCCTGGTTCAGAGTGCGTAGGATCTTGCCCGCCACCAGGGCCGCATCCATACCAGCGTCCATCCGTGAGAGAACCACCACGAATTCGTCGCCCCCCAGGCGGGCGACGATGTCGCTTTCCCGCACGCAGGTGCGCAGCCGGGCCGCTACTTCCACCAGCAGGCGATCCCCCACGTGGTGGCCCAGGGTGTCGTTGATGACCTTGAAGCGGTCCAGGTCGATGAACATCACCGCCAGGCGGTTATTGTCGCGGCGCGCATCAAGGAGGCTCTGGGCCAGCCGGTTCTCCAGACTGTGCCGGTTGTGCAGGCCGGTCAGGGGGTCATGGTGGGCCAGGTATTCAATGCGCTGCTCCGCCGCCTTGCGTTCGCTGATGTCGGTGAAGCTGGCGATGTAGTGGGTGATGTCCCCGGCGGGATTGCGGATCACTGAAATGGCCGTCCATTTCGGGTAGGCGCCGCCGTCCTTGCGTCGGTCCCACAGCTCGCCCTGCCAGAAATCCCGCTCGAGGAGTCCCGCCCAGAGGGCCTGGTAGGTCTCCCGCGGGGTGTAGCCGGAGGCCATGATGCGCGGGTCCTGGCCTTGCAGTTCATCCAGGGTAAAGCCGGTGTGTTGGGTGAGGGCCCGGTTCACGGCGACGATGCGGTTGTTGCGGTCGGTGATGAGGATGCCCTCGCCACTGTTTTCGAAAACGCTGGCGTAGAGATGCAGGGCCGCTTCCGTGCGCATCCGCTCAACCCGGCGCTGGTAGGAGACGCGCCAGGCCAGGCCGATGCCGAACATGCCGAGCAGCCAGATGCCCCCGTGGCTCAGGCCCAGGTAGAGGCGGGAGCGGGTGATCTGTTCGTAATAGGGGGCAAGGGGCAGGTTGAGGCCGGTGGCGCCCCGCATGTCGCCTTCCTTGTAGCCCAGGATGGCGTGGCATTTGTCGCAGCCCGGTTCCATGAACATGGCCCGCAGGTAGCGTAGGTAAGGCTGGCCATCGATCTCGGCGATGGACCAAACCTCGGTCCGCTCGCCCCGGGTGAAGGCCTCCAGCTCGGCCTTTTCCCAGGGGTCCGGCGCGTTGCCCGGGTTGAGGTAGCGCAGGCCGGTGATACGGCCGCGAATGCCGTACTCCGCCGCGTAGCGGTCCATGGTCTGGCGCAGGATGGAGGCGGGGTTGAGTAGGGTCAGCTGGCGCCCGTCGGTGGTGGTTACGTCCCGCCCCGGCACGTGGGAGAGCCAGGGCACCGAGGGCTGGGTCGGGGTGATGGGCACGTAGACGCCGCCGTGGTCCGTCGCCCAGCGGCGCAGGGACATATCCTTGTTCAGGTTGGCCCGGGCTTCGGCATAGGCCATGTCCATGGCCTGTCGCTCCGCGTTGTGCAGGTTCCAGATCAGGGAGGCGGAAAGGATCAGGGTCCAGCCGGCGCAGGCCAGCAGGGTCAGGCTGGCCAGGGAAGTCGGTTGCCGCTCGGTAGCGGTTGGTTCGGCGGGCATGGGGCGGCGTCTCCAGTCGGTGATGGGCGCGGCGTGCTGATTGATTATGCCAAACAATGGTATGCAAACGGACTTTTCCTCGGTGGGTTATGGATTTCTCTGCCAGTCGGGCGATCCTTTCTGCAAAATTGCGGTCTACTGCCACTGAGCGGCCGACCGCCGAGTACTACGAGCCATCCGCGATGAACCGACTAGCCCGGGAGAGTTCTCCCTACCTGCAGCAGCACGCCCACCAGCCGGTGGATTGGTACCCCTGGGGGGAGGAGGCCCTGCAACGGGCCCGCCAGGAGGACAAGCCAATCCTCCTCTCCATCGGCTATTCCGCTTGCCACTGGTGCCATGCCATGGCCCACGAGTGTTTCGAGGATGAGGCGGTGGCGGCGCTGATGAACCGCCTCTTCATCAACATCAAGGTGGACCGGGAAGAGCGGCCCGACCTCGACCAGATCTACCAGACGGCCCATCAGATGCTGCTGCGCCAGCCAGGCGGCTGGCCCCTGACCATGTTCCTGACGCCCCAGGCCCTGCCGTTCTTTGGTGGCACCTTCTTTCCTCGGGAGCCCCGCCACGGCCTGCCGGCCTTTGCCGAGTTGCTGCAAAGCGCGGCCCAGGCCTACCGGGAGAAGCCAGCGGCCATTGCCGAGCAGAACCAGGCCATCCTGGAGGCCTTCGCCAGCTCCCTGCCGGCGGCCGTGCGTGGTACCCCGGTATTTAACGCCGACCCCCTGGCCCAGGCGGTGGCCGAGCTGGATGCCAATTTCGATCGCCGTCGCGGCGGCTTTGGCGGTGCGCCCAAATTCCCCCGTCCCCTGGATCTGGATTTTCTGCTGCGCCGCCACGCCGCCACCGGCGACCCCAATGCCCGGGAGATGGCCCTGGTCACCCTTGAGCGCATGGCCGAAGGCGGCATCCACGACCATCTGGGCGGCGGCTTCTTCCGCTACAGCACCGATACTTACTGGACCATCCCGCACTTCGAGAAAATGCTCAGCGACAACGGTCTGTTGCTGGGCCTCTATGCCGACGCCTGGGCCCTCAGCCACAAACCGGTGTTCCAATGGGCGGCCAGCGGCATCGTCGCCTGGCTGGAGGCGGAAATGCAGCTGCCAGAGGGCGGTTTCGCTGCCGCCCTGGATGCGGACAGCGAAGGCGAGGAAGGCCGCTTCTATCTATGGACCCCGGCCGAAATCCACGCCCTGCTGGCCCCTGAGGAATGGACCGTGGCAGCCGCCTACTGGGGCCTGGAGGGCGACGCCAATTTCGAGGGTCGGGAATGGCACCTGCGCCAGGTGCTGGCCCTGGAACAGGTGGCGGAGCAGCGCAACCTCAGCCTCAACGAAGCCCGGGCCCGTCTCGCCGCGGCCCGGCAGCGCCTGCTGCGGGCCCGCAACGAGCGCCGCCGCCCCGGCCGTGACGACAAGCTGCTGACGGGCTGGAATGCCCTGGCCATCCGCGGCCTGGCCCGGGCCGCCCGGGCTCTGGGGCGGCCGGAATGGCTGGCCCTGGCTTACCGGGCGATGGATGGCATCCGCCGGGAACTGTGGCGCAACGAGCGCCTGCTGGCTTCCTGGAAAGACGGCAAGCCCGGGCGGCGTGCCTTTCTGGATGACTACGCCTTTCTCCTGCTCGCCTTGCTGGAGTTGTTGCAGGCGGGCTGGCGCGACGAGGATTACCGCTTCGCCACGGCGCTGGCCGACGGGCTGCTGCAACACTTTGAGGACCCGGTGGACGGCGGCTTCTTCTTTACCGCCCACGACGACGAACCCCTCATCCATCGCCCCAAGCCCCTGGAAGACCATGCCACGCCATCGGGCAACGGGGCGGCAGCCTTTGCCCTGGGCCGTTTTGCCTTGCTCAGCGGCGAGCCGCGTTACGCGGCGGCGGCCCGCCGTACCCTGGCCCTCTTTCTGCCGGAACTGCGCCGCCAGCCCTCAGCCTATCCGGGGCTGCTCAATGTCCTGGGGGATGAACTCAGCCCGCCGGCCCTGGCGGTGCTCCAGGGGCCCGGGGCGGCGCTTCCGGCCTGGGTCGACGAACTGGGCCGCCTGCCGGCCCCCTGGTTGTTGGCAGTTGCCCCTACGGGCAAGGCCGCAAGGCCCGAAACCCTGCTCAAACCAGCCTCATCCCATGTCAACGCCTGGGTATGCTGCGGCGTTACTTGCTTGCCACCGATAGACGGCCTGGAGCCCCTGCTTGGCATGTTGGCCAAACCGTTGAAAGTGCATTAACATCCCCGCGCTGCACAGCAATCCATACTTACTCAAAACGGAGCGAGAGCATGAAAGCGATTTACCTGTCCCTGCTGGCCGCCGCCGGCCTCATGATCAACGGCGCCGCCCAGGCTGACGAAGCCCTGGCCAAGGCCAAGAACTGCATGTCCTGTCACCAAATCGCCACCAAGGTGGTCGGCCCCGCCTACAAGGACGTGGCCAAGAAGTACGCCGGCGACAAGGCTGCCGAAGCCAAGCTGGCCGAGAAGATCCAGAAGGGTGGCAAGGGTTCCTGGGGTGAAGTGCCGATGCCCCCCAACAACGTGACCCCTGACGAAGCCAAGAAGCTGGCCCACTGGGTTCTGAGCCTGAAGTAATCCTTCTGGCCTCGCGAAAAAGCCAACCTCCGGGTTGGCTTTTTTATTGCCTCCACCCTTTTGCTCTCTTCCGTCGCCCGCTGTATTGACAAGGCGCCCGGCCGGCCCGGAGAATCAATCGCCACACCGCTGGTTTGCCGTACCGTTGTCTTCCCCCAATTGCATAAAAAAATGCCCGAGAGGAGTCCGTATGCGCTTTACCCGTATCCCCGGTACCACCCTGGCCCTGGCTGCCGCCATTGCCCTGATCGGTTGCGGTAACAAGGAGGAGCCCGCCCCGGCGCCAGCTCCAGTGCCCGCTGCCCCCGTGGCAAAACCCGAGATCACCGTGAAGATCGGCCATGCGGCGCCCCTCACCGGCCCCCAGGCCCACATCGGCAAAGACAACGAATACGGCGCTACCCTGGCGGTGGAAGAACTGAATGCCAAGGGTCTGGAAATCGGCGGCGCCAAGGTCAAGTTTGAACTCATCTCCGACGACGACCAGGCGGACCCCAAGCAGGGCACCACCGTGGCCCAGAAGTTTGTCGATGCCAAGGTAAACGGCGTCATCGGCCACCTCAATTCCGGCACCACCATCCCTGCGTCGCAGATTTACTCGGACAATGGGATTCCCCAAATTTCTGGTTCTGCTACCGCGATCAAATACACCAAGCAGGGTTTCGCCACCGCCTTCCGCGTCATGTCCAACGACGAGCAGCAGGGCAAGGCCCTGGCCGAGTTCGCCGCCAAGACCCTGGCGGCCAAGAGCGTCGCGGTGATTGACGACCGTACCGCCTATGGCCAGGGCCTGGCCGACGAGTTCAAGAAGGCGGCCGAGGCCGCCGGCCTCAAGCTGGTGGCCAACGAGTACACCAACGACAAGGCCACCGACTTCAAGGCCATCCTCACCAAGATCAAGTCCAAGAAGCCGGACCTGATCTTCTACGGCGGCATGGATCCCCAGGGCGGTCCGATGGTCAAGCAGCTGAAGGAACTGGGCATCAAGGCCAAGTTCCTCACCGGCGACGGCGGTTGCACCCCCAACTTCATCACCCTGGCCGGGGCTGCCGCCGAAGGCCAGTACTGCTCCCTGCCGGGTGTTCCCCTGGAGAAGATGCCGGGCGGCGCAGCCTTCAAGGAGAAGTTCACCGGCAAGTTCAAGACCGAAATTCAGCTCTATGCCCCCTATGTCTATGACGCCACCATGACGCTGGTGGATGCCATGAAGCGGGCCAATTCCGTAGAGCCGGCCAAGTACCTGCCGGAAATCGGCAAGACCGCCTACCAAGGCGTCACCGCCAAGATTTCCTTCGATGCCAATGGTGACTTGAAGGATGGCGCCATTTCCTTCTACGAGTTCAAGGGCGGCAAGATCGAGTATGTGGAAACCCTGGGCGGCGTACCGGAAGCCCCGGCCGAAGCCAAGCCGACAGCAGATGCTGCACCGGCGGCGGCTCCGGCCGCAGCTCCTGCCGTAGCTCCGGCGGCTGCCCCTGCTGCGGCGGCTACCGGGGCCATTCCCGCACCCGCTGCCGAAAAGAAGTAAGTCGGCCTCGCGACCCCACCATGCAAACGGCGCCTTTTGGCGCCGTTTGCATGTCCGGATAGAAATCCCATGGACATTTTCCTGCAACAAATCATCAACGGCCTGGTGCTGGGCAGCATTTACGCCCTGGTGGCCCTCGGCTACACCATGGTCTACGGCATCCTCGGTCTGATCAACTTCGCCCACGGCGAGGTGGTGATGATCGGCGCCCTCACCGCCCTCACCGTGGTCAAGCTCCTGGCTGGCTCCGGTTTGCCGGGCCCGGTGATTGCCCTGGTCGGCCTGATGGCCGCCGTGCCGGTGTGCATGGCCATCGGCTACACCATTGAGAAGGTGGCCTATCGCCCCCTGCGCAAGGCCCCCCGGCTGGCCCCCCTGATTACTGCCATCGGTGTTTCCATCGTGCTGCAGAACCTGGCTATGATGGTCTGGGGTCGCAGCTACCACGCCTTCCCGGCCATTCTGCCGGCGGAAGCCCATGAAGTACTGGGGGCCACCTTTACCGACCTGCAGGTGATCATTGTTCTGGTGGCTGCCGGCATGATGGCCGGCCTGCTCCTGCTCATCAACCGTACCCGCCTGGGCCGCGCCATGCGCGCCACCGCCGAGAATCCTGCCATGGCCCAGCTGATGGGGGTGAATGTGAACCACATCATCTCCCTCACCTTCGTCATCGGCTCCGCCCTGGCTGCCGTGGCCGGGCTCATGGTCAGTGCCAACTATTCCATCGCCCACTACTACATGGGCTTCATCCTCGGTCTCAAGGCCTTTACCGCCGCGGTGCTGGGGGGAATCGGCAACCTGGCCGGAGCCATGCTTGGCGGCATTCTGCTGGGCCTCATCGAATCCCTGGGGGCCGGCTATATCGGCGATATCACCGGCGGCTTTCTCGGTTCCCATTACCAGGACGTGTTCGCCTTCTTCGTGCTGATCCTGGTGCTGGTCTTCCGCCCCTCCGGTCTGGTGGGCGAGAAAGTGGCGGAACGGGCATGAACTGGAACACGCTTAAACACGACCGCCGCACCCTCTGGGCCGGCTATGCCGCCATCGGCATCGTCCTGGCGGTGCTGCCCTTCCTTGTCGGTGCCGGCCTGGGCAATGCCTGGCTGCGCATCCTCAACTTCGCCATGCTCTACATCATGCTGGCCCTGGGACTGAACATCGTGGTGGGTTTTGCCGGCCTGCTGGACCTGGGCTACATCGCCTTCTACGCGGTGGGGGCCTATCTCTATGCCCTTCTGGCCAGCCCCCACTTCGGCCTGCACTGGCCGGTGTGGGCCATCCTGCCCCTGGGGGCTGTGGTGGCGGGCGGGGCCGGGGCCCTGCTGGGGGCGCCGACCCTGCGCCTGCGGGGCGACTATCTGGCCATCGTCACCCTGGGCTTCGGCGAGATCATCCGTATTTTCATGAACAACCTGAACGCGCCCATCAACATTACCAACGGGCCCCAGGGTATTTCCAGCATTGATCCATTTCACATCGGCAACGTCACCCTGGCCAAGCCCCTGGTGGTGGCCGGCATTACCGTGCCCTCCCTGCACGCCTACTACTACCTCTTCCTGGGGCTGGCCCTGGTCATCATCTTCGTCACCATCCGCCTGGAGGATTCCCGCATCGGCCGGGCCTGGGTGGCCATCCGGGAAGACGAGATCGCGGCCAAGGCTTGCGGCATCAACGTGCGCAACATCAAGCTGCTGGCCTTCGCCATGGGCGCCACCTTCGGCGGCGTCGCCGGTGGTCTCTTCGCCAGCTTCCAGGGCTTCGTCAGTCCCGAGTCCTTCGGCCTCATGGAGTCGGTGATGGTGCTGTGCATGGTGGTGCTGGGTGGCATGGGCCACATTCCCGGGGTGATCCTGGGCGGCATTCTCCTCACCATCCTGCCCGAAGCCTTCCGCCATGCGGCGGTGCCCCTGCAGCAGGCAGTCTTCGGCAAGGTGGTGGTGGACCCGGAAAGCCTGCGCATGCTGCTCTTCGGCCTAGCCCTGATCGTGGTCATGCTCTACCGTCCGGCGGGTCTGTGGCCCTCGGCCACGCGCAAGCGGGAACTGCAGGGAGGGAGCAAGTGATGAGCGAGCGTCCTCTGCTGCTTGAGGCCCGCGACGTGGCCAAGCACTTCGGTGGGGTCAAGGCCCTGCGTGGTGTCTCCCTGACCATCCGCCAGGGCGAGATCTACGGCCTGATCGGTCCCAACGGGGCCGGCAAGACCACCTTCTTCAACTGCCTCACCGGCCTCTACGTGCCCAACGGCGGCAGTATCGTCTTCGACGGGGCGGAACTGGATACCTCGGCGCCCCACAAGGTGGCGGCCCGGGGCATTGCCCGCACCTTCCAGAACATCCGCCTCTTCGCCAACATGACCGCCCTGGAGAATGTCATGGTGGGCCGCCACCAGCGTACCCGAGCCGGCGTCTTCGGCGCCATTTTCCGTACCCCCGCCACCAAGGCGGAGGAGGCGGCGATCCAGCGCCGGGCCGAGGAACTGCTGCACTATGTGGGCATCGCCGACCGGGCCCAGGACCTGGCCAAGCATCTCTCCTACGGCGACCAGCGCCGCCTGGAAATCGCCCGGGCCCTGGCCACCGAGCCCAGGCTGCTGGCCCTGGACGAGCCTGCCGCCGGCATGAACGCCTCGGAAACCGGCGAACTGCGCACCCTCATCGAAGGCATCCGCAAGGACGGCATCACC
The DNA here is from genome assembly GCF_003112695.1 of Azospira sp. I13. Taxonomy (GTDB): domain Bacteria; phylum Pseudomonadota; class Gammaproteobacteria; order Burkholderiales; family Rhodocyclaceae; genus Azospira. The sequence continues at coordinate 169,704 of NZ_BFBP01000013.1, forward strand.
GTATTGCTCATCGAGCACGACGTGAAGCTGGTGATGGGCCTGTGCGACCGGGTGGCCGTGCTCGATTACGGCGAAAAGATTTGTGAGGACGTGCCCGCCGTGGTGCAGAAGGATCCCCGCGTGATTACCGCTTATCTGGGCGCCGAAGCCCAACCCGCCGGCAGCGAGGTGGCCCATGGCTGAACCCCTGCTCATCGCCGAAGGGCTGCGCATTGCCTATGGCGGCATCCAGGCCGTCAAAGGCATCACCTTCCATGTGGAGTTCGGGGAGACCGTCTCCCTCATTGGCGCCAATGGCGCCGGCAAGACCTCTACCCTGAAGGCCTTGGCCCGACAGCTCGACGCCGCTGGCGGCAGCGTGCGCTACCAGGGGCGCGAAATTTCCGCCCTGGCGCCCCACGAACTGGTAGGCCAGGGCATCGCCCTGGTGCCCGAAGGGCGGGGCGTCTTCGCCCGCCTGACGGTGACCGAGAACCTGGAAATGGGCGCCTACTGCCGCCATGACAAGGCCGAGATCGCCGACGACCTGGAACGCATCTTCGCCCTCCTGCCCCGCCTCAAGGAGCGCCACGGCCAGCTGGCCGGCACCCTCTCCGGCGGTGAGCAGCAGATGCTGGCCATGGGCCGGGCCCTGATGAGCCGTCCCAAACTGCTGCTGCTGGACGAACCTTCCATGGGTTTAGCGCCGATCATGGTGCAGAAGGTTTTCGAGGTGGTACAAGAAGTGGCCAGCCAGGGCATGACCATCCTGCTGGTGGAACAGAATGCCCGCCTGGCCTTGCAGGTCAGCCGCCGGGGCTACGTCATGGAATCCGGTGCCATCACCCTGACCGACGAGGCCGCCGCCCTGCTCGACAACCCCCGGGTGCGGGCCGCCTATCTTGGAGAATGAAATGTCCCTGCCCAGCGAAGATGCCCTGCGTGGTGCCCTGAGAACCGTCATCGACCCCGAAGTGGGCCTGAACATTGTGGACCTGGGCCTGGTGTACGGTATCGACCTCCACGACGGTGGCGTCACCGTGCGCCTGACCATGACCAGCCCGGCCTGTCCCATGGGCGATCTGGTCATGGACGAAGCCCGTGCCGCCCTGGAGCCCCTGGTGCCCGACCCCTATGATCTGGAACTGCAACTGGTCTGGGAACCGCCCTGGTCGCCGGCCCTGATGACGCCAGGCGCCAAGGCCACCCTGGGCTGGGACGAGTAAGCCGATGGCCGGCCCATCCTCCCGTGGCGGCCTCAGTCCACGCCAGCGCCTGCCCTTGCTGCTGCTGGCCATGGCGGCCCTGCTGGGCGGTGTGGGCGGGGGGCTGCTGCGCCTGGGCTGGGCCTTCCCCCTGCCCGGCCCGGTTGTCGGCAACGGCGCTGCCTTCCACGGCCCCCTCATGGTGAGTGCCTTCTTCGGCACCGTGATCGCCCTGGAACGGGCCGTGGCCCTGGCGGCCGGCTGGACCTATCTGGGCCCGGCCCTGGCCGGGGCGGCGGGATTGTCCCTGCTGTTCGGCGCGCCCCTGGCTGTCGGCGGTGGCCTGTTCGTCTGTGCAGCCGCCGTGCTGCTGCTGGCCTCCCTCGTCGTCTGGCAGCGCCAGCCAGCCCTGCATAACCTGACCCTGGCCCTGGGCGCCTTTGCCTGGCTGGCCGGCAACGGCCTGTGGCTGCTTGGCCAGCCGGTTCCCAGCGTCGTGCCTGCCTGGGTCGCCTTCCTGGCCCTGACCATCGCCGGCGAGCGGCTGGAGCTTTCCCGCTTCCTGCCGCCCTCTCCCGTCGCCCGGCGGGTTTTTGCCCTTTTCATGAGCTTGGTGCTGGCCGGCGCCCTGCTGACCCCCTTCTGCCCGCCCACCGGTACCCTGACGGCAGGCCTGGGTCTGGCGGCCCTGGCCCTCTGGTTGTTCAAGCAGGACATCGCCCGGCGCACCGTCAAGCAGCAGGGGCTGACCCGCTTCATCGCCGTCTGTCTGCTGGCGGGCTATGTCTGGCTGCTCCTGGGTGGCCTGCTGTTCTTCCTGGGGGGCGAACTGACGGGCAGCGGCCCCCTTTACGATGCGGCCCTCCACGCCTTACTGGTGGGTTTCGTTTTCTCCATGGTCTTCGGCCACGCGCCGATCATTTTCCCCGCCGTGGCCCGGGTGCAGATTCCCTACCACCCTGTGTTCTATCTACCCCTGGCGGTGCTGCACGGCAGCCTCACCCTGCGCCTTCTCGGGGACGGCCTGGATCAGCACGGGCTGCGCGCCCTGGGGGGGGCCGGCAACGGCCTGGCCCTGCTGCTGTTTGTGCTGACCATGCTGAGCGCCGTGCTGCGGGGTCGCCGCAAGGCGGCCTGAGGCCATCACAAAGCGTTACGGGGCGTTACCTTTCTCCTGCAAACCCTTTGGTCATCGGCCGCGTTATTGGCTGCAAGGGGGCGAATTTCTCGCCACCGGAAACGAACAAAGCCCAACTTCTGGAGATAGACAAATGAC
>NZ_BFBP01000013.1:172179-246699 GCF_003112695.1 Azospira sp. I13
TCTCGCCGTTGCCCTGTTTGCCGCTTTCGGTACCGCCTTCGCCCAGGCTCCCGCTGCTGCCCCGGCCGCCGCACCTGCCGCTCCCGCTGCTGTGCCTGCCGCCGCCGCGACCAAGGCGACGGTGGACGCCCCCAAGGCCGACGTGAAGGGCGAAGCCAAGCACGCTGAAAAGCACACCCATCACAAGGCTGAAAAGGCCGAAAAGAAGGCCGAGAAAGCCGAAGTGAAGACTGAAAAGGCCGAGATGAAGAGCGAGGCCAAGGCCGAAGCCAAGCCCGAAGTGAAGAAGGAGGAAGCCAAGAAGGTGGAAGCGCCCAAGGCTGAAGTGAAGCCGGCGGCGGACGCTGCCAAGAAGTAAGCAGTCCATCAGCCGGGGCGTCCTAGGGATGGGGCGCTCCAAAATAGGAAGGGCGCCGGATATTCGTATCCGGCGCCCTTCTGCTATTGGGGGATGACCTTCGGGCTTATTCCATCTTTTCGGCGAAAGCCAGGGCTTCCAGCTGGGCCTTGTTCACCTGGTCGGCGGAGAGCCCGAGCATGCCGGCCTGTTCGATCAGGGCGGTGCCGTCCGTCGCTTCGCAGGCCAGGGCGATAGCGTGGAAGGGCGCATACATGCCGCCTCGGCCGAGCAGGGCATCGGTGATGGGTTCGGGCAGGTGCATGGCATCCAGCACCTGTTCCATGGGCACGCCCAGCATGTGGTCGAGGAGGGAGAAGGCGCCGGTGATGAAGAGGTTGTCGTATTCGGACTTGTCCACCAGGCCGTGGCCCAGGGTTTCCATCAGCCGGGCCCGGGTCAAGGCGGTGTGCATCAGGGCCGGCGCCATGGGGTCTTTGGAGGCGGTCACCAGCAGCAGGGAAAGCCACTTGTTGAGCTTGTCGTAGCCGAGGATGGTGACGGCATGCTTGAAGGACTGGATCTCGCAAGAGAGACCGAAGCCCACTGAGTTGATGTAGCGCAGCAGCTTGTAGGAAAGGGCCACGTCCTGCTTCAGGGCAGCCTCGATCTTGCCGGTGTCCTCGTTGTTGCGCACCAGGTTGAGCACCCGCACGATGTGGGCATGGCTCGGGTTGAGGGCCTTGCCGGCGGGCGCCGTCATATTCTTGAAGAACCAGCCGGAGGCGGCGGAGACGCCCGCATCCATGCAGGCCTGGAATTCCTGGGGACTGTCGGCGTTGAAAGCGACGGGAATGCCGAAGGGCTGGGTCTTGGCCACCAGGGCCTTCATCTGGGCCGGGGTGTAGGCATCCACATCGAAGCCGATGAAGCGGAAATGTAGGCCGCTGGAGAGGGCCTGGGAAGCATCGTCGCCGAAGTCCAGACAGAGGGACGGATTGCGGTTCTTCAGTTCCGTCAGCAGGATGCCGTCGCCGGTGGTGAGGGCGAAGGGATGGACTTCCAGGGTGGCGTTGGCTGGTACGTCCCAGTTCAGCAGTTCCGGGGAAAGGGGCGCGCCGCTGCTGATGAAGACGGATTTTTCTCCCTGGGGCCAGACGTCGACCAGGGTGCCCAGACCCTCGGCGGCGGCCGGCATGGGGTCGACGCCTTCGGGGAAGGCCAGGCGCAACCGGGTGGCGATGATCTTGCTCTGGCGGTTGACCAGGGGCTGGCGGGTGAAGAAGACCTCGGCGGGCATGGTGCCTCCAGGGGTTCAGGAAGAGAAGGTGAAGGAGTCGGCGAAGAACTCGGCTTCCGGCAGGCCGCAGCGGCCGGTGAAGTCGCGCTTGGCCGCTTCCACCATGACAGGGGCGCCACAGACGTAAACCTGGTGGCCGGAGAGGTCGGGGAAATCCTGCATCACCGCTTCGTGCACCAGGCCGGTACGGCCTGTCCAGCCGTCTTCGGCCGCTGGTTCGGAAAGCACCGGCACATAGCGGATGTGGCTGTGTTCGGCGGTCCAGCGGGTGGGCAGTTCGTCCATGTAGAGGCCGGCCTTGTAGCGGTTGCCCCAGTAGATGACCATGGGGCGCTTGCTCTGGGTATACAGGGCGTGTTCGACGATGGCCTTGATGGGGGCGAAGCCGGTGCCGCCGGCCAGCAGGATCATGGGCTTGTCGGAGTCTTCGCGCAGGAAGAAGCTGCCGTGGGGGCCGTTGAGGCGCAGGATGTCCCGCTCCTTCATGCCGTTGAAGACGTGTTCGGTGAACAGACCGCCGGGTACCAGGCGCACGTGCAGCTGCAGGAAGGCGTCGTCGTGGGGCGCGTTGGCCAGGGAGAAGCTGCGCCGCTTGCCGTCCTTGAGCAGGATGTCCACGTACTGGCCGGTGAGGAACTGGAAGCGCTCGGTGGCGGGCAGGCGCAGGTGCAGCACCATCACGTCCGGCGCCGCCTTTTCCATCTTTTCGACGCGGGAGGGCAGGGTCTTCACCGGGATGTCGCTGGCGGAGCGCACTTCCCGGCATTCCAGGGTCAGGTCGCTTTGCGCCTTGGCGCAGCAGAAGAGGGTCAGGCCGGCGGCCTTGTCGGCGTCGGTGAGGGCGTGGGGCTGGGACTTGCCGTGATCCACCTCGCCGCACAGCACCTTGCCCTTGCAGGCCCCGCAGGCACCGTCACGACAGCCGTAGGGCATGGTCAGGCCCTGGCGCAGGGCGGCTTCCAGGATGGTTTCGTCGGTTTCGGCGGCAAACTGGTGCTTGCCGGGTTCGATGGTGACGGAAAAGCTCATGGTTCCCCTTTTTCAACCTCTATAAGGCACCGAAACGGCTAAAATGCCGCGGTGCAAAGATTATTGATTGTCGGTTGTGGCGATGTGGCCTGGCGCGCCCTGCCGCAACTTCTCCGGCGCTATCGCGTTTTCGCCCTGCTGCGGGATGTGGATCAGTGCGTCCGCTGGCGGCAGGCCGGTGCGGTGCCGTTGATCGGCGACCTGGACCGGCCGGAAACCCTGGGGCGTCTGGCCGGCCTGGCGCAGCACATCCTGCATCTGGCGCCGCCGCCCGACCGAGGCCTGCGGGATTCCCGCACGCGGCACTTGGTGGCCGCTTTGGGCAGGGCGAGCGGTAAAAATTCACGGAAAAGTCTACCACGACTCCCGAGTGCCCTGACCTACATCAGTACGACAGGCGTGTATGGCGATCAAGGGGGGGCGCTGATCGATGAAACCGCTCGGCGGCGCCCGCTTAGCCCCCGCGGCCAGCGGCGGGCAGATGCCGAACAGTACCTGCGCGACTGGGCGCGGCGCAGCGGGGTGCGGGTGAGCATCCTGCGGGCGCCGGGCATCTACGCCAGCGACCGCCTGCCCCTGGCCCGCTTGCAGGCCGGCACCCCGGCCCTGGTGGCGGAGGATGACGTGCAGACCAACCATATCCACGCCGACGACCTGGCCGGCCTCTGTGCCGCGTCTCTGCTGCGGGGGCGGTCGAACCGCTGCTATAACGCCAGCGACGATTCCTGCCTGAAAATGGGCGAGTATTTTGACCAGGTGGCGGATGCCTTCGCCCTGCCCCGTCCGCCCCGGCTCTCCCGGGAGGAGGCTGGCCGGGTGCTGTCGCCGGTGCAGCTGTCCTTCATGAGCGAATCCCGGCGCCTGCTCAACCGGCGCATCAAGACCGAACTGCGCTATCGCCTGCGCTACCCCCGGGTGGATGATGGCATCGCCGCGGCCCTTCAGGAGCAACTCCATGCTGACGCTTAAAGCCCTGCATATCATTTTCGTGGCCAGCTGGTTCGCTGGCCTTTTCTACCTGCCGCGTATCTTCGTCAATCTGGCCATGGTGCCCGAGGGCAGCACGGCGGAGCGGGAGCGCCTGCTGTTGATGGCGCGCAAGCTGTACCGTTTCATGGCGCCCCTGGCCGTACTGGCCCTGGCCTGCGGTACCTGGCTGTGGCTGGGCTATGGTTTCGGTGGCGGCTGGCTGCATGCCAAGCTGACCCTGGTGCTGGTCCTGATCGGCTACCACCTGTATTGCGGCCGCCTCTACCGGCAGTTCCTGGCAGGGGACAACCGGCGTAGCCACGTCTGGTTCCGCTGGTTCAACGAATTGCCGGTACTGATCCTCTTCGTCGTGGTCTTCCTGGTCGTCCTCAAACCCTTCTGAATCTTCTGAAAGCCGCTTCCATGTTCAAACTGTTCGCAACCTGTCCCCGGGGTCTGGAAGCCCTGCTGGCGGAAGACCTGGCCGCTGCCGGCGCCAGCGACATCCGCATCGTCGCCAGCGGCGTGGCCTGCAAGGGCGGCTGGGAAACCATCTACCGCACCAATCTCAACTCCCGTATCGCCACCCGGCTGATGATGCAGCTCTCCTTCGGCAAGTATCAGAAGGAAGAAGATATCTACAAGCAGGCCCGGCGTATCGACTGGCCCCGCCACTTCGACGTGGCCCGCACCATCCGGGTGTACGTTACCGCCATCAAGTCGCCCCTGAAGAGCCTGGAATTCATCACCCTGCGCATCAAGGACGCGGTCTGCGATGTCTTCCGCGATCACTGCGACGAACGCCCCAGCGTCGATACCCGGGAGCCGGATGTACGCATCCACGCCTTCCTCACCGCCGAAGATTGCACCTTGTATCTGGATACCACCGGTGCGCCCCTTTACCAGCGGGGCTATCGCCAGAAGACGGTGGATGCGCCGCTGAAGGAAAACCTGGCCGCCGGCATTCTGCGCCTGGCCGGTTGGCAGCCCGGCACCGTGCTGCTGGACCCCATGTGCGGCAGCGGCACCTTCCTCCTCGAAGCGGCCCAGCAGGTCTATAACATTGCCCCTGGCGCCCGCCGCAGCTTTGCCTTCGAGAAGCTCAAGGGTTTTGATGCCCAGCAGTGGCAGCGCATGAAGAGCGCAGCCCAGCAGGCCGAGCGCAAGCCCAGCGGTGCCCCCACCCTGTTCGGCCGGGATGCCTCCCCCAGCGCCTACCGGGCGGCCCTGGCCAACCTGGACCGGGCCGGCCTGTTGCCGGCGGTGGACCTGGCCCAGGGCGACATCCTGGAAGCAGCCCCCCCGGCAACGCCGGGCCTGATGGTCTGCAATCCGCCCTATGGCGAACGCCTGGAAGAGCTGGATGACCTGCTGCTCTTCTACCCCAAGCTGGGCGCCGCCCTGAAACAGAAGTACGCCGGCTGGACCTGTTATTTCCTCACCGCCGACCCGGCCATGCAGAAGGGCATCGGCCTCAAGCCGAGCAAGAAAACGCCCCTCTTCAACGGTGCCCTGGAGTGCCGCCTTTTCGAAATCAAGATGGTGGCCGGTTTCAACCGGCGGAAGAAGCCGGGTGAGGGTGACGGAGCGGCTGAAGAAGCCTCGGAGAAATAGGCACGGGGCGGTACAAAGAAAAACGGCGAGGAGTGCGATCACTCCCCGCCGTTTTTCTTTGGTTGGATTCCGTCAGGCTTAGACGATATCCAGGTGGCCGATGCCGGAGGCCAGGTCACGGTCCTTCGATTCCTTGCCGTGCAGCTTGATCTGCAGGCGCAGGTCGTTCACCGAGTCGGCGTTGCGCAGGGCGTCTTCGTAGCTGATCTTGCCGGCTTCGTAGAGGTCGAAGAGGGACTGGTCGAAGGTCTGCATACCCAGTTCCCGGGACTTCTTCATGATCTCCTTGATCTCGGCCACTTCGCCCTTGAAGATCAGGTCGGAGATGAGGGGCGAGTTGAGCATGATCTCGATGGCCGCTGCCCGTCCCTTGCCGTCCTTCAGGGGGATCAGGCGCTGGGAAACGATGCCGCGCAGGTTCAGGGAAAGGTCCATCAGCAGCTGCTGGCGCCGTTCTTCCGGGAAGAAGTTGATGATCCGGTCCAGGGCCTGGTTGGTGGAGTTGGCGTGCAGGGTACCCATGGCCAGGTGGCCGGTTTCGGCAAAGGCGATGGCGTGCTCCATCGTTTCCTTGTCACGGATTTCACCGATCAGGATGACGTCCGGCGCCTGGCGCAGGGTGTTCTTCAGGGCCGCTTCCCAGGACTCCGTATCCACCCCCACTTCCCGCTGGGTGACCACGCAGTTCTTGTGCTCATGCACGTATTCCACCGGGTCTTCGATGGTGATGATGTGGCCATAGGAGTTCTCGTTGCGGTAGCCGATCATGGCTGCCAGGGAGGTGGATTTCCCCGAGCCCGTGCCGCCCACGAACAGCACCAGGCCCCGCTTGGTCATGCCCACATCCTTGAGCACCGGCGGCAGGCCCAGGTCCTCGAACTTGGGAATGGTGGTGTTGATGGTGCGGCAGATGACGCCGATACGGCCTTGCTGCACGAAGGCGTTGGCGCGGAAACGACCGATGCCGGCAGGGGAGATGGCGAAGTTGCACTCCTTGCTGGATTCGAATTCCGCTGCCTGGCGGTCGTTCATGATGGCCCGGGCCAGCTCCGCCGTATGCTGGGCGGTGAGGGTCTGGTTGGACACCGGGGTCATCTTGCCATCCACCTTGATGGCGGGCGGGAAACCGGCGGTAATGAATAGGTCGGAGCCCTTTTTCTGCACCATCAGGCGCAGCAGGTCCTGCATGAATTTCAGTGACTGATCGCGTTCCATGATTCTTCTGTCTGGCGGCGCTTAACCGCCGAACATGTCCTTGTTGACTGCCTTGGTACGGGCTTCGGCCGGGGAGATGAGATTGCGCCGCACCAGGTCTTGCAGGTTCTGGTCCAGGGTCTGCATGCCGAATTGCTGGCCGGTCTGGATGGCAGAGTACATCTGGGCGATCTTGGCTTCGCGGATCAGGTTACGGATGGCCGGGGTGCCGATCATGATCTCGTGGGCAGCGACGCGGCCGTTGCCGTCCTTGGTCTTCAGCAGGGTCTGGGAGATGACCGCCCGCAGGGATTCGGAGAGCATGGCCCGGATCATTTCCTTTTCCGCGGCCGGGAACACGTCGATGATCCGGTCCACCGTCTTGGCAGCGGAGGAGGTGTGCAGGGTGCCGAACACCAGGTGGCCCGTTTCCGCCGCCGTCATGGCCAGGCGGATGGTTTCCAGGTCGCGCATTTCGCCCACCAGGATCACGTCCGGGTCTTCCCGCAGGGCGGAACGCAGGGCGTTGTTGAAGGACAGGGTGTGGGGGCCCACTTCCCGCTGGTTGATCAGACACTTCTTCGACTCATGCACGAATTCGATGGGGTCTTCGACGGTGAGGATGTGGCCGAAGTCGTTTTCGTTGATGTGGTTCACCATGGCCGCTAGGGTGGTGGATTTACCCGAGCCGGTGGGGCCGGTGACCAGCACGATGCCCCGGGGCGTCTCCGAAATCTCCTTGAAGATTTTCGGTGCATTCAGGTCTTCCAGGGTCAGCACCTTGGAGGGAATGGTCCGGAATACGGCGCCGGCGCCACGATGCTGAACGAAGGCGTTAACCCGGAAGCGCGCCAGGTTGGGCACTTCGAAGGAGAAGTCGCACTCCAGGTTTTCTTCGTAGGCTTTGCGCTGCCCGTCGTTCATGATGTCGTACACCATGGCGTGCACGTCCTTGTGCTCCATGGGGGGCAGGTTGATGCGGCGCACGTCGCCGTGAACCCGGATCATGGGGGGCAGGCCGGAGGAAAGGTGCAGGTCGGAGGCCTTGTTCTTGACGCCGAAGGCAAGCAGTTCGGTGATATCCATCAACGGTCCTTGGAGTTCGGGGAATTTCGGAAAAGAGGGGGTGGGCAAAGCCTCGCGCCGGGCCGGCCGGGATGGCCGGCAGTGCTATACTTTTGCGCCGGAAATGTTCATCAGCAGCACCCATCAGCAGCGCCCGATTATGACGCCAATATTTGCCAACCTGCAAGCTGTGAAAGCCCGTATCGACGCGGCTGCCCGCACCGCCGGACGAGCCCCGGCCGCGGTGGCCCTGCTGGCCGTCTCCAAGACCTGGCCTGCCGGGTGCGTGGCCGAAGCGGCCGCTGCCGGCCAGCGGGCCTTCGGTGAGAATTACGTGCAGGAAGGCTGCGACAAGGTGGATGCCCTGGCCGCCCAGGGCCTGGCAGACCTGGAATGGCATTTCATCGGGCCCCTGCAGAGCAACAAGACCCGGCCCGTGGCCGAGCGCTTCCACTGGGTACATAGCGTGGATCGGCTGAAAATCGCCCAGCGCCTGTCCGAGCAGCGGCCGGCGGAGCTGCCGCCCCTGCAGGTCTGCGTCCAGGTCAATATTTCCGGCGAAGACAGCAAGAGCGGCTGTGCCCCGGCCGAGGTGGCCGAATTGTGCCGGGCCGTGGCCGCCCTGCCGCGGCTGACCCTGCGGGGCCTGATGGCCATTCCTGCGCCAGCGGAGGATGTGACGGCCCAGCGGGAGCCGTTCCGCCAGCTGCGCCAGCTGCTGGAGCAACTCCAGGCGGCCGGCCTGGCCCTGGATACCCTCTCCATGGGCATGTCCCACGATATTGAAGCGGCGGTTGCCGAAGGCGCCACCATCGTTCGTGTGGGCACCGCCATTTTCGGTGCCCGCGATTACGCAAAGGAACCAGCATGAAAATCACCTTTCTCGGCGGCGGCAACATGGCCAACGCCCTCATCGGCGGCCTGGTGGCCAAGGGCTTCGCCGCCGCCGACATCGCCGTGGTGGAACTCAACGCCGACAACCGCAGCAAGCTGGAGGCCGCCTACGGCGTGCGCACCTATGCCGGCCCGGATGCCGCGGCCTGGGCCTGCGACGTCATTGTCCTGGCGGTCAAGCCCCAGAGCATGAAGGAGGCGGTGGCGCCCCTTGCCGGCCAGTTGCAGCAGCAGCTGGTGGTGAGCATTGCCGCCGGCCTCAACCTCGCTTCCCTCTCCCGCTGGCTGGGCGGCCACCGCCGCCTGGTGCGCACCATGCCCAACACCCCGGCCCTGATCGGCGCCGGTGTCACCGGCCTGTATGCCCTGCCCGAAGTGGACGAAGCCGGCCGGGCCGCTGCCCAGCGCGTGCTGGAAGCCGTGGGCAGCGCCGTCTGGTTCGCCGACGAATCCCAGATGGATGCGGTGACCGCCGTTTCCGGCAGCGGCCCCGCCTATGTCTTCCTCTTCATCGAGGCCTTGCAGCAGGCCGGCAAGGACCTGGGTTTCGACGATGAGCAGGCCCGCCGCCTGGCCATTGAAACCGTGCTTGGCGCCGCCCGGCTGGCGGCCCAGTCCCCCGATCCGGCCAGTGTGCTGCGGGAGCGGGTGACCTCCAAGGGCGGCACCACCGCCGCCGCCCTGGCCGTCATGGCCGAACAGGGCGTCAAGGAAGGCATCGTCGCCGGCGTCAAGGCCGCCGAGGCCCGGGGCGTGGAACTCGGCCAGCAGCTCGGCGCCGACTGACGGCCAGGCCGGACCATGATCCTCGACATCTTCAATTTCCTGCTCGACGTGGTGGCCAGTTTCTTCGGCTACCTGCTGCTGCTGCGCTTCGCCCTGCAATGGCGGCGCATCTCCTTCCTCAATCCCCTGGGGCAGTTCGTCCTGCAGGCGACCAACTGGGCCGTCCTGCCCCTGCGCAAGGTGCTGCCTGCCGTGGGCGGCCTGGACATGGCCAGCCTGGTGCCGGCCTGGCTGATGCAGGTGCTGGTCAAGCTGGTGCTGCTCAGCCTCAAGGGCGGCGCTGCCCTGGGGGTAGGCGCCCTGCTGCCGGTCGCCCTGGTCATGGGCTTTTTCGAGCTTTTGCATATGGCCGTGATGGCCGTCATCGCCCTCTTGCTGGCCCAGGCCGTGCTCTCCTGGGTCAATCCCCACGCCCCCATGGCCGGCCCCATCCGGGCCCTGGTGGAGCCGCTGCTGCGGCCCTTGCGGCGCATCGTGCCGCCCATCGCCCATGTGGATCTTTCCCCGCTGGTGGCCATCGTTCTGGCTCAGGTGCTGATGATGCTCCTGACCTATGCCAAGGCCGCCCTCATGCCGTTGCTCTTCTGATGTTTCACCAGCGCGGCGGTGATGGCCGCCTGCTGCTGACCCTGCACATCCAGCCCGGCGCCAAAAAGACGGAAGTCTGCGGCCTCCACGGCGATGCCCTGAAAATCCGCCTGGCAGCGCCGCCGGTGGATGGCAAGGCCAATGCCGCCCTGCTGGCCTTCGTCGCCGGCCTCCTTGAGGTCAGCAAGGCTGCGGTCAGCCTGAAGAGTGGCCAGACCTCCCGGCGCAAGGTGGTGGAAGTGCAGGACGCCCCGGCGGATGCCGTGCAGCGCCTGCTGCCGGATGCCTGAGTACTACCGCCGGCCTCCTCCCCTTCCTCCCTTATCCTCCTTCGTTTTTTTTCGCCATCCTAGCCGCCGAGCCGGGCGGCCACGGCCGGTGCCCGGCTGCGGCCAATGGGTAGGCGGGTGGCCGGGAAAGTGGCCATCACCACCCAGGGGCGGCCATCCTGGCGCTCCAGGCGCGCCGCGTGGGCTATGGCAATGAAGTGGCGGCGATGGATGCGGAGGAATTGCTGCGGCTCCAGGCGCCGCTCCAGTTGGGCCAGGCTGAGAGGGCAGAGAAAGGATTCACGGGCGGTGAATAGCCGGGCGTAATGTCCCTCGGCCTGTAGGTGCACCACTTCCGCCGGGTCCAGCAGGGCGGTGCCGCCTTGCAGCAGCACTGGCAGCTTGGCCAGGCGCCGCTCCGTTTCGACTGGCACCGGCGGCAGGGCATGCAGGCCCCGATAGTCGTAGAGCAGCAGGCAGAAGCCGGCCATGCCCGGGCCGCCGGCATCCTCCAGGCGGCTGATGCTGAGCAGCAGGGGCCGTTCCGGCGTGTTGATGGTCATGGTGACGGGCACCGGCACGTCACCGCTGGCTGCTTCCTGGAGCAGCCAGGCGATCTTGCGCCGGCTCGGCTCCGGGTGCAGCTCCACCACGCTGCGCCCCTCTAGGGTCGGGTGGTCGCGTTGCAACAATCGGCGGGCAGCGGGATTGAGCTGGCGGATGCGCCCCTCCCGGTCCAGCATGACCACGCCGGGGTCCATTTTCTGCAGCAGGTATTCCGGGCTTTCCATGTCGGGTTTCTGTCGTTCGTGCAGGAATGGTGTCGTTCATGCAAGAAACCTGCCGTTGATGCAGCGGCCCTTGTCCGCCGTTCACCGGCACCGCCAGAATGGGCCATCAATCATTGGAGGATGGGCCATGTCCGAACAATCAGCCGCCACCGCGGACCGTTACGTTTCCTTCGAAGGCATCGACTGCTGGCACAACGCCTGTGCGGTGGTGGCCCGGGTGCTGCACCACTATGAGGGGCCGGAGCGCACCAACAAGTACTGGGAGTATTTTGTCGCCAAGATCCCGCCCGGCTACTACAGCGGCGAGCCGACGGAAGACCTGCTGTATCTGGTCTGCTCCAACACCTACTACATCGAGGAGCTGTTCGAGAAGTTTGACGATGGGGAGGGATTGGCCCTGTTGCAGAAGGCCGAACTGGAGTGTTGCTAGACAGCTGATGGGGAGGGCAGGCGGGACGGGCATCTGCCGCGCCCGCCTGCTGTGTAAGGCCTAGAGTGGCCGGCCGCCGGCCACCACAGCCAGGACGCGGCCCTTCATGGTGCGCCCGGCCAGGGGGCTGTTGCGGCCCACGCTGCTGAAGGCTTCCGGGGTGATGGTCCAGCTGGCGGCGGGGTCGAAGACGCAGACATCGGCGACGGCACCCGGTGCCAGGTGACCCAGGTCATCCCGGCCAATGATGGCGGCGGCGTTGCTGGTGACCCGGGCCAGGGCGGTATTGAGGGAGAGCCCTGCTTCTTCCGCCCAGGCCAATACCAGGGGCAGCAGCAAGGTCAGGCCCGGGTTGCCGGCATCGGCTTCGCCAAAGGGCAGCAGCTTGCCGTCTTCCGCCGTCGGCGTGTGGTCGGAGCAGACAGCGCCCACCGTGCCCTCGGCCAGGCCGAAGCGCAGGGCGGCACGGTCGCTGACGGCCCGCAGGGGCGGGTCGAAGCGGGCCAGGGCATTGAAGTAGCCGATATCCTCTTCCGACAGGTGCAGGTGGTGCACCGCCACGTCGCAGGTTACCCTGGCGCCCTTGGCCTGGGCATCCCGCACCATGGCGACACCCGCGGCAGAAGAGATTCGCATCAGGTGCAGGCGCACGCCGGTAGCCTTGGCCAGCTCCACCAGGGTGGCGATGGCGACGGTTTCGGCCGCTACGGGAATGCCGGCCAGGCCCAGGCGGGCGGCCACTTCGCCGTCATGGGCGACGCCGTCCCGGGCCAGCTGGTAATCCTGGGGCCGCAGCCAGACGGTGAAATCATAGGTGGCGGCGTACTGCATGGCCCGGTAGAGGGATTGCAGGTCGGTGACCGGCCGGTCGGCCTGGGAGAAGGCGACGCAGCCTGCGCTGGCGAGGCCGGCCATGCTGGCGAGGCTTTGGCCTTCCAGGTTGCGGGTGAGGGCGCCCAGGGGCAGCACCCGGGCCAGGCCCAGGGCTTCGGCGCGCTGGATGAGGCGCTCCACCAGGCCCGGCTCGTCGAGTACCGGCTTGGTGTCGGGGGGGCAGACCACCGTGGTGACGCCACCGGCGATGGCGGCAGCCAGTTCGCTTTCCAGGCTCGGCAGGCGCACAGACAGGTCGATCAGGCCGGGGCAGACGACGGCACCGTCGGCCTCGATGGTCTTGTCGGCGGTAAAGCCCGCCGGGGCCTGGCCGACGGCGGCGATGCGCCCGTCGGCGATGAAGAGATCCAACTGGGCGTCGATGCCATTCTTGGGGTCGACGAGGCGGCCGTTCTTGATGCAGATGTTCATGGTGTTCAGTTCCCCGCGAGGATGCCCATCACCGCCATGCGCACGGCAATGCCGAAGGTGACCTGGTTGAGAATGACGGCCTGGGGGCCATCGGCCACGGAAGAGTCGATTTCCACGCCCCGGTTCATCGGGCCCGGGTGCATGACGATGGCGTCTGGCTTGGCCAGGGCCAGCTTTTCCGGCGTCAGGCCGTAGCGCTTGAAGTACTCGCCGACGGAAGGCAACAGGGCGCCGTTCATGCGCTCGTTCTGCAGGCGCAGCATGATCACCACGTCGCAATCCTTGAGGCCTTCGTTCATGTCGTGGAAGACCTTCACCCCCAGGTTTTCCAGGTAGCCGGGCAGCAGGGTCTTCGGCGCAATGGCGCGAATTTCGCCGCAACCCAGGGTCTTCAGGGCGTGCAGATCGGAGCGGGCCACTCGGGAATGGAGGATGTCGCCGACGATGGCCACGGTCAGCTGGGAGAAATCCTTCTTGTAGTGACGGATGGTGTACATGTCCAACAGCCCCTGGGTGGGGTGGGCATGGCGGCCGTCACCGGCGTTTACCACCCGGATGTCGTCCCGGCCGATGCGCTGCAGATGCTCGGCGATGAGGAAGGGAGCGCCGGAGGTGGCATGGCGCACCACGAACATGTCAGCGTGCATGGCGCAGAGGTTGTCGATGGTGTCCAGCAGGGTTTCGCCCTTGGCGGTGGAGGAGCGGGAGACGTCCAGGTTGATGACGTCTGCCGACAACCGCTTGGCGGCGATCTCGAAGGTGGTGCGGGTACGGGTGGAGTTCTCGAAGAAGAGGTTGAAGACGCTCTTGCCGCGCAGCAGGGGCACCTTCTTCACATCCCGGTCGGAAACCTCGAGAAAGCTCTGGGCCGTGTCCAGGATGTGGGTGATCACCTCCAGGGGAAGCCCTTCGGTGGACAGCAGGTGCTGCAGCTTGCCGTTGGCGCCGAGCTGCGGGTTCATGTGGGCATTCACGGAAAGCTCAGCCACGGTCGTTTCTCCCCATTTTCCAGAACAGGCGGCCGGACTCCTCCCGGCCCAGGATCAATTCTTCACCTTCGCCCAGGTCCACTTCCCAGACGCAGTAGCCGGGCTCGATGGGCAGCTCCCGCTCGCCGCGGTCGGCCAGCACCGCCAGCTCGACCCGGGCCGGGCGGCCATAGTCGAACAGCTCGTTGATGGCGGCCCGGGTGGTGCGGCCGGTGTACAGCACGTCATCCACCAGGATCAGGGGCCGGCCTTCCACTTCAAAGGGAATGTTGGAGGGGCGCACCTGGGGATGCAGCCCCTTCTCAGCGAAGTCGTCGCGGTAGAAGGAAACGTCGATCTGGCCGACAGCCTCGCTGATGCCGAGGATGTCCTTGAGTCGTTCGGCCACCCAGGCGCCGCCCGAGTAGATGCCCACCAGGGCGGTATCGGGCGTCAGATGGGGGCGCAGTTGCTCGGCCAGGGTGGCCAGCTGCTGCTCGGCGTCGGGCAGCGTATCGAATGTCAAATCAGGCATGGGTAGAAGATTCCGGGCGAGGCTCGGGAGGGGTGTCGAAATAGGATTGCAGGATCAGCTGGGCCGCCACGGCATCCAGGTGGGCTTTGGCGGATTTGGCATTGTGGCCGGTTTCCCGCAGGCGCTCCTGCGCATCCAGGGAGGTCAGGCGTTCATCGGCGAAGGCCACCGGCAGGCCGAAACGGCCCTTCAGCTGGTTGGCGAAGCGGGTGCAGCGGGCGGTCATGCCGTGGGGGTTGCCGTCCAGGCTCAGGGGCAAGCCCACCAGCAGCAGGGCCGGTTGCCACTCGGCAATCAGGGCGGCGATGGCGGCGAAGCGCTCAGCGTTGGCCTGGGCGTGGATCACCGTCAGGGGGTGGGATTGGCGGAGCAGGGCTTCGCCGACGGCAACGCCGATGCGCTTTTCGCCGAAATCGAAGGCCAGGACCGTGCCGATCGGAGCGGAAGGAGTGCCGACGGCCGCCTCAGGCATGCCCGGCATCCTCGGCCAGGTGGGCGAAGTCGATGCCCAGGGCGAGCATGGCGGCAGCCAGGCGCTCTTCCGGCGGCAGGGAGAAAACGATGCTGGGGTCGGCCCGCACCGTCAGCCAGCCGTTCTGGGCCAGCTCGTTTTCCAGCTGGCCGGCGCCCCAGCCGGCGTAGCCCAGGGTCACCAGCACATCGTGGGGTTCGCCGCTGTGACCCATGGCTTCGAGAATATCCCGGGAGCTGGTCAGGCCGACATCGGCGTTCACCGGCAGGCTGGACTGCCACTGGCCTACCGGCCGATGCAGGACAAAGCCCCGGTCGGTCTGCACCGGGCCGCCGAAGTAAACCGGCAGGTCGCCCAGGGTCGGCGTTTGCAGGGGGATGTCCACCTTCTCGAAGAGTTCCGCCAGGGGCATGTCCAGGGGCTTGTTGACGACGATGCCCAAGGCGCCCTGTTCATTGTGTTCGCAGACGTAGACCAGGGCCTTGGAGAAGTACGGGTCGTCCATCGCCGGCATGGCGATGAGGAAGTGGTCGGTGAGATTGACGCTGTCCATGGCGCGATTTTACCCCGGAACCGGCCGGGCCATGGGCGCCGGGCGTCAGCTTTTGCCCCGGGCCAGGGGCTCGGCCTCCAGGACGCCTTCGCCGATACGGATGAGCAGGCCGTAACCCAGGTCACCCCGGGTGGCGTAATGCAGGTTGCCGCAGCGTACCTCCAGGCCTTCGAAGACTGCCTGCTCGGCCACCACCTTGGCGCTTTCGGCCAGGCGTAGTTGTTCCCGCAGCAGGGTGCCTTCTTCCTCCAGGCGCAGCAGGGTGCGGCGCAGGGATTCACTGGTGATGCGGCCTCGCTTGAGGGTTTCCGGCGGTACCCGGTCCGGCAGGCGTACGGCCAGGTCGAGCAGCTTGGCCACCTGGGCCATCTGCTCCTCGATCTGCTGCCGGTGCTGTTCGTGGCGGTGCTGCTGGGCCCGTAGCTTGGGATTGAGGCCCACTTCGATGTGGGTGGCGATGTGGGCGGCGGACCCGATGACCTTGGCTTTCACCAGCAGGGTGGCCTGGCATTTGCCGCCGATGATGTGGCCCCGCTGCTTGTGGCCGACGACGATCTGGTTGATGGCGGTGAGGGTGCTCTGCATGGCCACGTCGTCGATGAAGATGCTGTCGCCAGCCTCCACCGTGGCCTGTTGCACGTAGGTGGCGGTGAAGCTGCCGCCGCACTGGATGTAGGAGGGGATTTCGTTGCCGTGGGCGTCCTTGCGCCCCCGGGCGCCGATGGCGCCGCCCTTGATGACGATGTTGCCGCCGGCGATGAGTACCGCCGCCTCCACCGTGCCGCCGATCTCGATGTCGCCGCTGGCCTTGATGGTCATGCCGGCCTGCACGTCCCCCTTCACCGTCACGGCACCGTCGAAGGCGATGTTGCCGGTGTTGATGGTCACTTCCTCCACCGCGTAGGTGGGTTCGACGATGATGCCGTCCCGGGTGCGCACCGGCTGGCCGGTGATGGCTGCCGCCAGGGTGTTGGGGTCATCGGGTGCTGGCGCAACGCCAGTGAGGTTGGGGGAGAACATGGCCTCCTTGCCGGCGATGGCGGGAATGACTGCGCCGTTGACCGTTTCCCCCGCTGTGCCCGGGGTGGCGGGGATGCGCCGCATCACCGCTTCACCCGCCTGGACGGTGAGAATTTCGCCCAGGTTGCGGTAGTCCATCAGCCCCTTTTCGTTGAGCTGGGGCACCCGGTTGCTGCTTTCCGGCACCAGGGTCTCGATGCGGCCGTCTTCGCCGTGCACCGGCAAGGCGCCTTCCGCCACGAGCAGGTTGCTGGCCTGGCCGAGGGCGACGGCTCCAGCGATGGCATTGTCGCGAATACCCGCCACCACGCCCTGTTGGGCGAGGGCGCGGCGAATGGCAGCATCGTCAATGGGTTTGCCGCCCTGGGGCGGCGCAACGGTGAGGAAGGCGGCCATCTTGTCTGGTGCCACGGAGACTTCCGCCACCGCGTCCACCGCTTCGGCCACCGCCAGGGCAGCCACCGGCCGGGCGGCCTTGAGATTGTCGGCCAGCACGCCGAGGGCAGCGGCATTGCGGCGCAGTTCACCGTAGCCCAGTTCCGCCAGATGGGTTTCCAGCCAGTCCACATCCACCGTGGGCGGCACCGCGCCGCTTTCCGGTGCGTAGCTTGCCACCAGGGAACGACTGTCCTGGTCGAAGGTGAAGCTGAGTCCTTGTACGTCCACTATCCCGAACCTCCCTTTGGGCGGGAGTGTCTGCCGCACTCCTCGCCGTCGACCGGAGCCGTTAATATCGCGGTGGTCTGATGCCACATTTCCATGACTGCTCCGGCCGGCGACCGATCGGGGTCTTGGCCCCATACCTGGTCGCACCTGAAAAAAAGCACCGCCCATTATGCTCGAAACTGCCCTTGTCTGGTTCCGCCGTGATCTGCGGGATTACGATCATGCCGCCCTCTATTACGCCCTCAAGTCAGCCCGTCGGGTGTGGTGCGCCTTCGTCTTCGATACGGACATCCTCGACGCCCTGCCCGACCGGGCCGACCGGCGGGTGGAGTTCATCCGCGAATCCCTGGTGGAACTGCATGCCGCCTTGGCGGCCAAGGGTGGCGGCCTCATCGTCCGCCACGGCCCGGCGGCCCGGGAGATTCCTGCTCTGGTGCGGGAGCTGGGGGTACAAGCCGTCTTTGCCAACCGGGATTACGAGCCCGGTGCCAAGGCCCGGGATGCCGCCGTGGCCGCCGATCTGGCCGGGGATGGCCGGGAGCTGCGGCTGTTCAAGGACCAGGCCATCTTTGACGGGGCCGAGGTGCTGACCAAAGGCGGCACCCCCTATACCGTCTTCACCCCCTACAAGAACGCCTGGCTGGCGCGGCTGACGGATTTCTACGTGCGCCCCTATCCCGTCGATGCCTACATCCAACACCTGGCGCCGCCGCCGGGGGGCGGCGGGGTGCCGACCCTGGCGGAGATCGGCTTTCAGCCCACCGATCTGGCCGCCATCGGCATGGTGCCCGGCATGGCCGGGGCAGCGACCCGCTGGCAGGATTTCCAGGAACGGATGGCCCGCTACGGGGAGCAGCGGGATTTTCCGGCGGTGAAGGGTGTTTCCTACCTTTCCGTCTATCTGCGCTTCGGCTGCCTTTCCATCCGCCAGCTGGCCGCTGCCGCCTGGCGGGAAGGCAATGCAGGCGCCAATACCTGGCTCTCGGAGCTGATCTGGCGGGATTTCTATTTCATGGTGCTGGATCACTTCCCCCAGCTGCCGGCCGGCAGCTTCAAGCCCGACTTCGACCGGGTGCAATGGGATGACGCCCCCGCCCTGCTGGATGCCTGGCGGGAGGGCCGCACCGGTTACCCCCTGGTGGATGCGGCCATGCGCCAGTTGCGTAACACCGGGTGGATGCACAACCGGCTGCGCATGGTGGTGGCCTCCTTTCTGACCAAGGATCTGGGCATCGACTGGCGTGCCGGGGAAGCGCACTTTGCCGACCTGTTGCTGGATTTCGACCTCTCCGCCAACAACGGCGGCTGGCAGTGGGCCGCCTCCACCGGCTGCGACGCCCAGCCCTGGTTCCGCATCTTCAACCCCATTACCCAGTCGGAGAAATTCGACCCCCAGGGCCGCTTCATCCGCCGCTATGTGCCGGAACTGGCCAAGGTGCCGGACAAGTTCATCCATGCCCCCTGGCGCATGGCGCCCCTGGAGCAGCAGGCAGCGCGCGTGGTTATTGGCCGGGACTACCCGGCACCGGTCGTGGATCACGACCAGGCGCGACGCCGTACCCTGGGCCGCTTTGAGGTGGTGAAGGGTAAGGGGGGCGATGGCGGCAAGGACGCTGCATTGGATTAACTGCAACACAATTGCAGTTGCAATCGGGTTGTGTTGTAATCCGCCTCCCTGTTCCTCGCTCCCCGGCTTCTTCTGCCCCAACTGTCGCCATGCCTACTGCTACCGATCCCGCCCTGCTGGCTTCTGCCGCCATCCGCGCTGCCGGCGCCCGGGTGACGCCAGCCCGGGTGCAGGTGCTGGCCCTGCTGCGGGGCGCCGCGGGGCCTCTGACCCACCTGGAGGTGGAAAAGGCTCTCGGCCCCCTGGCCGGTGATCGGGTCACCCTTTACCGGGCCCTGGACTGGCTGGTTTCCGCCGGGCTGGCGGTCAAAGCCACCGACGCGGCCCGGGTCTACCGCTATTCCGCCACCGGCCCCGCCGCCGAACACCAGGCCCACGCCCATTTTCGCTGCGAAGGTTGCGGCCGCATCTTCTGCCTGGATGTGCCGCCCCCCGTGGCGCCCAACTTGCCCGCCGGTTTCCGCCTGGGCCGCATGGAGGTGGATCTGCACGGCCAGTGCCCCGCCTGTGCGGCCACGCCTGCTTGAAAGCTGTCATGCTCAACACCGATCCCCGTATCCCCGTCACCCTGCTCACCGGTTTCCTCGGCAGTGGCAAGACCACCCTGCTCAACCGCATCCTCAAGGAAGCCCACGGCCAGCGTATCGCCGTCATCGAAAACGAATTCGGCGAAGTGGGGGTGGATAACGACCTGCTGGTGGAAAGCGAAGAGCAGATCGTGGAAATGAACAACGGCTGCATCTGCTGCACCGTGCGTGGCGACCTCACCCGCATCCTCGGTGAGCTGGTGGAAAAGCGCGCCAACGGCACCCTGCATTTCGACCGGGTGCTGATCGAGACCACCGGCCTGGCCGATCCGGGCCCGGTGGCCCAGACCTTCCTGGTGGAGCCAGAGGTGGCCCAGGCCTACCGCCTGGACGCCATACTCACCCTGGTGGATGCCAAGCACGCCATGGCGCAGCTGGATCAGCACGAGATCGCCCAGGAGCAGGTGGGCTTTGCCGACCGCCTGCTGCTGACCAAGACCGATCTGGTCAGCGAGGCCGAGAAGGCCGCCCTGCTGGCCCGCCTCATGGACATCAACGGCCGCGCCGCCATCTACGAGGCGCACCAGGGTGAGGGCGTGGACCTGGCGGCCCTGCTGGACGTCAACAGTTTCTCCCTGGAGGCCGTGCTGGAGCGGGAGCCGGACTTCCTCGCTACCGGCCACCACCATCACCACAACAACGCCATCAGCAGCTTTGCCTTCACCACCCACGGCGAGTTCGACGCCGGCCGCCTGGACGAATTCTTCGGTGCCCTGGTGCAGGTGTACGGCGAGGACATGCTGCGCTACAAGGGCCTGTTGGCAGTGGCCGGCCAATCCCGCCAGATCATCCTGCAGGGGGTGCATCAGCTGGTGGCCACCAACGTGGGCCGCCCCTGGGCTGACAACGAGGCACGGGAATCCCGCATCGTCTTCATCGGCCGCAATCTGCCCCGGGAAATTTTCGAGAAGGGCCTGCGCCAGTGCATCTCCAAGCCCTGGTAAGCACGCCTTAGGACCATGGACCGCCGCGTTCCCGTCACCGTCCTCACCGGCTTTCTCGGCGCCGGCAAGACCACCCTGCTCAACCACCTCCTGCGCCAGCCGGAGATGGCGGATACCGCCGTGCTCATCAACGAGTTCGGCGAAACGGGGCTGGACCACCAGCTGGTGGAAAAGGTGGATGAGAACCTGGTGCTGCTCGATTCCGGCTGCCTCTGCTGCTCCGTGCGCGGTGACCTGGTGCGGGCCCTGAAAGACTTGGCCCTGCGCACCCAGCGGCGGGAGATCAAGGCCCTGAAACGGGTACTGATCGAGACCACCGGCCTGGCCGACCCGGCCCCGGTGATGCATACCCTGATGGAAGACTTCTTCATCGCCGAGCGCTATCGCACCGATGGCGTCATCACGGCGGTGGATGCCACCCATGCCGAGGGTCAGCTCTCCCGCCACTTCGAGGCGGTGAAGCAGGTCACCATGGCTGACCGCCTGCTGCTCACCAAAACCGATCTGCTCAGCGATCCCGAGGCCCTGCCGCGCCTGGAGCGCCGCCTGCAACGCCTCAACCCGGGGGCGCCGCGCCATCGGGTGGTGCAAGGCCAGGTGGATGCCGCCTGGTTCCTCGACAGCGGCGCCTTCAACCCAGGAGCCAAGGCCCCGGAAGTGGCCCGCTGGCTGGCGGAGGAGGCGGTGAAGGCGACCCGGGCAAGTCACACTGGTCACGACCACGATCCCAACCGGCACGATGCCTTGGTGCACGCCTTCACCCTGCGCTTCACCGAGCCCCTCCACTGGGGCGAGTTTCTCGAAGCCCTGGACGTGCTGCTGTCCACCTGCGGTGACCGCATCCTGCGGGTCAAGGGCCTGGTCCATGTGGCTGGGGAGGCCCAGCCCCGGGTGGTGCATTGCGTGCAGCACACCCGCTACCCGACCCAGGTGCTGGACGCCTGGCCCGAGGCGGCACCCTTCAACGATCGCAGCACCCGCCTGGTTTTCATCGTGCGCAACTTCGCCAAGGACCATGTGGAGAAGGCTTTCACCATGTTCTGTGGCGGCGTGCGGGATGCGGATGGGGAGGGCGACCAGCGTGCCGCTGCCGGTAGTGCCGCTTCTGCTGTGCCCGCCACTGAAACCCCCGCGGAGGGCCGGGGCTGATGCGCCGCCGCTCCCTTGTCGCGCGCTCCCCGCTGGCCCGCTGGCTGGCCCTGCTGCCCCTGTTGCTGGCGGCGGTCTGGCTGCTGCATCTGGCCGGCCACCTGCAGACCGGCGACGAGGCCGGGCCGGCGGCTGAATCCTGCCTGGTCTGCCTGCATCTGGCGGGCCAGGGCGCGCCCCTGCCTGCCACGCTCCCGCCCCTGGCCGTGGTGGCGGCAGACTTCATTCTTGCCATCGCTGGAACGCCCGTCCAGCGCTATTCTCCTACACCCCTGCCGCGCCAGGGCGCCCCGCCTCGCGTTTGAACGCCCCCTGTTGAAAGTCCGCGTCCCTCTTGCCTCTCCGGGCAGGTGGGCGCTCCTTTCCGCTTTCCACCTGCCGTTCACCCGTTATTCCGCGAGGTAAGCATGACCCGTCTTTCCCTTCACCGGCTGACGCCCCTGGCCGCCGCCCTGGCTCTGGCCGCGGCGCTGGCTCTGGCCGCGGCGCTGCCAGCGGCCCACGCCGCCCCCGCTTCTGCCGGTACCGATCCCGAGCTGGCCCGGGAACTGAAACAGATGCGCGAGCAGCTGCAGAAAATGCAGAGCGCCTACGAGCAGCGCATCGCCGCCCTGGAAGGCCGCCTGGCCCAGGCGGAAACCCAGGCCGGCCAGGCCGAGAAGGTGGCTGCCAGCGCCACCGCCCAGGCCAGCGAGGCCCGCCAGACAGCCGCCCAGCTGCAACAGGCCAGCCTGCGTCCGCCCGGCCAGGCTAGCAGCTTCAACCCGGAAGTCTCCCTCATCCTGCAAGGCCAGATGGCTCGCCTGAAGGACATCAACGAGCGCAGCATCACCGGCTTCTGGGGCCCTGGCGGCCACGACCACGGCGGCCAAAGTGCCGACAAGCGCGGCTTCTCCCTGGATCACACCGAGCTGGTGTTCTCCGCCAACATCGATCCCCGCTTCCGCGGCGTGGCCCGCCTGGCCATCATCGACGGCGAGGTGGAGGTGGAGGAGGCCAGTGTGCAGACCCTGGGCCTGGATCATGGCCTGGTGGTGAAGGGTGGCCGCTTCCTTTCCGACATCGGCTACAGCAACGTGCAGCATCCCCACGAGTGGGATTTCGCCGACGCCTCCCTGATGCAGAAGGTACTGTGGGGCGGCCACGGTTACCGCCAGGATGGCCTGCAGGTGCGCTGGGTGGCGCCTACCGACCTGTTCTTCCAGCTCGGTGCTGAAGCCGGCCGGGGCGATGCCTTCCCCGGCACTGACCGCAACAAGAACGGCAGCGGTTCCGGCGCCCTCTTCGCCAACCTGGGAGGCGACGTGGGTAGCTCCCACAGCTGGCGCACCGGACTGTCCTACCTCAACACCCGGGCCAGCAACCGCCAGAGCCACTTCGAGGATGCCGCCGGCCTGGGCGAGGTGCTGGGCCAGTTCACCGGCCGCAGCCGCACCTGGATCGCTGACTTCGTCTGGAAATGGGCGCCGGAGGGCAACCCCAAGGTGCGCAACTTCAAGTTCCAGAGCGAACTCTTCCGCCGTACCGAAGACGGTGGCCTGAGCTGCGCCGATGGCGTTACTGCCGCCTGCGCCAACAGCGACAGCAGCGCCTACCGTTCGCGCCAGAGCGGCGGCTACGCCCAGGCGGTGTACCAGTTCATGCCCCAGTGGCGGGTCGGCTACCGCTACGACTGGCTTTCCAGCGGCCAGATCAGCGTCGATCCGGGCGCCTATGCCAATTTCGATGCGGGCAATGCTGCCTTCTCCGCCTACCGGCCGAAGAAGCACAGCTTGATGGTGGATTGGTCGTCCTCCGAATATGCGCGCCTGCGCCTGCAATTCGCCCGGGACCAGTCCATGCAAGGGGTCACCGATAACCAGGTGATTCTGCAGTACATCATGTCGCTAGGCACCCACGGCGCCCACAAATTCTAGAAAACCGGCTGCGCTTGGCGATGCGGCGTTGCTCGGGGCCTTGTGTGCCGGATGCACACGGCGGCCCCTCGCGCCTTGCCTCGCCGGCGCTCGCTCGGTTTTCAGGTGATCTGATTTTTGCCGGGAATGGGCGAGGCCCTTCCGGCGTCTGAAAGGAATGTCCATGCAACGACTGCTACTTCTACTGCTCCTCGCCGCCGCCCTGCCGGCCCAGGCGGCGCTCAACATCCTGGCGACGGTGCCCGAGTGGGGCGCGCTGGCCAAGGAGATCGGCGGGGATCGGGTGACGGTGTTCACCGCCACCACCGGCCTGCAGGACCCCCACCGCATTGAGGCCAAGCCTTCCCTGATTGCCCGGGCGCGGCGGGCGGATCTGATCATCGCCACCGGCGTCGAGCTGGAGGTGGGCTGGCTGCCCCTGTTGCAGCGGGAATCCGGCAACAGCCGCATTCAGACCGGCCAGCCGGGCTATTTCGAGGCGGCGGCCCAGGTGGCGATGCGGGATATTCCGGCGGTGCTGGATCGGGCCCATGGCGACGTACATGCCGGCGGCAATCCCCACATCCAGACCGATCCGCGCAACTTCCTGAAAATCGGCGAGGCCTTGGCGGCCCGCCTCGCCCAGCTGGACCCGGCCCAGGCCGGCGCCTACCAGGCCGCCTACCGCAGCTTTGCCGAGCGTTGGCAGGCGGCCCTGACGCGCTGGCAAAACCGGGCAGCGCCCCTCAAGGGGGTGGCGGTGCTGGTGCAGCACGATGCCTTCCCCTATCTCAATGCCTGGCTGGGGCTGAAGCAGGTCGGCGTGCTGGAGCCCAAGCCGGGCCAGGAACCCTCCAGCGCCTACCTGAGCGAGATGCTGGCGCGGCAGAAAGCGGTACCGGCCCGCATGGTCCTGCGGCCTGCCTATCAGTATGATGCCCCCTCCCGCTGGATGGCCGAGCGGGCCGGCATTCCCGCCGTCACCCTGGCCTTCACGGTGGGCGGTACCGCCGAAGCCGCTGATCTGTTCAGCCTCTTCGACGATACGGTGGAGCGGCTGCTGGCCGCCCTCAAATAAGGGATGAACGGCGTGAGGACTTCCCCATGATGCTGCTGCAAGCGACCGGCCTGGTGGCCGGCTATGGCCGCCCGGTGGTGGGGCCGGTGGATATTGCCCTGCACCGGGGGGAGGTCCTGGGCCTGGCCGGCCCCAACGGCGCCGGCAAGAGTACCCTGCTGGCCGCCCTGGCCGGCAGCGTACGCTGCTTTGCCGGCAGCATCCTGCGGGCGCCGGGCGTCGCCCTTTCCTGGCAGACCCAGCGCCAGCCGGCGGTGGCGGGCATTCCCCTCAACGGCCGGGAACTGCTGGCCCTCACCGGCGCCGCCCCGGCCGGGCTACCGCCCTGGCTGGCCAGCCGGCTGGAAGAGCGCTTGGACCGCCTCTCCGGCGGCCAGCTGCAGTTCCTCCATCTGTGGGCCTGCCTGCAGGCGCCGGCGGAGGTGATCCTGCTGGATGAACCCACCAATAACCTGGACCCGGACGGCGTGGCGGCCCTGGCGGCGGCCATCGCCCAGCGGGCGGCGGCCGGGGCCGGCATCCTGCTGGTCAGCCACGACGAGCGTTTCGTCACCGCCACCTGCCAGCGCCAGGTGCTGCTGAAGGGAGCGGCCGAGTCATGAATGTGGAACTGCTGTTTGACCCCCTCTTTCTCTGGCCCTGCCTGACGGGGATGGTCTTTGCCCTGCTGCTGCCCCTCTGCGGCGCCTATCTGCGCCTGCGCGGCGAATGGCTGGCCGCCCTGTCCTACGCCCAGATGGCGGCGGCTGGCGGCCTGGGGGCCATGGCCCTGGGCTGGCCCCTGGCCCTGGGCGGCCCGGCAGCGGCCTTTCTTGCGGCGGGGGTGAAGAACGTCTTCGAGGAAGCCGCGGAATCGGTGCGCGGCGCCGCCTACGCCATGCTGCTGCTGGCGGGCTGGGGCGTCGCCGTGCTGCTGGCGGCCAACCTGCCCCTGGCCGAACGGCTGGGCCACGCCCTTTCCGACGGCCAGCTGTATTTCACCGACCAGGGCCACTTCTTCGCCGCCCTCGGCGCCCTGGCCGTGGCCTTGCCAGCCCTGGCAGGGCTTTCCCGGCCCCTGCTGCTGTCCCATTTTTATCCGGATTTCTACCGTGCCCGGGGGCGCTCCGCCCGCCGCCTGCATCTGGCCTTCGATTTGCTGGTGGCCGGCGTGCTGGCCCTGGCCACCACCGGCATCGGCGTCATGGCGGCCTTTGCCCTGGTCTTCATCCCGCCCCTGGCGGCCGCTCCCTGGGCCGGCAGCTGGCGTCGCGCCCTGGTGCTGGGTGGCGGACTGGGCGTCTTCGCCCATCTGCTGGCCTTTGCCCTGGCCCTGGTCCTGGATCAGCCCTACGGGCCGGTCCTGGCCCTGCTGCTGGTTGCCCTGGGGGCGGGCAGCGCCCTGTTGGCCCAGGGCCACTCCCGGATTGCGAAATGACGGAGGAGTGTGATAAAAGTCTTCGGCTAGTCGTGATGTTTCATCCCGGCTTTCTCTGCCCAGAACTGCCCAGAATCGAAAGCAGGCCATGATTTTCTCGCTGTTCAAAAAAAATCGCGAAGACAACAAGGTGCCCGAGGTGCGCATGGTCAAGGTGCCCGCCCAGGCACCCGCGACCCCGCCCGCTGCGGAAGGTGCGCCGCCGCCTGAGGTGGCGCCGGCTCCTGTCGCCAAGGAAGCGAACGATCCCATGTCCCTGGATTTCACCGATCTCTCCCTGGGGGATCTGGAATCCGGCGGCATCGAGCTGGACCACGAGGCCGACCCCCTGGAAGCGGTGGTGGAACAGGCCGCTGTGCTCTACGCCAATGGCCAGGAAGGGGTGGCCCAGGCCACCCTGGAAGACGCCGTAGGCCGCTATCGTGCCGGCCCGACGGCCGAACGCCTGTGGATGATGCTCTTCGATTTCTACCAGTTGCAGGGCAACAAGCAGGCTTTTGAAAACCTGGAACTGGAATTTGCCCGCATTTTCGAGCGTTCGCCGCCGGCCTGGAGCGAAACCAAGAAGGCCGAGGCGGTGAGCGGCGGCGGCATTCCCACCGCTACCTTCAAGGGCGCCATGGAAGGCAGCAACCATGCGGCTTTCGGCATTCTGGCCGATGCCCTGGAAAAGAACCCCAAGCAGCGCCTGGACCTCTCCAAGGTGCAGCAGCTGGACGACGCGGGGGCCGAGCGCTTCCTCAAAATTCTGCAGCAATCCGCCAAGCGCAAGCAGTTGCTGGAACTGGCCGGGGTGGACGCCCTGGAAAAGCTGCTGGCCGAGGCTGCCGTCACCGGCACTGCGGCCCATCCCCAATGCTGGTTGCTGCAACTGGAACTGCTGCAGCGGGCCGGCCTGCAGGAACAGTTCGAGGAGCGGGCGGTGGATTACGCCGTCACCTTCGAAATGTCCCCGCCCTCCTGGGACCCTGCCCGCATTCAGGAAAAGGTCGTGGTGGAAGAGTCCTGTCCGGCCTGTACCGACGGCGAAGGGGCGGCGGAAGCCTATTGCCTCAGCGGCGAACTGAAGAATGCCCGCTTTGCCGACCTCAAAGCCTTCGCCGAAGGGCGGGACCCGGTGGTGCTGGACTTCACCAGCGTGGTGCGCATCGACTTCGTCAGCGCTGGCGCCCTGGTCAATCTCCTCACCCCCTGCAAAACCGCCGGCAAGGCAGTCATCATTCGCAACGCCAACCGCCTGGTCTTCGAACTGCTGGCCGTGGTCGGCGTCAATGCCGTGGCCCGCATCGAGCCGGCCCGCAAGTGAATACGCCCGCCGCCGTCCGGCGGCGGGTCTTGTCTCTTTCCCCATAGAAGAAACGCCATGGAACAGTATCACGGCACCACCATCCTCTCGGTGCGCCGCGGCACCTCCGTCGCCATGGGCGGCGACGGCCAGGTGACCCTGGGCAACATCGTCGTCAAGGCCACGGCGCGCAAGGTGCGCCGCCTCTATAACGACCGTATCCTGGCCGGCTTTGCCGGCGGCACCGCCGATGCTTTTACGCTCTTCGAACGCTTCGAGGCCAAGCTGGAAAAGCACCAGGGCAACCTGGTCCGCTCCGCCGTGGAGTTGGCCAAGGACTGGCGCAGTGATCGCGCCCTGCGCCGCCTGGAAGCCATGCTTTCGGTGGCCGACCGGGAATCTTCCTTGATCATCACCGGCAACGGCGACGTGCTGGAACCCGAACACGGCATCGTCGCCATCGGCTCCGGCGGTTCCTACGCCCAGTCCGCGGCCCGCGCCCTGATCGAGAACACCGAACTGTCGCCCCTGGACGTGGTGCGCAAGTCCCTGGAAATCGCCGGCGACCTGTGTATCTACACCAACCGCAATTTCACCCTTGAGACGCTGGAGTAAGCGCCATGACGCAAATGACGCCCCAGGAAATCGTCCACGAACTGGACAAGCACATCGTCGGCCAGGCCGCCGCCAAGAAGGCCGTAGCCATCGCCCTGCGCAACCGCTGGCGCCGTTCCCAGGTGGACGAGCCCCTGCGCCACGAGATCACCCCCAAGAATATCCTCATGATCGGCCCCACCGGCGTCGGCAAGACCGAGATCGCGCGCCGCCTGGCCCGCCTGGCCAATGCGCCCTTCATCAAGGTGGAAGCGACCAAATTCACCGAAGTGGGCTACGTCGGCCGGGATGTGGAGACGATCATCCGCGATCTGGTGGAAACCGCCATCAAAGGCCACCGTGAACAGGCCATGAAGCGGGTGCGTAGCCGTGCCGAGGATGCCGCCGAGGAGCGAATTCTCGATGCCCTGCTGCCTCCGCCCCGGGGTGCCGGTTTCTACAACGA
This sequence comes from Azospira sp. I13, assembly GCF_003112695.1. Classification (GTDB taxonomy): domain Bacteria; phylum Pseudomonadota; class Gammaproteobacteria; order Burkholderiales; family Rhodocyclaceae; genus Azospira. Next base: position 200,007 of record NZ_BFBP01000013.1, read on the forward strand.
GAACCAGGGCAGTGCCGAGGATTCCGCCACCCGCCAGAAATTTCGCAAGAAGCTGCGGGAAGGCGAGCTGGACGACAAGGAAATCGACATCGAGGTAGCGGCCCCGGCCATGCAGGCCGAGATTTTTGCGCCCCCCGGCATGGAAGACCTGACCAACCAGATTCAGGGCATGTTCCAGAGCATGGGCAGCGCCCGCAAAAAGCCCCGCAAACTGAAGATTCCCGAAGCCCTCAAGCTGCTCACCGACGAGGAAGCCGCCAAGCTGGTGAACGACGAGGAAGTGAAGCTCGAGGCCCTGAAGAACGTGGAGCAGAACGGCATCGTCTTCCTCGATGAAATCGACAAGATTGCCTCCCGCTCCGAGGCCCAGGGGGCCGATGTTTCCCGCCAGGGCGTGCAGCGGGATCTGCTGCCCCTGGTGGAGGGCACCACGGTGACGACCAAGCACGGCATGGTGAAGACTGACCACATCCTCTTCATTGCCAGCGGCGCCTTCCATCTCGCCAAGCCCTCGGACCTGATCCCCGAGCTGCAGGGCCGCCTGCCCATCCGGGTGGAGCTGGACTCCCTCTCCGTCGCTGACTTCGAGCAGATCCTGACCCAGACCGATGCCTGCCTGACGCGCCAGTACCAGGCTCTGCTGTCCACTGACGGCCTGACCCTGGAATTCACCCCCGACGGTATCCGCCGTCTGGCCGAAATCGCCTTCTCGGTGAATGAGAAGACCGAGAATATCGGCGCCCGCCGCCTGTACACGGTGATGGAAAAGCTGCTGGAGGAAATCTCCTTCACCGCCGGCAAGACCGGTTCCGAGCAGCTGACCGTGGATGGTGCCTACGTCGATGCCCGCCTGGGCGAGCTGTCGCGCAACGAGGACCTCTCCCGCTACGTGCTGTAAGCCCCGGTAACGGGGAGGCCAACGCCTCCCCGCAGGGCTCGTCCCCATGGCCGCCGGGCTCCCGGCGGCCTGAAGCTGTCTGCCCAACCGCCCCTGCTTGAGGAGCCGACATGCTGCTGCGCATCGTCGCCATCGTCTTTCCCCTCTTCGCCATCGTCTTCTTCGGCTGGCTCTACGGCCGCAAGAAGCAGCCGGACATGGCTTTCGCCAACCAGCTCAACATGGATGTCTTCGTGCCGGCCCTGGTCTTCGCGGCTATGGCCGACAAGTCCTTCGACCTGGCGGCCAACTGGGGGCTGGCGCTTGGGGCGGTGGTGGGCGTGGCTGGTTCCGGTCTCGCCGGCTGGGGTCTGGCCCGCCTGCTGGGGGTGGCGCCGAAGACCCTGGTGCCGCCCATGATGTTCAACAACTGCGGCAACCTGGGCCTGCCCCTGACGGTGCTGGCTTTCGGCGATGCCGCCCTGGGGCCGGCGGTGGTGCTGTTCATGATCTCCAACCTGGCCCATTTTTCCTTCGGCGCCTGGCTGCTGGACCACCATACCCGCCTCTCTAACCTGTGGCGCATCCCCGTGGTGCTGGCCAGTCTCGCCGGCCTGGTAGTCAGCCTGCTGCACATGCCGCTCTGGCCACCGCTGAAAATGGCGATCCGCATGTTGGGGGATGTTTCCATTCCCCTGCTGCTCTTTTCCCTGGGCGTGCGTCTGGCTGGCGCTCGCCTGGCGGCCGTGAAAGTGGGGCTGTGGGGTGCCGTGGCGCGCCCGCTGGTGGGTCTGTTGCTGGCTTACGGTACGGCCCTGGTGCTGGGCCTGGAAGGGCAGCAGAAGGCGCTGCTGGTGATTTTTGGGGCCCTGCCGCCGGCGGTGCTCAACTATGTATTCGCCGAACGCTATCGGCAGGAGCCGGACCAGGTGGCCTCCATCGTCATGATCGGCAACCTGGCAGCCCTGGTGTTCCTGCCCCTGGCCTTGGCCCTGGTGCTGCCCTAGGGGCCGGGGTAGTCCCGGGAGTCTCCCCGGGGCTTACTTGGGTTCGATCTGCCGCAGGTAGAGGCCGACGGAAAGCTGGGCGCCGAGCCAGCCGAGCAGGGCGCCGATACCGAGAAGCAGGGCCGACTGGCCCAGCCCCAGGCCGTGCAGGCGGAAGCTGGCGGCATAGAGCGTGGCCAGGTGGCTCACCGGCTCGGCCAGCAGGGCGACGCCGCCGTTCACCAGGAGCACTGCCAGGGCGCCGCCCAGCATGCCCTGGAGGGCGCCGAAGTAGTAGTAGGGCCGGCGGATGAAACCGTCGGTGGCACCGATCAGTTTGGCCACCTCGATTTCGTCGGCCTGGGCCAGGATCTGCAGACGGATGGTGTTGAAGGTGACAGCCACCAGGGCCGCGGCGAAGGCGGCTGCCAGCAGCAGCACGGCCAGTCGGCCGAGGCGCAGGAAGGCGTCGAAGCGCTTGATCCAGGCCGAATCCAGCTGCACGTGGGCTACCTTGGGCCAGGCCGAGAGGGTCTTGGCCAGGCTTTCCAGGGCCTCGGGGCCGGCATTGCGCGGCTCGAGAATGAAGGCGTCGGGCAGGGGGTTGCGCGGCAGGCTATCCACCAGTTCGGCCATGCCGGCGGTTTCCTGCAGGCGCTTCAGGGCCTCTTCCCGGGCAACGAACTGCACCTTGCCGGAGACTTCCTGGCGCAGGCGGGATTCCAGCTCCGTCGCGTCCTTGCGGCTGGCTTCGGGGCTGAGGAAGACGCTGATCTGCTGGGTGCTGGCTACACCGGCTGCCGCCTGGCGCAGGTTGTCCAGGAGCACGGCGCCGGCAGCCGGCAGGGTCAGGGCGATGCCGATGACCAGCAGGGAGAGCAGAGTGTTGAGGGGGGAAGCCAGCAGGCGCTGCCAGGCGCCCTTGATGGCCACGGAATGCTGGGTCAGCCAGACGTTCATGCCTTGCCCTCCGGCAGTGCCTCGCCCGGAGCGCGGACCTGGCCTTGTTCCACCCACAGTACCCGGGGATTGAGTTGGCGCACCCATTGGGTGTCGTGGGTGGCGAGGATGACGGTGACGCCCACCTGATGGAAGGCCTTGAAGAGTTCCATGATGTCGGCGGCCGAATCCGTATCCAGATTGGCGGTGGGTTCATCTGCCAGCAGGATGGCCGGGCGGTTCACCACCGCCCGGGCGATGGCCAGGCGCTGCTGCTCACCGCCGGAAAGGGCGATGGGGTTGGCCTTCTCCCGCTCCAGCAGGCCCACCTTGTCGAGGGCGGCGCGGGCCCGCTTCTGGGCTTCCTTGGGGGGCAGGCCGACGATGGCCAGGGGCAGCAGCACGTTGTCCAGCACGGTGCGGTCGAAGAGCAGCTTCTGGTCCTGGAAGACCAGGCCGAAATTGCGCCGCACATAGGGGATGGCGCTCTTGCGCAGGGCCGCCAGGTTCTGGCCGTTTACCACCACGCTGCCCGAGGTGGGCCGCTCGATGGCGGCGGCCAGCTTGCACAAGGTGGTCTTACCGGCGCCGGAGTGGCCAGTGATGAACACCAGCTCACCTGCTTCGACGTCGAAACTCACGCCCCGCAGGGCTTCATAGCCGGTGGGGTAGCGCTTGTGTACCGCGGAGAAGGAAATCATGACGGTCCTGGCGGATGGGGCGGCTGGATGGGGCGACTTACTCGCCGAAAAGGGCGTCCACAAAGTCCCGGGCGACGAAGGGGCGCAGATCATCAATGCCTTCGCCGACACCGATGAAACGCACGGGCTTGGGGCATTGGCGGGCGATGCCGGCGATGACGCCACCCTTGGCGGTGCCATCCAGCTTGGTCAGCACCAGGCCGGTGACGTTGATGGACTTGTCGAAGGATTTGACCTGAGCCAGGGCGTTCTGGCCCACGTTGGCGTCCAGCACCAGCAGCACCTCGTGGGGGCCGGTGGGATCGGCCTTCTGGATGACCCGGCGTACCTTGGCGATTTCTTCCATGAGGTGCAGCTGGGTGGGCAGGCGGCCGGCGGTGTCGGCCAGCACCACGTCGATACCCCGGGCCTTGGCGGCAGCGATGGCGTCGAAGACCACGGCGGCGGGGTCACCGGATTCCTGGGCGATCACCGTCACGTTGTTGCGCTCGCCCCAGGTCATCAGCTGTTCCCGGGCGGCGGCGCGGAAGGTGTCGCCGGCGGCCAGCAGCACGCTCTTGCCCTGGCCCTGGAAGTACTTGGCCAGCTTGCCGATGGAGGTGGTCTTGCCGGCGCCGTTGACGCCGGCAATCATGATGACGAAGGGCTTGTGGCCATCCACCTGCAGGGGCTGTTCCAGGGGTTGCAGCATGGCGGCCATGGCTTCGGCCAGGGCATTCTGGATGGCCTCGGCGCCTTCCAGCTTCTCCTGCTTGGCGCGGCGCTTCAGTTCATCGAGCAGGTGCAGGGTGGCGTCCATGCCCACGTCGCTGGTCAGCAGCAGGGTTTCCAGCTCTTCCAGCAGCTCGTCGTCCACCTTGCCCCGGGCAAAGACGGATTTGAGCTTGCCGCCCAGCTGGGCTCGGGTGCGGGAGAGGCCGGCGAAGAGGCGTTCACGCCAGGAGAGTGCCTTCTCGGGCGACTCCTGGGGCGTGTCGATGGGCTCCGGCACCGGGGCCACGGCGGCCGCGGTGGGGGAAACGTTGTCGGCATCCTTGCCGGATCTTTTCAAGAAACCAAACATGCAGGGTCCAGTCCTAAGTGGTGCCCCCGGCTGACAGGGGGGCGGCGGCTGGGTAATATGCGCCGCAGCAAAAGACGAATTTTAGCCCAAGCGCCCCTGGGGGCGCTGCTCAATTGCGCCAAACCTCGTCCCCGGTTCCTGTCACGGGTCCCGTTTCCGCGCCGCCACGGCGCCCTTGTATAAAGTTCTCGAAAGCGAGCCATGTTCCCCCGAAAACTGCGTGCCCTGCCCCTGTTGCTCCTGGGCCTGCTGTCCGCCTCGGCAGCCCTGGCCAATCCCTTTGAAACTACCCTGAAGAACGGCCTCAAGGTCATCGTCAAGGAAGACCGGAGGGCCCCCACGGCCGTGCATATGGTCTGGTACAAGGTGGGCAGCATGGATGAGGTGGATGGCACCTCCGGCCTGGCTCACGCCCTGGAACACATGATGTTCAAGGGCACGCCGAAAGTTGGCCCCGGTGAGTTCAACAGGCGGGTGGCCGCCGCTGGTGGCCGGGACAATGCCTTCACCAACTACGATTACACCGCCTACTTCCAGCAGATTCCCAAGCAGAAGCTGCCGGAGATGATGGCGCTGGAGGCGGACCGCATGGGCCACCTGACCCTGGACCCGAAGGAATTCGCCAAGGAAATCCGGGTGATCATGGAAGAGCGGCGCATGCGCACCGACGACAATCCCCAGTCCCTGCTTTTCGAGGCCCTGAATGCCGCCGCCTACCAGGCCCACCCCTATCGCCGCCCGGTGATCGGCTGGATGGCCGACCTGGAGCAGATGACGGCCACCGACCTGCGGGACTGGTATCGCCGCTGGTACGTGCCCAACAACGCCACCCTGGTGGTGGTGGGTGACGTGGATCACCAGGCCGTTTTCCGGGAGGCGGAGAAAACCTACGGCAAGCTCAAGTTCCGGGCCATCGAGGCCCGCAAGCCCATCGCCGAGGCGCCCCAGAAGGGCATTCGCCGCATTACCGTGAAGGGGCCGGCGGAGCTGCCCCAGGTGCTGCTGGCCTGGAAAGCCCCGGTACTGCGCGATGTGAACAAGGATAGCGACCCCTACGCCCTGGAAATGCTGGGAGCAGTGCTGGATGGCCACGATGCGGCCCGGCTGACCCGCAGTCTGGTCAAGGAGCAGCGCCTGGCCCAGGGGGTCGGTTCCGCCTACGACACCACCAGCCGCGGCCCGTCCCTGTTCTATCTGATGGCCACGCCTGCCGAGGGCCATACCCCGGCGGAGTTGGAGGCGGCCCTCAAGGCCGAGGTGGCGCGCATTGCCGCCGAAGGCGTCAGCGACGAAGAGTTGCAGCGGGCTAGGGCCCAGCTGGTGGCCAGCCAGGTCTACAAGCGGGATTCCATGTTTGCCCAGGCCATGGAGATCGGCCAGATGGAAATCGTCGGCCTCTCCTATCGCGCCGTGGATACCATGATCGACAAGCTGAAGGCCGTTACCGCTGCTGACGTGCAGCGGGTGGCCCGCCAGTATTTCAACGACGACAGCCTGACCGTGGGCCTGCTGGAACCTCAGCCCCTGGATGAGGCCCCCCGCCGCCGCGCCGCTGCCGGCGCCCGCCATTAATGCGAGGTTGAACACCATGCGACTGCGCCATCTGCTTTGTTTTGCCGCCGCCCTGCTGGGCACTTCCGCCCAGGCCGGCGTCACTATCGATCATTGGGTCTCCCCCTCCGGAGCCCGGGTCTATTTCGTTGAAACCCATGCCCTGCCGATGCTGGACGTGCAAGTGGACTTCGCCGCCGGCAGTGCCCGGGACCCCGAGGGCAAGTCCGGCCTGGCCAGCTTCACCCACGGCCTGCTCGACGGTGGTGCCGGTGATCTGGACGAAACGGCCATCGCCAACCGCCTGGCCGATCTCGGCGCCAACCTGGGCGGTGGTGCCGACCAGGACCGGGCCAGTCTGAGCCTGCGCACCCTGTCCGCTCCCGCTACCCGGGACGGCGCCCTGGAAATCCTGCGTCTGGTTCTGCAGCAGCCCCGTTTCCCCGAAGACGTGTTGCAGCGGGAGCGTGGCCGCGCCGTGGTCGGCCTGCGGGAAGCCCTGACCAAGCCGGAAGTCCTGGCCAGCCGGGCCTTCTGGCAGAACCTCTATCCCAACCACCCCTATGGCCGGCTGTCTTCGCCGGAGTCTCTGGAAAGCCTCAGCCGGGCCGATGTCACGGCCTTCTGGCAAGCCCACTACAACGCCGCCAAGGCCAGCGTCACCCTGGTGGGGGATCTGAGCAAAGCGGAAGCTGCCGCCATTGCTGAGCGCCTCACCGCCGGCCTGCCGGCCGGTGGCCCGGCTACGCCCCTGCCTGCGGCGGCCCTGCCCGATGCCCGCACGGTGACGGTAGCCCACCCGGCCAGCCAGTCCCACCTGCTGCTGGGGTTGCCGGCCATTCCGCGCGGCCATCCGGACTTCTTTGCCCTGCAGGTCGGCAACTACGTGCTCGGCGGCGGCGGTTTCGTCTCCCGCCTGCTCAAGGAAGTGCGGGATGCCCGGGGCTATGCCTACAGTACCTATAGCTACTTTGCGCCCATGCTGGCCCAGGGGCCTTTCCAGATCGGTCTGCAGACCAAGCGCGCTCAGGCTGGGGATGCCCTGAAGGTGGTCAATGAGGTGCTGGCCGACTTTCTCGCCAAGGGCGTGACTCCGGCGGAGTTGCAGGCAGCCAAGGCCAATATTGTCGGCGGCTTCCCCCTGCGCCTGGACAGCAACCGCAAGCTGCTGGACAACGTGGCGGTGATCGGCTTCTTCGGCCTGCCCCTGGATTACCTGGATACCTATGCCGACAAGGTGGAGAAGGTGACGGCCGCCGATATCAAGGCGGCGTTTGTCCGCCACGTGCAGCCGGCCCATCTGGTGACCGTCAAGGTGGCCGCCGAGTGAGCTTCCGTTCTCCCAAGGTGCCCGCCCGTTCCGGGCCGGCCAAGGCCCGGGCCGGCAACAACGTGGTACGCATCATTGGCGGCGAATGGCGCCGCCGCGTCCTCTCCTTCCCCGATGGCGAGGGGCTGCGGCCAACACCCGACCGGGTGCGGGAAACCCTCTTCAACTGGCTCGGTCAGGATCTGACAGGCTGGGATTGCCTCGACCTCTTCGCCGGTAGTGGCGCCCTGGGCTTCGAGGCGGCTTCCCGGGGGGCTGCCCGTTCGCTGCTGGTGGAGCGGGCGCCGACAGTCTTTGCCGCCCTGAAGGACAACGCCCGGCTGCTGGATGGGGAAAATTTGCAGATAATCCGGGAAGATGCGCTAAAATTCGTCGCCTCCACGGATCTGCGTTTCGATCTGGTTTTTCTTGATCCGCCCTATCATCAGGGCTGGCTGGAAAAGCTGGTGCCCCACCTGCCCCGCTTGCTGAAGGATGATGGCCTCATCTATGCCGAAGCGGAGCACCCCCTGGAAAACCTGGGGGAGTGGGTGACAACGAAGCGCGGCAAGGCCGGGCAGGTCTTCTATCACCTCATGGCGCGGAACATAGCCGATGCTGAATAACCGACTGGCGATCTACCCCGGTACCTTCGATCCTCTCACCAAGGGGCACGAAGATTTGGTGCGTCGGGCCTCCAGCCTCTTCGACCGGGTCATCGTGGCCGTGGCCGACAGCCCGAATAAGCGCCCCTTCTTCGCCCTGGAAGACCGGGTGGCCATGGCCCAGGAAGTCCTGCAGCCCTATGGCAACGTGGAAGTCAAAGGTTTCTCCTGCCTGCTGATGGATTTTCTCCACCAGCAGGGAGCCAAGGTCATCATCCGCGGCCTGCGGGCGGTGTCCGACTTTGAGTACGAATTCCAGATGGCGGGGATGAACCGTAATCTGTACCCCGAGGTCGAAACGGTATTCCTGACGCCCGGGGAACAGTACATGTTCATTTCCGCCACCATGGTGCGCGAGATCGCCCGGTTGGGGGGGGATGTCAGCAAGTTCGTCCAGCCCGTCGTGGAAAAGCGGCTGGCGACGAAAAAAGTCTCCGAACTATCTTGAATGAAGGAAAGCAGCTATGGCTTTGATGATTACCGACGAATGCATCAACTGTGACGTGTGCGAGCCGGAGTGCCCCAACGAGGCCATCTCCCAGGGCGAAGAGATCTATCAGATCGACCCCAACAAGTGCACCGAATGCGTTGGCCACTACGACACTCCCCAGTGCGTGGAAGTGTGCCCGGTGGATTGCATCCCCAAGAACCCCGACGTGGCTGAGTCCGAAGACCAGCTGTGGGGCAAGTACGAAAAGCTCACCGGCAACAAGCGCCCCTGAGCCCGCTTCCGGGCTGCGCCGATCCCTCCGGATTGCGGCAGCCTGTCAGCAAAAAAGCCACGGCATTGCCGTGGCTTTTTGTTTTCTGGGAGCGGGTACTGACCCGCCCGGGTCTCAGGCTGCTGCCTGCAGCTTGTCTTCGGTCTGGTGGAGCAGGTCTTGCAGCTTGTTGCTCAGGCCTTGCAGAGCGTCGATCTGGGCCCGCAGGGCGCTTTCCATGTGCTTGAGTTCGCTGATGCGGTCTTCCAGGGTGTCGGTGGCCTGGTGGATGCGTTTGATGCTTTCCAGGCGGCGCTTCAGCTGGATCTGGTGCTCCCGTACCTGGGTCTCCATGGGAGCCATGACGGCCTTGAGCCAGATTTCCACATCCCGGTTGGCGTGTTCGAAGGCGCGGCGTACCTGCACGGCGACTTCCTCGAAGAACTTCTGGGTGACGTTGCCCTTCTGGTGCACCAGGAGCTGGAACATGGTGTTGAGGTGGGTATTGCACCACTGCTCCAGCCGGTCGAGTTCCTTTTCGTAGCGCATCAGGTTGAACTGGGTGGGGGCACCCAGCTTGAGGCCATGCTCGACACTGAATTTCTTGTAGATGGCTTCCATCATCTCCAGGATTTCGCTGATTTCCTTGCCGGACTTGCGCACGTTCTCCTTGGAAACGGAGAAGAAGTGGTTCATGGAATCAGACAGGCTGCGGGAGAAGGTGGCCGCCTGCATGGCTTCCCGGGTGTCGTGGGTGAGGCTGCGCAGGGCATCCAGGCCCAGGTGGGCGAAGAGGTTGTTGGTCAGGGTGGAGAAGACGCTGCGCACTGCGTAGTAGCGCTGCAGGCCGGATTCGAACTCTTCCTTCTCGGTCTTGATCTTGGCCATCATGTATTCCACGACGCCCTTGTTCTTGCCCTTCAGTTCGGTGAGTTCGGTCAGCTGCTCTTTCAGGCCCACCATGCGGGAATCCAGCAAACCCCGGATGCGGAGGTGAAGGTCGCCGAATTCGCTTTCCGTGTTGTCGCGGACGATGTCCTGCTTGGCCGGGATCAGCTCCTCGGAGAGGGCCCGCTCCAGTTCGGGTAGGCGGGAACGGGCCAGCAGGGCCTCGTCGCCATTGATCTTGGCCACCAGGGCCTTCTGGGCAGAAACCGGGAAAACCTGGTTCACCGGCAATTCGAGAATGCTGGCACAGCTATTGGCCTGGCGGGAAATCTCGGCATTGATTTCCTCTTCGGTCTTGAGCTCGTCCCACTGGGCGTCAATCTTGTTCATCACCGCCAGGCGACCCCGCTTGCGGTTGCCGCCGGCACCGATGTTGTCTTTCCAGATAGCCAGGTCGGACTGGGTAACGCCCGTATCCGCCGCCAGGATGAACAGCACCGCGTGGGCGTTGGGCAGCAGGGAGAGGGTCAGTTCCGGTTCGGCACCGATGGCGTTGAGGCCCGGGGTATCCAGGATCACCAGGCCCTGTTGCAGGAGGGGGTGCGGGAAATTGATGACGGCGTGGCGCCAGCGGGGGATTTCCACCAGTCCGTCTTCGCCCACCCGGTAGGTGGCGGCGTCGTCTTCACCGACAGGAAAGCCGAGCTTTTCCGCCGTCTCCCGGTCCACCCGGGTGACTTCGCTGACGTGACGCAGGGTTTCCTGCATGGCTTCCGGAGAATCCACATTGAGCGGCACCGTTTCCCATTCATTGGGGAAGCGCTTGTATTCGGAAATGCCGGCATTGCTGGCGCGGGTATGGATGGGCAGCAGCTCGATGCCTGGTTCCTTTTCCGCATCGAACATCAACTCCGTCGGGCACATGGTGGTGCGTCCGGCGGAGGAGGGCAGCATGCGGTTGCCGTAGTCGGCGAAGAAAATGGCGTTGATCAGCTCCGATTTGCCCCGGGAAAACTCGGCCACGAAAGCCACGTTGAGGCGATCTTCCCGCAGGCGATCAAGGAGTTGGGTGAGACGCAACTCACTCTGGGCGTCTCCCAGTTCATTGTCGGCCAGCCAGGTGCGGAAATGCTCGATGTTCTCCGACAGGCTCGTCCGCCATTGACTGTAGGCGGCGAAATTCTGGGCAAGGGTATTCGGCATGGCAGCACCGGCGACAAAAATGGAAGCCTACTCTACCCCACAATGCTAAATGGAATCAACGCGCTGGCGAGGCTTGTGCCAGCACTGGTTTAGTTCAGGCGACGGACGGTAGGCGCAAGTCGTGCGGCGCGGCTTCAGCGTTGGCAGTGGGGGCAGTAGAAAGTGCTGCGCCCGCCCTGAACAATTCGCCGCACGGGGCGGCTGCAAATCGTGCAGGGCTCCCCTTCCCGGCCATAGACGGCGACGATGAGCTGGAAGCTGCCGGCACCCCCGTCGCTATGGACGTAATCCCGCACGCTGCTGCCGCCAGCAGCGATGGCCTCGCTCAGGACTTCCCGTACCGTGGTCGCGAGGCGCTCGCAGCGCGGGCGGCTCAGGCGGCCGGCTGCGGTGAGGGGAGAGATGCGGGCCCGGAAGAGGCTTTCCGCCGCATAAATATTGCCGACGCCGACAATGGTGTGGGCATCCATCAGGAACTGCTTGATCGGGCTCTGGCGTTTGCGGGTGGCGGCGTAAAGCCAGGCGCCGTCGAATTCCGGAGTCAGGGGTTCGATCCCCATCACTGCCAGGAGCGGATGCTGCAGCACGTCGGGGCCATCCACCCAGACCAGGGTGCCGAAGCGGCGGGGGTCCCGGTAACGTAGGGTACGCCCGGCAAAGAGCAGGTCCACATGGTCGTGGGGGCCGGGCGGAGTATCGGGAGCGACGAAGCGCAGGCTGCCGGACATGCCCAGGTGCAGGATGATCCAGCCACCGCCTCGGCTGCTTTCGAAGTCGAAGAGCAGATACTTTCCCCGCCGCTCCACCCGTTCCAGTCGGCGGCCCACGGGGCGTTCGGCCAGGGCCGGCAGCAGGGGATGGCGCAGTCGCGGGGCGCGCAGAATGACCTTTTCCAGGGTCTGGCCGGGCAGGTAGGGCAACAGGCCCAGACGGCTGACTTCGACTTCGGGGAGCTCGGGCATGGCGGGCAGCGGGGTCAATGATGGGTGAATGAAGGATGAGTGAAGGGTAAAAAGCGGCGATACGCCGGGCCTTCGGCTTGTGGCGGTCAGGAAAACTGCCTAACATGCGGCACTGAATCTTAAGCGAAAGCCGCTCACTGCGGTCGCCTTTGCCGGTGCCCGGAACCGCCATGAAAATCCTGCCCCTTGCTGTCCTGCTTGGCGCGTTTGCCGCCAATGCCGCCCTCGCTGCCGAGCCCGTTGCGCCTGTTGCGGTCAAGCCCCGTACTGTTCCGGCCAAGGCCGAGCGCACCCAGTCCATGCCGGTGCTGCCCCTGACAGCGGCGGAACTGCCCGCCGGCCAGGTGGCGTATCAGGTTTTGCTGGCCGAGATCGGGCTGCGTCGCGGCTACGGCGAACTGGCCCTTTCCGTCTACGCCGAACTGGCCATGCGCAGCCGGGATCCCCAGGTGTTGGCCCGGGCCGTGGAGGTGGCGGGCTTTACCCGGCGCCTAGATGTGGCCTACGAGCTGGCCCAGCTCTGGGTGGAGACCGAGCCCGAATCCACCGAAGCTCGCCAGACCCTGGTTGGGGTCATGGTGATGCTGAACCGCATCGATGAATTGCAGCCCCATCTGGTCCGCCTGCTGGAGCAGGACAAGGACAACCTGGCCGATAATCTGGTGCGCCTGAACCGCATGTTTGTCCGCCAGCAGGACAAGGCGGCGGTGTTCCGCCTGATCGAGCGGGTGACCGCACCCTACGGCCAGGTAGCCGAAGCCCACTACGCCCTGGCCCAGGCAGCACTGGCCAATGGTGACCGGGCCCAGGCCCTGAGCAGCGTGCGCCGGGCCCAGGAGCTGCGGCCGGAATGGGAATCGCCGGTGCTGCTGGAGGCCCAGATCACTGCGAGTGAGGCCCCAGCCCAGGTGGTGAGCCTGCTGGAGCGCTATCTGCGGCGCTACCCGGCAGCCAAGGATGTTCGTCTGCATCTGGCCCGGGCCTACGTGGGCGACAAGCGCTACGCGGATGCCAGTGCCGAGTTCCGCCGCCTGCTGCGGGATTTCCCGAATAATGTCGAAGTGGTCTACCCGGTGGCCATCCTGGCCTTGCAGCAGAATGACCTGGATACCGCCGAGGCCCAGCTGAAGCACCTCCTGGAGCTGGATTTCGGTGACCGGGGCGTGGTCAATTACTACCTGGGGCAGGTCATGGAGGCCCGCCATCAAGATCGTGCCGCCATCGACTACTACGCCCAGGTCGGCCTCGGGGATTCCTTCGTCAGCGCCCGTAACCGGCAGGCAGTCCTGCTGACCCGGGAGGGGCGGCTGGGGGACGCCCGCTTGGTGCTGCAGCAAGCCGCTGCCATCCATCCGTCCCAGCGGGTGGCCTTTGGCCAGGTGGAAGCCCAGCTGCTGCGCGATGCCAAGCAGTTCCCGGCTGCCCTGGAGCTCCTGGAACAGCTCCTGAAGAAGCACCCCGGCAATCCTGATTTGCTCTACGACTCCGCCCTGGTGGCAGATCGCCTGGACAAAGTGGAGCTGGTGGAGGAGCGCCTGCGCCAGGTCATCGCCCAGCAGCCGGACAATGCCCATGCCTACAATGCCCTGGGTTATACCTTCGCCGAGCGCAACCTGCGCCTGGAGGAAGCGCGAGAACTGGTGGCCCGGGCCCTGGCCCTGTCGCCGGGCGACGCCTTCATCATCGACAGCATGGGCTGGGTGCTCTACCGCCAGGGCGACCTGAGCGGTGCCCTGAGCCAGTTGCAAAAAGCCTACGCAATACGGCAAGACCCGGAAATTGCCGCCCACCTGGGCGAGGTGCTGTGGGTGCTGGGCCGCCAGGACGAGGCCCGGCGTGTCCTGCGCGAGGCGGTGCGGCTGAATCCCGATAATGAGGCCCTGGCCGCCGCTGCCAAGAAATTCCTGCCCTGAACGCCGTGTTGTACGTCTTGTCGAAGCGCCGGGGCTGGCGGAGCCTGCTCGCCGCCCTATTCCTGTTCATGCTGGCCGGCTGTGCCACCCCTCCGCCCCTCCACTCACCGAGCCTTCCCCGGGAGTCGGTGCGGTCCTTCCAGATGGAAGGGCGGTTTTCCCTGCGCCATGCCGACGGCAGCTATTCGGGGAAAATGGCCTGGAACCACAGTCCTCAGGGCGACGACATCTTCCTCATGAATCCCTTCGGCCAGGGCGCGGCGGAAATCCAGAGCCGTCCGGGAATGGCGCGCCTCGTCACCGCGGAGCAGAAGACCTACGAGGCGGAGAGTGCCGACCAATTGGTGGCTGATGTGCTCGGCTACCCCCTGCCGGTTGCTGCCCTGGCCGACTGGTTGCTGGGCCGTCCGTCGCCGGGAGGCGAGGGCCGCCATGATGCCCAGGGCCGCCTGCTGGAACTCCGTGCCGAAAGCTGGCGTATTGAATACGACTATGGTGACAGCCTGGATGCCCGGGCCCTGCCCCAGCGGCTGACCATACATCGGGGCGAGGAGCTGGATTTGAAACTGCGCATCGATACCTGGAGTACGCCATGAGCGCCCCACAGGCAGACTGGGGCTGGTCCAGCGCCTATCCGGCTCCGGCTAAGCTCAATCTTTTTCTCCACGTGGTAGGCCGGCGGACTGATGGCTACCATCTGTTGCAGACAGCTTTCCGTTTCGTCGATTACGGCGACACCCTGCATTTTTCCCCTCGGACGGACGGGCAGGTACGACTGCTCACCCCCTTGCCTGGCGTACCCGAGGCCGCCGATTTAACGGTGCGGGCTGCCCGCTCCTTGCAAGAAGCAAGTGCTTGCCATCAGGGGGTGGATATCCGCCTGGAGAAGCGGTTGCCCATGGGGGGCGGTCTGGGGGGGGGGAGCTCCGATGCCGCCACCGTGCTGCTGGCCCTCAATCATTTATGGGGGCTGGGCCTTTCCCGGTCGCGCCTCCAGGAGCTGGGTCTGGCCTTGGGGGCCGATGTGCCTATCTTTATTTTCGGCCATGCCGCATTTGCCGAAGGCGTCGGCGAGTCCCTGGGCCGGATCGAAGTGCCTCCGGCCTGGTATCTGGTACTGGAGCCGCCGGTGGCCGTGCCGACGCTGGATATCTTCCGTGCCCCGGAACTGAAGCGGGATACGCCGGCCATCTCTGCCGCCGCGTGGCGGCCCGGCATGGGGGGTAACGATCTGGAAGCCGTGGCCTGCGCCCGCTATCCTGCGGTGGCCGAGCACCTCACCTGGCTCGGCCGCTTCGGCCAGGCCCGCATGAGCGGCTCTGGCGCCTGCGTGTTTGTCGAGTTCGCCGAGCGCATTGCCGCCGAAGCCGCCCTGGCTCAGTTGCCCGAAGGCTTTCGGGGCTGGGTGGCGGCGGGATTGGCTGAGCACCCCCTGCAGTCACTGGCGGGTTGAAGCCGGCGGGAGGAAAATTTTTCGCCAAAATTTGCCCCTCCCGAAAATTTTGTGTATTATCCGCGCCTCGCTAGTCACACGGCGGCAGCAAGGCCGGAGGCAAGCATCGATTTCCAGTCGTTGTCTGGGTATTGAGTTTCACCCAGGTAGCGCCAGAGCAGTTACTGGGGAGTCGCCAAGTTGGTTAAGGCACCGGATTTTGATTCCGGCATGCGAAGGTTCGAATCCTTCCTCCCCAGCCATATTTCGAGAAAACGGGCAGGTATCCACCTGCCCGTCTTGCATTCTGGGGGCGCCTCTATGGCTTTCAACAGCCTGATGGTCTTTACCGGCAACGCTAATCCCAAGCTGGCTGCCGACGTCGTTTCCCGCCTGGGGCGTCGTCCCCTGGGCCGCGCCAATGTAGGCCGCTTCTCCGACGGTGAAGTGAGCGTCGAGATCGAAGAGCACGTGCGGGGCCACGACGTCTTCATCCTGCAATCCACCTGCGCCCCTTCCAACGATACCCTGATGGAACTGCTGGTGATGGTGGATGCCCTCAAGCGCGCCTCCGCCGGCCGTATCACCGCTGCCATTCCCTATTTCGGCTATGCCCGCCAGGATCGTCGCTCCCGCTCTTCCCGGGTGCCTATTGCCGCCAAGCTGGTGGCCGATCTGCTGACCGCCGCCGGGGTGGACCGGGTCCTCACCATGGACCTGCACGCCGAACAGATCCAGGGCTTCTTCGATATCCCCGTAGATAACGTCTACGCCCTGCCCATCCTGCTCGATGACATCCAGAAGCAGAACCACGAAAACCTGCTGGTGGTCTCCCCCGACCACGGCGGCGTGGTCCGCGCCCGTTCCCTGGCCAAGCGCCTGGAGTGCGATCTGGCCATCATCGACAAGCGCCGCCCTAAGGCCAACGTTTCCGAAGTGATGAACATCATCGGCGAAGTGGACGGCCGTACCTGCGTCATCATGGACGACATCGTCGATACCGCCGGCACCCTGTGCAAGGCCGCCACTGCCCTCAAGGCCAACGGCGCCCAGAAGGTGGTGGCCTACTGTACCCACCCCGTACTCTCCGGCATTGCCGTGGAACGGGTGAATTCTTCCGACCTGGACGAACTGGTGGTCACCGACACCATCCCCCTGCGGGATGACGCCATGTCCTGCAGCCGCATCCGCCAGCTTTCCGTGGCCGACCTGCTGGCCGAAACCATTCGCCGCATCAGCAACGAGGATTCCGTATCCTCCTTGTTCATCGAATAAGTTTTTCTCAACCCCCTGGCTGGTCGCGGTCAGGGTTTTAACTTTGGAGTCATCATGATCTTTGAATTCAACGCCGAACAGCGCACCCTGCAGGGCACCGGAGCGAGCCGCCGCCTGCGTCGTGCCGGCAAGGTCCCGGGCATCGTTTACGGTGGTACCGCTGCCCCCATCTCCATCGAGGTGGACCACAACGCCATTTACCTGGCCCTGCGCAAGGAAGCCTTCCACTCTTCCCTGATCAACCTGAACATCAACGGCCAGAAAGAATCCGTTCTGCTGCGTGATTACCAGGCTCACCCCTACAAGGCCATCGTGCTGCACGTGGACTTCCAGCGCGTTGATCCCAACCAGAAGCTGCACACCAAGGTGCCCCTGCACTTCGTGAACGCCGACATCGCTCCTGGCGTCAAGCTGGGTGGCGGCATCGTCTCCCACGTGCTGAACGAAGTGGAAGTGACCTGCCTGGCCGCCGATCTGCCCGAGTTCATCGAAGTGGATCTGAAGGATCTGGCTGCCGGCCACTCCGTGCATGCCGCCGACCTGAAGCTGCCGAAGGGCGTGACCCTGGTGCAGCACGGCCAGGACAACCCCGTTCTGGCCACCATCATGGCCGTGCGCGGTGCTGCCAGCGCCGAAGGCGAAGGCGCCGCTGCCTGAGTCTCAGTTCGCTGAGCTCAAATAACCGCCGCCCGGGCTTCGGCCCCTGCGGCGGTTTTCTTTTTGGGAGTCCGCATCCACATGACCATCCCCCGCCTCATCGTCGGCCTGGGCAACCCCGGGGCTGAGTATGAAGATACCCGCCATAACGCCGGCTTCTGGTTTGTCGACCGCCTGGCCCGGGATTTGAAGGTGAGCCTGGCGCCCCAGAGCAAATTTCTCGGCCTGGCCGCCCGGGCCGGCGAGGTATGGCTGTTGCAGCCCACCACCTTCATGAATCGTTCTGGCCACGCCGTGGCAGCTCTGGCCCGCTTCTACAAGATCGCGCCGGAAGAAATCCTGGTGGTGCACGACGAGCTGGACCTGCTGCCCGGCGCCATTCGCCTCAAGCAAGGGGGGGGCAATGGTGGCCACAATGGCCTGAAGGACATCCAGGCCCAGCTGGGTACTCCCAATTTCTGGCGCCTGCGCCTGGGCATTGGCCACCCCCGCAGCCTCAAGCTACAACAGGAGGTGGTGGATTTCGTCCTGCACCGGCCCCGGGCTGAAGAACAGCAGGAAATCGATGCTGCCATCCACCGCTGCCTGCTGGCCTGGCCTCGCCTGGCTACCGGGGATTTCGCCGCTGCGCAACAGCAGCTGCACGGCAAGGTGGTTTGAAGGTCCGCGCCAGGCGGGCATCTCCAGGGGGTTCCCAATACTCCTGGCGGGGGAGCCAGCCGGCCTGCCGCACACGCCACCATAGCCCGGGCTGAGGGCTTTCGTTCGCAGCCTGGCTTGCCATGGGTCAAGTCGGCCGGCATATTGCCGTTAATGACCCATGCCTTTCCCGCCGATTCCCTTCCGTGAAAATTACATCCCATAACTGGGCTACCCTCACCCCTGTTTCCAGCAAGCGCACCGAGCAGCAGGGAGCGGCGCAGGGGGTGCAGGAGCGTGCCAAGGCCCTGGCCCAGTCCATCCTGACGCCCAAGGAGGATGAACAGAGCAAGCGGCAATCCGAGCGTTCCCAGCAGATGCGGGATTTGCTGCAACAGCTGCGCTCCATGCCGTCAGCACAGGAAACCCGAAAGAGGGCCGCCGCCGAGAAAGCGGACATGCTGAAAAAGCGCCTGGAAATGCTCAAGTCCATGCTGATTGGCGCGACGCCGGAGCAGGCCAAGGCCCTGGCCCGTCAGGTCCGCGGTATCGCCAAGGAACTGGCCTCCCTGGCCGGCAATCTCGGTGGCAATAGCAATGCCGCGGCGGGCAATCCGTCGGTCAGCAACAGCACCAATATCAGCAATGCCGCCAGCAGCGCCGACGCCGCCCAAGGGGCGACGGATGCCGTCGGGCAGGGGACTGCCGCAGCCCAGGCCACCGCCGCCGCGGCGCAAGCCGACACGGGCGACGCCGCTGCTGGCGAAGACGCCGCCACTGCAGAGGAATCCGCCGCAGCGACCAGCGGTGCGGCCGCCGAGGCCGAAGCGGAGGCTGCCGCCGTAGCTTCCACCGACCCGGAGGCGAAAGGCGAAGAACGGAAAACTGGCGATAGCCAGGGCAGTTCCGAGCCCGCCAAGAGAAACGGTGCCTCCGATGCCGACAAGGCATTGCGCAAGGCGCTGGAGGAGGCACGCAAGGTGCTCAAGGTGGTCGCAGCCCTGCTCAAGCAGAAGCTCGGGCATCAGGACAAGGACATGCGTAGCATCCAGGAAAGCATGGACAAGCTGGATAAGCTGATGGGGCAGGGCGGCGATATTGTTGCCAGCGTTGCCAGTGCCACCCAGGCCTATACCGACGTGGGCAGCCTCGCGGGGGCGGGCGATACTGCCGGGGCCGTTGCGGCCGTTGCCGGTGCAGCGGTGGATACTCAGGCCTGAGGCGTTACTCGGGGTGCCCCGGGTTGCTCCTTCTGGGCCCGCAGGCGTTTGCGATACTGGCTGGGCGAGGTGCCGGTCCAGGAAACGAAGGCACGGAAAAATGCGGAAGGATCGGCAAAGCCCAGATCGGCGGCAATCTGGCCCAGGGGCTGGCTGGTCTTGGTCAGGCGCGACAGGGCCAGATCCCGCCGCAGGGCATCCTTGATAGTGCGAAAGCCGGAGCCTTCTTCCTCCAGCCGGCGGTGCAGGGTGCGGGGAGACAGGTTGAGTCGCTGGGCCACGGCTTCCAGGTCCGGTAGTTCCGGCAGGGCGTCCCGCAGGGTATCCCTGACCCGCTGCACCATTTCCCGGTCCCGCCGATAGAGGGTGGTGATCTTGCCGGGAGCACCATCGAGAAAACGCAGCAGGGCGGCTTCGTCCCGCCGCACCGGTAGTTCCAGGAGGTTGGCGGCAAAGCTGGCTTCCAGCACGGGGGCGTCAAAGCGGCTGCTGGCGGTATAGATCAGGTCGTAGTCCGCCGCGTGGGCCGGGCGGGGATAGGGAAAATCCACGCCATCCAGCGCCACGCCGCGGCCGGCCAGCCAGCAGGCCAGGCCGTGCAGCAGGCGCAGCAGCCACTCGAAGGCAAAGACGCGGCCGGCCCCCAGGGGGGTGGCCTCCCTGATTTCCAGTAGCGCCGTGCCTTGCCGGTGAATGACCCGCACCTCCAGCTCCGGCAGCACCAGACGCAGGAAGCGGCAGCAGCGGTCCAGGGCCTGGGCCAGGGTGGGGGCGGTGATGGCGGCGCGGCAGAGAAACTCCAGGGTGCCGGCGCGCAAGGGGGCGGCGAAAAGGCCGAAGGCCTCGTCGTCCAGGGCGGCCACCACTTCGTTGTAGAGCGCGGCGTAGCGATCCAGGGGAATGCGTGCCTTTTCGTCCTCCAGGCAGGCTGGCGCCAGGCCCACGGCGGTCAGCCAGGGTGTCGGGTCCTGGCCTCGGCCCATGGCCGGAGCCAGCATTCCCCGTACGAAGGCGATGGCGACGCTGGCACGGGGGCGCGCGTTCTCGCCGCTTTCGGCCTGGAGATCAAGGGAATGTGACATATTTGTCTTCCTGCGATGTTTGGCGGATTTTGCACGATTGGCGGCAGTTTGTGCACTGGGAGGGCCTTTCGCCTGGGCGTACACTCGACCGGATCAATGGCTGGAGGATATTCCGGCCTCTTCCCCCACCGGTTGCCTTGAGGAGCCTGGCCATGACCGACCTTTCCATCGCCAAGAAAATCGTCCCTTACAAGCCCAAGAACAAGGTGCGCTTCATCACCGCGGCTTCCCTCTTCGACGGCCATGATGCTTCCATCAACATCATGCGGCGCATCCTGCAGTCCACCGGCTCCGAGGTGATCCACCTGGGACACAACCGTTCCGTGGGGGACATCGTCAATGCGGCCCTGCAGGAAGATGTGCAGGGCATCGCCATCACCTCCTACCAGGGCGGCCACGTCGAGTTCTTCAAGTACATGATCGACCTGCTGAAGGAAAACGGTGGCGAGAACATCAAGGTCTTCGGCGGCGGCGGCGGCGTCATCGTGCCCTCCGAGATCAAGGAACTGCACGACTACGGCGTCACCCGCATCTATTCCCCGGAAGACGGCCAGCACCTGGGTCTGCAGGGCATGATCAACGACGTGGTGGAACAGTCCGACTACAACCTCACCACCCTGGCCCCCCAGAAGCCCGAGGAAGTCCTGGCTGACCTGCAATCCGGCAACCGCCGCGCCCTGGCCCGTATTGTTTCCGCCCTGGAAAATGGCGCTTACCCCGAAGGTCTGCGCAAGCAGATCATCGAAGCCGCCGCCCAGGTGGCCACCACCCCGACCCTGGGCATCACCGGTACCGGCGGCGCCGGCAAGTCCTCCCTCACCGACGAGCTGGTGCGCCGCTTCCGTCTGGACCAGGAAGACAGCCTCAAGCTGGCCATCATCTCCATCGACCCCTCCCGCAAGCGCACCGGTGGCGCCCTGCTGGGTGACCGCATCCGCATGAATGCCATCGAGCATCCGAATATTTTCATGCGTTCCCTGGCCACCCGGGATACCGGCTCCGAAGTGTCCGCTGCCCTGCCCGAGGTTATCGCCGCCTGTAAGCTCTCCGGCTTCGACCTGGTGATCGTCGAGACTTCCGGTATTGGCCAGGGCGACGCCGCCATTGTTCCCCTGGTGGATGCCTCCCTCTATGTCATGACCCCCGAGTTCGGCGCTGCTTCCCAGCTCGAGAAGATCGACATGCTGGACTTCGCCGACTTCGTCGCCATCAACAAGTTCGACCGCAAGGGCGCCGAAGATGCCCTGCGCGACGTGCGCAAGCAGTATCAGCGCAACCGGGAACTGTTCACCCAGTCCCCCGACGACATGCCCGTCTTCGGCACCATGGCTGCCCGTTTCAACGACGATGGCGTCACTGCCCTGTACCAGGCCATCCTGCCCAAGCTGATCGAATTTGGCCTCAAGAGCAAGGTCGGCAGGTTGCCCGTGGTGACGGTCAAGGAATCCTCCCGCGGCCGTGCCATCGTGCCGGTGGAGCGCACCCGCTATCTGGCCGAGATTGCCGAAGCCCTGCGCGGATACCACAAGCACATCGACGAGCAGGTGAAGATCGCCCGGGAGCGTCAGTCCCTGCGCATCTCCAAGGACCTCTTCAATAGCTATGACGATGCCGCCAAGGCCGCCCTGCCCAAGTTCGACGAACTGATCGCCTGCAAGGAAAGCGAGCTGGACGCCAAGGCCAAGAAGCTGCTCGACATGTGGCCCGATACCGTCAAGGCCTACTCCGGTGATGAGTACGTGGTGAAAATCCGCGACAAGGAAATCCGCACCAAGCTGGTCTCCGAATCTCTCTCCGGCACCAAGATCAAGAAGGTGGTGCTGCCCAAGTGCACTGACGACGGCGAGACCCTGCGCTTCCTGATGAAGGAAAACGTCCCCGGCTCCTTCCCCTACACCGCCGGCGTCTTCGCCTTCAAGCGCGAGGGCGAGGACCCCACCCGCATGTTCGCCGGCGAAGGCGATGCCTTCCGCACCAACCGCCGCTTCAAGAAGGTTTCCGAAGGCATGCCGGCCCACCGTCTGTCCACCGCCTTCGACTCCGTCACCCTGTACGGTTGCGACCCGGACGTGCGTCCCGACATCTACGGCAAGATCGGCAACTCCGGCGTTTCCATCGCCACCCTGGACGACATGAAGGTGCTGTACTCGGGCTTTGACCTGGTCTGCCCCACCACCTCCGTCTCCATGACCATCAACGGTCCGGCGCCGATCATCCTGGCCTGTTTCTTCAACACCGCCATCGACCAGCAGCTGGAGAAGTTCCGCGCCGACAACGGCCGCGAGCCCACCGAAGACGAAGCCGAGAAGATCCGCGAGTGGGTCCTGTCCTCCGTGCGCGGCACGGTGCAGGCCGACATCCTCAAGGAAGACCAGGGCCAGAACACCTGCATCTTCTCCACCGAGTTCGCGCTGAAGATGATGGGCGACATCCAGGAGTTCTTCGTGCACAACCAAGTGCAGAACTTCTACTCGGTCTCCATCTCCGGCTACCACATTGCCGAAGCGGGTGCGAACCCCATCTCCCAGCTGGCCTTCACCCTGGCCAACGGCTTCACCTACGTGGAGTCCTACCTGGCCCGGGGCATGCACATCGACGATTTCGCCCCCAACCTGTCCTTCTTCTTCTCCAACGGCATGGATCCGGAATATTCCGTGATCGGCCGGGTGGCCCGCCGCATCTGGGCCGTGGCCATGAAGAACAAGTACGGCGCCAACGAGCGCAGCCAGAAGCTGAAGTACCACATCCAAACTTCCGGCCGCTCCCTGCACGCCCAGGAGATGGACTTCAACGACATCCGCACCACGCTGCAGGCCCTCATCGCCATCTACGACAACTGCAACTCCCTGCACACCAACGCCTACGACGAGGCCATCACCACGCCGACGGAAGAGTCGGTGCGCCGCGCCATGGCCATTCAGCTGGTCATCAACCGGGAATGGGGCGTGGCCAAGAACGAGAACCCCAACCAGGGCGCCTTCATCATCGACGAGCTGACCGACCTGGTGGAAGAGGCTGTGCTCAAGGAGTTCGAGGCCATCGCTTCCCGCGGCGGCGTCCTAGGTGCCATGGAGACCGGCTACCAGCGCGGCAAGATCCAGGAAGAGTCGCTCTACTACGAGCACAAGAAGCACGACGGCTCCTACCCCATCATCGGCGTGAACACCTTCTTGAATCCCAAGGGCAGCGCCCAGGTGGAGATCGAGCTGGCCCGTTCCACCGAAGAGGAAAAGCAGTCTCAGATCGCCCGCCTGAAGGATTTCCACCTGCGTAATGCGGACAAGGCCCCGGCCATGCTGGCCAAGCTGAAGCAGACGGTGATCGAGAACGGCAACGTCTTCGCCGTGCTGGTGGAGGCAGTGAAGGTCTGCTCCCTGGGCCAGATCACCACGGCGCTCTACGACGTGGGCGGCCAGTACCGTCGCAGCATGTAAATACCGGGTTCAGCGCGAGGGGCGATGGTTTTCCCGGCCCCAGCGCTGATTCCGGCAGTCAGGAATAAACCAAAGGAGAAGGAGACAGCAACGGACGCTCCGCCAGAGAGTGCCCGCTCCTAATAAGAACCTCTGCTGTGTTTGCGAACCGGGCCTTGTGCCCGGTTTTTTTTGTTCACGAGGGGCGGTCAGAATAAAAAAAGCCCCAGTCAGAGCCGGGGCTGGATGCCGCGTTGGCGGCCGATCAAGCGATGAACTTGACCCAGTCTTCCAGGGGCGCGCGTTCGGTGCGCAGCTGGTTTTCCGGCTTGCTTTCGTCGGCGTAGCCCAGGGCCATGCCGCACACCACCATCTCGTTTTCCGGCAGGTTCAGTTGCTCCTCGATGATGCGGTGGAACTGGGTGAAGGCGGCTTGGGGGCAGGTGTCCAGGCCACGGGCCCGGGCGGCCAGCATGACGGTCTGCACGAACATGCCGTAATCGAACCAGCTGCCCTGCTGCATGATGCGGTCGATGGTGAAAATGAGGCCGACGGGGGCGTCGAAGAACTTGTAGTTGCGGCCATGCTGCTCTTGCATACGGGCGCCATCACCCTTCTGGATACCAAGTAGGCTGTAGAGATCCAGACCCACCTTGCGGCGGCGCTCGATGTAGGGAGAAATCCATTTGGCCGGGTAATAGGGGTATTCCTCGGTGTGGGTCTGGGCTTCTTCCGGGTCGTTGAAGGCCGCCAGGATCTTGTTGGAGAGGGCTTCCTTGGCCTCGCCGGTCAGCACGTAGACCTTCCAGGGTTGCACGTTGGTGCCGGAGGGGGCCCGGGCGGCAACCTGCAGCAGGTCCTTGAGTGCCTCCTGGGGCACCGGGGTGGGCAGGAAGGCCCGCACGGAACGGCGGGATTGGATGACGTCGTCGACGATACGTTGGGTGTCGTTGCTCATGGAGCGTCCTTGTGGTGAGGAGGTGATAAAGCGGCTAGGCGCCGAAGCGGCGCAAGCCTTCCAGATCGATGACCGTGATACCGCCATATTCCACCCGCAGCAATCCTTCTTCCTCCAGCAGCTTGAGGGCCTGGTTGGCCCGCTGGCGGGAGACGCCGGCCAGGTAGCCGATTTCCTCCTGGGAAATTTGCAGCTGGGGGCCGATGCCGGGGTAGAGCACGGGGTTGAAGAGGGAGGCGACGCAGCGGGCGATGCGGGCGTCCGTTTCCAGCAGCCGGTCCATTTCCACCCGGCCGATGAACTGGCCCAGGCGTTCGTTGAGCTGGTGCAGGAGGAAGCGGTTGAAGGGAATGCTGTTGTCGAGCAGCCACTGGAAGGTGGTGCGGCTTATGCAGGCCACCAGGGAGTCCCGCAGGGCCACCACATCGTAGCGGCGGGGCTCGTTCTTCAGCATGGAACCTTCGCCAAACCAGCCGCCGGTGGGCACGCCGGTGAAGGTGGCCGTCTTGCCGGAGACCCCGTGGCTGGCGATTTTGACCAGGCCATCGATGACGCCCAGCCAGTAATCCACGGGCTCACCTTTGTAGCAGATGAATCCCCCTGCAGAAATGCGGCGCACAAAAGTACCGGCCTCAATTCTGGCGAATTCCTCGCCAGACAGTTCCCTGCCCCAGGTGGTGCTGTGCAACAACTCGGAGAGCGTCTGCATTTATTTAGCCAATTGTCAGGTCGACGACAATTATAGCCATGCCACGTCGCTAAATTGGGTGCAAATGCCATCCGGCGACCCTCCTTGATGAGGTGTTCGACCAGGGTGGAGGAGACAAGCCGGCGCAGGGTTACCGGGAAGACCGGAACCCCGCGCCAACACCGAAGCAGTACCCGGCTTCCGTCCGCACGGATGGCGCCGGACAAAACCGCGAGACGCTGGTCGACGCGGGGATAACAATGGAGGAGATGTTATGCCGGAAGTGGCTTCTTCCCAGGCGGCGCACACCCGTAATCTCACGGGTGAGACCTTTCCGCGCCTGCTCTTTCACCATGCCAAGGTACGGGGACACCGCCCCGCCATGCGCGAGAAGTATCTCGGCATCTGGCAGACCTGGAGCTGGGCCGAGGTGGCCGAGAATGTTCGTGCCCTGGCCTGCGGCCTGGCCGAGCTGGGCTTCAAGCGTGGCGACAACCTGGCCATCATCGGTGACAACCGTCCCCGCCTGTACATGACCATGGCGGCCGTGCAATGCCTCGGTGGCGTGCCGGTGCCCCTGTACCAGGATGCGGTGGCCAACGAAATGCTCTTCGTCCTCCAGGATGCCGGCATCCGCTTTGCCATCGTCGAGGATCAGGAGCAGGTGGACAAGCTCCTGGAGGTGCGTGAACAGCTACCCCAGCTGGACCACATCATCTACGACGATGCCCGGGGCATGCGCCATTACAACCAGCCCTTCATCCATGACATTGAAGCCGTCATGGCCATGGGCCGTATCCATCACCAGAACCATCCGGATTTCCTGGATGCCGAGATTGCGCTGGGCCAGACCACCGATACCGGCGTCATGCTCTACACCTCGGGCACCACCGGCAAGCCCAAGGGCGTCTGCCTGGCCCACGAGGCCTTCATCTCCGCGGCCAAGGGAGGCTGCCAGTTCGACAACCTGGGGGAGGGCGAAGACATCCTCTCCTATCTGCCCATGGCCTGGGTGGGCGACCATCTGTTCTCCTTCGCCCAGTCCCTGGTGGCCGGCTTCACCATCAACTGTCCCGAGTCCGGTGACACGGTGATGACCGACCTGCGGGAAATCGGCCCCACCTATTATTTCGCCCCGCCCCGGGTATTCGAGAACCTGCTCACCCAGGTGACCATCCGCATGGAAGACGCCGGTGCCATCAAGCGCAAGCTGTTTGCCTGGGCCATGGATGTGGCCAAGCGCTGCGGTGCCGACATCCTGGATGGCAAGCCGGTTTCCGGCAGTGATCGTCTGGCCTATTCCCTGGCGAATCTGTTGATTATCGGGCCGCTGAAAAACGTGTTGGGCATGAGCCGTATCCGCGTTGCCTACACCGCCGGCGCCGCCATCGGCCCCGACCTCTTCCGCTTCTACCGCTCCATCGGCGTGAACCTCAAGCAGCTCTACGGCCAGACCGAAACCTGCGCCTATGTCTGCCTGCAACCCGATGGCCAGATCAAGCTGGATTCGGTGGGCAAACCGGCACCGGGTGTGGAAGTGAAGATCGCCGACAACGGCGAGATTCTGGTCAAGGGACCCATGCTGCTCAAGGAGTATTACCAGCGACCCGATGCCACGGCCGAGGCCCTCAATGCCGAAGGCTATTTCATGACCGGGGATGCCGGCTTCTTCGATGACGACGGCCACCTGAAGATCATCGACCGGGCCAAGGATGTGGGCAAGATGGCCAACGGCGCCATGTTTGCCCCCAACTACATCGAGAACAAGCTCAAGTTCTTCCAATACGTGAAGGAAGCCGTGGCCTTCGGCAACGGCCGTGAGCAGGTCTGCGCCTTCATCAACATCGACATCGGTGCCGTGGGCAACTGGGCCGAGCGCCGTGGTATTGCCTACTCGGGTTACACCGACCTGGCAGCCAAGTCCGAGGTCTATGAGCTGATCCAGGAGTGCGTCGAGCAGGTCAATGTCCAACTGGTGGAGGACGGCATGCTGGCGGATTCCCAGATCCACCGCTTCCTCATCCTGCACAAGGAACTGGACCCGGACGACGATGAGCTGACCCGCACCCGCAAGGTGCGCCGCAACTTCGTCTCGGAAAAGTACGCGGTGCTGATCGATGCCTTCTACGCGGGCAAGACTTCGCAGTTCATCGAGACCCAGGTGAAGTTTGAAGATGGCCGTGTCGGCAAGGTGGCGGCGGATCTGGTGATCCGCGATGCCAAGACCCTGCCCGTCGTGCGCCAGGCCGCCTAATCCCGAACGGAGCGTTTCATGAGCGAACAAAACCATAACGGGCGCCGGGTCGGTGAGGTCGTGCTCGACCTGCAGAACATCTCCCTGCGCTTTGGCGGGGTCAAGGCCCTGACCGACATTTCCTTCAATGTGAAGGAACACGAGATCCGCGCCATCATCGGCCCCAACGGCGCCGGCAAGAGCTCCATGCTCAACGTCATCAACGGGGTGTACCACCCCCAGGAAGGCCGCATCGTCTTCCGCGGCGAAGAGCGCAAGAAGATGGAGCCCCACATGGCGGCCACCCAGGGCATTGCCCGCACCTTCCAGAACATCGCCCTGTTCAAGGGCATGAGCGTGCTCGACAACATCATGACCGGCCGCATCACCAAGATGAAGTGCGGCTTCCTGGAACAGGCGCTCTACCTGGGCCGGGCCCAGAAGGAAGAGCTGGCCCACCGGGAGAAGGTGGAGGAGGTCATCGATTTCCTGGAAATCCAGCACATCCGCAAGACGCCGGTGGGGCGCCTGCCCTATGGCCTGCAGAAGCGGGTGGAACTTGGCCGGGCCCTGGCCGCCGAGCCATCCCTGCTGCTGCTGGATGAGCCCATGGCGGGCATGAACGTGGAAGAGAAGCAGGACATGTGCCGTTTCATCCTCGATGTGAACGACCAGTTCGGCACCACCATCGTCCTCATCGAGCACGACATGGGCGTGGTGATGGACATCTCCGACCGGGTGGTGGTCCTGGATTACGGCAAGAAGATCGGCGATGGCACGCCGGATGATGTGCGCAACAACCAGGAGGTGATTTCTGCCTATCTGGGCGTGGCCCACTAAAGGAGGAACAAGCGATGCAATTCTTTTTTGAAGTGCTGATCGGCGGCCTGCTCTCGGGGGTGATGTACTCCTTCGTGGCCCTGGGCTTCGTGCTGATCTACAAGGCCTCCGGCGTGTTCAACTTCGCCCAGGGCGCCATGGTGTTCTTTGCCGCCCTGACCTTCGTCGGCATCCAGGAAATGGGGGCGCCTTTCTGGCTCGCCCTGATCCTGGCCTTCGGCGCCATGGTGTTGCTGGGCATGGCGACCGAAAGGATCGTGCTGCGGCCCCTGGTGAACCAGCCCCACATTACCCTGTTCATGGCCACCATCGGCCTCACATTCTTCGTCGAAGGTCTGGCCCAGGGCATCTGGGGCTCCACCGTGCGCGGCCTCGACCTGGGCATCCAGGACGAGCCCATCGAGTGGCTGATGGACAAGGCCGGCATCCTGGTCTCTTCCTTCGACCTCTTCGCTGCCGGTGTTGCCGCTGCGCTGGTTACCCTGCTGGCCCTGTTCTTCCAATACACCCGGGTGGGCCGCGCCCTGCGGGCGGTGGCGGATGACCACCAGGCCGCGCTCTCCATCGGTATCCCGCTGCAGAACATCTGGCGCATCGTCTGGGCTGTGGCCGGCTTTGTCGCTCTGGTGGCGGGGCTGCTTTGGGGCGCCCGCAACGGCGTGCAGTTTGCCCTGACCTTCACTGCCCTGAAGGCCCTGCCGGTACTCATTCTCGGCGGCTTCACCTCGGTGCCCGGCGCCATTGTTGGCGGCCTCATCATCGGCTCCACCGAGAAGCTGGCGGAAGTGTATCTGGGGGGCTACGTGGGCGGTGGCATCGACTCCTGGTTCCCCTATGTGATGGCCCTCGCCTTCCTGCTGGTCCGGCCTGAAGGCCTGTTCGGCGAGAAGCACATCGACCGGGTTTAACCGGATTCAAGGAGAGGACAAAACCATGCTTTACCGTGAAGCCGGACAATTCAAGACCAGCTACGCTGCCGACCAGCAGATCTTCCCCATTCGTCAGGATCGCATCGCCATCGGCCTGATCCTGGCCGTGGCGGCCCTGGTGGTGCCCTTTGTCGCCAGCGAGTACTGGATCAAGGCGATCCTGATTCCCTTCCTCATCTTCTCCCTGGCGGCATTGGGGCTGAATATCCTGACCGGCTATGCCGGCCAGCTTTCCCTGGGCTCTGCCGCCTTCATGGCGGTGGGGGCCTTCGCTGCCTACAACTTCATGGGGCGCATCGAGGGCATGCCGGTGCTGCTGGCCTTCATCGGCGGCGGTCTGTCGGCAGCAGCCGTGGGCATTCTCTTCGGCCTGCCGTCCTTGCGCATCAAGGGCTTCTACTTGGCGGTGGCGACCCTGGCGGCTCAGTTCTTCATCGTCTGGGCCCTCACCAAGTTCGGCTGGTTCTCCATGGATTCGTCGTCCGGGGTGATTACCGCCCAGGACATCGTGATCCTCGGTTTCCGCTTCGACACGCCGGTCTCCGTCTATCTGCTGGTCCTTACCATCGTGGTGGTGATGGCCCTGCTGGCGAAGAACATGGTGCGTAGCTCCGTTGGCCGGGCCTGGATGGCGGTGCGGGACATGGACGTGGCCGCCGAGGTGATCGGTATCCGCATCATGCACACCAAGCTTCTGGCCTTTGCCATCAGCTCCTTCTACTGCGGTGTCGCCGGTGCGCTCTACGCCTATGCCTACCTGGGCACGGTGGAGCCGGAGGGCTTCAATCTGGATCTGTCCTTCAAGATCCTCTTCATGATCATCATCGGCGGCGTCGGCTCCATCATGGGCTCCTTCCTCGGCTCCGCCTTCATCGTCCTGCTGCCCATCCTGCTGGATGTGCTGATCCAGGATTTTCTCACCGGCCTTCTGCCCCCCAGCATCAGCTCCAACCTGCAGCTGATGGTTTTCGGCGGGCTCATCATCTTCTTCCTCATCGTCGAGCCCCATGGCCTGGCGAGACTATGGCAGATCGGCAAGGAAAAGCTGCGCCTGTGGCCTTTCCCCCACTAACCCAGGTATTGGAAGTCATTGCAGCACCCATATAAACAGTAGAGGAGACAAGACAATGAAAGTTAAAACTATCGCCCTGTTGGTCGCCGCAGCCGCCTCCGCCGGCGTGTCTGGTTCTGTCCTGGCCCAGGCCAAGGAGCAGTTCATCGGCCTGCCCTCCTACCGGGTCGGCCCCTATGCGGCCGGTGGTTCTGGCATCTACGGTGGCTGGATCGACTACATGACCCTGGTGAACGAGCGGGACGGCGGCATCAACGGCGTCAAGCTGACCTGGGAAGAATGTGAGACCGAATACAACAATGCCCGGGGTGTTGAGTGCTACGAGCGTCTGAAGAAAAAGGGCGCCACTGGCAATACCACCTTCCAGCCCCTGTCCACCGGCATCACCTACTCCGTGCTGGACAAGGTGGCCCAGGACAAGATTCCCATGGTGACCATTGGCTACGGCCGCACCGATGCGGCGGATGGCCGGGTCTTCCCCTGGGTCTTCCCGATGATCACTACCTACTGGTCCCAGGCCACCGGCATGGTCAAGTACATCGGCCAGAAGGAAGGCGGCCTGGACAAGCTGAAGGGCAAGAAGATCGTCTATCTCTACCACGACTCCGCCTTCGGCAAGGAAGGCATCCCCGTGCTGGAGAAGCAGGCCGCCAAGCATGGCTTCAA
The DNA here is from genome assembly GCF_003112695.1 of Azospira sp. I13. Lineage (GTDB taxonomy): Bacteria > Pseudomonadota > Gammaproteobacteria > Burkholderiales > Rhodocyclaceae > Azospira. Next base: position 230,869 of record NZ_BFBP01000013.1, read on the forward strand.
CCTGAAGACCATCCCCGTGGCCCACCCGGGCAACGAGCAGCAGTCCCAGTGGCTGACCATCCGCCAGGAGAAGCCTGACTGGGTGATCCTGTGGGGCTGGGGCGTGATGAACCCGACCGCTCTCAAGGCCGCCGCCAAGACCGGCTTCCCGCGCGAGAAGATGGTGGGTGTGTGGTGGTCCGGCGCTGAGGAAGACACCGTGCCCGCCGGCGATGCCGCCAAGGGCTTTACCGCAGCCGGCTTCAACGTGGCCGGTACCAACTACCCGGTGGTCAAGGCCATCCAGGACAACGTCTACAAGAAGAACAAGGGCAACATGGAAGACAAGTCCCGGGTCGGGTCCATCTACTACAACCGGGGGGTGGTGCACGGCATCATCACCGTCGAGGCCATCCGCGTCGCCCAGGAAAAGTTCGGCAAGGGCAAGCCCCTCACCGCCGAGCAGGCCCGCTGGGGCTTCGAGCATCTGCACATTGATGCCAAGCGCCTGAAGGAACTGGGTGCCGAAGGCTTCATGCCCGATCTGGCCATCACCTGCGCCGACCACGAAGGTTCCGGCAAGGTGAAGTTCCAGCAGTGGGATGGCAAGGCCTGGAAGGTGGTTTCCGACTGGGTGGATGCGGACAAGGAAATGGTCCGCCCCATGATCGAGGAATCTGCCGGCAAGTACGCCAAGGAAAAGGGCCTGACCCTGCGCGACTGCGCCAAGGAAGGTTGAGCCTGAGCTGACCGGGGATGGGGCCGGCGCCCCATCCCCTTCCCCCAGAGAAGGGAAAGAATGCCAATGAACACGACGACCCAAGCCAGCCCGGCGGCCACCGACAACTACCTCAGCATCAACAATATCGAGGTCATCTACGACCACGTGATCCTGGTGCTCAAAGGGGTGTCCCTGACCGTTCCCAAGGGCAAGATCGTGGCCCTGCTGGGCGCCAACGGCGCCGGCAAGAGCACCACCCTGAAAGCCATTTCCAACCTGCTGCATGCCGAGCGGGGCGACGTCACCAAGGGCAACGTGGAATTCAAGGGTGCCCGGGTTGACCAGCTGACCCCCAACGAACTCGTCAAGCGGGGTGTCATCCAGGTGATGGAAGGCCGCCACTGCTTCGCCCACCTCTCCATTGAAGAAAACCTGCTCACCGGTGCCTACACCCGGGGAATTTCCCGCAGCGAGCTGAAGCAGAACCTGGAGATGGTCTACCACTACTTCCCCCGCCTGAAGACGCGCCGGGCCTCCCAGGCCGGCTATACCTCCGGCGGCGAGCAGCAGATGTGCGCCATCGGCCGGGCCCTCATGGCCAAGCCGGAAATGATCCTGCTGGATGAGCCCTCCATGGGCCTGGCGCCCCAGATCGTCGAGGAAATTTTCGAGATCGTGAAGGACCTGAACAGCAAGGAAAACGTCAGCTTCCTCCTGGCCGAGCAGAACACCATGGTGGCCCTGCGCTACGCCGACCTGGGCTACATCCTGGAGAACGGCCGGGTAGTGATGGAAGGCGACGCCAAGGAGCTGGCTTCGAACGAGGACGTGAAGGAGTTCTACCTGGGGCTGTCGTCGGCGGGGCGCAAGAGCTTCAAGGATGTAAAGCACTACCGCCGCCGCAAACGCTGGCTCTCGTAGGCAAAAGGGCACGCCGCCAGGCGGCGTTGTTCGCCGGCTTGTGGGCAGGAGCCCACGGCGCCGGCTCCCGCCTTGCCTGACGGCGCTACTTTTTTGCCTACGGTACGTGGTAGTTGCAGGAACAAAAACAGAACTGATGAGCGTCGATTGAGGAACGCCCGATGAAATACTACGACTCGCTGGAAACCCGAGACCCCGAGGAACGGGAGCGCTCATTGCTGGATCGTCTGCCGCGCCAGGTAGGCCATGCCAAGCTGCATTCGCCCTACTTTGCCAAGCTGCTGGCGGAGATCAACCCCAATGACGTGCATAACCGGGAAGCCCTGGCGGCCCTGCCGGTGACGCGCAAGAGCGACCTGATCCATCTGCAGCGGGAACAGGCGCCCTTTGGCGGCATCAATGCCACGCCCCTGTCGGGCCTCAGCCGGGTCTATGCCTCCCCCGGGCCCATCTACGATCCGGAAGGCCGGGGCCAGGACTGGTGGCGTTTCGCCCGGGCTCTACATGCGGCGGGCTTCCGTTCCGGCGAGTTGATCCACAACACCTTTTCCTATCACTTCACGCCGGCCGGCTTCATGCTTGAGGGTGCTGCCCACAAGCTGGGCTGCCCGGTCTTTCCCGCCGGCATCGGTCAGACGGAAATGCAGGTGCAGGCCATTGCCGACCTGAGGCCGGCGGCCTATGTGGGCACGCCCTCCTTTCTCAAGATCATTCTCGAGAAGGCGGATGAGCAACAGGCCGACGTTTCTTCCCTGTCCAAGGCCCTGGTTTCCGGCGAGGCCTTGCCGCCCTCCCTGCGCCAGGCCCTCAACGCCCGGGGCATCACCGTCCGCCAGTGCTACGCCACGGCCGACCTCGGCATGATTGCCTACGAAACCGAAGCCCAGGAAGGCCTGACCCTGGACGAGGACGTGCTGCTGGAGATCGTTCGCCCCGGCACCGGCGACCCGGTGGCGCCCGGGGAAGTGGGGGAGGTGCTGGTCACCACCTTCAACCTGGATTACCCCCTGATCCGCTTTGCCACCGGTGACCTTTCCGCCGTGCTGCCGGGCATTTCTCCCTGCGGTCGCAGCAATGTGCGTATCAAGGGCTGGCTGGGGCGGGCCGACCAGACCACCAAGGTCAAGGGCATGTTCGTCCATCCGCACCAGATCGCCCAGGTGCTCAAGCGCCACCCGGAAATCGCGCGGGCCCGCCTGGTGGTGGACAACGCCACCGGCCAGGACCGCATGACCCTGCACTGCGAAAGCGCCCGTAGCGACGATGTGTTGGGCGATGCCGTGATCGCCAGCATCCGCGACGTCACCAAGCTGCGGGGTGAAGTCCGTTTCGTCAGTCCCGGGGATCTGCCCAACGACGGCAAGGTCATCGACGACATCCGCAAGTACGAGTAACTCGAGCCACCTCATTACCTCTGCCTGTTGTGGGGGCGCCTTCGGGCGCCCCATTTTTTTCCCCATACCTTGGCGCGTACAGACTGGCTAGGGGGGTATCCAGGCTGGCGATGGGGGCAGGAATTTGAGAACATGGCAGGGTGTTGTCAGTAATAGCCCGTACTTTGCTGACTGCGGTCCCTAAAATAGATCAAACCCGGCAGCAAGGCCGGGAGAGGAATCCTCATGACCATTGCCAAACGCCTCGTTCTGCTCATCCTGGTGGCGCTGATCGGCCTCATCGCGGTGGGTGTTTTCGGCCTGCACCAGATGGGCGCGATCAATGCCAACCTGGCCTATGCCCATGAAAACTCCATCCCCAGCATCCGCAAGGTGGCCAATATGGAGGCTGGTTTCCTCAAGCTGCGCACCCAGATGCTGATCTTCCTGCTCAGTACCGATGAGCAGCGGCCGGCAGTGGAAAAGCGCATCAATGGTGCCAAGGACGATCTGCAACGCTACCTGCAGGATTACGAGCGCCTCATCAGCGATGACAAGGACCGCCAGTACCTGGACAACAGCAAGGCCCTGGTGAAGGAATACATCTCCCTGCTCGATCCGGCCATCGCCGCCACCCGTGACGGCCAGACCGAAAAGGCCCGGGCTGGTATCGGCCAGGCCGGTGAGATTTCCAAGAAGCTGGCCGACAACATCGAGGCCCATGCCAAATACAACGAGCAACTGGCGGAAGAGGAAGTGCGCAAGGCCAGCGAGGCCTACAGCAGCGGGAAGATCGGCTCCATTGTAGTGATTGCGCTGGCCGCCCTGTTCACGGCTGGCCTGGGATTCATGGTGTATCAGCACGTGAGCGGTTCCCTGGGCGGCATGGTGAGCATGTTCACCCGTATCGAGCGGGAACTGGATTTCACCGGCCGCCTACCGGTGCGGGGCACGGATGAGGTGGCCCAGGCCGCCAGTGCCTTCAACCGCCTGCTGGAGCGCCTGCAAGCCAGCTTCCGGGAAATTTCCAACCACACCCAGGCCGTCAATACGGCAGCCAACCGGGTGGCCACGGCTTCCCACGAGATGTCCATCGCCTCCGGCCACCAGAGCGAGGCCGCCTCCAGTATGGCGGCCACGGTGGAGGAAATGACCGTCAGCATCACCCACGTGGCGGATCGGGCCAGCGAGGCCAACATCCTTTCCGTGGCTTCCGGCGACCTGGCTCACAAGGGCGAGGAAATCATCGGTGAGACCGTCCATGGCATCAACGGCATCGCCGAAACCGTGCGCAATGCCTCCGAACAGATCGCCCGCCTGGAGCAGCAGAGTGAGCGTATCAACAACGTGGTGGCAGTGATCAAGGAAGTGGCCGACCAGACCAACCTGCTGGCTCTCAACGCCGCCATCGAAGCGGCCCGGGCCGGCGAGCAGGGCCGGGGCTTCGCCGTGGTGGCCGACGAGGTGCGCAAGCTGGCCGAGCGCACCACCCAGTCCACCCAGGAAATCGCCACCACCATCCTGGAAATGCAGGCCGGTGCCCAGGCTGCGGTGCAGGGCATCCATGCTGTGGTGGAAAAGGTGGATACGGGGGTCTCCCGGGCTGAGCAGGCCAACCAGGCCATCCAGGAAATCGGCGGCGGTTCCCGTCGCACGGTGGATATGGTGGGTGACATTTCCGATGCCATCCGCGAACAGAGCATGGCCAGCACCGCCATTGCCCAGCAAGTGGAGAAGATCGCCCAGATGTCCGAGGAGAATAGTGCCGCGGCCCAGTCCACCTCCGATACCGCAGGTGAACTGGCCCATCTGGCTCAGGAAATGCAGCAGGTGGTGGCCCAGTACCGGCTCTAAGCCGGAAGTTCTTGCCCCGGAAACAGGAAAAGCGCCCGTGGGCGCTTTTCTTTTGCATGCCCGGCAAGCGCGAGAGACCGTGGGCGGCGCAAGGTGGGGGCGGCCTCAGCCCTGCTGCCGGCCTTCACAGAAGGCGCCGAAACGGCGGTCGGCGGCCTGGATGTGGTTGATCAGCCAATTGGCGAGGAAGCGGGAGAGATCCAGGCTGGCCGAAGGCTCGCCCACCTCGACGCGGATTTCCATGTCGCTGACCTGATGCAGCAGTTCCTGGTGCAGATCCTGGTGGGTCGCCAGTTCCGGGTAGCCGGCGGCGGCCATGAGAGATTCCTCGCTGGCGAAATGGGTACGGGTGTATTCCAGTAGCTCGCTCACTGCCCGCCGTGCTTCTGCCTGGGCATCGTCGCCACCCTGCTCCAGGGAATGCTGGATGCGGCCGACGATATCGAAAAGTTGCTGGTGTTCCTGGTCCACCTGGGCGATCCCTACGTGGTACTGGGGGCCAAAGCGGATGATGCCGTAGTCGTGCATACTGGTTTCTCCCTTACGTCAGCCCGCATTTTGCCACGGGCTCCCAGCCTTCGTCTCTGGCGAATCCTGACTGCGTGCCTGACCAAGCGTGGCTTTGACCACCGTCGGTAGAATGGCGCCATGCCCACGACCGCCCTCCTGCTCCTGCCCGATTTCGCCCTGATCTTGCTGGGCGTCGCCCTGCGCCGCTTCATGCCCCTGGGCGATCATTTCTGGATGGGCCTGGAACGCCTGGTTTATTTCGTGCTGTTTCCCGCCCTGCTGGTCAATGCTGTGCTGAAGACGCGGCTCGACCTGGCGGCGGCGGGCCCCTTGCTGATCACTGCCTTTCTTTGCATGGTCACCGGGATGGCGCTCGGCTGGGCCGGGCTACGCTTCTTCCGTCTCAAGCCCCTGGTCTTCGCTTCCATTTTTCAGTGTGGCTACCGCTTCAATTCCTATATTGCTCTGGCTGCTGCCGGTCTGCTCTTCGGCAACCCCGGCATTGCCGCCATGGGCCTGGTGGTGGGGGCGGCGGTGCCCGTGGCCAATCTGGTCTCGGTATGGATGCTGGCCCGCCACGGTGAGGCCGGTGTGCTGCGGGAAGTGGCCCGCAATCCCCTGATCTGGGCCACAGCTTCCGGCTTCCTGCTCAACCTGGCTGGCTTCGTGCCGCCCCAGCCCCTGCAGATGTTCCTCTCCCGCCTGGCCGATGCCTCCATCGCTCTGGGCCTCCTGGCGGTGGGGGCCGCCCTGCGTCTCAAGGGCCAGTCCGGGGTGCGGGGAGCCTCCTTCCTGCTGCTGGCCATCAAGCTTCTGGCCCTGCCCCTGGCGGCCACCTTCATCGGCCCCTGGCTGGGCCTGAGCGGCCTCTATCTGCATGTGGCGGTGCTGTTTGCCGCCCTGCCCACGGCGTCCTCCGCCTATATCCTGGCCATGCGTATGGGGGGCGACGGGCAGAGCGTCGCCTGGCTCATCTCCGCGTCCACCCTGGGCTCCATGGTCACCATGCCGCTCTGGGTAGCCTGGTTGCTCGGCTGAGGCTACAGTCACCGTTCCGGCTGTTGCCATCTTCCCTATCTCCCATGCCTGGCTCTTTCTCCAGCAAGAAGCCCTTTGCCCCGCACTGGTGGCGGCTGCTTCCAGCACAATTTCCAGCACCATTTGGCGGCAAGCTGCTGCGTCGGCTTGGTGTTGGTCTGGGGCTGGGGTTTGCTCTGGCCCTGGCCGGATGCGACGGCGTGCCTCCTTTCCACAACACCGATCTCAGTGGTGCCCCCTTCGCCCGGGAATTCCCCGCTCCCCTGGTTGATCACCGGGGCCAGCCCCGTCGTCTGGCTGACTTCCAAGGCCAGGTGGTGATCCTGTTTTTCGGCTACACCACCTGCCCCGATGTCTGCCCCACCAGCCTCAGCCGTTTTGCCCAGGTGCTGGCCGACCTCGGTATGGCGGGCGAGGCGGTGCAAGTATTGTTCGTCAGCGTCGATCCGCAGCGGGATACGGCGGCCCGCCTGGCCGACTATGTGCCCTGGTTCCATCCCCGCTTTCTTGCCCTGCGCCCCGAGCCGGAGGCACTGCCGGCCCTGCTGCAGGAATTCCGCGTCGTGGCGGTGCGCCAGGAAGTGGGGGGCGGCCTCGGCTACCTCATCGACCATACCGCTGGAGCCTATGTTTACGACCGGCAGGGCAAGCTGCGCCTGCTGTTGGCCGACCAGGCGCCCCTGGCGGACATCGAGGCGGATCTGCGGCGGCTGCTCGAAGCGGGGGGTGAAAAGGTGGCGCTAGGGAAGGTTGAAATGGGCGCCCCTGGGCCTGCTGAAAAAGGCGGTGGGTCGGCTCCGGGGCAAGAGGGGGCGGTCAGCCGTTGAAGTCGGGTGCCCGACGCTTGCACATCAAACAAAAAGGCCGGCGGATGCCGGCCTTTTCATGGGCGCTGGGGGAGCGGTGCTTCAGGCCGCCAGCAAGCCGCGCATCTTCTGCAGGGCCTTGGCTTCGATCTGGCGGATGCGCTCGGCGGAAACGCCAAATTCGGCTGCCAGATCATGCAGGGTGGCGGGGTTTTCCTCATCCAGCCAGCGGGCCTCGATGATGCGGCGGCTACGTTCATCCAGGCCGGCCAGGGCGCCTTGCAGGCCTTCGGTCTGCAGTCGCTCGTATTCCCGGGCGGCCATGACCTGGGTAGGTTCCGCCGCCGCGTCAGCCAGATAGGCGATGGGGGCGACCCGGTGCTCGTCTTCGTCGTCCGGGTTGCCTTCCAGGGCCATGTCCCGGCCGCTCATGCGGGTTTCCATTTCCACCACCTCTTCCGCCTTGACGCCCAGCTTCTGGGCAATTTCGGCGGCTTCGGCAGGGCTCAGGGTATCGCTGTCGGCCTTCAGGCTGCGCAGGTTGAAGAACAGTTTGCGCTGGGCCTTGGTGGTGGCCACCTTGACCAGGCGCCAGTTCTTCAGGATGTATTCGTGGATTTCGGCCTTGATCCAGTGCATGGCGAAAGACACCAGACGCACGCCGCGGCTGGGATCGAATCGCTTCACGGCCTTCATCAGGCCGATGTTGCCTTCCTGGATCAGGTCGGCGTGGGGCAAGCCGTAGCCCAGGTAGCCCCGGGCGATGGCGATGACCAGGCGAAGATGGGAGAGCACCAACTGACGCGCCGCATCCAGATCGTCCTCTTCACGGAAGCGACGGGCCAGGGCGAACTCCTCCGTCTCGCTCAGCATCGGGAAATGCCGGGCCGCCTGGATGTAGGCATCCAGATTGCCTGCCGTGGAAGGCAGACTGTGAGACAGGGTGAGAGCGTGGGTCATATGGTTGATTCCTCCTTGAACAGCTCGAAATGCATTTTAGCACTCGCTTTCATAGAGTGCTAATGGTGCAGGAAGTTCCGCTTCAAACCATTGGAATCAGCTAGTTAGATGTCCCCCCCTCAGGGGCGCTAGAAGCCAGCCTCCCGCCACAGCAGGCTGAGGGCCGAGCGGAGGAAACGCAGGCCCGGGGCTTCCCAGCGGCCGGCAATGGTGACCTGGCCGCGCCAGCTGTGCTGCTCGTCCGGGGTGGGCGACTCCACCTCGAACTGCACCCGGTATACCGCCCGCTCCGGGTACAGCAGCCCCTGCCGCTCCCGTACCAGGATGGGGCCGCCGAACAGGGTGGATAGCTCCGCTTCGCCCAGCACCCGGCTGGCGTCCTGGTCGATGCGGGTGACCCGCAGCCCCAGATGGGGGCCGGCGCCGCCTTCGGCGGAGAACAAGGCCCGATCCCCCACGGCAATGCGGGCCACCGCCTCGTCGTCCACGTAGGTCAGAACCTGCTGTGGGCCCGGCTTGACCAGCCGGCCGAGCAGTTCCCGGTTGCCCAGCCAGTCCCCCACCTGCAGGTCCGGCGGCCGGTCCCGCAGAATGCCGGCGTAGGGCGCCCGGGGCGCGTAGCGGGCGGCATCGGCAGCCACCGTCCGTTGTTCGGCTTCGGCGGTATGGAGCTGCTCATGCAGCACCTGCCAGTCCCGCACCGTGTCGCTGTCGAAGCCGGCACTGCCAGCCTGCCAGGCCAGTTGCTCGCGTCGGGCTTCGCTGCGGGCTGCCCGGGCCTCCAGTTGGGGGGATTGCAGTTCCAGCAGCACCGCGCCGGCGGGAACGGTGGCGCCATTGGCGTAGGGAAAGGCAATCACCTGGGCCTGCTCCGGGCTGTAGATCGGCCATTGCTCCCGGGGCTGCAACAGCCCCATGCTGCCGATGCGGCTGGGCCAGGGCAGGGCGAACAGCAGCAGGGCGAGGGCCGCTACCGCAGCACTGTGTCGAGCCCGGCCGCTGACCTTCAACTGAGGCCAGCGAGCCCGCCAGGCCTGTACTTCGCGCCAGCAGGGGAACAGCACGAACCAGCCGATTTCCACCAGAAAAAGCAGGATGCCGACGGCCTTGATGAAGAAGTGGTAAACCAGGGCGGCAATGCCGAGGAAAAGGACCAGCCGGTAGAGCCAGGTGGCCCAGGCGAAAAGGATCAGACCCCGGGCCCGGTGGGGCGGGAAGTACTCGGGGGCCGGCTCCCCCAGCTGGAAGAGCCGTTCCCGCAGGTCCCAACGGGCTAGGGCAAAGGCCCGCCCGTGCAGGTTGGGCAGGCCCAGCCCGTCGGCCAGGAGAAAGTAGCCGTCGAAACGCATGAAGGGGCTGGCGTTGATGGCCAGGGTGGATATCCACGTCGTCGTCGACAGGAGAAAGGCGACAGTACGGGGGCCGCCTTCCGGCAAGGCAGCCCAGGCCAGGGTCGCCCAGGCGGCAATGGCCAGTTCCGTCAGGATGCCGGCGGCGGCCACGGCCAGTCGCTGCTCCCGCCGGGTGAGGCGCCAGACCTCGTTGGTGTCCGTATAGGCCACCGGCCAGAGGACGAGAAAAGCCACGCCCATGGTGGGTACCCGGCAGCCGTAACGCTTGGCCGTAAAGCCATGGCCCAGCTCATGCAGGATTTTTACTGCCACCAGGGTCAGACCGTAGGCCGCCATACCCTCCCAGCTGAGCATGTCCACCAGCGTGGTGGAGAAATGCTCCCAATGCCGATAAACACTGATCAGGCCAAGGCCGGCCGCCAGCAAAGTGAGGCGCAGGAAGAGGGGGCTGTAGAAGCCGGCGACCAGGGGGCTCCAGCGGCTTAGCCAGGCATCGGGCCGCAGTAGCGGCAGGCGGAAGAAGAGATAGTTGTGCAGCAGCCAGCGCAACCTGTCGCGCCGCTGCTCGTGCAGGCGCTGGCCCAGCTGGCCGGCACCGCCGGGGGGAATCTGCACCAGCTGGTTCTGCCGCAGGAAGTCAGCCAGCACCGCCACTTCGGCGGCATCCAGGCTCAGGGTGCTGTGCCGGGCGATGTCGGCGACGATGGCCTGGGCATCGTCCAGGTGCCAGCGACGGAGGATTTCCACACTGGGCCAGTCCAGCTGGAAGAACAGGTTGCGCACCGGGTCGTGCAGGGTCCAGCTGGGGCTGCCGTTGGCCAGGGCGGGGCCAGGCAGCAGGTCCAGCTCTTGCCGGAGCGGAGGCAGGGCGGCCATGGGGCTTCAGAAGGCGATGAACTGGCGGATCGACGCCAGGGGGCGGCGCAGCACCCAGTGGATCAGGGTTGTCCATTGCCCATGCAACTTCGCTGTGCCCTTCAGGCCGATGCGGTCCCGGGGCACGTCCTCCAGGCGGGCCCGGGCCCGGTAGGCATAGCTGCCGTCGGGGCGGGCCACCGCATCATGGTTGAGGTAACGCAGGCGGCCGGCCACCGGCCGGAAGGGCGTGGCGGAGAGGTAGAGCTGCACGGGGGCGCCTGCCTCCAGGGGAATGGCATCGCCGATGGCGATCCAGGCCTCGATCTCCACCTCGTTTGCAGCGGCCACCCGCATGATGCGTTCCCCAGTCTGCACGGGGCGACCGACCCATTCCGCCGGATCGTCGAAGAGGGCGATACCGTCCTGGGGGGCCACGACGTGACTGCGTTCAAACTGGCGGGCGAGGTAGTCCGCCTCGGCCTGTTTTTCGCCGATCTTGCCCGCCAATACCGCCAGCTGCCCTTTCGATTTGCCATCGTTCAGCGCCAACTGGGCGAACTGGCGGTATTCCGCCTCCGCCGTGGCCAGGGCCTGCCGGGCCACTTCCAGGCGGCTGGCCAGGGCTGCCTCGTCAAAGCTGAAAAGGGCCTGGCCCGCCCGCACCGCTTCGTTGGGGCGGACGTGGAACTGGCTGATGACTCCCTCCATGGGGGCCCGCAGCACGGCGGGCCGGGCCGGTACCAGCTCCCCCGGCGCCAATACGCTCAGGCGCACCGGGAAAAGCAGCACCAGCAAGGCACCGAGGGTCAGCTGCAACGGGCGCCGACGCCACCAGGGCTGCTCCCGGGAGGCCCGCAGCCAGTCGGGCAGTTGCGCCAGCCAGCGCCGTGGCGACCAGGCAGCTTGAGGTTGCAGGCCTCGCCAGGCGTGCTGCCAGGCATGGCCCCATTCGGCCAGCAGGGCCAGCTCGGCGGCCGGCCAGTGGGCGTCGGCCGCCAGTAAAAGCCCTCCTCCTCGCGGCCCTGCCACCGCCAGGGGCAGCCACAGAGCCTGGGCCGGCAACCAGGCCTGCCACGCTTCCGCCAGTTCGGGGGGCAGGTCGCCGGCCTGCACGGGCCGGGGCGTGAGGGGGGGCTCGGCCAGGGCATCCTGGGCCGATGCGGCACTGTCGAGGCCGTGGAGATGGTTGCAGACTTTGTGCAGCCACTGGGCGTAGGGCGCATTGCCGTCGGCCTCCATGACACCGGAGAGCGCCTGAATGCCGCCCTGGCATTGCCACAGGGCCGCCTGCCGGTAGGCCACCAGGCGCTGGGTGTCGTTGACCAGAAGAAAGCCCAGGGCCTCCACCGTCGTCGCCGAGCGGGCGGCGTGGCAGAGGTCGATCAGGGTCAGCAGCGGATGATGTTCCGGAACAGCCGGGGTCATGCCTGCGCCGGCGCAACGGGAATGGATGCTGCTGCGGCCTGGGCAGCCAGGCGTTCCGGGAAGCCCGAGCGTTGGCTGGCGCGCTGCAACTGTTCGTTCAAGCCACTCCGGCCTGCCGGGGTTTCAAGGGCCTGTTTTTCCCCTCGCCCGATAACGATGCTGAAGGTGGTGACCGCTTCATGACCGAGGTTGTCGCGAGCCACCAGACGCAGGGTCAACTCTCCCCGCGTGCCCGGAGGCGGCTGGAGTTTGATCTTTCCCGTGCGGGGGTCGAAGCTAGCCCAGGGCGGTAATGGCCGGCCATCGGCCTGCAACATTTGCAGGTGAACGGTCGCTTGTGGGTTGGTATGGGCAAAGGTGTCTGCCGGGATCACCATTTCCAGGCTGCCTGCCGGCAGTACCACGTTGTTCAGCGGATGGCTCAGCAAAAGGGCATCGGATTGGCCGCGGCCCTGCGGCACCACCACGACCTGGAACCCCCCGGGGGTGGCCGGCCGGGTCAGCAAGGAGGTCGGGCTGAATTGAGCCAAGCCGGTTTCCCGTGTCGCCGCACTGGAGGCTTCGCCGATCGGCAGACTGGCGGGGCCGTCCCCGGCCGACGTCAGGTGTTGCAGGCCATTCGTGGAGGTTGGGGGAAGGAATACTACCGGCGGCAAGGACGAGGTCGGAGGCGGGGCCTCGACAGCGGTCGCAGCAGGAGCCCCCGGCGTGGTCGGCATTACCGGTGCCGTGACCGGAATGGGGGGCGGCGGGACATTGCTGACGGCCTCGGTGGCGCTGCTGGCGACCACCGTGGCATTGCCGGCGCCGTCCGTGTAGCTGGCCAGGGCGCGGATGGCCTTGCCGGCCAGGTCGGCGGAAACGGTCAGTTGGCTGCCGGTGGCGCCGGCGATGTCCACCCAGCCGCCATGGCCGTCGCCGGCCTGCCATTGGAGACTGACGGCCCCCATGCCTTCGGCGTCCTGCAGGTTCTGCTGCACGGTCAGGGTGCCACCGGCCACCGGGGCACCGCCGATGCTGACTCGCCCGCCGGGAGCGTCATCGGCGCCGGCAATGGCTACTGTGAGGCGCGCGTCGCTGCTGGCGTTGCCATCGCTAACGCTTAGCGTGAACGTCTCTTCCGCCGGGCCGGAGAGGGCGTTGATGGCCCCGGGGTTCGGCTGATAGCGGTAAGCGCCGCTGCGGGTGTCCAGGGTCAGGGTGCCGTAGCGGCCGGCCAGGGTGGCCGTGGTGCCGCTGATGGTGGCGCCGGCCAGGCCGTAGGTGAGGGTGGCGGTGCCATCCTTGTCTGTAGCGGTCAGGGAGCCGTTTTGGGCGGCGAAGGTGTCGGTGGCGGCGGTATCGGTGTAGTGCAGGGGCGTCGGCGTGGCCAGCACCGGTGCGTCATTGGTGCCCACCAGATCCACCGTGAAGGTGGTGCTGACCAGGGTGTGGCCGTCGCTCACGGTAAAGGTGAAGGGATCGCTGGCGGCACTGCTGAGGGCATTGATGGCGCTGTCGTTAGGGGTGTAGGTGTAGGCCCCGGTGGCAGTGTTGAGGCTCAGGGTGCCGTAGCGGCCCGCCAGGGTGGCGGTGCCGCCGGCCGGAGTTGCCCCCTGGATGCCGTAGGTCAGTGCCTCTCCGTCCTTGTCCTGCCCGCTCAGGGTGCCGCTGTGGGCAGTGAACGCGTCGTTGGCGGTTGTGTCGGTGTAGCGGGTGCCCGGCACCGTGGCCAGGGTCGGCGCGTCGTCCACCGCGGTGACGTTGAGGGTCAGGGTGTGGGCGACGGAGTAGCTCTTGCCGTCGCTCACCTGGAACTGGAATTGGGCGTAGGCCGCGCCGTTGGCGTCGGCGGCCGGGGTGAATTGCAGCTTGCCGGCGGCAATGTCGGCGGCACTGATCACCTGGTTGAGCGTCACCGCCGAGCCCGCCAGGGTCAGACCGCCGGCTGCGGGCAGCCTGGTGATGCGGATGGACTGGAGGCTGTCGCCACCATCGGCATCATTGAAGTGGAAGGCGGCGGCGCTGAAGACATGGCTTGTGTCTTCATTCAGGGTGACGCTGCCGTCCGTGGCGGTGGGTGGCGTGTTCTGGCTGACGTCCACGGTGGCCACCTGGGGGGCGGAGGTGCCGCCGTCGCCGTCGGTAAGGGTGAAGCTGATGCTGCGGATGCTGGCAGTGCAGGCCAGGGTGTCCACATTCTCGTAGGTGATGTTGGCCAAGAGCGCCGCCACGGCGGTGGCATTGGCATTGGCATTGAAGGTGATCACCAGGTCGTCGGTGCCGGTGCCGCCGGTGGCGGTACCGATGAGGACGCCACCATAGCTCACATTGCCACCGGAAACGCCGATCTGCCCGGCCCCGTTGCCCTGGTGGCGGATGGCCAGCACGTCCTCTGCGCTGACCCGGTTGCCGGTGATGGCGACGGTCAGGGTGCCGCTGTCGAAATTGCTGGAGTCCCCATCCGTCACGCCCGGCAAAGTGCCCTGGTCGATGAGGCGGGCGCCGGAGGCCATGAGATAGCTCTGGCTGTCGCCGCCGAGTTGGCTGATTGCCGGGGCGTCATTGACTGGATTAATGGTGATGGCGAAGGTCTGCCCGCTGAGGGCGGCGGCGCCGTTCTCGCCGCCGTCGGCCAGGGTGAAGGTGAAGCCGTCGCTGCTGCTTTCACCGCCGTCGTGCACGTAGCGCAGGCGATTGTTGTCCAGGTCGTCCTGGGTGAAGCTGCTGATGGCGATGCCCGGGGCGCCGCTCAGTTCCAGCTGGCCGTGGGCCGGGGCGGCGGTGACCGTGTAGGTGAGGCCCGTGCCGCTATCGTCCGGGTCGCCGGCCGCCAGGTCGCCGGCCCCGATGGTGGCGGTGGCCCCTTCGTTGAGGGTCAGCCCACCATTGACGGCGAGCGTCGGCGCATCGTTGATGGCGGCTGCGTTGACCACCACCTGGACCGGCGTCAGGGAATCGCCTCCCACGTTGTCCCGGGCGACCACGGTGAAGGCGTTGAGGTTGCCGTTAGCGTTGGCCGCCGGTGTCCAGTAGGCCTGGTGGGTGGCGTCGATCACCGCATTCGTGGTGGCGTTCCAGGCGGTGGCGGAGGCCGCGTCGGTACCGATGCGCAGGCTGCCGGAAGAGACCGCCTTGACGACGAAGGCCGTGACGCTGCCATCGGTGTCGGCTTCATTCCCGGCAGCGGCCAGGTCGGCCAGGGAGATGGCACGCTCCGTATCTTCATTGGCACCGGTGAGGGTGCCTAGGCTGCTCAGGGTGGGCAGGAAGTTGGTGGCGATCCTCACCCCGCTGGTGGCGGCAACCCCATTCAGGGTCAGGGTGGCGTTGTTCCCCGCAGCATCCGTTAGGGTGCCGCCGGCCAGGGCGATGTTGCCACCGATGGCGATGCCGTCGCTGTCGTTGTCTCCGGTCTGGGTGGTGTAGCGGAAAAGCAGGGCCGACGTGCCGGAGCCGGAGACATAGACCGCCTGCCGGGTGGTGCTGCCGACGGTGAGATCGATCTGGGGGCTGCCGGTGACCGTGATGGCCTGATCGAAATTGACGGTGAAATCCCAGTTGGCGCCGGCACCATAGGTGCTGTCGGCGGGAACGGTGACGGATGTGCTGGCCGGCGCCTGGTTATCCACCGTGGCATTGGTGGTATCGGCCGTGGTCTTGGTGTTGCCGGCATTGTCGGTAACAGTTGCCGAGACATTGCGATTGGTCGCGCCATTCAGCGCACCGGCGACCAGGGTGTAGGTGGCCGTCCAGGTACCGCCGCTGTTGGTGGCAGCCACGGCACTGCCGCCGCCAAAGGCGCTGAAGTCGAAGGTGACGGCGCTGATGGTGTCGGTGTTATTGTCGCCACCGGCGGTGTTGTTCCAGGTGGCGGTGACGGTGTCGCCGATCTTGTAGGTGCCACCCATACCCGTGGCTCCGCTGATGCTGATGCGGGCGTCGGTGACGGTGGGCACGACGCTATCCACCGTGGCATTGGTGGTGTCGGCCGTGGTATTGGTGTTGCCGGCATTGTCGGTGACGGTGACGGCGACATTGCGGTTGGTGCCGTC
>NZ_BFBP01000014.1:0-88685 GCF_003112695.1 Azospira sp. I13
ACGATGCGTCAACCACCCCATGTGGGTCAATTTTATGTTGATGGGTGTTGTCTTAGCGGGTCAGTTTTAGGTTGTTGTTGACAGCGTGATGTAGCGCACGCCCAATGCAGCCGTGCATGAGACCCGAACCGTTCCCGACAATTGACCTCTGGCCACCGCAACATCCTCACACGACTGCTCAACCATTTGCAGGACCTGATAGGTACTGTCGTAGAAGCGCCGGCCTTCGTCGGTCAAGGTGACCCGTCGGGTCGTACGTGAGAAAAGCTGAACCCCTAACGCCTCTTCCAATTCGCGCACGTGCCGCGTAATGGTGGGCTGACCTGTATCCAGCTCTCGCGCAACCGCCGAAAAATTTCCCCGCTCTGCAACCCGTGCAAAGGTCCGCAAGCGTTCAAGGGTGACCATCGATTTATCCATACTCGGAATATATCTTATCGTTTGATGCTAGATATGAAGATTGTCCCGATCAAACTACGCTGCCTCCTATTCAAACGGAGGACTCCATGAACGTAGTGATCGTCTTTACCCATCCTGACCCACACTCACTCAACGCCTCAATGCTGAATGTCTGCGTTGATGAACTGAAGCAGCTGGGCCATGCTGTACAGGTTTCCGATTTATATGCGATGAACTTCAACCCGGTGGTCGCACGCAGCGACTTTCCCCTGCTGCAACCAGATGAGCGGCTGAAGGTCGCGCAAGCATCAAAGACCGGGTACGCCAGTAGCAACCTGACCGATGACGTGCAGGCTGAAATTGCCAAACTGAAATGGGCCGACGCGATCATCTTCCACTTCCCCCTGTGGTGGTACTCGATGCCCGCGATTCTCAAGGGTTGGGTAGACAGGGTCTTTGCCTGTGGATTTGCCTATGGCGTCGGAGAGCACAGCGACGCCAAGTGGGGGGATCGTTTCGGTGGAGGTTCTCTGGCAGGCAAGCGGGGCATGGTCATCACCACGACAGGAGGCTGGAAGGAGCATTACTCGCCTCGAGGCATCAATGGCCCCATGGACGACATTCTCTTCCCCATCAATCACAACGTCCTTTTCTACACCGGGGCCGCCGTCCTGCCGCAATTCGTCGTCCATTCAGCCGACCGCCTCCAGATGGGGGACTTTCCGGTAATCGAGGACGCACTGCGCACGCGAATGAGAGGCCTCTTTACGGACCCAACGATCGCTTATCGCCAGCAAAACACCGGCGACTACGACATTCCGAGCTGTGAATTGCGCACCGCGCTGGGAGCCCCCGGGGCTTCTGGATTTTCCCTGCATCTGAAGGACAACAGCCCGGACAAAGCCCCCCGCTTCGACTGACGGCAAGGCGCCCTGCCCCTTGGGCTGGTATCGCGTATCACCTTGCCGCAACCAGCCCAGACCCGATTAGCCAACGCCTGAAAAGCCGCATTCCGCCAGGTTGCGTTGTTCGATCATGTCGCGCACCGACAAGTTGCTGTCACCCTGGTCCGGGATGACCGAGGCTTCCACGTGGCAATCACCATCGGCGCCGTTGAGAAGCGGGCACTGGGAGAACAGTTCGGCCGCCCAGTCCGAAAATGCGCGGACCTTCGGCGACAGATGGCGATTCTGGGGATACAGCACCGACAACGGGAGCTTTGCCGGCCGCCACTGGGGCAACACCTCAATCAGCTCCTGCCGTTCCAGGTGCGGTAGCGCCATAAAACGAGCGGCCTGGACCAGGCCAAAGCCCTGCAAGGCCAGGGCCATATAGGCTTCCGCATCATTGACGGCAACGGAACCCTTGACCTTGAAATGGGTGACGGAACCGTCGATGACGTAATCCCAGTCGATGATGCGGCCGGTACGGTTGGAAAAATAATGGACGGCCTGATGATGCTCCAGGTCACCCAGCGACCGGGGCGTGCCGTAACGCTCCAGATACGCAGGTGCCGCGCAGGTCATGAAGCTGAGGCTGCCGATACGGCGGGCCACCAGGGAAGAATCCAGCAGCTCCCCGCCGCGGATGACGCAATCCACCGCCTCCTGCACCAGATCCACCGGCCGGTCGCTCATGCCGATGACCAGTTCGATGTCCGGATACCGGTTGCGGAAATCGCAGAGCCTTGGCACCAGCACCCGGCGCCCGATGGTGGTCGGCACATCGATGCGCAAGCGGCCCTGGGGACGCTGGGCCACATCGCGAAAGGCCGCTTCCATCTCCTCCAGTTCCCCCAGGATACGGGCGCAACGCTCGTAATAAGCCGCACCATCCGGTGTCAGGCTGACGCTACGGGTGGTGCGATTGAGCAAGCGGACCTTGAGGAAATTCTCCAGCCCCTGCACCGTCGTGGTGACGGTAGCCCGGGGCAGATTCAGATTGTCAGCCGCCCGGCTGAAGCTGCGGGCATCCACCACGGCCATGTACACCCGCATGGCTTGAAATTTATCCATGGATCATCCTTCCGCAATCAAGGCTGCGCCGGGAGAGCCAGCCCACGGTGAGCTCATTCACCGGCAACTATTCGTTACTGGCGAATAGTATTGTTAATTTATCAATATTTATTCTCCAAAATTAAACACCGAGAATGCGCCCACTGTAAACAAGTTCCCTACGGGGTTCCCCATGGACGCATCCCCTCCCCTGCCTTCAGCCCTCCCCGGAAAGCTGAGTATCCGCCAGCAACAACTGCCCGGCCCCCTGGGGCCCCTGACGGTGCGCATCTATCAGTCTCTGGATGGCGCCAGCCCGGCCCCTGGAATCCTCTACCTGCATGGTGGTGGTTTCGTCGCGGGCGGCCTGGAGGAAGCGGATTTCCCCGCCCGCCAGATTGCCGAACAGACTGGGGCCCTGGTGCTGTCCCTCGCCTATTCCCTGGCCCCCGGCAAGCCGTTTCCCGCCGCGCCGGAAGATGCCTACGCCGCCCTGTGCTGGCTGCACCGCATGGCGCCAGCCCTCAACGTGGATCCGGCCCGGCTGGCCGTGGTGGGCGATGATGCGGGTGGGAACCTGGGGGCAGCCCTGGCCCTGATTGCCCGGGACCGTAATTGAGGGTCGGCCGGGATTCATGCGAAATCCTCGACAAACTCTGCTAACCATCTGGTTTAGCGTAAAAAATCTGGCGTCGATTATTTCAACTGATGGCGCCAACCAGCCTTGTGGCTCAACAGTGGCGGATCAAACAACGTACCGCACACCACGTTGAATAAGTGATTCGAGTTTATTAACCCGCCACAGAATTCTGGCTCAGTCGCGATGGTCATACCCGTCATTCTCGGGAAAATCCACGACATGAACGGACTTTCTGGATCAAGGCATGCCTGGATTTCGTCTTGGCCAACCAGTTGAAGCTTGTCGCCTCCTCCGCATGGGTCCGGACTTTCGGTGAAATAATCCAAGTCGATATCGAGGATAACTGAATCGTGCTCTTGCCCAATAATCGCCTCGGTTAGTTGCTCCACGGAGTCATAACAGCGGACCAGATGCTTCCGCCCTTCGATATCCACGAAATCCTCCGGGCATTCATCACGTTGCTTTTGCACAACGTGGATGTCTCCAATCAGATTGAGGTAAGCCGCAGCCAGGATGTGGCCATCGTTTAAGGCATGTAACTTATCCCAGCAAAAAAAACCGACAGCCTTGTAGTCGGCTGTATTAAGCATGCTGAGCCACTCGCATTCGAGCTCGCAGGGTTGAGCAAGATCTTGATGCCAATCTAGAGAAATCAGTGTTGGTGGATTGTGCTGCTCAGATTGCTTGTTGCGCCACTTGAGCCAATAGAAGAATGCAAAACGATGATCCTGAACGATCGCTACTTCGATTGCACGCCCCCTATCGATCGGATGTGCAACGATGTCGTAGTAGGTTCCAGGTGGACGAATGTACTCGTTGGACTCCATGTATCCCTCTATTCTGATAAGCATGGTGGCGTTGAAACCATGCAACCAGATGCTCACGCTTGGGTAGCTTGAGTATTCTCATCAATACTTCCGCTTAGGGTCGAGTGGTGAAGGCTGCGCTCAGGGACTACGTTAGTATGCTTCCCGCTATTGGCCGATCTCTGTTAGAACCAGCCAAAAGCGCCATCCAACATCGCAAAGTAGCAAGCACGAAAACACGAATATTCCAGAGGCAAATATGGCCCCGTCAGCGATACGAGCATTTAACATGCTGGCGGCGATGGCAATTACCATCGAAATCCCGAATGCGGTGGTGTTCATGAAGAAGCGGTTGAGCAGTACGACGAAGTGCCCCGTCTTCTGCATGTTCCGTATCAGGCGAGTGCCAGAGATAGATGCCAGAATCGCCATGGCTGCGAGCAGAAAGCCAAGCATAGTTGCCGAGACCTGCGCCAATAGACCTAGCAGTGTTCGTAGGTCCTGAACCGCCATTCGGGGGGCCGAAAATAGCCCCCATCGCCAGACGAAATAGGCGAATACAACAGCGAGCAGGAAAGCAAGCTTAGTCGAGTGCTTCATCACCGGTTGCCAAGTATGGCGCCAGTCCGGTGCACGCCCGTTTGGCAGCAATCATTTCGCCAAATAGCTGGTCCGAATTGGGGCGACCTTCATTTATGTCTAACGTGACGCGGTCAAATACCCGGTCGGCAAATAGGTCAATAGGGTGGTCAACGTCAGAAACTCTGACGCGCAGGCTCTTGGTTTGGGACGATTGGAGCATCAGGCGGATCTGGTCCTTCACATTGGCGATAAGCCCCGTGTTTTTTGATCTTGTGAGGAATTTGGCCTTGAATCGGGTTGCGCCAGTGCTATTCATGAAATTGATGCTGTCTCTCGTCCAGGTGTCCTCTGGATTGGGCGCGTAGGCTCTACCCCGAGGCCGCGCAATTTCGTATTCCACTGACTTGATGACCCCCCCTTGGAGCAGCGCCAACGCATCGGGCGTTACTACCTCATCGAACGAAACGGTGTGTTGGCCGCCGCTAAGGTGCGTGAAGTACCTTGCCAGCGCGAATACGTCCGAACCTTCCATCGATACTTGGTATGAGATGACTTCGAGCCCTGAATCCTCTACGAACAGGAGGAAATGATTTTTTTCGATAACTTCATCGTCCGGGCCAAGTGCGGGAGGATGCTCAACTGCAGAGGTTCGTTGCCCAACAAGAGGAAGCTCATCCCTGAAGCGAACGAAATAGGCGGAATAACACTGGTTCGAAACGACTTGGTGCACTCGTACTTGGTGAACTGTGCTGCCTGCCTCCCTGATCTGGCCCATTTTTTCTGGGGATTGCGCAATTAGGTCCAGAAGTGAAGCGATCGTTCCTTGCTTTCCATCAGCGCCAACGCGGGGAATGTAATACCTGACGGTGTAGGTTTTTGTCTTCGACATGTAGTTCAAGTTGTCAATAAGCTGATGGCATGGAACGATATATTAAAGGCATGGTGAATGCCAAGGTGAATTGCCCCTGAATTTGTAGACACCCTTGAGTCCAGGCTGATCGGGATAAAGGCCATGGGAACCTCCCAATTGCTGCTATATAGTCGATAGCATATCCATGCATTGGGCATGGTCCGATGGCCGCAGAGGGTCGGAAGCCGCCGTAAAGAAATGGCCGGTATGTAACCAAAACCGGCCATTTTTCGTTAGGTACGCTACCGAAACCACTGACTTGGTTGAGGGGCTGTGCGACTGCCCTCATGCCACTGAGTGGCAGAGGTTGGGAACGCGACTAGGTGGCCGCCCTTTGATGCAATTAAATGGCAACATTCATGCGAGCTGGCAAGCAGCGTCCAGGCTGGTTAAAAAAACCGAGCGACGCTGATCCCCCTCATTACTTTTCCTGGTCAAAGAGCGATTCTTGCTTCTCGGCACGGCCCTTGTGCTGTCCGCTGCCTTTCATTGCGACGGTGAGCCTTTGCAGGATTTGTTCGTGGCTGGCTAACACTGCTTTCGCTGCGGTCAATTCTGCCTCCAGGCGGAGTCCGATCTGATTCGCTTCCTGTAACTTCTCTGCACAGCCTTGGTTTTCTGCGACCAGTTCATCTATATGTACAGCGCTCTGCGCCAAACGCTCTTCCATCTGTTGATTCTTCAGTTCGAAGACCGCCAATTGTTCCCGGGCGGTACGTAGCGGTCGAATTTCGGTTTCCAGACGATGCAACTCGCTACGAAAATGGGTCTGCTCGCTGGAAAGACGGGCATTGTCCTCATGGCTGCGGATGAGTTCCTGCTGTTTCGCATTCACCGTTTCCTTGGCTCCACGCAGTTCCCCCTGCAAGAACTGAATCTGCTGTTCGAACTGCCGCTGATCCTGCTCACGTTGCTCCTTCGCCGCTGTGCGGAAATGCTCCAGCGCCTCCCGGGCATGCTGATGCTTTTCTTCCAGCGATATGCGGTGCGTTTCTTCCTTTGCCAGTTGCCCCTCCATGTCCTCGATACGCTGCGTCATTTGCGCCCGAACGATTCTCTCTTCCTGAAGCGTGCTCTGGGTTTCGCTGTGGGTGGTCTTCTCTGCCGACAACTCCAATACCTGACGCTCAGACTGGCTGCGGAAGGAATCGACTTCATTACGTAACGCGATGATGGTGTCGTTCAGCGCCGAAATTTCCGCCTTGTGCTTATCGGTCAGCGCCGCCATGCGCTGATCGGCTTCCAAATGCAGACGTTCGGCCAGCCTGGCTGACAGGTCTTGAATGGCATCACTGACCGCAACCTGGGTACCGGTATTCCCGCCTTCCTCTTCCTCGATCTCCTTGAGGTAGCGGTGAATCGTACCTTTGGAGCCCGTGTTGCCCAGCTCGCTACGGATGGCGTCAATCGATGGATAACGCCCCATCGCCAGCAGGTTGTTACGCGCTCTGATAACTTCTGATTTGTAGATTCCGGCTCTGGCCATGGCATCCTCGAATTTCGTACTGTATTACGTACTACGATAGTACATACTGAATTTCGATAGCGCAAGGTGAGAAATTGACGAAATATATGAAGTGATAATGGTTTGTTATTTGGTGTGATGGTATTTTTTAGGAAATCATGACTCGGAAGCCGTACGAAGCAGAGGAAGCAGCCGCTATTCAGGCCCTCTCGCTCTCGAGTGGCTTAGGCCTAGAAATTCGCTCAGGCTGTGCCTGCGACTGCTTAGGGAGGTGAACAAGTCCTCGGGGCTGAGACAAAAGCCCATAAGTACAGGAACCGCAAGTTTGTGGAGCGAGGTGTGCCACATGCACTCCGGCTCAGTGACGGTGGCCGTGGTGCATGTCAGGAAAATGCGGGTGGCTGTGCTGCAACGCCATATGGACATGGCTGTGACGATGGCGGGTACCGGCCGCCACAGGCGGGTCATGGGGATGGTCGTGATGGGGATCGTCGCCATGGTAGTGGGGGTGCTCGTGGCTGCCAGACTCGTGCACATGGGTGTGCTCGTGGCGCTCGGTCAGGTGCAGCCACACCCCCAGCAGCATCAGGGCACCGGCCAGGGCGAGTTGGGGAGTGACGGGCTCCTGCAGCAGGGAGATTGCCAGCAGCGTGCCGAGAAAGGGGGCCACCGAGAAATAGGCACCGGTACGTGCCGTCCCTAGGTGGCGCAGGGCCACCACGAACAGGGTGAGGCTGGCGCCGTAGCTGGCTAGCCCCAGGAACAGGGCTCCCGTGATAATGCCAGGAGCTGGCCACGGAGCATGGAGCGCCAGGGCTAGCGCTAGGTTGGTGGCACCTGCTGTCAGCCCTTTGGTCATGGCGATGAAGGAAGCATCGGTCAGGGACACCTTGCGCGTCAGGTTGTTATCCACCGCCCAGGCCAGGCAGGCCCCCAAGACCAGCAAGGCGGCCTGGCTGCCGGCGAAGCTGGCCTCCCCCGGCCAGGACAGGACCAGGGCGCCGGCAACGATGGCCACCATACCGAGGGCGACCCGACGGTCAAAGTTCTCATGGAAGACAAACCAGGCCAGGAGGGCGGTGATTACCCCTTCGGCATTGAGCAGCAGGGAAGCACCGGAGGCCGGCATCCGCGCTAAGCCGAGTAGCAGCAGGACCGGGGCCACTACGCCGCCAGCCAGGGTGGCTCCGGCCAGCCAGCCCCGCTCAAGTACTGGAAGGGACACCGCCGGCACCCGCCAGAGGCGGCGAAGCAAAAGGAGACCAAGACCTGAGCCCAGGTACAGCAGGGCCGCCAGTAGCCAGGGGTTGGTATGGACTAACAGCAGCTTGGCTAAAGGGGGGTTGGCACCGAAAAGGAGCGCCGCGATCAGAGCTGCGGCGATACCACCCATGTCGGCCCGCTTCATCAGGATTGCTCCCGGTCAGTGGTCTTCAGATGGCAGGTGCAGGTCCCTGAGGAGTAGCCTATATCCGCTGTCATCGACTCCCCCCCCAAAAAAATCTTGCCCTCTACTTTAAGATAGATTTAAAAACTAAAAAACACATCTATTAATTCCAATTTTTTATAACCGAAATAACGAGTTAAGAAACTTTACAATACGAATCCATCGCCTTTCCTGCCAAGTAGCAAAAATCAATAACAACAAAAATATGAACAGTGCTAGAACCCCTACGACAATCAGCAAAAAAACATCATCCTGCCGCATATGGTTGAGCATGTGATAAATACTTCGATGCAATCGATTGACACCTTTTAGCCAGAAATTAATTTACAAAATTTTTATTTTAAATTCCTAAGCAACTCAGCCATATCCTTGAACTCGCCTCCAACACGATCCAAGGTGAATTGGTACATCACAGCATTTTCAGCAAAGTGCTGTCGCTCAATATCCATTTCAACAGTATTGCCATCAGCACTACTTTGATATGGGGTGCGATATTTCAAATTAAATGCATTAACCTTGCCTAAGGCAACTCCCGACATGTGGCTAGAGTTTGATTTTGCCAATATCATCGGCTCACGATTCATTACACCGATTGATTCATCAATTTCAATATCTTGAGCCTTGTATCCAGGAGTATCGGAATTGGCAATATTTGAAGCAATCAACTGTTGCCGATAGGCTCGTATATTCAGCATATTCTCCTGAAATTCAGATCTTCCGCCACGTACACTATTATTGGTTGGAAAGTGCATGGAGCTAGGAGTGTTGTTTTGGAAATTTGATTTGATACCAGAGTTGTTTATTGAATAACCCTGCTCTGCTTTTCTAGAAGAAATTTGTTCTAGGGTTTTTGAAAAGCCTTCTTGATTATGATCTTTGTCATTGCTGAGTACTCCCCTGGAAGTTGTAGCTCCAAGAGAGAGCTGAAAATTTAAACCAGGAATGTCAGTCATGCCCAACCTTTCTTCCTAGATATTTATTCTTAACATGCCGGCCATGTCATGCCCCATTCTCACTGCTAGGAATTTCTCTGTTTCCCTGGACGCTTTGCCAATCGGCCAGACAGGATTTTTGCACATGGCTTTTTTTATATTTCTTCTTTAAGTGCCATTCTATTAAGAAGCGGCTACCTAAAAATATAAGCACCAGCGCTACAAAAACAAAAGGGCCGTCATGAAATAGTTCAGAGTGAGAATTGTGAGGCATCGTATGTTCGGCCCAATCCTATCGATCAAAACTTTAGACGCCTTTGCTCTTCATGCTTTAGCACTACGTCTTTGCATATAAAGATTGATTAGATGGAATAGTGTCCAGCTAGTCACATGACGAACCAGACACAGATTCCACTAGAATCAATGGTTAACTTTTCGAATCGTCAGGAACAGATGTGAAGTCAATTTCTTCAGCATCTTTTCCATGGACGAGGCGATAGAGGAGAGGCAGCACAAGAAGCGTCAAAGCAGTCGACGAAAGAATCCCACCAATCACTACTGTTGCAAGCGGACGCTGGACCTCTGCACCAGTTCCTGTGGCAATTGCCATTGGGACAAAGCCAAGAGAGGCAACCAAGGCTGTCATCAATACAGGACGCAAGCGGGTCAGTGCGCCTTCATGAATTGCTTCATCTAAAGTTCGCCCCTCCTCTCGCAGGTTTCGAATAAAAGAAATCATTACTAGGCCGTTCAATACCGCCACACCGGACAGCGCAATGAAGCCGATTCCTGCAGAGATCGAAAGTGGAATATCCCTCAACCACAGCGCCACAACCCCGCCAGTTAGCGCGAATGGAATGCCAGTAAACACCAGTAGTCCATCCTTCACATTGCCAAACATGGCGAACAACAGTGTGAAAACCAGCAGCAATGCGACAGGGACCACAATTTTTAGGCGTTGGGAGGCCGATTCCAGTTGTTCGAAGGTTCCACCCCAAACGGTCCAATAGCCAGCCGGTATTTTTACCTCGGACAAACGGCTCTGTGCCTCGGAAACAAATGAGCCGATATCTCGTCCCCGAACGTTGGCACTGACGACCACTCGGCGCTTGCCATTCTCGCGACTAACCTGATTGGGGCCCGGAGCCAAATCCAAGCTAGCTACCTCCCCCAAGGGGATATACGTCGTTCGCCCTTCCATTCCACTTACACCAACATTCGCTCTCGGTAAGGCAATCGGAAGGCGTTTCAACGATTCGAGGTCTGAGCGCAGTGTGTCGGGCAAACGAACAACGATATCGAAGCGACGGTCTCCTTCGAACATCGTTCCTGCTTCTCGACCACCTATGGCGGTAGAAATTGCATCTTGGACATCACCGATGTTGAGTCCATAGCGAGCGGTCTTGTCCCGATCAATATTCACCGTCAACATAGGCAATCCCGTCGTCTGTTCCACCTTGACTTCGGATGCACCGGGAAGCTTTTCGAGGATGGCGGCAATTTTTCCTGCCGTATCGTTCATGACCTCCATATCGTCGCCAAAGACCTTGATGGCAACGTCACTGCGGACCCCTGAGATCAATTCGTTAAAACGCAACTGGATGGGCTGAGAAAACTCATAGGTATTGCCTGGCAACTGGCCTACGCTCTTTTGAATGGCTGCCAGCAGTTCATCTCTGGTTTTTTTGGGTTCTGGCCACTGAGCTTCAGGCTTCAACATGATGTAGCCATCTGAGATATTAGGTGGCATTGGGTCAGAGGCAATTTCCGCCGTCCCGGATCGAGCAAATACACGCTCAATTTCCGGGAAATCTGTCTTTAGCCGCTTTTCCAGTTGCTGTTGCATTGCAACTGATTGAGATAGGCTGGTTCCCGGGATGCGTAGTGCCTGAATTGCAAAGTCGCCTTCATTAAGGCTGGGAACAAATTCACTCCCCATGCGGGTTGCAAGCAGACTGGAGAGAATCACCATTACGGTGGTGAAGACCAAAACAACCGGCTTGTTTTCCATGACATAGGCCAGAGCAGGCTCATACCAACGCTTGGCCATCCGCATCAGGATGTTCTCCTTCTCTGCGACCTTCGTGCCGATGAACAATGCAACCGCTGCCGGAATGAATGTGACGGATAGGATCATGGCACCAACCAGAGCAGTCACTACGGTGAACGCCATAGGATGGAACATCTTTCCTTCGACACCGGTGAGTGCAAATATCGGCAGATATACGATCATGATGATGAGCTGGCCAAATAACAGCGCCCGGCGTGCTTCCTGAGATGCGGCAAAGACCTCATGGAAGCGCTCCGTCCGAGTTAGCGGCCGCCCGTGACGTTCCTGTGCATGAGCTAGGCGACGAACGCAGTTTTCCACGATCACAACTGCGCCATCGATGATGATCCCGAAGTCGAGAGCCCCTAGGCTCATCAGATTGGCACTGACGTGGTAGGACACCATGCCTGAAAAGGTGAACAGCATGGAGAGTGGAATCACCATTGCTGTGATCACTGCCGCCCTAATGTTCCCCAAGAACAGGAACAGGATGGCGATAACCAGGATTGCTCCCTCCAGAAGGTTCTTCTTGACGGTATTGATCGCTTTGTCTACCAGAACAGTCCGGTCATAGACGGTTACCGCATGGACACCTTCAGGCAAGCTGCGGTTGATTTCAGCCATCTTCTGATCGACAGCTCGTGATACCGTCCGGCTGTTCTCACCAATCAGCATGAATACGGTGCCAAGTACAATTTCCCGGCCGTTATCCGTTGCTGCACCTGTACGGAGCTCTCGGCCGATACCGACTTCCGCTACATCACGAATGCGGATCGGGACTCCCTGAACATTGCCGAGAATGACGTTCCGGATATCCTCAATGGTTCGTACTTGTCCTGGTGCTCGAATCAAGTATTGCTCACCACGCTTCTCTATATAGCCAGCCCCGACGTTGCCGTTGTTGCGGTCAAGAGCTGTAACTACGTCTTGAAACGTCAGCCCATAGGAAGCCAGCTTCTCTGGGCTGGGGGCAACCTGGTATTCCTTGGCGAAACCGCCAATCGAGTTGATTTCGGTAACCCCTGGAACATTGCGCAATTGCGGCTTGATGATCCAGTCTTGGATTTCGCGCAAATCAGTCGGCGTATAAGGCGTGCCATCTGCTTTCTTTGCAGCATCTTCGGCTTCAACAGTCCAAAGATAGATTTCCCCAAGGCCAGTTGAGATGGGCCCCATGGCTGGAGCAATTCCAGCCGGCAACTTCTCCTTGGCCTCTTGAATGCGCTGATTGACCAGTTGGCGGGCAAAATAGATATCCGTCCCATCTTTAAAGATCACGGTTACTTGAGACAATCCATAACGTGACATGGAACGGGTCTGCTCCAGATGAGGCAACCCGGCCATGACGGTCTCGACCGGGTAGGTCACCCGTTGCTCCACCTCCAGCGGCGAATAACCGGGAGCAGAAGTGTTGATCTGAACCTGGACGTTGGTGATGTCCGGTACCGCATCGATTGGGAGACGCTGATAGTTGTAGATTCCAAGTCCAGCTATCCCAAGCACGGCTAAGAGGACCAGCCACCGGTTCTCAATGGCAAGTCGAATGATGCGTTCAAACATGTTGTCTTCTCCCGGCTCAGTGGCTATGTTCGGCACTGCCCTTGCCGAGTTCAGACTTCAATACAAAGCTACCGGATCCTGCATATGGGGTCCCCGCCTTTAGGCCACTAAGCACCTCCACCAACTTGCCGTCAGAGCGTCCCAAGGTGACAGGTTGTGCAATAAAGCCATCCGCAACTCTGGTGAAGATGATGGATTTGTCTCCGATCATCTGAACCGCATCAGCCAGAACACTCACCGGAACATCCGCCTCACCTGAAACGACTTCCACATTGACAAATAGGCCTGGGCGCCACGCCATATTTGGATTGGACAGGGTCACACGCGCCTTGGCTGTACGGGTATCCTGCCCAAGTAGAGCTCCCACATAGGAGATGCTGCCTTCGGCTTTTGAGTCGAAGGCAGTGGCCTTAACTATGACCTTTTCACCAACACGAACTATGTTCAGATCCTTGGCCGGAACCACGATTTCTGCCCAGACGGAAGATAGGTCAGAGACCGTAAAAATACTGGCATCTTCCTTGACGGCCTCGCCGAGTGCGATGTGCTTCTCGACGACCATGCCATCAAAAGGAGCCCGGATTTCATAGCGGTTGAGGCTCCCCGATACGCTTGAGCCGGCTCCCAGGGCAACCAGCTTCTGCTGGCTGTTCGCGACGGAAATTTCAGCTTCCCGCAGTACCTGCTGTGCTTGAAGGTAGTCTTGCTCCGCCGAAATTTTTTCCTCCCAGAGCTTCTTTTCCCGCTCATAGGTGGACTTAGCCAGAGTTAGGCGTTTCTGAGCAGCTAACAACTCGCTACGTTGCTCGGAGAGTCCCGTGCTTGCGATTACGGCTAGTACTTGTCCACGCTTGACTGGTTGCCCAAGATTGGCAGGAACGCTCTCTACAACACCGGCTAACCGCGGTACGACGTGCGCGGTCCTATCTTCATTGAAGCGAATCTCTCCCGGCAATTTCGCAGAGGTTCTAATTTTTGCAGGGGCTGCCTTCTGAATAGAAATACCGGCAGATTTAACCTGCTCTTCCGTCAGTTCGATTTTTCCTTCTTCCTGTGTATACATAAACAGGAACGGAGCATTTCCTAGCCTAGCAACAATCGCTGCCTCAAATACATGAGGTTCTGCGATCGGGCTTGTGCTTTTCAGGTAGTCCTTTTCTGACTGGAAAGTGATCTCCTGCTTTTCCCCATCTGGCCGTGTCAGAGTCACTGAAACGTTAGCGGCAGTTGGTACCAACGGCTTGTCTTGTTTGAACAGCCAAACCCGGAAATGCGGCTCTCCCCCCTCTTCAGCCAATAGCAATTCCAAACCGAATCCATCCTCGGTAAACAACTTACCCCCATGGACTCCAGTTTTTGGGCTGCCTTCATGATGTTCTGCATCGCCGTGCTCCTTGGCGTGGTCATGGCTATCGCCAGCCTTTTCACCATGGTGCTCGGCATCGGCATGCCCCTTGGATTCCTCATGGTTGTTATGCTCATGCTGTTCTCCGGCCGGCTTGGACGGACCGGATACCAGGATCCATCCACCGGTAATCAAGCCCAGGGCCACAATCACAGCAATGGTGACACCCTGCTTTTTAGGGATATTCAACGCGTTCTTTTTAAAATTGATCTTCACAACTGGCTCCTACGGACGGCTAGGTACGACGGGCGATATTGAATTGGTGGAACCAAGGACACGCTCCAGCTCTGCGGCAGTCCGGTGGGCCTCGGATAAGCTTCTCAGGTACTGAGCTCTCGCCTGGAAAAAGGTCCGTTGAGCATCCAGGACTTCCAGAAAGCTAAATTTCCCAAGCTCGAAACCCTTGCTGGCAGCCTCATAAGCACTGCGAGCACCAGGTAGGATTTCGCTTTGCAGGGTTTGCGCTTCGACGACGAGTGCCTTTAGACGCTCCTGGTTTTGCGCAATCGCGGTGCTTAAGCGGATTTCTGTAGCACTGAGGTCGTCTCGTGCCTTGTCGGCTCGCCGAAGCGCTTCGAGCAGGTTGCCCTGATTGCGATCAAATATCGGGAATGGGATTGAAACGCCAACAATAGTCTGATCACGCCCAAGATCTTCAGCTCGCTTTGAGCCCACGCTAATAGTGACATTGGGTATCTGGCGGGATCGCTCAACGTCGGCAAGTGCCGCGAAGCGATCAGCCTCATGGCGGGCTCTGACAAGTACGGGAGAATTATTCAGACGCTGCCCGATCTCTTCGGCTGGAAATACTTCCGGCAAGATGTCAGTTTTCCCTTCAGCCTGCTCAAAGCGCGGTGCTGTGCTTCCCCATGTTGCTGCTAAGCGGTTGCGCGCAGTGATCAGGTCACCTTTGGCTTGATTCATCTCAACCCGAGCGGCTGCCTCTGCAACACGGGCCTTGGTTTCTTCTACCGGAGAGATTTTCCCAGCGATAACCCGTCGTGATGCAGCCTGAGTAGCTCGCTGAGCGAGATTGAGCAAATCCTCAACTTGTCGAACTCGCTCTTGTGCTACCAAGACGTCAAAGAATGATCCAACCACGGTCGCTCTGACATCCAAGCGCTTGGCAGCTAAGTCAGCTGTCGCCACATCCCTTCCCCGTTCGGCAGAGGCAATTCGAGCTGCACGCTTGCCACCCAATTCAATCAATTGGTTGATCTGAACAGTAGTGGTACGGGTTGCCTTGTTTTGGGTATCTTCAACTAAGGTTGAAATATCCGGGTTTGGCAGTATGCCGGCTTGAACCACAGTTCCTTCTACGGCACGCAATTCGTTGGCCGCTGCGGATAATTCGGGATTGAATGCCAGGGCAAGATTAATTGCAGCAGCGAGATTCAAGGTACCTGTTGGTTCCTTGAGAGGAGTTGGCGTGGCGGCACTCAACGACGGTGATTTCTCCGCCTGAGCCCAGAGATGGGTGCTAGTAAGCACCATAACTCCGAAAAGGCCTCGGACCAGTAATGCGGTAATTGTGACTCTTGGGTGCATCCGATTCTCCAGTGACGAAAGACACATAGGGAATCGGCGGGGCGCCATCCGGTAAGCGGCATGGCGAAAGTAGCAGCTGATGCTGCTACAGACAGGTGGGCAACAACAACCCAGCCCCGCCGATTAGGCGGGGATGAACCAGTTGGGACGTTCGGGTTGGTCGCCGTATAGCGACACCTGGTAATGAAGGGGCTGCAGATGTTCAGCCACAATCTCAGCTATCGGCACGACCTTGGTCGTACTCGTCATGGCTGCAAGACAACCTGCATGGCACACTGCACAATCACTGTCGACGCTGGCAAGTGACCCCTTGGCATCTTTTGCACCGTCATCAGTCTGATGTTTGTGCTCATGGTGACCAAGGTGCTGAGCCGCAGGATCGGTTTCATGCGAACAATAAGCAGCCGCCATCGCCCAAGTAAATTGGAGTGGTAGGAACACCAGGAGAAAGATGGAAAGCCAGCGACGCATGAAATCAATCTTAGCAGAAGTAGTACTACCCCTGAAGCGAAGTATCGAAGGGAATTTGATGGTATGCCATCAGCAATTAAGCGATGGCCAAGATCGTCTCTTTGCCATCGCTTGAGTGCAAACCCTGATATTTTAGGGGCGATACAACTCGTCACGCTGCTTCCGCTCTTCAGGGGTCATCTCCAGGGAAGGCTTCGGCGTCTTGTGGTCGAGTTTGTCAGCATCTTGCCATTTACCATCACGATAGGCATATTCGTGCTGGACTAGTGCCCACCCCTGGTCGCCACCCACATAGCGGTATTGGCCATCGGCGCTGACAGGATTGCGTTTGAACTCTTCCAATTCCTTCTGGACTTGTTGCGTCGTTTTGCCACCGGTACTGTGCGACGGGTAAATCGCCGTAGCACCACCGGCACCACTGTGGATCACGGACTCCGCAGATGCCATCCCCGATGCGACAAAGCCGGCGCAAAGAATGGTGATGGAAAGTACTTGTTTGGTTTTCATGTCAGGGCTCCTTGTAGCAAATGTCGTTTCAATAGTTTTTTGAAATGCCAGTCAGTTAGCTGGCATGGCTCAACTATATGAAATGGCCTCTGACAGAACGCCAACAGGAAGTTTACAAAATTGACATCATTCGATTCGTGAAGAAATGAAACTATTGGTTATCGAAGATGAGAAAAAGCTTTCCCAGTATCTACAGAAGGGATTGAGTACCGCCGGCTTCGTCGTGGACCTTGCTCACGATGGCATCACTGGGCTTCACATGAGCCTAGAGTTCGATTACGCGGCCATCATCCTCGACTCCATGCTACCCGGCATGGATGGGCTTTCGATATTGGCCGCTTTGCGCACCAAGAAACAAACACCGGTCTTGATGCTGACCGCACTGGGTAAAGTGGAGGACCGGGTTACCGGTTTGCAGGCCGGCGCCGATGATTATCTGGTTAAGCCATTTGCCTTTTCTGAGCTGATTGCCCGAATCCAGGGACTGCTACGCCGGTCGGCGCCGCAGCAGCCGGAAGCCCCGTCGAACCGTCTGACATTGCACGATCTTGAAATGGACCTGGTTCGTCGTAAGGTTCTCAGGAACGGTCAACGTATCGATCTGAGCGCCAAGGAGTTTCTGCTGCTTTCTCTATTTCTCAGGAAACAAGGCGAGGTGCTGTCGCGAACCGAGATTGCCGAGCAGGTTTGGGATATGAATTTCGACAGCAACACCAACGTAGTTGAAGTTTCAATCAAGCGACTTCGCGCCAAAATGGATACACCTTTCGAGACACCGTTGCTACACACCGTACGCGGCATGGGCTACATCCTCGAACTACGCGAATGAGACCCAAAAGGATGAGCAACCCAACGCTGAGTGGTCGCCTCATACGCTGGCTCGCTTCGCTGAGTTTGGGGGTCCTGGGATGTTTGTGCCTCGGAGTTTATTTCTCGGTCAAAGCCAACCTTGAAGCACAACAGGATCTGCGTCTTGAAAAGCTAAGTACGGCGATTCATCACCTGTTTGAAGAAACACCGGCACACCGGCAACCAGGGGCGCTTGAGCACGACCTGGAAGATCTTCTGAAAATCAATCGGGACTCCCATCTCAAGTTAATCGATCGGCAGGGTGGGGCACGCTTCATTTCGACGCCGAGTGCATGGCCATCAAAAGCTCGTTTTTATTCGCTTGCGCTCCCCGACAAAGCCCAGAGGACAAATTTCTCTATTGCCGAGTTGGCGCTCGATATCGCACCCGATGAGGCGATTCTGGCTCGCCTCGCAGTCATCCTCTGGGGCGCTGCATTAATCGGAAGTACCGCAATCACACTAGGTGGCTACCTGATCGTTTATTTTGGACTGGCTCCCATTCGGACGCTAGCTGAGCAAACGCACAGCCTCGTGGTCCTTTCCCTCGACAAGCGGTTAGAGACAGAAGGGATTCCTGCCGAGCTACAAGTTCTCGTCGATCAATTCAACGATTTGCTGAACCGATTGGAAAGAGCTTATCAACAGCTCGAAGGGTTCAATGCTGATGTGGCGCACGAACTGAGAACCCCATTGGCAAACATCATCGCCAGTAGCGAGTTGGCCTTGCGTGGTAACGACAAGGACGAGCACCTGCGCGATTGTATCGGTTCGAATCTCGAAGAAATGCACAGGCTGTCGGGCATCATCAATGACATGCTATTCCTGTCACATGCCGACCGGGGTGCCAAAGCCCGGCGGATTCCCGTCCCAAGCCTTGCCCAGCTTTGTGCCGAAGTAGCCGACTACTACGAAGCGGTACTGCTCGATTCCGACCTCCAATGGTCTATCGAAGGTGATGCATCAGGACAGTACGATGCAGCACTGCTGCGGCGAGTTCTATCCAATCTTCTGAATAATGCGGCCCGGCATGCCGATCACGGAAGTTCAATCGTGATTCGTATTGCTATGGAAAATAACGGACAGGTCAAGCTCTCGGTGATCAACCGAGGTGAACCGATTCCTGCTATGAGCCTGGCTCATATCTTTGATCGCTTTTTCCGCGTAGATGCATCGCGTAGCCAAGGCCATCAGAATCATGGACTGGGCCTCTCCATCGTTAGCGCGATTGCCCGGATGCATGATGGAAAAGCCTTTGCAGAATCCGCCCACGGCAAGACTGAAATAGGCGTACGGCTGGCCTGCTGATGGGGCCCCGCTGTCGACCACCAAAGGTGGTTTTAGTCTTTGGTTTGCGGTACTGAGACTCGTAACATACGTAGGCCGTTCGCAACGACCAGCAGGCTGGCTCCCATGTCGGCAAATACAGCCATCCACATGGTTGCGCTACCAAACAGCGCCAATCCCAAAAATACGACCTTGATCCCCAACGCCAAGGAGATGTTCTGCCAGAGTACGGCATGCGTACGTCGCGACAACCGAATTGTTTCCGGAATCCGCCGCAAATCGTCATTCATGATCACCACATCGGCAGCTTCCATGGCCGTATCCGTACCGGCGGCCCCCATGGCAACACCGATATCGGCTCGTGCCAAGGCGGGCGCATCGTTGATACCGTCGCCGGTCATCGCAGTCGGGCCAAGACGGACCTGTAGTTCCTCAATCGCGGCCAGCTTGTCTTCCGGAAGCAGATTGCCTCGTGCATCATCGATGCCAGCCTGGCGAGCAATACTGGCCGCAGTCGCCACGTTGTCACCGGTGAGCATGACCGATGTGACACCAAGGCGATGCAGATCAGTGATCGCTTCCCGAGAACTCTCCTTGATGGTGTCGGCTACCGCAAAGATGGCCAGGACCCGATCCTCGGTAGCCAGCAGGGTAGCCGTTCGCCCTTGGTTTTCATGAACGGCTAGACGCGCCTCAATCTCCGGGCTGCACAACCCCCGATCCTCGATAAGACGGTGGTTGCCCAGTATCAAGGTATGTCCATCCAGGCGGGCTTCTATGCCGCGCCCTGGAAGAGCAGTGAAGTCGGTAAGGCCGTTTTCGGGCAGCTTTAGGCCGGCAGCGATAGCCTTTGACACAGGATGATCCGAATGACCAGCCAAGCTGGCGGCCCAGGAAAGAACCTTCATCTCCGGTTCAGAGGGGGTCAGCACCTCCTTAGCCACTAGCCGAGGCTTGCCTTCAGTGATCGTGCCTGTCTTGTCGAGAGCGATTGCGCGCAGTTTGCGGGCCTCTTCCAGATAGACGCCACCTTTGATCAGGATACCGCGCTGAGCGGCTGCGGCTAGTCCGCCGACAACTGTAACCGGCGTAGCGATGACCAGCGCACAGGGACAGGCAATCACCAGGAGAACCAGCGCTTTGTAGAGCGCCTGTGTCCACGTCCAGTCGAGCAACCAGGGACCTCCGGTGGCCACTGCTACGGCTATCACAAAGATTGTCGGCGTATAGATGGCGGCAAAGCGATCAACAAATCTCTGGGTGGGGGCCCGCGTGCCCTGAGCTGCCTCCACGGCATGGATGATGCGTGCCAATGTTGTGTTATTGGCGGCAGCCGTCACCTCAAATTCCAGCGTGCCGGTCTCGTTGATGGTGCCGGCAAAAACAGGATCACCGGTGGATTTGTCTACCGGAATGCTCTCGCCGGTAACCGGCGCCTGATTGACTGCGCTACTGCCTCCCGTTACCCGTCCATCCAGCGGAATGCGGGTACCAGGCTTTACCCGTGCCTGCGCTCCGATGACAACCTTGTCGGCCAGAGTTTCCAGCCAGGAGCCGTCGTTCTGGCGAATCTCAGCGGTTTCCGGGGTCAAGGCGAGCAACCCTGTGATGGCATTGCGTGCCCGATCAACGGAACGGGCCTCAATTAATTCGGCGATAGAGTAGAGCGCCATGACCATGGCAGCCTCCGGCCATTGACCGATTAGGAATGCACCGGTCACAGCGACACCCATCAGGGCGTTCATGTTCAACTGACCCCGGCGCAATGCGGCCAGTCCTTTGCGATAGGTGGAAAATCCGGAGAAAGCTATGGCAGCCGCGGCCAACGCCATCCCCAGCCCTTTGAACGGCAGGGTATCGGGTGCAAAGAAATCCAACGCCTCGGCACCGATGGCCAATGCCAAGGCGATGAGCGCCTTACTGATCTCGCCGAGGCCCGTTGGTGTTTCAGCCTTCTGTTCCATTCCGATGGGCTGCACTTCAAAACCAAGCTGGCGAATGGCCTGTAGGGCGCTTTCCAGGGGAGGCTGCTCTCCGTCGATGGTCAGGGTCCGGGCCGCCAGTTCGAAGCGTAGTGACCGAATCCCCTCGATTCCTGCTAATACCTTACGGATATCGCTTTCTTCGTTCGGGCAGTCCATGGCGGGAATCCGAAAAGCTCGCGTATTCCCCAAGGAGGTGGATATGGCGACATCCGACATATCCTGAATGGAGGTTGTGCCGGCCGCACAGTTACCTGAACATGTGCAACGTTCAGATTCATTGGATCGGTGTTTTTCAGCATGGGTGAGCATGACAATCTCCTAGTTGTTGATGCCATTAAAAACCCTTGAGTCACTTCAAGGTCAAGCGGCTACAATAAAAAGAGCCAAGGAGAAGGGCATGTTGGAGTTCCTGAAGATATTGAGTCTTTTCATCGTCACCGCGCTGGCTGAAATCGTCGGTTGCTACTTGCCCTGGTTGGTGCTGACGCAGGGGCGACAGCGTTGGCTTCTGATCCCGGCTGCCGTGTCACTGGCTTTATTTGCTTGGCTCCTTACATTGCATCCAGGCGCCGCTGGTCGCATCTACGCTGCTTATGGCGGCGTCTATGTTGCGATCGCCTTGCTGTGGCTATGGCGGGTTGATGGAATCCCCCTGACACGTTGGGACCTGCTGGGCAGTGCCATATGCCTCGGCGGCATGGCTATCATCGCGCTACAGCCGAGCAGGGCTTGATAGGCGAACTAGGGAGGCTGCAATGAAAATTGGCGAACTGGCGCGTTTGGCGAGAAGTAATGTGGACACAATCCGCTACTATGAGCGCGAAGGATTGTTGCCGGAGCCTGGGCGGAGCGAGGGGAATTACCGTATCTATGGGTCAATGCACCTGGAGCGACTGACGTTCATTCGGCATTGTCGTGGCTTGGACATGACACTTGATGAGATTCGAACACTGCTGCACTTCAAGGAATCGCCAGAAGAAAACTGTGGTGAGGTAAACCGCTTACTGGATGAGCATATCGGGCATGTCGTCCGTCGAATTGGTGAACTCCAAGTGCTGGAAAAGCAGCTTCTTGAGCTGCGCAGCCGTTGTCCCGACGACCGTCGCCCCTCAACTTGCGGGATTCTTGAAGGACTGTCTCAATCAGGAATCGGCGTGGAGCCGACGGGAAATCACATTTCCGGCGTACACGGCACCGCATTAAAGTCCCCCAAGGTATAGAGGGATGAGTCAGGTCGATCTCTACCTTGGCGCGGCCGAACGGGCCAATACCCGGCGCAGCTATGCATCAGCCATCCAGCACTTCGAGATTGAGTGGGGAGGCTTGTTACCGGCAACTATCGACTCGATTGCCCGCTACCTGGCTGCGTATGCCGAATCACTGTCACTGAACACACTGAAGCACCGCCTTGCGGCGCTGTCCCGCTGGCACCAGGATCATGGCTTTCCGGACCCGACCAAGGCTCCGAAGATTCGGCAACTCTTGAAGGGCATTCGGACCCTGCATCCGGCCCAGGAAAAGCGGGCCAAGCCGCTGGAACTGGAAATCCTCCACGGTGTTACCGACTGGCTGACGACGGCCACGGCTGCAGCTGTCCGCCAAGGAGATACTGCCGGCACCCTGCGACTTAAGCGGGATCGGGCCCTGGTTCTCCTCGGGTTCTGGCGCGGGTTCCGCTCCGATGAACTGGCCAACCTTCGCATTGAATTCATCGAAATCAAACCCGGTGAGGGGCTGACCTGCTTTTTGCCCCGCAGCAAGGGGGATCGCAACCTGGAAGGCCGGAGCTACTCTTGCCCAGCCTTGTCCCGGCTGTGTCCAGTCGAGGCGGTCGAAGACTGGCTGGCCTTGTCCCAACTGACAGCAGGGCCGCTATTCCGCAAGATTGATCGCTGGGGGCACCTATCCGAGGCCGAACTGACCCCGAGCAGCATCATTCCTATACTTCGAAGGTTATTGAGCCAGGCAGGTGTGGCCGATGCCGACGCCTTCAGCAGCCACTCGCTGCGCCGTGGCTTCGCCCAGTGGGCGGGCATGAGCGGCTGGGACCTCCGGGAGCTGATGAATTACGTGGGCTGGCGTGATGTGAAGGCTGCCATGCGCTATCTGGATGGGGTCAGCACCGATCAGAAGGCGCGTTTCGAGCAGGGCTTGGATCGGGTGCTCCCAGAAAAGCAGCCTGTTTTGCCCCCGCAACTGCCAAGCCTGCCCAAGGTCACCCTCACAACGATCGAGGTTTCCATCGATCTGTCCGCCTTCAACGGCGGTCGACGCGGTGTCGCCAATGCCTTACGGGACATGGCGAGTACCTGCCTTGCCCGATTTCAGGCGCAACCGCTGGACCAGGATGGTCGTCGATATCAAATCTCCGTCCCGACCCCATCGACAGATGTCCTGGACGATCATCTCTACGCATTGCTCGATGAACTCCATCGTATTGCCGACACCCGTGAGTGCTTTCTGGAGGTAGTCTGCCGCGATCCGGCCACTGGCAGGCACTGGGATTGATGCTACATGACCCAGCTTCACGAGACCGCATATCCCCGCTTGAAAGCTGATCCATCGGCACAGGATCTCGCCGAGATTTATACCCTGACGCCCGATGAAATCGCTTTCATCGACAAGACCGTAAAGCGGCCCGTTGCCCGCGCAGCAGTCTTCATCTACCTGAAACTGTTTCAGCGCCTTGGGTACTTTGTCCATATCAAGGATGTGCCGGCGGCGATTCGCCAGCATATTGTGGCCCAAACGGGGCACCGACCAGCAAGGTTTGACGAACTCCGACAGTTCGACCGTACGACAACGCGCACGGCATTGATCGCAGCACTTCGACGCTACCTGAATGTTCGTCCTCTGGACGACCAAGGGCGTGCCTGGTTGCGACATATCGCTGAAACAGCAGCAGACAGCCGGCATGTTGTAGCAGACATCGTCAACGTAATGCTTGAAGAACTGGTTCATCATCGCTACGAATTACCTGGTTTCTCCACGCTTGATCGGCTAGCCATCCAGGCCCGGGAGAAAATCCACGATGTCCATTTTGCGAGTATTACCGATCAACTTGATGCCAAGGTAAAAGCCTTGATCGACAGCCTGTTCAAGGTCAAGTCGGGCGATACCAGCAGCACCTGGAATCTACTCAAGCGAGAACCGAAGAAACCGACCAATAAGGAAACCCGCTCCTACCTTCAGCATATCCGTCGGCTCCAGCTACTGGTCGACCAACTGCCAAAACCGGATATCCCCGTCCCAAAGCTCAAGCAGTATCGCTATATCGCCCGCTCGTTGGATGCGACGGAAATGGCGGAACTGAGGCCACAGAAACGCTACGCACTGGCCGTCATCTATATCCGTTCGCAATTTGCCCAGACGCTCGACGATGCTGCCGACCTATTCGTCCGTATGCTTCAGAACCTGGATAACCAGGCACGCAACAAGCTAGGCGAATACCAGCAGGAACACCAGCAGCGGACCGACCGCC
Organism: Azospira sp. I13; assembly: GCF_003112695.1. Classification (GTDB taxonomy): domain Bacteria; phylum Pseudomonadota; class Gammaproteobacteria; order Burkholderiales; family Rhodocyclaceae; genus Azospira. The sequence continues at coordinate 24,319 of NZ_BFBP01000014.1, forward strand.
TGATCGGGCAATTGAAAGAGATGTTGCTGGCCTATCGGATCGACGGTACGGATCATCAACGCGTGGAGGCCATCGGTGGCAGCCTGATAGCCAATGTCGATGACCTGGTAGCCATCTGTGATGAGCACATGGCTTATGCGGGGCGTAATCATCTGCCGTTCCTCGTCCAACCCTATAAGGTTGTTCGTGCCCAGTTGCTAAACTGCATCGAGATCGTCAATCCCCAGAGCAGCAGCGAGGATGACACCTTGATCCGGATGATGGCAGCGTTGCAGGCGCTGCGTGGCACCCGCCATGAAATCGTCCCACTGTCCTTAGTTGGGCTGAATGCTGAGGAAGATTTCCTATGGCTACCTACGGCTTGGCGAAAACTGGTCGTCTCTGAACGTGCCGATGGGCAGATCGTTGCCCTCAACCGCCGTTACTTTGAGCTGGCGGTCCTGTATGCGATCCGTGATGAATTGAAATCGGGTGATCTGTTCATCCAGCATGGCGAGCGCTACGACGACTACCGGGAGCAACTGGTTGACGACGATACTCTGAATTCTGAGTTGGCCCAGTACGGCGAAGTGACCGGTGTCGAAACCGACCCCAGAGCCTTTACGGAGACCTTGAAGGCGGCTTTGTTGGAGACCGCCGAAGCCGTCGATGCAGAGTTTCCGGACAACGCCTATGCCGAAATCGTCGATGGTCGGCTAATCCTGAAGAAGCCACCAGCCAGCGAACTACCGCCTGGCATCAGGACAATCGACCTGCTGATCACTGAGCATCTGGAGAACATCAGCATTGTTGACGTACTGATCGACACGGAGCGCTGGCTGCAACTGCACAAGCTATTCCGTCCCTTGATGGGAACAGAGAGTCGGATCGAGGAATTGCGTCCAAGAGTAATCAGTACCTTGTTCTGTTATGGCTGTAACCTTGGGCCCACTCAGACAGCACGTTCAATTCGAGGGATGAGCCGCAAGCAGATTGCCTGGCTCAACATCAAGTACATCACGGAAGAGGTACTGGAAAAGGCCATCGTCAAGGTTATCAACGCCTATAACAAGTTCGAATTGCCCAGCTACTGGGGTTCAGGCAAGCATGCCTCGGCCGACGGCACGAAATGGAACCTCTACGAGCAGAACCTGATTTCCGAGCACCACATCCGCTACGGCGGCTATGGCGGCATCGGCTACTACCATGTCTCCGACAAGTTCATCGCGCTGTTCAGTCACTTCATTTCCTGCGGCACCTACGAGGGTACGCACATCCTCGATGGGTTGATGACCAACACCTCAGATGTCCGGCCGGATACCATCCATGGCGACACCCAGGCCCAGAGCTACACGGTGTTTGCGCTTTCCCATCTCTTAGGCATTAAGCTGATGCCGCGCATCCGTGGCATCAAGGATCTGGTGTTTCATCGGCCCGAGAGTAACAAGAGGTTCGTCCATATCGATCGTCTTTTCAGCGACGACATCAACTGGCAGATGATCGAAACCCATCTGCCAGATATGCTGCGCGTGGCTGTCTCGATCAAGCTTGGAAAGATTTCAGCATCGGCTATCCTGCGCCGCCTCGGTACTTACAGCCGAAAGAACAAGCTGTATTTCGCCTTTAAGGAACTCGGCAAGGTAGTCCGAACCATGTTCCTGCTGAAATATGTTGGTGACGTTGAACTGCGCCGGCTCATCCACGCAGAAACCAACAAGTCGGAGCAATTCAATGGCTTTGCGAAAAAACTCTTCTTCGGTGGAGAAGGGGAGATCGCCGAAAACCTGCGCCACGAACAGCGCAAGGTCATCAAATACAACCATCTGATCGCCAACATGGTCATCTTGCACAATGTGGTGGGGATGAGTCGGGTCCTAAAGCAACTACGAGCCGAAGGTTCTCTGATCAACCAGGAAGTGTTGGCTGGGCTGGCGCCATACCGGCTGGAGCACATCAATCGTTTTGGTGACTACGTGCTGGATTTCCGACGTAAGGCCGCGGTGCTAGATGATGGGTTCCGAATTTTGGAGGCTGAATCAGCAAACCAAGGTCAATGACTATTGATTTCTTCAGGAAAAATCCCAATATCATGAATTGCCATGCACGTGCGTGGTTACTTTTGGGAGATGCTCATGAGCAAGACACTGACCACCAATGGTTCCGTTACGATGAAGAATCTTAATGGGACCTCGGACAAGGACTGTAAGTGCGGATCTTGGTTGGACCACTGGAAGGTCTTCACCAAGGTTTCCTCAACGCCAACATGTCATGTAGCGGGGTGCAATTCACTGGCGGAGGTAGGGGCGCACGTAATACTGCCGAAGCTTGATAATGAAGCACTTCGAAAACTCAACTACATTGCACCGATGTGCAAGTCGCACAACGGCCAGCCAGACACAGAGTTCAGATCCAAGCCCGACAGCATTTTCGTCAGCGCAAATAAGGCGCTGACCTGCGGAACCTAAGCCTCAATTGATGAGAAGAGGGTAAGGCCAGTCAAAACCAGCCTTACCCAAAACCAAGTTATTTTCCTTTTACGAACAATAAATTAAGTTGTTTTTTTGAGGATTTCGCGCGATTCCCGGCCGACCCTCTAATTGTGATGCTCTGGCCGCCCAGGTGCTCCTCGGCCCCATGCTGGATCCCAGCATGACCCTGCTGGGGGATGCCGAGCGTCTGCGCTCCGACCTCCAGCCCCAGACCTGCGCCCAGCGTTACGCCCAATACCTGCCAGGTTCCGTGGAGCGACTTCACCCCTACGCCGCTCCCCTCGCCTGCCGTCGCCTCCAGGGCCTGCCCCCGGCCTACATCGCCACGGCCAAATGCGACGTTCTGCACCGGGAAGCCGAACAGTACGCCGCTGCCCTGATCGCCGCTGGCGTACCCACCCAGATCACCCGTTTTGACGTCAAGCACGAGGAATTGCCCCGGCATGCCCCCTTGCTGGCTGAAGTCTCGGCCTTCCTCCGTTACCGCCTGGCGTCCCAGGCGACCGCTCGGGGCTGATGCCCTGGCTGCGCCCTTCCGCATTTCATTTTCCAGCTTTCACATTCCGAAAGGTCCGCCATGTTCCCCTCCAAGCGCCTCACCCTCCCCCCCTACTCCCGGCGTACCGCCATCAGCCTTGCCCTGGCCGGGATCGTCACCGTTACTGCCGCTGCCTGGGGACTCAGCAGTGGTAACGAAGCGCACGCCAATACGCCCCCCACTGCCGCCACCGTGGATGTTGCCGCCGTGCTCAGCCGCAGCATTGTGGATTGGCAGCAGTTTTCCGGCCGCCTGGAGGCGGTGGACCGGGTGGACATCCGCCCCCAGGTCTCCGGCATTCTCACCGCCGTACATTTCAAGGATGGCGCCGTGGTGCGCAAGGGCGACCTGCTGTTCACCATCGACCCGCGCCCCTTTGCCGCCGAGGTGGCCCGGGCCCAGGCCCAGGTGGCTGCAGCGGAATCCCGGGCCGCCTATACGGCGACGGAACTGGCCCGGGCCGAACGACTTTTGGCCGACAACGCCATCGCCAAGCGGGATTTCGAAGAAAAGCAGAACCAGGCCCGGGATGGCGCCGCCAGCCTGCAAGCGGCCCAGGCCGCCTTGAAGGTGGCCCGGCTGAACCTGGAATACTGCGAAATCCGCGCCCCCATCGATGGCCGCCTGTCCCGGGCGGAGGTCACTCCGGGCAACCTCGTCACAGCCAATGCTGGCGCGCCCCTCAGCAGCATCGTGGCGGCAGCGCGCATCTACGCAGCCTTCGAGGTGGATGAACAGAGCTTCCTCAAGTACATCAATGCAGCCAGCAGCGGCCAGACACCGGACCTACCGGTCAGCCTGGGGCTGGCCAACGAAGTCGGCTACTCCCGGGAAGGCCGCATCCACTCGGTGGACAACCGCCTCGATACCGCCTCCGGCACCATTCGGGTGCGCGCCCTCTTCGACAACCCGGATGGCCGCCTGATCCCCGGCCTCTACGCCCGCATCCGCCTGGGGGGCAGCCAGGAGCGCAATGCCCTGTTGATCAACGAAAAGGCCGTCGGCACTGACCAGGATAAGCGTTTTGTCCTGGTGGTGGGGGCCGACAACAAAGCCGAATACCGGGAAGTACGGACTGGCGCCACTCAGCACGGCCTGCTGGTGGTCGAGCAGGGGCTGCAGGCGGGTGAGCGCATCGTCGTCAATGGCCTGCAACGCATCCGCCCGGGTGACCTGATCAATCCACAGACCACCCCCATGCCAGGGGGGGATGCAAACGACGGGGGGCAGGAAGCGGCCAAGGTCCCGGCTGCCGCCCAGACCCCAACCGACTCCCCCGCCGCTACGGGCAAGGCCGGTTGAGCCCAGGCCCCAACAGGAAAACCCCATGAATATTTCCAAGTTCTTCATCGATCGGCCCATCTTCGCCGGCGTGATCTCGGTCCTCATCCTGCTGGCCGGGATTCTGGCCGTTTTCAATCTGCCCATTTCCGAGTACCCGGAAGTGGTGCCGCCTTCCGTGGTGGTACGGGCCCAGTACCCGGGGGCCAACCCCAAGGTGATCGCCGAAACGGTGGCCGCACCCCTGGAAGAATCCATCAACGGCGTGGAAAACATGCTGTACATGCAGTCCCAGGCCAACAGCGATGGCAACCTCACGGTGACCGTCAATTTCAAGCTGGGGGTGGACCCGGATAAAGCCCAGCAACTGGTGCAGAACCGGGTTTCCCAGGCCCTGCCCCGCCTGCCGGAAGACGTGCAGCGCCTCGGCGTGACCACCCTGAAAAGCTCCCCCACCCTGACCATGGTGGTGCACCTCACCTCGCCGGACGGGCGCTACGACATGACCTATCTGCGCAACTACGCGCTGATCAACGTCAAGGACCGGCTGGCCCGCATCCAGGGCGTCGGCGAGGTGGGTCTGTTCGGCTCCGGCAACTACGCCATGCGGGTCTGGTTGGACCCGGGCAAGGTAGCCCAGCGTGGCATGACCGCAACCGAGGTGGTGCGCGCCATCCGGGAGCAGAACATCCAGGTGGCGGCCGGCACCCTGGGCGCTTCCCCCAGCCTGCCGGACGTGCAGATGCAGCTCAATGTGAACGCCCAGGGCCGTCTGAAAACGGCGGAGGAATTCGCCGACATCATCGTCAAGACCTCCCCCGACGGCGGCATCACCCGCCTGGGCGATGTGGCCCGGGTGGAGCTGGCGGCGGCCGAGTACGGCCTGCGGGCCTTGCTGGACAACCAGCAGGCGGTGGCCATTCCCATCTTCCAGGCACCGGGGGCCAATGCCCTGCAGATTTCCAGCGCCGTGCGGGAAGCCATGCAGGAACTGTCCCGGGATTTCCCGGACTCGGTGCAGTACGACATCGTCTATGACCCCACCCAGTTCGTGCGGGCCTCCATCGAGGCGGTGGTGCATACCCTGCTGGAAGCCATCGCCCTGGTGGTGCTGGTGGTCATTGTCTTCCTGCAGACCTGGCGCGCCTCCATCATCCCCTTGCTGGCGGTGCCGGTCTCCATCGTCGGTACCTTCTCCCTGATGCTGGGCTTCGGCTATTCCATCAACGCCCTCTCCCTGTTCGGCATGGTGCTGGCCATCGGCATCGTGGTGGACGACGCCATCGTCGTGGTGGAGAACGTGGAACGCAACATCGAGGCCGGGCTGACGCCCCGGGAGGCGACCTATCGGGCCATGCGGGAGGTTTCCGGCCCCATCATCGCCATTGCCCTGACCCTGGTGGCCGTGTTTGTCCCCCTCGCCTTCATGACCGGGCTGACCGGCCAGTTCTACAAGCAGTTCGCCATGACCATCGCCATTTCCACGGTGATTTCGGCCATCAACTCCCTGACCCTCTCCCCGGCCCTGGCCGCCCTGCTGCTGAAGGGCCACGGCGAGCGGCCGGACTGGCTAACGCGGCAGATGGACCGCTGGCTGGGCGGCTTCTTCCGCCGCTTCAACCAGTTCTTCAACCGTTCCTCCGACCGATACGGCCATGGCGTTACCCATGTCATCTCCCACAAGGCCGGCGCCATCGGTGTCTATCTGGCCCTGCTGGCCGGGGCGGTGGGGCTTTCCTACCTGGTGCCGGGAGGCTTTGTGCCCGGGCAGGACAAGCAATACCTAGTCAGCTTCACCCAGTTGCCCAACGGCGCCTCCTTGGACCGCACCGAAGCGGTGATCCGCAAGATGAGTGAAATCGCCCTGGCGCAACCCGGGGTGGAACACGCCATCGCCTTCCCCGGCCTTTCCATCAACGGTTTTACCAATAGCTCCAGCGCCGGTATCGTCTTCGTCGGCCTCAAGCCCTTTGATGAACGCAAGGGCAAGGAGCTCTCGGCCGGTGCTATCGCCGCCGCCCTCAACGAGAAGTACGCAGCGATTCCCGATAGTTTCATCGCCGTCTTTCCGCCGCCGCCGGTCATGGGGCTGGGCACCGTGGGCGGCTTCAAGATGCAGATCGAAGACCGGGGCGCCCTGGGCTATGCCGAACTGAACAAGGCAGCCAACGACTTCATGGCCGCAGCCCGCCAGGAGCCGGCCCTGGGGCCCATGTTCTCCAGCTACCAGATCAACGTGCCCCAGATCGACGTGGATCTGGACCGGGCCAGGGCCAAGCAGTTGGGGGTTTCGGTAACCGACGTCTTCGACACCATGCAGATTTACCTGGGCTCCCAGTACGTCAATGACTTCAACCGTTTCGGCCGGGTTTATCAGGTGCGGGCCCAGGCCGATGCTCCCTTCCGGGCTCACCCGGAGGATATCGGCCAGTTGAAGACCCGTAACCAGGCTGGGGAAATGGTTCCCCTCTCCTCCCTGGTCAAGGTCCGCCACACCTTTGGCCCGGAAATGGTAGTGCGCTACAACGGCTACACCGCCGCTGACATCAACGGCGGCCCCGCCCCCGGCTATTCCTCGGCCCAGGCCGAAGCCGCCGCGGAACGGGTGGCCGCCGCCACCCTGCCCCGGGGTATCAAGTTCGAGTGGACCGACCTCACCTACCAGAAAATTCTGGCCGGCAATGCGGGCTTCTGGGTCTTTCCCATCAGCGTGCTGCTGGTCTTCCTGGTGCTGGCGGCCCAGTACGAAAGCCTGACCTTGCCCCTGGCGGTGATCCTGATCGTGCCCATGAGCCTCTTTGCCGCCCTGGCCGGGGTCTGGCTGACCGGTGGCGACAACAACATCTTCACCCAGATCGGGCTGATGGTGCTGGTGGGGCTGGCCTGCAAAAACGCCATCCTCATCGTTGAATTCGCCCGGGAACTGGAGATGCAGGGCAGTACGCCGATCCAGGCCGCCATCGACGCCAGCCGGTTGCGGCTGCGGCCCATCCTGATGACCTCCATCGCCTTCATCATGGGGGTGGTACCCCTGGTGCTATCCAGCGGTGCCGGCGCCGAGATGCGCCACGCCATGGGCATCGCCGTGTTCTTTGGCATGTTGGGCGTCACCCTGTTCGGCCTCTTCCTCACACCGGTGTTCTACGTGGTGCTGCGCACCCTGGACAAGAAGCACAAGCTCCATTCCGCCACCCATCACGATGCCCCGCTGGTGGCCGGCCCCTCTGCCTACCATGCTTCCCAGGAGTAAGGTCATGACGACACCCACTTCATCTTCCCTTCCCGTCGCCGGATTGCTGGCATCCCTCCTGCTGCTGGCAGGCTGCTCGGTGGCACCGCCCTACCAACGGCCGGTCGCTCCGGTGCCCGAGGCCTATAAGGAAGCCACGGTCAACACCGCTGAGACACCCCACGCCGACGGATCATGGAAGCTGGCCCGGCCAGCGGATGAAGCTAGCCGCGGTGCCTGGTGGGAGGTCTTCCAGGACGAACGCCTCAATGCCCTGGAAGCGGAAGCCCAGGCCGCCAACCAGGATCTCAAGGCCGCCGCCGCCCGCCTCGGCCAGGCCCGGGCCCTGGAGCAGAATACCCGGGCAGCCCGCTATCCCCAGGTCAATGTGGGTCTGGGCCCGACCCGCCAGCTTGCATCGCCAGCGGCCCAGGGCTTGCCTGCCGATGCGGACACCTCCCCAGTCACCCTGTGGCGAGGCCAGGCCACCTTCGCCTATGAGGCCGACCTGTTCGGGCGTATCGGCACGACTGTGGACGCGGCCCGTTTCGACAGTGAACGCCAAGGCGCCCTCTTCCACAGCACCCTGCTGGCCCTGCAGGCCGATGTGGCCCAAGCCTATTTCATGGTACGGGAGCTGGACGCCCTGCACGCCCTCTACCGGGACACCATGAAGCTGCGGGAGGAAACCCTTGCCCTCTTCCAGCGCCGCTTCGACGCCGGCGACATCAGCGACATGGAACTGGCCCGGGCACAAACCGAGCTGGCAGCGGCCCAGGCGGAAGCGGACGGGGTCGTCCGCCAGCGGGCAGTGGCCGAACATGCCCTGGCCATCCTGCTGGGCAAGACACCGGCGGAGTTTTCCCTAGAAGCTCTCCCCTTGGGACGCATTGCCATCCAGCTACCCGCTGGCCTGCCCTCCTCCCTGCTGGAACGGCGCCCCGACATCGCTGCTGCCGAGCGGGCCATGGCAGCCGCCAATGCCCGCATCGGTGCGGCTCAGGCGGCTTTTTTCCCCAGCCTCAATCTGACCGGCAGCATCGGTTATGAGGCCCATCGGGCCGGTGACCTGTTCAAGAGTGCCAGCCGGGCCTTCGTCCTGGGGCCTCTGGTGGGCACCCTGCTCAGCCTGCCGGTGTTCGATGGCGGCGCCCGGGCTGCCGGGGTGGATCGAGCCAACGCCGTCTATGACGAGGAAGTGGCCCGTTATCGACAAACCGTATTGCAGGCCTTCAAGGAGGTGGAGGATGGCCTAATCAATCTGCGCCTGCTGGAAAGCCAGCAACAGGCCCAATCCCGGGCCGTTTCGGCCGCCGAACGGGCCGCCCGGCTCTCCCACATCCAGTACCGGGAAGGCGCCATCAGCTACCTGGGGGTCATCGACGCCGACCGCAGCGCCCTGCAACAGCGACGCGCCAGCGTCACCCTGGATGGCGAACGGGCCCGGGCTACCGTCAGCCTCATCCGCGCCCTTGGCGGGGGTTGGGGTTAGTCCCGAGACCTGAAGGCCCCATTAGCAGGCAAATCCCAAAGAAAAAGGCCCCGCGACTGCGGGGCCTTTCTTTTCCGGGGAAGGATGGTGCCGCCGGATCATTCCCACTCGATGGTGGCGGGCGGCTTGCCGGAAACGTCGTACACCACCCGGTTGAGGCCGCGCACTTCGTTGATGATGCGATTGGAAACCTTGCCCAGCAGCTCGTAGGGCAGATGGGCCCAGTGGGCGGTCATGAAGTCACTGGTAACCACAGCGCGCAGGGCCACCACGTTTTCGTAGGTGCGGCCGTCGCCCATGACGCCCACGCTCTTCACCGGCAGGAAGACGGCAAAGGCCTGGCTGGTCAGGTCGTACCAGCTCTTGCCGATATCGGCCTCGGTGCAGGCACCGGCAGCCACGTCGCGCTCGGTGGCCAGAGTGGCACGCAGTTCGTCGATGAAAATGGCGTCGGCCCGCTGCAGCAGATGGGCAGCCTTCAGGGTGACCTCGCCCAGGATACGCACCCCCAGGCCGGGGCCGGGGAAGGGATGGCGATAGACCATCTCCCGGGGCAGGCCCAGGGCCACGCCCAGTTCCCGCACTTCGTCCTTGAACAGTTCGCGCAGGGGCTCCAGCAGCTTGAGGTGCATGTCTTCCGGCAGACCGCCCACATTGTGGTGGCTCTTGATGGTGTGGGCGCCCTTCTTGCCTTTGCCGGCGGATTCGATCACGTCCGGGTAGATGGTGCCCTGGGCCAGCCACTTGGCGGCGGAGAGCTTCTTCGATTCGGCCTGGAAGACCTCGACGAATTCCTTGCCGATGATCTTGCGCTTCTGTTCCGGATCGGAGACGCCGGCCAGCTTGCCCATGAAATCGTCCACCGCGTCCACGCGGATGACCTTGACGCCCAGGTTGCGGGCGAACATGTCCATCACCATGTCGCCTTCGTTAAGGCGCAGCAGGCCGTGGTCCACGAAAACACAGGTGAGCTGGTCGCCGATGGCCTTGTGGATCAGGGCCGCAGCCACGCTGGAGTCGACACCGCCGGAGAGGCCCAGGATCACTTCTTCCGTACCCACCTGGGCGCGAATCGCGGCCACGGCCTCGGCAATGTAGTCGCCCATGACCCAGTCGGTACCGCAGCCGCAGACGCCGTGCACGAAGCTTTCCAGGATGGCCCGGCCCTTCAGGGTGTGGGTCACCTCCGGGTGGAACTGAACGGCGTAGAACTTGCGCTCCTCGTCGGCCATGCCGGCGATGGGACAGGAGGGGGTGGAGGCCATGAGCTTGAAGCCCGGGGGCAGTTCCATGACGGAGTCGCCGTGGCTCATCCACACCTTGAGCATGCCTTGGCCTTCTGGGGTGGTGAAGTCGGCGATATCCTTCAGCAGGGCGGTATGGCCGTGGGCGCGGACTTCGGAATAGCCGAATTCCCGGGCCTTGCCCGCGGCTTCGGCGGTCATCACGGTGCCGCCCAGCTGCTGAGCCATGGTCTGCATGCCGTAGCAGATACCGAGGACGGGAATACCCAACTCGAACACCACCTTGGGAGCCCGGGGGGTGTCGCCCTCGGTGACGGAGCTGGGGCCGCCGGAGAGGATGATGCCCTGGGCGCCGTAGCTGCGGATGAACTCATCCGAGACGTCGTAGGGGTGGATTTCGCAGAAAACCTTGGCCTCCCGCACCCGGCGGGCAATGAGCTGGGTGACCTGGGAACCGAAGTCGAGGATGAGGATTTTCTGGTGGGCCATGATGGGTCTGCTATGTAGACGATTGGACGATGTGGTCTGAAATTAAAAAAGGGCGGCCTAGCTTGACACTGGCCGCCCTTGCTTGGTCCCGGAGGATCAGTCCTGGTGGTAGTTCGGTGCTTCCTTGGTGATCTGCACGTCATGGACGTGGGATTCACGGACGCCGGCAGCGGTGATCTCGACGAACTCGGCGGTTTCCCGCATCTGGTCAATGGTGCCGCAGCCCACATAACCCATGGAGGCGCGCAGGCCGCCCATCAGCTGGTGGATTACGGCCAGCACGGAACCCTTGTAGGGCACGCGGCCTTCGACGCCTTCAGGCACCAGCTTGTCCACGTTGGCAGTGTTGTCCTGGAAGTAGCGATCAGAAGAACCGGCCTGCATGGCACCGAGGGAACCCATACCGCGGTAGGACTTGTAGGAACGGCCCTGGAACAGCTCCACTTCACCCGGGGCCTCTTCGGTGCCGGCGAACAGACCGCCCAGCATGACGCAGTTGGCGCCAGCCGCGATGGCCTTGGAAATATCGCCGGAGAAGCGGATGCCGCCGTCGGCAATCATGGGCACGCCGGTGCCCTTGAGGGCTTCGGCCACATTGGTGATGGCGGTAATCTGGGGCACGCCCACACCAGCAACGATGCGAGTGGTACAGATGGAGCCGGGGCCGATACCGACCTTGACGCCGTCGGCGCCATGATCAACCAAGGCCAGGGCGGCAGCGGCGGTGGCGATATTGCCGCCGATCACTTCGACGTGGGGGAAATTCTTCTTGACCCAGCGCACGCGGTCCAGCACGCCCTGGGAGTGGCCGTGGGCGGTGTCGACGATCAGCACGTCCACACCGGCGGCGGCCAGCAATTCAGCCCGTTCCTCGGTACCGGCACCGACGCCGATGGCCGCACCGACACGCAGGCGGCCGGCTTCATCCTTGTTGGCCAGGGGATGCTCGGAGGTCTTGAGGATGTCCTTGACGGTGATCAGGCCCTTCAGTTCGAAGTCGTCATTGACGACCAGCACGCGCTCAATGCGGTGCTCGCGGATCAGTTCCTTGGCCTCCTCGATGCTGGCACCTTCTTTAACGGTAACCAGACGCTCCTTGGGGGTCATGATCTTGGTCACCGGCTGATCCAGCTTGCCTTCGAAACGCAGATCCCGGTTGGTGACGATACCCACCACCTTCTTGCCATCCAGCACCGGCAGGCCGGAAATCTTGTGCAGACGGGTCAGGGCCACCACTTCGCCGATGGTCATGCTCGGCGTAATGGTGATCGGGTCCTTGAGGATACCGGCTTCGTGGCGCTTGACCTTGGCCACCTCAATGGCCTGGGCCTTGGGGGAGAGGTTCTTATGCACGATACCGATGCCGCCTTCCTGGGCAATCGCAATGGCCAGGCGAGCTTCGGTCACGGTATCCATGGCGGCGGATACCAGCGGCAGGTTCAGGGAGATGTTGCGGGTCAGCTTGGTAGCCAGACTGACGTCGCGGGGGAGGATGTTGGAGTGGGCGGGGACAAGCAGGACGTCGTCGAACGTCAAGGCCTTCTGGATAACACGCATGGCTTTGATCCGGAGTCTCAAAAACGTATTATACGGGACTGGGTAACCCTCGAAAAGAGTCTCCGCATGTCAGTCTTCAAATCCCGTCGATTTTCTGCCGCAGTCTGGTTTGCCGGTATGGCTGCGTTTGGTCTTTCCACTTCCGCTGCCATGGCCGGAGGCCTGTATACCTGGAAAGATGAAAACGGCCTGACCGTCATGTCCGACAAACCTCCTGTTGGTAAAAACCAACAGAAGCGGGTCATCAACGTCCCCGAACCCACCTCCCCGGCGGCGCCCCCCAAGACCTTTGCCGACCGGGAAATGGAATTCCGGCGAGACCAGCAGGCACGCCAGGAAAAAGCCAAGAAGGCCGATGAAGAAAAGGCCCAGGCCGCCAAAAACAAGGAAGGCTGCGAATCCGCCCGCCGCAACCTGCAACTCTACCAATCCGGTGAACGCATCGCCCGCCGTACCGACAGCGGCGAACGGGAATTTCTCGACGAAGATCAGCGGGCAGCCGAAGCGGCCAAGGCACAAAAGGCCGTCAACGAGTGGTGCCGCTGAATCCTCCAACCCTCCTGTGAGCAGGCGTAAAAAAGGCGGCCAAGGCCGCCTTTTTTCATGGACAGGGCGTTGTTACTCCCCGCCCCCTTCGTCCCCCGCCCCCTTCTTCATCACTTTGCCTTCGGCAGCACGCTGCTTGCGCACCTCTTTCGGGTCGGCAATGAGGGGGCGATAAATCTCCACCCGGTCCCGGTCCCGCAGCACGGCATCGGGCTTGGCCAGCTTGGCGAAGATGCCAAGCTTGTTCTTGGCCAGATCGATCTCGGGATATTTTTCCAGCAGTCCGGAAGCTTCGATAGCCTGGCGCACCGTGGCGCCCTCCTCCAGCTTGACGGCAACAAGCGCCTGTTTCTGCTGCAGGGCGTAGACCACTTCGACGTTGATTTTTTCAGCCATAGATTTGGGCCGCACGTTTGACGAAAGCGTCCACGAACGTATTGGCAATGTGGTTGAAGACGGGGCCGATGACTTTTTCAAATAGCTTGCTGGAGAATTCGTAGCTCAGGGTGAATTCGATCTTGCAGGCTTTTTCAGCCAGGGGCTTGAAGTGCCAGCGCCCTTCGAGACGACGAAAAGGCCCGTCCACCAGACGAATATTCATCCACGACGGCACTTCCTTGTCATTTTCGGTCGTGAAATGGGATTTGACGCTGTGGTAATTGATGAACAGGGTAGCCGCCGTCTTCTTGGCATCACGAAATTTCAGTTCCGTGGAACTGCACCAAGGGAGGAACTGCGGGTAATCCTCGACCCTATCCACCAGATCGAACATCTGCTGGGCCGAAAACTCGATCAAGACTGATTTTTCCACCAGAGCCATGGGCGGCCAACTTCCAAAATCCTTGCGGGAGGGGCGATTCTAACAAAAGCACGCCCGGACTGCGGTGCCTAACGGGCCGTCTTTTCCGGCTTCGCCAGCGTCTTGCCGGGTCTGGGCAGGGGCAAGGGTGGCACATCGTCGGCCGACTTCTCGGGGGGGCGCTCGGGCAATTGCAGGAAGACCTCATCCTGACGAATCATGCCCAGTTCAAAGCGGGCCCGTTCCTCGATGGCGTCATAGCCTTGCTTCAAATCCCGTACTTCGGCGTCAAGGCCGCCGTTGCGCACTTCCAGCTTGCGGTTGGCTTCCTTCTGCTGCTGCAACTGCCGGTCCACATCCCAGACTTTCAGCCAGCCGCCTTTACCCAGCCACAAGGGGTATTGGAGGAAGGCAATCAGGGAGAGGAGTCCGATGGTCAGCCAGCGCATGGGGAGACAGGGGCAGATAATAAAAGGGCCGGGAGTTTCGACTTCCCGGCCCACATTGCCTTTTGCAGCCTTACTTCAGGTTGTAGAAGGCTTCACGACCGGGGTAGGAAGCGGTATCACCCAGATCCTCTTCGATACGCAGCAACTGGTTGTACTTGGAGATGCGGTCGGAGCGGGACAGGGAACCGGTCTTGATCTGGCCGGCGTTGAGACCCACGGCGATATCGGCGATGGTGCTGTCTTCGGTCTCACCGGAGCGGTGGGAGATGACGGCGGTGTAGCCGGCGCGCTTGGCCATTTCCACGGCAGCGAAGGTCTCGGACAGGGTGCCGATCTGGTTGATCTTGATCAGGATGGAATTGGCGATGCCCTTGTCGATGCCTTCCTTGAGGATCTTGGTGTTGGTGACGAAGAGGTCGTCGCCGACGATCTGCACCTTCTGGCCCAGACGCTCGGTGAGCAGCTTCCAGCCGTCCCAGTCGCCTTCGGCCATGCCGTCTTCAATGGAAACGATGGGGAACTGGTCGGCCAGGTTGGCCAGGTAGTCCACGAACTGGGCGGAGGTCAGCTGCAGGCCTTCACCGGAGAGGTGGTACTTGCCGTCCTTGTAGAACTCGGAAGCAGCGCAGTCCAGGGCGATCAGCACATCCTGGCCGGGGGTGTAGCCGGCGTTTTCGATAGCCTGCATGCACAGCTGGATGGCTTCGGCATGGCTGCCCAGGTTGGGGGCAAAGCCGCCTTCGTCGCCCACGGCGGTGGAGAAGCCCTTCTTGTCCAGCAGCTTCTTCAGGGCGTGGAAGATTTCGGCGCCACAACGCAGGGCTTCGCGGAAGGAGGTCGCGCCCACGGGCATGACCATGAATTCCTGAATGTCCAGGCTGTTGTTGGCGTGGGCGCCGCCGTTGATGATGTTCATCATCGGCACCGGCATCTGCATGGGAGCCATGCCGCCGAAGTAGCGGTACAGGGGCAGGCCGGCCTCTTCAGCAGCGGCCTTGGCCACGGCCATGGAGACGGCCAGCATGGCGTTGGCGCCCAGGCGGGACTTGTTCTCGGTGCCGTCCAGGTCGATCAGGGTCTTGTCGATGAAGGCCTGTTCCTGGGCGTCCAGGCCGATGATGGCCTCGGAGATTTCGGTATTGACGTTCTCCACGGCCTTCAGCACGCCCTTACCCAGATAGCGGCCGGCTTCGCCGTCGCGCAGTTCGATGGCTTCGCGGGAACCGGTGGAGGCGCCGGACGGCACCGCAGCGCGGCCCATGACGCCGGATTCCAGCAGAACGTCCACTTCAACGGTGGGATTGCCACGGGAATCCAGGATTTCGCGGGCAACGACATCAACGACAGAGCTCATGTTTCTCCCTTTGCTCTTAAAAGTTACAAACTGAAAACGGTGGGAATCAAATGCCCTGGACCACCAGCATGTTCATGCTGGCGGCGTCCTTGCGGACATCCCGGGCGGCCCTGTATTCGGGCGAATCATAAAATCGTTTGGCCTGCTCGGCGCTCTCGAACTCGACGATGACCAGCCGGGGCGGCTTGCTCCAACCGCCTTCCAGCACTTCGCTGGCACCGCCACGCACCAGGTAACGGCCGCCGTACTGGGCGATAGCCGTCTGGGCAAGCTGCTTGTAGGTCTCGTAGGCCACCGGATCGGTGACGCTGGCTTCGGCAAGAAGATAGGCGGCCATGACGGGGCTCAGAGTTTCACGTCAGAGAAGAGCAACATGCCAATCTCTTCCCAGCGCCGCACGATACCGGCGTGGACATCGTTCTCGTAATAGGCCTGGAGGGCGCTGGCAGTTTCAAATTCAGCGTAGACGGCATAATCCCAGGCCTGGGGATCCGGGGTGATGTTTGGGCCATGCTTCCAGGTGACGATGCCCGGCACCACCTTGGGCAACTGGTCCAGTTCGCTGAGCAGGGCCAGCACCCGGGGATCGTTGGTGGCGATGCCCGGCTTGGTCTTGAACAGGACGACGTGGGCCAGCATCAGAGGCTCTGCTCTTCCAGGGGGCCAGCCTTCACCAGGCGGTCGATATCCACCAGCACCTTGAGCAACGAGGCCATGCGGTCCAGGGGCCAGGCATTGGGGCCGTCGGACATGGCACAGGCTGGGTTCGGATGGGTTTCCATGAATAGGCCAGCCACGCCCACGGCCACGGCAGCCCGGGCCAGCACCGGCACGAACTCGCGCTGGCCGCCGGATGCCGTACCCTGCCCGCCGGGCAGCTGCACGCTGTGGGTGGCGTCGAACACCACCGGGCAGGCGGTGTCGCGCATGATGGCCAGGGAGCGCATGTCCGAGACCAGATTATTGTAGCCAAAGGAAGCACCGCGCTCGCAGACCATGATGGTGTCGGCACCGCCATTGGCTTCCTTGGCCTTGTCCACCACGTTCTTCATGTCGCCGGGGGCCAGAAACTGGCCCTTTTTGATGTTCACCGGCTTGCCGGAAGCGGCCACGGCGTGGATGAAATCCGTCTGGCGGCAAAGGAAGGCCGGGGTCTGCAGCACGTCCACCACGGCGGCCACTTCCGGCACTTCGGCTTCGGTGTGCACATCGGTCAGCACCGGCACGCCAATCTGCTGGCGCACGGTTTCCAGGATCTTCAGACCGGCATCCAGCCCCAGGCCGCGGAAGCTCTTGCCGGAGCTGCGGTTGGCCTTGTCGTAGGAAGCTTTGAAGATGTAGGGGATGCCCAACTGGCCGCAGACTTCCTTCAACTGGCCGGCCACGTCCAGGCACAGCTGCTCGGACTCGGCGACGCAGGGGCCGGCGATGAGGAAGATGGGCTGGTCGAGGCCGACCTCGAAGTCACACAGTTTCATGCACGAACCTTCACTTGCCGCCGGACTGGCGCTGGGTCAGGGCCGCCTCGACAAAGGACTTGAACAGGGGATGGCCGTTACGCGGGGTGGACGTGAATTCCGGGTGGAACTGGCAGCCGACGAACCAGGGGTGAACATCGGCGGGCAGTTCGACCATTTCGCACAGGTCGGTACCGGGGGCGCGACCGGCGACGATCAGGCCCTTGGCTTCCAGCTGGGCCAGCAAGGTGTTGTTCACTTCGTAGCGGTGGCGATGGCGCTCGACGATCTCGGGAGCACCGTAGATCTGGCGGGCCCGGGTGCCGTCGGCCAGCTGGCACAGCTGACCGCCCAGGCGCATGGTGCCACCCAGGTCGGAGTTTTCATCACGCTTTTCCACCTTGCCGGAGGCATCCTGCCATTCGGTGATCAGGCCGATCACCGGGAAGGGGCTGCTCTGGTCGAATTCGGTGGAGTGGGCACCGGCCAGGCCGGCCACATCCCGGGCGAATTCAACCACGGCCAGCTGCATGCCCAGACAGATACCCAGGTAGGGCACCTTGTTTTCCCGGGCGTAGCGAATGGCCGCAATCTTGCCCTCGGTGCCGCGCTTGCCGAAGCCGCCGGGCACCAGGATGGCGTCCATGTCCTTCAGGGCACCGCAACCGTTCTTCTCGATGTCTTCGGAATCCAGGTAGTGGATATTGACCTTGGAGCGGGTGTGAATGCCGGCGTGCTTCAGGGCCTCGATGAGAGACTTGTAGGACTCGGTCAGATCCACGTACTTGCCGACGAAGGCGATATCCACCTGATGGTCGGGATGCTCCAGGGCTTCCACCAGACGGCCCCAGACGGAAAGGTCGGCGGCCTTGGCCAGGATGTCCAGCTTGTGGCAGACGATCTCGTCCAGCATTTGGTCGTGCAGCATGGCCGGGATCTTGTAGATGGAATCGGCGTCCAGCACCTCGATCACAGCTTCGCGCTGGACGTTGCAGAACAGGGCGATCTTGCCCTTTTCATCTTCCGGGATTTCCCGGTCGGCACGGCACAGCAGCACATCGGGCTGAATACCGATTTCCCGCAGTTCCTTGACGGAATGCTGGGTCGGCTTGGTCTTCAGCTCGCCAGCGGTGGGAATGTAGGGCAGCAGGGTCAGGTGCAGAAAACAGGTGTTATTGCGGCCTTCCTCGAAACCCATCTGGCGGATGGCTTCCAGGAACGGCAGGGACTCGATGTCGCCTACGGTGCCGCCCACCTCGACGATGGCCACGTCGGCCCCTTCAGCACCACGCTTGATGTGGGCCTTGATCTCGTCGGTGATGTGGGGGATGACCTGCACGGTCTTGCCCAGATACTCGCCGCGGCGCTCTTTTTTGAGCACCGTGTCGTAGATCTGGCCGGTGGTGAAGTTGTTGCGCTTGCCCATCTTGGCGCTGGTAAAGCGCTCGTAGTGGCCCAGGTCCAGGTCGGTCTCGGCGCCGTCTTCGGTGACGAACACCTCGCCGTGCTGGAAGGGGCTCATGGTGCCCGGGTCGACGTTGATGTAGGGATCAAGCTTGAGGTGGGTGACGGTGATTCCACGGGATTCGAGAATCGCACCCAGGGAGGCAGCGGCAATTCCCTTACCCAGGGAAGAAACCACGCCGCCAGTGACAAAGACGTATTTGGTCATGACGATATAGCTGCGGGAAAGCCGAATTGTAGCCGATAACCCCGACGCCTTCCAAACCTGCCGCCATCATGCGGAAAACGGCGGGGAACGCACGGGTATCCGGGCAAATAAGGGCGAGCCCGGACAAAACCGCCGCCTCGCCCTCCCCGCCCGGCCCGGTCTCAGCGGGCCGTCCAGGCGCCATCCATGGGCAAGGCCGCCCCGGTCATGCCGGCGCCGGCCGGAGAGCAGAGAAAGAGAACGAACGCCGCCAGGTCGTCGGCCTCCAGGAAGCGCTTGTTGGGCTGGGCCGCCAGGATGACATCGCGAATCACCTGCTCTTCCGGCAGCTGGTGCACCTGGGCCTGAGCCGCCACCTGCTTTTCCACCAGGGGCGTGCGCACATAGCCAGGGCAGACGGCGTTACAGGTGATGCCGGTCTCCGCCACCTCCAGGGCCACCGCCTTGGATAGCCCCACCACCGCATGCTTGCTGGCCGTGTAAGGCGCCTTGAAGGGCGAGGCCACCAGGCCATGGGCCGAGGCGATATTGACGATACGTCCCCAGTTGCGCGCCTTCATGCCCGGCAGCACGGCCTTGGTGGCATGGAAGACGGAGGAGAGGTTGATGGCAATGAGTTGATCCCACTTTTCTTCGGGAAACTGATCCACCGGCGCCACATGTTGGATACCGGCGTTGTTCACCAGAATATCCACCCCACCCAGCTGTTCCTTGGTGGCCGCCACCAGGGCGCGCACCGAGGCCGGGTCGGCCAGGTCGGCGGAGGTATAGGCCACCGGCACCCCGAACTCGGCCGCCAGCGATGCCCGCAAATCTTCTGCCTCGGCGGCCGGGCGGGAGCCGTTGAGCATGACGGCCGCACCGGAGCGGGCCAGGGCCCGGGCTACGGCCAGGCCGATGCCGGAGGTGGAGCCGGTGACGAGGGCGACTTTTCCGTTGAGCATGGACATCTCCTTCAGGGGAAATCAGGATCAGGGCCGAATTTCAGCCGATTCAGTCGATTCAGCTAAATCAGGCCATGGCAACCCATTCGCATCACACCTGGCGGCAAGGCGCGCCAGGTAAGGACGCTGGGGCTGATGGCCGGGAAACGGGCGTCTTTACAGCCTCTCCAGGCAGACATCTTGCGGATCGCCATCTGGTGCGCCTGCCAGGGCAAGGTTAGCGGATGAATTCCCGGCTAACGGCCCGGAACAAATCGGTACCAGCCCGGTGCAGCCACTCAAAGGCCACCATCTCCCGGGAGACAATGACGCAACCCGCCTGGCGCAAGCGCTCCAGGGCCAGGGCCTTATCTTCCGGGCGGCGCGAACCGACAGCCTCGGCGACAACGAAAACCTCCTTGCCACGACCCAGCAGGTCCAGGGCCGTCTGCAAGACGCAGACATGGGTTTCGGTGCCGGTAATCACCACCTGGCGGCGGGCAAACGCCGGTTCGTTCTCCAGGCAGCCATCGGCCACGGCGGAAAAGTGGATCTTCTCAACGACTTCTTCCGGCGCCAGTTTGTCCGCCAGGGCCGGCACCAGGGGCCCCAGCCCCTTGGGGTACTGCACCGTGGCCAGTACCGGTACGGTCAGGCGACGGGCCACTTCCACCAGCCACAGATTGTGGGCGGTCACCGCCGCAGTGTCGTGGATGGCGGGTGCCAGGCGTTCCTGGATATCGATCACCAGCAACAGGGATTGGTCGGCCTTGATCAGCATAGGGTCTCCGCAGGTTGCGATGGAAGGGATGACGCGGCCGACCAGCCTATCACGCCCCGGCGGCCGAGCGCAGCCGCTGCGCCAGCCGGAGGATGGCCGCATCACTCAGATCGTCCGTCAGGAACGGGGAATGGGGGCGACGGCCCTGGTAGTTCTGCCCCTGGGAGCGGTGATAGTGGGGATCGTAGTGCTTTTCCAGCAATGCCTGCACCAGGGTGGCCCAATCCCCCTGCTGCGCCAGCGCCTGCCAATGGGCAACGTTTTCCCGTCCTTGCAAGGCCTTCAGGCTTTCCAGGCGTTCGATCAGCCAGGCCGGATCATTCAGAAAGTAGTCGTAATCCCGCAGCAGAAAGGCCACCCGGGCTTCCTGGGTGGCCGCCACTTCCAGGCACTCACCGCCCCGAATGGCCAGCAGCAGGCTATCCGGCAGATGCAGGCGGCCAATCTTGCGGCTCTCGGCCTCGACAAAGACGGGATGGGCCGCTTCAAAGCCGGCCAGGGCCTGCCACAGCTGGGTCTCGAAGCCCTTCTGGGCCGGCTGGGGCTCCCCGGGCAGGACCCCGAGGACCGACCCCTTGTGGGCCGCCAGGGTTTCCAGATCCAGCACCTGGGCGCCCTGTCGGGCCAGGGCCTGGAGGATGCGGGTCTTGCCGCTGCCGGTGGCGCCGCAGATGACGCGGTAGGAAAAGCGGGGCGCCAGGGCGTCGATCTGTTCCATGACGTGCTGGCGGAAGGCCTTGTAGCCCCCGTCCAGCTTGTCCGCCTTCCAGCCGATCTGGCGGAAGATGATCTGCATCGCGCCGCTGCGCTGGCCACCGCGCCAGCAATAGATGAGAGGGCGCCATTCCTTGGGCCGGTCATGGAAGCGCTCCTGCAGGTGGCGGGCGATGTTGATGGAAATCAGGGCCGCCCCCACCTTCTTGGCCTCGAAAGGGGAAACCTGCTTGTACAGGGTGCCGACGGTGATCCGCTCCTCGTTGGACAGCACCGGGCAGTTGATGGCCCCGGGCACATGGTCCTCGGCAAATTCGGCGGGAGTGCGGACATCGATGATCTCATCGTATTCCGCCAGTTGGGCGACGCTGGCAAGGCCGGACTGTTTCATGGTCGGGGGTGGCAATTTTCGCAAAGAGGCGCCATTCTAGCGCCCTTCCCTGCCCTCCCTCTTTTTCCCGCCCCTGCGGCGGCAAAGCCATGGACGATATCAAGCTCACTTCCTTTTCCCACGGCGGCGGCTGCGGCTGCAAGATTGCCCCGGCCGTGCTCTCCCAGATCCTCGCTGCCACCCCGGCCGCCCTCATCCCGCCCCAGTTGCTGGTGGGCACCGAATCCTCCGACGATGCGGCGGTCTATAAGCTCAACGACAGCCAGGCCCTGGTGGCCACCACCGACTTCTTCACACCCATCGTGGATGACCCCCACGATTTCGGCCGTATCGCCGCCACCAACGCCATATCCGACATCTACGCCATGGGCGGCACGCCCATCCTGGCGCTGGCCCTGGTGGGCATGCCCCTGGACAAGCTGCCCCTGCCGGTGATCGAACGCATCCTGGCCGGCGGCGCCTCGGTCTGCGCCGAGGCCGGCATCCCCATCGCCGGCGGCCATTCCATCGACGTGCTAGAACCCATCTACGGCCTGGTGGCCCTGGGCCTGGTGCATCCGGACAAGGTGAAAAAGAACAATGCCGCCCGGGCCGGCGATCTGCTGATCCTGGGCAAGCCCCTGGGCGTGGGCATCCTTTCCGCCGCCTTGAAGAAGGGCAAGCTCTCTGCCGACGGCTACGCCCAGATGATCCGTTTCACCACCCAGCTCAACCGGGTCGGCACCCAACTGGCGGAACTGCCGGCAGTGCATGCCATGACCGATGTCACCGGCTTCGGCCTGGCCGGCCATCTGCTGGAAATCTGCCGTGGTTCCCAGCTTGCCGCCGAAGTTAACTTTGCGGCCCTGCCCGCCATTGCCGAGGCTGTCACCCATGTACAGGCGGGCATTGCCACCGGCGCCTCCACCCGCAACTGGGCCGGCTACGGTCAGGATGTGGAACTGGGCACAGGGCTGGGGGAATGGCAGCAGAAATTCATCACCGACCCCCAGACCTCCGGCGGCCTGCTGGTAAGTTGCGCCCCGGAGGCGGCGGAAGCCGTGCTGACCACCTTCCGTCAGGCGGGCTTTGGCGAAGCTGCGGTGATCGGCAGCCTAGCCACGGGCGAGGCCAAGGTCAGCGTGCGCTGAGCAGGGGCGACAGCCCCTTCCAGACGTTATCCAGCAGCCGGGGCTGGGCCTCGGCCAGGGGGTGGAGGTTGTCGGCCTGGAAGAGTTGGGGCTTGTCCGCCACCCCGTCCAGCAGGAAATCCACATAGGCCAACTTCTCCTGCCGGGCCACTTCACCAAAACTGCGGTGGAATTCCTCCGCATAGGGTCCGAAGTTGGGTGGCAGGCGCATGCCCACCAGCAACACCCGGGCCTTTTGCCGCCGGGCCGCCGCTACCATGGCCTTGAGGTTGTCCCGCATTACCCCCAGAGACAGGCCCCGCAGGCCGTCGTTGGCGCCCAGCACCAATACCAGCACGGCCGGCTGGTGCTTGCTCAGGGCCGCCTCCAGGCGGGAACGGCCGCCCGCCGTGGTCTCGCCGGAGATGCTGGCATTGACGACGCTATAATCAAGGCGCTTTTCCTGCAGCCGTGCCTGCAACAGGGCCGGCCAGGCTGCCTCCTGGCGAATACCGTAGCCCGCCGAGAGGGAATCGCCGTAAACCAGGATGATCCCTGCCGCCCGGGCCCCTGGCAACGAAAATAAGGCCAGTAGCAGAAACAGCCCTGATAGGGCAGAAAATCGTATGAGGGAATGAAACCGCATGGTTGAGCATCCGTTGGTGGAAGTGGTGGCGCTGACCAAGACCGTTAGCAATGGAGACGCGCCCCTGACGATTTTGCACGATATCGGTTTCACCGTGAGTGCGGGGGAAACCGTAGCCATCGTCGGCGCCTCCGGCTCCGGAAAATCCACCCTGCTGGGCTTGCTGGCCGGCCTGGACAGCCCCAGCAGCGGCACGGTGCGCCTCGATGGCGAAGACCTCAATCAGCTGGATGAAGATGCCCGGGCCCGCCTGCGCGGTCGCATGCTCGGCTTCGTCTTTCAGTCGTTCCAGCTGTTGCCTTCCCTCACGGCCGAAGAAAACGTCATGCTGCCCATGGAGCTAGCCGGCATCAAGGAGGCTGGCCCCAAGGCCCGGCAATGGCTGGAGCGGGTCGGCTTGAGCCAGCGCCTGCGCCATTACCCCAAGCACCTCTCCGGCGGCGAGCAGCAGCGGGTCGCCCTGGCCCGGGCTTTTGCCCTGGAACCCAAGCTGGTACTGGCGGATGAACCGACGGGAAATCTGGATGGGGCCACCGGCCACCAGATCATCGACCTGATGTTCGCCTTGAATGCGGACCAGGGCACCACCCTGGTGCTGGTCACCCACGACGACGAGATTGCCGCCCGCTGCGGGCGGCGCCTGCGCATGCAGGATGGACGCCTGACGCCCGGCTGAGGCCTAAGCCCCGGAGGGTAGCTTGCTGGCGCCGGCGATGCAGTCGGCGATCCAGTCCCGCAGGGCATCCAAATCCGGGTCGAAGTGCTGGTAGCTCATCAGGCTCTGGCCGAACACATAGGCGTAGAGCAGCAGGCTGCGGCTCTTGGCCTCCTTCTCCGACAGGCCGCAGGCAACAAAGAGCTTGCGGGTGCATTCCAGGCGCCAGGTATCCACCTCTTCGACGATGGCTGCCGCCTGTGCATCCCGGCGGGCCCAGTCGCGCACGGCCAGTTCGATGGGAATGCCCTTGCGGTTGCGAGCCAGGGTATAGACCTGGATCACGTGGTAGATCTGCACCTGTTCCTTGCCGGGCAGCGCCGTGGTCTGCTTGATGATGTCCTTGATGCGGCCTTCCTTCCAGGTGTTGAGGACGGCCATGAGGAGATCGTTGCGATCCTTGAAATGCCAGTAGAAGCTGCCCTTGGTCACCCCGAAATTCTTGGCCAGGACCTCCACCCGCAGACCGTCCGTTCCCTGGTCGGCAAGGACGTCGATGGCGGCCTCGATCCAGTCGCCACGATCAAGCTGGGTGCGGACTTTTGTTGTTTTTTCCTGTTTCATCTCGGGCCGTTGACAAGGGTTTTTCCGTACGCTACCGTATGCTGATCCATACCAGCGAGTATGGGCCTATTCTGCGGTTCCACCCCGGGGCTGTCAAACTCCCGGCCGCAGGTGCGGAGCCGTCCCCAAAGGGGGGTGGGCGGAGTAGGATACTAGATTAATCAGTTCGTACGATCCCAAGGAGGATACATTGAAAGTCCTGGTACCCGTAAAGCGCGTGGTCGACTACAACGTCAAGGTTCGCGTCAAGAGCGACGGCACCGGCGTTGACCTGGCCAATGTCAAAATGTCCATGAACCCCTTCGACGAAATCGCCGTTGAAGAGGCTGTTCGCCTGAAGGAAGCCGGTGTGGCCACTGAAGTGATCGTGGTTTCCGCCGGTGTGGCTGGTTGCCAGGAAACCCTGCGCACCGCCATGGCCATCGGCGCCGACCGTGGCATCCTCATCGAAACCGATGCTGACCTGCAGCCCCTGGCCGTGGCCAAGCTGATCAAGGCTGTGGCCGACAAGGAACAGCCCCAGGTGGTGATCTTCGGCAAGCAGGCCATCGACGACGATGCCAACCAGACCGGCCAGATGTTCGCCGCCCTGCAAGGCTGGCCCCAGGCCACCTTCGCCTCCAAGGTCGCCATTGCCGGCGGCAAGGCCACCGTCACCCGCGAAGTGGATGGCGGCCTGGAAACCCTGGAACTCTCCCTGCCGGCCGTGGTGACCACCGACCTGCGCCTCAACGAGCCGCGCTACGCCACCCTGCCCAACATCATGAAGGCCAAGAAGAAGCCCCTGGACACCGTCAAGCCGGAAGACCTGGGCGTTGATGTGGCTCCCCGCCTGAAGACCCTGAAGGTGGCCGAGCCCGCCAAGCGCCAGGCTGGTGTGAAGGTGGCCGATGTGGCCGATCTGGTGAACAAGCTGAAGAACGAAGCAAAGGTGATCTAATGACTATTCTCGTCATCGCCGAACACGACAATCAATCCCTCAAGGCCGCGACCAAGAACGCCGTTGCCGCCGCTGCCAAGATCGGTGGCGAAATCCACGTGCTGGTAGCTGGTGCTGGCTGCGCCAATGCTGCCGCCGACGCAGCCAAGCTGGCCGGTGTGACCAAGGTGAAGGTAGCTGACGCTGCCTACTACGCCGACCAGACCGCCGAAAACCTGGCTGCCCTGATCGTCGCCAACGCTGCCGGCTACAGCCACATCGTCGCCCCCGCCACCACCAGCGGCAAGAACTACGCTCCCCGCGTGGCCGCCCTGCTGGACGTAGCCCAGATCTCCGACATCGTCGGGGTCGAATCCTCCGACACCTTCGTGCGCCCCATCTACGCCGGCAACGCTCTGGCCACCGTGCAATCCACCGATGCCGTGAAGGTCATCACCGTGCGCACCACCGGCTTTGAGCCCGTCGCCGAAGGCGGTTCTGCCGCCGTAGAAGCCATCGCCGCCGCTGCCGACCTGGGCAATACCAAGCTGGTTTCCCGCGAGCTGACCAAGAGCGAACGCCCCGAGCTGACCGCTGCCAAGATCATCGTTTCCGGTGGCCGTGGCCTGGGCAATGGCGAGAATTACAAGGCCCTGCTGGAACCCCTGGCCGACAAGCTAAATGCCGCCCTGGGTGCTTCCCGCGCAGCCGTGGATGCCGGCTTCGTGCCCAACGATTACCAGGTGGGCCAGACCGGCAAGATCGTCGCCCCCCAGCTGTACATCGCTGTCGGCATCTCCGGTGCCATCCAGCACTTGGCCGGCATGAAGGATTCCAAGGTGATCGTGGCGATCAACAAGGATCCGGAAGCCCCCATCTTCCAGGTGGCCGACTACGGCCTGGTGGCTGACCTTTTCGAGGTCGTGCCCCAACTCGCCGCTGCGGTCTAAGGAAAACCGCCGGAGCCGGGCATGAACCTGCCGGACAGCCTCCTTGATTCCACCTGGCTCTGGCTAGGCTGGGGGCTGTTTGCAGTGGCCATGCTCGGCGCGGCGGTGCGGGCGCCCTGGCAGCGGCTGGCCGACAACACCCAGTCCAACGTCTGGCTGGGCACCATCGTTGTCCTGACCCTGCTGTGGAGCATCAAGGCCGGGGTTCTCCCCGGCCTTAACCTGCATCTGCTCGGTGCCATGGTGTTTACCCTCGAATTCGGCCCTTGGCTGGCCTTTCTGGGGCTGTCCCTGGTGCTTTCCGGCATCACGCTCAACGGTGCTGCCGGCTGGGAAAGTTTCGGCCTCAATGCCCTGCTCATGGCCGGCCTGCCGGTCCTCATGGCCCACGGCATCTACCGCTTCAACCAGAAGCGGCTGAGCAAGAACCCCTTCGTGTATATCTTCGCCAATGGCTTTTTCGGTTCGGCCCTGACCATTCTCGGCACCGGACTCGCCGCCACCTTGCTGCTTGTGGCAGGCGGCGCCTACCCGCTGGACAAGCTGCTCGAAGAATACCTGCCCTACTTCCTGCTGCTGGGCTTTTCCGAAGCCTGGCTGGCCGGAATGGTCGTCACCATCCTGGTGGTTTATCGCCCCCAATGGATTGCTACCTTTGACGACACGATTTATCTCGCCAAGAAGTAAAAGCAAGCACAACCATTAATCAAAGGAGAAAGCGCGAATGAGCCAATACAATGCCCCCCTGCGTGACATGCACTTCGTCATGAAAGAGCTGGCCGGCCTGGAGCAGGTTGTTCAACTGCCCGGCTATGAAGAAGCAGATATCGACCTGTCCGACGCCATTCTGGAGGAAGCCTCCAAGTTTGCCGGCAACGTCCTTTCCCCCATCAATTTCAGCGGTGACCAGGAAGGTGCCAAGTGGCATGACAAGAACGTCACCGTGCCCGCCGGCTTCAAGGAAGCCTATACCCAGTTCGCCGAGAACGGCTGGACCGCACTGGCCTGTTCCCCCGAATACGGCGGCCAGGGCCTGCCCAAGCTGATTTCCACCGCCGTCAATGAAATGTGGAAGTCGGCCAACATGGCCTTCTCCCTCTGCCCCATGCTCACCACCGGTGCTATCGAAGCCCTGATGACCGCCGGCTCCGACGAGCTGAAGCAGAAGTACCTGCCCAAGATGGTGAGCGGCGAATGGACCGGCACCATGAACCTGACCGAGCCCAATGCCGGCTCCGACCTGGCCGCCGTGCGCACCCGCGCCGAACCCCAGGGTGATGGCACCTACAAGATCTTCGGCCAGAAGATCTTCATCACCTACGGCGAACACAACATGACCGACAACATCATCCATCTGGTGCTGGCACGCCTGCCGAACGCACCGGAAGGGGTGAAGGGTATCTCCCTGTTCGTCGTGCCCAAGTTCATGGTCAAGGACGACGGTTCCCTGGGCGAGCGCAACGACGCCTACTGCGTCTCCATCGAACACAAGCTGGGCATCCACGCCAGCCCCACCGCCGTTCTTGCTTTTGGCGACCACGGCGGCGCCGTTGGCTACCTGGTAGGCGAAGAGAACCGCGGCCTGGAATACATGTTCATCATGATGAACGCCGCCCGTTTCGCCGTCGGCATGGAAGGTGTTGCTCTGGCCGAGCGCGCTTACCAGCAGGCTGTGTGGTACGCCAAGGACCGCATCCAGGGTACTGAACTGGGCGTCAAGGGTGGCCCCAAGGTCTCCATCCTCAAGCACCCGGACGTGCGCCGCCTGCTCATGAGCATGCGCGCCCAGACCGAAGCTGCCCGGGCCCTGGCCTACGTGGTAGCGGCTGCCCTGGATGCCGCCAAGCATCACCCGGACGAAGCCACCCGCGCGGCCAACCAGGCCTTCGCCGACCTGATGATTCCCGTGGTCAAGGGCCACAGCACCGAGATGTCCATCGAAGTGGCCTCCCAAGGCGTGCAGGTGCACGGCGGCATGGGCTTCATCGAGGAAACCGGCGCTGCCCAGCATCTGCGCGATGCCCGTATCACCGCCATCTACGAAGGCACC
This sequence comes from Azospira sp. I13, assembly GCF_003112695.1. Taxonomy (GTDB): domain Bacteria; phylum Pseudomonadota; class Gammaproteobacteria; order Burkholderiales; family Rhodocyclaceae; genus Azospira. Next base: position 52,656 of record NZ_BFBP01000014.1, read on the forward strand.
ACCGCCATCCAGGCCAACGACCTGATCGGCCGCAAGATGGCCCGCGAAGGCGGCGCCACCATCAAGGCCGTGATCGCCGAAATGCGCAAGCTGGATGGCCAGCTGGCCGAGCAGAGCGGTGCCGACTTCCTCGCCATCCGCAAGCGCCTCACCGCCGGCATCGCTGCCCTGGAACAGGCCGCCAACTGGATCGTCGCCACCTTCAAGGAGGACATCAAGGGTGCCCACGCTGGTTCCGTGCCCTTCCTGCGTCTGCTGGGCATCGTTGCCGGCGGCTGGCAGATGGCCCGTGCCGCCCTGGTGGCCCAGGCCAAGATCGCCGGTGGCGACAGCGACCCGTTCTATGGCGCCAAGATCGTCACTGCCCGCTTCTACGCCGACCACCAGCTGACCCAGGCCCAAGGCCTGGCCGAATCCATCGTTGATGGTTCCGTCGGCACCCTGGCACTGGCCGAAGAGCTGTTCTAAGCAACAAACCGTTGCCACCCAAAACGGGCCCTGCGGGGCCCGTTTTCCTTTCTGCCGCCGGGATCAGGCCGCCCGGGCCTCGTGATCCAGGTGGAAGCGCCGGGTCAGGCTGGCCATGGAACTGATGTTGATGTCCGCCACCAGCACTCCGTCGATGACGCTGCCCTGACATAAGGGCACGGCCAGGGTGATACAGAAATCCTCCGTGGCGGAGGAAAGATAAATCTCCGAGACATAGGGCTGGCCCCCATCGGCCACGTGGCCGTAGTAGGTCTGCTCGCTGCGGTCCACGCCCACACCGCCCGCCTTGATGCGGCCGTACATATCGGGGTTGATCCAGTTCGGATAACGCTGAATGCCGGCGCCATCCAGCTCGAAAACCATTTCGAAGAAGGGATAGCTACGGAACCAGGCATCCAGGGCGTGGGGGTCGCGGCTGCGGGGCGCGGCGATGAAATCGGCCAGGGCGGCAATGGCATTCTCCTTCCACTGGCCCAGGCCATGGTTGCCTTGCTGCTTGATGAGGGACGGCGGCAGGCCTTCCACGACGATGACGCTGCCCTGCTCCACCTTGCCCACCTTCTTCAGGGCCGCAGCCCGTTCCGCTGCCGACACCGCATTGGCCAGACGACCGGTGCTGGCATTGACCACGGCCACGGAAATGCTGGCGATGGGATGGGCGAGACCGTCCTCGGTGAGGAAGTGGCCCCGGGCGATGTCCTCGTGGTCATAGAGGTGGGCAGCCAGGGCCTGGAACTGCGCCATGATGGAAAGCAGCTCATCCACCAGTGCCGAAGTCATGTTTTCCAGGATGAGGATGAAGTCGTCGCCGCCGATATGGCCCAGCAGGCATTCGGGGCGGCCGACAAAAGTGTGACGCAGCAACTCGGCCAGGGTGCGGATCATGGCATCGCCGCGGATGAAGCCGTAGCGATCGTTGTAGGCCTTGAAGTGGTCCAGGTCGATATACACCAGGCAGCCCCCCTGCTTCTCCCCCAGGCGTGATTCCAGGGTATGGCGCAGGCTGGGGCCAGTGGGCAGGTGGGAGAGTGGGTGCAGGTTGCTGCCGTTTTCCCGCCGGGCCAGCATCTGCGCGATCAGGGTCATGGGATGGATCACCCCCAGGTACTGGCCCTCGTTGGAGGTCACCACCCAGGGGTCTGAATCCTTACGGTCGTGATAGAGAATGCGGGCCAGCGCCGGTGTGGTCAGCCGATGGGGCAGATTGCGCGCCACCGGCTCGCACAGCTTGCCCAGGCTGCGGGCTGCGGCCGAAAGCACCCGCCCCCGGCGCACCAGGCCGATGGGCTGGCCGTCGTCGGTGACGATGGCCAAGGGCAGGCTGGGAGACTGGGCGAAGACCTGGCGGGCTTCATCCACCGAGCTGCGCAGGTCAATGGACTGCCACGGGTCCATCAGGTCGGTCAGTTGGAAGCGGTCCCGCGGACGGCTGCGGCAGGCCTCATCCTGGCGCGGCAGGGGCGCTACCTGGGGCGCCGTGGCCACCTGGGGCTGGGCGAAGTAGAAACCCTGGGCATAGCTGATGCCCATGTCCCGCACGAAATTCACATCCTCCGAACGCTCCAGCCCCTCGGCGATGACCGTAGCCCCCAGGCGCTGGGCCATGGAAACGATGGCCTCCAGCAGGACGGAGCGCACCCGACTGCCTTGGGCACCATGCACGATGCTGCGGTCCACCTTGATGAAATCGGCCCGTACCGCTGCCAGGGTGGAGAGACCGTTGAAGCCAGCCCCCATGTCATCCAGGGCGATGCGAAAGCCCAGGGCCCGCAGGGCCTCGCAGCTGTCGGCGAGCACATTGGGGTCTACCCGCTCCGACTCCACCACCTCGATGACCACCTCGCGTCGGTCGATTCCTAGGCGATTGAGGTGCTCGACCACGCGCTGGGACCACTGGCGATGCAGCAGGTTTTGCGGCAGGACGTTGAGGAAAAGGGGCGTGCCCGGGGGAATACGGGCCGCCTTGGCCTCCAGGGCCATGAACTGGCATTCCAGGTCCAGGTCTGCCTCCCGGCCCAGCTGCTCTGCCAGCTGGAAGGCTTCACCGCCGGTAAGCAGGCGCCCCTGGGGATTTTCCAGGCGGCAGAGGGCCTCCAGGGCGAAGACCTGACCATCCTGGGTCATATCCACCAGGGGCTGAAAGTGCATCCGCACATAGGGCCGCAGATCCCCCAGCATCCAGGCGTGGAGCCGCCGGGCATAGAGGGTGTTGAATGGCAGGGCCATCTGCAGGGCGCCCACCAGGCCCGCCCCCTCCTCCTCTGCACTACAGAACAGGGCCAGGGTTTCCTTCAGGGTTTCCCGGTTGGTTTCAGCCGCAATGGCCTCCACCAGGCGATCCAGGCCGGCACTGTCGGGCGCATCGAAGCGCCACACGTGGCGCTCCACCTGGCGCCCGCCCAGACTGGGCCACAGGGCGGGAACATAGGGACCATCATATTTGAGGAACAGGCACATGGCGGGAGCGGGTATCGACGAAGGTAATACCCATGCTTAGCAAGCCTCGGACCAGGCCCTGCCCAGGCTGAAAACAGCCCCCAGATTGGTGCAGGGAGCAAGCATGTCCCATTGACTCCCCAACATAGTGCATTTGCCGCACCGGCACGGGGACTGCTTCCCCAATCCCGTTGCCCAGGATCTCGCTAGAACTCGCCGTGCAGGCGCAGGCCGAACACATTCACCGGGCCCCGGTCGGCGTTGTAGGCCGGGTTGCGGTAATGCTGGTAATCCAGGGTGATGCTGGTGTTGCCGCCCAGGCCCAGGCTGTAATAGGCCTCGGTAATGGCCTCCGGACGATAGTTGAGACGGCCATCACCGATGAAGAAGGAAATGCCGCCAGCCTCGAGAAACTGGCGCCGCTCCCGGGAGAGCGTATTGCGCAGCCAGGCCAGACCCACCGTATCCTGGGCTCGGCCCCAGCGGGAACCCTTGAGGGCCAGGCCGGTGGAAAAGGAGCCATCAGCCTCGGTAAAGGCATAGGTCTCGGTGCGGCCATCGGCCTGCATGGCCCTCAGGAAGGCACCCAGATCCTCATTGATGGCCTGTTCCACGTTGATGCCCAGGCCGTACTTGATCTTCTCGCCGTTGCGCACCTGGAAGAAGGTCTGGGGATCGCCCCCCGGATGGGCCCGCAGATAGTCCAGGGCGTCCTGGTAACGGGCCAGGTTGGCCCGGTTGCGCCAGGCCAGCACCCGTACCTTGCCGGGCTGGCCGAAGAGCTCGTGGGGCCGCTCCACTTCCACCTGGTCGCCATAGTGTTTGCCGATGGCCCGGTCCACCGGCAGCATGTTGGGCTCCCGGGGGCCGGTCATGCGGCCCAGGCGAAAGACCCAGCCATCCTCCCGATACCATTCCAGGGCGAAGCCCCAGCCGAAACCCCGGGCATCGGCCGCGTAGTCATAGGCAGCATGGGTCATGTTGCCCCAGTTCATGAACTGGGTGCGGGGGTCCTTGGCGTAGGCGTTGTCGTCGAAGACATCCAGGGTGGAAAAATTGCCGGCGGTGAGCACCACCCGGTTCTTGTCCACCAGGCCGGCCATCTGGTTGAGGTCGGCCTCCACCTTTTCCCGCTCCCCCCCCAGGTTCCAGGTCTGGCGCAGGAAGAGGCGCTGGCGGTAGATCTTGGGCGAGGTGCCGGCGGTACGGGTGATTTCGCCGTTGTAGAAACCGCCGATACCGGTGAGGTTGCCGAAGGGCACGCCCTGGGTCATTTCCGGGTTGAAGTACAGCTCCCCGTTCTCCCACGGGCGAAAGCCCAGGTGGGCAGTGGCCGTGAAGGTGTAGCTGTTCTCCGCCGCTGTCGGCAGGCTGTTGGGGCCGCTATAGGCAGCGTTGAAGCTGGGCTTGTGCTGCCAGACATAGGTGGTCTGGAAACGGGCCGTCCAGCTCTCCTGTTCCGGCAGCAGGGCAGCATCCGCCATCGCCCCGTGGGCCCAGCAAGGTGCCCCGAGCCCCAACAGGAGCATTGCCCAGATACGTTTGCAAACCATGCCAATCTCGCCGATCAATGGCCGGAACGGCCAAAAGGGGCGGATTGTATTGCGTTTTCGTTACGTACGGATGACACCTCATCTATTCGGGCTCAGAACATCCGGGCCGGGGTCAGCCGCAGGCCGATGGAAAACCACTGGCCATCCCGCCCGCCATCCACCTGGCGACCCACGGTGGCATCCACCTGGACCCGCTCGGGAACGACAAAGAAGCGGATGCCGGTCTGCCACAGAGGACGCTCCCGGTCATCGCCGAACATCTCGGCGATGATGCTGCTGCGCGCGTTGATGGCCAGCTCACCGCCCATGCCCCAGGTCAGCCGGTGCTGGCGGCTGGCCTTGTCTCGCAGCCAGCCCAGGTTACCGTGCAGCACCAGGCGATCATCGAGAAAGGAGATGGAAACTGGCACATAGGCGTAGGTATTCCCCAGCAGGTTGGGGCCTGGATTGATGGAAGGATGGGAAACCTGCCCCACCGCCAGCCCCCAGCCCCAGTCATTGGTTTCGAGGGCCTTGAACAGGGTTTTGGCCTGCAGCACGTAATCGTTGCTGCGGCTCTGGCCGTCCCCCCGGGCCGCCCCCATACCGGCGGTGATTTCCAGGTTGCCGCCGGGGTTGCAGGCCGGCAGCAGCCACAGCTCCCGGCTTTGGGGATAGAGGCGGGTCCAGCTTTCCAACTGGCAACTGCCGGCCGTGGTCAGCCGGGCATCGTCGGTGACGAAGGGCCGGGCGCCATGGGCCAGGGGCGGCAGCAAGCCGAGAAGGCTGAAGAGTAAGAGAAGAATGCGGCTGGTCATGAAATGAAAAGCGCCGTCACGGAGGACGGCGCAGTATGGGGGGCAGTGATTACGACCGAATTACATGTTGGGGTAGGTCGGCCCTTCGCCCCCCTGGGGCACCACCCAGTTGATGTTCTGGGTCGGGTCCTTGATGTCGCAGGTTTTGCAATGCACACAGTTCTGGGCGTTGATCTGCAGGCGGGGATTGGAACCATCCGCCTCCCGCAGGATTTCATACACGCCGGCCGGGCAATAACGCTGCTCGGGAGCATCGTACTCGGCCAGATTCACCCGGATGGGTACGGAAGCATCCTTCAGGGTCAGGTGGCAGGGCTCGTCTTCCTCGTGATTGGTATTGGAGAGGAAGACGGAAGACAGCCGGTCGAAGGTCAGCACGCCATCGGGCTTGGGATAGGCGATGGGGGTGCAGTCCTTGGCCTTCTTCAGCTTGGTGTGGTCCGGACCGCTATGGTGCAGAGTCCAAGGCGCCTTGCCGCCGAAGAGCTTCTGATCCACGCCGAACATGAAACCGCCCAGGTGCAGGCCCTTGCTCATCCAGGGCTTGAAGTTGCGGGCCTTGTACAGCTCGTCGTAAAGCCACGAAGCCTGGAACTTCTCCGGGTAGGCCGTCAGTTCGTCGTAGCTACGCTCGGCGGCCAGGGCCTCGAAACAGGCTTCCGCAGCCAGGGAGCCGCTCTTGATGGCGCAGTGGGAGCCCTTGATGCGGGAGGCGTTGAGGAAGCCGGCATCGTCGCCAATCAGCACGCCGCCCGGGAAAGTCAGCTTGGGCAGGGACTGCAGGCCGCCGGCGGTGATGGCCCGGGCGCCGTAGGAGACACGCTTGCCGCCTTCGAGGAATTCGCGAATCTTGGGATGGGTCTTGAAACGCTGCATCTCTTCGTAAGGAGAGAGATGGGGATTGTCATAACCCAGGCCCACCACGAAACCGACGGAAACCAAGTTGTCCTCCATGTGGTAGAGGAAGCCGCCGCCGTAGGTGTCGTTGTCCATGGGCCAGCCGCCGGTGTGCACCACCAGGCCGGTCTGGTGCTTCTCAGGCTTGATCTCCCACAGTTCCTTGATACCGATGCCGTAAACCTGGGGATCAGCGTCGGACGCCAGGTTGAATTTGGCCTGGATCTGCTTGCCCAGGTGGCCGCGACAGCCTTCGGCGAAGAGGGTGTACTTGGCATGCAGCTCCATGCCCAGCTGGAAGGCAGGGCCTTCGCTGCCGTCCTTGAGGCGGCCCATGTCGCCGGTGGCCACGCCCTTGACGGAGCCGTCTTCGTTGTAGAGCACTTCGGCACCGGCGAAGCCCGGGTAGATTTCCACCCCCAGGTTCTCAGCCTGCTGGCCCAGCCAACGGCAGACGTTGCCGAGGGAAATGACGTAGTTGCCTTCGTTGTGGAAACAGCCGGGCAACAGGCTGTTGGGGACCTTCCAGCCGCCGTCTTCGGAAAGGATGAAGAAACGGTCTTCCGACACCGGCGCATTGAGGGGAGCGCCCTGCTCCTTCCAGTCGGGAATCAACTCGGTCAGGGCCTTGGGGTCCATGACGGCGCCGGACAGAATATGGGCGCCGATTTCGGCGCCCTTTTCGATCAGACAAACCCCCATGTCCTGCCCCTTTTCGGCGGCCAGCTGCTTCAGACGGATTGCGGCGGCCAGACCAGCCGGGCCACCACCGACGATCAGCACATCATATTCCATGGATTCGCGTTGCATGTCCTCGCTCCATTCACCTTGTTGTTATAGGGATTTCATGGGGTTGAACCCCGCCAAAATTTGCAAATACTATACGCTAACGTATGGTAGGGTATCAATGGCCTTTTCAACCACAAACCACAGAAGAAATTACCATGGAGACAAAGCGTAAGCTCATTTTAACCAGCCTTCAGCCCATCCGCTGGGGCGACATGGATGCCTACGGGCACGTCAATAACACCGTCTATTTCCGCTACATGGAGCAGGCCCGCTGCGAGTGGCTCGAGCAGCTCGGCTACACCGTCGGCCCGGTGGGCGAAGGCCCGGTCATCGTCAATGCCTCCTGTACCTTCCTGGCCCCCCTCACCTACCCAGGCACCGTGGAGGTGAAGCTCTTTGCCGGACATCCCGGCCGGTCCTCCATCCCCACCCACTACGAATTGCGGTTGGTGGGCGATGATACCTTGTACGCCACCGGAGAATCCAAGGTGGTGTGGATCGACACCGGCAGCGGCAAATCCGCTCCCATCCCGGAAAGCCTCCGGGCCAGCCTGGAAGGTTTGTAAGCCGGCAGCACGCGTTACCCGGGGGCGGGGGCAACGTACCTCCGTCTCCCCATAAAAATGATGGAGACAAGATGAACACCGCCCACGATCTGCTGTGGCGGCCCGGCCCCGAACGGGTGGCCGCCGCCAACCTCACCTGCTTCATGGCCGCCGCCAGCCAGGCGGCCGCCGCTCCCCTCAACGATTACGATGCCCTCTGGCAATGGTCTGTGGATCAGCCCGCCGACTTCTGGTCCCTGCTGTGGGACTTCTGCGGTGTGGTCGGTGACAAGGGCAGCACCGTCCTCGAAGACGGCGACAAAATGCCCGGTGCCCGCTGGTTCCCGCAAGGCCGCCTCAACTACGCGGAAAACCTGCTGCGCTTTGACGGCCCGGAGGACGCCCTGGTCTTCTGGGGCGAGGACAAGGTCAAGCGCCGCCTCTCCCGGGACCAGCTGCGAGCCCAGGTTTCCCGCTTCCAGCAGTTCCTCCAGGACGCTGGCGTGCAGCCCGGGGACCGGGTGGCGGGCTACCTGCCCAACCTGCCGGAAACCCTGATCGCCATGCTGGCTGCCGCCTCCCTGGGCGCCATCTGGTCCTCCGCCTCGCCGGACTTCGGCGTCCAGGGCGTGCTGGACCGCTTCGGCCAGATCGGCCCCAAGGTCCTCATCTGCGTAGACGGCTACTGGTACAACGGCAAGCCCGTGGATTGCCTCACCAAGAACGCCGAGGCCGCCGCCCAGCTGCCCAGCCTGGAAAAGGTGGTGGTGGTGCCCTACCTGGCGGTCACGCCCGACATCGGCGCCATCCCCAAGGCCGTGGCCTGGGATGCCGCCCTGGCGCCCTTCTCCGCCACGGCGCCGGCCTTTGCCCGCCTGCCTTTCAGCCATCCCCTCTTCATCATGTATTCCTCGGGCACCACCGGCGTGCCCAAGTGCATCGTCCATTGCCACGGCGGCGCCGTGCTGCAGCACCTCAAGGAACACCAGCTGCAGGGCGACGTGAAGCCCGGCGACCGGGTCTTCTACTTCACCACCTGCGGCTGGATGATGTGGAACTGGCTGGTCTCGGGCCTGGCCTCCGGCGCCACCCTGCTGCTCTACGACGGCAGCCCCTTTGCTGATCAGGGCAAGGTTCTCTTTGACTACGCCGATGCGGAAGCCATGACCCACTTCGGCACCTCGGCCAAATTCATCGATGCCGCCGCCAAGATGGGCCTCAAGCCCCGGGAGACTCACCAGCTGCAAGCCCTGCGCGCCCTCTTCTCCACCGGCAGCCCCCTGAGCCCGGAAGGCTTCGACTACGTGTACCGGGACATCAAGCCGGAACTGCAGCTGGCCTCCATTTCCGGCGGCACCGACATCATTTCCTGCTTCGTCTTAGGCGCCCCCACCCTGCCCGTCTACCGTGGCGAAATCCAGTGCCGGGGTCTGGGCATGGCGGTGGAGGTGTTCGACGACGACGGCAACCCGGTGCGCCGGCAAAAGGGCGAACTGGTATGCACCAAGCCCTTCCCGGTGATGCCCGTGGGTTTCTGGAACGACCCCGACGGGGCCAAGTACCACGCCGCCTACTTCGAGCGCTTCCCCAACGTCTGGTGCCACGGTGACTTCGCCGAACTGACCGAACACAACGGCATGGTCATCTACGGCCGCTCGGATGCCACCCTCAACCCGGGGGGCGTGCGCATCGGCACGGCGGAAATCTACCGCCAGGTGGAACAGCTGGAGGAAGTGGTGGAATCCCTGGTCATCGGCCAGGACTGGCCGCCGGGCAAGTACGACGACGTGCGTGTGGTGCTCTTCGTCAAACTGCGGGAAGGCCTCTCCATGGACGATGCCCTGATCGCCCGCATCAAGGAGCAGATCCGCCGCAACACCACGCCACGCCACGTGCCGGCCAAGGTGGTGCAGGTGCAGGACATTCCCCGCACCAAGAGCGGCAAGATCGTGGAACTGGCGGTACGCAACGTGGTGCACCAGCGGCCGGTGAAAAACGTCGAGGCCCTGGCCAATCCTGAGGCCCTGGAGGAGTTCCGGGATCGCCCCGAGCTGGCGGATTAATCCCAAACCTTCCACCCGTCATGGGGAGATGCGCTAGTATCTCCCCGTAAGGTGATGATTTCGCCTTGCCCCCCTGGAAGCCCGCGATCAGCGGGCTTCCTTTCCTCTTGTTGAACGCACCGGAATCCTGGCAGGAAACGCCGCATTGCTGAAAACCGCCCAGTCATGCACTCAGAACCGCTCCCTGCCTTCGCCCCCGAATCGCCCCCTACCGCCCTGATCGCCTGCCCGGAGTGCGATCTGCTGCTACAACCTGTTCCCCTCATCCAGCCACGTAGCCGTGCTCAATGCCCGCGCTGCGGTGCCCGCCTCTACAGCTTCTACAATGACCGCCTGGAAAAGCTCCTGGCCTTGTCCTGCGCGGCCGTGATCATGCTGCTGACGGCCTATGCCTTCCCCATCGTCGGTCTCAACATCCAGGGCACCTATATCGAGACCACCGTATTCGGGGCCATCGACAAGCTCTGGCAGGAAGAAAGGGAAGTGCTTAGCGGGCTGGTTTTCGTCACCACCGTCATGATGCCCAGCGTGGAATTGGGCGCCATCCTCTGGCTGGTCATTCCCCTCTGGCGCGGCGTACGTCCGCCGGGGTTTGCGCCGGTTTTCCGGGCCTTCCAGATGGCTCACCCCTGGGCCATGGTGGAGGTGTTCATTCTCGGCGTGCTGGTGTCCCTGGTGAAACTCTCGCACCTAGCCGACGTCCTGCCCGGCCCGGCCATCTGGTGCTTCGGCTGCCTGATGCTGCTACTGGCGGGCCTCGCCTCCCTGCTTGATCCCTATACCCTGTGGCACGCCTGGGAAGACGCCCGGGCTACTCCCGCCGAGGCAATGGAGCCATGACTACCCGGCAAAGCGCTGCCCGTTGCGGCCTAGCCCTCTGCGAGGTGTGCGGGCAGATGAGCCCCTTGCCTCCGGCCCAGACGCCGACCCGGGCCAAGCCGCGCTGTGCCCGCTGCCGCAGCCCCCTGCACCTGCGCAAGCCCGACAGCATCAATCGCACCTGGGCCTTGCTGATCGCCGCCTACCTGCTCTATCTGCCAGCCAATCTCCTGCCCATCATGGAAACCCACTCGCCCTTCGGCACGGACGAAGACACCATCCTCAGTGGCATCATCTTTCTCTGGCAATCCGGCTCCTGGCTGCTGGCCCTCATCGTCTTCAGCGCCAGCATCGTGCTCCCCCTGGTCAAGCTGCTCTCCCTGACCTATCTGCTATGGACCGTGAAGCGAGGCTCCACCCGCAATCCCCTCGGGCGAGCACGGCTCTACCGCCTGCTGGAACTGATCGGCCGCTGGTCCATGCTCGATGTCTATGTGGTCACCCTGCTGGTGGCCCTGGTCCAGGTTCAATCCCTGGCCAGCATTTCCCCGGGCGCGGGAGTAGTCGCCTTCGGCGCCGTCGTCGTACTCAGCATGCTGGCCACCATGGCCTTCGATCCCCGCCTGATCTGGGATCGCGCAGCGGAAAGAATTACCCAGGAATCCCCCCATGCTTGAAAACCAAGAAAATCCCGAACAGGCCCAGGTCAAGGTGGCCAAGCCACGCCGGTTACCCACCCTGGTGTGGATCATCCCTCTGCTGGCGGTAGGTCTCAGCCTCTTTCTCGGGGTCAAGGCACTGCTGGAGCGGGGGCCGGAAATCACCCTGCAATTCTCCAAGGCGGAAGGGCTCGAAGCCAACAAGACCCGCCTCAAGTATAAGGACGTCAACATCGGCACCGTCCGCCAGGTGGTGCTCAGCGAAGATCGCAGCGCCGTGCTGGTAAAAATCCAGGTCCATAGCAATGCCAAGAACCTGCTCTCGGAAGACAGCCGCTTCTGGGTGGTGCGACCCCGGGTCACGGTGGGCGGCATTTCCGGGCTGGCGACGCTGTTGTCCGGCGTCTATATCGCTGTTGATCCCGGCCGTTCGGACGAAGAGAGCCGCGAATTCGTCGGTCTGGAAGAGCCCCCCGCCATCACCAGCGACACCCGGGGGCGCCAGTTCCGCCTCAGCAGCGACACCCTGGGTTCCCTGGATATCGGCTCACCCGTGTTCTTCCGGCGCATCCAGGTAGGCCGGGTCATCGGCTATTCCATGATGAAGGACGGCAAGGGCGTGGACATCAAGATTTTCGTCGATGCCCCCTATGACCGCTTCGTCACCAGCGATTCTCGCTTCTGGCACGCCAGCGGCATCGACGTGGGCATGGGATCGGAAGGCATCAAGGTCAGCATGCAATCCGTAGTCAGCCTGGTGATGGGGGGGATCGCCTTCTCCTCGCCGGAGGAGGCCTCGGAAACCCCGCAGCCGCCAGCCCAGGCTGCCTCGAATTTCACCCTGCATCCGGACCAGGCCGCCGCCCAGCGCCAGCCCGACAGCAACTATCAGAAATACCTGCTGGTTTTCCACGAATCCGTACGCGGGCTGCTCCCTGGCGCCCCCCTGGATTTCCGCGGCATCACCGTGGGCGAGGTGTCGAGCATCCGCATGGAGTACGACAAAGCCCACCACGAGCACCCGATGATCGTCGAGGCACTGCTCTACCCCGGCCGCTTCTCCCGGCAGAAGGGGGAAGCGGCGACGAGCCCGCCCAGCGAACAGCAAACCCGCGCCATGCTCAACGACATGGTAGCCCGCGGCTTCCGCGCCCAGCTGCGGACCAACAGCCTGATCAGCGGACAACGCTATGTGGCCCTGGACTACTTCCCCAAGGCACAGGCGGCCCAGATGGTCTGGGCCAAGCCGGCGCCTTACCTGCCGACCCAGCCCGGCAGCCTGGACTCCCTCCAGGACCAGCTTATGACCATCGCCTCGACCCTGCAAACCACGCTGCAACACGCCGACAAGCTGATCTCCCACCTGGATCAGGAGATCGCCCCGGAGTTCTCCACCACCCTGAAGGATGCGAGAAAGACCCTGGAGCAAGCCAACAAGGTGCTGGCCGCCGACAGCCCCATGCAGCAGGAAATGCGCGACACCCTGCGGGAAGTCGGCCGGGCGGCCAGCTCCGTGCGCAACCTGGCCGATTTGCTCGAACGGCAACCCGAGGCCCTGCTCAAAGGTAAAAAGGAAGACTGACCATGCCCCATTTCCTGCGCGTGCTATCCGCCCTGTTCGCGGCGCTGCTCCTCGGCGCCTGCGGCACCACGCCGAAGGCCCAGCATTACATCCTGGATGACGGCACGACGGCCCCCGGCCCCAACGCCCACCCCAGCGTGCTGCTGCTCACCGCCACCCTGCCGGAACTGCTGGACCGCCCCCAACTGGTGCTGCGGGGCTCCCAGAACCAGATCACCTTCAGCGAACAGCAGCGCTGGGCAGAGCCCCTGCGGGTCGGCATTCCCCGGGCCATGGCCGCGGACCTGGGGCGCGCCCTGGCATCCGCCCAGGTTGCCGCCCTACCGGCCGGCGCCCCCCTCTTCGATGCCGATTTTCGCCTGACCCTGCACGTACAACGCCTGGAGGCCCAGCCGGGTAACGGTGTTGACCTGGACATGCTATGGGTACTCCAGCCCCGGGAAGGCAAGGAAATTCGAGGCCGCAGCCAGATCCACGAAAAGCTGGAGGAGCCATCCTTCCCTGCCGCGGTAGCGGCACAACGCCGGGCCCTGGGCCGGGCCAGCAGCGAAATCGCCGCGGCTATCCGCCAGCAGGCGCCGGCAGCGCCCCAAAGCCGATAGGGGCAACAGCCCCATAACGGCTGCAAATACGGGGATGAGAGAAAACGGGAAGCGTTGCGGGAATGGATCGTTGTCCGGCCTAAGACAGGAACAACGAAAATGCCGAGCGGATCAGAACGCTCAGAAGAGTTCGACCTGGGGCCCCGAACGGGGTTTGACCAGGCTCTGCTCGTAGGCCTGCTCTTCCTTCACCACACGGGTAGCCACATCCTGGGAAATGGGATTGCGGCGGCAGAAGACGTCGCCGGTACTGGCGACAAAAATCACCTTGCGCGACCAGGGGCCCAGCACGTCGGAAGCCACCACGGGAATGCCTTCCCGCTGCAGCCATTCCTTGGCAAAGGCCACATTGCGCTCGCCGATGGCCATGCGAATGGCACTGACGATGGTGCCGCCACCGAAAATCTTGGCCACCAGGCGCCCCTTCTGCCCGCCCCGGTTGAACAGGGCATTGACCAGCACTTCCATGGAATAGGCACCGGAAAGGATGGTGTCGGCATCCAGATCGTCGGTTTTCTCCCGATGGGGCAGGAGGAAATGGTTCATGCCACCGATTTTCAGCTTCGGATCGTAAAGGCAGACGGCCACACAGGACCCGAGCAGGGTGGAAATGGGTCGATCCACCGCCACCGACCAGCCCCCCGGATGGATGTTGAAAGCCAGCCGCTCCAGCTCCTTGCCGGAGAGGGTCGAATAGTCGCTAGGGGTGGCGAGAGAGATGGGCATTGCATGCCAGGGGGTCGAAGAGGGCTTCATTCTAGCGGAATGGCCAGCCCAAGCCACAGGAACTACCCCGCACGCCCCTCCGGCACCAGCGGTACGGCGGCACTCAGGCCGATAATGCTCTCCAGGCTTTCAGGCTGGCGCAGCAGATCGGCCAGGGTGTAGGCATCGAGGACCCGGAACATGGCTCCCAGGGCTTCCGCCAGGATGGCCCTGAGGCGGCAAGCGGGCTGGATGCGGCAGTGGGATTCACCGGAAAAGCACTCCACCAGCTCTATCCGCCCTTCGGTGTGGCGAATGACCTGGCCCAGCACGATGTCTTCCGGCGTCCGTCCCAGGCGGATACCGCCGCCTTTACCCCGGACGGTCTCCAGGTAGCCGGCCTTCCCCAGTTGATGCACCACCTTCATCAGGTGTCCCCGGGAGAGATCAAAGGCCGCCGTGATTTCCCCCACCGTGGCCAGACGGTCGGGCTGTAGTCCAAGGTAGATGAGGACCCGCAGGCTGTAGTCGGAAAAGCTGCTGAGCTTCATGGCTGTTCACACCGAAAGATATATTTTCTGTATTGATTCAGGTTGTCGCCCCTGATACATTTAAAAGATATACGAAATTTCAATCTTTTTGGGCTGGCGATCTGGTTTTGCCGCCCAATTTCGAGTAGCGCCTCCCCATGTCTCAAGACTCGCCGCAGAAAAAGCCCACCAAGATCATTCCCATCCAGGCCATTACCGAAGCCGACGGCAAGGTTTACCCCCGTTCCGTCACCGGCTGGTTCGCCAACTGGCGCTGGGGCCTGGTCTGGCTCACCCAGGCCGTCTTCTATGGCCTCTGCTGGCTGCCCTGGAACGGTCGTCCGGCCGTACAGTTCGACCTGGATGCCCGCCGCTTCTACATCTTCGATCTGGTGCTGTGGCCCCAGGACACCATTTACCTGGCCGTCCTGCTGGTGCTCTCGGCCCTCGCCCTCTTCCTGTTCACCACCCTGGCGGGCCGCCTGTGGTGCGGCTACAGCTGCCCCCAGACGGTCTATACGGAAATATTCCTGTGGATGGAAAAGGTCATCGAGGGCGAACGCCCCCAGCGCATGAAGCTGGATGCTGCCCCCTGGAGCCCCCGTAAGGTAGGTATCAAGACCGCCAAGCACGCTGCCTGGCTGCTCTTCTCCTTCTGGACCGGCATCACCTTCGTTGGCTACTTCGTGCCCATCCGGGAATTGCTCGGCGACCTGTGGCAACTGCAGCCTACCCTCAACGAAGGCTTCTGGATCGCCTTCTACGGCTTCGCCACCTACGGCAACGCCGGTTTTCTGCGGGAGCAGATGTGCAAGTACATCTGCCCCTATGCCCGCTTCCAGTTCGTCATGTTCGATCCGGACACCCTGATCATCACCTATGACGCCGAGCGGGGCGACCCCCGGGGTACCCGCAAGAAGGGCGCCGACGCCAAGGAAAAGGGGCTGGGTGACTGCATCGATTGCAGTATCTGCGTCCAGGTGTGCCCCACCGGCATCGACATCCGGGACGGCCTGCAGAACGAGTGCATCGGCTGCGCCGCCTGTATTGACGCCTGCGATCAGGTGATGGACAAGATGGAATACCCCCGGGGCCTGATCCGCTATTCCACGGAGAATGCGGTGAAGCAGCACTTCGGCCGACAGGAGATCATCCGCCGTGCCCTGCGCCCCCGCACCATCGTGTACGCCAGCATTTTCTTCATCCTGTGTGCGGCCACGGCCTGGTCCCTGGCCACCCGGGTACCCCTCAAGGTGGATGTGCTGCGGGACCGCGCCGCCCTGGCCCGGGAGGCGGACGACGGCAGCATCGAAAACAACTACCAGCTGCAACTGGTCAATGCCAGCGAACAGCCCCGCCGCTACGTGGTGCAGGTGGCCGGCCTGGAAGGCATCCGCCTCAGCCAGCCCGCCGAGGTGGCCCTGGCTGCCGCCTCCACCGGCAGCCTGACCCTGCAGGTGAAGGTGGATGCCGGTGTCGCCGACAAGGGCGCCCATCCCATCACCCTGACGGTGCAGGATGCGGAAAACCCCGCCGTCAGCGTCACGGAAAAAACCAAGTTCTGGATGCCCTGAGGGCCCACGGCCAGGCCCCGCCTGGCAAGGCTTTCAACCGGTAACAATCCCCATCGTCCCCTCCTCCGGCTGCAGCAGCAGCCCGGAGGAGCCGGACCCGCCGGGCTGGCCGAAGTTCTCACGGCCTTTTCCCGGCGCCGGCCGCTATCTCGGCTTCAATCCCGGCATCGCCCCTAACGACGGCCCCTGCGGCGGCGCGCCTTGGGGGCCGGCGGCGCAGTGTTCAGTCCCAGGGCCAAGCGGGAGAGGCGGTCCGCCTCGCCGTTGCGGTGCCGAGGCACCCAGAAGAACTCCACCCCACCTTCGAAGCGCCCCAGGCTGACGCTGAGGCGCTGCAACAGGGCCACCAGCCGGGGCACGGCCGTGTGGGCGCCTCCCTGCAAATGCTGTACGGCAAAATCGCTGTCGCCCCGGATGGTCAGGCGGCGGGCGCCGGCGGCATAGGCCATGTCCAGGACCTGGCCCAGGGCCAGCAGTTCCGCCTCGTTATTGCAGCCGCTGGCGCCGGCCCGACGCGACAGTTCCAGGCGCTCACCGGCGGGTGACAGCAGCAGCCCCCCCAGGCCCATGGGCCCCGGGTTGGGGGCCGCAGCACCGTCGAACCAGGCCTGCCAGCAGTCTGTCACCTCAATGCACCGTGCCTTGGGCCCGGTTGCTCTGCTGCCATTCCAGCACGGTGCGAGCCGCATTGCCCATCACCTGCTGGCGCTGCTCTTCCGGCAACTGGCGCGACAGGGCACCGAACAGCTCCTGGGTCATTTCCTGGCCCAGACCTTCGGCCGCCAGGGCGTGGGCCAGGCAGCGGATCTGGATGTCGGCCAGGGTATTGGCCAGGATCATCCAGCCGTGTTGCGGCATGGCCTGGGGTAAGGAAAGCATCATGCCCCCCAGCTGCTGCAGCACTTGCAGGGCCTCGCCCCGATTTTCCGTGGCAATCATGGTGTGCCAGAGGGCCAGATGCAGGCCCTGGCGCAGATCGGACTTGAAGCTGAAGGCCGTCGTTTCTTCGTGGCTCAGGCGCTCGAAGAAGGCCTGGTAGCCCTCGTTCTCGCCCGCCCCGTCAAGGCCCGCCCGCAGCCCCGCCACCAGGGCGGAAAGGCCGGTGGTGGCCGAAGGGCCGTAAACCTGGGAATAGGCCAGCCCCCACTGGTCGAGGCCGCTCAGCAGCATGGCCTGGCGCAGATGGCGGGCGCCATGGCCCTCTCCGTCACTATCCCGCTTGTCGTTGGCCCAGCCCATGAGGCGCTGGACGATCTGGGCAATGACCTGGGGCCGCTCCTCCCCCTGGCCCTCCAGGGTCTGGCGGAAGGCCAGGGCAAAAGCTTCCTGGGCCAGGCGGGCAGCTTCCCGTTGCAGGGCATGGGGGGCCAGGTCGGCCACGGGGTCGTTCAGGGTCTGTTCCATGGAGGCTTTCATTTCTGGTTTTTTTGCGAATACATGAAGGTTTCAATGCCGGTTTCGCCAATGGCGAACCAGGCTTGCTGCTGGCTGCGGAAGCGCTGCCAGTCGGCATAGATTTTCCGGAAGGCCGGGTTGCGTTCGGCCTCCTCGGCATAAAAGGCAAAGGCAGCCTGGTAAGCGGCCTTCATCAGGTCGTCGGGAAAGCGGCGCAGCTTGACGCCTTGGGCCAGCAGTCGCGACAGGGCCGGTGGGTTCTTGGCGTCGTACTCCGCCGTGGTCAGCAGATGGGCTTCCGCCGCCGCCACTTCAAAGGCCTGCTGGTAGGCCTTGGGCAGCTTTTCCCACTCCCGGGCATTGACGATGAAACTCAGCTGGGCGCTGGGCTCCCACCAGCCCGGATGGTAGTAGTAGCGGGCCACCTTGAAGAAGCCCAGCTTCTCGTCGTCGTAGGGGCCGGACCATTCGGCAGCGTCGATGGCGCCCTTCTCCAGGGCCGGATAGACGTCGCCCCCGGGAATGGTCTGGGGCACGGCGCCCAGGCGCGCCATGATCTCGCCGCCGAGGCCGGGAATGCGCATTTTCAACCCCTTGAGGTCCGCCAGGCCGTGCAGTTCCTTGCGGAACCAGCCCCCCATCTGGGCTCCGGTGTTGCCGCCGGGGAAGTTGATCACCCCATATTCCCGGTACAGCTCCCGCAACAAGGCAAGGCCGTTGCCGAAATGCATCCAGGCCGTCTGCTGGCGGGTGGTAAGGCCAAAGGGCAGCACACTGTCGAAGGCAAAGGCGCGGTTCTTGCCGACGTAGAAGGACCCCAGGGTATGGCCGCATTCCACGGTGCCCTGCTGCACCGCATCCAGGGCCTGCAAGCCGGGGACAATCTCGCCGGCGGCAAAGACCCGGATCTGGAAACGGCCATCGGTGAGGGCGGCCACCCGGTTGGCCAGCACTTCGCCGGCACCGTAGAGCGTATCCAGGCTCTTGGGATAGCTGGAAGTGAGGCGCCAGCGGACGGTGGCACGCTCATCCGCAGCATTTGCAGCAGGGCTGGCAGCCAGGGCGGCAGCACCGGCGCCCAGGAGGAAATCACGGCGTTCCATGGGGTTCTCCCGCAGCGGGGTTGGATTTGTTGCCGGCGGTGAAGGGGCCACAGTTCTGGGCTGATTCCAAAGCCAGGCCAGCCTTTCGAGCCGCGCCCCGGGCCTTATTCGAGGACGGCGCCTGCCTTGCGCAGCAAGTCGGCAATTTCCGTGTTGTTGGCCGCCACCGCCCACTTCAGGGCAGTGCCGCCGGCTTCGTTGATCTTGTCCACATCGGGGTGGTGCTTGAGCAGCAGGCGCACCACCTCCGGGTGGCCGTTGCGGGCCGCCACCATCAGGGCGGTGGTGCCGTTATCGCTGGCGCCATTAACCTCGGCGCCGTGCTCCAGCAGGTAGGCCATGATGTCGACGTGGCCGTTGAAAGCCGCATAGACCAGGGGCTGCCAGCCTTCGCTGCGGTTCACCGGCGCCCCGCCGGCCACCAGCAGCTTCACCACCGGCAGGAAGCCGCGGAAGCTGGCCAGCAGCAGGGCATCGTCGCCGTAACGGTTACGGGCCGCCACCTTGGCCCGGCGCAGGATCAACTGGTCTACCAGTTCCGCATTGCCATTGCGGGCAGCCAGCATCAGCAGGGTGCTGCCTTCGGCATCGGCGGTATTGGGGTCCATACCCCGGTCCAGCAGGGCCACCGCCTCGTCCGTGTGGTTATCCAGCACCGCCTTGAGCATGTCGTCGTAGATGCCGGCCTGGGCCGACAGGGGGAGCAGCAGGCAGAGCAGCAGGGAAGTCAGGAGCTTGCGCATGGTGTTTCCTCGGAAAGCAGGCAGGGAAAGCAAGGGGCAATACCCCGAATCAGGACGCCAGGGCGGCCCGGGCCGCGGGGAAGCAGCGGAAGAAATTGTCGGTGGTGGCCTGCCCCACCGCTTCCAGATCAAGGCCCCGCAGGCGGGCGATTTCTTCCGCCACGTGGCGCACGTAGGCGGGCTCGTTGGTCTTGCCGCGGTAGGGCGTGGGGGCCAGGTAGGGGGCATCGGTTTCCACCAGGATGCGGTCCAGGGGCGCCCGGGTGGCCACGTCCTTGACGATGGTCGCGTTCTTGAAGGTGACGATACCGGAGAAGGAAAGGTAGAAGCCCTGATCAAGGGCTTCCCGGGCCACGTCCCAGTTTTCGGTGAAACAGTGCATGACGCCGCCCACGGCCCCCGCCCCCTCCTCCGCCATCAGGCGCAGGGTGTCGGCGGCGGAATCCCGGGTGTGGATGACCAGGGGCTTGCCGCAGGCCTTGGCAGCGGCGATGTGGTTGCGAAAACGCTGCCGCTGCCACTCCGGCTTGTCCTTCTGCCAGTAGTAGTCCAGCCCGGTCTCGCCGATGGCCACCACCTTGGGGTGGGCCGCCAGGGCCACCAGCTGTTCCACCGTGGGCTCTGCCGCATCGGTGTATTCGGGATGCACGCCAACGCTGGCCAGCAACTGGGGGTTACCTTCGGCCAGGGCCAGCACCCGGGGAAAATCCTCCAGGTTCACGCCGATGCAGACGGCGGCCTGAACCTGGTTATCGGCCATCCTGGCCAGCAGCTCCGGCAGGCGGGCGGAAAGATCGGGGAAATCCAGGTGGCAGTGGGAATCGACAAACATCCGGCAGCTTTATCAGGGAAATCAGAGGGTATGGGTGGTACGGCTGGACTGCAGCAGGCCGCCCAGCAGGCCTTCGATCTTGCGCCGCGCCTCGACGCCGCTCTCATCGCTGTTGAAATGGATGCCGATCCCCTGGGCCTTGCTGTTCTGGGCCCCCGCCGGGGTCACCCAGACCACGCTGCCGGCGATGGGCAGTTTGGTGGGGTCTTCCATCAGGGAAAGCAGCATGAACACCTCATCCCCCAGGCTGTAGTGGCGGCTGGTGGGAATGAAAATGCCGCCATTCTTGAGATGGGGCATATAGGCAGCGTAAAGCGCCGACTTGGAATTGATGTTGAGGGAGAGGACGCTGGGGCGGGCAGCAGCGGCACTGGCGGCGGCGGCAGGCGTGACAGGAGTATCCGACATGATGTCCTCGTTGCAGGCGGTTTATTGGTGGAGCGCCCGGTAGGCGAAAAACAGTTCTTCAAGCACCAGCCTGGAGTTCAGCGGATGCTCAGACTGAGCTTTAAACTTAACCAACAATCTATTGAATGCAATGATTTTTATAATATTCATCGCTTTCGCAAGCTGACTTATTGTAGCGGCATCGGCCTGAAAATAGCGCGGCGGCTGACCTACGGCGCTCAAGGCCAGGTCGCCGCCCCACTTCTGCAGCCACTCCACGGTACGCTTCATGGTCAGGGCGCCGGACTTGTCGGCCTTGAGGGCTTTATCCACGGCCGCCGCAGCGGCGATGGGGTCCAGGTTGCGGCCCTTCTGCAGTTGCCCCAGCAGCGCATCGAGCAGACTGCGCTGGCCGCTGCCGGCCAGCTCGGCCGCCAAACGCGGCGCGCCGCCAGCCAGAGCCAGCCAGCGCACCGGCTCGGCGACCTTGCGGGAAGCCAGCCAGGCGGTGGCGGATTCAGCGCTGGGCAGGGGCACTTCTACCGTCTGGCAACGGCTGCGAATGGTGGGCAGGAGGCGGTCGGCCTCGCTGGAAACGAGCAGGAACAGGGTACCGGGCCGGGGCTCTTCCAGACTTTTGAGCAGGGCGTTGGCGGTGTTGCGGTTCATGGCCTCGGCCGGGTGCAGCAGCACCACCCGCACACCCTGGCGATGGGTGCCGACATGGAGGAACTCATCCAGGCCTCGCACCTGATCAATGGTGATCTGCTGGCTGGGCTTTTTCTTGCCCGTTTCGGCATCTGCCTCGGCCTCTTCGCCGCTCAGGGCCTCCGGCTGCACCAGGCGGAAATCCGGGTGGTTGCCCTGGCTTAGCCAGTTGCAGGCCGAACACTGGCCGCAGGCCTGGCCATCCATGGCCGGCTGCTCGCACAGCAGGCCGGCCGCAAAGGCCTGGGCCAGCTCGAACTTGCCCACGCCCCGCTGGCCAATCAGCAACAGGGCGTGGGGCAGCTGGGCGCGCCGGCCCTGGAGCCGGTTCCAGGCAGATTCCTGAAGTTGAATAACGTTCATAAACAAATCGTTGAAATCAATTCTTCAATTGATTTCTTGATATCAGCCAGAGGTCGGTCTGCGGCAATGACCTGGATGCGGCCGCCGGAACGGGCAGCCCGTTCCAGATAGGCCTGACGCACCCGCTCGTGGAAATCCGCCTTTTCCTGCTCGAAGCGGTCCAGCACCCGTTCCTGGCCGATACGGGCCTGGGCGACGGCCAACGGCAGGTCGAAGAGCAGGGTCAGATCCGGTTGCAGGTGGCCGTGCACCCAGTTTTCCAGGGTTTCCAGCTTCTCCCGGGCGAGGCCACGGCCGCCGCCCTGGTAGGCCACGGTGGCATCGGTGAAGCGGTCGGAGATGACCCAGGTACCAGCCGCCAGGGCGGGTTCGATGACCTCCGCCAGGTGTTCGCGGCGGGCGGCAAACATCAGCAGGGCCTCGGTTTCCAGATGCATCGGCTCGGACAGCAGGAGACCCCGCAGCTTTTCCCCCAGGGGGGTGCCGCCGGGTTCCCGGGTGGTGACCACCGTTTTTCCCCTGGCCCGCAGCCAGTCGGCCAGCCAGGGAATGTGGGTGCTCTTGCCGGCGCCGTCGATGCCTTCAAAGGTGATGAATTTTCCGCCCATGGTCATCCTGAAATCAGCGGCCGCCCCGCTGGTATTTGTTGACTGCCTGGTTGTGGGCTTCCAGGGAGTTGGAAAAATGACTGCTGCCGTCGCCCCGGGCGACAAAGTACAAGGCGGGGCTGGAAGAAGGGTGCAGGGCCGCCTGCAAAGCCGCCTGCCCGGGCAGGGCAATGGGCGTGGGGGGCAGGCCCGGCCGGGTATAGGTGTTGTAGGGAGTGTCCGCCAGCAGGTCGGCGCGCCGCAGGTTGCCGTCGAACCGCGGGCCCATGCCGTAGATCACCGTCGGGTCGGTCTGCAGCAGCATGCCCTGGCGCAGGCGATTGACGAAAACGGCGGCAATATGGGGCCGGTCGGCGGCCTTGCCGGTTTCCTTCTCCACGATGGAGGCAAGGATCAGGGCCTGGTAGGGGTGCTGCAGGGGCAGGTTGGGGTCCCGCGCTGCCCATTCTGCCGCCAGCCGCTTCTGCATGGCCCGGTAGGCCCGGGCCAGCAGGTCCAGGTCGCTGGACTGCTTGCTGAAGAGATAGGTATCAGGGAAGAACAGGCCTTCCGGATGAGCTTCGGCGGCACCGATGCGCTGCAGGATTTCCCGGTCCGTAAGGCCCTGGCTGTCGTGGCGCAGATCCGGCTGGGCATTGAGTTTTTCGCGCAGCTGGCGGAAGTTCCAGCCTTCGATGATGGCCAGCTCGGCCTGGCTGACGTCGCCCCGGGTCAGTTTCTGCAGCAGTTCCCACAGGGTGATGCCCCGTTCCACTTCGTAGCTGCCGGCCTTCAGGCTGGCTGCGCTGCGGCTGGCGCGAACCAGGGCTTCAAAGAGCCAGGGGGGAACGTCCACGCCGGCGTCGGCCATCTGGCGCGCTGCCGAGCGGGCGCTGCTGCCCGGCTGCACCTGAAAATCCAGGGGCGAGGTGCTCAGACCGACCGGCGCCAGGGCCACCCAGGCCAAGCCGGCGCCGGCCAGAACGGCCAGCAAAAGCAGCAGGGAAACGAGTCGCCGGAACAAGCGCATGGGTCGCGGGGTCAGAGGTCAGTTAGTCAAGGTCAGCGCGCACAGCGGCCCCGGGCAGGGACGCCGGAAAGCCCGGCCCGCCAGCATCGGGCCGCCCAAAGGCGCGGTGGACGAAGGCGATATAATAGCCCAAGCCCCGTCTTCGCCCCAGCCTGGGCCCTGTCGGCGCAGCTTGCCGGCCCGGGCAGCGCTTCGGACAGCCGGGTCAGCCAATGCCTACATGGACGGCAGGAAGCGCCCGCTGGCCCGTCGCCCGCGCTACCATAGCTTCCCTCTTCTGCCCCGACACCCCATCTTTCATTCTTCCCACGGACTCCTGCCCATGAACGCTCTCTGGAAAAGCACGCTGGAAACTGCCGGCGCCAAGTTTGACGGTGATTTCGTCACCGATTTCGGCGATGCCGCCGCCGAACGCCAGGCCGCCCTCACCGGCCCGGTGCTGGCTCCCCTCTCCCACCTCGGCCTGATCGCCGTTGATGGCGAGGAGGCCAAGTCCTTCCTGCACAACCAGGTCACCAGCGACGTCAATCACCTCAAGGCCGACGGCGCCCAGCATTCCGCCTGGTGCACCGCCAAGGGCCGCATGCTGGCCAGCTTCCTGCTGTGGCGTGACGGAGATGCCTACCAGGTGCAGCTGGCCGCAGAACTCCAGCCCGCCATCCAGAAGCGCCTGCAGATGTACGTGCTGCGGGCCAAGGTCAAGATCGCCAGCCGCAGCGACGAGGTGGCCCTGCTCGGGCTGGCCGGGGCCGGCAGCGCCGCCCTGCTGGAAAAGGCCGGCCTGCCCGTGCCCGGCGAGACCCTGGTGGTGGCTGAAGGCAATGGCGCCAAGGTGATCCGCCTGGAAGGCAGTGAACGCTTTGAAATTGCCGTCGCCGCCGACGGCGCCGCTGCCCTGTGGGCCGCCCTGGCCACCGGCGCCCGCCCGGTGGGCACGCCGGTCTGGCAATGGCTGCAGATTCAGGCCGGCATTCCCCACATCGGCGCCCCCACCCAGGAAGCCTTCGTGCCCCAGATGGCCAATTTCGAGCGCATTGGCGGCGTCAGCTTCCACAAGGGCTGCTACCCCGGCCAGGAAATCGTGGCCCGCACCCAGTATCTCGGCAAGGTCAAGCGCGCCCTCTACCGCGCCAAAGTGGCCGGCCCGGTGCAGGACGGCGCCGCCCTCTTCTCCGCCCTGGCCGATGAAAACCACGGCGGTACCGTAGTCAACGCCGCCCCGGCCGCCGACGGCCAATGGGAACTGCTCGCCGTGATCCCGGAAAACTGCGCCAGCGGCGGCCCGGTGCACGTGGGCGGCCCGGACGGCCCAGTGCTGGAACTGCTGCCGCTGCCTTACTAAAAAATCATTGCCACAGAGAGCGCAGAGAACACAGCGTTGCCCCCGGGTATTTTGAACCCGGCAGGCTGAAACTGGCGCCGTTGGCCTTTTGGCGCACATCCGCTCTTCCCGCTGTGTTCTCTATGGCCTCTATGGCCAAGAAGGCTGCCCCATGTGCCTCATTCTCCTCGCCTGGCAGGTGCATCCCGACTACCCCCTGGCGGTCTGCGCCAATCGGGATGAATTCCATGCCCGCCCCACGGCGGTCGCGGATTTCTGGGCCGACGCCCCCCAGGTGCTGGCCGGGCGGGATTTGCAGGCCGGCGGCACCTGGCTCGGCATCAGCCGCAGCGGGCGCTTTGCCGCCGTCACCAACTACCGGGACCCGACGGCGCCGGAAGGCCCGCGTTCCCGGGGCGATCTGACCCGGCAGTTCCTCACCGGCACGGCGTCGCCCGACACCTTCCTGCAAGGCCTCAACCCGGACGACTACGGCGGCTTCAACCTCTTTCTCGGGGATGACCAGGGGCTGTGGTACTACGCCAACCGGGAACGCCGCATCCGCCCCCTGGCGCCGGGCATCTACGGGCTTTCCAACCATCTGCTGGATACCCCCTGGCCCAAGCTAGTGGAGGCCAAGGAGCGCTTCGCCCAGGCCCTGCCCCGCCTGCCGGACACGGCGCCCCTCTTCGAACTGCTGGCCAACCCCACCCGCTGGCCCGACGAACACCTGCCCGACACCGGGGTTTCCCTGGAATGGGAGCGCATTCTCTCCGCCATTTTCGTCGCCGCCCCCGGCTACGGCACCCGGGCCTCCACCGTGCTCACCCGGGCCAAGGACGGCCAGGTGTGCCTACTGGAGCGCAGCTTCAACGAAGCGGGCGTGCAGGGGGAAGTGCAGCGGGAATTCCGCATCGGCACCAAGGGCTGACAAGGGCTGACAGGAGAGGCAGAAGGGACGGGCATCGCCGCCATGGCACCGCGCAGAGGCGCGTCGTTGCTTGACCTACAGGATGGGGTAACGGAGATGACCGACTGGCGGGCGTTCCAGGACATTCATGAGCGACACCCGCCGCCAAAGCAAAAAACACCTGCGCCGGACCCGGTAGAACACCGGCCCGGCAGCGCCGCGGCTCAGTCCTCGGCGATCTCCACCTCGGTATAGGCGGGTACCCGCTCGAACAATTCCACGATGTCGTCGTTGCCCATGCGGATGCAGCCGTGGGAGACCGGCGTACCCAGGGCTGCCTCGTCGGCAGTGCCGTGGATGTAGATGTAGCGGGCCATGGTATCCACCTCGCCGAGGCGATTGACACCGGGCTCCCGGCCACACAGCCAGAGGATGCGGGAAAGAATCCAGTCCCGCTGCGGTTCGGCGGCCTGGAGTTCCGGGGTGCAGATTTCACCGGTGAAACGACGGCCGCGAAAGACGGCCCGGGGCGGCATGTCTTCGCCAATCTTGGCCCGCACGTAGTGTCGGCCCCGGGGCGTCTGGAAGCTGCCGCTGACTTCCCCGGGCCCCCGGGCAGCGGTGGAAACGGGATAGGTACGCAGCAAGGCGCCCTCATCGTCCCGCAATTCCAGCACCTGCCGCGCCAGGGAAACCCGCAGTTTCATTGGGCCGCCCCCGCCTTGGCCGCCCGGCGCCGCTCGGCGAAGAAGCCGGAGAGCAGCTGGGCGCATTCTTCGGCGAGGATGCCGCCGACGATTTCCGTGTGGTGGTTGAGCTTTTCCACCGCGAAAAGGTCCAGCACGCTGGCGTGGACGCCGGTCTTGGGATCGGCAGCGCCATAGATCACCCGGGCGATGCGGGAATGCATGATGGCCCCGGCACACATGGCGCAGGGCTCCAGGGTGACGAACAACTCGCAGCCGGGCAGGCGGTAGTTGCCCAGGTTGCGCGCCGCATCCCGCAGGGCGGAGATTTCGGCGTGGGCCGTGGGGTCGCTGTCGCCGATGGGGGAATTGAAGCCCCGGCCGACAATGCGCCCTTCCAGCACGACGATGGCCCCCACCGGTACTTCCCCCAGGCAGCCGGCAGCGTGGGCCTGGGACAGGGCTTCGCGCATGAAAAATTCGTCGTTCATGGAAAAAAGGCAGGAAAGTGGCAAGAACAGGGGGATGGAACTGACAGTTTACCCCATGGCCCGGCGCCCCAGCGCCTATAATCGCCCCTTCGCTCCTCCTGCCGTACCGCC
Source organism: Azospira sp. I13 (assembly GCF_003112695.1). Classification (GTDB taxonomy): domain Bacteria; phylum Pseudomonadota; class Gammaproteobacteria; order Burkholderiales; family Rhodocyclaceae; genus Azospira. The sequence continues at coordinate 79,363 of NZ_BFBP01000014.1, forward strand.
CTGCCCCATGCCTGCCAAGCCCAAAGCGCCCGCCCAGCCCGTCGCCATTCCCGAAATTCGCCCCGGGCAGTCCATCGAACTGCTCAAGGAACTGCACATCCTGACGCGGGACGGCAAGCTCAACCAGGACACCCGGCGCAAGCTGAAGCAGGTCTATCACCTCTACCAGTTCATCGAGCCCCTGCTGGCCGAAACCCTGGCCGACACGCCCAACTTCACCCTGGTGGACCACGGCGCCGGCAAGAGCTATTTGGGCTTCATCCTCTACGACCTGTTCTGCAAGGCCCAGGCTCCGGAGGCCCGCATCGTCGGCATCGAGACCCGCGACGAGCTGGTCACCCGCTCCCGGGACCTGGCCCAGCGCCTGGCTTTCCCGGGCATGGAATTCCACAACCTGTCGGTGGCCGACTCCATCACTTCGCCCCTGTTACCCCCGCAAGTGGATGTCGTTACCGCCCTGCACGCCTGCAATACCGCCACGGACGACGCCATCCGCTTCGCCCTGGCCAAGGAAGCCCGCTTCATCGTACTGGTACCCTGCTGCCAGGCCGAGGTGGCCACGGTGCTCAACCAGCACAAGGGGGAGCGCCTTAAAGAGAGCGTGCTGACGGAAATCTGGCGTCACCCCATCCACACCCGGGAATTCGGCAGCCACCTGACCAACGTGCTGCGCTGCCTGCAGCTGGAAGCCCACGGCTATCAACTGCGGGTCACCGAACTGGTCGGCTGGGAGCATTCCATGAAGAACGAACTCATCATCGCCACCCGCAAGGGCAAGCCTCGGCGGGAAGCTGCCGAGCGCCTCAACCGCCTGCTGGCCGAACTGGGCCTGGAGGCGCTGCAGTCCCGCTTTTTCACCCCGGCCCCGACACCTCATTCCGTCTGATTCAGCCTGATCCACGTAGCAAACCATAAAGGAAATCCAATTGGCCAAAACCAACTTTCAATTCGAAAAACGCCAGAGGGAATTGGCCAAGAAGCAAAAGAAGGAAGAAAAGCTGCGTCGCAAGCAGGAAGGCACCGACCGGGATGAAACCGAGGATGCGGCGGGTGATGTGGAAGGTGGAGCCGCCAACGGTGCAGCGAAAACCGGCGCAGCCCCCGCAGCCCCCGCAGCCGGCAGCTGAAACAGCCCAGGCGCCGTCCCTGTGGCACTCAGGTTCTCAGGCGCTTTGCAGCCGTTTCTCCCCTGGGACATTCCTGGGACTCAGCAGTACTAGCCGACACTAGCGGGAGCTCCCCGAGTCCTGCCCCATCGCCGAACCGTCCGGAGACTTCCGGCGCTTCGGCGATTTGTTTTTGTCCTGGAGCCGGTCCCGGCCCAGGCTCTCCTTCCAGATGCCCGCCACCGCCGCCCATACTGCCCATACTGTTTTCTGACGACATGGACCTTCAGCTCATGCCAGACGATATTCAGGGTGGACTCCAACCCCTCATGGATATCGACCCATTGCCAGGCGTTTTCCCCAACATGGGAAAAATTGCGCAGGTCCTGGACGATCTTGCGCACCCGGGCGATGCCATCCCGGCACTCCACCAAGAGGTCGCCCACATCCTGCTTCAGGTAGTCGTAATTGAGGGATTGCCGGAGTACCGCGACTGCTTCGAACAGCTCCGCATTTTCGGGAACGGCGGCGATTCGCTCATAGGCGGTGATGATGGAAAAGATTTCTTCCAGATATCCCCCAAGACACCCCAGATTGGCGTCCACATACCCGATGGGGTTGTTGATTTCATGGGCGATACCGGCAGAAAGCTGCCCCATGGCAGCCATCTTTTCCGACTGCAACAGCTGCAACTGGGTCTGCTCCAGGGCATGGGCCCCTTCTGCCACCGCATCGGCGAGGCGGGAGTTGTTCCGCCTCAGCATATCCCGGGCCGCCTTGGCATCCAGCTGGGCGCGAATGCGGGAAAGGGCAATGGCCAGACGAATCGGTTTGTGGATGTAATCCACCGCCCCCAGTTCGAAGCCCATCACCTCCTGCTCCTCGTCCTGCAGGGCAGTGACAAAAATGACCGGGATGTTTTTGCTTTCCGGGTTGTCCTGCAGGCGCCGGAGAACTTCGTAGCCATCCATCTCCGGCATCATGATGTCCAGCAGGATGAGGTCGGGGCGAGGGGCCGTGAAGACGGCCTCAAGCGCCCGTTTTCCCGAAGAAACCGCCCGAACACGATAGTGGGGCTGCAGCAGCGCCCCCAGCACCTTCAGGTTCAGGGGCTCATCATCCACAATCAGGATGGTGCTCTTGTTGCGATTGGAATCCCCCTCCCACAGGGCACGAGCGCCCTGGTCGAGTGGCTGGCCGTTGCCATCCATCCAAACGCCCCCCGTTCGCCTCGGACCGGCTCGCTTACCCCCGCACTTGCCTCAATCGGCCGCGCCGATGTCCCGGGCCTTGCACATCTTCGCCAGAATACGGTTTTCAGCCTGCAGACGTTGCCGTGCCAGCGCCTGGGCAACCACGGCACGCAGCTCGAAATCGGTCCAGGGCTTGGCGATATAGGCATGGATGTGGGCCAGATCAAGCGCGATGACGATGCCCTCCATGTTGGCCGTATCGGAAATCAGGATGGTGGCGCACTCGGGTTGCTTTTCCGAGAAGTTAACCAGGAACTGGGCGCCGTCCATGCCTTGCAGGTCGTAATTGGCGATGACGCAGGAAAAGCTCAGGTCATCGGCCATGCGCAGGCCATAGAGGGGCGAATTGGAAATCTGCACACTGATGCTGCCGGGGTTGAGGCGGGGCACACGGGCATGAACTTCCTCCTGGACCTCGCGGAAGACGTCATCCAGACGGCTGTGCTGGGTCAGGGTGCGGGCCAGGGCATTGGCGGAATTGACATCACTATCCATGACCAGAATCTGGTCCACCGGATTGATGGCGCCTGCCGGCAACTCGATGCCGTTATCCCGCAGCATCTTGGCCAGACGGCGGTTTTCCAGATTGGCTTGGCGGAAGGCAATGCCCTGGGCTACGGAGCTTTTCAGGAAATAGGCGCTCCAGGGCTTGGGAATAAAGCGGTAGATATGGGTTTCGTTGATCATCCGGACCAGGGCATCCAGATCGGTCTGTCCCGACAGCACCACCCGCACACAGTCGGGTTGCAGCGCCGCCAGGGCCTTGAGGAAGGCCAGCCCGTCCATGCCCGGCATGCGGTAGTCGGAGATGACCAGCTCGAACTCCTGCTCCTCGGCCCGCTTCAGCGCCGCCAGCGGATCGGCATGAGCTGCCGCAGGGTTGAGCCCCCTTGTTTGCTCCGGGCTAAAATGGGCACCTTACTGCTGTTGCAGCCCCTCCCCGGCCCCTTTCCTTTTCCCTGAATGTCCCAACCGTTCCTTCATCAATCTTCCTCGCTTTCATGGAGCCTGCGGCCCATGACCCTAGCCGACCTGCCGGCTGTGCTGGAGATTCAGGCCCAGGCCTACGATCCCTTCTTCCACGAATCCGAAGCGGCCTTTCGCGGCAAGCTGGGGGCCTTTCCCGCCTGGTGCTGGGTAGCGGAAGAAGCACAAGGAAAACTGGCCGCCTATCTCTTCGCCCAGCCCGCCCGCCTGGGCCGGCCGCCCTGCCTGGGGGATGGAGGCAGAAGCAGCGGGGGGGATGCCGATGGCGGCGCCGATACCCTGCACCTGCACGACATGGCGGTCAGCCCCCTGGCCCGGGGGGCAGGATTGGCGCGCACCTTGGCCACCCATGCCCTGGCCGCCGCACGGCGGGCCGAGCTCGGCCATGGGCGCCTGCAATGGGCCAGCCTGATTGCCGTCCAGGGCTCCGTACCTTACTGGGCGCGTCACGGCTTCGTCGCCGGCCCGGTATCCCCCGATCTCTCCAGCTACGGCCCGGGAGCGGCCTACCTGATCCGCTCCCTGTAGCCGGCAGCCGCCGCTGCCTGGGTCAGCTCCCCACCACGCCGCCGTCTTCCCGCCGGATCACCACGGTGCCGGATCGGGGCCGGCCGGCGGGGGTTTCCGGGAACTGGCCATGGGGCCAGTGGGAAATGGCGGTGGCCTTTTCCGGATCGGACCGCTCGCTGGCCGGTTCCCCCGGGTGCTGGATATTCACGAACAGGGTCTTGCCGTCCGGCGTGCTGGTGATGCCGGTGATCTCGCAGCCCCGAGGGCCAGTGAGGAAGCGCTTGACCTGGCCCGTCGCCACATCCGCCACCAGCATCTGGTTGTTGCCCAGGTTGGCATAGTCGCCCTGGTTGAGGACGCTGGTGGACACGTCGGTCTGGATCCAGAGCCGGCCTTCGACGTCGAACCACAGGCCGTCCGGGCTGCCGAAGGCATCGCCCTGGATGTTGCCGCGGCGGGCGGCATCCGGATGCAGGGGGTCGCCGGCCAACAGGAAAATGTCCCACTCGAAATCCAGGCTGCCCGCGTCATGCCGGCCCTTGGCCGGGGCCTCGCGCCAGCGCACGATGTGGCCGAAGACGTTGTCGGCCCGGGGATTGGCGGCGTTGAGCCCAGGCACTTCACTGGTGCCGCGCTTGACGTTGTTGGTGAGGGAGACATAAACCTCGCCACTCTTGGGGTGAACGGCAATCCATTCAGGCCGGTCCATCTTCGTCGCGCCCACCTGATCGGCGGCCTGGCGGGTGCGGATCAGCACCTGGGCCTGGTCGGCAAAGCCGTTTTCCGGCGTCAGACCGTTCTTGCCGTGCGCCAGGGCCACCCAGTGGCCCTTGCCGTCTTCACCGAACTTGGCCACGTAAAGCGTGCCTTCGTCCAGCAGGCTGGCGTTGGCAGCCCGGTCGCCGGGCTGGTAAATGCCTTTGGAGACGTACTTGTAGATGTACTCGAAACGCTCGTCGTCGCCCATGTAGACCACCACCCGGCCATCCGCCGCCAGGGTCACGGTGGCGCCCTCGTGCTTGATGCGGCCCAGGGCCGTGCGCTTGACCGGCGGCTGCATGGGGTTCCAGGGGTCGATTTCCACCACCCAGCCAAAACGGTGGGGCTCGTTGGGGTGCCGGGTGGCGTCGAAGCGCTCGTCGAACTCGTGCCAGCGGTAGCCGGCGGTCTTGTCGTTGATGCCGTAGCGCTTCTCGTCCGGCGTCGCACTCTTGCCGGCCTTGAAGTAGCCGTTGAAATTCTCTTCGCAGGTCAGGTAGGTACCCCAGGGCGTGTGGCCCATGGCGCAGTTGTTGAAGGTGCCGAAGATGAGCTTGCCGTGAGGGTCCTGGGCCGTCTTCAGGCCGCTGCTGCCGGCGGCGGGGCCGGAGACGGTGATGGCACTCTGGGCGGTGATACGGCGGGCGTAGGCGGAAGGCCGCACCAGTTGCCAGCGACCGCCCTCTTCCTTCACTTCGATGACCGAAACCCCGTGGGCTGCCTGGGATTTAGCCACTTTCTCGGCGGACCAGTCGCGCATGCCGCCGACGTGGAGCAGGCCATCATCCGTATATTCGTGGTTGATGCACATCAGGCCGCGGGTGGAAGACTGCTTGCGGCCTTCGACGAAGGGGAAGAAATGCATGCCGTCGTGGTGCATCCCCGCCTGCACCGCCTGTTCGCCGGCATGGTTGCTGGCATCAGGGAGAAAGGCCGGCCCGTCGAACAGGGGATCTCCCCAGGCAAACAGCAGGTCTAAGCGATAACCGGGCGGCACCTGCACCCGGTCTTCCCGGGAAACGGCAATGGCGTCGAATCCCATGGCGGGCCGGGCAGTGCGAATGGCCCGCCCGGCACCGGCGGCGGCACTCACCGCAGCAGCCGGCAAGGGCAATCCGGCCAGGGCCGCAGCCCCCAGGCTACCCGCCAGCATCTGTCGACGACCCGGGCTGGGCAGGTCGAGCAGATGGGGATTGGCGCTGGCATTGCTGCAGCAGGCGTCGTCGAATTCCTTCATGGGCGCATCCTGTCGATGGGAAAACCCTATTTTTCAAGGACTTTGTGACAAACAGGTCACAAGCCCGTGACAGGTGCCCACCCCTGAAATGCCCACGCCATGAAAAGGGGCTTGCCGCCGACCCGGGATTGCCGGAGAATTTCGTGACTTATTTCACAAAAGTACTGCCATGAACCCTTTTGAAGCTCGCCGCCGCCGTGAATGGATGCTCATCGGGCTCGTCATGATGACGGCCCTCATGGCCAACCTGCCTCGGGACATCACCCGGGCCCTGAACCTCGACACCACCTATCTGGTGGGTCTGCTGGGCATGCTGGTGTTGCTGGCCCTATTTCTCTACGTACGCTTCACCTTCTTCCTGCTCTACGCTCTGCTGATCATCGGCGCCAACCTGCCGACCCAGTGGGCGGAAGGCCTGGGCATCTCGAAAATGCCCATGCTCATCGCCCTCGGCTTCATGGTGGCCGCCTCCCTGGTGAATCACGTCACCCGGCTGGTGCCCTCGGGCCTCGAACCCAAACCCAAGAGCCGCAGCGTGGAAGGCAGCAAGGCCCTGAATAACGCCATCGTGCGCAACAACGTGAACCTGGCCCAGCGCATCCTGGCCATGGACATCGACCCCAACCAGGTGGATGACGAAGGCCTGCTGCCCCTGCAAAAGGCGATTGAAAGCGGCAGCCTGGAGCTGGTGAACCTGCTGCTCAAGGCCACCGCCAACCCGGCGCTGCCCTGCAGCAACGGTGTTTCCCTCCTGCATTTCGCCGAAGGCCTGGGCCACGCGGCCATTGCCGACAGCCTGCGGGCGGCCCTGGCGGCTGCCCAGGACCAGGGCGAAGCCCGCCTCGGCCCCGAATCCGGCTTCGCCAAGACCTTCTGAGACACTGGCGGCCCGCTTCTTAGCAGCCTCTTAGCTCCTTCTTAGTCGCCTCTTAGCCGCTTTTACCCACCTCTTACCCGCTTATCACGCGCCGCTTGCTCCGCCGCTTGCTCAATTCCCCTGACTTCCCCTCCCGCCCCGGTTCCGGCAAGGTCGGGAAGGAGGACAGGCAGGAAATAAACGGCGCTGCGGGAGGTGCTCTCCGCTAAAATGCAGGCTCTTTTTCTGGAGCCTGCCATGTTCCTCGCCATGAACCGTTTCCGCATCGCCAAGGGGCGGGAGGCGGAATTTGTCGACCACTGGCGCCAGCGGGAAAGCTATCTGGCGGAAGTGCCCGGTTTCCAGGGCTTCCACCTGCTGCAGCTGGAACCCCTGGGGGATGAGCCGGCAGACTTCACCCTGTTTGCCTCCCACACCCAGTGGGAATCCGAAGCGGCTTTCGAGGCCTGGACCCAGTCCGAGGCCTTCCGCAAGGCCCACGCCAATGCCGGCAAGACTCCCCGGGAACTCTACCTGGGGCCGCCGCAACTCGAACTTTTCAAGAGTGTTCTCTGATGCTGAGCTATCGCCACGCCTTCCACGCCGGCAACCACGCCGACGTTCTCAAACACCTGGTGATGCTCCAGCTACTGGACTATCTGACCCAGAAAGATAAGCCGCTTTATGTGGTGGATACCCACGCCGGCGCCGGGGCCTACGACCTGAAATCCGACTACGCTCGCAAGCTGGCTGAATTCCAGGGCGGCATCGGCCGCCTGTGGAACCTGCCGGCCGAGCAGCTGCCGCCGGCCCTGGCCGACTACGTCAGCCGGGTGCGGGATTTCAACGGTGACGGCGCCCTCAACCATTACCCCGGTTCCCCCTGGCTGGCCTGGAAAGCCCTGCGGGACATCGACCGCCTGCGCCTCTACGAGCTGCACAGTACCGACAGCCGCCTGCTGGCCAGCAACTTCCAGGAAGCGGGCCGCCAGGTGCAGGTTCATGCCGGTGACGGCCTGGCGGGTATGAAGGCCCAACTGCCGCCCCCCTCCCGCCGCGGCCTGGTGCTGATCGACCCCTCCTACGAGGTGAAAACCGATTATCAGGAGATCATCCGCGCCCTGCAGGACGCCCTGAAGCGTTTCTCCACCGGCACCTACGCCATCTGGTACCCCTGCCTCAACCGGCCCGAATCCCGCCAGTTCCCCGACAAGCTGAAGCGCCTGCCGGCCAAGGACTGGCTCCACGTGGCCCTGCACGTGCGGGCTGCCGATGCAGATGGCTTCGGCATGGCGGGCAGCGGCATGTTCATTCTCAACCCGCCCTGGACCCTGGCGGCAGCCATGAAGGAAGTACTGCCGGTACTGGTACAGCACCTGGCGGAAGAAGGCGATGCCGGCAAGGGCGCCCGCTTCATTCTGGAAAGCGGCGAAGGTGGCAGCCTGGGAGACACGCCGGTACGCCCGGAGCGCGTGCGGCCGACGGTGTTCAATCCCCGCAATAGCGGCGCTGTGCCTGGCAAGACGCCGCAAAGGCCCGGGCGTCCGGCAGGAAAGCCTGGAAATCCGCCGCAAACCCCGCGTAATCCTGCAGCAACGCCGCGCCCGCCCCGCAAAGGGCCTGGCGGGCGCTCGGGTGCTTGAAGCGCAGGGACATGCGATTCAGGGCGTAGGCGATGGTCTCGGCCTCCCGGTAGGAAGCCAGCCAGTCGTCTGCCCGCATGTGGGGCAGGATGCCCGCCAGCCGGGGTGGCAGGGCCGCCCCCAAGGCCGCGGCTTCGGCATAGACCTGGGCTGAAAACATCTCCAGTTCGGGAGCCAGACCCGCGGCCGCAGCCCACTCGGGCCAGGCCCGGGCGAGGAAATGGTCGTAGAACAGATCCACCATGATGCCCGCCACCCGGCGCCGTTCGGGGCTGATGCGGGCCTTGCTGGCGACGAAGGCGGGGTGGGTTTCGGCAAAGCTGTCGATGCGCCGATGCAAGGCCACCCCGGCCAGAATGCCGGTGTCCAGCCCCTGGCTCCCCGCCACCAAGGGGCCTTTGACGAAATCACCGATGAAGCCCCCCAGCCGGTCATCCGCCGAGGCGCCGCCCAGGTAGGCGTGGGCGAGGAAGTTCATGGGCGCCCTATTCCAGTTCGGTGTATTTGCGCGAAGAGCCCCGGGATTTTTCCACCGGGTATTTAGCGTCGTTCTTACGGATTTTGGCCAGGGCCGCCGCCTTTAGGTCAATACCGGCTTCCGCCGCTACCAGCAGCAGGTAGAGCAGCACATCGGCGCATTCGTCGGCCAGGGCTTCCCGGCCGGCCGGATCGGCCACCCGGGCGACCATGTCGGCATCGCTCTGCCACTGGGTCAGTTCCAGCAATTCCGCCGCCTCCAGGTTGAGGGAGACGATGAGGTGGCGCAGGCTGTGGAACTGCTTCCAGTCCCGGGCATCGCGGAAGGCAAGGATGGCCTCGGTGAGGTGCTGCAAATCCCCCTGCGGGTCGGCAGGGCGTGGCTTTTCTGCTAAGGTCATGGGCTTTTCAATGTTCGACGGGGCAGGCCCGATTATGCCCCCGATGCACCGGATCATGACTGCCTCTTCCCCTGCGACCTCCCCCCCCCCCGCC
>NZ_BFBP01000014.1:88727-205265 GCF_003112695.1 Azospira sp. I13
CCTGCAACCGGTCGCGGTGTGGCGCCACTTCGCCACCCTTTGCGCCATCCCCCGCGCCTCCAAGCATGAGGCGGCCCTGCTGGAATATCTGAGCGCCTGGGCCGCCGGCCTGGGCCTCGCCACCGCCCGGGACGCCGTGGGCAATCTGGTCATCCGCAAGCCGGCCAGCCCCGGCCGGGAGCAGGAGCCCGGCGTCATCCTGCAGGGCCATGTGGACATGGTCTGCCAGCAGAACAGTGGCACGGGCCACGATTTTCACCAGGACCCGATCCGCCCCCTGCTGAAGGATGGCTGGCTGCGGTCAGAGAACACCACCCTGGGGGCCGACAACGGTATCGGCGTAGCCCTGGCCCTGGCGGTGCTGGAAGCCGAGGGGCTCTCCCACCCGCCCCTGGAAGTGCTGCTAACGGTGGATGAGGAGGCCGGCATGGGCGGCGCCCTGGGCCTGGCCCCCGGCCTGCTGCAGGGCCGTCGCCTGATCAACATCGACACCGAGGAGTGGGGCCATCTGTACCTGGGCTGCGCCGGCGGCATGGATGTGAACGCCACCTACCACTATGCCAACGAGCCCCTGCCGGTGGGCTGGATCAGCGCCCGCATCGCCCTCACCGGCCTGACCGGCGGCCATTCCGGCATCGACATCCACAAGGAGCGAGGCAACGCCATCAAGCTGCTGGTGCGGCTCCTGGGAGAGCTGCCGGCGGATCTCTGGCGCCTGATCGCCCTGGATGGCGGCACCGCCCGCAATGCCCTGCCGCGGGAAGCCTTTGCCACGATTGCCCTGGAAGTGGCGTCCCTGGCCGATCTCCAGACTACCCTGGCGGCGAGCGCCGACCGGCTTGCCCTGGAGCTGAAGGGGGTGGAAGACCGCCTATCCGTGCGCCTCTCCGAGCTGCCTGGCTTGCCCGCCCCGGCCATGGCCCGGCCTGCCCAGAAACAGCTGCTGGCCGCCCTCAATGCCGCCCCCCACGGGGTGGCCCGCATGAGCCTGGCGGTGCCGGGCATTGTGGAAACCTCCAACAACCTGGGGGTGCTCAGTGTAGGCAACGGCCAGGCCCGGGCCAATTTCATGGTCCGCTCCCTGGTGGATTCGGCCGCCCAGGCCCACGCCCGGCGCATTGCCGACCTGTTCACCCTGATCGGTGCCGATTGCCAGCTCACCGACGGCTACTCCGGCTGGAAGCCGAATCCCGAATCCCCCCTGCTGGCCCTGGCGCAACAGGTCTATCAACAGCAGTTCGGCGGTGAGGCCAAGGTGGAAGTGATCCACGCCGGCCTGGAGTGCGGCATCATCGGCGCCAAATACCCGGGGCTGGACATGCTCTCCTTCGGCCCCACCATCCACGGCGCCCACGCCCCCGGCGAGCGGGTGGAAGTAGATACGGTGGCCAAGAGCTGGCAGTTCCTGGTGGCCCTGCTGGCTGCCTTGCCTAAAACCTGAAAATCTTTGCCACAGGGGGCACAGAGAACACAGAGGCCTGCAGAACCAAGGCGTGTCAGCCAATAGACCGGCTGCTACCAACGACTACCCCTCTCTGTGAACTCTGTGTCCTCTGTGGCTAAAAAAGAGAACCTCGAGGAACCCCATGCCCATCTACAAGATCGACCAGAAAACACCCCAGATCGCCGCGAGCGCCTGGATTGCCCCCAACGCCACGGTGATCGGCGATGCCCGCCTGGCGGAGAATGTCTCCATCTGGTGGAACGCCGTGCTGCGGGGCGACAACGATCCGATCCACATCGGCGCCAACAGCAATATCCAGGATGGCTCGGTGCTGCATACGGATGACGGCGTACCCCTGCACATCGGCGCCAACGTCACGGTGGGCCACATGGTCATGCTGCACGGCTGCACCGTGGGAGACGGCTCCCTCATCGGCATCGGTAGCACCATCCTCAACCGGGCGGTGATCGGCAAGCACAGCATCGTCGGTGCCAACAGCCTGATCGCCGAAGGCAAGGTCTATCCCGACGGAGTGCTGATCATGGGCGCCCCGGGCAAGGTGGTACGGGAACTCACCCCAGAAGAAATTGCCAAGCTGCAGAAAAGCGCCGCCCATTACGTGGAAAACGCCCAACGTTATCGGGAAAAGCTGACAGAACTGCGCGCTTGAGGCGACAATTCCGCCCCGGCTGGATTATCCCCCGCCGGATGCCGGTGTTCCGGCATCGTTCCACCTCCCCATGAATCATTGCCCCATGACCACCCAGACTCCCGCGCCCGACTGCCGCATCTACGGCATCAAGAACTGCGACACCATGAAAAAGGCCTTCGCCTGGCTCACTACCCAAGGCATCGCCTATGAATTCATTGACTACAAAAAGGCCGGCGTCGCTGCTGCCCATCTGCCGGAATGGAACCAGCGGGTAGGTTGGCAGGCCCTGCTCAACACCCGGGGCCTGATGTGGCGAAAGCTCAGCGAGGAACAGCGGGCCGACGTGGATGAAACTAAGGCCTTGGCCCTGATGGCGGAATTCCCCAGCCTGATCAAGCGCCCGGTGCTGGAACTGAAGGGCGCCGTGCATCTGGGCTTCGACGCCGAACGCTATACCGCTCTTTTCAAGTAAGGATCGCCATGGAAGACACCGTACAACGCCTGCTCTTTGAAGCGCTGGACATCCGCGGCGCCATTGTCCGCCTCGGCCCGTCCTGGCAGGCCATGCAGGCCGGCCGTGCTTACCCGGCCCCGGTGGCCCGAGTGCTGGGGGAAATGACCGCCGTCACCGCCATCATCGCGGCCCAGCTCAAGCAGGCCGGCCGCCTCACCTTCCAACTGCGGGGAGACGGCCCCCTGTCGATGCTGGTCATCGACTGCAACGAAAACCTGCAATTCCGCGGCATGGCCCGGGCCGAAGGCCTGGCGGAAGATGCCAACGCCAGCCTGGAACGACTCTGGGGCCACGGCCAGCTGATGCTCACCCTGGACCTGCCCCAGGCCCGGGAGCCCTACCAGAGCTTCGTGCCCCTGGAAGGCAACAGCATTGCCGCGGTCTTCGAGCACTACCTGGAACAGTCAGAACAGCAGCCTTCCCGCCTCTATCTGGCGGCCTCGCCGGAAGGCGTCACCGGCCTCTTTCTGCAAACCCTGCCCGGCGCTGCCGAAAAGGATGCGGATGGCTGGAACCGCCTGCAGCAGCTGGCCGCCACCCTGAAGCCGGAAGAATTGCTGGGACTGGATACGGAAACCCTGCTCGGCCGTGTTTTCGCCGAGGAAACCATTCGTCTCTATCCTCCTCGGAGCGTGGCCTATCACTGCCCGGAGGACTGGGACAAGGTACGGGACATGCTGCGGGCCGTCGGCCGCCAGGAAGCGGAAGATATCCTGCGGGAGCACGGGGAAATCGTCATCCTCGACGATATCTGCAACCGGGAATACCGCTTCGACGCCCAGGCCGTGGCCGATCTCTTCGGCCCGGATGCCCCCACCCTGCACTGAATTTGGCGAGCCAGGCGCCTAGAGCCTGGCGTAAGCCAACAGCCCGGCCACAGTGGTGGCCAGGCTACCGGCAAAGACCAGGGTATTGCGGTAATAAGCATCCAGCTGCCGGCCCAGGTGCTCAAGGGACGGAAACTCCACGGGATAGCCATCGTCGTCTTCAGGGCGCCGCTGCTCGGGGAAATTCATTTTGCTTCTCCAGAACGGTCAAGGTGGAAGCAATCTAACGGCACCGGCCATGCCGAGGCAATAAGCTGGAATGCATAAAAACAAAAGAATCAACTTCCTGCAACGAAAGTTGAAAACGCCCTTAAAACCATTTTAATAAAAGGGTGATTCCAGAGAGGCCACAGATGGTGGCCCCCCCTGCTAGAGAACCTCGCCGGCCAAGTGAGCGCCCCACGGCGAAATGGCGAATGGACTTGTATTCCGCCCAATGACGACCATTGGCGGGCCATTTCGCAAAGCTGGAAACGTGTAGGAAGGCGTAGTGAGAAGCTGGAACCGCCAGGCGGTATCGTGAGATGGGGATACCACAGGCAAAACGGAAGGGAGGTGAAGCGGAGCCACCAAGGCGGCTGCTATCCGGCATATCGAGGGAAAGCCGGAGGAATGGGATGAAAGTAGCGAAACGCCGCATTTCATGGAGTTCCGCTAGGCATTCCGGGGACAGGCGGGTGCAGGTTAAGCACGCAGAAATGAGAAACGGGAAAGTCGTCACCGACTTTCCCGTTTCTTGAATTCTGGAGCGGGAGAAGAGTCTCGAACTCTCGACCTCAACCTTGGCAAGGTTGCGCTCTACCAACTGAGCTACTCCCGCGTTTCGCTGACCGTTGCTGCATCAGGAAGACTCGAATTATATAGACTTTCGGAGGGCTGTCAACACTTTCTCGAAGTTTCCTCTGTTTTCCCTATTTATCCACATGCCGCGCAATCTCCGGCCAGGCCATCCGCATGTAGTAGCCCATGGACCAGAGGGTCAGCACAGCAGCGATGTAGATGAGCCAGGTACCGGCGGAAAGCACGTCCACTCCGGCCACCGGCTGCTGGTACAGCAACAGGGGAATGGCGGCCATCTGGGCCGTGGTCTTGATCTTGCCGATCATGGAAACCGCGACACTCTTCGAGGCACCGATCTTGGCCATCCACTCCCGCAGGGCGGAAATGGTGATTTCCCGGCCAATGATGATGGCGGCGATGACCGCGTTGGTCCGATCCAGCTGCACCAGCATGATGAGAGCCGCCGCCACCATGAGTTTGTCTGCCACGGGATCAAGGAAGGCGCCGAAGGCCGAGGTCTGGTTGAGGGCCCGGGCCAGATAGCCATCAAGCCAGTCGGTGGCACCGGCCACGACGAAGACCACGGTGGCGATGAGATTGCGCTCCTGCAGACTGGCCCAGGATTCGGGCAGGTAATAGATGGCAATGAGCAGCGGAATCAGGACGATGCGCAGCCAGGTCAGGAAGATGGGTATGTTGAAGGGCATTCAGTGCAGTGCTGAGTAAATTCGTTCTGCCAGTTCCCGGCTGATACCCGGCACCTGGGCCAGGCGGTCCACACTGGCGCCGGCGATGCCTTGCAAGCCGCCAAAATGGGCAATGAGGGCCTTGCGCCGCGTCGGCCCCACGCCAGGGATTTCTTCCAGGGTGGAGGTCTTCCGGGCCTTGCCGCGCTGGGCGCGGTGGCCGGAGATGGCGAAGCGGTGCGCCTCGTCGCGGATTTCCTGAATCAGGTGCAGGGCCGGATGTTCTGCCGGCAATTGTAGCGGCTTTCGCTCATCGGGAAAGACCAGTTGCTCCATCCCCACCTTGCGCTCGGGTCCTTTGGAAACGCCGATCATCGGCACCTGGGCCAGTCCCAGCTCTTCCAGGGCGCTGTAGGCCACACCCACCTGCCCCTTGCCGCCGTCGATGAGAATAAGGTCGGGGCAGACGCCCTCCCCCGCTGCCACCTTATCGTAGCGCCGGGAAACGGCCTGCCGCATGGCGGCGTAGTCATCCCCCTTCTGGATGTCGCGGATGTTGTAGCGCCGGTATTCGGACTTGCGCATGCCGTTGCCCTGGTACACCACGCAGGAAGCCACGGTGGCCTCCCCCTGGGTATGGCTGATGTCGAAGCACTCGATGCGCTGCGGCAGCTCCGCCAAGCCCAGGGCTTCCTGCAGGGCTTCCAGGCGCTGCCCCTGCATGGACAGGGTGGCGCGGCGCGAGGCAATGGCAATACGGGCATTCTGCACGGCCATCTCCACCCACATGCGATGGGCCGTCTGGCGCGGCTCCTGGATGGGCACCGGGCGCTCGGCCAGGGCCGCCAGGCTTTCGCCCGCCTCTTCGTCCGCCGGCGGCACATTGACCAGGATGCGGGCGGGAATCGGATGCTCCCGGTAATGTTGGTCGAGGAAGGCGGCAATGGCCTCCGCCGGTTCGCAATCCGCCGCATTCCGGGGAAACAGGGGCTTGTCCCCGAGATGCTGGCCACCGCGGATCATGGCCAGGTTGAGGCAGAGCATGCCGGCTTCCTGGACGGCCACCACGACATCCGCATCTTCGTCACGGCCGCTATCCACATACTGCTTTTCCTGGATGCGGCGCAGGCCCTGGATACGGTCCCGCAGGGCTGCCGCCTGCTCGAAAGCCAGGGCCAGGGAGGCCTGTTCCATGGCCTCCGTCAGACGCAGGATCACCTCGTGCTGCTTGCCCTTGAGGAAGAGGGCCGCCAACTGCACATCCTTGGCGTAATCCTCCTCGCTGATGAGGCCGACACAGGGGCCGCTGCAGCGGTGGATCTGGTACAGCAGGCAGGGACGGGAACGGTTGGCGAAGACTGAATCCTCGCAGGTGCGCAGGTGGAAGGTCTTCTGCAGCAGATGGATGGAATCCCGCACCACCGAGGCCGCAGGAAAAGGGCCGTAGTAATCGGCCTTGCGGTCCGGGGCGCCACGGAAGAAGGCCAGGCGCGGGAATTCATCCCGGGTGAGCTGCACGTAGGGGTAGGACTTGTCATCCCGGAAAAGGATGTTGAAAGGCGGGTCCAGGCTCTTGATGAGGTTGTTTTCCAGCAGCAGGGCCTCGGCCTCGGAGCGGGTCACGGTGGTGTCAATGCCACGGATGCGGCTCACCATGAGGGCGATGCGGGGGCTCGAAACGGTACGCTGAAAATAGGACGAAACGCGCTTCTTGAGGTTCTTGGCCTTGCCTACGTAGAGCACCTTGCCCGTGGCGTCGAGCATGCGATAGACCCCCGGCAGGTCCGTCAGGGTCGCCAGGAAGGTCTTGGCATCGAAGGCAGGCACCTCCGGCTCGACAGCCTGGACGGATGCTTCCGGAGACTCGCTCATGGCGTCCTCAGTCGAGCCGGTCCAGCTTGTCGCGGATGGCGCCCACCACGGCCTCGAAGCCCTCGGTGGTGAGGCGCCCGGTGCGGGTGTTGTAGCCGCTGCAGTGGTAGCTGGTGAAGGTTTCCACGCCGCCGGGCAGCACATGGCGCACGGCGTGGCCAAAGGGGTAATCCTTGACCTTCAGGCCGAAGGTGCGCAACACCGCCTGGTGGGCCACGGCGCCCAGGATGAGGATAGCCTTGAGGTTCGGCATGGCAGCGATTTCCTGGCCCAGGTAATCGTTGCACTGGCGGATTTCTGCCGGCAGGGGCTTGTTCTGGGGCGGCAGGCAGCGCACCGCGTTGGTGATACGGCAATCCTTCAGCTCCAGGCTCGTGTTTGCCCAGCCTTCCGCATTTAGGGGCCAGGACTCGGTGGCGAAGCCGAATTTGTGCAGGGAGGGATAGAGCAATTCCCCGGCGATGTCGCCGGTGAACGGCCGGCCGGTGCGATTGGCACCCCGCTCCCCGGGCCCCAGGCCCACCACCAGCAGGCGGGATTTCAGGCTGCCAAAAGAAGGCACCGGACGGGCGTGCCAGTCCGGGTCCCGCTGGCGGATCGCCGCCAGATGCTCGGCCAGACGGGGGCAATCCGTACAGTCGGTGGAAAAAGTGGCCGGAGTGGCGGGAGTCTTTACAGCAGCGGGCATGGTCGGAAAGCTCGGGAGAGCGTGGCAGGAAGCGGAGCAGGAAGGCCGAAATGTTACCATGGCGCCCCATGGAATCCGCCGCTCCCCAAGCCTTTCCCGCCCCTGGCAAGCCCTGGCGCTGGGACATTTTCTGCACCGTTGTCGACAATTTCGGGGACATCGGCGTGTGCTGGCGCCTGGCCCGGCAGTTGGCCTCGGAAATCGGTCTCGAGGTATGCCTGTGGGTAGACGATCTCAAGAGCTTCGCCCGGCTTTGCCCGGCGGTGGAAATCGACGCACCGGAGCAAAGTGTCGCCGGCGTTCGTATCCGGCACTGGCAGATGCCATTGCCGGAGGTGGAGGCGGCCCAGGTGGTCATCGAAGCTTTCGCCTGCGAACTCCCCGCGGCCTATCTGGCAGCCATGGCCCGCTGCGCCCGGCCGCCAGTCTGGCTCAACCTGGAATACCTGACGGCCGAAGACTGGGCGGCCCACTGCCATAGCGTTGCCTCCCCCCACCCCCGCCTGCCCCTCATCAAGTACTTTTTCTTTCCCGGCTTCGATGAACGTACCGGCGGCCTGTTGCGGGAGCAGGAACTGGAGGCCCAACGCAGCGCCTTTCTGGCCGATGCAGCGGCTCAAGCGCACCTCTGGCAACAGGTGGGTACGGCGCCCCGGGCCGGCGAACGGCCGGTCTCCCTCTTCTGTTACGGCCACTTGCCCATCCAGGGGCTGCTGGAAAGCTGGAGCAAGGGGCCGCAGCCCATTCTCTGCCTGGCCCCCCTGGGCCCCGCCCTGCCCCAGATCAACGCCTGGAGCGGTGGCCGCTTGCAAGGGGCCGGAGACTCCTGGCAACAGGGCGCCCTGCGAATCAGGCTGATGGATTTTCTTGCCCAGGAAGACTACGACCGACTGCTCTGGGCCTGCAACCTCAATTTCGTGCGAGGGGAAGACTCCTTCGTCCGCGCCCAATGGGCCGCACGCCCTTTGGTCTGGCAAATCTACCCCCAGGAAGCCGAGGCCCATGCGGACAAGCTGACAGCTTTCATCGACGCCTATACCGCCTCGCTGGAACCCGCCGCTGCCACCAGCCTGCGCGCTTTCTGGATGGCCTGGAACGGTCTGGCCGAAGTCCCTCCCGGTGATGGCTGGGATGCATTCATCGCCCACCTACCTGCCCTGGCCGAGCATGCCAAACGGTGGCAAAGCGCCCAGTCTCGCCTGCCCGACCTGGCCGAATCCTTGGTGAGATTCTGCCGAAGTAAGCTATAATCACGCGCTTTGATTTTTGGCTCGGATCTTTGTGCAGGTTGTTTTTCGTCTCCCTGCTCCCGTTTTCCCAGCTCCCAGGCCAGCCCCTCAATATTTTCCGCAGGATTTGACGATGAAGACCGCCCAAGAACTCCGCTCCGGCAACGTAATCATGGTGGGCCCCGACGCCCTGGTGATCCAGAAGACCGAATACAACAAGTCCGGCCGCAACGCTGCCGTGGTCAAGATGAAGATGAAGAACCTGCTGACCGGCGCCGCCAGCGAAGCAGTGTACAAGGCTGACGAAAAGTTCGAAGTGGTCCAGCTGGACCGCAAGGAAGTGACCTACTCCTACTTCGCCGACCCCATGTACGTCTTCATGGATGCCGACTACAACCAGTTCGACATCGAAGCCGACAACATGACCGACGCCCTCAAGTACCTGGAAGACGGCCTGGCCTGTGAAGTGGTGTTCTTCAACGAGAAGGCTATTTCCGTTGAGCTGCCCAACTCCGTGGTGCGTGAAGTGACCTACACCGAACCTGCCGTCAAGGGCGACACTTCCGGCAAGGTGCTGAAGCCCGCCAAGATCGGTACCGGCTTCGAGCTGATGGTTCCCGCCTTCGTGGAAATCGGCGACAAGATCGAAATCGACACCCGTACCGACGAGTACAAGAACCGGGTGAAGTAATCGGCAAGGCCGCTCCTGCGGCCTGTGCAAAAGAAAAAGGGCTGCTGCGGCAGCCCTTTTTGCTTTCAGAAATTGTCCCGAAGCCGCCAAAAACTGGCGAAGCGCGGCAAGCCCCGGGAAGTCAGATCGCGATAACGGTAGGTCACCACCGCCCCCAGGGGCGGCGGCCGGCGCCGTTCGGCGTCGGTAAACCCACTCCCCAACAGGAACTGCCGGCCATCCGGCATTTCCACCCGAAGCGCCCCCAGCACGCCCGCATGGCGCCCCTTGCCGGGTTGGTATCCCACTACCACGGCTTCGGCATCCTGCCAGGGCTTGAGTTTGAGTAAGGCAGGGTTGCGCCCGGTAAGGTAAGGGGCATCGGCCCGATGCAGCATCAAGCCTTCGCCACCGGCTCGCCGCACGACGGACAGGCGCTTCATCAAGGCTGCTTCATCGGCCACCCTGAATTGCTCCACGGCTACCAGCCAGGGCACGCTGGCCGCAGCGACCACTTCCCGCAAGCGGGCCGCGCGCTCGGTAAAAGTACCGTTGCCATCGGGGAGTTCAAACACCATGTAGCGTACCTGCCGCCATGCGGCATCGTCAGGCACTTCCCGGCGAACGATGGCCGACAGGGCATCGAACTGCCCGCGGCCCAACCACAGCTCCCCATCCAGGGGCTGCCGGGCTGGCAATCCGGCAAGAAACCAGGCCGGTGCAGCCACCGGCCGACCACTGCGAAAGCGCAAGCCGACACCATCCCACTGGGCTCTCACGCCATCCAGCTTTTCGCTGACCAGGTAAATACCGACATCAGCAGCGTGGAGGTCGCTACGGTAGGTTTCCGCCAGGAGAAAGCCTCGTTCCTCCACTCCGGCCAGAGAAACAGAAGCAAAGCCGAGCAGAAAGACCGCCAACCCGCCCCGCAGCCCCCACCATTCAAGCCACTGCAGGAGCCTGATCATGGCCTATCCTGGAACCTGGCAAAAAACGGAGCAGTCGGAAGGCCGACTCAGTCGTCGTGCATCTGGGATTGCAGGTAATTCGGCAAGCCCACCTTGGCAATCAGCTCCTGCTGGGTTTCCAGCCAATCCACATGCTCTTCCTCCGCTTCCAGAATGTCCTCCAGGATATCCCGGGTCACGTAGTCGGCAACCGACTCGCAGTGGGCGATGGCTTCACGCAGCAGGGGAACGGCCTGCAGTTCCAGTTTGAGATCGCACTCGAGCATTTCCTTCGGGTTTTCGCCGATGTAGAGCTTGTTCAACTGCTGCAGATTGGGCAAGCCCTCGAGGAAGAGGATGCGTTCAATGACTTTGTCCGCATGCTTCATCTCGTCGATGGACTCGTGATAGGCATGGTCGTTGAGCTTCTTCAGGCCCCAGTTCTTGTACATGCGGGCATGAAGAAAGTACTGGTTGATAGCCGTGAGCTCATTGGCCAGGATCTTGTTCAGGTATTGAATAACCTTCTTGTCGCCCTTCATGGCAGGCTCCTTCTCAATAGGGGAAATTGGTGCCTGAAGATTAGCACACGCCACAAAAAAGAAGCCCCTGGTCCGCAAGGAGCAGGGGCAAGGGGGAATACGGATCGGACTGCCCGACCGAACCGCGACCCGAGGTTGATAAAGCGAGATCGGGGGGAGATGCTCAGGAGGGCTTGCGGCCACAGCCGCCACAGCCCTGGCAGCTACCGAGTTCACTGCGCAGTTGCTCGCGAACGTCGCGGGCGCACTTGCCGCAGCAACTCCCGACGCCCAACTCTTCGCGCAGATCTTTGAGGCTGGTGGCCCCCATAGCCACGGAGGCAGAAATTTGCCGATCGGTCACGGCATGGCAGACACAAACGTACATGGCGGAAAGCTCCTGGGCAGCAATCAATAACTCGTCAATGAGAATTATTATCACAAAAGCCACTTAATGCAAGTGCTTCTCAACAAACTTTTAATGACTCGCCCGGCTGCCCCCTCTCCGGCCCGGAAATTTCAGGCCGGAGAGGTCTGAAGCTTGATACGCAAACCCGCTGGCCAACAGCCGGCAGGAGCGCTGCCGTAACGCCGAGATGGCCCCGCCCGCTTGGTTGTCAGGCCGGGGGGCATTGGGTATAGTCCCCGCGCAAGGCTGCACCGACCCAACAGGGTTGTTTTCCTCTGATGCCACCCGCTTCTGTGGTCCAACCGACCAGGTTTTTCCAATCTTTTCCAAGGCCCGGTAAATTCAGCCGGCATCAGTAAATCGGCAAAATCAGGCAGGACCCAGAAACATGCCGATGGTGCAGCGATTGCATCGCCCCACCCTCCAGCGCGAGGGCAGGAAGTTCCTGAAACTAGGGGGATGGCAGCCACAGCCCCTACCGTCTCATTTTCAGAACAAGCCTGGACCGGCTTTCGTGAGGAACTGAAATGACGAGAAAAACCATCCTGAACGAGTGCCATCGCCAGCACCAAGCCCGCATGGTGGATTTTGGCGGCTGGGACATGCCCGTAAACTATGGATCCCAGATCGAGGAGCACCACGCCGTGCGGCAGGATTGCGGCATGTTCGACGTTTCCCACATGTGCGCCGTCGATATCTCCGGTGCGGATGCCAGGAAATTCCTGGAGCGCCTCATCGCCAACAGCGTGGACAAGCTCCAGGTTCCCGGCAAAGCCCTTTACAGTGCAATGCTCAACGAGACCGGCGGCGTGGTGGACGACCTCATCGTCTATTACCTCGGCGACACCCACTACCGCATGGTCATCAACGCCGGCACCGCCGACAAGGATCTGGCCTGGATGGATCACCTGCTGGGCCAGTGGCAGCTGGAAGTCTCCGTCATTCCCCTGCGTGAAGGCCCCCGGGCCGTGGCCATGATTGCCGTGCAAGGCCCCCAGGCCAAGGCCAAGGTCTGGCAGGTGCTGCCGGAAGTGAAAGCAGCGACGGAAGCCCTGCCCCCCTTCTTCGGCGTGCAGATCGGGCAGTTTTTCATTGCCACCACCGGCTATACCGGCGAAGACGGCTTCGAGATCGCCCTGCCGGCCGGCAAGGCGGAAACCTTCTGGAATGCCCTGCTGGAAGCCGGTGTTCGCCCCTGCGGCCTGGGCGCCCGAGACACCCTGCGCCTGGAAGCCGGCATGAACCTCTACGGCCAGGACATGGATGAAACCGTTTCGCCCCTGGATGCCGGCCTGGCCTGGACCGTCGACCTAAAATCCGGACGAGATTTCGTCGGCAAGGCTGCCCTCCTCGCCAACGGCCAGAAGGCCCAGTTCCTTGGCCTCAAGCTGTTGGACAAGGGCGTGCTGCGAGCCCATCAGAAGGTCATCACCGCCCAGGGCGAAGGCGAAATCACCAGCGGCACCTATTCCCCCACCCTCGAACAATCCATCGCCCTGGCCCGGCTGCCCCTGGGCGTCGCCATTGGCGACAGCGTGCAGGTGGATATTCGCGGCAAGCTGCTCCAAGCCCAGGTGGTCAAACCTGTTTTCGTCCGTCGCGGCAAGGCCGTGGCCTGATCCAGCTTTTTGTCCAGAATGTTCTTATTCAACATTCACCATCCCCATTCAAACCGATTCAAGGAGAAACCCATGTCCAACATCCCCGCCGACCTGAAGTACGCCAAGAGCCACGAATGGGTGCGCACCGAAGCGGATGGCACCCTCACCATCGGCATTACCGACCACGCCCAGGAAGCCCTGGGGGATCTGGTTTTCATTGAACTGCCGGAAGTAGGCAAGAGCCTGGCCGCCGGCCAGGAAGCCGCCGTGGTGGAATCCGTCAAGGCCGCCGCCGATGTCTACGCTCCCGTCGCCGGCACCGTCCTCGCGGTCAATGACGCCGTGGTGGACGCCCCGGAAACCCTCAATGAGGATGCCTACACCGCCTGGCTGTTCAAGCTGCAACCCCAGAACCTGGCCGACGTGGCCAGCCTGCTCGACGCCGCCGCCTACGGCGCTGTCGCAGCCAGCGAATAACCGGGGCCCGGCCGGGAAAGGCTCAGGGTCTTTCCCGGCCTACCCGCCCTCCCGTCCGCTGTTCCAACTGTCGTCGCCCGGAGGCCCCATGCCCGCCCCCCAGCCCAAGGTTCAAGCCCTTTCCGCCCTGGAACAGAAGGACGAGTTCATCGCCCGCCATATCGGCCCCTGCGCCAGAGAAATGAGTCAGATGCTGGCCGCCATCGGCGCCGCCAGCCTGGATGAACTGGTGGGCCAGACCGTGCCCGCCGCCATCCGCTTTCCCGCCCAAGTGACTGATTCGCTGCCCCTGCCCGCCCCCCGGCGCGAGCATGAGGCCCTGGCCGACCTGAAGGCCCTGGCCGGCCGCAATGTGGTGAAAAAGTCCCTTATCGGACAGGGCTATCACGAAACCCTGACGCCCAAGGTAATCCTGCGCAACGTGCTGGAAAACCCGGGCTGGTACACCGCCTACACCCCCTATCAGGCCGAGATCGCCCAGGGCCGCCTGGAAGCCCTGCTCAACTACCAGCAGATGGTCATCGATCTGACTGGCCTGGAGCTAGCCAACGCCTCCCTGCTGGACGAAGCCACCGCCGCTGCCGAGGCCATGACCATGGCCCGCCGGGTTTCCCGCTCGGCCTCCAACCGCTTCTTCGTAGACCAAGCCTGCTTTCCCCAGACCATCGACGTAGTCAAGACCCGGGCCGCCTACTTCGGTTTCGAGCTGATTTTTGGCCCGGTGGAAGAGGCTGCCACGGTGGAAGTCTTCGGCGCCCTGCTGCAATACCCGGAAGACAAGGGAGAGGTGAAAGACCTGACCGCCACCATTGCCGCCTTGAAGGCCCGAGGGGGGACAAATTGCCCGGCCGTGGCCGTGGCCTGCGACCTCATGGCCCTGGTGCTGCTCAAGTCCCCCGGTGCCATGGGGGCCGACATGGCCCTGGGTTCCTCCCAGCGCTTCGGCATCCCCATGGGCTTCGGCGGCCCCCACGCCGCCTTCTTCGCCTGCAAGGACGAGCACAAGCGCTCCGTCGCCGGTCGCATCATCGGCGTCTCCGTTGATGCCCGGGGCAACAAGGCCCTGCGCATGGCCCTACAGACCCGGGAACAGCACATCCGCCGGGAGAAGGCCAACTCCAACATCTGCACCTCCCAGGTACTGCTGGCCAACATGGCCGGCATGTACGCCGTCTACCACGGCCCAGAGGGTCTCAAGACCATCGCCCGCCGCATCCACCGCCTGGCCGCCATCCTGGCTATGGGCCTGGCCAAAGCCGGCATCAGGCAGCTCAACGCCTGCTACTTCGACACCCTGCAGCTGGACCTGGGGGCCAAGGCCCTCACCGTGTACCAGGCCGCCCAGAACGCCGGCTACAACCTGCGGCTGATCGAGGGCGGCCGCCTCGGCGTCGCCCTCAACGAGAAGACCACCCGGGAAGACGTGGCCACCCTGCTGCAGCTCATCGCCGGGGTGAAGGTAGATATCGAAGCCCTGGACGCCCAGGTGGCCGCTGCCGACCCATCCCTGCCGGCCGAGCTGCTGCGCACCGACGCCATCCTCAGCCATCCCGTGTTCAACACCCACCACACCGAACACGAGATGCTGCGCTACCTGAAGAAGCTGCAGAACAAGGACCTGGCCCTGGATCACTCCATGATCTCTCTGGGTTCCTGCACCATGAAGCTCAACGCCACCAGCGAGATGATCCCCGTCACCTGGCCCGAGTTCGGCGACATCCACCCCTTCGCCCCCCTGGACCAGCCCCAGGGCTACCTGGAGATGATCGAGCAGTTGGCCGAGTGGCTAAAGACCGTCACCGGTTTCGACGCCGTCTGCATGCAGCCCAACTCCGGCGCCCAGGGCGAATACGCCGGCCTGGTGGCCATCCGCCGCTACCAGGAGGCCAACGGCCAGGGCCAGCGCGACATCTGCCTGATCCCCAAGTCCGCCCACGGCACCAACCCGGCCACCGCCCAGATGGCCGGCCTACAGGTAGTGGTGGTGGATTGCGACGACAACGGCAACGTGGACGTGGCCGACCTCAAGGCCAAGGCCGAGCAGCACGCCGCCAAGCTCTCCTGCCTGATGCTCACCTACCCTTCCACCCACGGGGTGTTCGAGGAAGCGGTGAAGGACATCTGCGACATCGTGCACGCCAACGGCGGCCAGGTGTACATGGACGGCGCCAATCTCAACGCCCAGGTGGGCCTCACCGCCCCCGGCTTCATCGGCGCCGACGTCTCCCACATGAACTTGCACAAGACTTTCGCCATCCCCCACGGCGGTGGCGGCCCGGGCATGGGTCCCATCGGCCTCAAGGCCCATCTGGCGCCCTTCATGGCCGACCATGCAGTGCAGGCCACCGGCCCTGCCGAGCGCAAGCACAAGGGCCAGGGCGCCGTTTCCGCCGCCCCCTTCGGCTCCGCCTCGATCCTGCCCATTTCCTGGATGTACATCGCCATGCTGGGCGGCAAGGGAGTCAAGACCGCCACCCAGGTGGCCATCCTCAACGCCAACTACGTCGCCGCCCGCCTGCAGGAGCACTACCCGGTGCTGTACCGGGGCAAGAACGGCCGCGTCGCCCATGAGTGCATCCTGGATATCCGCCCCATCAAGGCGGCAACAGGCGGCAATGCGGGCATCACCGAACTCGATATCGCCAAGCGCCTCATGGACTACGGCTTCCACGCCCCCACGGTGAGCTTCCCGGTGGCTGGCACCATCATGGTGGAGCCCACCGAGTCCGAATCCAAGGCCGAGCTGGACCGCTTCATCGACGCCCTGATCGCCATCCGCAACGAAATCCGCAAGGTGGAAGCAGGCCAGTGGCCGGCGGACAACAATCCGCTGAAGCACGCCCCCCACACCCAGAAAGATCTGGCCGACGAGGTCTGGAGCCGCCCCTACAGCCGTCAGGAAGCCTGCTATCCCCTGCCCTGGGTGGCCGAGAACAAGTTCTGGCCCAGCGTGAACCGCATCGACGACGTGTACGGCGACCGCAATCTCTTCTGCGCCTGCGCCCCTGTGGAGGACTACCAACATGGCTGATCAGATCTTGGTGCTCACCGTCATCGGTGACGACCGCCCCGGCCTGGTGGAGCTGCTGTCCACCGCCATCTCCGCCCATCAGGGCAACTGGCTGGAATCCTCCATGTCCCGCCTGGCGGGCAAGTTCGCCGGTATCCTCAAGGTCAGCGTGCCCACGGCCCAGGCCGAAGCCCTGCAGCAGGCACTGGCCGGCCTAACCCTGCTCAAGGTGACGGTGGAAAGCTCTCCCGAGAGCGTGGAAGCGCCAAAGGGCCGCCTGCGCCTGTCCCTGGTGGGCCACGACCGCATCGGCATCGTGCGCGAGGTCTCCCAAGTGCTGGCCCGCCACGGCGTCAATGTGGAGGAGCTGGCCACCCACACCTCCAGTGCCCCCATGTCCGCCGAAATCCTCTTCCACGCCCAGGTCAGCCTGCTGGCCGCACCGGAGCTGGATGTGCGCAGCCTCACCGGCGAGCTGGAACGGCTCTCCAACGATCTCATGGTCGATATCTCCCTGGATGAAAAGCTCGCGTCCTGAACCTGTCTGGAAGAGGCGCCTGGGGTAGCGAGGATGGAGACGGTAGGGAAGCAGCCCTGACGTGGATGGATTCTCCCGCCATTCTGGCTTGCCAGGCCCGCCACCATCCCGCGCTTTTCATTTCGGTCAAAGGCGCACTGCCGGCCTTCTGGCAGAATTTCCTACACTTTCCCACCTGAACACCCCATGAGTCCCATCGAAGTCCGCATGCCGAAGTACCCCGAATGCTGGGAAAGCTGCGGCAATTGTGCCCAGGGCGAGATCTTTGTCCTGGAAATCCAGGTCAAACCCGGCGATCTCCTGGAACGGGACGACACTATCCTCACCCTGGAAACCGGCAAGGTGGCCTTGGACATTCCCAGCCCCCACACCGGCACTGTGGTGGAGGTTTTCATCACGGAAGGCGACGTGCTGGCCGAGGGCGCCCTCCTGCTCACCTTGCTCCCGACCTGATCCGGATGGCTCAGGGGGAAGAACAGCGGATGCCATGAACGTGCCCCTACCTAGCAGCTCCCCACCCAGCCCCTGCAAATTCACCCTGGCCAGCCTGGGGCGCGCCCTGGCGACCGGCTGGCGTACCTTTGCAGCCCATCCCCGCCCCAGCATGGCCTGGGCCCTGCCCTTCGCCATCGTCGCCTTGCTCCTCTGGCTCATTCTCGGCCAGGCGGCCGTGGCCCCCATGGCCCTGGCCGTTTCCGGTGGCTTTATGCTGATCGGCCCATTGCTGCTGGTTGGCTACTTTGAACTGGCCGATTGCAATGCCCGGGGCGAGACTGCTGGCCTGGCCCAGGCCCTGGCGGCCTACCGTCGTGCTCCCGCCGGCCTGTGGGCCATGGGAGCCATCTGCGCCTTTTTCTACCTGATCTGGATCACCGACGCCGCCACCCTCTACGGTTTCATTGTGGGCGGCGAAGCCCGGGGCTTTGCCACCCTGCTGGCCCCGGCCACCGAGGTACGCCGCTTCGTGCTGTGGAGTTCCCTCATGGGGGCCGCGCTGGCTTTCATGATTTATGCCGTGACCGCCTTTGCCGTGCCGCTGCTGCACTACCGCCGCGCCACCCTGATTCCGGCGGTTGCCTTGAGTGTCCGCACCGTATTCGGCAGTTTCCCGGCAGCCCTGGCCTGGGGACTGCTATTGGCCGGCGGCGGCATTGCCAGCATCATCGTGCTGCCCCTCTTCCCAGTGGTTTTCCCGGTACTGGCCTACGCCAGTCACGCCCTTTACCGCGAAGCCCTGCAGGAACGCCAGCCTTAGCCGGACAACACCCATGGGATGGCAATGGTCACTGACGCTCATGCCCTTGCCATGCACCTGACACTACCACCAGGAGCTCCTCAAGCCGCCTAAAAACACACTCGCCAGAGGTGTGAGCAAAGGCAGGAAGCACCTGATTTAATGCGGCAACGGCCATAAAAATGCAGTAAACTATTGCACCTTGATCGGCAGGCATGCCGATCAAGGCGATGCCCCATCTGCTCTCAAGCCCTCCGCCCCAGTGATACTCTTCCAGCCCTTGCGGCCTTGAGTATCCCTCGAAGCACACGCGCTTGTAGTTGGTTGTAGTTGGCCACCTGTCTGATGTTCCTGCTGCCATGCCCGCACCTGCGTCGGGTATCCAGCACCGGCCCCTGCCCAGAAGATCGCATCAGCCCGTTGCCGGCGCGGCGCGCCGGGCTTGCACTCACCCGCTGTCCCGTCTGTTTCGCCAGGAAAAGGGGCAGACCCATCGGAGAATTGAATGGCCAAGGAAGAAGCTCTCGAATTTGAAGGCACTGTCATCGAAGTGTTGCCCGAGTCCCGCTATCGCGTGACCTTGAGCAATGGCGTTGAAATCCTGGCCTATGGCTCGGGAAAAATGAAAATGCACCGCATCAAGGTGCTGATGGGTGACAAGGTCACCGTCGAAATGTCCCCCTACGACCTATCCAAGGGTCGCATCACCTTCCGTCACCTGGGTGAAGGTGCCCGGGGCCCGGCCCCCGCCCGCCGCCGCTGACCTGCACACCGGCCCCGCCCACCAGCCGCACACGGCACGGCCGGGGCCAAGCCTAGTCTTGCACTGCTGATCCCGGCCTGGCACCACCGCCTGGTGACCGGGACAGGGTGGCGGGCAGCCGAAATGATGTTATCGTCATCGAATCGGTGCCTGGCCGACGTATCGCATTGCCTCCTGCACCGAACAGGCTCGGCCATCCCCTGATGGCCGAACGTTCATTCCCGCCGCCTTCCGGCAAAGGAGCTTGCATGCGATCCACTCTCCGCCCCTCCCTACTTCTTTCCACTCTGATGCTCCTGGGACTCGGCCTGCCCCTGGCTGCCAGCGCCGGGGATCTCCCCAAGCGCAAATCCGGCCTGTGGGAAATCCGCACCCAGATGGCCGGCGCCCCCAGTATGGGGCCGATGAAAATCTGTGTGGACGAGGCCAAGGACAACCTGATGCAGGAACAGCCCGGGCAGAAGCCGGACTGTAGCGTCATGGACGTCAAACCTGGCAACGGCAAGGTAACGATCCACACGGTCTGCCGCATGGAGCAGACCACCGTCACCACCGACGGCACCATGACCGGGGATTTCAGCAGCGGCTACAAGAGCGACATGACCATGCGTTACTCACCGCCTATGCATGGCATGGCTGAAATGCGCGTCACTCAAGAAAGCCGCTGGGTCGGCCCCTGTGCCAAAGGCCAGAAACCTGGCGACGTCATCATGCCGCAGATGGGGGGAGGCCCGGGCAATGGCCAGGGAGCCGGCAACGACATGATGAACGATCCCAGGGTCCGGGAAATGATGAAGCGGCAGCGCCAGTAGTCTTGCCCCGACAGCACCTCCCACCCACCTCGCCAGGGCACAAAGCACAACGGCCTGCACGCATTCTGCGGCAGGCCGTTGATTTTGGGGCTGGCAGCACGGGCAAGCAGGCCCGGTCGCCGACAATTGGCGGAATCAGGCCGAACCTGGCCCCTGGCGCCCGTCTCCCTCACCCCCCTCGGCTTCACTCTTCGCCGCTGCGGCAGCCTGCAGCAATAGCTGGCGGGTTTCCGGCGTTTCCAGACTGATACGCCCCAGGGTACCGTTGCGGTAGTCGTTGAGCAGGATCAGGGAAGCCTTCTCCAGATCCAATTCTCCAGCCCGGCCCTTAATGATGCAACCGCGCTTGCGGGCGACGGTCTCCACTACCCCCACCGCATCGGTTTCTACCGCCTTCAGGCCGTAACGGGCTTCCAGGCATTCGGGATAGCGCTGCAGCAGCAGCCCGGCGAGATAGACGCCGACTTCCTCGTCGATATAGGCATTGGGACCCACCGCATGGCTGGCGGCAAGCATCAGGCCATCACTGGCCAGTTCGATCCGGGGCCACATCAGGCCCGGGGTATCAACGATGGAGAGGCGGGGCCCCAGGTCCATGCGCTGTTGCTGCTTGGTCACCGCCGGCTGGTCGCCAACGGCAGCCACCTTGCGCTTGACCAGGGCGTTGAGCAGGGTGGATTTGCCCACGTTGGGAATACCCATGATCATCAGCCGCAGGGGCTTGACGTTGCTATCGCGGTGGGGCGCCAGGGTCTGGGCGAGGCTGGGGATACGGGCCACCTCGCCGGGCTTCTTGCAGGAAATGGCCACGGCCTTCACATCAGGCTGCCGCTTGTAGTAATCAAGCCAGGCCTGGGTAGCGGCGGGATCGGCCAGATCGGACTTATTGAGAAGCTTGAGACAGGGCCGCTGACGGTGCTTGCGCAGTTCCTCGATCATGGGATTGCGGCTGGCTTCAGGCAGACGGGCGTCGAGCACTTCGATCACCACATCGGCGAACTCCATGGTCTCGGCGGCCTTCTTGCGGGCCGAGGTCATATGGCCGGGGAACCACTGTATTGTCATGTCTTGCCTGGAATCTCAAATAAGGTACAACGGGGAAAAACGGCGCAAGACGCCGGGAATATCCCCGGAAAGGGCGCCATTATCGCAGGAGTTGGCCGCCTCATCCGTTACAATCGCCCACTTTCAGCCAAATAACCTGTCCAACATGGCCACTCCCCCTCTCAAAGCGCAAAAAATCTTCGCCCTGATGCAAATCATCGGTGGCTTCGTCGCTGCCCTGGTACTGGGCTACTCCACCATGAACAACCTGACTCCGGGCCAGATGAGCGGCACCCAGCTGCTGCTGGCCTGCCTCACCCTGGCCGCCTTGGCCTATGCCGGTTATTTCACCCAGAAGCTGGGCAAGCTCGTAGCCCAGGAGAAGGCCGCCCGGGATCAATGATCCGCGGCGGGCCCGCCGATACGGCTGGAAAATAGGCTGGCAGCCACGATCATGCCGCCCCCCAGCCACTCCCGCGGGCCCATGGTTTCTTCCGCTAGCCACCAGGATGAGAGGGCTGCAAAGAGCAGCTCCGAGAGCAGGATAACGATGGCCCGGTTGGCAGGTGTGTGGTGCAAACCATATTGCACGACCTGATTGACCAGCATCAGCACCACGCCAATGCCCAGCAGCCAGAGCCAGGCTTGCCCGGACGAGGGCCAGAGCAGCGCGCCCTGACCCGCCAACAGCAGGCTGGCGCTGACCACCAGGGCGCCGGCAAACATGGCAAAGGATTTGACCTGGATGGACAAGTCCTGGGCCCGACGGGAAAGCACGTTGGAACAGGCAAAGAGCATCCCCGCAGCCAGGCCCAGCCATTCGGCGCCATGCCGGGGCCAGGGCAGCCCGAGGGCAGGATGCCACAGCATGGTGGCGGCGCCGGCAATGGACAGGGCCACCACGCCCAGGCCGGCCCGGTCCAGGTGCTCCTTCAGCCACCAGCGGGCGAGGAGAATGGTCCATAAGGGCGCCAGGTAGAACAGCAGCAGCACCCGCATCACCTCGCCGTGGAGGGTGGCCAGCACATAACCCAGGTTGCAGCAGGCACCGGCCAGGCCGATGGCCAGCAACAACCAGGAAAAGCGCAGCTGACGCAGGGCCGGGCGCCAGAACAGCAGCGCCAAGACCAGGGCAACGGTATAGGTCAGGCCTGAGGCCAGGATGCCGCCGATGCCAAGGGCCGCCAGCACCCGGTAGGGATACCAGAGTACGCCCCAGATCAAGGCCCCCAGGACCAAGGCTGCCGATGCCAGATGCCTGCCCTGGCCCGTCCCTGCTTCTTCCGCCACGCTCCGCCCTTTATAATCGGTTTTTTTCAGTCCGGCCCGCCACTGTGAACCCCAATCTTGCCAAGCTTCACCCCTATCCCTTCGAAAAACTGCGCCAGCTGTTCCAGGGCATCACCCCGAATCCGGACTACCGGGAAATCAAGCTTTCCATCGGCGAACCCCAGCATGCGACGCCGGCCTTCATCAAGGAAGCCCTGACGGCCAATCTCGGCGGGCTGGCGAATTATCCCACAAGCCTCGGCATACCCGCCCTGCGCCAGGCCATTGCCGCCTGGATGGAGCGCCGCTACGGCCTCGCCGGCGTCAATCCTGAAACGGAAATCCTACCGGTAAACGGTTCCCGGGAGGCCCTCTTCGCCTTCGCCCAGACCGTCATTGACCCCAGCCGCGGCTATGTGCCCCTGGTGGTCAGCCCCAATCCCTTCTACCAGATTTACGAAGGGGCGGCCTATCTGGCCGGGGCCGAGCCCTACTTTCTCAACACCCTGCCGGAGAACAACTTCTCCCTCGACCTGGAGGCACTCTCAGAAGCCGAGTGGGCCCGAGTGCAGCTGCTTTACGTCTGCTCCCCCGGCAACCCCACCGGCAAGGTGCTGGACCTGGAGGACTGGAAGAAGCTCTTCGCCCTCTCCGACAAATACGGCTTCATCATCGCCTCCGACGAGTGCTATTCGGAGATTTTCTTCGACGAGGCCAACCCGCCCCTGGGCGGCCTGCAGGCTGCCAAACAGCTGGGCCGCAGCTTCGAGCGGCTGGTCATGTTCTCTTCCCTCTCCAAGCGCTCCAACGTGCCGGGCCTGCGTTCCGGCTTCGTCGCCGGCGATGCCGCCATCCTGAAGAAATTCCTGCTCTACCGTACCTACCACGGTGGCGCCATGAACCCCGCAGTGCAGGCTGCTTCCGCCGTGGCCTGGAACGACGAGGCCCACGTCCTCGACAACCGTCGCCAGTACAAGGAAAAATTCGCTGCGGTGACCCCTGTGGTGGCCTCGGTGCTGCAAACCGGCCTGCCGGATGCCAGTTTCTACCTCTGGGCAAAAACCCCCATCGCTGACACCGAATTCGCCCGCCGCCTGCTCGCCGACTATAATGTCGTGGTCCTGCCGGGCAGCTACCTGGCCCGCGAAGCCCGGGGCGTCAATCCCGGTGAAAACTACGTCCGCATCGCCCTGGTGGCACCGCTGGCCGAATGCCAGGAAGCCGCCGAGCGCATCCGCAAGTTCGTACAGCAGCTTTAACCCCCTACATAACCCCCACAACGGAAAAACCAACATGCAAGAACTGCAACAGATCATCGAAGATGCCTGGGAAAATCGCACCTCCCTGCAACCCGGCAGCGCACCCGCCAAGATCGGCGAAGCTGTGGACCACGTGCTGGAACAGCTGGACAAGGGCCAACTGCGCGTCGCCGAGAAGATCGATGGCGACTGGGTGACCCACCAGTGGATCAAGAAGGCCGTGCTGCTCTCCTTCCGCCTGGAAGACAACGTGGTGCAGCAATCCGGTGACCTGCGCTTCTTCGACAAGGTGCAGACCAAGTTTGCCAGCTACGACGAACATGCTTTCCGCCAGGGCGGTTTCCGCGTCGTGCCTCCCGCCGTGGCCCGTCGTGGCTCCTTCATCGCCAAGGGCGCCGTGCTGATGCCTTCCTACGTGAACATCGGTGCCTACGTCGATGAAAACACCATGGTGGATACCTGGGCCACCGTCGGCTCCTGCGCCCAGATCGGCAAGAACGTGCACCTTTCCGGCGGCGTCGGCATTGGCGGCGTGCTGGAACCCCTGCAGGCCAACCCCACCATCATCGAAGACAACTGCTTCATCGGCGCCCGTTCCGAAGTGGTGGAAGGCGTCATCGTCGGTGAAGGTTCCGTCATCTCCATGGGCGTGTATATCAGCCAGTCCACCAAAATCTACGACCGTGAAACCGGCGAGATCAGCTACGGCCGCATCCCCCCGGGTTCCGTGGTCGTCTCCGGCAACCTGCCGGCCAAGGACGGCAGCCACAGCCTGTACTGCGCCGTGATCGTCAAGAAGGTGGACGCCCAGACCCGGGCCAAGACCAGCATCAACGAACTGCTGCGCGACTAAGCCAATAACAACAGGGGCGCCACGAGGCGCCCCAATCTTTTCGGCGGGAGGGAGGAAGCGTGATTCTCGACAAGCTGTTCCAGCTGATGGCGGAAAAGCAGGCCTCGGACATTTTCATATCCGCCGGCGCCCCGATCCACATCAAGATCCAGGGCAATACCATTCCGGTCAATCAGCAGATGATGGACCCGGCGATGATCGAGAAAATCGCCCAGGAGTTGCTCACTCCCGAGAAATACGAGGAATTTGAACGGAACATGGAAATGAACCTCTCCTTCGGCATGGCCGGGGTGGGCAATTTCCGCGTCAACCTGTTCCGCCAGCGGGGCTCCATCTCCATGGTGATCCGCTACATCCTCGGCAACATCCCCAGCCTGGACAGCCTGGGGCTGCCCTCGGTGCTTTCCGAGCTGATCATGGAAAAGCGGGGCCTGATCCTCATCGTCGGCTCCACCGGCTCGGGCAAGTCCACCACCATCGCCTCCATGCTGGATCACCGCAACGCCAACCGTTCCGGCCACATCCTGACGGTGGAAGATCCGATCGAATTCCTCTTCAAGCACAAGAAGTCCATTGTGAACCAGCGGGAAATCGGCATGGATACCGCTGACTGGGACAATGCCCTGAAGAACGCCATGCGCCAGGCACCGGACTGCATCCTGATCGGCGAAATCCGCGACAAGCAGACCATGACCGCCGCCCTGGCCTACGCCCAGACCGGCCACCTCTGCCTGGCCACCCTGCACGCCAACAACAGTTACCACGCCCTCAACCGCATCATCAACTTCTTCCCGCTGGAAAACCGCTCGGCCCTCTACCTGGACCTGTCGGTGAGTCTCAAGGCCATCGTTTCCCAGCGCCTGGTGAAAAAACCCGACGGCAAGCGCGTACCCACCGCGGAAATCCTGCTCAACACCCGCCACATCCAGGAACTGATCGAGCGGGGCGAGATCAACGCCATCAAGGAAGCCATGGAGCAAAGCCTGGCCCCTGGCTCCCAGACCTTCGAACAGGACCTGTTCCGGCTCTACAAGAGCAGCGTCATCACCCTGGACGAGGCCCTGGGCACCTCCGACTCGCCCACCAACCTTTCCTGGCTGATCAACAACTCGGAGTTCGGCAACAACGGCACAGCCCAACATGACGAGCAGCCGGCCAAGAACACCCAGGACTCCACCGCCACCAACAGCAACGGCGCCGCCTCGTTCAAGGAATTCACCCTGAACCTGAGCGACGAGTAGCCGCCCAAACGGACCTTTTCCTGCCATGCCCCACCTGCCTCACCCCGACCAGGACCCGACACTGGCCCTGGCCGAACAGCTCATTGCCCGCCGCTCCGTCACGCCGGAGGACAACGGCTGCATGGAGATCATCGGCGCCCGCCTGAAGCCCATGGGCTTCACCCTGGAAGCCATCAACCGGGGCAACACCGTCAACCTGTGGGCCCGCCGCGGCACCGCTGCCCCCCTGATCTGCTTGGCCGGCCATACCGATGTGGTGCCCACCGGCCCCGTGGAGCAATGGACATCAGACCCGTTTACGCCCACCTATCGGGACGGCGTACTGTACGGCCGTGGTGCGGCCGACATGAAGGGCTCACTGGCGGCCTTCGTCACGGCGGTAGAAGCCTTTGTCGCCCGGCACCCAAACCACAACGGCTCCATCGCTTTCCTGCTCACCTCTGACGAGGAAGGCGATGCCACCGATGGCACCGTCGCCGTGGTGGAAGCCCTGCAAGCCCGGGGAGAAGCCATGGATGCGTGCATCGTCGGCGAACCCACTTCGGTCAACACCCTGGGCGACACGGTCAAGAACGGCCGCCGCGGCTCACTCTCCGGCCGGCTGACCGTAAAGGGCATCCAGGGCCACATTGCCTACCCCCATCTGGCCAAGAACCCCATCCACCTGGCGGCACCGGCTATCGCCGAACTGGCCGCCATGGAGTGGGATCAGGGCAACGAGTATTTCCCGCCCACCACCTGGCAGATTTCCAACATCCGGGGCGGCACCGGAGCCACCAATGTCATTCCCGGCACGGTGGATATCCTCTTCAATTTCCGCTTCTCCACCGCCAGTACGCCGGAAGGCCTGAAAAACCGCCTGGAAGCCGTCCTGGCCAAGCACGGCATCGACTACGACCTGGCCTGGACCCTCGGCGCCAAGCCTTTCCTCACCGGTCGCGGCCCCCTGGTGGATGCGGCCATGGCGGCCATCCGCGACGAACTGGGTATCGCAACCGAACTCTCCACCACCGGCGGCACCTCCGACGGCCGCTTCATTGCCGAGATCTGCCCCCAGGTCATCGAACTGGGGCCGGTGAATGCCACCATCCACAAAATCGACGAGTGCGTGGAGGCTGCGGCCCTGCCCCGTCTTTCCGCCACCTACCGGCGCATTCTGGAAAATCTGCTGACCTGACCATGCTCGAACAAGCCCGTACCGAACTCCTCACCCTCCGGGATCTGCTGCGCTTTGCCGTCAGCCGCTTCAACGAAGCCGAACTTTTCTTCGGCCACGGCTCCGACAACGCCTGGGATGAAGCCGCCTACCTGCTGCTGCACACCCTGCACCTGCCCCTGGACCGCCTGGAGCCCTTTCTCGACGCCCGCCTCACCGAGGCCGAGCGCAATACCGTGCTGCACCTCATCGAGCGCCGGGTGAAAACCCGGGTGCCGGCGGCCTATCTGACCCACGAAGCCTGGCTGGGGGAACACCGCTTTTACGTGGATGAGCGGGTCATCGTGCCCCGTTCCTTCATTGCCGAACTGCTCGAAGAACAGCTGACGCCCTGGATTGACGACCCCTGGGCCGTCACCCGGGTGGCCGACATCTGCACCGGCTCCGGCTGCCTGGCCATCCTCGCGGCTCTGGCTTTCCCCGAGGCCGAGGTGGATGCGGTGGATATCTCCCCGGATGCCCTGGAAGTGGCCAAGCGCAATGTGGCCGACTACGGCCTGGAAGATCGCCTGGAACTGGTGCACTCCGACCTGATGGCCGGCCTGGCTGGCCGCAAGTACGACATCATCATTTCCAACCCGCCCTATGTGAATGCGGCCTCCATGGCCACCCTGCCGGAGGAATACCAGCGCGAGCCCGAACTGGCGCTGGCCGGCGGTGAAGATGGCCTGGACCTGGTGCGCATCCTGCTGCGCCAGGCTCGGGAGCACCTCAACCCCGGCAGCCTGCTGGTGGTGGAAATCGGCCACAACCGGGACGACCTGGAGGCAGCCTATCCCGACACCCCCTTCACTTGGCTGGATACCGAAGCCGGCGACCAGTTCGTCTTCATGCTGCGCCAGGAAGAGTTGCCAGACTAAAGCGCCGGCAACCTGTACCAACAGGAAGGCCCAGGCCAGTCGCCTGGGCTTTTTGCCCCGGGCCACCAGGCACCGGGCCATCGAACGACAAGACAAGCATTCCCGTACGGGCCCATAATAAGCACCATGCAATGGGCCCATCCCGGAGACTTCAGACAGGTGCACAGTCCCACGCTTCTCATGCTGCTGGTGATCCTTTTGGGGATCATGGCGCTGACCCAGGTTGCCTCCTGGTACCTCAGCCGCCGGGTACCGGCCCAGGTGTTCTGGGCCGGCGCTTACCTTGCCGCCTTCCTGTCAGCCATCAACATGCTGACCCGCTCCTACCAGCCAGAAATCGCCCTCATCATCGGCGTGCAGATCACTCAGTTCCTCACTGCCTATCTGATGCTGATGGGAGCCAGAAGCTATATGGGCCTCAAGCCCTGGCCTTTCCGTTACGCCGCTGCCGCCATCTGCGCCCTGGTGGCCATTGCCCTGTTCTTTACCCTGGTAGAGCCTAATTCGGCCGTGCGGGTCATCCTGTCCAGCCTGGTGGTGGGCGTACTGTTCGGGCTCTGTGCCGCCACCATCGCCCAGGGCGACATCCGTCGTTTTCCTGCTCGCTACCTCTTCGCCCTCCCCTGTAGCATCCATGCCACGTTCATCCTGCTGCGGCTGATGTATATCTACCAAGCAGACGGCTTTGCCGGCGACCTGACCCAGGGGGCGACGATTCCCCCATTCTTCCTCCTGGAAGCCGTCATCACCCTGGTCATGATGGCCTTCGCCACCCTCATGCTGGTCAGCGAAACCATTACCAGCGACCTGCGTAAGCTGGCAGAAACGGATCACCTGACCAATACCTTCAACCGGCGCTCCTTCCTCAAGCTGTTCGACGGCGCCGTCAGCGCCGCCAATCGGCGACAAAGCCCCCTGTCGGTGCTGCTCATCGACCTCGATCACTTCAAACGGATCAACGATACCCATGGCCATGGCGTGGGCGACAGCGTGCTGCGCCATTTCGTCGCCATCGCCGCCTCCTGCCTGCGGGCAGAAGATATCCTGGGACGGATTGGCGGCGAGGAGTTTTCAGCCCTTCTGCCCGACGTGGGGCCTGCCGATGCCCAGCTCATCGCCGAGCGGATGCGTATCCGTGTTGCCGAGCTGGCGTTCAATGGCCCCCAAGGCCCGATCCACCTGACGGTCAGCATCGGCATTGCCCAGTGCCTGCCCGGCGAAACCCCGGAAAAGGCCCTGCACCGGGCCGACGCCGCCATGTACCGAGCCAAGGAAAGCGGTCGCAACCGGGTGGAATCCTGGGTCGAGGCCTGGCAGTTAAGCGGCACCATCTGACCCTGCGCCGCCCCATAGTGCCGCCCCATGGGGTGCTCCCTTGGCCAGCTACCGCCCCAGCCCCCTCCCTCCCTGCTTTTCCCCATACCTGACCCGGCTTCATCAGGCCTCATCGCTGGCAACCGCAGCCCCAGCCAGGGGGGTACTCACGGCTCTGCGAGCCATAAAAAAACCCAGGCATTTGCCTGGGTTTTTCCTTGCGAGGCCAGCCCGGTCTCAGTCGATCCGGAAGAAGGCAATGTTGCCCTTCAGGCGCTCTGCCTGGGAATGTAGCTCCTGGGCCGTGGCGGCCAGTTCTTCAGAAGCGCTGGCATTGTGCTGGGTGGTCTGGTTCACCTGACCGATGGCCTGATTGATCTGGCCGGCGCCGATGGCCTGCTCCTCGGAGGAAGCGGCAATTTCCTTCACCAACTGGGCCGTCCGTTCGATATTGGGGACCATTTCGTCGAACATGGCACCGGCCTTTTCCGCCTGGGCCACGCTCTCGTCGGCCAGCTTGCCGATTTCCAGGGCGGCAGATTGGGAGCGCTCCGCCAGCTTGCGCACCTCGCCGGCCACCACGGCAAAGCCTTTGCCATGCTCGCCGGCCCGGGCCGCTTCAATCGCCGCATTGAGGGCAAGCAGATTGGTCTGGTAGGCAATCTCGTCGATGATACCCACCTTGCCGGCAATCTGTTTCATGGCCACCACGGTCGCCCGGACGGTCTGGCCGCCAACCTGGGCATCGGCAGCGGCCCGGGTGGCGATTTCTTCGGTCAGATGGGCGTTGTCCTTGTTCTGGTCGATGGCGGCAGACATTTCCTCCACCGAAGCGGTGGTTTCCTCCACACTGGCAGCCTGCTCCGAAGCGGCCTGGGAGAGGCTATGGGAGGTCACGCTAACCTGGTCCGAAGCATTCACCAAGGCATCGGCACTGGTCCGCACTTCGTGGATGACCGCCTTGTTCCGCTCGATCATCAGTTCCACGGACTTCAACATCTGGCCAATTTCGTCCCGGCTTTCGGATTTCACCTGGACCGTCATATCGCCTTCGGAAAGGGAGACCATCACGGCCTGCATACGCTGGACCGGCCCCAGGATGGTGCGCACCAGATAAAGGGAAAAGCCGATCAGCAGGGTCAGGCCAACCAGGGCCAGCCCCCCCTGGGCCAGGGCAGACTTGAGGAAGACCGACTCCACGTCATCCACATAGATGCCGGAACCCACCAGCCAGCCCCATTCCTTGAAGGTCTTGACGTAGGAAATCTTCTCCACCGGCTCGCTCTGACCAGGCTTGGGCCAGAAATAGGTGTAGTAGCCCTGCCCTTTTTCCTTGGCCAGGGCCGACATGTCGCGGAAGAGGAAATTGCCTTTGGGGTCCTTCACCCCCGACATGTCCTTGCCTTCCAGCTCGGGCTTGATGGGGTGCATGACCAGGGTGCTCTTCAGGTCCATGAGGAAGAAATACTCTTCCCCCTCGTAACGCAGGCCGCGCACCGCGGCAACGGCAAACTTCTTGGCTTCATCCTCCGGTAGGCGGCCGGCCTGCTGCTCACCGTAGTAATACTGGACAATGCCATGGACCGTCTCGACCACATTCTTGGTCTTCAGCTTGCGGTCTTCCAGCAGGTTGTCCTTGAGTACCAGCAGACCCTGCCCGGAATTGAGCAGAAAGCCCGCCACCGCCAGACTGACTAGCAGAAAGAGTTTCCAGCCAAGCTTCATGTTTTTCATAGCCTACCCATCTCCATATATTTCTTGTCTCAATTTTGGTGTCTCCGCCTTCTTTTTTGAGTAATGCCGGGGCGGCGGCAACCCCGTGGCAAAACCGATGGCAAAAATGTTAGCGCCCTATTCTAGCCCGGTTTTAGCCTGCCTTCGCCTGGATTCCGGCCCGAAATGACGCGCCGGACCACCATCGCAGCGCCTGGCGCTTTGCCCTTCGCCCCCGGCGGCGAGTAAAATGGCCGGCTCGGTTGGCGAAAGCCCGCCGCTCCTGCCACCCCGCCCCTGTTCCCGGAAGCGTCATCAGCCCCATGTCCGCCAATCGCCGTTTACTGGACCGCAGCCTCGCCGCCGTCTGGCACCCATGCACCCAGATGCAGCACCACCTGGCGGCCGACGGACTGCCCCTGATCCCCGTCAAGAGTGGCGAGGGAGCGTGGCTGACCGACTTCGATGGCCACCGCTATCTGGACGGCGTCAGCTCCTGGTGGGTTAATCTCTTCGGCCACCGCAATCCGCGCATCAACGCCGCCCTCAAGGACCAGCTGGAGACCCTGGAGCACGTCATCCTGGCCGGTTTCACCCACGAGCCGGTGGTACAGCTGTCCGAACGCCTCTCGGCCCTCACCGGCAGTGCCCTGGGCCACGCCTTCTACGCCTCCGACGGCGCCTCGGCCACCGAGATCGCCCTGAAGATGTCGCACCACTACTGGCGCAACACGGGCCGGCCGGAGAAGACCGATTTCCTCTGCCTCGCCGGCAGCTACCACGGCGAGACCGTGGGTGCCCTGGCGGTCACCGACGTGGCCCTGTTCAAGGATGCCTACGCCCCCCTGATCCGCCCCGCCGCCGTGCTGCCCTCCCCCGATGCACGTCTGGCCAAGGATGGTGAGACCGCCGCCGACGTGGCCCGCCGCGCCGCCGCCGCCCTCGAAGCCCATCTCGAAGCCCACCACGGCCACATCGCCGCCCTCATCGTCGAGCCCCTGATCCAGTGCGCCACCGGCATGGCCATGCACGACCCGCTGTACCTCAGCCTGGCCCGCCAGGCCTGCGACCGCTACGGTGTGCACCTCATCTGCGACGAAATCGCCGTGGGCTTCGGCCGTACCGGTACCTTTTTCGCCCATGAGCAGGCCACAGTGGACGGCAAAACCCTGCGGCCCGATTTCCTCTGCCTTTCCAAGGGCATCACCGGCGGCTACCTGCCCCTGTCCACGGTGCTGACCACCGATACCATCTATGAAGCCTTCCTCGACGATGCGGTGACCCGGGGCTTCCTCCACTCCCACTCCTACACCGGCAACGCCCTGGCCTGCCGGGCCGCCCTGGCCACCCTGGACATTTTCGAGCAGGACGAGGTAATCGTCGCCAACCGACAACTCTCGGAACGCCTGCACGACGGACTGGCGCAGATCCGCAGCCATGGCCGAGTGGAAAATTACCGCCGCCGCGGCATGATCCTGGCCTTCGACATCAAGGGTGCCCCTGCCGCCTTTTCCCGCCGTTTCTACCAGGCCGGCCTGGAGCGGGAACTGCTGCTGCGCCCCATCGGCAACACGGTGTACCTGATGCCCCCCTACATCCTGTCCGAGGCGGAATGCCGGCACCTGTGCCAGCGCACCCTGGAAACCCTGGAGGCGGTGCTCAGATGATCTGGGAAAGCCTGGATGCCGAACTGAAGGCCATTGAAGCCGAAGGCCTGACCCGTCGCCGCCGCATCGTCGATTCCCCGGTAGCGCCGGAGATGGTGGTGGATGGCAAGCCGGTGCTGGCCTTCTGCAGCAACGATTACCTGGGCCTGGCCAGCCACCCGGAAATTGCTGAAGCCATGGCCGAAGGTGCCCGCCACTGGGGCGCCGGTTCCGGCGCCTCCCACCTGGTGAGCGGCCACCTGCGCCCCCACCACCAGTTGGAAGAAGCCCTGGCCGCCTTCGTCATGCGCCAGCGGGCCCTGTATTTCTGTACCGGCTACATGGCCAACCTAGCCGTCATCCCCGCCCTGGTGGGCCGGGGCGACGCGGTCTTCGCCGACAAGCTCAACCACGCCTCCCTCATCGACGCCGTGCAACTTTCCCGGGCCGACAGCCACCGCTACCGGCACCTGGACCTGGAGCACCTGGAATTCCTGCTGGCGACCAGCACCGCTCCGCGGAAACTCATCGCCACCGACGCCATTTTCAGCATGGACGGCGATGCAGCGCCCCTCGAAGCCCTTTACGAACTGGCCGAGAAATACGATACCTGGCTGGTCATCGACGATGCCCATGGCTTCGGCGTGATGGGCCCCCAGGGCCGGGGCAGCGCCGCAGCCGTCAAGCTCATTCCCTCCCCCCGGGTGGTCTACATGGGCACCCTGGGCAAAGCGGCTGGCGTCTCCGGCGCCTTTGTCGCCGGCAGCGCCAAGGTGCTGGAATGGCTGCTGCAGAAATCCCGCACCTACATCTTCACCACCGCCTCCAGCCCCGCCGTGGCCTGCGCCCTGCTAAAAAGCCTGGACCTGATCGCTGCCGGCGAGGCCCGCCGGCAACACCTGGCCAGCCTCATCCAGCGCCTGCGGGACGGCCTGGCGCCGCTATGCGCCGGCCGGGGCTGGCAGCTCATGGATTCGGACACGCCCATCCAGCCCCTGGTCATCGGCGGCAATGCCGCCGCCCTGGACCTCACCCGGGCGCTCCTGGCCCAGGGCATCTGGGTGCCGGCCATCCGCCCCCCCACCGTGCCGAAGGGTCAGGCCCGCCTGCGCATCACCCTCTCC
This sequence comes from Azospira sp. I13, assembly GCF_003112695.1. Taxonomy (GTDB): domain Bacteria; phylum Pseudomonadota; class Gammaproteobacteria; order Burkholderiales; family Rhodocyclaceae; genus Azospira. Next base: position 121,941 of record NZ_BFBP01000014.1, read on the forward strand.
GCCGCCCACAGCGCGGCCCAGGTGGATGCCCTGGTGAACGCCCTCGCCACCCTGGCCGCCCCGGCTGATGGCCACCTGGCGGCCACCGAGAACTTGTCATGACAACCTCCATCAAGCGCCCCCTGGCCCTCGTTCATGGCTGGGGCCTGGATTCCCGGGTCTGGGACAACGCCGCCCCGGCCCTGGAAAAGCACTTTGAACTGACCCGCCTGCAACTGCCGGGCTACCCCGGCCGGCCGAACCTGGACGACCCCACCGTCGCCAGCGTGGTGGATACCCTGCTGGCCGAACTGCCGCCAGGCGCCATTCTTCTGGGCTGGTCCCTGGGCGGGCAAATTGCCCAATTGATGGCCGCCCGGGCCCCCCAACAGGTGGCGGCCCTCGCCCTGGTGGCCACCACACCCCGCTTCCTGGCAGCAGCCGACTGGCCCCAGGGGCAGCCGGCCAGCCTGCTATCCACGTTCTCCGGCGCCGTGGCGGTTCTCCCCGGCCCAGTACTGCCGCGTTTTGCTGCCCTTTTCAACCAGGGCGACAGCCACGCCAAGGACATCACCCGCCTCCTGGCCCCCCTAACCAAGGCGCCCCTGCCGGAAAAAGCCGCCCTGCTGCGGGGCCTGGACTGGCTGCGGGATTTGGACCTGCGCCCCCTGGTGCCCCGGCTGCCCCTGCCGGCCCTGGTGCTGCATGGCCGGGCCGACCCCCTGATGCCCCTGGCGGCGGCCGAATGGCTGGCGCAACACCTGCCTGCCGGCCAACTGGAAGTTTTCGAGGCAGCGGCCCACGCCCCCTTCCTGCATGACCCCCAGGACTTCGCCACACGCCTCGCCGCCTGGGCTGCCTCCCTGCCCGAGAAAGGGCCGCACTGATGGAAAAGCAGCACATCCGCCGGGCTTTCGAGCGGGCCGCCGACTCCTACGACCAGGCCGCCGCCCTCCAGCGACAAGTCTGCGATGCTCTGGAGGCGGCACTGGATGCCAATCCCGGCGATCTTTCCAGCGGCGCCCTGCTGGATGCCGGCTGCGGCACCGGCTACGGTGCCGGCCTGCTGGCCCGGCGTTTTCCCCGCCCCCCCCTACTCCTCGCCGACTTCGCCCCGGCCATGCTGGCCCGGGCCCGGGAGACCGCCGGCGACACCCGCCGCCTGCCCCTCTGCGCCGATCTGGAGGCCCTGCCCCTGCAAGACGCCAGCGTGGCCCTTTACTGGTCCAGCCTGGCGGTGCAGTGGTGTGATCTGCGGCGCAGCCTGAAAGAGGCTGCCCGGGTTCTTGCACCCGGCGGCTACCTGGCCTTCAGCACCCTGGGGCCGGGCACCTTCACCGAACTGGCAGAAGCCTTTGCCGGTATCGACGGGCATCGCCATGTCCTGCCCTTCGCCCCGCCTGCCACTTGCGGCGAGGCCATGCTGGCCGCCGGTTTCCACGAGCTGCGGGTGGAGCGCCGGACCCTGCGGGTGTATTACCCGGACCTGCGCTCCCTGCTGCGAGCCATCAAGGATATCGGCGCCAACCAGGTGGGCGGCGCCCGCCGCGCCGGCTTCCTCGGCAAGGCAGCCTGGCAGACGGTGGAGGCGCGCTACGAGCAACACCGCAGCGCCGAAGGCCTGCCCGCCACCTATGACGTGGTGCTGTGCACGGCCGTAAAATGAGCGGTAAGCAGGTGGAAATTCTTTTTGCCACAGCGCAGCGAGAGCGGAAGACCACAGTGCCAGGTGGCCCGGGAACCATTGTCCGGTACTGTCGCTGGAAGCGTTTTTCCTAATGATTTCTGCGCCGCTGTGACCAACATTTTTTAGCGAGCACCGCACCATGAAACAGGGTTATTTCATTGCTGGTACCGATACGGAGATCGGCAAGACCTTCTCCGCCTGCGCCCTGCTGCACACGGCCCGCCAGCAAGGGCTGTCGGCCCTGGCCATGAAGCCGGTGGCTGCGGGCACGGAAGCGGATGGAGAAAACGAGGATGTGCGCCGGCTGATGGCCGCCGCTTCCGTCGTCGCCCCGCGGGAGCTGGTCAATCCCTACCTCTACGCGCCACCCATTGCTCCCCACATTGCCGCTGCAGAAGCCGGCAAACCCATCAAGGCAGCAACGATCCGTCATGCCTTCCAGTCCCTCAAGCCCCTCGCCGACGTGATTCTGGTGGAGGGGGTAGGCGGCTGGCGGGTCCCCCTGGGCGAACATTTTGATGCCGCCGACCTGGCCGCCGACCTGGGCCTGCCAGTGATCCTAGTGGTGGGCCTGCGCCTGGGCTGCATCAGCCACGCCCTGCTCACGGCAGAATCCATCAAGGCCCGGGGCCTGCCCCTGGCCGGCTGGATCGCCAATACCGTCGATCCCGCCATGAGCCGTCTGGAAGAGAACCTGGCCAGCCTTCAGCAACGCCTGCCAGCGCCCCTCCTGGGCACCCTGCCCCACGGCATTACCCCGGAAGAAGCCGGCCGGCTGCTGCGCCTGCCCTGAAAACCCAACAGGCGGATCGGAACGGCACAACCCGTAACAGACGGGGGGCTGGGGTCGACCAGAATCGACCGGAACATCCCGGCCGGCGTTCTTTCGGCGATCTCGCAGTCCCTCCCTGGTGTCTAAGGTTGGCGTGCCAGACGTGGCCAGGCTGAGTGCCGGATGCACCAATGTGCACCACCAGCGTCGCCATTGCGGCAATCACGCCGGTCGCTGCAACCACCTCTGGGCCAGCCCTCACGTCTATATCCTAGGTCCGATATCTTCGACTCGGGGCCTCGACTAGAATATCGGCATAATTCCAGCCTCCCGGCCAGTCCCCGATGCCCTTGTCCTCACCCTCCGGCGCAGATCCCCTACGCGCCGCCGCGCCCCGTCTTTCCCGCTCCCTGCCCGCCTGGCTACCGGTTGCGGTAGCCCTGCTGGCCCTCATCGCCGCCCTTGGCGTCACCGCCCAGGTGGATCGTAGCCAGCGCCAACACCAGGCCCAGGAAGCGCGCCAGCAGGCCCTGGCCGAGGCCGGCGCGATCCGTGACCGCCTGGAGAGCGCCATCAACCAGAAGCTCACCCTTTCCCGCAGCCTGGTGGCCTACGTGGCCTCCCACCCCAACCTGGGGGAGCGGGATTTCGCCTTCATGGCCCGCAACATCATCGCCCAGGAGCCGGGTATCCGCGCCTTGCAACTGGCCCGGGACAATGTCGTCAGCCATACCTACCCCCTGGCCGGCAATGCAGCCGCCATCGGTCTCAAGCTCATGCAGCGGCCGGACCAGCGGCCCCAGATCGAGCGAGCCATTCTCAGCCGCCGCACCATCGTTGCTGGCCCCCTGCGCATCGTCCAGGGCGGACAGGCCCTGATCGGCCGCAGCCCCATTTACATTCCCTCCGCCGAGGGCATTCCCGGCGCGGGGGAATACTGGGGCCTGGCCAATGTGCTGGTGAATGTGGAAGAGCTGTTCAACAACCAGCTGCTGGACCACACCTCCGGCCTGTTCCAGTTTGCCGTCCGCGGCAAGGATGCCCTGGGAGCCTCGGGCGAGTTGATCTGGGGCGATGCCACGGTGTTCGCCGACGATCCCGTATTGCTGGACGTACAGCTTCCCGATGGCAGCTGGCAGATCGGCGTCCAGGCCGTGGAGGGCTGGATGCCGCCCCACCAGAGCCAGACTTGGGCCAGCGGCAGCCTCATCGGTTTGCTCGCCGCCGGGCTGCTCTGGCTGCTCATCCGCACCCCCCTGGTGCTGCGGATGCAGGTGCGGCGGGCCACCGCGGAACTGCGCCACAACGAGCAGAAATTTCGCACCATCAGCGAAACGGTGCCCGCCCCCATCCTCATCACCCACGCCGCCGACGGCTGTGTGCTCTACGCCAACAGCCGCTTTGGCGACATTCTCGGCATCGCCCCCGCCCGCCTCATCGGCCAGAACAGCCGCAGCCTGGAGCCCCAGCCGGATAGCCGGGCGGAACTGCTCGAGGCCATGGACATCCGCAGCCCCATGGCCGGCCGGGAAATCCTGGTGCAGCAGGATGACGGCCGCCAGTTGTGGTTTTCCCTTTCCGCCACCTTGGTGGAATTTTCCCGCCTGCCGGCCGTCATGCTGGTGCTCCAGGACATCACCCGGCGCCGCGCCGCCGAACAAGCCACCGCTGCCCTCAATCGGGATCTGGAAGCCCGGGTGGCAGAACGCACAGCCGCCCTGGAGGAACAGAAATCCTTCTGGCAGGCCCTGGCCAAGGCCCAGTCCGATGTGGATGAAGGGGTCTTCGTCATCGAGGAGGGGCGGATCATCTTCGCCAACGAGGCCCTGGCCCGCATCAGCGGTTACGGCGTAGCCGAGCTGACCGGCGGCCTGCCCTATACCGAGCTGGTGCACCCGGACGTGCGAGAGGCCATCATGACCAAGCACCTGCGCCGCCTGGCAGGAGAAAAGCTGGAAACCCGCTACGAAACCCTGTTCCGCACCCGCCAGGGCAAGAGCTATGCGGCGGAGCTGGCGGTCTCCCTCATTCCCCACGAACCGGCCCCCCGGGTGGTGGTGGTGGTGCGAGACATCGAAGCACGCAAGCAGGCAGAAAACGCCCTGCGGGCCCAGGCAGCCGCCATCGAGGCAGCGGGGGAAATGGTCGTCATCACGGACCGTAACGCCATGGTGCAGCACGTCAACCCGGCCTTCACCCGCCATACCGGCTACAGCCGCCAGGAAGCTCTGGGCCACCCCATCGCCAACCTGATGAAGAGCGGTGTGCACGGCCAGGATTTCTATGCCCGGCTGTGGCAGACCATCCTGGCAGGCCGGGAATGGCACGGCGAGGTCACCAATCGACGCAAGGACGGCACCCTCTTCGTCGCCGAGCAGACCATCGCCCCGATTCTCGGGGAGCATGGCGAAATCACCGGTTTCGTCTCCATCAAGCGGGATATCAGTGACCGCAAGCGCCTGGAGACCCGCCTGGAGCAGATGGCCCATTTCGACGCCCTCACCGGGCTGCCCAACCGTCCCCTCTTTTTCGATCGCCTGGCCCATGCCCTGCGCCAGGCCCGGCGCTCCGGCAACGGCTGCGCCCTGCTCTTCATCGACCTGGACGGCTTCAAGGACATCAACGACAGCCTGGGCCACGAAGCCGGCGATACCCTGCTGCAGGAAGCGGCCCTGCGCATCGTCAGCCACATCCGCGAATCCGATACGGCGGCCCGCATGGGGGGCGACGAATTCACCGTCATCCTTAACGGCATCGCCCATCCTGCCGATGCCCAGCGGGTGGCGGGCAATCTCCTGGCCGCACTGAACAAGCCCTTCCCCTCTCCCCACGGCACCTGCCGCATCAGCGCCAGCATCGGCATCAGCATCTACCCCCAGGACGGGGAGGATGCGGAAACCCTGCTGGGCCAGGCTGACATGGCCATGTATGCGGCCAAGCGGGCCGGCAAGAACCGCTGCTGCACCCACGCTACGGACGTGCGGCAGACCTCCGCCACCCCCGGCTGAACGGGCGACAAAAGCGGGCGATAAGCGTCGCGGGGGCGCTTCCCCCGGCGCCGGATACCGCGGTAAGGGGCAAGAACGCTAGGGCTTACCCCAGGTGTTCTGGCGGCAGGGCCATGCTACTTTTCATGCCAGTGAAATTCAGCCCCCCCTGCCGTCCGCCCATGCCCACCAGCCCCTCGCCCTGCTCCCCCTCCCGGCCTTCGAGGATTTTGTGCACGAAGCCGTGGCCAACGAAATACAGCGTCAGGGACTGCCGGTCGACACCGTGATTCGCCACCTCTGGGCCAGCGCCCAGTACGACTGCTACACCCAGCATGGTGCGCTGCGGCCCATGCTCGACGACTCGGGTCATCCTTTCCCCGAAGTGGCGGCCTACGGCATCCTCATTGCGCAGGCGGTTGCCCGCTTGCACCCGCCCCGAGCCAATCTCCGGCTGGTCCGCTCGTCGCGGCCGGTCCCCCTTGGGGTGGCCACCTCGCCCTAGGTTTTCTCCCGGGGCTACCTGGCGACATTACTCTCAGGACTGCGCCACGCCCATCCTGCCCCCCTCTGGGGCAAGCCCGTCCCGCCCGGCGCAAGGCGCAGCTCCTCCCCTGGGCTATAATCCAGCCTCCCCGCACTGCCAGATTCCGCCTTCGTGTCCGACGCTTCCCTGCCCGCTTCCCTTCCCGTCGCCCTGCCCGTCCAGTTACCCCGCGCTGGCGATCGTTTACACCTGCCTGCCCTGGCTGGCTCGGCCGACGCCCTGGCCCTGGCCGGCCTGGGCTGTGAAGCCCGTAGCGCCAAGCGGCTGCTCACCGTGCTTACCGCCAGCCCGGCGGATGCCCAGCGCCTGCTGGAGGAAATCCCCTGGTTCGCGCCGGACCTCAAGGTGCGTCTGCTGCCGGACTGGGAAACCCTGCCCTACGACAACTTCTCGCCCCACCACGACCTGGTGTCCGAACGCCTGGCCACCCTTTACGCGGTCAGCCGGGGCGAGTGCGAAGTGCTGCTGGTGCCGGCCACCACCGCGGTTTATCGCCTGACACCGCCGAGCTATCTGGCGGCCTACACCTTCTTCTTGAAAAAGGGCGAGAAGCTGGATGCCGAGCAGTTCCGCGCCCAGCTCACCCTGGCCGGCTACACCCACGTCACCCAGGTGGTATCGCCCGGCGAATACTCCATTCGTGGCGGCCTGGTCGATCTGTTCCCCATGGGCTCGGCCCTGCCCTACCGCATCGACCTCTTCGACGAAGAGATCGAAACCCTGCGCACCTTCGATGCGGATACCCAGCGCAGCCTCTACCCGGTACCGGAAATCCGCCTGCTGCCGGCCCGGGAATTTCCCCTGGACGACGCCGGTCGCACCCGTTTTCGCCAGCGTTTCCGTGAAGTGTTTGAAGGCGACCCGGCCAAGTCCGGTATCTACAAGGATGTCTCCAACGGCGTGCCCAGTGCCGGTGTCGAATATTGGCTACCCCTGTTCTTTGAAGAAACCGCCACCCTCTTCGACTACCTGCCCAAGGATGCTGTGCTCTGCCAGCACCGGGACGTGGCCGCCGCCCTGCAGGACTTCTGGCGCGACACCCAGTCCCGCTACAACCTGCTCTCCGGCGACAAGGCCCGCCCCCTGCTGCCCCCGGCCGAACTGTTTCTGTCGGAAGAGCAGTTTTTCATCGCCGCCAAAGGCCATGGCAAAGTCGTAGTGGGCAGCCCGGCGGAAGGCATGCCGCCCCTGGCCACCCCGGTGCCGCCGGTGGCTGTGGAACGCCGGGCGGAAGATCCGCTCATTGCCCTGAAAGCCCTGGTCGCCGCCACCCCTCGGCGGCGCCTGCTGCTGCTGGCCGAATCCGCCGGCCGCCGCGAAACCCTGCAACAGCTGCTGCTGGACCATGGTCTGAAAGCCACGCCCAGTGCGGACTTTGCCGCCTTCGTCAGCGGTGATGCCCCCCTGGCCCTGGGCGTCGGTCCCCTGCAATCGGGCTTCTGCCTGGACGGCCTGGCCGTCGTCACCGAAACCGAGCTCTACGCCGGCAGCCCCAGCCGCCGGGCCCGCAAGGACGCCCAGCGCCGGGCTTCCATGGACAACTGGCTGCGGGACCTCACCGAACTGAAGGTGGGCGACCCGGTGGTGCACGAGTCCCACGGCATCGGTCGCTACATGGGCCTCACCCACATGAACCTGGGGGATGGCGATACCGAATTCCTGGAGCTGCACTACGCCAACGAGGCCAAGCTCTACGTGCCGGTCTCCCAGCTCCACGTCATTTCCCGCTATTCCGGCAACGAGCCGGATGCCGCCCCCCTGCACAGCCTGGGTTCCGGCCAGTGGGAAAAGGCCAAGCGCAGGGCGGCCGAACAGGCCCGGGATACCGCCGCCGAACTGCTGGCCCTCTACGCCACCCGGGCGGCGCGCAAGGGCCACAGCTTTGCCTTCACCGAGCATGACTACGAGGCCTTCGCCGACGGTTTTGGCTTCGAGGAAACGCCTGATCAGGCCGCCGCCATTGCTGCGGTGATCGAAGACATGAAGTCCGGCAAGCCCATGGACCGCCTGGTGTGCGGCGACGTGGGCTTCGGCAAGACCGAGGTGGCCCTGCGCGCCGCCTTTGTTGCCGTGGCCGGCGGCAAACAGGTGGCGGTGCTGTGCCCCACCACCCTGCTCTGCGAACAGCACTACCAGACCTTCAAGGACCGCTTCGCCGACTGGCCCGTGACCATCGCCGAACTCTCCCGCTTCAAGACCGCCAAGGAAACCGCCCAGGCCCTGAAGGACCTGGAGGCGGGCAAGATCGACATCGTCATCGGCACCCACAAGCTCATTTCCAAGGAAGTGAAGTTCGACCGCCTGGGCCTGGTGATGATCGACGAGGAACACCGCTTCGGCGTACGCCAGAAGGAGGCCCTGAAAGCCCTGCGGGCCGAGGTGGACGTGCTGACCCTCACCGCCACCCCCATCCCCCGTACCCTGGCCATGAGCCTGGAAGGCCTGCGGGACTTCTCGGTGATCGCCACGGCACCGCAAAAGCGGCTGGCCATCAAGACCTTCGTCGCCAGGTTCTCTGACGGCATCATCCGCGAAGCGGTGCTGCGGGAGCTGAAGCGGGGCGGCCAGGTGTACTTCCTGCACAACGAGGTGGATACCATCGACAACATGCGGGAAAAGCTCCAGGGCCTGGTGCCCGAGGCCCGCATTGTGGTGGGCCACGGCCAGATGAACGAGCGGGAACTGGAACGGGTGATGCGGGACTTCACCCAGCAGCGGGCCAACCTCTTGCTGTGCACCACCATCATCGAAACCGGCATCGACAACCCCCACGCCAACACCATCCTCATCAACCGGGCCGAAAAGTTCGGCCTGGCCCAGCTGCACCAGCTGCGGGGCCGGGTCGGCCGTTCCCACCACCAGGCCTATTCCTATCTGCTGGTGCAGGATGAGAAGGCCCTCACCAAGCAGGCCAAGCAGCGCCTGGAGGCCATCCAGCACATGGAAGAGCTGGGGGCCGGCTTCTACCTGGCCATGCACGACCTGGAAATCCGCGGCGCCGGCGAAGTGCTGGGGGACAACCAGTCCGGCGAGATGCAGGAAGTGGGCTTCAACCTGTTCACCGAAATGCTCAACCGGGCTGTCGCTGCCCTGAAGCAGGGCAAGGAGCCGGACCTCACCCAGCCCCTGGGCGTGACCACGGAAATCAATCTGCACACCCCGGCCCTGCTGCCGGATGCCTATGCGCCGGATGTGCACGAGCGCCTGACCCTCTACAAGCGCCTCTCCAACTGCGAGCAGGAAGAGGACATCAACGCCCTGCAGGAAGAGCTGATCGACCGTTTCGGCGAGTTGCCGCCCCAGGGGGTGTGCCTGCTGGCCACCCACCGCCTGCGTCTGCTGGCCAAGCCCCTGGGCATCATCAAGCTCGATGCGACAGCCAGCCAACTAACGGTGCAGTTCTGCAAGAACCCGCCCATCGAGCCCATCCGCATCATCGAATTGATCCAGAAAAACCGCCACTACAAGCTGGCCGGACAGGATAAACTTGCCGTCTCCCGCCATATGCCGGCCTTGAACGACCGGGTGTCGGCGGTGAAGGACCTGATCAAGCAACTGAGTTGAACACTGAGTTAAAAGAAAAGACGCCTGAACCATGACCACCCCCGACATCGACAACATCAATATCGCCGCCTTCGACCCCATGCCGACGCCGGCGGCAATGCTGGCCAGCCAGCCCCTCTCCGAGAAGGCCGCCGCCGTGGTGCGCCAGGGCCGGCAAGACCTGAAGAACATTCTGGACCGCAAGGATCACCGCCTCTTCGTGGTGGTGGGCCCCTGCTCCATCCATGACCCGGTAGCCGGCCTGGATTACGCCCGTCGCCTCAAGGCCCTGGCTGAGGAGGTTTCCGACACCCTGCTGCTGGTAATGCGCGTCTATTTCGAAAAGCCCCGCACCACCGTGGGCTGGAAGGGTTACATCAACGACCCCTTCATGGACGACTCCTTCCGGGTGGACGTGGGCATGGCCAAGGCCCGGGAGTTCCTCCTGCAGGTCAATGAAATCGGCCTGCCCGCCGGCACCGAGGCCCTGGACCCGAACTCGCCCCAGTACTACGGCGACCTCATTTCCTGGACCGCCATCGGCGCCCGCACCACCGAATCCCAGACCCACCGGGAAATGTCCTCCGGGCTGTCCACCCCCGTGGGCTTCAAGAACGGCACCGACGGCAACACCGAAATCGCCATCAACGCCATTCTCTCCGCCTCCAAGCCCCACAGCTTCCTCGGCCTCAACGACCAGGGCCAGGTGGCCATCGTGCGCACCACCGGCAATACCTACGGCCACATCGTGCTGCGGGGCGGCGGCGGCCGGCCCAACTACGACACGGTTTCCGTCTCCGTGGCCGAGCAGGCCATGACCAAGGCCAAGCTGATCCCCAACGTGGTGGTGGATTGCTCCCACGCCAACAGCCTGAAGAAGCCCGAGCTGCAGCCCCTGGTGATGTCCGACGTGGTGAACCAGATCCGTCTGGGCAACCAGTCCATGGTCGGGGTGATGATCGAGTCCAACCTCGAGGCCGGCAATCAGTCCATCCCCGCCGACCTCTCCCAGCTCAAGTACGGCTGCTCCGTTACCGACGGCTGCGTTGATTGGGCCACCACGGAAAAGATGATCCGCGACGCCGCCACTCTGCTGCGCGACGTGCTGCCGGGGCGTAGCGCCACCTAAGCCAGCCCTGCGCCGCACCATGCTCCTCAGCCCCTATCTGGATACCTTTCCCCGCATCGGCGAATCCTGCTTTCTCCACCCCTCAGCCCAGCTCATCGGTGATGTGCGGTTGGGGCAGGATTCTTCGGTGTGGTGCAACACGGTGCTGCGGGGCGACGTCAATCGCATCGAGATCGGCGTCTGCAGCAACATCCAGGATTTCGCCATGGGGCACGTCTCCCACAAGAATGCCGCCAAGCCCGACGGCTCGCCCCTGCTGATCGGCGACTACGTCACCGTGGGCCACGGCGCCATCCTGCACGGCTGCAGCATCGGCGACGAATGCCTGATCGGCATGGGTGCCATGGTCATGGACGATGCCGTGGTCGAGCCCCAGGTCATGCTTGGTGCTGGCAGCCTGGTCTCACCGGGCAAGACGCTGGAGCGCGGCTACCTCTACGTGGGCCGCCCCGCCGTCAAGGTGCGGCCCCTCACCTCTGACGAAATCGCCTACCTGCGTTATTCCGCCGAACATTATGTGCGGGTGAAGAACAACCACCAGCAATCGCTGGCCCCGGCCTGAGCTTCCCCCATGACTGCCATGAATCTCATCATCCAGAACGGCGCCCTGCCGACCTTTCTTCTCGACCGCATCGCCGCCGCCACCCGGGCCGAGGCCGTGGAACCCCGCCCGCCCAAGGTGGTTTGCTTCCGCAACGCCCAGCGCACGCCCGAGTTCGAGGCCCTGCTGCCCCTCATCGACGGGGAAAAGCTGGACTGGGCCTTCGTGCCCACCGGCCGCAAGTTGTCGGACTACGGCCTGATCTGTTTTGACATGGACTCGACCCTCATCACCATCGAGTGCATCGACGAGCTGGCGGACTTCGCCGGCAAGAAGGCCGAAGTCTCCGCCGTCACCGAATCCGCCATGCGCGGCGAGATCGACTATCGGGAAAGCCTGCGCCGCCGCCTGGCCCTGCTGGCCGGGCTGGATGCCCGGGTGCTGGCCCGTGTCTATGGCGAGCGCCTGCTACTCTCCCCCGGCGCCCGGGAACTGCTGGAAGCCGCCCAGACCGCCGGCCTGCGCACCGCCATCCTCTCCGGCGGCTTCACCTATTTCACCGAGCGCCTGCGTATTGAGCTTGGCTTCGATTTCGCCACGTCCAACGAACTGGAAATTTCCGGCGGAAAACTCACCGGCAAAGTGGTGGGCGATATCGTGGACGCCCAGGCCAAAGCCCATCACCTCAACCGCCTGCGGGACGAACTGGGTCTTCGCCAGGAACAAGTGATTGCCGTGGGCGATGGCGCCAACGATCTGCTGATGATGGCCGAAGCCGGCCTTTCCGTTGCCTTCGACGCCAAACCTGCCACCCGCGCCAAGGCCTCCGTCGCCATCAGCCACGGCGGCCTGGACAGCCTGCTCAATCTCTTCGAGCAGTAATCCGGCCTTACCTCCCCAAACGGCCAGGGGCGCCAGCTCCCGGGCCGAACTCCTATTCCCCAGACCTCAAGCCCTGATACCAGGGCTTGTTCCGCGTTGCTACTGCCAGCTACTGCCACATTCCCGCCGGCTGGCGGCCGATGAAATCTTCCAGCTTTTCCCGCATTTCCAGGGCCGAGTGGCGGCAGTAGATCAGGGGCACGTCCACCTTCTCCGCCTGGCGCCGCACGTGGCGCAACAGTTCGTGATTCACCCGGGCGCAGACCACCACCACCAGATGGGTGCGGGAGGGAATGACCTTGCGGGAATCCCCCGCCTTGCGCCCGGTCCAGTGCTCCGTCGGAGCATCAAGGATGGCGGGAGCCAGCCGGGCTACTTCATTTTCGATGGTGCGTACGTTATCGGCGCCGACAATCAGCAGTGACATCTGCGTCTCCTTGCCTAAGGAACCGCCTTCCAGGACGGCTGTAAAAAAATGCTGCGCTGCCACAGGAAAGAGATTGCCCGCCGACACTTAGACCCGCCAATACTTATTTTTAATTCTATTATTTCAATTTGAAATATAAACCTTGAGCCTACCCAAGCTCATTGCTCCCAGGGCAAGCCTCGCAGGCGCCAGCCGTTCAGGGTACGCCGTCCCTGAGCATCCTTCTCCCCCTCAAATCCTTCAAGGACGTTGAACACCAGGCTGTAGCCGGCTTCCTGCAACTGGGCTGCGGCCTGGTGGGAACGCTGGCCGGAGCGGCAAAGCAGCAGGAGGATGGCTGCCGGCCCCGTCTGGCGGCGAATCGTCGACAGAAAATCGGGGTTCTCCTGCCAATCCGGGTAGCTCATGAACTCTGCTTCCAGGGCGCCCGGAATACGCCCCACCAGTTCCCGCTCGGCGGCACTGCGCACATCCACCAGCCGGGCATCAGGCCGCAATTTGAGCAGCAGCCACGCCTCTTCCGGCATCAGGGCACCGGCGTAGGGCAAGCGCTCGGCCTCTTTCCGGGCGTGGGCCCGAGCCAGAATCAGTTCTTCTTCCATGGGGGAAATTCCTTCACATTGGGGAGAAAGGGGCCACAGCCCCGGAATGGCGAGATGGGACGGATCGCCAGGGCCATCGGCCAGCTCCCGTACGCTATGGCTGGCCAGGCTGCCCATGGCCCAGACGGCCCGGGCATCGAGACTGTCCAGGGCCTCCACCACCGCCGCCAGGCGCAAGCCGGCGCTCGGGGTGCGAACGTTGAGCAGAGCGCCGGGGCGGGCCTGGTGGATGCGGGCCAGGCGTTCGCCCAGATCGACACGGCCCAGCGCCGCCGGGTGGCCCTCAACCAGGAACAGGGGCATGGCAACCTCATGACAGGGAAATGAACGGGAGACGGGGCGACTCTAGCCAAGGGGCGATATGTAACGAAGTTCCATTTTTTTATTCCCTTATTCCGCAAAACCCCAATACCCAGGCAAATCGCCCCCTACCCACCGGCGCTCGGATGGGGCAGTACGTCCTCAAATACCCATGCCCTCCGGACTTCCCCATAACCAAGAGTTATCAAATCATTCGCTTTTATTCTTTTTATAAAAAAACACTCTGGACTTACAGTAGCCGGCGTCAAGGGTCGAGCCCGTATTTGCTGCTTCCACCCGCTTCTGCCGTCGCCCCACCCAAAGGCATTCCGCGATGCCCCACGGCATTCCGGTGGTGCCGGGGACCACATACCAGGGCCATATCGGGTACGCAGTGGCCGGGCTACCGCCCCTCCCGCGGTTCCACCTCCGGGTGGCCCGCTCCTCTACCACCTTCCGAGATGCCATGACCGATACCTCCCTCGCTGCACCGTCCACCGCCCTGCCCCGCTCCAGCCTGGACCTGATCGGCGCCACGCCCTTGGTGGAAGTGACCCACTTCGACACCGGCCCCTGCCGCCTTTTCCTCAAGCTGGAAAGCCAGAACCCGGGCGGCTCCATCAAGGACCGCATCGCCCGCTCCATGATCGACGCCGCCGAAAAGGAAGGCCTGATCAAACCGGGCGGTACCCTGGTGGAAGCCACCGCCGGTAACACCGGCCTGGCCCTGACCCTGGTGGGCGCCCAGCGCGGCTACAAGGTGGTGCTGGTGGTGCCGGACAAGATGAGCCAGGAGAAGATCTTTGCCCTCAAGGCCCTGGGCGCCCGGGTGGTGATGACCCGCTCCGATGTGGGCGTGGGCCATCCCGAGTACTACCAGGACATGGCCGAGCGCCTGGCCAAAGACATTCCCGGCGCCTGGTACGTGAATCAGTTCAACAACCCCAACAATCCCAAGGCCCACGAGATCGGCACCGGGCCGGAGCTGTGGGCCCAGTTGAAGGGCCGCATCGACGCCGTGGTCTGCGGCGTCGGCAGCGGCGGCACCCTCACCGGCCTGACCCGCTTCTTCCGCCAGAAATCGCCCCGGGTGAAGATGGTGCTGGCCGATCCGGCCGGCTCCGTGCTGGCCGACTACGTGGCCCACGGCTACATCAAGGAAGCCGGCTCCTGGCTGGTGGAAGGCATCGGCGAGGACTTCATCCCCCCTATCTGCGACCTCACCGGCGTGCGCGAGGCCTATACCGTGCCCGATGCCGAAAGCTTCGCCGCCGCCCGGGATCTGCTGAAGAAGGAAGGCATCATGGCCGGCTCCTCCACCGGCACCCTGCTGGCTGCCGCCCTGCGCTACTGCCGCACCCGCACCCGACCGGAGCACGTGGTCACCTTCGTCTGCGACCACGGCAACCGCTACCTCTCCAAGATGTACAACGACTTCTGGATGTCGGACCAGGGCTTCCTGCCCAAGGAAGTGCGGGGCGACCTGCGGGACATCATCGGTCGCCGCGCCGACGAGGGCGCCGTGGTCACCGTGGCGCCGACGGATACGGTGCTCACCGCCTACGGCCGCTTCAAGCTCTACGACGTCTCCCAACTGCCGGTGACCAATGAGGAAGGCAAGATCGTCGGCCTCATCGACGAATCCGATGTGCTCCTGGCCATCACCAAGGACGAGGCCAACTTCCGCCAGCCGGTGAAGAAGTTCATGACCAGCCGCCTCACCACCCTGCCCCCCACGGCCCCCATCAGCGACCTGCTGCCCCTCTTCGACCAGGGCCTGGTACCCATCGTGGTGGACGGGGACCGTTTCCTCGGCCTGGTGACCCGCATCGACCTGCTCAACCATTTGCGGCGCAAGCTGAAAAACTAAATCTTTTGCCACAGAGGGCACAGAGAACACAGAGAAAGAGCGAAACCAGTTGCTCTGCCGAGGCGCCTTGAAACGCCTCCAGCGTCATCGGCCGGGATGGTTTTCCCCTCTGTGCTCTCTGTGTCCTCTGTGGCTCCGTTTTTTTGATTTTTTCGAGCCCCCCATGACCCACAAACAAGGTTTTGCCACCCGCGCCATCCATGCCGGCCAGGAGCCGGACCCCACCACCGGCGCTGTTTCCATCCCCATCTACGCCACCTCCACCTACGTCCAGCCGGCCCTCAATGAGCCCAAACAGTACGCCGGGGCCACTTTCGACTACGCCCGCAGCGCCAACCCCACCCGCCTGGCCCTGGAACGCTGCATCGCCGACCTAGAAGGGGGCGCCTTCGCCACCGCCACGGGCTTCGCCTTCGCCTCGGGCCTGGCCGCCAGCGCCACGGTGCTGGAGCTGCTGCCCGCCGGCAGCCATGTGGTGGCCTCCGACGACCTCTACGGCGGCTCGGTGCGCCTCTTCAACCGGGTACGCAGCAATTCCGCCGACCTCAAGGTCACCTACGCCGACTTCTCCAGCCGGGAGAGCATCGAAGCCGCCATCACCCCGCAGACCAAACTGCTGTGGGTGGAAACCCCGAGCAATCCCTTGCTGAAGCTGGTGGATCTGGACCTGGTGGCCGCCATCGGCAAGGACCGGGGCCTCCTCACCGTGGCCGACAACACCTTCGCCAGCCCCTGGATCCAGCGGCCCCTGGAACACGGTTTCGACATCGTGGTGCATTCGGCCACCAAGTATTTGAACGGCCATTCCGACGTGATCGCCGGCGTCGCCGTCACTGCCCGAGCGGATCTGGCGGAACGCCTGGCCTTCCTGCAGAACGCCGCCGGTGCAGTGCTGGGGCCCTTCGATGCTTTCCTCGCCCTGCGCGGTTTGAAGACCCTGGCCCTGCGCATGGAACGCCACTGCGCCAACGCCGAGGCCATCGCCCGCTGGCTGGAGCAGCATCCGGCCATCGAGAAGGTCCATTACCCCGGCCTGGCAAGCCACCCCCAGCATGAACTGGCCCAGCGCCAGATGCGGGGCTTCGGCGGCATGGTCTCCGCCGTGGTCAAGGGCGGCCTGCCGGCGGCGAAGAAGCTGCTGGAGCACACCAAAATCTTCGTCCTGGCCGAAAGCCTGGGCGGGGTGGAAAGCCTGATCGAACTGCCGGCCCTGATGACCCACGCTTCGGTCCCCCCTGAGCAGCGCCGCCGCATCGGCATCGACGATGGCCTGGTGCGTCTTTCCGTCGGCGTCGAAGACGTGGAAGACCTGCTGGCCGACCTGGCCCAGGCCCTCGCATAAACAATAAAAGGAGAACAGCAAATGAGTGAAGAAGCCCTGGTACTGCGGCAGGACAAGGACGGCATCGCCCGCCTCACCCTCAACCGCCCCGCCGCCCGCAACGCCCTCTCCCGGCCCATGATCGCCGCCCTGCAGGCCGAGTTCGATCGCATTGCCGCCGACCCGAGCATCGGCGTGGTGATCCTGGCCGGTAACGGCCCGGCCTTCTGCGCCGGCCACGATCTCAAGGAAATGCGCGGCGCCGACTACGGCGAAAGCTATGCCGAAGACCTTTTCGAGGCCTGCGCCCGGCTCATGCAGCGCATTGTCAGCCTGCCCCAGCCGGTGATCGCCCGGGTGCATGGCATCGCCACCGCCGCCGGGGCCCAGCTGGTGGCCAGCGCCGACCTGGCCATCGCCGCGGATGACGCCCGCTTCGCCACGCCCGGCGTCAATATCGGCCTCTTCTGCTCCACGCCCATGGTGGCCTTGTCGCGCAACGTCTCCCACAAGCACGCCCTGCAGATGCTGCTCACCGGCGACCTCATCGACGCCCCCACGGCCCTGCGTTTTGGCCTTATCAACGAGCATGTGTCCGTGGAGCAACTGGATGTCGCGGTGGAAGCATTGGCGGTTAAAATCGCCAGCAAGTCGCGCCACACCCTGGCCGTGGGCAAAGCCGCCTACTACCGCCAGGCCGAACTGCCCCTGGACGAGGCCTACGCCTACGCCAAGGGCGTCATGGTGCAGAATCTCCAGGCCAGGGACGCCCGGGAAGGCATCGATGCCTTCATCGACAAGCGCCACCCAACCTGGTGCCACGGCTAACGCAGCAGACCCGAGGGGAACCCGGGGCTGCCCGCCCCACCCCTCACACGGAAGATTTGCATGAGCGACATTGCCACCCTGCGAAAAGTCCTCAAGGAAAATCGCACCATCGCCGTCGTCGGCCTCTCCGCCGACTGGAACCGGCCCAGCTACTTTGCCGCCAAGTACATGCAGCAGCGCGGCTATCGCATCATCCCGGTGAATCCCAAGTACCAGGAAATCCTGGGGGAGAAGTGCTACCCGGACCTGCAATCCATCCCTGAGAAGGTGGACATCGTGGACGTCTTCCGCAAGCCGGAAGACTGTGCCCCCATCGCCCGGGAGGCGGTGGCCATCGGCGCCAAGGTACTGTGGCTGCAGCTGGGCGTGGTCAATGAGGAAGCCCGCCACATCGCCGAAGCCGCCGGCCTCACCGTGATCGAGGACCGCTGCGTCAAGATCGAATACGCCCGCCTCTTCGGCGGCCTCAATTTCATGGGCGTGAATACGGACATCGTCTCCTCCCGTCGCCCCACCTGATCCGTCCGATTTCCCGAAAGCACACCATGGCCGACCACCAGTTCGGGTTCGACACCCTTTCCCTCCACGCCGGGCAGGTGCCCGACGCCGC
The DNA here is from genome assembly GCF_003112695.1 of Azospira sp. I13. Lineage (GTDB taxonomy): Bacteria > Pseudomonadota > Gammaproteobacteria > Burkholderiales > Rhodocyclaceae > Azospira. The sequence goes on from NZ_BFBP01000014.1 coordinate 139,966, forward strand.
CACCGGCAGCCGGGCCACGCCCATCTACCAGACCGCCGCCTACGTCTTCGATTCGCCGGAGCACGCCGCCAGCCTGTTCAACCTGCAGACCTTCGGCAACGTTTATTCCCGCCTCTCCAACCCCACCGTGGCCGTGCTGGAAGAACGCATCGCTGCCCTGGAAGGGGGCAAGGCCGCCGTCGCCGTGGCCTCCGGCATGGCCGCCCAGATGGTGGCCCTGCTCAACCTGTGCGAGGCCGGGGACGAAATCGTCGCCGCCCGCACCCTCTACGGCGGCACCCACACCCAGCTGGACGTGAATTTCCGCAAGCTGGGCATCAACACCATTTTTGTGGACAGCGACGATCCGGAGAATTTCGCCCGGGCCATCACCCCCAAGACCAAGGTGATCTACGCCGAAACCATGGGCAACCCGGGCCTCAACGTGCTGGACATCGAGGCCGTGGCGAAAATCGCCAACGCCGCCGGCCTGCCCCTCTTCGTGGACAACACCTTCGCCAGCCCCTACCTGTGCCGGCCCTTCGAATGGGGCGCCGCCATCGTGGTGCATTCGGCCACCAAGTTCATCGGCGGCCACGGCACCACCCTGGGGGGCATCATCGTCGAATCGGGCAAGTTCCCCTGGGACAACGGCAAGTTCGCCACCATGACCGAGCCCAGCCCGGGCTACCACGGCGTCAAGTTCTACGAGACCTTCGGCAACTTCGGCTTCACCGCCAAGTGCCGCATGGAAGGCCTGCGCACCTTCGGCCCGGCCCTCTCCCCCTTCAATGCCTTCCTACTGCTGCAAGGGGTGGAAACCCTATCCCTGCGCATGGACCGCCATTGCAGCAACGCCCTGGCCATCGCCCGGCATCTGGAAGCCCACCCCCAGGTGGAATGGGTCAATTACCCGGGCCTGCCCTCCAGCAAGTACCACGATCTGGCGAAGAAATACCTGCCCAAGGGGGCCGGTGCCGTGCTTACCTTCGGCATTAAAGGTGGCAAAAACGGCGGCGCAGCCGCGGGACAGAAGTTCATCGACAGCGTGGAATTCCTCTCCCACCTGGCCAACATCGGCGACGCCAAAACTCTGGTGATCCACCCGGCCTCCACCACCCACCGCCAGATGACCCCGGAACAGCAGACCGCCGCCGGCGTGCCGCCGGACCTGATCCGCCTCTCCGTGGGCCTGGAGACCCTGGACGACATCCTCTGGGACATCGACCAGGCCCTGGCCAAGGCGGTCGCCTGAAGCCAGCCCCGGGGAGGGTCTGGCACTGCCCCCTCCCCGGAAGCAAAAGGCGTTGATTCCCCAGGACAATCGGCGCAAAATTGGAGCATCCGTAACGAGGACGAGCCATCGTGTCCAGCCTATCCCCCCTTTCCGCCACCGCTCCCCGGGTCGATTTGCAGCAACTGCCCCAGGCGGACGTCGGCACCGCCGGCCAGCGCGGCACCCAATCCCTTAACCGGGACAAGGCTGCCCCCCCTCGCCAGACTGAGTCTGCCGGCGCAACGGAATCCGCCCCCGCCAGCAGCGTTGTCTCCCTGAGCAGCGCCGCTCTGCAAGCCAGCCGTGCCGCCAGCCCCAGTGCCCCGGCTGCGGCCACCAACCCGGCTACAGCCCAGGCAGCACCGCCGACTGATGCGGTACAGCCGGCAAGCGCCAGTGCAATCCCGAGCACCAATGCCGCCACCCCGGCCACGGCGCCAGCCAATGAGCCCCGGGACAACACGACCACCGACAACCTCACCCGCCGCCTCGACCAGGGCGTGAAGGCCAGCCCGGCCAATCCGGCTAGCACCTCTCCCGAAACCCGCAATGCGGAAAAGGCCAACAGCGCCTCCGAAGAAGCCCTGCGCCGCACCCAGGACGACAATCGCAACGCCCAAAAGAGCGCCCAGACCGAGTTCTATCGCAAAACTGAGCAGGGCACCGCCGGCCAAAGCCTGCTGGCCACCGCCTGATTCGAGGATTCACCGCGCCGGAGTGCATCGGCAGCGCCTCAGCTTGCAGAGGCCTCCATTCTGGCGCCTCCTTGCAACGCCTGTTTCCGCCCCATGCGAAACAGGCGTTTTTCATGGGCGGGCCTTTCAGGTGGGCCTTGCGGTTTCCCTTGAGGCCGGGCCCGGGCTTATCCCCATAACCGAACCCATTGCCTGATCGACGGCACCCTTCTTGCATTTCCCTGGCGGTCCCCACCTGATTGTCGTCAACGCGACAGGAGCGCCCCATGCCTCTTTACGATTACCGCTGCCAGGCCTGCCAGCACACCTTTGAACTGCTGGTACGGGTCAGTACCGTGCCGGCCTGCCCTCAGTGCGGCAGCACCCAGCTTGAAAAGCTCCTCTCCCTGCCGGCCCCCCAGGGCAAGACTGCCGGCCTGGTGGCCGGTGCCCGCGCCCAGGCAGCCAAGGAGGGCCACTTCAGCCACTATTCGGCCAAGGAGCGCCCCAAGATCGGCTGAGGGCCCCGAAGCCCGCCCCTTCCCGGGGCGCTTGCCGGCCGCTCACTGACCATGAGCTTACCGCACGCTTACCCGTTCGTACCGCGCGCTGAGTTTTCCGGCTCCAGGGTTTCCCGGGGGGTGCGGCGCAGTCGCCCTTCCTGAAGCCACGCCAGGGAGTCCTGCCACAAGGTGGGGCGAAAGCGTTCATGGAACCAGGCGAAGTGGCCGATGGCCGCCACACCGGCCGCATCCGGCGCCAGGTGCAGATGGTGGCGCCGGGCGCCCCGGTAGTAGCCCAGCAGGCGGCGGACGGCCGCCGGGGTGCCGAAGGGATCGTCCGTCAGGCTCACCGCCAGCATTTCGCCGCGGAAGCTGTCGAAATGGGCCAGGGGTGCTTCCCCGGCCTGCACGTGGCGGCGGTAGGACTTTTCCAGGGAGGCGGGGCGGAAAGCCCATTCGTAGGCAGCCCCGGCAGGCAGATCCTCGTGCCAGCCCAGACGCCGGGCCGGGAAGTAGCCGAGCAGGGCCGTCAGGGCCGGCATCAGCACATGCCAGCGCAGCCACATGAGGGGCTTGCCCGGGCCGTAGTCGGGCCAGTAGGCGTACTGGCTGCCCACGGTGAACGCCCGCTGCACCGCCGCGCCGGAAGGGGCCAGGCCCAGCAACAGGCCGCCGATGCTGTGGGCCACCAGATGCAGGGGTAAATCCGGGTAGGCCTGCCGCGCCCAGGCCAGGGCCGCCTCGCAGTCGTAGCGCCCCCAATCGAGCTTGCGGATGTGGCGCCACTGGCGCAGGTTGCCTTGGCGCGATGCGCCGATGCCCCGGTAGTCATAGGTCAGCACGACAAAGCCATGCTCGGCCAGGAAGCGGGCGTAGCGGTGGTAATAGACGGCCTTGACCGCCGTGGCCGGGTTAATCACCACCACACCGAGGGGTGTGCCCGCCGGTTGCCAGTGGTGGGCAGCGAGGGGGTAGCCGTCACTGGCGGCCAGCGCCAGGGCGGTGGCAGTCACCGCCTCGGCGGGCGGAACGAAGCGGTCGGCGGGGGCATTCATGGGGATCATCTCGTAGGTTTCGGAGGTATCGGGGTTGGCGAAATGGTCGGGCCGTTGCATCAGTGACGCCAGGGCGGCCGCCGGGTTCCCGGGGGCATTTTTTGGCGTGTCGCGGCCCATGCCGGCCGTCAATCGCTACCCGGAGTCGGGCACCGTTGCGGCATCGGCTCGGGCGAGTGGTGAATGGCGAACGACAAGCGTCGATTTAAACCTCAGCGGCCGTGCCCCTGGAGTTCCCAGGGCAGCAACGCCGCCAGGAAGCCCCGCACCGGCATCAGGGACAGGGCCGCCGGATCGTCCGCCGTGCCGCCCACGGCCAGGCGGCTGTCCTGGCAGGCCGAAATGACCAGGCAACCGGCCGTTTCCACCCCGTAACGCTCGCCGGCCCGCAGGATGGTATCGCCGCCCCCCGCTTCCGTCAGCCACAGTTCGCCCTGTCGGCATTCCAGGGTCTGGCCCCGGGCATCCGCCAGTACCAGCATTTCACGCCGCTCCAGTTCCAGGTGCAGCCAGCGGGCCGTTGCCCGGCCTTGCAGGATCGGGATCATTTTCCTATCCTCCATTCATGCGTTTTCCATATAGCCTCATACATCAAGACCAACCATGGCCTAAGTATGGAAAGCACCTTCTGAAGTCACAAACGGAAAATCCGCATTCCACTCATGCAATAAACGCATAAATACCACAATGCCATGACCCTCCCCCTGCACTGCCTGCCGCCCCTGGATTCCCTCAAGGGTTTCGTCGCCGCCGCCCGCCACCTCTCCTTCACCCGGGCGGGGGAGGAACTCTGCCTCAGCCAGTCCGCCATCAGCCGCCAGGTGCAGACCCTGGAGGAACAACTGGGCGTCGCCCTCTTCCAGCGCAGCACCCGCAGCCTGCGCCTGACGCCGGAAGGCGAGCGCCTCTTCCGCGCCGCCGGCGAGGCCCTGGACCGGCTCGGCAGCGTGGTGGAAGAACTGTCTGCCAGCCGGCGCCGGCCCCGGGTCACCATCTCCGCCTCCACCGGCGTCGCCGCTCTGTGGCTGGTGCCCCGTCTCTCCGACTTCCAGGCCCGCTACCCGGACATCGGCGTGCGGGTAGCCGCCGACAACCGCAATGTGGATCTGGAGGCAGAAGAAGTGGACGTGGCCCTGCGCTACACCACTCCCGCCGCCGCCCCGGCCGGCTGCCCCCGCCTTTTCGACGAAACCATGGCCCCCGTCGCCAGCCCCGCGCTGGCTGCCGGCCTGCCGGACGGTCCCCGCCTCTCCGCCGCCAACCTGCCCCACCTCACCCTGCTCTCCTATGAAGACGGCCGGGATTACCCCTGGCTACGCTGGGAAGGCTGGCAAGCCGAGCTGGGCGGCCCGCCCTCCGCCGCCCGCGCCCAGCTGCAGTTCAACCACTACGACCAATGCCTCTACGCCGCCCAGGCCGGGCAAGGCGTCGCCCTCGCCCGCCTGCCCCTGATCGCCGACGCCCTCGCCGACGGCCGCCTGCAAACCCTGCTCCCCCCTCGCCCCACCCCGGAAGGTCGCACCCTCTACCTGCTCCGCAGCCGCTACAGCCAGCGCCCGGAGGTGGAGGCGTTTGTACAATGGTTGCTGGCCCTCTCCGTTCAGACCCCCTAGCCCTGAGCCATTTCCGCCAGCCCCACCATCCTGCAACGCCCCACGCCATTTGGCCTGGCGCGGGAAGCCGTTAGAATAATGGCATCATGAAAATCAACACCTTCATTGCCCGGTGGCGGGCCACCGGCTTGCCCGCCTCTTTCCTGTGGGCCGGGGACCAGGCCAATGGTTTCACCGGCAAGAGCCCCTGGAAAAAATACCTGCCCCAACGGCTGAAAACTCTGCGCCCCTTTGGCCGTGCCCGAGTGGTCGGCGAGGGGCGTTATGGAGTGAGTAAATGAATTGGGGTCCCATTTTGAATTTCATCGGGGTTATACCGATGCTGGTCGTCGTTGGGATGGTGCTACTGAAGCAAAAGCAGCTTGCCCGCGACCTGCGGTGTGACCCACTCACCACCGACTTGCTGCGCCTACCTGGAGACAGTCTGCAAGAGCGTTCGGAGGCAATAATGGACAAGCATCTTGACCGGCTGATTCTGGTGGCCATTTCCGGGTTGATGCTGGCCCTGCTCATCGCCATTCGCCGCATCGGTGACAATCCAACTCCCTGGCAGTGGTTGGACACCGCACTGCTGTTACTGGGTCTTGTCGCAGGCCTGGTCATTGGCTGGAAAATCACCCAGGTCATGCCGGAACGCCGCCGCCTGCGCCAGGGGTTGCGGGCAGAGCAGGCCACGGCCCAGGAAATGGCCGCGGCTCTGGCGGGCGACAACCGGTTGATTCACGATGTTCAGGCAGGGGAGTTCAATATCGACCACGTGGTCATCACTCCCGGCGGGGTCTTCGCCGTGGAAACCAAATCCCGCCTCAAACCGCCCAGCGGCAACGACCGGGCCAAAGTGAAATACGACGGTAAAACTCTGGATTTCGGTACCTGGCGTGAAACCAAGCCCCTGGAACAAGCCGCCCGACAGGCGCAATGGCTCGCAAGCTATTTGAAAAAAGCAACCGGCCGCCCCTACGCCGTCACCCCCGTTTTGGCCCTTCCCGGCTGGTACGTTGAGAATGTTGCGTCAATCGGTGGTGACATGGTTCGTGTCATCAACCCGAAGAACACCCGCTATATCGTTTTGCCCCCCAATCCCAAAAACCCCCTCGACGCTGAAGCCATACAACAAGCGGATTACATGATTCAGCAACTGGCCAAGGCCAAGACCGATTAAGCAGCGACCCGAGACATCACCACCGCCATGCGCCCTTTTTCCATTCGAATTTTTGTTCCCTCCGGCAACCCGGAGGGGGTTCGCATCATTTCCCGGGATGACTGGACCGGCAAGGCCGTGCTCTTTCCCCGCGCCTTGCTGGGCGAGGTGAAAGGCCGGGTGGAGTACAAACAACCCGGAGTGTATCTGCTCTGCGGTGGAAAAAAGCTCTATATCGGCGAAGCCGACCCCATTGGCCTGCGTCTGGAAGATCACGCACGGAAGAAGAATTTCTGGACCAAGGCGGTATTTTTCACGGCGGAAGGTGGGCGCCTCAACAAGGCGCACATTCAGCATCTGGAATCCCGCCTGGTGAAGCTGGCCGAAGAAGCCGGCCTGGTGGAACTGGAAAACTCCAATCGCCCCCAGCCTCCTGCCCTGAGCGAGGAGGAACATGCGGCGGCTGAGAATTTCCTGCGAGAAATCCTGCTCATGCTGCCCCTGATCGGCTTCTGGCAGTTTGACGACGACCAGGAGGAAGAAGTCGATGCCGAAGTGGAGGAACAAGCCAAGCGGGAGGTGGATGCGCGCCGGATCGGCAAGCGGGCGGGGGATTATTCCACCTTGCCGCGGGGGCTGCGCTTCAGTTTTCGCAGCCCTTGCCAGATGACGGCCACCCTGGCCCTGGTGGAGGGCGGCGTGACGGTGCTGGCGGGCAGCGAGGCCGTGGCGGAGGCGAAATCCCATTTCGACATTCATGGGGGCAGCTATGCCGCCAAGCGCCGGGAGTTGATCGAATCCGGCGTGCTGGCGCCGCACCAGGGACGTTATGTGTTTACCGGGGACCAGTTCTTTGCGTCTGCCTCCGCCGCCGCGTCGGTGATTGCCGGGCAAAACCACAATGCCGACCACTGGCAGGCGGAAGACGGCACCAATCTGGGCGATCTGCTGCGGCAGGCCAGAAACCGGCGGATCTAGGGGGACCGCCGGTCCTGGGCCTGCCTACCTCGGCCCGGGCCTTATTTCAGCGGCAGATAGATATCCGTCAGCAGCTCGTTTTCCGGCGTATTCGGCATCAGGTTGAGGTAATGAAAGAAGAGCGGGAAGTCCCGCAATTCCTCGCCGCTGCCTGGCAGCCAGTCCCGGTAGAGGGGATAGATGCTTTCGCCGATGCGGGTGTGGGAGCCCAGGTGGCGCACCCGGGCACAGCGACCGCCAGGGATCACCTTGTTGACCACACCGTGGGGATTGGCCGGCACCTCGGCCCGCACTTCACCGGCGATGTCGAAGCGGAAGCGGGCCGGCTCGGTGGTATCCGGGTTGTCGTAGGCGATGCCGAAGCTGCGGCTGCTGTCCTTGGGCGAGAGGCCGGTGGATTTGCGCCAGTCAATGAAGCGGGCCACCGAATCGTTAACTTGCTCGACGGGGCCCAGGTGCTCCAGGGCGGCAACACGGGTGGTTTCAAACTCAACAATTTCAACCTGCACGGTCATATTCCTTTCGGGTAGCCGGAAACGATACCGCTCATGCCAGCCGGGCCAGTCCGGCCGCCGCCTGAACTGGCTGGGCGACTGGCCGAAGGTGTTGCGGAAGGCGCGGGAAAACGATTCCGGGTTTTCAAAGCCGGCTTCCAGGGCGATCTCGATGATCCGGGTCTGGCGGTTGAAAGCGAGCTGGAAGGAAGCCCGCCGCAACCGCAGCAGCAGGATGTACCGTGCCACGCTGGTGCCGAGGTAATCGGCAAATTGCCGATGGAAGTGGAAGCGGGAGAAATGGGCGACCTGGCTCAGACGCTCCACGGTGAGCGGCTCCTCCAGGTGGGCCTCGATGTAGGCCAGCACCCGCTCGAAGCGCGCCGCGTATTGCCTGGTTCTGTCGTCGTTCATCATTTCCTCCGGTTCGTGGCACGCACTATGGGCCACCGCCGGCTACAAATCCTGACCGTAATTGCTCAGTCGACAGAAGATGGGGCGGCAAGGTCGCCCGCATCGCTGCCGAAGGCAAGTCGCCACAACAGCAGGCCGGTGAGCGTGCCGGCAACGATGCACAGGGGCAGATAGACTCCGGAGAACAGCGAGGCCCAAGACACAGCCCTCCCCACCATCAGCCAGGGCAGCAGCAGAGCGATCCCCAGACCGGACAGCGCCCCCGCCGTGCCAAAGGCGCGCCGGGACAGCCAGCCGAGGGCCAGCAGGCCCCGCACCACGGGGTAACCCCAGAGCAACACCAATCCGTAGGCCAGGGGCACGTAGATCAGCAGGCCAAGAGGAATGGCCAGCCAGCCGGCCCCCATGGCGCCGTTGGCGACGGAGATCAGCACTGCCGGCAACAGGGGCGCCAGGGCGAAGGCTTTGAACAGGGAACGGGCCATGAAGATTTCCCAAACGGGGCCAAGCTGGCCCAAGGGTATGACGGGGCGCGGCGCCAGCGCGGCATCAACGCCATCCGGCATCGCAGCCGAATGCCTGCCATGATGACATGCAAGTGATAATGTAAGGCCTTCCGGCAGCGGCAGTGGCTACGGCCGGCGCCTTGCCAACCACCCGAGCTGCCGCTACGCCGCTTCATCTACCTTGATCCGCGGCTGAGCATCCATCGCCATCCATTGCCATCTTTCACCCTCCGGCCCGATCCTGCTCTCCCCAACCTTGCCCCAACCTTGCCGCCATGCACGACCTGCCGCCCCTCCACACCCTGCCCGCCTTCGAGGCTGCTGCCCGCCTGGGGAGCTTTCTCGCCGCCGCCGAGGCCCTACACCTGACGCCTTCGGCAGTGAGCCACCGCATCCGCCTGCTGGAGGCGCACCTGGGCCAGGCCCTGTTCGAGCGGCGCCACCGGGCCATCGCCCTCACCGCCGCAGGCCGCCGATATCTGGCCGTGGTACGGGATACCCTGCTGCGCCTGGACGAGGCCAGCGCCGAACTACGGGCACCGGAGAAAATCCGCCTGCGCATTTCTGCCGCCCCGGCCCTGGGCAGCAAGTGGCTGGTGAGCCGGGTGGCGGACTGGCAGCAGCAGCACCCGGAAACGGAATTCAGCCTGGGCACGGCCACCAGCCTGGCTCCCCTGCTGGCGGGTGAAGCCGACATCGGCCTGCGTTACGGGGAAGAAGAATGGCCCGGGCTGCTGGCCTGGAAGCTCTTTGAAGAACAGGTGTTCCCCGTCTGCAGCCCGGCCCTGGCGGCCCAGCTGCAGACCCCGGCGGACCTGGACAAGGTGCGCCTGCTGCGCCACCCCTTGCTCTCCTGGCAACGCTGGTTTGCCGCCGCCGGCATCAAGCACCCGGAACCCAAGGACGGCCCCCTCTATGAAGACGCCCTGCTGATGCTGGAAGCTGCAGTGGCAGGCCATGGCGTGGCACTCATGGCCGAATCCCTGGCGGCCCCCTACCTGGCCGAAGGGCGCCTGCACCGCCCCTTCGCTGCCGCCTGCCCGGACCGCAGCTTCTACGTGGTGGCCCCGCCGGCCGCCCAGGAAAAACGCGGCACCATGGATTTCATCCGCTGGCTGGTGCGCTCGGCAAAGGCCGGCGCCGAAGCCTGACACCGCGCCCTATTTGCGTTGTTTGCGCTCCAGCGCGGTCAATGTCTGCTGGATCCGCTTTGACAGCTGGGCAAACTCCCTGGCGAGGACCTCCGCCCGCTCGGGATCAATCGGTTCCGGCTTGTCGCTGCCTTCCCGCTCCACCGACTCCATGGCCAGCATCTCCAACATCAGCTCGACCATCCGCCGGGTATCCTGCAGCATGGGCGCCCGCGGGTCCGTCGGGGGCACATAGGCCTCCGCCAGCAAAGCCTGTACCTGGCGAAACACGGGGGCGTGCTCTGTCCGACTGCGCTCATCGGCTTCCCGGAGCGTCAGCACATATCCAAATACCAGAAGCGCATGGTAGCAAAACCTTAGCCATGCCATGGGAGAAACATGGCGCCCCGTAAGGCTCTCCGGCCATTTGTCGCGCCCGGGCGGCGCCCCTGGCGGCTTTGCGGCAGAGACTACGGTAGCATTGCTCCTTTACCCCTCATGGACCCTTGACCATGGCCCGCATCCAGATCGACCTGCCCGAGCAATTCCGCTTTTCCACCGAAATTCCCCTCTACATCGGCCACATCAACTATGGCGGCCACCTGGACAATGCCCTGCTGCTCTCCCTGGTCTCCGAAGCCCGGGTGCGTTTCTTCAAATCCCTGGGCTACAGCGAGCTGGATGTGGAAGGGGTCGGTATCGTGGTGGCCGATGCCGCCGTGCAATACAAGGCCGAGGCCTTCCACGGCGAAACCATGGTGATCGCCATGACCCCGGTGGATTTCAATAAATACGGCTGTGATCTGGTGTGGCGAATGACCGACCAGGCCTCGGGCCGGGAAGTCGCCCGGGGCAAGACCGGCATCCTCTTCTTCGACTACGGCCCCCGCAAGGTGGCGCCGGTGCCTGCCGTCTTTCTGGCGAAGGTACAGGGCTGATTCATGACAGGGCTGACTGTCCTTGCTGCTGGCGGTATCGCGATAGCCAGTCAAATCCGCAAAATGCTAAGCTCAATGTCATTAACAACAGACCGTATTTCCGCATGGACAAAAAGGCGCTTTCCGAGCGTGACATGTATACCAAGTTCATCACGCCAGCCTTCGAGGCATCGGACATGGATAAAACCACCCAGTTTCTCAAAGAAGGCATTAGCAATATCGAGCAGATGGAAATACTGCGACTAGCACCGCTGGACCAGTTCGGTTCACCGGTAGCAATGATTCAGGCATTTGGTGGAAGGCCTCAATACCAAGCAGCGCTCAAAGAGCTTGCACACCGGCTCTACCGATAAGATGGACAGAATCACCTGCATTGGCGCCGGTCAGCTTAGTACCAAAAAAGCCAACAACAGACTAAATCGACGCAATCAATACCTGAATTACGGATTGCTATCACTTGCATCGGTACTGAAGCGCAAAGGCCTGGCACCCGTCGTCATTCATGGCCACTTCTCAAGTCCATCTGAAACGCTGACCACAGCCATCGCCTATGGGCTTGCTGAGAGCAAGCTGCCCATTCTGCTCTCCCTTCCAAGCTTCTATGCCGTCGCCTGGGCCAAGGAATTCATTCTCCAAGTGAAGGCTCTGTTGCCATCGCATAAGATCATCGTTGGCGGGCGCTGGGTCGTTGGAAAATTCCCTGAGCGGCTTAAAGAACTCCTGCCTGAAGCGGACATCATCATTCCTGGCCTCGCAGAAGCACGCATTGTCGAACTGGTAACAGGGACACGGTCCCTTCCGCTCCAGCCATCTAGGGAAACATCGAACCAGACGTCATCACTTGATTACAGCCTGCTCCATCGCCGCGAATACTATCAACCCAGCATCGAAATAGCCCGGGGATGCGGCATGAAATGCAGTTTCTGCCTGGAAAGAGACGAGAAACTGCAACCACTGAAATCGCCGGACGCCTTGGCCGACGAGTTGCAATCCACATTACTGGATGATGGGCTGATCGAAATGACCCCCTATTTCGAAACCTCTATGTTCGTTCCCAACAAACACTGGAGCGAAGGCCTGGGTAGTGCCTTTGACGCGCGGGCGATAAAAGTAAGGTGGCGCACCGAAGCCCGCGTCGACACCCTGAAAGCCGAGCTGCTACCGTCCCTGGCTGCCAGTGGCCTATCGATCCTGGATCTTGGTCTGGAAAGCGCCTCACCCACGCAGTTACTGCGGATGCACAAGACGCAAAAGCCAGAAAAGTATCTTGAAAAAGCCTCCCGGTTGTTAGTTGCCTGTGCGGAGAACGGGGTCAAGGCAAAGGTCAACATCCTCCTCTATGCGGGGGAGAACGATGAAACCATTGCCCAAACTCTCGCCTGGCTAGATCAGCACCGAGAGGCAATCTATGGCGTCTCGGTTAGCCCGGTCATCGTTTTTGGTTGGCCCGAAGAAACAGAAAACTACCTCAATACTCTGGCACGGTACGGCGCAACAAGGGACCATTCGCCCTGCCCAGGCGTGACTCATATCAATCTCAGCGAACAAGTGAATTATGAGGACTCGCTGGAACTGGCCCGCATCATCAGCAAACGATTCATGCGGGCGGGGCGCTACTACAAGCTCAAATCGTTTTCCTATTTCCCCCGCGACTACTGCTTCGAGGATTTCCTCGCGGACATGGCCCAGGAAGCAGGATCACACAGTTTCAGCACCGCCTTTTTGGAAGAATGTATTGAGGAAGTCATGGGCCAGTCTGCCCACACAGCCTCTAGCGACTTAATGGATTGCCAAGCTTCATGAACGATCTCGAGCTAGCCAAGAGCATTTCGGATGAGGTTGGTGAGCAATACGCTCTGGCCAAAGAAGTCGCCAAGGAATATCCGGGCTACAGTCTCCTGACCCTTCGGGGCATGTGTGGGCTCATCTGCCAGCGCATCATAGAGGTACAAAAGCTCGCCATTCCAAAGCTGTCTGAGCTTGGCACCTTGATCAGGGAAATATGCGATCGGACCCATCCTGACGTCAGCAGCAAGGACGCTCTGCACAAACTACGGTTTCTCGGGAACAAAGGGGCACACCCCGAGGAAGGCAAGTTAGCGAATGAGCAGCTGAGTGAGTTTGCCGACTCGGCCCTGAAGCACGCCCTAACGGCCCTAAAATTTGCGTACAGAAAAATTCATCCGGCATTATCGCTAGCTGATTCCATCGCAGTCACCCCAGTAGGTTCTGGGATGAAAGAGCTTTGTTACCGTGCCATTTCCGAGGAGGAAGCTGAGGCCCAATACTGGATAGGCAAGCATTTCCTGAACAAAGCAACTGAGATGCAACAGCCGTCCATCAATGAGGGGAATGAGTCACCACTCGTCTATGCCATAGACATCAATGAAGCCAGGCGTAAAGCAGATTTCTGGTTCGAGCTGGCTGCGCATAAAGACCATCCTGCCGCATTGTTTGAGCATGGCTGCCTGTTGGTAGAAGGCGTCAAAGGAGCTGATTACGTGATGATGGGTGTTAACAAAATCTTCGGCTCCGCAAAAGCCGGCTATCCTGATGCCAATGCCTTTATCGGCCATGTCTTCTACCACGGTCTTTATGATCAACCGCAGGACTTTGTAGAAGCAAGAATCCATTTCGAACTTGCCGCCAAAGAAGATCATCCGTCCGCACTGACGATGCTTGGCGTCATGCACCTACATGGGGAAGGCGGACCGGAAAATCCACAGGCGGCATTTGACTACACCAAGAAATCCGCCGAAGCAGGATACCCGACGGGGCAACTGAACATGTTTGTCCATTACTGGAACGGCAATGTTGTTGAAAGAGACACCCTCACAGCGATTGATTGGCTGAACAAAGCTGTCGCTCAGAACCATCCCGAGGCCCTATTGGTGCTGGCAGGCCTAATCGAAGAAGAACACATCCCAGAGCACTCTCTGGAACAGGCAGAGGAACTGTATTCGCGCTGCATGAGCGCAGCAGGTGCAGACAAATCACTACGCACCAAGGCTGGATTTCACTATGCCCGGCTCTTGTCCCGCCATAGCGATCGACTCCAGTCTCTTACTAATGCCGCCTATGTGCTCCAGCAGTGCTATGAGGCCGAGGAATGCCGGGGAGAAATTGCTGATGCCTGCCTGGAGTGTTCCCCAAGAGTCATCAAACAGATCAAGAAATTGATTACCAGCCACCAAGGTAGCGCTGAAGAGATTTTTTCTGCCGAAGTGGTTACAAAGTACTTTTTTGATAACTCCGGCAAACCGATTCCCAAAAAAAGTATTGGGCTGGCTAAGCTTGGGCAAGCCATGCGCGACATGAGTCAGCTAAAGAACGACATTTCCCCAGAACTCTATGAACGTCGCCTGATGGAGAAATTTGCGTCGACCTTGCAAGCGCAATCGAAGGGGAACCACTCGCTCCAGTTGGTCTGCTCATCCAGAACCAAGATTGGGCGTAATGAGCCATGCATCTGCGGTTCGGGAAGAAAGTACAAGCATTGCTGTGCTAACAACTAAGCAACCCGAGCCATTTCATAACCTATTCGATCGCCCAGAAGCATTAAAATCTTCAAGGTGTTAATGCTTCACTCAAAGTGGTCATCACATGAATTTAGTTCATTCAATAGCACTTCAATTCGTTTGAATGAGGCCCTGTGGGGCCTCATTCTTCTCCTACCGCCTCCAGCGTCCTGCCACCACCGCCTCACCGGGCATCGGTTGGCCAGCGCCCCCGCCGTTCCACCCACGTTCGGATCGTCTGTCTGCCCCCACCCTTGGGGCAGACCCATTCCCTATTTGACTACGTAACGAACTGGAGGAACTTCCCATGTCCATGGAAAACCGTGACGGCTTCATCTGGCTGGATGGCCAATGGCTGCCCTGGCGCGATGCCAAGGTGCACGTGCTGACCCATACCCTGCATTACGGCTACGGCTGCTTCGAGGGCATCCGGGCCTATGCCACCCCGCAAGGGCCGGCCATCTTCAGGCTCGATGCCCACCTGGACCGGCTGCTGGATTCGGCCCACATCCTGGCCATTGACCTGCCTTGGGAGCGGCAGGCCCTGGCGGAAGTCTGCCGCGAGGCCGTGGGCCGCAACGGCCTGGAAAGCGCCTACATCCGCCCCCTGATTTTCCTCGGGCCGGAAAAAGTGGGGGTGGACCCGGCGGGCGCCGCCACTCACGTCATGGTGGCGGCCTGGCCCTGGGGCGCCTACCTGGGCGGCGACGCCCTGGAGAAGGGCATCCGGGTGCGGGTGTCTTCCTACGCCCGGCACCACCCCAATGTACAGATGTGCCGGGCCAAGGCCATTTCCACCTACAGCAACTCCATTCTCGCGGTGCGGGAAGCCCGCCGCGACGGCTACGATGAGGCCCTGCTGCTGGATACGGAAGGCTACGTGGCCGAAGGCTCGGGGGAGAACCTCTTTCTGGTGCGGGACGGCGAACTGCTGGAGCCGGAAACCACCTCGGCCCTGGACGGCATCACCCGCCGCACGGTGCACACCCTGGCCCGGGAGGCGGGCCTCACGGTGCGGGCCAAGCGCATCACCCGGGATGAGGTGTATTGCGCCGACGAAGTCTTCCTCACCGGCACCGCCGCCGAAATCACGCCGGTGGTGGAGGTGGATAGGCGCAGTATCGGCAGCGGCACGCCCGGCCCCATCACCCGCCTCATCCAGGCCCGCTATTTCGCCTGCGTCGGCGGTCTGGACGAGGCCCACCGGGACTGGCTCACCCCCGTCTAGGTTTGGCCGACGCACCGGCTTTGCTTGCCTGCCGTCGCCCGGCTTCGGAATGACGGGATAGGCATGACAGGCCGGAGCGGCACGAGGGACGCCATTCTTCGTAGTCCCCTGGCGGAGAGGCAATCAGGGCGGGCATTAGCGGGGAGGTGCGCGTCCCTCCTGCTTCTCCGGCCGGTTTTCGGATTTTCCATCCCGCATTCCCCATCGCCGCGAGCCCCCTGCCGTGGGTGAAGATTTCCGCGGCTGGCGCAGCCGGCCACCCCGCCGGGGAGGCCCGCCGCGCGGCCCGTAAGCTCTCGGCGCCCGCCCGCCATCCATGGCCCCTCCCCGGCCAACGACACCACCGCTCGGCAGGAGCGCAGCCTCCGGCTCAGGTATGCTCTCGCTCCTCCCCCTACTTCCCCATTCCGCCATGCCCCGTGTTGCCCTTGCCACCCACCCCGCCATCGAACTGGAATACCGCGTTGACGGCCCCGCAGACGGCCCCGCCGTGCTGCTCATCATGGGTCTGGGCGTGCCCTACACCCGCTGGCCTGAAGCGCTGGTAGCGGGCCTGGTGGCCCGGGGCTTTCGTGTCGTGCGCTTTGACAACCGGGACAGCGGCCGCTCCACCCACCTCAACGACGCCCCGGTGCCCAACCTGGCCGCCGCCCTGGCTGGCGGCCCCCTGGAGGCGCCCTACCGCCTCAATGACATGGCGGCGGACGGCATCGCCCTACTGGATCATCTGGGCATCAAGCGGGCCCACATCGTCGGCGCCTCCATGGGCGGCGCCATCGCCCAGATCACCGCCGCCAGATGGCCGGAACGGGTGCGCTCCCTGATCAGCATCATGTCCTCCAGCGGCAACCCGGCCCTGCCGCCGCCCATCCCGGCAGCCGCCGCAGCCCTCTTCGCCCCCCTGCCCCGGGAGCGGGACGAAGCCAGCATCGTCGCCGACGGCATCCGCCGCTACCGGGCGGTCGCCAGCCCGGCCTACCCGGTGGAAGAGGCCTGGCTGACGGCACTGCTACAGGCGGAATTCCGCCGCGCCTTCAACCCCCGGGGCGTGGCGCGGCAGATGGCCGCCATCTTTGCCGACGGCGACCGGCGCGCCCGTCTGGCTACCATCCAGGCCCCCACCCTGGTACTGCACGGGGCGGAGGACCCGCTGATCCTGCCGGCCTGCGGGGCCGATGTGGCAGCTCATGTGCCCGGCGCCGTCTTTGCCACCATTCCCGGCATGGGCCACGACTTTCCCCCGGCCCTGGCTCCCGCCCTGGCGACCCGCCTGGCCGACTTCATGACCGCCGCCGAAAGCGCCTGAGGCATGACGGAAGCAGCGCCCCGCTCGCCCTGGTTCGTCTATCTCCTCGAATGCACGGACGGCAGCATCTACACCGGCATCACCAACGACGTGCCGGCCCGCTACGCCGCCCATGTGGCGGGCAAGGGCGCCAAGTACACCCGGGCCCATCCGCCGGCCCGGCTGCTGGGCTGGGAAGCCCACCCGGACCGCGCGGCTGCTGCCCGGGCCGAGTACCGCATCAAGCAGCTGAAGGCGGAGGAAAAGCGCCGCTACGCCCAAACCCGTCTGCAAAAGACGGCCACGGGCGCCGTGTGAGCTTGCGCCGCGGCAGAAATCAGTCTGAAAGGGACCGGGAAAGAAGCCGCCCAATGGGACGTGCTAGGGGACGGGAAATGGGCCGAAATACCGGCGCCTAGGGTTCGCCCTGGGGCAGAACCGTGACTTTGTTGGGGGCCACGGGGGCGTTGGGCGATCCTGGCCGCGCAAAAACGCCAAAATCGCCGCCCAAGCGGGCTGGCAGCGCCCCCGGGCAGGGGACAATGCTTTATCCTTGCGCAGTTTTCCCGCCTTTCGAGAAGAAGAACCATGGCCGTCATCGCCGTCCAGCACCCCCTGGTGCAGCACAAGATCGGTCTCATGCGCGCAGCCGACATGAGCACCAAGAAATTCCGCGAACTCACCGCCGAACTGGCCCGCCTCCTGACCTACGAGGCTTGCCGGGATTTCGAGGTGGAAACCGTGACCATCGACGGCTGGGCCGGGCCGGTACAGGTGGAGCAACTGAAAGGTAAGAAGGTCACCGTGGTGCCGATCCTGCGGGCCGGCCTGGGCATGCTGGATGGGGTGCTGGATCTCATCCCCAGCGCCAAGGTGAGCGTGGTGGGCATCGCCCGCAATGAGGAAACCCTCATGCCGGAGCCTTATTTCGAGCGCTTCGTCGGCGCCCTGGAAGAGCGCATGGCCCTCATCATCGACCCCATGCTGGCCACCGGCGGCTCCCTCATCGCCACCATCGACATGCTGAAGCGCAAGGGCTGCGGCCAGGTGCGGGCCATCTGCCTGGTGGCGGCGCCGGAAGGTATCGCCAAGTTGCAGGCGGCCTACCCCGAGGTGGATGTGTATGTGGCCGCCATCGACAGCCACCTCAACGAGCAGGGCTACATCATTCCCGGCCTGGGCGATGCGGGCGACAAGATTTTCGGCACCAAGTAAGCCCCCGGAGACTGCCACGCCATGACCACTGCTCCCGCCCCTACCTGGCGCACTGCCCTCTCGGGCGCCCAGATTCTCTTCGTCGCCTTCGGCGCCACCGTGCTGGTGCCCCTGCTGACGGGTCTCAACCCCAGCCTGGCCCTGCTCGGTGCCGGCGTTGGCACCCTGATTTTCCAGGTGTGCACCAAGCGCCAGGTGCCCATTTACCTGGGCTCTTCCTTCGCCTTCATCGCCCCGGTGATCTACTCGGTGCAGACCTGGGGCATGAATGCCACCCTGGGGGCCCTGGCCTGTGCCTCCTTCTTTTATTACGTGGCCGCCGCCCTGGTGAAATGGCGCGGCGTCGGCCTCATCCACCGTCTGCTGCCGCCGGTGGTGATCGGCCCGGTGGTGATGGTGATCGGCCTGGGCCTGGCCCAGGTGGCGGTGGGCATGGCCACCGGCAAGGCCGGCGACCAGCAGGTGGTGCCCTACGGCACCGCCATCACCATCGCCGCCATCGCCCTGGCGGCCACCATGATCACGGCCATCCGGGCCCAGGGCCTGCTCAAGTTGGTGCCCATTCTGGTGGGGGTGGCGGTGGGTTACACGGCGGCCTTCGTCGCCGGCATCGTGGATTTTTCCAAGGTCAGCGAAGCGGCCTGGCTGGCCCTGCCCCAGTTCGGCAAGCCGGAATTCAATCTGGCCGCCATTCTCTTCATGATGCCGGTGGCCATTGCCCCCATCGTCGAACACGTGGGCGGCATCCTGGCCATCGGCTCGGTGGTGGGCAAGGACTACACCGAATCCCCCGGCCTGCACCGCACCCTGCTGGGGGACGGCCTGGCGGTGAATGTGGTGGGCCTTTTCGGCGGCCCGCCGGTGACCACCTACGGCGAGGTGACGGGGGCGGTCATGCTGACCCGCAACTACAACCCGGTGATCATGACCTGGGCCGCCGGCTTTGCCATCCTGATGGCCTTCGTCGGCAAGTTCGGCGCCCTGCTGCAGACCATCCCCCTACCGGTGATGGGCGGCATCATGGTGCTGCTCTTCGGCTCCATCGCCGGCATCGGCCTGAAGACCCTGATGGATGCCCGCACCGACCTGATGAATCCGCGCAACCTGTGCATCGTCTCCGTCACCCTGGTCACCGGGATCGGCGGCCTGGGCGTTTCCATCGGCGGTTTCAGCCTGCAGGGCATCAGCCTCTGCGGCGTGCTGGCGGTGCTGCTCAATCTGATCCTGCCCCAGGCGCCGGAAGGCAACGATCCGGCCATCTGACCCACCGCTCCCCCACTGACCCCAGTTGCCCCACTTGCCGCACGGAGTTCTGCCATGAAACTCAATATCCGCCGCCCCTTGCGTCAGGGCCTCACCACCCTGGCCCTGGGACTGGCCACCAGCTTCGGCCATGCCGCCGCACCGGCCCTGCCCGCAACCACTCTGCCCGCCACCTATATCGGCACCCTGCCCTGCGCTGACTGTGCCGGCATCGACTGGCAACTGGATCTGGCGGCAGACCGCAGTTTTGATCTGCGCCAGACCTACCAGGGCAAAGGGCCTGGGGCGGCCATCCGCCGCACCGGCCAGTGGCGTCTGGACGAGGCCGGCGGCAAGCTGAGCCTGGAATCCCCTGGCCAGCCCGCCATCCGCCTGGCCACCCCGGCGCCGGACCGCCTGCGCCTGCTCGATGGCCAGGGCCAGGCCATCGACTCACGCTTCAACCATGAGCTGAAGCGCCTACCCCAGGCCCTGCCGGCCCGGGCCTCCGGCACCCTCACCGGGCTTTACCGCCAGCAGGCCGGCAGTACGACCCTACGCCTCTGCGCCCCAGGCCAGCCGGAATTCCCGGTGGCCGGCGAAGGCGCCCACCGGGCCCTGGCGGCGGCCTATGGCAAACAGGGTCATGCCCCGGGAGAAGCCCTGCTGGTGCGTCTCGCCGGCCATCTGGCAGCACGCCCGGCAGGCCACAAGGCAGCAACGGCCGATGGGCCAGAACGCACCGTGGTGGTGGCAGACCGGTTTTACGGCATCTGGCCCCAGGCCGCCTGCAGCGAGGCAGCCACCGTGGCGGCCAACACTGCTGCCGCGGCAAGCGCTCCCCGCGGCATGGCGGCGGTGTCCACGACAAGCAACGCTCAGGGCTCGGTGACTGCCGCAGCAGACGGCGACCCGACGGCCCCCGCCCCCCTCACCGGCACCACCTGGCGCCTGGTGGACCTGGGAGGCCAGCCGGTAGCCCTGGAACGGGGCCCCAACACGCCCCACCTGATCTTCCAGGACAACGGCCGCCTGGCGGGTGCCGACGGCTGCAACCGGCTCATGGGCAACTACGATCGCCAGGGCGGCAAGCTGGCGATCGGCCAGTTGGCAGGCACCCTGATGGCCTGCCTGCGCCACAGCGAACAGGCCCAGAGTTTCGTGGATGGGCTGGGCTGGGTGCGCAGCTGGCAGATCAGCGGCCGCCACCTGGTGCTGCGGGATGCAGACGGCAAGGCTGTCGCCACCTTCCGCGCCGGCCCCCTGCAACGCTGAGGGGCTTGCCGGCCATATATGCAGGCCATGGCTGACCATGTGTGTTGGTCATGTGTGTCGGCCATTTGCCCCGGCAAAAACCGCAGGCGAAAAAAAAGCGGGCTAGGCTGCCCGCCGGGGTTCGTCCATGACCCCACCGGGGGGCATTTCTGACATGTCGGGCTGAGTGCCCGGCATCAGGCCGAACAGGGTCTTCAGCCGGATGCATTCCGGGTTGAGGCTGCCGTCTTCCATCAGGGCCGGAAATTCCCGGCAGACCGACGGGCGCCGCTCGTAGATGCCGCAGCGGCCATCCCCATCCAGGGCAACACAGGGGGCATTGCCCGCCTCCGTCCCCTGCATACAGGCGCGAAAGGGCGTCACCTGGGTGGTCAGCTCCGCCGGCACGCAACCCCCCGGCTGGGTATCCAACTCGCCATGGTAGAAGGACACCCGGAAAAACTTGCAGCAGGCGCCGCACCCCACGCAGGGATGGTCGTCACCGGACATGTCGTAGTGGATGCGGTCGTCCTCGGTGCGAATGCTGATCTGGGGCATGGCGATGGCAGATGATCAAAAGAAACGGGAATGAAAGTGGCACCCGACACAGGGCCAACGTGGCGCCGACGTGGGGAATCCCCCTTGGGGTGAAATACGGACATGCGACACCGGGAACGCAGTGTAAAAAAACTTGACCCGCTTGATAAGCCCCCTCGCCCGCCGCAGCGATGGCAGGCCTTTCGGGCCGTCCATCTTCGCAATCGCCACCCGGCCCGGGTATGATGGCCCACCATGGACAGACAAGCCGTTTTCAATACCCTCGCCGCGGACGTTGCCCGGGGCGAACTCGCCTTTCCCACCAGCGCCCGGGTGGCAATGAAGCTACGCCAAACCCTGGAAGACCCAGAATGCCACATCGAGGCAGCCACCCGGCTGATCCAGGCCGAACCCCTGCTGGCGGCCCGGGTGGTGGCCATGGCCAATTCCATCGCCTACAACCGCTCCGGCCGGGAAATCGCCGACGTGCGCACCGCCGTCGCCCGTCTCGGCTTTCGCACCGTGCGCACCCTGGCGGCGGCCCTGATTGCCCGCCAGCTGGCAGGTATCCCGACGGACCAGGCCCTGCGCCAATGGGCCAGCCAGCTCTGGGAACACACGGCCCATGTGGCTTCCCTGGCCCATGTACTGGCTCGCCGCATCACCCATGTGGATGTGGAAACGGCGCTCTTCGCCGGCATCGTCCACGAAGTAGCCGGTTTCTACCTGCTCTCCCGGGCCCAGGAATTCCCCGGCCTGCTGGAGGGGGACCGGGTGGAATGGAACGAAGGCGGCGCCGCCACCGTGGGTACTGCGATCCTCAAGTTGCTGGAAGTGCCGGCGGCCGTGCAGGAGGGTATCCAGGCCTACTGGGATGGCTATCTGGCCATTCCTCCCGAAAGCCTGGGAGATACCCTGCTGCTGGCCGAGCATCTCTCCCCCGTGCCCTCGCCCCTGCAAACCCCGCCCTCCCCTGACGCGCCTCCGGGCCTGCCGGCCAATCTGGACATGGCCATCGGCGAAGACACCCTGAGCAGCATTCTGGAGGAGTCGGCAGCCGAAGTGGCCTCCCTGACCGGCGCCCTGACTTTCTGACACTGGCCATGCGCCCCCTCATTCTCCTTTCCGTACTGGCTGTCGCCCTTTATTTCGGCTGGAAAAATGCGACACCTCCGGCCTCGTCCCTGACGGCCGCAGCCACCCCCACCCTGGAGGAGTTGCAGGCCGTCGCCGCCACGGTGCGGGCCGATGAGGTGGTGATGTATTCCACGACCGAATGCGTCTACTGCAACCAGGCCAAAGGCTGGCTGCGGCAGTATGGTTTTGCCTTCACCGAATGCAACATGAGCATCGAACCCCGTTGCGAAACGGAATTCCGGGCCTATGGCGCCACCGGCACCCCCTTCCTGATTGTCCGCGGTCATCAAATGAAGGAAGGTTTCGACTCCGAGGAATTCCTGACGGCCCTACGCTGACGGGAAACGCCGCGATGAAGGCCGGCCCGGCTACAATGGCGCCTGCCTTTCCCATACGTCATGTTCGCACTCCCGCTCCCGGGACTGCCCGGCCCGGAAGCCGCAGCCCCGGGTAATGGCACCGATGCGCAGCTTTCCGGCGACGGGAAGGGCAGCCCCCTTGTCCTGAACGTTGGAAATCATGCTGCTGGTCGAACTCCTCATTCTCTTCATGGTATGCGCCGTCGCCCTGGGCTGGCTGGCACGCCAGTTCAAGCTGCCCTACCCCATTGCCCTGGTGGTAGGCGGCGCCTTGCTGGGGACCCTGCCCCGGCTGCCCCAGATTCCCTTCGATCCCCAGCTGATCCTGGTCATCGTCCTGCCCCCCATCCTCTACCAGGCAGCCCTGCTGACCTCCTGGAGCGATTTCAAGGCCAACATCCGGCCCATCAGCCTGCTGGCCATCGGCCTGGTCATCGCCACCACCCTGGCGGTGGGCGGCGCCCTCAAGCTGATGGTGCCTTCCGTGCCCTGGGCGGCCGCCTTCGTCCTCGGCGCCATCATCTCCCCGCCGGACGCGGTGGCGGCCACGGCCATCCTTTCTCGACTCAACATCCCGCGGCACATCGTCACCATCCTGGAGGGGGAAAGCCTGGTGAACGACGCCTCGGGCCTGGTGATCTACAAGCTGGCCATCGCCGCCGTGCTGACTGGCGCCTTTTCCTTCGGCGAGGCCAGCGGCCAGTTTGCCCTGGTCTCGCTGGGGGGCATTGCCGTCGGCATGGCCCTGGCTTTTCTCTTCATCGCCATCCACCGGCGCCTGGGAGACCCGCTGATCGAAGTCATCACCGTGCTGACCATTCCCTATGCCACCTACGTGGCAGCAGAATCCTTGCACGTCTCCGGTGTGCTGGCCGTCGTGGCCGCCGGCCTGGTGCGGGGCCGCTATTCGCCGGAGATCGTTTCCGCCGAGATGCGCATCATGGCCCGGTCCCTGTGGAACGTGCTGGTCTTCATGCTGAACAGCCTGATCTTCATCCTCATCGGCATCCAGATGTCCGACGTCATGCACAACCTGGGCGGCATTCCGCTGTCGGACCTGCTATTCCTCGGCGGCTTCATCACCCTGGTGGCCGTCGCCGTGCGTTTTCTCTGGGTTTTCCCGGTGGCCTTCCTGCCCCACTGGCTGAGCGGCAAGCTGCACGAACGCAATGCACCGCCCCACAGCGGCGAACTGGCCATCATCAGCTGGTGCGGCATGCGTGGCATCGTTTCCCTGGCCGCAGCCCTGGCCCTGCCGGCCAGCCTGCCCGATGGCTCCCCCTTCCCGGCGCGGGACCTGATCATCTTCATCACCTTCTGCGTCATCGCCTTCACCCTACTGGGCCAGGGCCTAACCCTGGCCCCCCTGATCCGCAAGCTCAAGGTCGGCTCGGACTGGAGCATGGCCCACGAGCACCACAAGGTGCGCGACGCCATGCAGGCCGCCGCCCTGGCCACCATCGACGAATTGCTGGAAAAGGAACAGGTCCCGCGGGAGTGGGCCCGCCCCCTGCAGGAGGAAATCACCGATCGCCTGGCCCTCAGCACCCCGGAAGGACCAGCCCTGTCACCCCAGGCCGAATGGCAGACCCGCCTGCGCCTGGCCGTCATCAAGGCCGAACGTCGGGAGCTGATCCGACTGTGGCGCAACAATGACATCAGCGACGAGGTGATGCGCCACCAGGAAGAAATCCTGGACTACCAGCAGGCCCAGCTCTGATGCCCGGTCCATCAGGCCGACAAGGGAATTCAGGGCCGTGGCAAATGCAGCAACCAAGCCGCCAATCGCCACCCTGGATCGGGGCATACAATTTGGGAATTTACCGGCCACCGCGTTGAGCGATAGAGAATCGCTCAAAAAGACACAACTTCTACTCAGCGGCGCTGCAGCAGAGAAGGCTGGAACAGCGATTGTGTCGAAAGAAACGCCAACTGCAGGGCTCTGCACTTGGGCAACAAAAAGGCCAGCATCAAAGCCGGCCTTTTTGTAGAACAATTCTATTTTTTGTAGATCAACAATAACGACTGAAAAAAGAGAAAGCCCGCGTAACCTTTCGATTACGCGGGCCTATTTTGGGGCGACATACCGGGATCGAACCGGTGACACCTGGAATCACAATCCAGTGCTCTACCGACTGAGCTAATGCCGCCACAGAAACCTGTTTGGCGCGCCCGGCGAGGCTCGAACTCACAACCTACGGCTTAGAAGGCCGTTGCTCTATCCAGTTGAGCTACGGGCGCTCATTCTTACTCGCCTTGCTACGGGTACAACCTGAATCTGCTGGTCGGGGCGGTGGGATTCGAACTCACGACCCTCTGCTCCCAAAGCAGATGCGCTACCAGGCTGCGCTACGCCCCGAAGAGAGGCGCATTCTACACACGCCCCCACCCCTCGTCAATTGCCAAAAGATGTTTTTTTTCATGCAATCGGACAATGTTGCGGGTAAGATGCTTTTCTGATATTTAATCGCCTTTTTCCAAACGGATGGTCTTCCAACATGGCTGAAGATTTGCTCCACAAACATTTCACGCCCTACGTCCCTAAAAAGGGCGAGGAATACATGAACAGCAAGCAGTTGGCTCACTTCCGCGCCATTCTGGAAAACCTGAAGCAGGAACTGATGGCCGACATCGAACGCACGGTGCATACCATGCAGGATGAAGCCACTGTCTTTGCCGACCCCAACGACCGCGCCAGCCAGGAGACGGATATCGCCCTGGAACTGCGCAACCGGGACCGGGAACGCAAGCTGATCAAGAAGATCGACGAAACCCTGGGCCGCATCGATAGCGGCGACTACGGCTTCTGCGACAAGTGCGGCGTGGAAATCGGCATCAAGCGCCTGGAAGCCCGCCCCACCGCTACCCTGTGCATCGACTGCAAGACCCTGGAAGAGCTGCGGGAAAAGCAGGTCGCCAAGTAAGGGCGCCGCCGGGGGATTCCCGGGGACTCACAAAAAAGCGCAGCCCAGGCTGCGCTTTTTGTTTGCCTGCCTGCGGGGGACCGAGTGGGCTGAGCGTTGCCACCCCACGCTTCGCACCGCTGCCCCCTGGCTCAGGCTTGCGGTAACTGTCTCAGGTAATCGACGATCGCCCGGATCACCGCCTCCGGCTGGTCCCGATGGGGGGAATGACCGCAATCCGCCAGCTTCAGCAGGCTGACGGCAGCCGGCACCCGCTCGGCAATGACCTCGATCTGGCGCAGGGTGGCGTATTCGTCCTGAATCCCTTGAATCGCCAGCACCGGCACAGCGATACCCGCCAGGCAAGCTTCGATGTTCCAGTCCCGGAAGGCCTCGGACAGCCAGGTGTCGTGCCAGTCGTGAAAAACCCGGTCGCCATCCCGGTGATGGCGACCCAGCCTTTGCGGCCAGTCGGTTTCACGCCAAACCTGGCCGGCCCGGCGGATGCCTGCCAGGGCTTCCGCCTCCACCCAGCAGTGGGGCGCCAGTACCACCACCCCGGCAACTCCCTGGGGATGGCTACCTGCATGGATCAGGGCGATGGAGGCGCCATCGGAATGCCCAACCAGCACCGGCTGCTCGACGCCAAGGGCCTGCAGCAGGCACGGCAGTACCTCCAGGGCCTCTTCATGCATGTAACGGGCCGTCCTGGGCCCAGGGACAGGATCTGAATTGCCGTAACCCCGACGGGAAAAGACCAGGGTCCGGCAGCCGGTGGCGTCAGCCAGCCGTTGGGGGAAGTCCCGCCACACGGCAATGCAGCCCAGTCCTTCATGGAGAAAGACCAGGGTGGGGCACCCCGGCTTGGCCACCCCCACCCATTCATACTCAAGCCGACACCCGCCGACTTCCACCCATTCCCTCATTCGGTACCCAGCAGGAAATCCCGTACCACCGCCACCTGGGCCTCATCCAGGAACATCGGGGCGTGGCCGACGCCGGGAATTTCCCGGGTCCAGGCCCGCGGCCCTCGCTCGGCCATCTGGGCCAGTGACTCCCGGGGCAACAGGTCGGATTCGGCACCACGGATGACCAGGGTCGGGCAGCGGATGGCGTCGTAGCATGGCCATAGCACCACATCCTGGTGCATGGCCATGCCCGCCCGGAACGGCACGGCAATGCCCGGGTCGTAGCGCATCTCCCAATCGCCGTCGGCGGTCTGGCGAACGCTGTGCAAGGTCAGGTGACGCCACTGGGCATCGCTGAGGGCACCAAAGGGCGCCGAGACCTCGCGGATGAAGGCTTCGGCAGCGGCAAGATCGGGGAAGCGGGGCGCCACGCCCAGGTAGTCGCCAATGCGGCGCAGGGACTCCCGGGTGATGACCGGCCCCACGTCGTTGAGAATCAGGCGGGTGATGGGCGTCCGCTCCAGAGAGGCCAGCAACATGCCGATCAGCCCCCCCATGGAAGTGCCCAGCCAATGGACCTCATCCACGCCCAGCCGGGCGATCAGGGCCACCATGTCCGAGACGTATTGGGGAAAGCCGTAGCCATTGTGCTGGCGCAGCCAGTCGCTGCGCCCCCGGCCCACCACGTCGGGGCAGACCACCCGGTAATCCCGTGCCAGGGCCTGGGCGAGGAAGTCGAAATCCCGGCCATTGCGTGTCAGGCCATGGACGCAGATCAACACTTTCGGATTATCCCGGTCGCCCCATTCCGTATAGGCCATGCGGTGCAGGCCGGAACCATCCAGGGCGGCGCATAGCACCCGCCCCTCACGCATCGTTGGTCGCGGAAAGAAGAGGCGGTGCAGGCTGTCGCAAATTCCCATGAGCTGCATCTCCAACAAAGACTAGGCTTGCAGTCTAGCACTCCCCATCCCGGGGCCGACCTCCCGGCCAGATGACCCCCATGGCATTATTCCCATGCCATGAACCTGCCCATCCTCGCCTTTACTGCCGGTATTGTGCTGCTCCAGCAGCAAGAGGCCCTGCCTGTCTGGCCCTGGCTATGGCTACTGGGGGCAGCCCTCGCAGTGCTGGGTGTTTTAACCATCCACCCCACCCTTCCCGTTCTGCGAGCCCCCCGAAGCCAGGTTCGGCAACTGGCGCTCTGCCTTGCAGCCCTGGCCCTGGGCTTTGCCTGGGCAGGCTGGCGGGCCGACCTGCGCCTGGCCTCTCGCTTGCCGGCTGCCCTGGAAGGGGAGGACCTGCAACTGCGCGGCACCATTGCCGGCTTACCCCAGTCCTTCGGCCGGGGTCAGCGCTTCACCCTGGTGACGGATGAAGACGATCCCCGCTTGCCAGGGGCGACCCTGCACGTTTCCTGGTACCAGCGCCCCAGCGAGACGACGGCAGAACCGGAGAGCCGCCGCAACCCGCCCCCGGACCTCCTCCCCGGCCAGCACTGGCAACTGCTGCTGCGCCTGAAGCGCCCCCACGGCCATGCCAACGGCAGCGGCTTCGACTATGAAGCCTGGCTGCTGGAAAGGGGTGTCGACGGCACCGGCTATGTGCGGGACAGCCCGGAAAACCGATTGCTGGGCAACCGCCACAGTCCGGGGACCCGTATCGAAGCCCTGCGCCACGCCGTGCACCAAGGCTTCCAGGAACGTCTGCCGGCGGCGGACCATCCCTACGCCGGTATCCTCTCCGCCCTGGCCGTGGGTGACCAACAGGCCATTCCCGGCGAGCAGTGGAAGGTCTTCGCCGCCACCGGCACCACCCATCTAATGTCCATCTCCGGCCTCCACGTCACCATGGTCGCCGGCCTCGCCGCCTGGCTGATGGGCCGGCTGTGGCGCCGCTTGCCCCGCCTGCCGGAAATCTGGCCAGCCCAAGGGGGCGCCATCCTGGCTGGCTGGAGTGCGGCCCTGGCTTACACCCTGCTGGCCGGCGCTGCCGTACCTGCCCTACGAACCCTGTCCATGCTCAGCGGTGCCGCCCTGGCGTTACTCAGCCGCCGCCACGTCAGCAGCGGCCACATTCTTTCCTTCGCCCTGCTGCCGGTACTGCTGCTGGACCCCTGGGCGCCCCTTTCCCCCGGCTTCTGGCTCTCTTTCGTGGCCGTGGCCGCCCTGCTTCTGGCTGCCGGGGGCGACACAGCCTCGACATCGGCCAGCCCGGCCCAACCGCTTCCGCTACGACAGCGACTCGGGCAGATGCTCAAACGCTGGGGGTTGGCCCAGGCCGTCGCCAGCCTCGCCACCCTGCCCTTGCTGCTGGCCTACTTCCAGCAGTTCTCACTCGTTTCCCCTTTGGCCAATGCCCTGGCCATTCCCCTGGTCAGCCTGGTGGTGACGCCCCTGGCCCTGCTGGCCGCCGTATTGCCGTTGCCGGGCCTGGCAGAAGGCGCCCACGCCCTCCTCAGCGGCCTGATGGGCATCCTCGAGGCCCTGGCTGCCCTGCCTGGCGCCCGCTGGCTGCCGCCGGCCCCGGATACGCTCTCGCTGCTGCTCGCCGCCCTGGGTTGCAGTTTCCTTTTTCTCCCCCGAGGCTGGCCGGGCCGCTGGCTCGGTCTGTGCCTGCTGCTGCCGCTGCTGGCGACGCCCCAGCCCCGGCCGCCTCCCGGTGCCGCCTGGGTGACGGTGCTGGATGTGGGCCAGGGACTGGCAGTCGCCGTGCGCACGGCCGACCATACCCTGCTCTACGATGCCGGCCCCTATTACAGCCCCGAATCCGATGCCGGAGAGCGCCTGGTGGTGCCCTGGCTACGGGCCATGGGAGTGGAGCGGCTCGACACCATGGTCATCACCCACCGGGACTGGGACCACTCGGGTGGTGCCCGCTCGGTACTGGAAACCCTGCCGGTGGAACAACTCATCGACTCCCTGCCGCCGGACTCCCCGGAAGCCCGGGAACTGCAGCCCCGGGCCCGTCAGCGCCAGGCCTGCGCCGCCGGCCAGCGCTGGCAATGGGAGGGCATCACCCTAGCCATGCTGCACCCGCCCCCCGGCCGGGTGGAGATGCCGGAAAGCAAGGCCAACCACCAGAGCTGCGTACTGAAGATCAGCCGCGGCGAACACAGCATCCTGCTCACCTCGGATATTGAAGCGGCCGATGAGGCCCGACTGCTGGCCGATGCCGCTGCCGAACTGCGCAGCACAGCCCTGGTGGCGCCGCACCACGGCAGCCGTACTTCATCGACACCGGCGTTTGTGGCGGCAATACAGGCCCGGGAGGTGATCTTTCCCGTCGGTTACCGCAACCGTTTCGGCCACCCCAAGGCCGACGTGGTGGCCCGCTACGCCGCACAGGCAAGCCCCCGCCTCTGGCGCACCGACCGGGATGGTGCAATCTCCCTGGTGCTGGACGACCAGGGGGTCACGGCCGAGGCCCAACGCCAGCGCCATCCTCGCTACTGGCATGAGCCCCGCATGGAAAATGCACCTTGAGGGACGTCTCTCGCCCTCTCCAACCTCTCCTGCCGCTTCCCGCGGCCTCCAAGCCGGATTGGGCCAGACCAGGCCAAACCGTGTCGACGAAAAAAAGCCCGGGCCGGTGCCCGGGCTTTTTGCTCACAGTAACCCGGATCAACCGGCCTGGAAGCGGCCAGCCTCGGTCTGCAGGGCGTCCGCAAGCACTTCCAGCTGACCGGCGGTTTCGGCATTGGCTGCCACGGCGGCGGTGTTTTCCTCGGCCATCTGGGCGATGCGCTCGACGTTCTGGGCGATTTCGGTACTGGCGGCGCTCTGCTCCCGCAGGGAAGTGGAAATGTCGCTCACCACTTCCACCACCTGCTGGGCGCCGGCACGAATCTGCTCCATGGCGTCGCCGGCTTCCCGAGCCAGTTCCACCCCCTGGGTTACCCGTTCCACGCCCTGCTTCATGCTGCTCACCGCATTCCGCGTACCGCCCTGAATGGCTTCCACCATGTCGGTGATTTCCTGAGTGGAAGCAGCGGTGCGCTCCGCCAGCTTGCGCACCTCGTCGGCCACTACGGCAAAGCCGCGGCCCGCCTCGCCGGCCCGGGCCGCTTCGATGGCGGCGTTGAGCGCCAGCAGGTTGGTCTGGTCGGCGATTTCCTTGATCACGCCGACGATGGTGGAAATCTGCTCCGAGTGACGGCCCAGGGCCTCCACGGTACCGGCGGACTGGTTCACCACGCCGGCGATCTGCTCGATCTCCCGCACCACGTTGCCCACCACTTCCACGCCACGGGCCGACAGGTCGCCGGATTGAGATGAAAGGGCGTGGGCATCCTGGGCGTTCTTGCTGATGTGATCGACCCCCACGGTCATCTCTTCGATGGCTGCCGCCATGGAGGAAGCGGCCTCGCTCTGCTGCTGGGTGGAAAGGCTGATCTGGTGGCTGGCATCGGCCATGCTGCGGGCCGAGCCGGAGAGCTGGCCGACGCTCTGTTGCACGTTCAAGGTCAGGCTGGAGAAGGCAGCCGCCACTTCATTGAAGCTGCCAGCCACTTGCTGCAGTTCATCCCGGGAATGCAGGTGGATGCGGGCCGTCAGGTCCCCCTGGGCAATGCGGTGGGCGCTGCCGGAAAAATCCTTGATGCAGGAAACGATGGCCAGGTAGGCACCGGCGGAGAAATAAACAAAGACCAGAACCATGACCAGGGAGAGCCCCAGGTTAAGGCGCAGCCCCTGCTCGGCCCGGGCCTTGCGCTCGCTGATGAGCTGGCGGGCAGTGGGCAGCAGGGTATCGTAGAGCTGAGTGTAGCCCTTGTCGATGACCGCGGTGGACTGCTTGAAGTAGTCGGCCGAATCAGTGACGAACATGCCGGCGATGATGTCCTGGTTAACCACGTTCACCAGGCCGCTGACCGCATCGTTGATGTCCTTGGAGGACGCCTTCAGGGTGTCGCGGATAGCCGGGTTGTGGCGGGCCGTCTTGCTCAGGTTGGTGTTGAGGGAGGCCAGGGTGTCCGAGACATGGGCCATGAGAATGCCGATATCCACCCGTTGCTGCTCGTTGATGGTCTTCTTGGCCAGGATGGCGGTGCCCTTGGCCCGGGTCTGCCCCAGACGCTCCAGCATGGAAGGCAGCTTGACGATGGCCGTCTCCAGCAGATAGTAGGAGTCCATGTTGGGATCGATGGTCAGGCCACTCTCGTCGGCCACATCCACCTTGAGGTGGAGAATGGCGGCAATCAGCCGGGTATGGGAAGCAATGCTTTCCGTGGCAGTCCAGGATAGGCCGTCGCTGGCGATGAACTGCCAGTCCGCCTTGATTTTCTTCCATTCCTCGGAAGCCACCACGGTGGGCGGCAGAATCGGCTCCAGGTTGCTGACGGCAGTTCCCACTTCGGCCGCCTTGGCACTTTCCTTGTCCTTCAGGCTGGCATCGCCGTTGATGACCCCGGAGGACAAGCCCCGGTGCTGCTGCACCGCCTGTACCAGGCGGTCCATGGGCGCAATGACTTCCAGGGCGGCCAGTTCATCGTTGGCCAGGTGGATCTGACTCTGCAACTGGCGGGCCAGGTTCAGGAACAGCACGGCAATGGCGATCAGGGCGACCAGTCCGATCAGGGCGAACTTCTTCGGATAGGTCAGCCGATGCATTAGCACCACAGCCGGCGCAAAAAGGGCTTTCATGGTGGTGACTCCTCGTTGAACAGCGCAACAACGGCCGCAGCCGTTTTCTCCCATTTTTTTATGGCTTGTATCTCTTGTATCTTTTTATTCCGCGGCCCGGCCATGCCCCGGGATTCACCACGGAGCTGTTACCGGAGCCGATGGGCACCAGCGGTGCCCATCGCCGTCAGGCGGCCGGGGACAGGGCCAGCCCGCCGTCAGTCAGGCGCAGCGTGCGGTCGGCACGGGCCGCCAGGGCCGGATCGTGGGTGACGATGACGAAGGCCGTCCCCTGCTCCCGGCTGACTTCCAGCATCAGGCCGAACACCTGCTCCGCCGTATGACGGTCCAGGTTGCCAGTCGGTTCATCCGCCAGCACACAAGCCGGCCGATTGACTAGGGCGCGGGCGATGGCGGCACGCTGCCGCTCACCGCCGGAAAGCTCCGAAGGCAGGTGGTGCCGGCGATGACCCAGGCCCACCTTTTCCAGGATGGCGGCGGCCTGCTGCTCCGCTTCCTGCCGCGGCGTGCGGCGGATCAGCAGGGGCATGGCGACGTTTTCCAGGGCCGTGAATTCCGCCAGCAGGTGGTGGAACTGGTACACGAAACCCAGGTAACGGTTACGCCACTCGCCCCGGGCGGCCTCGCCCAAAGCGAAGGGGTCGGCCCCCATCAGGCGCACGCTGCCGGCGGACGGCTTGTCCAGCCCGCCCAGGAGGTGCAGCAGGGTGCTCTTGCCGGAGCCGGAGGCTCCCACCACGGCCACCCGCTCCCCTGGCGCCAGGGTCAAATCGACGCCGGACAGCACCGGCACTTCCAGGTCGCCCTGGGCATAGGTCTTGGCCAGACCCTGGCACAGCAGTACCGGCTCACTCATAGCGCAGGGCCTCCGCCGGATTGACGCGGGAAGCGCGCCAGCTGGGGTAGAGGGTGGCGGCCAGGGCCAGCACGAAGGCGATGGTGGTGACGCCGGTGACGTCGCTCCATTGCAGTTCAGAGGGCAGCTGGGAAATGTAATAGACATCCCGGGCCAGGAACTGGGTGCCGAGCATCCGCTCGATGAAGGGCACCACCACATCCACATTGAGGGCCAGGGCCACGCCGCCGGCTACGCCAAGTCCCAGGCCGACCACGCCGATGAGGGCGCCCTGCACCATGAAGACCGCCATGATGCTGCCGGGACTGGCACCCAGGGTACGCAGGATGGCGATATCCGCCTGTTTGTCGGTCACGGTCATTACCAGGGTCGAAACGATGTTGAATGCTGCCACGGCGACAATCAGGGAAAGAATGATGAACATCATGTTTTTCTCGATTTGCACGGCGCGGAAGAAATTGGCGTGGCTGCGCGTCCAGTCGGAGAGATAGGCATCCTCCTGGATCAGGGGCACCAGCTCCCGAGCCACCCGGGGCGCGCGGAAGAGGTCGTCCAGCTTCAGGCGCACGCCGGTCACCCCCTCGCCGAGCCGGTAAAGCAGCTGGGCGTCGTTGAGGTCGATGAGGGCCAGGCCGGAGTCGTACTCGTACATGCCGGCTTCGAAAATGCCCACCACGGTAAAGGAACGCAAGCGCGGCACCAGGCCCGCCGGGGTCACCGTGCCCTGGGGCGCGATGAGGGTCACCTTGTCGCCCAGGGTGGCGCCCAGGGCATGGGCCAGGTCGGAACCGAGGACAATGCCGAAACCGCCGGGCTGCAGGTCGGAAAGCTTGCCCGCCTTCATGAAGCGGGCGAAATCGGCCACCTTGTCTTCCAGCTCGGGGATGATGCCGCGCACCAGGGTGCCGCGCACCGACTCCTCCCGGGAAAGCATGGCCTGGGCCTGAACAAAGGGCGCCGCCGCCTTCACCTCCGGGTGCTGCAGGGCCTGACGGCCCACCTCCAGCCAGTTGTGCAGTTCGCCGCCCATGCCGCTGATCTGGATGTGGGAAGCCACGCCCAGGATGCGGGTGCGCAGCTCGGTCTGGAAACCGTTCATCACCGACAGCACCACAATCAGGGCGGCGACCCCGAGGCCGATGCCGGCCATGGAGATGAGGGATATGAAGGAAATGAAATGGTTGCGGCGCTTGGCCCGGGTATAGCGCAGGCCGACCAGCAGTTCGTAAGGCAGCTTCATGCCGTTGGAAAGCCCGGGGGAAACGGGCAAAAAAGCAAAGGCGCTATGCTACACTTTTGCCCGCTTTTGGCCACCTTCCGGCCATCGGCTGCCGGCCGCCCCGGAGCATCGGCGGCCACCGCTGGAAGCCTCGGCAACATGCGTTGGCCGCATCCGCTACCGGCGACCGTCCCGGCATCGGCACCGGCCCAGGCATTGCCCCCTGGCCATACCCGGCCCGCCCCCGACTGCAGGCTGCAACCCGGCCCTGCCGCCCCGCCCGCCACCACTCTGACAAGCCTCCCGGCCCTGCTCCCATGCGTCTGACCCTGCTCATTCCCGAACTGCTCTGGCCCGAACCGGAAGACGACCTGGCCTGGTCCGCCCTGCAGACCCCGGCCCTGGCCGCCCTGCTGCAGGCACCGCGGGGCCGCAGCAACCTCAACCGTGGGCCGGCCCTGGCGCCGGAAGCCCAGGCCACCCGCTGGCTGGGCCTGCAACCGCCGCCCCTGGGCGCCCTGCGCCTGCTGGGGGAGACCGACAAGCCCGCCGATACCGACCGCGGCGCCAACCCCAATGACGGCCTGTGGCTGTGCGCCGACCCCATCCACCTGCGCCTGCACCAGGAGGAAATCGTCGTCGCCGACGGCCGCCAGCTGGAACTGGCAGCAGAAGAACTGACCGCCCTGGCTGCCAGCCTCAACGCCCACTACGCCGGCGAGGCCAGCTTTCACCCGATCACCGCCGAACGCTGGTACGTGCGCCTGGAGACTCCCTGGGCCGCTGCCCTGCCCTGGGACGCCCTGCCACCGCTCTCCGCCGCTGCCGGCCGCCGCCTGCATTTGCCGACCCCGGCGGATCGCCCCTCCCGCCAGCTGGTGGCGCTGATGAACGAAATCCAGATGCTGCTGCACAGCCATCCGGTGAACGAGGCCCGGGCCGAACGGGGCCAGCCTGCCGTGAACGGTCTCTGGCTATGGGGCCCCGGCACCCTGGCTGTTGAGGGGGTAGCGGCAGCGCCCGGCGGGGTCTGGGGTGACGAACCCCTGGCCCGGGGACTGGCGCTGGCAGCCAATCTCCAACACCACCCCCTGCCGATGGCCGCCCCTGGCCTGCTCCAGGCTGCCCCCCAGGGAGAACGCCATCTGGCGTGCCTCTCCGGCTTACAGCAAGCCGCCCAGGACCAGGACGCCCCGGCCTGGCAAGCCGCCCTCGCCCGCCTCGAAGCCGACTGGTTCGCCCCTCTGAAACAGGCCCTGGCCCGGGGCAACCTGAGCGAGTTGCAGATCGTCGCCGCCACCAGTTACGGGGACCTGACCTGGACGCTCACTCCCGCAGACCTCAAGCGCGGCCTGCTGGGCTTCTTCGCCCCCAAGCCTGAGCCCCTGCAAGCCCTGGCCCGGCGCCTGGCCCAGGCTTGACGCTACCCGCCCCGCTTGCTAATGCCCGCTTGCTGATGCCCGCTTCCCGACGCCTGCCCCGACACCCGATTCCACACACGCCATGACCCAACTCATCGCCCGCCCCATTCCCCCGCGCCCCCAATGGCAACTGGAGCAGGAAGGCCTGCACCCGCTGCTGGCCCGCATCTATGCCTCCCGGGGCATCAAGAATCGGGCCGAGCTGGATTACGACCTGAAAAGCCTCATTCCCCCCGCCGACCTCACCGGCACCACCGAGGCCGCCATTCTCCTGGCCGACGCCATCGAGGCCGAGGCCCGCATCCTGGTGGTGGGTGACTACGACTGCGACGGCGCCACCGCCACCGCCGTGGCGGTGCGTGCCCTGCGCCTCCTGGGGGCGACGGTGGATTATCTGGTGCCGGACCGATTCATCCATGGCTACGGCCTCTCGCCCCAGATCGTGGAACTGGCCGCCGAGCGTCAGCCCGACCTGCTGGTGACGGTGGATAACGGCATTGCCAGCATCGAGGGGGTGGAAACGGCACGCCAGTTAGGCATCGCCACCCTCATCACCGACCACCACCTGGCGGCGGAAACCCTGCCGGAAGCCGACTGCATCGTGAACCCCAACCAGCCCGGCTGCGACTTCCCCAGCAAGGCCCTGGCCGGCGTCGGCGTGATGTTCTATGTGGCCCTGGCCCTGCGGGCGGAAATGCGCCGCCGCGGCGCTTTCGACGGCGAGCGCCCGGAGCCCAATTTCGCCAGCCTGCTGGATCTGGTGGCCCTGGGCACGGTGGCCGACGTGGTCAAGCTGGACCACAACAACCGCATCCTGGTGGCCCAGGGCTTGAAGCGGATGCGGGAAGGCAAGCTGACCCCGGGCATCCGCGCCCTTTTCCGCGCCGCTGGCCGCAACCTGCAGACCGCCTCGGCCTTCGACCTGGGCTTCACCATCGGCCCCCGCCTCAACGCCGCCGGCCGCCTTTCGGACATGAGCCTGGGCATCGAGTGCCTCATCACCGACGACGAGGCCCGGGCCGCCAATATCGCCCAGCAGCTGGACCAGCTCAACCGGGAACGGCGCGAAATCGAGGCCGGCATGCAGGAGCAGGCCCTCATCCATCTGGAAGATTTCGACCTGGAGGCCAGCGGTGCCGGCGTCGCCCTCTTCGACCCGGAATGGCACCAGGGGGTGGTGGGCATCCTCGCCTCCCGCATCAAGGAAAAGCTGCACCGCCCGGTGTTTGCCTTCGCCCGGGGCGATGGCGGCCAGATCAAGGGCTCCGGCCGCTCCATTCCCGGCCTGCATCTGCGGGATGCCCTGGATCTCGTCTCCAAGCGGGCCCCCGGCATCCTGCTGCGTTTCGGCGGCCATGCCATGGCCGCTGGCGCCACCCTCATGGAAGATCGCTTCGAGGAATTCAAGGCCCTCTTCGCCCAGGTGGCCGACGAACTGCTCAACCCGGCCGACCTGACCCGCACCCTGGAAACCGACGGCCCCCTGGAAACCGGCTACATCAGCCTGCCGGTCGCCGAAATGCTGGCTGGCGAAGTGTGGGGCCAGGGCTTTCCGCCGCCCCTCTTCGAGGATGTGTTTGAAGTGGAAAGCCAGCGGGTGCTGAAGGACAAGCACCTCAAGCTGCGCCTGAAAAAGGACCGTTCGGTGCTGGAAGCCATCCAGTTCAACGCCACCGACAACCCGGGGCCCCGGGCCCGCCTGGCCTTCCGCCTGACCATCAACGACTACAACGGGGTGCAGACGCCCCAGCTGGTGGTGGAGCACTGCGCACCGGCCTGAGCCGGAGGGAATCCGGGCCCGGCGGCATTCAACCCCACGCCGTAATCAGTGCTCGCGCACCGGGCTCAGTACAGAGCTCAGTCTCCGCCGCGCTTCAGGGACAGGGCGGCCACCGCCGCCAGGATCAGCAGGGCCGCCACGCCCTCCCGCCAGCCCGGCTGTTCCCCCAGGATCAAGGCCCCGCCCAGCACCCCGATGAGGGGCGTGACCAGGGACGACAGGGAAGAAACGGCCACCGGCACCATCAGGACGATGCGGTTCCAGGCCCAGTAGCAGAACATGAAGGCGACGAAGGTGTTGTAGAAAACGCCGAAGGCCGGCCAGAAGGAAGGCCAGATGAGGCGGGAGGTTTCCAGGGGAATCGCCGCCGCCAGCATGGGCAGCCCGCCCAGCACCATCATCCAGCCGGTCAGGGCGGTGGTGGACAAGCCCACCGGCAGCCGCTTCAGCAGCACCACCCCGAGGGCCCAGCTCCAGGCAGCCCCCACCATGCAGGCCACCCCCAGGGGCGCCTGCAACATGCCTTGCAGGCTATCCCCCATCAGCACCGCCACTCCGGCGAGGCCCAGCAGCAGGGAAACGATGCGGCGGGTGGTCAGCCGTTCGCCGAGAATCCACACCGACAGCAGCACGCTCCACAGGGGCATGGTGTAGCCCAGCAGGGCAGCCCGTCCCGAGGGCAGCAAGCCGACGCCGTAGATGGCGAGTACATTCCAGCCGATGATGTTGGTCACCGTCACCAGGGCCAAACGCCCCCAGCGGCAGCGCGGCACGCGGATGCTGCCGCCCCCCGCCCGGGCGATGGCGAGAATGCCCAGCCCCCCGAGCAGCAAGCAGCTGCCGCGGAAATACAGGGGCGGCACCTCGGACAGCACCACTTTCATGACGGGCCAGTTGAAGCCCCAGCCCAGGGCCAGGGCGGCCAGCAGCAACAGCCCCTGGCGGGGCAGGCGCTCGAAACTGGAAGGGGCGCCGGCGGGCGCGTTAGGCGGAGCGGAGGGGGAAGAGGACACGGGCCAAGCCATGGAAAAACACGAGACAGGGGAGTCTACTCCTTTGCCCGCCCCCCCGCCCGGCCTCCGGGGCCGCTGCACCGTGACGCGGGACACACGGGAGGCTGGCCCCAAGTGTATAATTGCCGGTTTTCCCAGCAGAACAGCCAAGAACATGGAAGCGGAACAGCTCAACGCCATCGCCAACAAGCTTGCCGACCTGGAATCCCGGTCGGCGGAACTTCGGAGGTATCTTTGACTACGACACCAAGGAAGTCCGTCTAGTCGAAGTCTCCCGCGAACTGGAAAGCCCGGACGTCTGGGACGACGCCAAGCGCGCCCAGGAACTGGGCCGGGAAAAGAAGGCCCTGGAAAGTGTGGTGCTGACCCTGCAGGAAGTGGCCCAGGGACTGACCGACGGCAAGGACCTGTTCGACATGGCCCGGGAAGAAGGCGATGACGACACGGTGCTCGCCGTTTCCGCCGACTGCGCCAGCATCGAGGAGCGGGTAGCCGCCCTCGAATTCCGCCGCATGTTCAACAACCCCCAGGACCCGAATCCCTGCTTCCTGGAAATCCAGGCCGGCGCAGGCGGTACCGAGGCCCAGGACTGGGCTTCCATGCTGCTGCGCATGTACCTGCGCTACACCGAGCGCAAGGGTTTCGACGTGCAGGTGATGGAAGAGTCCGAAGGCGACGTGGCCGGCATCAAGAGCGCCACCCTGCGTATTGCCGGCGACTACGCCTACGGCATGCTGCGCACCGAGACCGGCATCCACCGCCTGGTGCGCAAGAGCCCCTTCGACTCCAACGCCCGCCGCCATACCTCCTTCACTTCCGTGTTCGTGTTCCCGGAAGTGGACGACTCCATCGAGATCGACATCAACCCGGCGGACGTGCGCACCGACACCTACCGGGCCTCCGGCGCCGGCGGCCAGCACATCAACAAGACCGACTCCGCCGTGCGCCTGACCCACGTGCCCACCGGCATCGTCGTGCAGTGCCAGAACGACCGCTCCCAGCACCGTAACCGGGATGAAGCCTGGCAGATGCTGCGGGCCCGCCTCTACGAGCACGAACTGCGCAAGCAGCAGGCCGAGCAGCAGAAGCTGGAAGATGCCAAGTCCGACATCGGCTGGGGCCACCAGATTCGCTCCTACGTGCTCGACCAGTCCCGCATCAAGGACCTGCGCACCAATTACGAAACGGGTAACACCCAGGCCGTACTTGATGGCGACCTCGATCCCTTCATCCAGGCCAGCCTCAAGCAAGGCGTGTAACGAATAAAACCCAGGCAGACGACGATCATGACCGAACAGACCGCAATCCCCCAGGACGAGAACCAGCTCATCGCCGAGCGCCGGGCCAAGCTGGCCAAGTGGCGCGAAGGCGGCAAGGCCTACCCCAACGATTTCCGCCGCGAAAACACCGCCGGCCGTCTCGACGAGCTGTACAGCGAGAAATCCACGGAAGAGCTGGAAGCCAACCCCATCACCGTCAAGGTGGCCGGCCGCGTCATGCTGCGCCGCCTCATGGGCAAGGCCAGCTTCGTCACCATCCAGGACGTCTCCGGCCGCATCCAGCTCTACGTCAAGGTGGATCTGGTGGGTGCCGAGGTCTATGACGACTTCAAGCACTGGGACATCGGTGACATCGTCGGGGCCGAAGGCACCCTGTTCAAGACCCGCACCGGCGAACTGACCATCCAGGTCAGCGAGATCCGCCTGCTCTCCAAGGCCCTGCGCCCCCTGCCGGAGAAGTTCCACGGTCTCACCGATATGGAACAGCGCCACCGCCAGCGCTATCTCGACCTGATCATGAACGAGTCCTCCCGGTTCACCTTCGTGGCCCGCAGCCGGATGATCCAGTCCATCCGCAACTACATGATCAGCCACCACTTCCTGGAAGTGGAAACCCCCATGATGCACCCCATCCCCGGCGGTGCCTCGGCCAAGCCTTTCGTCACCCACCACAACGCCCTGGACATGGAACTGTTCCTGCGCATCGCGCCGGAGCTGTACCTGAAGCGACTGGTGGTGGGCGGCTTCGAGAAGGTCTTCGAAGTTAACCGCAACTTCCGCAACGAAGGCCTCTCCACCCGCCACAACCCCGAATTCACCATGATGGAGTTCTACGAGGCCTACGCCGACTACAAGCTCCTCATGGACTTCACCGAAGGCCTGCTGCGCCACGCCGCCCGCGACGCCCTGGGCACCGAGGTATTCCAGTACCAGGGCCGGGAGCTGGACCTCTCCAAGCCCTTCGCCCGCCTGACCATGGTGCAGGCCGTGCGCGCCCAGTGCCCCGGCTTCTCCGAAGCCGAGCTGAACGACATCGACTGGCTGCGCAACAAGCTGACCGAGATGAAGGTTGCCGTAAAGCCCTCCATGGGCCTGGGCGCCCTGCAACTGATGATGTTCGAGGAAGTAGCCGAAGCCAATCTGTGGGACCCCACCTTCATCATCGACTACCCGGTGGAAGTCTCCCCCCTGGCCCGGGCCTCCGACAGCAACCCGGAAATCACCGAGCGCTTCGAGCTGTTCATCGTCGGCCGCGAGATTGCCAACGGCTTCTCCGAGCTGAACGACCCCGAAGACCAGGCCGCCCGCTTCCTGGAGCAGGCAAAGGCCAAGGATGCCGGCGACGAGGAAGCCATGTTCTACGACGCCGACTACATCAAGGCCCTGGAATTCGGCCTGCCCCCCACCGGCGGCTGCGGCATCGGCATTGACCGTCTGGTCATGCTGCTCACCGATACCGCCAACATCCGGGACGTTATCCTCTTCCCCCAGATGCGCAAGGAAGACTAAGCCCTCGCGAATCAGCCAGACCTGGCGACAGGCCTGGCCAGACAAGCCCAAAAGGCGCGGTGACCATGGAGGCATCCGCGCCTTTTCCTTTTTCCACCATCCACACCTTGGCACCATGACAAAAAAAATAGCTCCCCTGCTGCTCACCCTCTGGGCCGGGCTGCCCCTGCCAGCCCTGGCCATCGACCTGGCGCCGGGAGACGTGCAGGCACCGAAACCCGGCCTGCGGATGTTCCAGTTCTCCTATCGGGATAGCCAGCGGGAGGATTACTACGTCCGCGGCAGAAAGCTGCCCGGCGACCTGCGGGCCAACGCCACGGAAGTGCAACTACGCTTCGGTGCCGCCTTTGAAATGGCCGACAAGCCAGCCTTCGTTTACGTTCAGGTGCCCTACGGCTATATCGACCCCAAGGGCGCCCTCTCCGCCCTGCCGACGGAAACGGGCGCCGGCGACACCACCCTGCTGCTCTCCATCTGGCCCTATGCCAATCACGAAACCAAGACCTATTTTGGGCTAGCGGGCTACCTGACCCTGCCCACCGGCAGCTATAACCGGAATCTGACCTTCAACATGGGGGCCAACCGCTACAGCAGCGCCCTGCAGGCCGGTTTCCAGACCATGTTGGGCTCACGGGTCACCTGGATGACGGCGGTGGACACCCTGTGGTCGTCGAAGAACAAGGATTTCGGCCCCCGGGGCGATACCCAGGAAACGGATACCCTGTATAGCGCCCAGACCGGCCTGAGTTACGCCCTCACGCCCCAGTACAGCGTGGCGGCCACCTATTTCTACAATACCGGCGGAGAAAACCGCATCAACGGCCGTTACTTGGACGACGCGATTCGCGCCCAGCGCTATCAGGTGGCCGGCATCATGCACCTGCCCCAGGGCCGGGTGACGCTGCAATACGGCGCCGATTTCCGCACCGAAAACGGCTTGCTGGAAAAAGCCCGCTGGATCATGCGCTACACCCACTTCTTCTGAGCGGCGACCACAACACCACCCACCCGTTGGCCGCCCGCCAGTCTCAGCAAGCGACAGAAGAGATGGTGAGCTGACAGGAAAACTGCCCACGGGATGCGCCACAGTCGCCCCGCCCGGCACCTGGCTGGAGACCGGCACTTCACTCCGTTGATAGGCAGATAGCCGAGCTTTTACCAGCCGCAGGCAGGCCGGCGGGGAAAGTTACCGACGCCATCGAGGCCCTCGGCAACCCCTGTTGCCAATAGGAAAAGGCCGGCGAAAACAGGAAAAAACACGCTTGTCGGCTGTCGCCTGCTGCCTCCCGTCCGCAGCACCAGGCCAAGCGAATCAATCCGGCACTCGTTGGGTGCCGCCCCGGGTGTCCAGCTTCCAGGCCATTGCCTTCACGGCTTGGCAGGAGCCTCGTGGAAGCGGATCTGGTTACGCCCACCCTCCTTCGCCCGGTACATCGCCGCATCGGCCCAGTCGATCACATTCTCTGCACTCGCTTCGCAGCCATTGAACACCACCACGCCGATACTGGCTGAGCAGCGATGCTCAATCATGGTGCCGGCAGGATCGCCCGGCACAAGATTCAGATGGTAGGGAGTCGCCAGCTGAATGCACAGCTTTCCCACAATGGTATTGGCCTGGGAGATGGCGCTATCCCGGTCTGTGCTCAGCTCACCTAGCAGTACGACAAATTCATCACCACCGAAGCGGGCCACGGTATCGACGGCCCGGACGCAGGATTTCAACCGGCTGGCGACCTCAATCAGCAGCAAATCGCCGGCGCCGTGACCATAGGCATCATTGAGCCCCTTGAACTTTTAAGAGACCTGCAGAGTGTTGCCTCTGTAGAAAAAAAAGGTCC
This sequence comes from Azospira sp. I13, assembly GCF_003112695.1. GTDB lineage: Bacteria > Pseudomonadota > Gammaproteobacteria > Burkholderiales > Rhodocyclaceae > Azospira. Next base: position 182,811 of record NZ_BFBP01000014.1, read on the forward strand.
TTACAGTTACGGTTCTCCAAGTTGCCATTCTGGACAACTGGATTACTACTGCCTGGATCGATATGCACTTATTCCTCACCGACCCAACCTTCACGGTACACGGACAGCCATACCCAGGCATCCCATTTCTCATTGACGACCAAATGGCGCTTGTCACAGCGCCAAATGAATATCTCTTCCACGTCGCCGTAGTTAGGGGAAGAACATCGTCCCCGAAGACTTGGCAGACCTATGGAAATCACCTCTATGAATTCTTCAGCTTCCTGGAAACCATAGAGATTTCCTGGGACAGGATAAGAAGCACTCATCTAGCAGCCTGGCGGGACTCCATGCTTTCACGAGGATGTCGCCGCTCTACGGTCAACCACCGTGTGGGGGCTGTATCCAACTTCTACAAATGGGCCTTGCGCTCACAGAAAATCTCTTCCCTCCCCTTCTATATGGAGGACGTTCGGGTATCCCGGCCGAAGGGATTTCTGGCGCACATTGATGCCAAGGGAAATCAAGTCCAAGCCAATGAACTGAAGTTACGTTCATTTAAGCCACAACCAAAATTTCTAACAGCCGACAAGGCCAGGCTGTTCGTCACCGCGCTAACCCCGCGACGTAACCGCCTAATGGCCTACTTGATGTGGTTTTCGGGACTTCGTAGGGAAGAGGTTGCAACCTTGGAGTTGGAGGACATTCCCAATCCATCTGGCCATCCACCAGGTAAGCCTCTCGCGATGACGCTACGTACAACAAAGGGCAGAAAACCCCGATGGGTATCTGTCCCTTATGACCTAGCTGTCCAGTTATGGAACTACGTAATTTATGAGAGATCTTCGCTGGCTAAGCGCTACCGTAAACGGCACGTTGGTCCTGAGAGCAACCGGGTCTTCCTGACAGCATATGGAGAGCCAATCAGCCTGGGCGGAATAAACAACGCCTTCAAGAAGGCCTCAGAGAAATCAGGAATCAAATGCACACCACACATGCTGCGTCACACGTATGGCACCTACGAATTTATCCGGATGAGTCAATTCAAGAGTAAGGAAAGCGCTCTGTTTTGGGTCATGGAACGCATGGGACACAGCAGTTTGGCAACGACACAAATCTATATACACACAGCCAGTCTGGTAGATCACACAGCCTTGGATGGCTACCAAGCTGACATCTGCAAACTGCTCCAAGAGGATTGTGTCTGATGGCGATCCGGCGTAAGCGGGTTGATCGCAATACCCACATCGATCTGACCCCAGAAAAGCAGATCATCGACCTCCCTCCAGGATGGGCGTTCACCATTCGCTGTGTACACAGTGGCGCGGAGTATCACTTCGACTTCACAAGCCACCGGGCCCGAGGCCGTGAGCCGTTGGCCGAGCAAATGCGAGATGCCATTTGGTCTCTGCGTTTTGTCTCTGCCGGCAAATCACTGATGACCTATTTCAATAGCGGTATTCGTTGCTTCTGGCACTTCCTGGATGACCTGGAGCAATCCGGCCAAGTAGTGACTACTCTGGAACAGGTCGACCGGCTAATCATCATGCAATTTGTAGCATGGTTGGCCCTACAGACCGTTCAACACGGAAAGAACAAGGGGTTACCGTGGTCTGTATCCGCCTGTAATGCGACCTATGCCGGTATCAAATCAATACTCAAAAATCGCCGGCAACATGTGCCAGAGTCCATCAACCCTAACCTGAATTTCCCCAAGAATCCCTATCCCAACTCCAATAAGCGGATACCGCGACGAGAAGGTTACTCTGCAGGGGAGCAAGAGCGGATCATTGCTGCCTGCGCAGAAGATCTGGCCCTATTCAACGCAAATCCGGAAGCCCTCTCATCTCATCAAGTCTTGGCAGTTCATGCCGTCATCACCGTTTTGACCTGCGGCGTGAATATGACCCCCCTCCTGGAAATGCGCCGGGATAGCCTGCGCAGCTTTCTTCCGGATCGAGACTTACTGGTCTTGGAGAAGCGCCGTGGGTATACCACGCGCACCATATCCCTTCCCAAAAATACACCGGAGGAAACTGCAACACCCATTACCAAAATGGTGGGAGATTATCTCCGGCAGCTACAGCAATACACAGAGCGCTTTGTGTCAGACGCTGACGAAGCAGATCGCCCATTCGTTTTTCTCTGCCGTTTGGCCGACGTCACGTACTCACGACGTCGCGGAAATGTTGTTCGTTTCGACGAAGTTCAGGTGCGCAATGCACTCAAAAGCTTTGTCAATCGACATGAGCTATTTGACGACCGAGGCGCCCCCTTGAACCTGAGCATCGCACGCCTCAGACCGACATTTGCGCTGAATTACTACCTACGTCATCGCGACCTACGTAAGCTACAACAAGCCCTTGGCCATAGTTCCATTCTCCTGACCATCCAACGCTACATTCCACCAGTCACTCCCGAGGCTGTTCGCAACCATGCCTTCATTGGCCAGGCCATGGTGGGCTGGGCCACCAGCAGAGATGAAACCTTAGCTATCCGCTTAGCAGCAGATGGAGAGATTCCTCTTCGGAACGCAACTGAGCTGCTCACCGGTGGCTACAACACATCGATTGCCCGCTGTCGGAATCCATTTCGCGAAGCGGACCAGGTCTGCGGAAAATTCCTGGCCTGCTTTCGCTGCCCCAGCATGGTGGTGTTTGAGGACGACCTTTACCGCCTATACAGCTTCTATTTCCGTCTCCTGGCTGAGCGCCCCAAGATTCCTCCCCACCAGTGGATGAAAACATTCGGACCAGTCATAAGAACTATCGACGAACAAATTGCGGTGCAGTTTGATTCTGCCGTAGTGGCGGAAGCCCGCCAGCGAGCCCAATCCACACCGCATCCTGCCTGGCGCAATGACGCCCCCCTGATATGAGCACACTAGCTAATCCTGCGAAGCCCATTCGAGCGCTTTCATCCGCAGAAAAGGCCAGAACTCCGGTCTCTATGGCGAAGACGGATCTGGGTGAGTCCGTCGTGGTGTCCCGGTATGAGGACGAAATCTGGGACTTCTGGCCTTACATCCCGCAAAACAACGCTAGGGATAGTGAAAAGCGGATCAACTGGCGCATTGAGATCGCACCTGGTGAATTTCTCACTGACCACCAGCATGCCCCCCTGCTGGAAAGTACCAAGGACTTTACCTGGTCCTTGTTTATAGACCCTATCGATGGGCGCCAACGACCGCGAATGGCAACCGTGATTGCCCATGTGGTAGCGCTAACGCCCCTATTGCGCTGGATGGCGTCCCGAGGCATGCGACAGTTCAGGGATATAGAGGGAAGAGCCCTGGAATATGTCCCCATTGCCAAGATTAATCAGAGAACAGGCAAACCGACAGCCAAGGGCTGGCATGCAAGGCGGTTGATAGTTTTGGAGGAGCTATATCTTCAACGTGAAAAGCTGGCCGATGCCTTACCTACACATCCATGGCCTGATGAATCCGGTTTCACTCTGTCAGGAGAACGAGCCAAAGGTCGAACCATCAAGACACTACGAATCCCAGAGCGCACGGTTCGCCAGCTAGCCGAAGTCGCAATAAATTACGTCACCAACCTAGCTCCCCATATCTTAAGCACTCGGGATGCCCTGGAGCAGGCGGTGGCTAACAAAGAGGGATTCCAAGCCACCAATATCCGAATACCACTAGCCCGGGAATTGGGTTTTGAGGGCTCTCGTGACCTCAGTGCAGAACTGAGTTATCTCCGGGATTCCTGCTATATCGTGATTGCCATGTTCTCCGGAATCCGGGATTCCGAAACGCTATCCCTAAAAAGGGGGTGCATCGCTCATGACAAAGCGGACGATGGCATTGATCTCATCTGGCTTCACGGCACAATCTTCAAGACTGGAATAAAGCCGCACAAATGGCTCGTCCCGCCAATTGTTGAGACCGCAGTTCGTGTAATGGAGTGGTATCGACAACCGTATGCAATTCAGATCGAGGAGCAGATTTCCCAATTTGAACAGCAACTCGACATGTCCATTCCGGGCTCGACCTTCCACAAACGCCAACTCAAACGCCTGCACACCGCCAGAAAGGACCGGGATGGGCTCTTCCTGGGATGCGCCCCCTGTGTGGGTCATTTAGTAGGAGTGCTCAGCAAAAGCACCATTCATCGACGCCTCCAGAACTTCTGTCCACATTTCAATATTCTGGGAGACGACGGCAAATATTGGCGGCTTTCATCCCATCAATTCCGCAGAACCTATGCCTATTTCGTCGCCTCAGCCGAGCTGGGCGATCTCCACTATCTCCGAGAGCATTTTGGTCACTGGTCCATTGACATGACGCTGCTATATACCAGCGGAGCCTCCGATGCCTACCAGACGGATACAGACCTACTCACGGAAATATTGCGGAGCAAGACAGAAAAGCAGGAGAGCGTTCTACACAATTACCTGATGACAGACGCTCCCCTGGCCAACGGCGACATCATGCTTGCCGATCTACGCCAGACCATCAAAACTGCCAAGAATAAGCAGTCCTTGTTGCAACAGATTTCGTCAAGCATCACCCTAAATGGGACCGGCCACAGTTGGTGCATCGGCAATGCCAAGGGGACAAGTTGTGGTGGCCTGTGTGTTTTTGAGGCAGACATGTGCGTCGATTGCGCCTACGGGATGATCGGCCCTGAGCACCTTCCGGTCTGGAAGGAAATTGCTCTTCAGCAGCAAACGGCTTTAGACATGTCGGATCTGGGGCTGCCTGGTAAAACCCGGTCCCAGCGAATCCTGAATAAGGCCCTTGATGTCATCGCCAAATTGGAAATACCTCAATGAGCAATAATGCTGGGAACCCGCAAGCGCTACAGGCCCATAAGGAAAATTCGATCAAGCTGACGCGACAAGCCCTGAACTTGGCAATACAGCGCATTGTTGGCGGACATCCCGATCAGGTAAGGGTTGGGTCTCGCCTGACCGCCGCCAGCGTTGCTCAAGAGGCTGGAGTGGAGCGTTCCACACTGTATCGGTACCACCGGGAGATATTGTCCGAGATTCAGCGCATCAACGACACTGATGCCCAGTCGAAGTTGAAGATCAAGACATCCGCGCTTGCAAAGGCAGAGGAACGAAAGAAGGAATACCGGGAGCTTCTGGAACTGGAGCAGTCCAATCTGTTGAAGATTGCCCGGGAGAATTACGCGCTCCAGCAACGTATTCAAGAGCTGGAGGATTTGTTGAAAGAGAAGGATTCCTTGATCGCCAACCTCCGGGCAGAAAATAGAAAAGTCTCTTTAATCAGCGAAAGTCCAAGGGAAGGTTAGGTGAGTATTCGCATGAATACTGTGAATTTCACATCGAGCAGACGCTCGCCTTGAGCCAAATGCAAGATGGATAGATACTTGCGACTCCATCTCCTTTTTCGTAAATCATATTTCGGCCACAAGGCGCGAGAATCGTCGCTAGTTCAAGGTTCCCGGCATTTTTCTCATGTCCGTACGATTACGCATAGACGGACCCATGGGTCCGTCTATTAACTGTTAGGCTCCACTATGCCGTCTGAAACTATCGCCGTACTCGGTACCCTCTCGGGGGTGTTGATTGGTGGGTTCATAAACTACTTGGCGAGCCGCAGTGTAAAGAACCACGAATGGAAACTTGCGCTTGCGAAAGAACAAAGCACTATTCGCCACAAACTTTACGCGGAGTTTCTAGTTGAAACGCAACGACTCGTAGTTCAGGCGAGAGAAGAGAAAATTTCATCCCTTGCCGATCTAAACATGCTGAACGGAAAGTTCGCGGAGGTTTCACTTGTCGCATCCGGTATGGTCGTGGAGGCGGCGAAGAAATTGGCCGACTACGTCATTACCAGTCATAGTGCGCAGCCTGCGAAGGAAGTTGCTGACTTCTTCAAACTGAAAGAGGCATTCATCGCTGTCGCACGTCAAGATATCGCAGAGGTGCTGAGTGGTGGAGCCTAACACCACGTTCAAGGCGCAGCCTTCGGCTGCTGGGACGTCCCGCAAGTGGGCCGCCCCTTGCCTTCAACGTTAGGGGCACAAGTGACCATCGCCGTTGAGACCCGCCTTAGACTGGAATTGCTGTTCATCCTGTCGTTGTGTTTTGTCGCGGTTTTGGCGGAGGTGTTGGCGGCTGCCGCGGTGCTAAAGCCGGAATCTGAACCTCTTGCTTCGTGGTTTCAGCGCAGCGGTGCAATCACTTCGGTCTTCTGCGTCTTTGCCCAACTCAGAATCAACAACTTCTTCGAATCCATCCGTGGTGGAACATTCTCCGAGTCGTGGGCACTCTTCCGCCTGTTCAACAAACAGCACGGTACCGTTAGCTGGATCATTACGTTCGTTGCTATCTGGGGTGCATTTGTCTGGGGGTACGGCGATCTCATGCTTCGGCACTTCAGTCGTTGAGGGCGCTTCGTGTCATCAATACCAATACGCCCCCTACCACTACATTCGAGCGGACCTGCGCGAAAAGATGCGCAGGCCGCTCAATTTCGACGCGAGGTTTCATAGGCTATGAGAGCGCTCTCCACTGCAGATGTACCGATTCAACCTCTCAAGGAATTTGGCGAAGACGTTGGTCCAGAATTCGAATTTGAGATCGAAGATGGACGCGTTGCTCTCCTATCTGCTGAGCCACCGTCGTGGATTCACCTGATTGCCGATTCAAGTTGGTGGATTAGCCTTTTCTCGGCTGCCGCGGCTTTGTATATGGCGGAGATCGTGAAGGAAGCGGCAAAGGAATCGTGGAAGAACCGCGCAAAGGCGACGGCGCTCGTGGTAGGCGCGGCAAACAAGGTGAAGTTGTTCGCGGAGAAGGTTGTTCGCCTAAAGAAGAAACTTCCAGAGCGAACCGACATCGTGGTCGCTCTCCCCATTCCGAACGACTATTTCGGTGTTCGACTTACGCTTTCCGTTGACGACGCCGACCTACTTGCTTATCAAATTGCGCTCTTCGTTTCCCATATGCCAAGGTTGATTGAAGCAATCCGGAACGAAAAACTTGATGGTCCGCGTGTCGCAACCGGCCTCTTCTTGGAACTGCAAGACAACGGTGACCTAAAGGTGACATGGTTCAACCGAGAGTCTTTGGAGCTAGAAAGCCTTGTTATTCTGTTGCCCGTCCAATGAAGCCTATTGTTGAAATTCCGATAAGGGCCCTTGCATCTGCCCAATTTTGATTGCCGACTTCGGCTCCTTCTGAGGCCCGAGAGACAAATCCACTTCGTTATGGGTCTCGTTGTCGAAATGCTTTCCAAAGCATTAAGTCATAGCAAATTTTCAACGCTCCACAGGCAACCAGAGGCGCTGCAAGCCATCCCGCTGCAAACATTGCCCCACCAATCGTTGGGCTGATGGCAGAAGCCAAACTGCGTGGGACCGCAGTAAAACTTGCCGCAGCTGCACGCTCGGCCGGTGTCACCACCGCCATTACGAAAGCGCTTCGAACCGGTACGTCCATCTGAGACAGCAACGCCCGGATAAACAACAATGCGAATGCCAGCTCGAGACCCGGGGCAAATGCCGCGGCGATGAGACAGATGCTGGCGGGAATGTGGGTGAATACCATTGTATTCACCAGGCCAATGCGCTCGGCGACCTTCGGTGCGATTAGCTGGGACACAGCGGACAACAGCCCAGCCCAGAAGAAGAAGCTCCCCGCGGCAGCCAGCGACAACTCAAAACGCTGAAAGAACCAAAGGGCCATCAAGGCATTGATGGCCAGCCCTCCCGCAAAGGAGTCCAGGGAGAACAGCAGCGCCAGCCGGACAACAACGCCCTTCGACTCGCCGAGCGCCTGCGGAGCGGCCACCGCGCACTCCCGCCGGGGTGCCGGCATCCGTCGATACAGCAGCCATACCGTGCCACCCACCAGCCCGTAGAGCACGAACATCACCCGGAACCCTGATAGCAGCTCGATCCCCAGCACCGATACCAGTAGCTGGGGAATGCCTGAGGCCAGCGCCCCCAACGCAGCAAACAGGGCTCCAAGCAGGGAGTAGCGGGCGAACAAGGTGGTGCGGGCAGTACCCTGGCCCGATTCGGCCAACCGGGCATGTTCGAGGGGCAGAAACACGCTGACATCCCCAGAACTCGGATTGAGGGTGCCGACGAAAGCGACCAGGAGCAGGGGCAGGAATGCTGACAAAGAGGCAAAGGAGAGCCCGGTCCCCAGCATCAGCAGCGCGGCGCCCAGCAGCAGGTTCCGGTGATGGAAGCGATGGCCCCAGGCCCCCACCGCCAGGGTGGCGAATGCCGAACCCAGCAAGGTCGTTGTACTCAGGATGCCGACATCCAGGGTGCCGAAACCGAGCGCCAGCAGATAGGCTGGAAGGAGAACTGCCACATAGCCATCGGCAAATGCCCGCAGGGCCTTGCCCACCAGGAGCGGCAGCACTACCCGGTCTACACCTTCAGGCAGCAACCAGCGGCCAGTCACTTCAACCCCAGAAACCGGCCTATTTTCTTCAGCGGGGTATCGGCGCACCAGGCGTAGAGCGCATCGTAGATGACCATGCCGTGGGCCAGCATCTCGTGATCGTCGCTGAAATTCAGAGACAGACCCTTTGAAATGGCCAATAGACCAGCCGCTTCCTTGGCCAGTTGTGGCTGACCGCAGTCGGCGCCGCGCACGATGAGGGCCAGCTTGTTGAGTGCGGCATCCTCAAGCTTGTACTTTCCGATGAAGGCATCGAAGCTGCACTGGTCGCCATGGTGGCCCAATTCGGTGTTGGGCACGTCGTAGGGGGTGGCACCGGTCTCGGCCGCAATGCGCATCACTTCACCTGCGGGGACGTAGAGGAATTCCGGACTCTCGTCGACAAACCGGCTTATCAGCCAGGGACAGGCGATACGATCAATCTTGGGTCTTTCTCGCGTGATCCATTTCATTGGGGCATCTCCTTCAGATTGGCGGGTAACGGGGTCAGGTTGCCGGAAAGCACTTCCTGACCATCCAAATAGAGACGGACAGCCTGTCCTCGCTGGCGTACCTGGTAACACTCCTCTGGTTCTTTGGGCCTCGTCCAGTGCCAGCAAAGCTCATTGCCAATGACCCGCCAATTTCCCCTGGCAGGCTTGCCCATATTCATGCCGCGCAACTCCCCACCACTGAGAAATTGGTAGGCAAAGTGGACGCCATCACCGAAATCCTGGTTGGACAGGGCTTGGGCCAGCACCTTGCCCTGGAGCAATACCCAGCCTCTGTCGGCAGCAGCAGCGTTGATAGCCGTCACCAGCACAGCGACCCCTACCCACCGTGCCGTTCCCATGCCGAGGCTCACAGGAACATCTTCACCAGGAAGCCGATGACCGCGCAGCCACCAATGACATGGATGACGTTCGCCTTGAAGCGGAACAAGGCAATGGCTGCCCCTAGGGCAATCAGTGCCGATACCCACTCGAACGCCCCGTCGAAGCCCTTCGGCCACAGCACGTGGTAACCGAAGAACAGGGCCAGGTTCAGGATAACGCCGACCACGGCGGCCGTGATGGCGGTGAGCGGCGCCGTGAACTTCAGGTCATTGTGGGTCGTTTCGATGAAGGGACCGCCCATCAGGATGAAGACGAAGGACGGCAGGAAGGTGAACCAGGTGACCAGCATGGCCGCCACCGCACCGGCCAGGAAGAGGCTATCCGGGCCGAACACGGCCTTCACGTAGCCGCCAACGAAGCCGACGAAGGTCACCACCATGATGAGCGGTCCCGGTGTTGTTTCGCCAAGGGCCAGACCATCAATCATCTGGGGACCGGTGAGCCAGCCATAGCTCCCGACGGCCCCCTGGTAAACATAGGGCAGTACGGCGTAAGCACCACCAAAGGTCAGCAATGCGGCCTTGGTGAAGAACCAGCCCATCTGGGTCAGGGTATGACTCCATCCGTAGCTGGCGGTCAGCAGCCCCATCGGGACCAGCCACAGCAAGCCACCGATAAGCGCGACTTTCGCCAACTGGCCCCAGGAGAACCGGGCATGTACCGGCGTCGGCGTATCGTCGTCGATCAGGGCTCGGCCGAAGGACTTATCCGCTTTGCCGTGGCCGCCACCAGCCTTGAATTTGTCCGGCGCGACACGGCCGCCAAAGTAGCCGATGGCTGCAGCCGCCGCGACGATGGCTGGGAACGGCACGTTGAGTGCAAATATGGCCACAAAGGATGCTGCAGCGATGGCCCAGAGGGCATTGTTCTTCAGGGCCCTGGAGCCGATGCGGTGGGCCGCCTGGACGACAATGGCGGTAACCGCCGGTTTGATGCCGTAGAACAGGCCGGCCACCAGGGGCACATTGCCGAACGCGATATAGATCCACGACAGCCCAATCAGGATGAACAGCGACGGCAGCACGAATAGCCCACCGGCGACGATGCCACCCCAGGTGCGGTGCATCAACCAACCGATATAGGTAGCCAACTGCTGGGCCTCCGGACCGGGGAGCACCATGCAGTAATTGAGGGCGTGCAGAAAGCGGCGTTCAGAAATCCAGCGCCGGCGCTCGACCAGCTCCTGATGCATGATGGCGATCTGCCCGGCAGGCCCGCCAAAACTGATGAAGCCGAGCTTCAGCCAGAACAGGAAGGCCTGCCAGAAGCTGACTTCGGCAGGTTTGGACTCTGGCGAGGTGGAATCGGCGGCTGTCAGGATCGTACTCATGATTTCGATCCTTTCTCAAAGGAGGCCAGTAGTCCGTCAAAGATACTGCCGGCCAATGCCAGGAGTTGGTCATCATCGAGAATGGTGTCGCGTAGGCCGGCCAGGGTGCTTTCGATGCCCACCGCCTCTAGCGGTTGTACGCCACCCACATCCAGGAAATGGACCAAGGTACCGATGCGCTGCAGAGCCGGAGTTTCCAGGCCGAAGCTGGCAAGCAGCACTTCGAAGGTCACCCGGGCGCCGACATGGGTGAACGTCGCCCCATCGAAATCAAAACCAAGAGCCTCGGCCGGACAATCTGCCGGCGTTGCCAGCCAGAGCAGTTCGGCCTGGGGATCGATGTAGCGGCGAATCAGCCAGGCACTGGCCAGCCGGTCCACCCAGGGGCGCCGTCGCGTTGCCCAACGACGTTTTTGATAGTCCTGAATGCTTAAGCGGGAGATAGCGTCGTTGACCGGGTGCGGCTCATCGGGGGAAAGAGCCCAGGCTGCTCGTTGCTCAAGGTCACGTAAGGCCTCATCGGCCTGCTTTTGCGCTTCTCCAGGGAAAAAATCGATGGCTACCAGGTTGGAGAACGCCTTGCGCAGCTTGCGGGCTTGCTTCAGAGCTTCGTTTACCGTGTCCGGACCGAGCGTGTCTCGGGCCGTGGCAATCTCCCCCAGCAGAGTAGCAAAGTCGGCGCTGCGGTCGAAGAAGACCACAAAGTTGCCATCGCTGGGCTCCTCGAGGCGGACGACCAGGGCTGTACCTTCTGCAGCACGAACATCTGCGGCTACGGCATCAAGTGTGTTCCGGCAATCCTCCCGCTCCGGCATCAGATAGACCCCATCCCGGAGGACGGCGGCACCCGATGCCTTGAGGCTACGCCAGGCACGCATGCGGGCCGTGGCATTCTCGGTGGGAAGGCTGGTAATGAGTGCGATCCATGTAGTCATGAGTGTACTCTACAATGCTGTTGATAACTCTACAAATAAAATTTGTTGCTACATTGGATTTGCAGCCTGGCTGGCATGAGGCTAGCTTGAACGAACTATTTTAGGTTTCGAAACAACTCAGTCAGCTCTTTGAAATCGCCACCAACCTGATCCAGGGTGAATTGGTACATCACAGCATTCTCAGCAAAATGCTGGCGCTCAATGTCCATTTCTACGGTATTTGCGTCTGCACTGGCCTGAAATGGTGTGCGGTATTTCAGGTTGAACGGCGGAGAGGACCAATGAGCACTCCCGTTGATATGGCTGGGAGATGATTTTGCTAATGGCAACAGCCCCATTTGGTTCTGCTTGGCAGCATCTTCGACATCGATATCCATAGCCCTATATCCTGGCGTATCGGAATTCGCGATATTTGAAGCAATGAGCTGTTGCCTATAGGCCCGTATTCCCAGCATTTTTTGCTGGAAGTCCCCCGGTTTCTTGTTTCCGTCTCTATGCACGGTTACGCCTACGTCAGCTGGCGTGTTGCTCCTGGAAAGCGCCTGATTGAGGATTTTCGAGAAGTCGGCCGTCTGCATACGGGACTGACCAACTACGGATGTCGGCGTTGTATCTAGTTTTGCCACCTGCTGTGGAAGCTCCATCTTTGGCATGCGAATACCACCCCATTAATGAGCTTTTTTATTTCCGTTTTCGAAATAAAAAATCAAAAATCCTTACAGCACGAATCCACCGCTCCTCTTCCCAGCTCATAAAAATCAGTACCAACAGCAACACCAGTAGCACGCCAATTCCGACGGCAAATAGCCGGAACTCGATGTGGAGCCACATGTGGCTGAGCATGTGAAAGAGTCCCCGACCAACAATCAGGTGGCTATCTGCTACTCGAAGAAAATCACTCAGTACCATCGCGTAGTGGCCGGCTTAGTGGGGCCATCGCTGATGCAGTTCATCGATGACAAAACGGTGCTCATGAGTCCGACCTCCGCCACCAAGCGCGTACTCGTTCCAATGAGGGTGGTCGGTAGAGAGATCGTCATGATGGTGGGCAATCACATCAGGGTCCTGCCTTGGCCAAGTGCGCCAGGCAAGCGCCCCTCCCACTGCTGCCATGGCGCTAAGGGCGGAGAGGGCAACACCGAATCCCAGCCGCGCTCCAAGCCATCCCGCCAGTGGATAAGCCAGAAGCCAACACAGGTGTGAGAGTGAAAACTGGGCGGCAAACAAAAAGGGTAGATCGTCCGATTGGGCCGAGCGCCGCAATAGTCGTCCCCCGGGTGTTACCAGGCCTGCGTAGGACATACCCAGAACCACCCATGCGGGAATGAGACTTGCCCAGCCCAAACCCCCGGTACTCCACCAAACCCCCGTTACCGCCAGTAGCACAACGACCATTGCTGATGCCGCGCTCAGCATGATTCGACGATCCGCCATACGGTCGAGCAATGTTGGCAAGGAAAAGGCCACGGCCATGGACCCGGCACCGAAAGCTGCCAGAGCCCATGCCACCTCCCGTTCACCGCCTCCCAGCACCTCGCGGACAAGGACTACGGTATTCACGAAAACCATGCTGGCCCCACTTGCGGCACATAGGTTCAACGCCAGAAGTCCGCGTAGTCGCGGTGTGTGTAGATAAATCCGCATGCCTCGGAGGGCTCGACTGTAGGGGCCATCTCCCAAACGGGTTTCTGGCACGACGGGAAATGCCGTGCTCATGACCAACAGTGCAGATAGAACAAAGCCGACGGAGGTGCCGGCAAACAGCCCGTGAAAACTGATGACCACCAACAATGCCGCTGCCAGGGCCGGACTAAGCAGGCTTTCCAGGTCATAGGCCAGCCGCGACAGGGAGAGCGCGCGGGTGTAGTCGCTTTCCTCCGGCAGAATCTGGGGAATAAGCGACTGAAAAAGCGGGGTAAAGCAGGCTGAGGCTGATTGCAGCAGCGCAATCAGCACATAGACCTGCCAGATTTCGGTGACGAACGGCAGCAGCAATGCCACCGCCGCTCGAATCAAATCTAGGCCGACCAAGACACGCTTTCGCCATGCCGCAGGGACAACAGCCCCCGCTACAGGCGAAAGCGTGACGTAGACGATCATTTTGATGGCCAGTGCGGTACCCAGTACCGCACCGGCATTGGCGCCTGCCAGATCATAGGCCAGCAATGCCAGGGCCACGGTCAAAAGCCCCGTCCCCACCAATGCAACGACTTGGGCGAGAAACAAATGCCTAAAACTGCGATGTCGGAGGATTTCAAGCATGGCTATTTCCTATGTCTCTACGGGCGACAATGAACTATCAGGAGGGGTTACTTCTTATCCGGTGTTTCGTCCTTCTTCTCGGCCACCGGGGTTACAGGCTTCTTGGTGGCATCGCAACGGGTCTTGAGCGCCCGGGTTGCGGGGTCCTTTAGATCCACCACGTAATGCTCGGTGTCGGTGAGGTGCCGGCAAGCAGTGGGCGTGGCCTTTGGTTCGGCACTGTCTTCGTGGACACCGTGGGCATAGGCAACGCTGGAAAGCGACATGAAGGACCCGACCAGCAAAGAGAGGGACAGGAAGGTTTTGTTTTTCACGGGGTACATCTCCAATGTGAAAGCGGCAAGCCGCGGGGTTAATACAACGGGGCCGTGTAAGAAAGCTTCGTTACGGCCGATACAACTCGGATTGGAAACCGGAGGCTTCGATGGATACCGTCACCGGCTCGGTGCCGCGGTTTTGCCAATACCAACCGTGACTTCCTTCGAAGGGGGCAACAAAAGTGCCGGATGCACTCTTTTGAGCACTTTCGACCGAATAGCTGGTCCAGGCATTTTTGGCATTCGGTGCTTCGCCGTGCATATCCACGGCCACCGCGGCGGTTGCTTGCCAGTGGAAGGTCAGGCCTTCACCAGCCCGGAGGTGCGCTTTGACCTCTGCGCCTTTGCCGGGAGCCAGCGTTACCGTGAATGTGTTGCGACGCATGGGGCCATCACCTGCCAATGAAACGGCGGAGGCATCCAAGGACCTGCCGGCTTGCTTTCCGAAAGCAGCATCTGCTTTGGCGGCAAGCATTGCATTGGGGCCAGCAATAGCATCCGGGGTTGCCAGAACAGATGTTGTTTCAGCACCGGCAGACTGTTTAAGGGCATCGAGGCCGAGGAAACGGCCAATGCCGGTAGGGTCCATCCCATATTCCGCAGGAAGCACCATGGTCACCAGCAAGGTGGCGGCAACACCTGCGGCTACCGCGGTTGCCTTGAACAGACTGGCACTACTGGGCAGGGAGTGGGTTTGAGTATTGGACATAGGAAGACCTCGATCAGGAAACGAAATAGCCGGTAAGTTGGTAGCCGACCAAGACAAAGCCAGCAGCCATGAGTGCGGTATTGGCGGTGAATGCTTGCCGGGAGAAGGCTGTGCTGCGGCGCCAGAACCCCATGACGATCAGAATTCCAGCCAGTGCCAGCAATTGGCCAAGTTCTACGCCAACGTTGAAGGCCAGCATGTTCGGCACCAGACCATCGCGGGACAACGAGAAGTCCTGCAGCTTGGTGGCCAGGCCGAAACCGTGGAAAAAGCCGAAGACCAGTACGGCCGCCTTGGTATTGGGCTGGAATCCCAACCAGTGCTTGAATGCCCCCAGGTTGTCCAGCGCCTTGTAAACCACGGAGACGCCGATGATTGCGTCGACGACATAGGGATTGACGTGGAAACCGCCCAGCACCCCCAGCAGCAGGGTCACGCTGTGTCCGACGGCGAACAGGGTCACGTAAATGCTGACGTCGCGCATGCGGTACAGAAAGAACACCACACCAAACAGGAACAACAGATGGTCATACCCGGTGACCATGTGCTTGGCTCCCAGGTAGGCGAACAACAGCAGGTTGCGGCCGGTGTTCTGCTCGAGAAAGGACTGATCCTCTCCCGTGACCCCGTGGGCGAAAGCCCACAGGGGCAGCAGTGACGCGAGGAGCGCCACGGTCCACCGGCAAATGCCGGTGGCGCTGAACTGGCGAAATGGCAAAGGAAACTCCTTGTTGAATAGAATGGGGGAAGGGGTCACGCGGCTGTCTCCTCGTTCTCATTCCGGTGTATCAGCCGGTACAGCACCGGGAGCACCAAGAGGGTCAGCAGGGTCGAAGAGATGATGCCGCCGATCACCACGGTTGCCAGTGGGCGCTGCACTTCAGCACCTGTACCGACATTGAGGGCCATGGGGACGAAGCCAAGACTGGCAACCAGTGCGGTCATCAGCACGGGGCGCAGACGGGTCAGCGCCCCCTCGGTCACAGCGGTATGTAGCGGTTGCCCAAGCTCACGCAGCTTCCGTATGAAGGTGATCATCACCAAGCCGTTGAGTACCGCAACGCCAGACAACGCAATGAATCCGACCCCGGCTGAGATGGAGAAGGGAATACCGCGCAGCCACAGGGCCAGTACGCCACCGGTCAGCGCCAGGGGTACGCCGCTGAACACGATTGCGGCATCCTTGGCCGATCCGAAGGCCATGAACAGCAAGCCAAAAATCATGACCAGGACCACGGGAACCACGACGCTCAGACGCTGGCCGGCCGAGATCAGCTGTTCGAAGGTGCCGCCGTATTCGACCCAGCTTCCGACAGGCAGCACGACTTCCGCCGCAACTTTCCCCCGGAGTTCCTCCACGAAGGAGCCGAGGTCCCGGCCGCGCACGTTCGACGTGATGACCACGCGCCGCTTACCGTTTTCCCGACTGACCTGGTTGGGCCCTAGCTCTACCGCAATAGTGGCCACGGCACTCAAGGGCACCACGCCGGGCATCCGCGACAACGAAGCTCCATCGGCTCTGCTTGTCGCCGGCAGGGCAATGGGCAGCGCTGCCAGTGCCTTCGGGTCCTGGCGCTGGGCATCGGGGAGACGCACCACGATATCGAAACGGCGATCCCCCTCGAAAAGCTGGCCAGCCGTTGCCCCACCCATCGCCGCGGATACGGTGTCCTGGATGTCGGCCACGGCCAGGCCGTAGCGGGCCAGGGCGGCACGATCCGGCTTGATGACCAGCAGCGGCAGGCCGGTCACCTGCTCAAGTTTCACGTCGGCACTTCCGGAAATGCTGCCTGCGACTTTCTCGATCTGTTTGCCAACCGCGGTCAGCGCTTGCAGGTCATCGCCGAATACCTTGATCGCCACTTCCGCACGTACACCGGCAATCAACTCGTTCATCCGCATCTGTACCGGCTGGGTAAACTCGTAGTTGTTGCCGGGGATGGCACGAACAGCTTCCTCCAGCTCCGCCACCAGGGTAGCCTTGGACTTGCGCGGGTCCGGCCAGTCCTTGCGTTCCTTGAGCAGAATGAAAGTATCGGCCACAGAAGGCGGCATCGGGTCGGTGGCCACTTCTGCCGTGCCGAGCTTGCCCACCACCTTGTCTACTTCCGGGAACTGCTTGATCCGTGCTTCGAGCTGGGCCTGCATACCGATAGCCTGGGTCAGGCTGGTACCCGGGATGCGTAGGGCGTGCAGGGCAATATCCCCCTCATCCAGGTTGGGGATGAACTCCGTACCCAGGCGAGTCGCCAACAATCCACACAGCACCACCAGCACTGCAGCGGCGCCAATCACCGGCTTTTGCAGCGATAGGGACTTCTCCAGCAGAGGAGCGTAAATCCCATGCAGCCGCTGCATCAGGCGGGTTTCTTTTTCCTCGACCTTGCCGGTGACGAACTGTGCGATGGCCGCCGGCACGAAAGTCAGGGATAACACCATTGCGGCAACCAGCGCCATGACCACAGTGATAGCCATGGGATGGAAAGTCTTGCCCTCGACCCCGCTGAGGGCAAAGATCGGCAGATAAACAGCGGCAATGATGAACAGACCGAACAGGCTAGGCTTGATTACCTCGGCACTTGCTTTCGCAGCTAGTTGGAAGCGCTCCTCGATGGACAGTAAGCGGCCCAGGGCGTGCTGCCGCTCACCGAAGCGGCGCAGGCAATTCTCGACGATGATCACGGCGCCATCGACGATCAGGCCGAAGTCCAAGGCCCCAAGGCTCATCAGGTTGGCCGATACCCGGTTCTGCACCATGCCGGTGATGGTCATCAGCATGGCAACCGGGATCACGGCCGCCGTGATCAGTGCCGCACGGATATTGCCCAGCAGCAGGAAAAGAACCACGATTACCAGCAAGGCTCCCTCGAGGAGGTTCTTCTGGACCGTGGCAATACTGCGGTCCACCAGTTGGGTGCGGTCATAAACCGCACGCGCACTGACCCCTTCCGGTAGCGAAGCATCGATTTCCTTGAGGCGGGTCGCTGCACGCATGGCGACTTCCCGGCTGTTCTCACCAATCAGCATGAATACCGTGCCCAGCACCACTTCCCGGCCATCCCTGGTTGCGGCACCGGTGCGCAGTTCCGAGCCGATCTGGACCGTAGCTATGTCGCTAATTCGCAAGGGCAGCCCGTCACGCATTGCCACCACGATCTCTCGCAAACCAGCCTCATCACCCACCTGCCCAGGAATGCGGATCAGGTTCTGCTCACCACCCCGTTCGATGTAACCGGCGCCCGTATTGGCGTTGTTACGTTCAATGGCCTGCAGCAGGTCATCAATGGTTAACTTGTAGGCCACCATCTTGGCCGGGTCGGGGGTGACATGAAACTGCTGCACGTTGCCGCCGATGGTATTGACCTCGGTGACACCTTTCAGGTTACGCAGCTGAGGGCGAATCACCCAATCCTGCAGTGTTCGCAAATCCGTAGGCATCCAGGGTTTGCCATCCGCCTTGGTAGCCCCTGGTGTGGCCTCGACCGTATACATGAAGATTTCACCCAGCCCTGTCGCCACCGGTCCCAAGGTCGGTTTGACGCCAGCCGGCAATTGGGAAGACGCCTGTTGCAGACGTTCGCTCACCTGCTGTCGGGCAAAGTAGATGTCCGTACCGTCCTCGAACACCACGGTGACCTGGGACAGTCCATAGCGCGAAATCGAGCGGGTGTACTTCAGGCGAGCCATACCTGCCAGGGCGGTTTCTACCGGGAAGGTGACACGTTGCTCTGCCTCCAACGGCGAATAGCCGGGGGCCTCGGAATTGACCTGGACCTGGACATTGGTAATGTCGGGGACGGCATCGATCGGCAGGCGACCATAGCTCCAGACACCAAGTGCGGAGGTGCCCAGAACCAGTATCAGGACCAGCCAGCGATGTGCGATTGCCGCACGAATCATTCGTTCTAGCATGGCAAATCCCTTAGTGATCGTGGCTGGCGCCGGACTTCTCTATGTCGGCTTTGATGAGGAAGCTCTGCTCAGCTACATAAGTAGCACCTTGCTTCAGCCCGCCCAGCACTTCGGCGTAGCGGCCATCACGCTCACCCAGCTCGAGCATGCGGACCTCGTAGGTGTCCCCTACCTGGGTAAAGACGACGGTGAAATCACGGAAGCGTTGCAGGCCGGATTCCTTCACCGCCAGCGGGACTTGGCGTGCCGCCACGGTGACATCCGCAGAGACCGCCATACCCGGCCGCCACCGCCCTTCAGGGTTGGCAATGCTGGCACGGGCCACCACGCTTTGCCCGGAGGCCAGGGGCAGCAGCGTCTGGATTTTCCCGGTGACCCGGCTGCCACCGGTGGCCGAGGAAATCTCGACCTCCTGGCCCACGGACAGCTTCTCCGCATCTCCACCGAGAGCCCGTAATTCCACCCAGACGCTGGACAAATCCGCCAGTTCAACCAGGGTGTTGCTGCCGGCAACGTCGCCGACGTTGGTATTGCGCGCCAAGACGATGCCGTCAAACGGTGCGACAACGGAATAGGTCCGCATGCTGTCGTTACCTTCAATCGCCACCAGCGTCTGGCCACGACTGACACGCTGCCCTTCCTGGACATTGACCGCGCGTACGATGCCCGGGAAGCGGGCCTTGATCTCGGCACGCCGATTCGCATCGACCATCACAGCACCCATCAGCCGCACTGTATTGCGGATTGTTGTCGGACCGGCCTTCTCGACCTTAACCCCTGCGTCGTTTGCGGCAGCCGCCGGAATCGTGGTGCGCCCCTCATACGAGGGGAACGCCCAGCTGTAGGATTGGCCGGCATGCTGGGCCTTGACCTCGACATCGAATGAATGGGGCTCAATGACTTCACTGCTGCCGTTCAGGTAGTCTTTTTCCGGCGTGAAGGTGAAATTGTTGAATTCGCCATCCAGGCGCTTGAGCTGGATTGCGGCTTGCACGCTGGCCGGCGGCAAAGGCTTGCCGTTCTGGTAGGCATACAGCCGATACTGCGGCGGCACATTGGTTTCATAGATGGTCACTTCGAGAGCGAAGTCACCCTGGCGCAGCATCCGGCCGCGATGGGGGCCACGCTCGTACTCTTCGGCAGCACTGGCTTTTTCCGCAGCAACCACAGCGGAGGGAGGGGTATCGTTGCCGCAAGCTGTCAGCAGCAGAGGCACGAGAATCAGGGGTAATAGTCGGTTCATGGCGTGGGTTCCGGGGCAATGGCGGTGAGGCGTTCCACCTCGGTCATCAGGATCTGGCAGCGAGCAGCAGCATCGACAGCGCGTTGGCGCAGTTCGAATAGGGTTTTTTGCGCTTGTGCCAGGGCAAGAAAGGAGAAGCGGCCGGCTTCGAAGCCGCGCCGGGTGAAGGCCAGTGCCTCCTCGGCCTTGGGAAGCATGTGCTTTTGCAGCGTTTCAGCTTCAGTACGGGCCTGATTGAGTTCTTGATACTTTCCAAACAGCGACTGGTAGTGCTCGAAACGCTGAGCATCGCGGCGAGCTTCCAGTGCCATCAGTTGCGCATTGGCTTCGGCGACGGACAGTCCCGAGCGAACCTGGTTGCCGAGTGGAATCGATACCGACATCATCAATGCCTGATCGCTGGTTGCCTCAAGGCGACGCACACCCAGATTGACGGTAACGTCCGGCTTGGCGCCGGCCTCGGCTAAGCGCTTGCGAGCAGCGATACTATCCGCCTCGAGCAATGCGGCACGTTGCTCTGGTGTCATCGGCAGACGAGCCACCAAGGTATCCAGCGACTCCGCTTTGGGCAGCACGAGCAGATTGCCTGCAGCCGTCTCAAAATCGGGTGTTAAGACCCCCCAGCTGGAGGCCAGGGTTAACCTGGCAGAGGTCAGCTTGTGCTCGGCCCGGGTGCGCTCCAGCTCGGCGTCAGCAACGGCGATTTCAGCCGCACGCAAATCTGACTCCGGGTTGCGGGCAGCGGCTACCCAATTGGCGACCTCGCGGCGTGTGCGCTCGGCTTGTCCTACCTGCTCTTGAGCGTATTTCAGCCGTTGCTGGTCAGCCAGCACTGAAATGAAGCGGAGTGAGGTGCGGCTGATGACATCCAGGCGGGTTGCCTCGGACAGGTTCTGTTGCTGATTGATTTCAGCGCTACCCAATGCCTGGCGCGCTTCACGTTTACCGCCCAGTTCAATGACGCGGCCAATACGTAGCGTGGTTTCAGCTGATTGCCCCCCCCGAAAGGCTCCAGTACCGCCGACGTTTTCCACATCGGCGCCGATCATAAAGGGCGTTGCCAGGCCTTCACGCTGAGCGCGTGCCTGAACGGCTTTCAATTGCGCGGCCTCGGCCGCAAGTGAGGGGTGGGATGCCAAGGCGCGGGAGACTGCTTCCTCCAGGCGCAAGGATTCAGCGGCATACCCCGACAAGGGGATACCGCAGGTTCCGGCTACAGCCAGAACCAGCAAACAACGCAAGTTCACGGAAAACCTCCAATATCGACAGACGACACAAAGCAAGCCGCTAAAAAGCGGCGCTAGGCGTCAGGCGATTGGAGGGCGATAGGGGGGAAGTGGTGTCGCAGAAGGCCGCGACAAGTAGGCGAGGGTAATCTTGTCCCGGGCGGGAAAGATGAATGGCTCGATTCCCAGTCCATCCACCGGCAAGGGCGGAGGAGTGACAACGGAACCGTGTGCATGCAGCACTTTGGCTCCGGTCGAATCAGAATCGGAGTCCATAGAGTCTGAAGGATCGGAGAGCGATGCCTTCGTCAATTCAGCAGTGACGTAACCGTGATCATGATCGTGATCACCATCCGCATGGGCATGAATCTCACCAAACGGAACACTGGCTGCCACCAAGGCAAACAGCATCAATACCACCGCGCAGCGCCCGATAGGGTGCTGCACATATGCACGAAAACGGTGGCGAAGAGATTGATACATATTCTCAGTATGCACGAACTTAGTTGTTCACTTCAAGCGCAACTTTTTTGTGGATTTGCCACTAGATGACTGTCACCCCAATTCAAGCGGTAGTTAGATAAGGTCCTGCTTTCAACCCGCTCATCCACACCAGTAGGGACTCCTCCTCCCTCGCAAGGTCATCAGAACTCAAACCAGCGCGCCCTCGGCAAGATCCGCGAGGGAATCATAGGTTGCCAACGGGTCCAGGTGAAAGAGCCTGGATTCATCGAGGAGTTCTAGGTAGTTGTTTGGCGGCGGGATCGGCCGACCTTGACGCATCAAGACCAAAATTTCCCGTAATAGGGCATCCTGAGCTTGCTGTACTGCACTGTTTAGACATGGCCCTGCCACATGCAGATCGTCAAAGTCCGGGAAGGTTACTTTTACCTGGCTCTCATAGGGCTCGATGAAGGCTGGATAAGGAACCAGGTAGCTCAAGACCGCAGCCTTCCCCTTGTTTGCGCCAGCGTCGAGCTTACGCACCAAACGCTGAGCACGAAGATGCGTATATCGCTTCAGCATGGACAGGCTCTTGTGTCCGCTGATGGCAGCAACTTCCATCAGGTTGAAGACACCTCGTTCCATCAAGCGAGAGATTGCTTCGTGCCGAAGATCGTGGAAATGCAGATCAGGAATATTCAGCCTCTTGATCATGCTTCGCCAACTGCTCTTCAATCCACTGGTACGGACAAGTATGGAGCCAATGGCCAGCTCGAATTCCGCATAAATCCTAGAAAATTAAAAATGAGAAGTGTCCATT
>NZ_BFBP01000015.1 GCF_003112695.1 Azospira sp. I13
GCGAGCAGCTCAGCCACCGTCTGCCTTCGTCGAATAAGCCGGGGCTCACCATTTTCCATCAGCACTTCGGCAATCAGCGGGCGTGCGTTGTAGTTCGATGACATGGAGGCGCCATACGCGCCGGTGTCGTGCAACACCAGCAGATCTCCCACCTGCGCCTGCGGCAAGGACCGGTGCAACACCACGCCACCTTCTCCCTGCGTAAACACATCTCCCGACTCGCACAGAGGCCCGGCAACCACCGTATCAAACTGCAGACCATTAACCGCCGTGCCATCAGAGTGGATCAACTCCATGCCGTGGTAGGCGCCGTATAGGGCGGGGCGAACCAGATCACTGAATCCGGCATCCACCATCACAAAATGGTTGGCGCCCTGTTGCTTCGTGGCGCGTACCTCGGTGACCAGTACGCCGGACTCGGCCATTAAATAGCGGCCCGGTTCTATTTCCAGTTTCACCGGATGCTCCAGCAGTTGTTCCACGGCATGGCGCGCTGCATCCCATAATGCAAAGTAGTGCGCCGTATCAATCGTGGGTTCACCGGCCTGATAGGGAACGGACAGACCGCCGCCCGCGGAGATGGCGCGCAGGTCCAAGCCCTGCGCATTCACTACCGCTACCAGCTTCAGCATGGCCCCGCACACTTTCTGCAAGTGTGCGTAGTCCACGCCTGAGCCGATGTGCATGTGCAGGCCCTGCAAGGCCAGATCATTGGACTTAATCTTTTCGCAGGCGCGTACTAGGTCGCCATGCCAGATGCCATGCTTGCTATGCTCGCC
>NZ_BFBP01000016.1 GCF_003112695.1 Azospira sp. I13
TGGGCTGCTGCCGGTTCAGTGGGCACCGACCTAAGCTTTTATAGCCGCCTCGAATGCGATCGGACTGAGATAGCCCAGCGTCGAATGCCGTCGAGTGGGATTGTAGAAGCGCTCGATGTAATCGAACACATCGGATCGAGCTTCTGCCCTTGAACGATAGACCTTCCGAGCCGTCCTCTCGGTCTTCAGTGAGCTGAAGAAACTTTCCATTGCCGAGTTGTCCCAGACCTCACCGGCCCGACTCATGCTGCAGGTAATGCCTTGCTCCCGGAGCAGCCCTTGGAAGTGCTCGCTGGTGTATTGGCTCCCCTGATCCGAGTGGTGAAGCAGCGATGAAGGTTTGCCGCGCCGCCAGACAGCCATCATCAAGGCATCGGCTACCAATTGCGAGGTCATGCTGTTTTGCATGGACCATCCCACTGCTCGCCGCGAGAACAGGTCAAGAACGACGGCGACGTAAAGCCAGCCTTCTGCCGTCCAGATATAGGTGAAGTCAGCGACCCATTTCTGGTTGGGGGATGCCGCTTGGAATTGCCTATCCAGCAAGTTGCCAGCAATCCCATTGCGCTCGCCCCGATCCTTCGGCAAGCCGCGTCGCCTCGGTCGCGCTTTCAGCGCCTGCTGGCGCATCAAGCGTTCGATGCGATGCAACCCGCAACTGAGCCCTTCAGCCAGGACATCGTGCCAGACGCGTCGGGCACCATAGGTTCGGTCACTGGCAATGAAACTTTGCCGAACCAGGTTGCCTACTATCTCGTCATCCAGGCTGCGCTTGCTTCTCGGGCGGCTCAGCCATGCGTAATAGCCACTTCGTGAGACACCGAGCGCCCCACACAACAGGTTAACCGGCCAAGCCCCCCGGTGCTTCGCAATAAAGCCGAATCTCACATCGACTCCTTGGCGAAGTAGGCCGCGGCTTTTTTCAATATGTCGCGCTCCATCTTCAGCTTCGCCACTTCCCTGCGTAGCCGCTCAATCTCAGCCTGCTCAGCTTTCATCACTCCCTGACCAGGAAAGGCTTGCTGTGGGTCTGCTGACAGTTCTCGCACCCAGCGGCGCAAGACCGATTCACCAATGTCCAGATCCCGTGCCGCCTGAACAATTGAAACCCCTCGGTCAACCACCAACTTGACTGCCTCAACCTTGAATTCCCGGCCGAATGTCCGTCTTGCTCCCATAAATACCTCCAGTTTCACCTTCACACCTTAACAAGGTGTCCATGAAACCGGCAGCAGCCCA
>NZ_BFBP01000017.1 GCF_003112695.1 Azospira sp. I13
TACAACGCGCGCCCGCTGATTGCCGAAGTGCTGATGGAAAATGGTGAGCCCCGGCTTATTCGACGAAGGCAGACGGTGGCTGAACTGCTCGCGCTGGAGGCGGTGTAAGGCATCTATAGCCGAATGGCTGCATAGGAGAAACTGACTGGCTGCTTGGGGTCGGGGCCCGCATGTCACGAATGGCCGGTTGCGGGTAGCCATTTCCACGGGGGAAGTGACAGCAACGGGCACGTTGCGGTCGTAGGGCACCTTGCCTGAGCCATCCTTCACAGAACGGCTCAGGATGCTGCCGAGTCAGTTGCTTGCGCCCCCTTGTGTGCCAACAAACCCCGCCTTTTTCTTGTCCTTCAGCCGATAGCTATCGCCCTTGATCTGGATGATGTGGGCGTGATGAAGGAGCCGATCCAGCAGGGCTGCGGTCAGGGTGTCATCGCCATTGAAAGCAGAGCCCCACTGCCCAACCGGAAGATTGGACGTAACGATCACCGATCCCTTCTCATACCGCTTGGCAATGACCTGGAAGAACAGGTTTGATTCTTCCCGCCCGAACGGCAGGTAGCCAATTTCGTCGATCACCAGCAGGCGGTAGGCAAGCACATTGCGTTTCATCACTTCGTTGAGACGCCCCTGGCGCTGAGCTGCCGCGAGTTGCAGCGCCAGGTCCGCCGCACTGACAAAACGGGTCTTGATCCCCGCCTGCGTTGCGGCGTAGCCCAAGGCAATCGCCAGGTGGGTCTTGCCGACACCAGAAGGCCCAAGCAGCATGATGTTCTCAGTACGCTCGACAAAAGCCAAACTGAACAACTCCTGGATGCGCGCCTTCGGGATGTCGCTGGCAAATTTGAAGTCAAAGCTATCGAACGTCTTGATGGCGGGGAACCCAGCGAGTCGGGTCAATACGGTTCGACTGCGTTGCTGCCGGCCACTGACTTCCTCTTTAAGTAGCGCTTCGAGGAAATCAGCAAACCCCTGTTCGGCCTTGATCGCCGCTTCGGCGATCACCGGGTAGATTTCAGTGACTCGATCAAGGCCCAACAACTCACAGGAAGCGCGGATGCGTTCTGCTTGAATATCCATGGGGTTCCTCCTCAAGCGGCAGCGGCGACCAGCTCGTCGTAAAACGACAGAGGACGCTGCAACGGGGTAATCACATGAGCCACCGGCTTGGTCAGCGACTGCTCGCGGACCGAGACGCCGGTATAGCTTGGGGGGAAGGCCTGCAGATGAGGCTGCTCAGCCTTCAACAGTTTATCCGGTTGCTCCTTGGTCGTGGCATGGATACGAACATTCGCCGTTTCGCGCAGCCAACGGCGTACCTCGACATTGGCAGTATCCTTGTCCAGATGAATGCCGCTCATCTTCAGCCGACTAGCCAGCGTAACGTGGAAGGTACGACGCAAATAGCGGTTGAAGCGTTCCACCTTGCCCTTGGTACGGGCGCGATAAGGCTGGCAAAGCTTGGGAACGAAGCCCCAGTGCTTGGCGAAGTCCAGGAACAGCGGGTTGAGCTTATGGTTGCCTTCCCCGTAGCCATCCCGCTCAATGACAACCGTCTTCATGTTGTCGTAGAGCACCTGCTTGGGGACGCCACCGAAATACTCGAAAGCATGCTCGTGGCAAGCCAACAGGGTTTCGATCTTCTCGTCGGTGACGTACTCCACGAAGCTGGCGCGGGAGTAGCCCATCGTGGCGACGAAGGCCGACAAGCGATCCTTGCCGCGACGGAAAACAACCCAATCCACCTGCATCTGCTTGCCGGGGTCGGTCTCAAAACGATTGTCCGGTTCAGCCGGCGCCGTAGCAGGCTTGTAGTCAACCAGGAATTGGCGGAGGCGGGTTATACCACCTTCGTACCCCTGATTCTGG
The DNA here is from genome assembly GCF_003112695.1 of Azospira sp. I13. Taxonomy (GTDB): domain Bacteria; phylum Pseudomonadota; class Gammaproteobacteria; order Burkholderiales; family Rhodocyclaceae; genus Azospira. The sequence continues at coordinate 1,867 of NZ_BFBP01000017.1, forward strand.
ATTTCTTCGAGAAGGCTGGTGGCTGGAATCCAGTCGGGTTTGGCCGACTCGATGCGCCGGATGAGATAGGGTTTGAAAGGGTCCAGCTTCTCGGTGCGCTTGGCGCGCTCCTTGAGAGCAGGTTTGCCCTCGGATCTCAGGTACTTCCGTATGGTGTTTCGCGCGCAGCCGGTGATATCGACCAAAGCGCGAATGCTCATGCCGTGACGATGCAACACAGTAATCTCCACTGATTGTTCAGCGTTTAACATGCTGTCTCCATACCGTAGGGACAGTATGGAGAAGCGACCTAGGCGTTTCTGAAAAAAGTGAGGTGGGTCAATTTTCAGTTGATGCCCTGGGTCATTTTTACTGTGTTGCTAACA
>NZ_BFBP01000018.1 GCF_003112695.1 Azospira sp. I13
TGTCAACAACAACCTAAAACTGACCCGCTAAGACAACACCCATCAACATAAAATTGACCCACATGGGGTGGTTGACGCATCGTTCTGGTTGGGTGGTTTTGACCTTCCTTCTGCTGTCGGCCATTATAGTTAGTCCATCCTGTTTTCCGTGATACTGGTCACAGCCAGCAGGTAGCTGCTGGTGAAAACGGGATATGCACCTGCGGATTACGAATTACTCGGCCAAAACATCCGATGTTCACCGCTTTGATTTCGAATTCGCAGGTGCGCTTGAGCGCGACAACGAATACTCAGGGCTTGCCGTTGCACCGGCTCTCTATATTGCCTTCGCAGCGCTCAAGCAGGCACATCCCGTACGCTTACCTTAGCACTTCGGAGGTCAGCCATGAAGACGCACACGACCGGGCAATCTGAACAGGAATTCGCCGCTTTTATCGGCATCGATTGGGCGGACACGAAACACGACATTTGCTTGCAGGCCGCCGAGAGCAGTCAGCGTGAATTTTCTGTTCTACCGCATCGTCCCAAAGAGATCGACGAATGGGCAGGCTCGCTAAGACGACGTTTCCACGGTAACCGGGTGGCAGTCTGCATAGAAACATCTCGCGGCGCCTTGGTCTATGCGCTCCAGAAGTATGACTTCATTGTTCTGTTTCCAATCAATCCAGCTACGCTCGCGAAATACCGTCAGGCCTTCAAGCCCAGTCGGGCCAAGGCCGATCCCACCGATGCGCAAATCGCCCTTGAGATTCTTCTAGGCCACCGTGACAAGTTAAAGGCTTTGCAGCCGCAAAGCCCTGCTGTCCGTGAATTAGCCATGCTGCTAGAAGAGCGGCGCCAGGTCGTCGATGATCAAAGGCGCATCATCAATCGCCTGATCAGCAATCTGAAGCATTACTACCCGCTGGCCCATGATTGGTTCGAGGACAAAGGGACGATCCTGTTCTGCGATTTTCTGACTCGCTGGCCAACCTACAAACAGTTGCACCAGGCCCGCAGAGCAACCCTGGAGGCCTTCTTTCGAGCTCACAATTGCCATCACCCTAAACTGATTGAAGAGCGGCTGGCGGCGGTCAGGAATGCCGCTCCACTTACTGAAGATCCTGCCATCATCCGGCCGAAACAACTCTTGGTTGAAGGCCTGGTGGAGCAATTGCGAGCCACCTTGAAGAGCATCGAGCGTTTTGATGCCGCGATCGCCTGCTTGGCGCCGACACTACCGGACTACGAACTATTTCATGCATTGCCAGGCGCAGGTCCCACGTTGGCGCCGCGCTTGCTCGTTGCCTTTGGTGAGCAGCGTGATCGATACGCCAGTGCCGCCGAGCTCCAGATGTATGCGGGCATAGCTCCGGTGACCGAGAGCAGCGGCAAGCAGCACTGGGTACACTGGCGAATGCAATGTCCCACTTTCCTGCGTCAGACCTTTGTCGAATGGGCCGCCTTGACGATTCCACGCTCGTTCTGGGCCAAGGCCTACTATCGCCAGCAACGGGCAAGAGGTTGTGCCCATCAGGCCGCTATCCGATCCTTGGCCTTCAAATGGGTCAGAATCCTGTACCGGTGTTGGCTAACTCACACACCCTACGACGAATCGGCCTACCTAAACGCCCTGAAGCGCCGAGGGTCACCTCTGCTTGCATCGCTCGCAACCTGAAAAAAACACTTGACGACCATCTCAGGGCACAAAGCGGCCGGACACCTATTCGCTATAGCCGACCTCAGAGGCCCGCTCCACTCCGAAACCTGCCGGATGGTCAATTCGGGCTTCTCGGCCAAAGCCGCCATCTGGTGGAAGAGCCGCCGATGGCAGCTTTACACAAAATCCGGGATATGCCCTTGGGGCTCATAGAGAGTGATGGTAGTTCAAGGCGGCGCAGGCTTTGCGCACGGTGTCTGCGAGAACGCCTTGCAGGGGGTGCGGAGCTGCGATTTCCGGAAGAAGCATATTCACCTGGTAAGCGATGGCAACGGTAAGCGGCCGCACTACTAGGTCCGGTCCACTGAGTTCCAGTGCGGTGAGCGGGTTTACGATGGCAACACCCAGGCCCTGACGCACCATGGCGCAGACGGCCACTGCGCTCGTGGTCTCAAGCGGGGTTGCGCGATGTACTTTAGCGTCGTCGAACATCGCATCAATGGCGGTTCGATACGGGTCGCCAACCGCGAGACTGATGAAGCGCTCGCCTGTAAAGTCGCGTGGTTGCAGTCGCGCCTTGCGGCACAGGCTGTGATCACGTGGCAAAACAGCGACTTCATTGACTTTCAGTAAGGGCTGCAAGGCAACTCCAGCAGGTGCCTCTTGGATTTCACTCAGTCCCAGGTCAAAACGCTGTTCACTCATGGCTTGCTCCAGCCAGGGCGACTCTAAGGGATGCACGCTGACTCCTAGTTCAGGATGTGCATGTGAGAGATATACCAGTGCGCGGGGTACCAAGGCATGGGCCAATGCCGGCAGACACGCTATGCGCAAGCGACCTGTCGCTTGCGTGCGCAATTCGCTGGCGCGCGCTGCGATCTGTTCCAAACCTATAAACGAGCGTTCTACTTCCTGCATCAGCGCAAGTGCCCGCACGGTAGGTCGTAATCGGCCACGCACCCGGTCAAAAAGGTTAAACCCCAGTAACTGCTCCAGACGACCCAGCTCGCGACTCAAAGTGGGCTGGCTTGACGCGCACGCGTCAGCGGCACGCCCCAGGTTGCCGTGCAGCATGATGGCGCGAAACATCGTCAGCTGGCGATGAGTTAAATTCATATCAATATTGAATAGGTGCGTAACAAGAATAGCATTGATTGAATTAACTATGGACGGGATCATCCACCCATGAACCCTTTTACTCCCGCTACCATCGCTCCTTTGGCCCAGCAGTTCGGTACCCCGCTGTGGATCTATGATGCCGACACCATTACACGCCAGATTGCCGCTCTGCGGTTGTTTGACGTCGTGCGCTTCGCTCAGAAAGCCAACTCCAATACACACATCCTTCGCCTTCTGAGGCGACAGGGCGCAGTGGTGGACTCGGTGTCTTTGGGTGAAATCGAACGCGCGTTGGCTAGTGGTTTTACGCCGGGCTTGCACAACGGGCACGCAGACATCGTGTTCACGGCCGATCTGCTGGACCGCGCTACGCTTGCGCGCGTGGTGGAACTCCATATTCCAGTGAACTGCGGCTCCATGGACATGCTGGACCAATTGGGTGCGGTCAACCCCGGGCACCCGGTGTGGCTACGCATCAACCCAGGTTTCGGGCATGGCCATTCCAAGAAAACAAATACCGGAGGCGAGCATAGCAA
>NZ_BFBP01000019.1 GCF_003112695.1 Azospira sp. I13
AAACACCCCATCCTTTTGGATGGGGTGTTTTGTAGGGGAGCCTGGCGGTGACCTACTTTCGCACACGTAGTATGCACTATCATCGGCGCAACTCTGTTTCACGGTCCTGTTCGGGATGGGAAGGGGTGGGGCCAGAGCGCTATTGCCGCCAAGCGTAACTTGTTCGCTTGCCGTCGTATGACGTCAAGCGCAAATGGGAGAAGGTTTAAATGTGATTGCGAACAAACTTGAAGCTGCGTTTGATCCTCAGAGTTATAGGATCAAGCCGCACGGGCAATTAGTATCGGTTAGCTTAACGCATTACTGCGCTTCCACACCCGACCTATCAACGTGGTGGTCTTCCACGACCCTTTAGGGGGCTCAAGGCCCCGGGGAAGTCTAATCTTGAGGCGAGTTTCACGCTTAGATGCTTTCAGCGTTTATCTCTTCCGAACTTAGCTACCCGGCGATGCGACTGGCGTCACAACCGGTACACCAGGGGTTCGTCCACTCCGGTCCTCTCGTACTAGGAGCAGCCCCCCTCAAACTTCCAGCGCCCACGGCAGATAGGGACCAAACTGTCTCACGACGTTTTAAACCCAGCTCACGTACCTCTTTAAATGGCGAACAGCCATACCCTTGGGACCGGCTACAGCCCCAGGATGAGATGAGCCGACATCGAGGTGCCAAACACCGCCGTCGATATGAACTCTTGGGCGGTATCAGCCTGTTATCCCCAGAGTACCTTTTATCCGTTGAGCGATGGCCCTTCCATACAGAACCACCGGATCACTATGACCTGCTTTCGCACCTGCTCGACTTGTGGGTCTCGCAGTCAAGCACGCTTATGCCATTGCACTATTAGCACGATGTCCGACCGTACCTAGCGTACCTTCGTACTCCTCCGTTACCTTTTGGGAGGAGACCGCCCCAGTCAAACTGCCTACCATGCACGGTCCCAGATCTGGATTCACAGACCATGGTTAGAACCTCAAACAAACCAGGGTGGTATTTCAAGGACGACTCCACCAGAACTAGCGTCCTGGTCTCACAGTCTCCCACCTATCCTACACAGATCGGTTCAAAGTCCAATGCAAAGCTACAGTAAAGGTTCATGGGGTCTTTCCGTCTAGCCGCGGGGAGATTGCATCTTCACAAACATTTCAATTTCGCTGAGTCTCAGGAGGAGACAGTGTGGCCATCGTTACGCCATTCGTGCAGGTCGGAACTTACCCGACAAGGAATTTCGCTACCTTAGGACCGTTATAGTTACGGCCGCCGTTTACCGGGGCTTCGATCAAGAGCTTGCACCCCATCACTTAACCTTCCGGCACCGGGCAGGCGTCACACCCTATACGTCCACTTTCGTGTTTGCAGAGTGCTGTGTTTTTATTAAACAGTCGCAGCCACCATTTCACTGCAACCCCATCGAGCTTCGAGAGCAAGTCTCTACACTCTACCGGGGCGCACCTTATCCCGAAGTTACGGTGCCAATTTGCCGAGTTCCTTCTCCTGAGTTCTCTCAAGCGCCTTAGAATTCTCATCCTGCCCACCTGTGTCGGTTTGCGGTACGGTCCCAATGTAACTGAAGCTTAGAGGCTTTTCTTGGAAGCTTGGTATCAATCACTTCGCGCTCAAAGAGCGCTCGTCGTCACGCCTCAGCTTAGCCCCCCGGATTTGCCTAAGGGGCACGCCTACACGCTTAAACCGGGACGTCCAACACCCGGATGACCTAACCTTCTCCGTCCCCCCATCGCATTACATTGAGGTACAGGAATATTAACCTGTTTCCCATCGACTACGCTTTTCAGCCTCGCCTTAGGGGCCGACTCACCCTGCGCCGATGAACGTTGCGCAGGAAACCTTGGGCTTTCGGCGAGGGAGCTTTTCACTCCCTTTATCGCTACTCATGTCAGCATTCGCACTTCTGATACCTCCAGCATCCCTCACGAGACACCTTCAACGGCCTACAGAACGCTCTCCTACCATATCCAAAGGATATCCGCGATTTCGGTGCATAGTTTGAGCCCCGTTACATCTTCCGCGCAGGACGACTCGACCAGTGAGCTATTACGCTTTCTTTAAAGGGTGGCTGCTTCTAAGCCAACCTCCTGGCTGTCTGAGCCTTCCCACCTCGTTTCCCACTTAACTATGTCTTTGGGACCTTAATCGGCGGTCTGGGTTGTTTCCCTCTTGACACCGGACGTTAGCACCCGATGTCTGTCTCCCAAGCTCGCACTCTACGGTATTCAGAGTTTGCTATGGCGGCGTAAGTCGCGATGACCCCACCAACCATTACAGTGCTTTACCCCCGTAGGTGATACTTGAGGCACTACCTAAATAGTTTTCGGAGAGAACCAGCTATTTCCGGATTTGTTTAGCCTTTCACCCCTATCCACAGCTCATCCCCTAATTTTTCAACATTAGTGGGTTCGGACCTCCAGTGCGTGTTACCGCACCTTCATCCTGGCCATGGATAGATCATCCGGTTTCGGGTCTACGCCCTGCTACTTAACGCCCTTATCAGACTCGGTTTCCCTACGCCTTCCCTACTCGGTTAAGCTCGCAACAGAACGTAAGTCGCTGACCCATTATACAAAAGGTACGCAGTCACCCCACGAAGGGGCTCCCACTGTTTGTATGCATGCGGTTTCAGGATCTATTTCACTCCCCTCCCGGGGTTCTTTTCGCCTTTCCCTCACGGTACTGGTTCACTATCGGTCGATTACGAGTATTTAGCCTTGGAGGATGGTCCCCCCATGTTCAGACAGGGTTTCTCGTGCCCCGCCCTACTTGTCGCAAACTTAGTACCACGATCCTGTTTTCGCGTACGGGGCTATCACCCACTACGGCGACACTTTCCAGAGTCTTCCGCTAACAGATTCGCTATCACTTGCAGGCTGTTCCCATTTCGCTCGCCACTACTTTGGGAATCTCGGTTGATTTCTTTTCCTCCGGCTACTTAGATGTTTCAGTTCACCGGGTTCGCCTCCACTGACCTATGTATTCAGTCAGGGATACTCCTTGCGGAGTGGGTTTCCCCATTCGGACATCTCTGGATCAAAGCTTCGTTGCCAGCTCCCCAGAGCTTTTCGCAGGCTTGCACGTCCTTCATCGCCTGTAATCGCCAAGGCATCCACCACATGCACTTAGTCGCTTGATCCTATAACTTTGAGGCCTCTTGCGAGGCAAATCATAGGCAACTTAAGTTTGTGTACATATCGCGTTAGCTGTAACGCGATACGATGCAATCACATGTACATCTGGGCCAGGTTGTCGGCACCAGATATACAACCTTCTCCAATTTGTTAAAGAGCAAACAGCATTTTGACCAAGAGGTCAGACCTAAGCACTTTTGCTTACGTATGAGCTCTTAAAGACAACCGAAAGGGGTTGGTGGAGGCAGACGGGATCGAACCGACGACATCCAGCTTGCAAAGCTGGCGCTCTCCCAACTGAGCTATGCCCCCGCCTTTATAAAGCGGTGGTGGGTCAGGTAGGAATCGAACCTACGACCCCCGCCTTATCAAGACGGTGCTCTAACCGACTGAGCTACTGACCCGAACCTTATCGAAGGGTCAGTAGAGGACTCGGAGTCAGTACGCTTGCGCGCTACTCCTGCTCCTTGTCTTTCCCTCATGCTGTTACTGGAACAACCGATAGGTTGTAGATGCTTGGAGGATGCTTTTCTCTAGAAAGGAGGTGATCCAGCCGCACCTTCCGATACGGCTACCTTGTTACGACTTCACCCCAGTCATGAATCCTACCGTGGTAATCGCCCTCCTTACGGTTAGGCTAACTACTTCTGGTAGAACCCACTCCCATGGTGTGACGGGCGGTGTGTACAAGACCCGGGAACGTATTCACCGCGACATGCTGATCCGCGATTACTAGCGATTCCGACTTCACGCAGTCGAGTTGCAGACTGCGATCCGGACTACGATCGGCTTTCTGGGATTGGCTCCACCTCGCGGCTTGGCAACCCTCTGTACCGACCATTGTATGACGTGTGAAGCCCTACCCATAAGGGCCATGAGGACTTGACGTCATCCCCACCTTCCTCCGGTTTGTCACCGGCAGTCTCATTAAAGTGCCCAACTGAATGATGGCAATTAATGACAAGGGTTGCGCTCGTTGCGGGACTTAACCCAACATCTCACGACACGAGCTGACGACAGCCATGCAGCACCTGTGTCCAGGCTCCCTTTCGGGCACCAATCCATCTCTGGAAAGTTCCTGGCATGTCAAGGGTAGGTAAGGTTTTTCGCGTTGCATCGAATTAATCCACATCATCCACCGCTTGTGCGGGTCCCCGTCAATTCCTTTGAGTTTTAACCTTGCGGCCGTACTCCCCAGGCGGTCAACTTCACGCGTTAGCTGCGGTACTAAAAGGTTTAACCCTTCCAACACCTAGTTGACATCGTTTAGGGCGTGGACTACCAGGGTATCTAATCCTGTTTGCTCCCCACGCTTTCGTGCATGAGCGTCAGTACTAACCCAGGGGGCTGCCTTCGCCATCGGTATTCCTCCACATCTCTACGCATTTCACTGCTACACGTGGAATTCTACCCCCCTCTGCCGTACTCTAGCCTCGCAGTCACAAACGCAGTTCCCAGGTTGAGCCCGGGGATTTCACGTCTGTCTTACGAAACCGCCTGCGCACGCTTTACGCCCAGTAATTCCGATTAACGCTCGCACCCTACGTATTACCGCGGCTGCTGGCACGTAGTTAGCCGGTGCTTCTTATGCGGGTACCGTCATCAACAACGGATATTAGCCGTTGCCATTTCTTCCCCGCCGAAAGAGCTTTACAACCCGAAGGCCTTCTTCACTCACGCGGCATGGCTGGATCAGGGTTGCCCCCATTGTCCAAAATTCCCCACTGCTGCCTCCCGTAGGAGTCTGGGCCGTGTCTCAGTCCCAGTGTGGCAGATCATCCTCTCAGACCTGCTACGGATCGTCGCCTTGGTGAGCCTTTACCTCACCAACTAGCTAATCCGACATCGGCCGCTCCAAGAGCGCGAGGTCTTGCGATCCCCCGCTTTCCTGCTCACAGAATATGCGGTATTAGCCATCCTTTCGGATAGTTATCCCCCACTCCTGGGTACGTTCCGATGCATTACTCACCCGTTCGCCACTCGCCACCAGGAGCAAGCTCCCGTGCTGCCGTTCGACTTGCATGTGTAAGGCATGCCGCCAGCGTTCAATCTGAGCCAGGATCAAACTCTTCAGTTTAATCTCTGCTTAAAACTCGCTTGACGGATATATTCAAGTTTCCTTGACTACATCTTTGTGCAAGCGCTTGATTCATTTGTCCGACCTAAGCCGGAACACCCAACCAAGCACCTACACCTATCGGTTGTCCTACTTTTTAAAGAGCT
>NZ_BFBP01000020.1 GCF_003112695.1 Azospira sp. I13
ACGATGCGTCAACCACCCCATGTGGGTCAATTTTATGTTGATGGGTGTTGTCTTAGCGGGTCAGTTTTAGGTTGTTGTTGACATCGTCCCAATTTTGATGGCCGGTCAGCTGGAATGGTGTATGGAGCGTGCCAGTCTGGCCGATGTGCCGCACCTCGCCGAATGCGTTGATGAGTTCTCATACGAATTTGCAGCGCTGCCACATCTGTCCGTCTCCGATGCGGTGGCCCGTGCGTCCGAGAGCCAGAAGATGTCTCTCGAGGAAGGCTGGATGGTCTTTCGTCACTGTGCCTGGACTCAGGCGATTGACATCGATCTTTCTGTCCCGCTTCTAACCTCCTATCCTGCGCGTAGGAATGGTCGCATCCTTAGGGCGAAATTACGGGGCTCCCTATTTGAAGGGAGTGCGAAATGACGAACGTCGGGGTTGGCTTCATTTTCAGAGTGCAGGAGGACAACTGTACCGTCTGCCGCGGTCTCTATCGTGTCGTGGATGAATTGGGGGCGAATGATGGATTGGACAATCCTATCGTCGTAATACAAATTCCGGAGCCCCCGCCACCTAGGGAGACTGGCAAGAGGCAGCCAAGCTACTACGCTAAGGGGTTCAGATACGTACGCCTTGATACGCTGCATGAGTTGCTAGATGAACGGAAAGCCTTCCAGTCCGAGACATTGCCCATTCCTCCCTGGTGGGGAAAGTCAGATGCGGAACTACTCGCCGAATGTCCACGAAAGCGGTGGGTGCAAATTGGTGAAGAATGGGCCACTCCCGAGGTAGTAGCGCGGGAGGTGAAATGGCGGTTGATCGAACCGTTGATCGTTATGGCAGAAGCCAAGTTGGTGTCCAGTATCGCGGAATTAGATGCGTTGGTTCCTGCTCGAGCAAAGGCAGCCAAGATTGGCGCCAACCAGATTTATGACGCACTGCATCGCTACTATGCCTTCGGTCAGAACAAGGATGCATTGCTGCCTAATACGCCCAATAGAGGGGGGAAGGGGGGCGTTCGCTTTGGACGGAACGGCATTCGCTTAGGCGCTCCCAATCAAGCGAAAAAAGTGGGTAATAAGGAGCTGGAAGGGAAGATCTGTGATGAGCAGGATCGTCAAAACATACGTGACGGCTTTTTCATGTTCGCCCGGCCTGGAGTGTCACAAAAGGAACAGTTCATTGCCTTCAGTTCGACCTTCTACAGCGATGGTTACAAGAACGAGAATGGCCGCCAGCTTCCGCTACTCCTGCCGGCGAATCAGCGTCCCACCGAGCGTGAGTTCTTCTTCCATGGACCGAACAGTTCAGACCGTGAGACGGCTTTGGTTCGGATTATGGGGGAGGGAGAGTGGGCAAAGAACTACCGCCCGCTTGTTGGATCGGCCCGGGACGGAATTCACGCAATCGGGCAGGTCGGATCGATCGATGCCTCGCCGATCGATGTGAACCTGGTGGCATGCTTCGACAGTACCAGCCCAATCGGCGTGCCGCGTGGTCTCTTCGTCAGGGAAGCCCTTCTGGGGCTTTGGTGTGGAGCACATAACGTGATTGGTGGGCCTAGTACTGCAGATGCCAATCTCACGATCCTACGGGCAGCCCTTGGTAAGGAGAAGGTACTGGCTCGTCTTGGTCTGTCTGACATTTCCCCTGATGATTTTTCGAGTTTTCTATTTACTCGCCTACTATCTGACAACGGTGAGCTTCGCGCTATCGCTGGTATGGAAGCATGCGCGAAGAAGGTCCGAGTCTCAATCGAGTTTGTCGAAAGCGGGCGAGCCGACAGAAACTCACCGTCAGAAGGCGGACATCACGCACGGCACGCGGGAATCGATCATAAACTCCCCGGAACAACCTACGGGCGGAAGCCGAAGCGCGGAGAGGTGTTGCCAATCCGCAATGCGCTCTTATCTTTGTTTGGATACGAACGTTTGTTGTGGCAATGGATGCATTGGGCAAACACCAAACAACGAGTACCGCATCTAGTACCTACCGAGATGAAGCGTGCGATGGCCGGGCGGTCTTACAACCCCACCCGGATTGAAATCTATCGATGGGCAGAGAGAGAGGGGTACGTCAGCAAGCGACCGGTGGACGAACTATATCTGCGTTCGAATCTACTACCCACTTACACGGCGAGTGTGCAGCGGAACGGGCTGGTACTTCACCGGCCTGACACCGGAAACCGCGTTGAACTGCTCAAAGATGCGCTTTTCAATAGTGAGTACATTGAGCAGTCATGTCTGTATCACAACTTTGCGCACAACGAGCTACGGCATGTAGAGGTGAGGGTCGATCCAGATGATCTTTCCGAGATTCTTCTGGTTGATTCTCAGGGGATTCATCCCATTTCGAATATCTCCCGAGACGTAATCGTCGTACGTGAGTATTACGTCGCCGATTTGATCGCGAGCAACGAAGCGAACCGATTGAATCGGGTTGAAAGCCAGTCTGAGGACCATCAAGCGGTATCTGATCAACGGATGTCCAGGCTCGCTGAAGTCGATGACGCCCGTGAAAAACGGAAAAAAGCCGAAGCTGAAGGCCGTCGCACTGAGGCCAAGGTTAAGCGGGAGCGTGTGCGGGAAAACCAGCGGCAGGAAAAGGCTGCTCAGCTCGATCAAGCAACTAGGCGGGTTGCTAACCAGAATACTTCCCAGACCACGGAATGGCGCCAGAATCATTCCGATCCCGTTGGGCCGGCAGCCAATAACGTCGTTTCAATCAGTTCATCATCGAAACTAAGAAGTGCGCTCACCGAGCGACTGACTAAGTTTCAGGATACGGGGCGCTGACCTATGTCGATAGAACTCGGACAACTTACTGATGAGAGCCATCCGTTCTTGTCTCCCTTGGCTGCTGCATTACAGGTGGACGATATCTTGCCCCGCATCCGGTATTCGCCGCTAGATGGACTTGATGTGGCAAGCCTGAGCAATAGTGAGCGTCACGTCTTGCTCGATCTGATGCAGGAGCGGCTGTTTGAGCCGACGACGACTACCTTGGAGCTGGCAACGCGGCTATTCCGCATGATTCGTCGGGGGTACCTATCGAGAGATCCAAGGCAGTTAAGCATACGAAGGGAAACGATGGCGTTGGCCGCATGTAGCGGCAAGAAGCTTTCTGAGCTCCCATCGTCTTCAGCGTATGCGCAATGTATCCGCGTATCCGGAGAAACCGGAACAGGAAAAAGCTACGAGATTAAGAATGCATTACGACTGCTGCCGCAGTGCATCGTGCACTCAGAAAACAAGGCGGCTGGCTGGTCACACCAGGTCCAACTCGTGTGGCTATATGTCCCCATGTCGCATGATGGAACCCTCGGTGGGCTCTTACTAAATATCCTTTGTGCTATCGACGAAGCGGCCGGGACAAGCTATTCGACGCAACCTTCGCTCATCCGTTTGAGCAACGAGAAACTCGCTGTCCATGTTGGCATCATTCTCAGAATCCATGCAGTCGGTGTCCTGGTAATTGATGAAATTCAGCAGCGCAATTTCTCTGGAATGGCGCATGGCGGTCTGGCTGCTCTGTTCTTTCTCCGTCTGCTGAACTTCGGGATACCGATGGTCCTCATGGGCAATCCGTTCGGTCTAGGAGCGTTGGATCGCTATTCTCAAGATGTTAGACGCACGAGTTCGGCTGGATCGTTCGATTTCGAGCCCATCAGTTTAGATGACTTCGACTGGCACAAATGCATTGCGCCAGGCGTTTGGCGCTACTACGTACTTCCTGAGCCTATGACGTTCAGCGATCCGGGAGGAGAAATCCTATTCCAATATAGCGGCGGATTTCGCGACTATGCGTGCCGGATATGTCATTCAGCCCAACGACTGGCGCTCGATTTGAATGAACGAGCACTCACCGTGGAGCATCTTCAGCAGGCTTATGAGGGGGTCGATTTTTCGCAGAAGGATCGGGACCTCATCGAAGGATTCGTTCATCGCGACCCTATTCGTCTGCTGGATTTTGAAGACGTTCGCTGCGAGCACTATGCCCACAAATGGGGCTTGCTGAGCCAGACGAAAGACAATTCCAAAGAGCCAACGGCCGAGCAATACGGGAGCAAGTCGCCTCTGACCACCGAGTCGGAGATGGCGCCTCCGGAATCCGCTGGTCGGAAGAAGAATCCCCATGCGCGAGAGATGACCGCCGCAAAGCAGGCAGCTGCTAAACGAGCTAGCGCCGAGAAAAAGCGAGCTGAGGGAAAAGCCCTGTGTGACGGCGATGACCTCCGCAATGAAGGGCTGAAGAACTTTTTGATCAAGGGCTTTGATGCATTCCGAAACGTAGCCTGAGTCACCCACATAGAAGGGACTTTGTATGCAGTCAGCCTGCAGTGGTAATCAATCAGCATCTGCTGTCACGGTAATTCTGGAGAGGAGTCAGATTCTTCCGTTTTTCCCCGCATCACTACCTGATGAGTCGTTGGCATCTCGTGTCAGTCGCTTTCACATTGAGCGCGGAAACGCCAAAACTCTCGAGACGTATCGGGAGCTATTCGGCTCATCACCATTTGCAATGTCCAACTTATTCATGCCGCGAATTGAAGCGCTGGCAAAAAGAATGCCCGGTGACCTCAATGCGAACGTGGAAAAGCTAATCCATGAAGGTACCTTGCTCCCGATAACGCGGCTCTTTACCAGCAGCACAGCGACTTGGGCATCGGCTGATTATGTCCGCAGAAGCGTTGGCGAATCCGGCGCAACGCGAATTTGCCTCCAATGCATGAAGGAAGACGTGGCTCAGTTTGATACTGCGTATCTTCACAGGTCACATCAAATCCCGACAGTCACTGCCTGTTGGAGGCATGGGTGGAGGTTGCTGGACCATTGCCCAGAATGCGGCTGCCCTATCGAATCACCAAAAGACCTGACTCTCGCCCCCTGGCAGGGGTGTTGTTGCGGATATCAATTTGAACTGGCGGAGGTAGAGTCGTCTGCCTACGTGGCATCCAGTATAGAGAAGGACATTGCAAGGTTTGCAAGCCTTGTATTGGCCCGTGTGCCGAAAAGAATGCTGGCCGAGAACCTGCCCAGGGTTCTCCGCGAAAGGGCGCTCGAGCGAGGATTTCGCTGGGGCGCTGAGAAAGTCGACCGGCTGAGTCTTCAGGCGGCGATGGAATCCTACTACTCGCCGGAGCTCCTTGCCCGACTGGATCGAGCGTATGCGAAGGCGAAGACTGAGAATTGGTTCCACTTTCTCGGCTTAACGAAGGGGGCAATTGAAGGGCCATTAAGTAGGAACCTATTGCTCGCAAACTATCTGTTTCAGGACGCTGAGACATTTCTGGAGAGGCTGGCCGATATTGAGGCTCAAGGCCCCTATGTAGTCGCACATGAGGTACCCCCCGATAACGCATACGCTCCCACTCCGGTGAATCGTACCGCCGATGGAGTGAGTCTTCTCGTTGACCGACTGGCAAAGATCGCAATAGACCAAAATCTCGATATTGGCGATTTATGGCGTGATCACTATGGAGCCATGAAGCGAATCGCTATTGCCGGGTCGAAAGCGGGAATTGAAGCCTTGAAGAAAGTGATAGAGAGGCGAAGTGCTAAGCCTGCTAAGAAGCTGGTGCGATCATCGGCCAAGGTGCATCCGAGAGATGCTGATTGGGCGGAGGAAATCAAAAAAACTGCCGTTCGCCTTCTTAATGATTCTGACCGGCCGATGCGAGTTTCAACGGGATCGTTAGTTCGAAACACAGAGTTCAAGCCAGCTGCCTGGCCGGATGCGATCTGCTTCCCGCTAACTCGTGCAGCGTGTATTGAATTCCAGGAGTCTCAATGGCATTTCTATGCGCGGCGCGTGCTGTGGGCGATGGCTCGCCACCATGGAAAGGTCGTTGCTCGAAGTCTCATCACCGAAGATGCCGGGCTTGAACATCACCGCGCTACCGATGTTTATCATTACCTTGTTTCGTTGGCAGTCATTCCCGTTGCTCCTTTTAAGAAACAGCTTGAGGCTAAAGGAATCCATCTTGACTGGTCAGGTCCCTGCCCGGGGAAAGAGTATCGAAAGGCGGGGCGCGGCTATCAAAAGACCGGCGTAATAACCGCTTATGTACCACCGGAATTCGCTGGGAAGACATGAGCGGAAGCCTCGGTGGAAAAGTCAATGAGTACCGATGTCGGCCTATTAGATGACTATCCGATTAACCTGCCGTCACTGGTAGACGGTGAGACCTTGTACTCCTGGTGCGGGCGGTACCACCGATTAAGTGGCAATGTGAATGCTAGATATTCCTGTGTTCAGCTATTTGGGACCTCTCGTCCCTCGCTAAAGCATGATTTCCCGAAGAATCTGTTGGAGTTTAGCAAGAGAACTGGCAACTGCTTAGGCACCGCGGAAACCTTGGCGTTGGAAAGGACGCTACTGGGGTACTACGCTAATTTCATCTCACTACCACGCTACCAGAAGGCATTGGCAGCGGTTTGTAATCAGCGAGCGGCAGAGCCAAAACACCTGCTTGGGTTGATGGCCAGTCGGGTTGGTGCATCACATCCGTTGAAGGCTTGCCCTGAGTGCATACAGCATGACCTAGGTGAATTAGGGTTTTCGCGCTGGATTCTTGAGCATCAGTGGCCGTCCGTCTGGGTATGCCGCCATCACGGTATTCTGCTTCGGCGCTTGAAAAGCAGCGCTCAGCCACGGGAACTTTGGGACTGGACTTTGCCAGAGGATCACCCCGACAACGATTGGGAAAGTCTGCCGGACCTCAAGGCAGCATCAATTGGGCTGCTGCCGGTTCAGTGGGCACCGACCTAAGCTTTTATAGCCGCCTCGAATGCGATCGGACTGAGATAGCCCAGCGTCG
>NZ_BFBP01000021.1 GCF_003112695.1 Azospira sp. I13
ACCGTGAAGCTGATCGCCCCGATCGCCATGGAAGAAGGTCTGCGCTTCGCTATCCGCGAAGGTGGCCGTACCGTCGGCGCCGGCGTGGTTGCCAAGATCATCGAGTAATTTTTACTCGGTTTCAAGAAAGCGTCCCGTCCCCGGGGCGCTTTTGTAGTCTCTGCTGCAGGGGCATAGCTCAATTGGCAGAGCGTCGGTCTCCAAAACCGAAGGTTGGGGGTTCGAGACCCTCTGCCCCTGCCATCCAATAAGACAAGAGATACATGGCCGACAAGATCAAGTTTGCGCTGGCGCTCCTGCTGGTCGTCGCTGGCGTGGCCGGCTTTTATGTGCTTTCCGAGCAGGCATTGATCCTGCGTGTCCTGGTGGTTCTGGTGGGCCTGGCGGCAGCGGCAGCTGTTGCCTGGAAAACCGAATCCGGGATGCGCTTTTTCGTTTTTGCCCGGGAAGCGGTGGCTGAGGCCAAAAAGGTCGTCTGGCCGAGTCGCAAGGAAACCTTGCAGACTACCGGTATTGTTTTCATTTTCATGGTTGTCATGGCCATTTTTCTTTGGCTGACCGACAAAAGCCTAGAATGGCTTCTCTATGACCTGATCCTGGGCTGGAAAAAATCATGAGTAAACGCTGGTACGTGGTTCACGCCTATTCCGGTTTTGAAAAAAGCGTGCAGCGGGCTCTGGTCGATCGGGTTCAGCGTGCAGGCATGCAGGACCTCTTTGGTCGCATTCTCGTTCCCGTCGAAGAAGTCGTGGAAATGAAGGGCGGCCAGAAGAGCATTTCCGAACGCAAGTTCTTCCCCGGCTATGTGCTGGTGGAAATGGAGATGAACGACGATACCTGGCATCTAGTGAAGAACACTTCCAAGGTCACTGGTTTTGTCGGCGGTACGGCTACCAAGCCCACCCCCATTTCTGAAAAGGAAGTGGACAAGATCATGCAGCAGATGCAGGAGGGGGTTGAAAAGCCTCGTCCCAAGACGCTGTTCGAGATCGGTGAAGTGGTACGTGTCAAAGAAGGTCCTTTCACCGATTTCCACGGTTCTGTGGAAGACGTCAATTACGAAAAGAGCAAGCTGCGTGTTTCCGTGACCATTTTTGGTCGGGCCACGCCGGTTGAGCTGGAATTCGGCCAGGTCGAAAAGTCCTGAGCCTCGCCGCCTGAGGCGGCAAACGATTTTAAACGGGGCCGGGCCCGTCAATTCCGGCACAGAGGAGCGTATTAGGCGGTCAGGTTTGTCGAAAGCGCGCTAACACTCATATCACAGGAGCCATCATGGCAAAGAAAATCATCGGCTTTATCAAGCTGCAAGTGCCGGCCGGCAAGGCGAATCCTTCGCCCCCCATCGGCCCCGCCCTGGGCCAGCGCGGTCTCAACATCATGGAGTTCTGCAAGGCCTTTAACGCCCAGACCCAAGGTGTGGAACCCGGTCTGCCTATCCCCGTGGTGATTACCGCTTTCGCGGACAAGTCTTTCACCTTTGTGATGAAGACCCCGCCGGCCACCATTCTGATCAAGAAGGCTGCTGGTATTCAGAAGGGCTCTCCGAAGCCCCATACCGACAAGGTAGGCAAGATTACTCGTGCCCAGTGCGAAGAAATCGCCAAGACCAAGGCTCCCGATCTGACTGCTGCCGATCTGGAAGCTGCTGTTCGTACCATCGCCGGTTCTGCCCGGTCCATGGGCATCACGGTGGAGGGTCTGTAACATGGCTAAGCTGACTAAAAAGCAACAATCCCAGCAGGGCAAGATCGACCGCAACAAGGTCTACGCTGCTACCGAAGCCCTGAACCTGGCTAAGGAAACCGCTACTGCCAAGTTTGACGAGTCCATTGACGTGGCCGTCAATCTGGGTATCGATCCCCGTAAGTCCGACCAGCTGGTGCGCGGCTCCGTCGTACTGCCCGCCGGTACCGGCAAGTCCGTGCGCGTCGCCGTGTTCGCCCAGGGCGACAAGGCCGAGGCAGCCAAGGCTGCTGGTGCCGATATCGTCGGCTTCGACGACCTGGCCGAACAGGTCAAGGGCGGCAATCTGAATTTCGACGTGGTTATCGCCACTCCCGATGCCATGCGCGTCGTCGGTGCCCTGGGTCAGATTCTGGGCCCCCGCGGCCTGATGCCCAACCCCAAGGTTGGCACCGTGACCATGGATGTGGCTACCGCCGTCAAGAACGCCAAGGCTGGTCAGGTTCAGTACCGTACCGACAAGGGCGGTATCGTGCACGCTACCATCGGTCGCGCTTCCTTCCCGGTTGAAAAGCTGGAAGAGAACCTGAAGGCTCTGATTGAAGCTCTGAACAAGGCCAAGCCGGCCGCTGCCAAGGGCCAATATCTGCGCAAGGTCGCCGTGTCCGCCACCATGGGCCCCGGCGTGCGCGTCGATCAAGCCACTCTGGTCGTCTAATCCGCGCCAGAACGCTGTAAAGAACTTTGGGCCGGGCCCCGCCGTTTCGATGGCGGGGCCCGGATCGTCAAAGACCGCAGGTGCCGAGGATGCTTTCGGTCCGGGGCTTAAGTTTCGTAAGAAGCCTGCGCAGACGGTGTTCCCGAAACAGGATTTTGCCGGTTCGCCGGTGCGATTCCCTGATTCAGGTCGCCGTGGGTGCGGTGGGTTGCATGACCTGCCGTGTTTAGACTTGAAAGGAGGAAAGACCCATGGGTCTCAATCTTAATGACAAGAAAGCCGTCGTGGCAGAGGTGTCGGCTCAGGTAGCCAAAGCCCAGACCATCGTGGTGGCCGAGTACCGTGGCATCGAGGTGGCTCACCTCACCGTGCTGCGCAAGAAGGCCCGCGAATCTGGTGTTTACCTGCGCGTGCTGAAAAACACCCTGGTGCGTCGTGCGGTGGCTGACACCGCCTTCGCCGGCCTGGCTGATCACATGGTCGGTCCGCTGATTTACAGCGTGTCCGCTGACCCTGTGGCTGCTGCCAAGGTTCTCAACGACTTTGCCAAGACCAACGACAAGCTGGTGCTGAAGGCAGGTTCTTACGCAGGTAAGGTGCTGGATAAAGCCGCTGTGCAAGCCCTGGCTTCCATCCCGAGCCGCGACGAGCTGCTGGCCAAGCTGCTGGGCGTGATGAAGGCTCCCGTGTCCGGCTTTGCCGTGGCCATGGGCGCTCTCGCCAAGAAGCGCGAAGCCGAAGGCGCTGCTGCCTGATCGGCCTGTCGAACACTTGCTTATCTGATTTGAATTAGGAGTTATCTAAATGGCTATTACCAAAGAAGACATCCTGGAAGCCGTCGGTTCCATGACCGTTATGGACCTGAACGACCTGGTCAAGGCTTTCGAAGAGAAGTTTGGCGTTTCCGCTGCCGCTATGGCCGTGGCTGCCCCCGGCGCTGGTGCTGGTGCTGCTGCTGCTGAAGAGCAGACCGAATTCACCGTGGTCCTGGCTGCTGCTGGCGACAAGAAGGTTGAAGTCATCAAGGTCGTCCGCGCTGCTACCGGCCTGGGCCTGAAGGAAGCTAAGGACGTCGTTGATGGCGCTCCCAAGGCTGTGAAGGAAGGCGTCTCCAAGGCTGATGCTGAAGCCCTGAAGAAGCAACTGGAAGAAGCTGGCGCCAAGGTCGAAATCAAGTAATTTCGCCTCGCGTTTCGTGGGCTGGCGGCATTTTTGCCGCCAGCCCATTTGTGCTTTTCCGAAGCGTGCAATTGAGTAGCAAGCTGTAACCGCAGTACGCAGTCGATGTAATCCCGCAACGTATAAACGCAAGCATCATCTTCGGGCCATCTGGCCGAGCAGCACCGCAGTTGATGAAGCTTGCGTTTATCCGTTGCAACCGCCGGTATTTTTGGCGGGTCCAACCTCTTTCGAGGAATTTTGCTTTCTGAGCTCGGAGCGACCATGACCTACTCCTACACCGAGAAAAAACGCATCCGCAAGAGTTTTGCCAAGCGTGCAAGCGTGCTCGACGTGCCTTTCCTGCTGGCCACCCAGCTGGAGTCGTACACGGCCTTCCTGCAGGCGGAACTGCCTACCGCCAAGCGTCGCAGTCAAGGCCTTCAGGCTGCTTTCGGCTCCATCTTCCCCATCGTTTCCCATTCCGGCAACGCACGTCTTGAGTTCGTCAGCTACCAGCTGGCCGAGCCGACCTTTGACGTCAAGGAATGTCAGCAGCGGGGCCTGACCTTCGCCTCCGCCCTGCGCGCCAGGGTGCGCTTGGTCATCATGGACCGGGAAACCCCGGATACCGTGAAGGAAGTGAAGGAGCAAGAAGTGTACATGGGCGAAATTCCGCTCATGACCACCACCGGCTCCTTCGTCATCAACGGTACCGAGCGGGTCATCGTTTCCCAGCTGCACCGCTCTCCTGGCGTGTTCTTCGAGCACGATCGAGGCAAGACCCACTCCTCCGGCAAGCTGCTGTTCTCCGCCCGCGTGATTCCCTACCGCGGTTCCTGGCTGGACTTCGAGTTCGACCCCAAGGACATCCTCTTCTTCCGCGTTGACCGTCGCCGCAAGATGCCCGTCACCACTCTGCTCAAGGCTATCGGCCTGACCAATGAGCAGATCCTGGCCGGTTTCTTTGAATTCGACGATTTCAAGTTGCTGAAGAACGGTGCCGATTTCACCCTGGTGCCCGAGCGCCTGCGGGGCGAAACGGCCCGCTTCGACTTCTGCGACAAGGCTGGCAAGGTCATTGTCCCCAAGGACAAGCGCATCACCGCCAAGCACATCCGTGATCTGGATGCGGCCGGCATCAAGCACATTGCCGTGCCTGACGATTTCCTCGTCGGCCGCGTCATTGGCCACAACATCATCGACAAGGACAGCGGCGAAGTCATCGCCAACGCCAATGACGAGATCACCGAATCCCTGCTGGCCAAGCTGCGGGAAGCCGGTGTGGCCGAGTTCCAGGCCCTCTACACCAACGACCTGGACCGTGGTGCCTTCATCTCCAACACCCTGCGTGCTGACGATACCGTCTCCAAGCAGGCTGCCCGCGTTGCCATCTATCGCATGATGCGCCCCGGTGAGCCGCCCACCGAAGAAGCCGTTGAAATCCTTTTCAATGGCCTTTTCTACTCCGACGAGCGCTACGACCTCTCTGGCGTCGGCCGCATGAAGTTCAATCGCCGCATCGGTCGCCCCGATGTGGTCGAGTACAAGGTCACCATCAACCACGCGCCGCACAAGACCGAAGCCATTGCCAAGGCCATCGCCGAATTCACCGGCGCCAACCAGGGCACGGTGCAGGAGACCCTGAACGAGCTGCAGTACGGCTCCCGCTCCGCCGCCGAGAACCTCACCGAGGAAGCTGCCGTGGCCCTGGCTGCACAGCTGAAGACCCTGGGCGCCAACGTCGAAGTGCGCGAGCAACTGACCCTGTCTCCCCGCGACATCGTGGAATCCATCAAGCTGCTGGTGGAGCTGCGCAACGGTCGCGGCGAAATCGACGACATTGACCACCTGGGCAACCGCCGCGTGCGTTCCGTCGGTGAACTGGCCGAAAACCAGTTCCGTGCCGGTCTGGTCCGCGTCGAGCGCGCCGTCAAGGAACGTCTGTCCCAGGCTGAATCCGACAACCTGATGCCCCACGACCTGATCAATGCCAAGCCGATCAGCGCCGCTATCAAGGAATTCTTCGGTTCCAGCCAGCTCTCCCAGTTCATGGACCAGACCAACCCGCTGTCCGAGATCACCCACAAGCGGCGTGTTTCCGCCCTGGGCCCGGGCGGTCTGACCCGCGAACGCGCCGGCTTCGAAGTGCGCGACGTGCATCCGACCCACTACGGTCGCGTCTGCCCGATTGAAACGCCGGAAGGCCCGAACATCGGCCTGATCAACTCCCTGGCCCTGTTCGCCCGTACCAACTCCTACGGCTTCCTGGAAACTCCCTACCGCAAGGTGGTGGATGGCAAGGTAACCGACCAGATCGAATACCTGTCTGCCATTGAAGAAGGCGCTTACGTGGTGGCCCAGGCCAACGCCGCGCTGGATGGCAAGGGCACCCTGGTGGACGAACTGGTGACCTGCCGTGAAAAAGGCGAAACCATCCTGGCTGAGCCGGCCCGTGTCCAGTACATGGACGTGGCCCCGGGCCAGATCGTTTCCGTCGCCGCGTCTCTGATTCCGTTCCTTGAGCATGATGACGCGAACCGTGCACTGATGGGTGCCAACATGCAGCGTCAGGCCGTGCCCTGCCTGCGTCCCGAAAAGCCCCTGGTCGGCACCGGCATCGAACGTACCGTGGCCGTGGACTCCGGCACCGCCGTGCAAGCCCTGCGGGGCGGCGTGGTCGATTACGTCGATGCGTCCCGTGTCGTGGTCCGGGTGCATGATGATGAAACCGTGCCGGGCGAAGTCGGCGTGGACATCTACAACCTGACCAAGTACACCCGTTCCAACCAGAACACCAACATCAACCAGCGTCCGCTGGTGAAGATGGGTGACATCATCGCCAAGGGCGATGTGGTGGCCGATGGCGCATCCACTGACAAGGGCGAACTGGCCCTTGGCCAGAACATGCTGATCGCCTTCATGCCCTGGAACGGCTACAACTTCGAAGACTCGATCCTCATTTCCGAGCGCGTGGTGGCGGAAGATCGCTACACCTCCATCCACATCGAAGAACTGACCGTGGTGGCTCGGGATACCAAGCTCGGGCCTGAAGAAATTACCCGCGACATCGCTTCCCTCGGCGAAGCCCAGCTGTCCCGCCTGGATGAATCCGGCGTGGTGTACATCGGCGCTGAAGTCGAAGCCGGTGACGTGCTGGTGGGTAAGGTCACGCCCAAGGGCGAGACCCAGCTCACCCCCGAAGAGAAGCTGCTGCGCGCCATCTTCGGTGAAAAGGCCTCCGACGTTAAGGACACCTCCCTGCGCGTGCCCTCGGGCATCGCCGGTACCGTCATCGACGTGCAGGTGTTCACCCGCGAAGGCATCGAGCGCGACAAGCGCGCCCAGTCCATCATTGACGACCACCTGCGTGGCTACAAGCAGGATCTGGCCGACCAGATGCGCATCGTGGAACGCGACACCTTCGCCCGTGTCGGCCGTCTGATCACCGGCAAGCCGGCCAACGGCGGCCCGAAGAAGCTGGCCAAGGGCACTGTGGTGACCCAGGATTACCTGGAAGGCATCGATCCCCACAACTGGTTCGACGTCCGCATGGCCGACGAAGAAGTGGCCCAGCAGCTGGAACAGCTCAAGGAATCCCTTGAGCAGACCCGCAAGGACTTCGACATTGCCTTCGAAGAGAAGCGCAAGAAACTGACCCAGGGCGACGAACTGCCCCCCGGCGTGCAGAAGATGGTCAAGGTCTATGTGGCCGTGAAGCGTCGTCTGCAGCCTGGTGACAAGATGGCCGGCCGTCACGGTAACAAGGGTGTGGTCTCCCGCATCGTTCCCGTCGAAGACATGCCTTACATGGCCGATGGCCGCCCTGTGGATATCGTGCTGAACCCCCTGGGTGTGCCGTCCCGGATGAACGTCGGCCAGATTCTCGAAGTTCACCTGGGCTGGGCTGCCAAGGGCCTGGGCTACAAGATCGGCGACATGCTGCAGGCCGGCGCCAAGGCTGCCGAAGTGCGCAAGTTCCTGGAAGAGATCTACAACTCCGAAGGTAAGAAGGAAAACCTGAATGAGTTGAACGACAAGGAAATCCTCGAACTGGCAGCCAACCTGACCTCCGGCGTGCCTTTCGCCACCCCGGTGTTCGACGGTGCTGACGAAGCCGAAATCAAGGCCATGCTGCGTCTTGCCGGCATGCCTGAATCCGGTCAGATCACCCTGCACGACGGCCGTACTGGCGATGCCTTCGAGCGTCAGGTTACCGTGGGCTACATGCACTACCTGAAGCTGCACCACTTGGTGGATGACAAGATGCACGCCCGTTCCACCGGTCCGTACAGCCTGGTGACCCAGCAGCCCCTGGGCGGTAAGGCTCAGTTCGGTGGTCAGCGCTTCGGTGAAATGGAAGTGTGGGCCCTGGAAGCTTACGGTGCCTCCTACGTGCTGCAGGAAATGCTGACCGTGAAGTCGGATGACGTGAATGGCCGGACCAAGGTCTACGAAAACATCGTCAAGGGCGAGCACAAGATCGATGCCGGCATGCCGGAATCCTTCAACGTGCTGGTGAAGGAAATCCGCTCCCTGGCGATCGATATCGACCTGGAGCGCTTCTAAGCGCTCCCTGGTAAACACGGTTACGTAATAATTTTGGGTTCTCGCCCCGGTTGGAGTGAACGATGAAAGCACTGCTCGATCTGTTTAAGCAGGTGTCCCAGGAAGAAGAATTCGACGCGATTACCATCAGTCTCGCGTCCCCGGACAAGATCCGGTCCTGGTCCTACGGCGAAGTTAAAAAGCCGGAAACCATCAACTACCGTACTTTCAAGCCCGAGCGCGATGGCCTCTTCTGCGCCAAGATCTTTGGACCCATCAAGGATTACGAGTGCCTGTGCGGCAAGTACAAGCGCCTCAAGCACCGCGGTGTGATCTGCGAGAAGTGCGGCGTCGAAGTGACCCTGGCCAAGGTGCGCCGCGAGCGCATGGGCCATATCGAGCTGGCCAGCCCGACTGCCCACATCTGGTTCCTCAAGTCCCTGCCCAGCCGTCTGGGCATGGTGCTGGACATGACCCTGCGCGACATCGAGCGGGTCCTGTACTTCGAAGCCTACGTGGTGATCGAACCCGGCATGACGTCCCTCAACCGGGCCCAGCTGCTGACCGAAGACGACTACCTGGCCAAGGTGGAAGAATACGGTGACGACTTTGTCGCCCTGATGGGTGCCGAGGCCGTGCGCGAACTGCTGCGCACCCTGGATCTGGACCACGAAGTCGAGCGTCTGCGCGGCGAACTGGAAACCACCGGCTCCGAAGCCAAGAACAAGAAGATTGCCAAGCGCCTGAAGATTCTCGAAGGCTTCCAGAAGTCCGGCATCAAGCCCGACTGGATGATCCTCGAAGTCCTGCCCGTGTTGCCCCCGGACCTGCGTCCCCTGGTGCCGCTGGATGGCGGCCGCTTCGCTACTTCCGATCTGAACGACCTCTACCGTCGCGTCATCAACCGGAACAACCGTCTGAAGCGCCTGCTGGAACTGAAGGCCCCGGAAATCATCGTGCGCAACGAAAAGCGCATGCTGCAGGAATCCGTGGACTCCCTGCTGGACAACGGTCGTCGCGGCAAGGCCATGACCGGTGCCAACAAGCGCCCCCTGAAGTCCCTGGCCGACATGATCAAGGGTAAGGGCGGTCGCTTCCGTCAGAACTTGCTGGGCAAGCGGGTGGACTACTCCGGCCGTTCCGTGATCGTGGTGGGTCCCCAGCTCAAGTTGCACCAGTGCGGTCTGCCCAAGCTGATGGCCCTGGAACTGTTCAAGCCCTTCATCTTCCACAAGCTGGAACTGATGGGTCTGGCAACCACCATCAAGCAGGCCAAGAAGATGGTCGAATCCCAGGAACCGGTGGTTTGGGACATCCTGGAAGACGTCATCCGCGAACATCCGGTCATGCTGAACCGCGCGCCGACCCTGCACCGTCTGGGTATCCAGGCCTTCGAGCCGGTCCTGATCGAAGGCAAGGCCATTCAGCTGCATCCCCTGGTTTGTGCTGCCTTCAACGCCGACTTTGACGGCGACCAGATGGCTGTGCACGTGCCCCTGTCCCTGGAAGCCCAGATGGAAGCCCGCACCCTGATGCTGGCCTCCAACAACGTGCTTTCCCCGGCCAACGGCGAGCCGATCATTGTGCCCTCCCAGGATATCGTGCTGGGTCTGTACTACGCCACCCGTGACCGCATCAACGCCAAGGGCGAAGGTATGAATTTCGCCGACGTGGGCGAAGTGCTGCGCGCCGTCAATTCCGGCCAGGCCGACCTGCATGCCAAGGTGTCCGTGCGCCTGAAGGAATATGTGCGCGGCGAAAGCGGTGAGTGGGTCGAGAAAATCACCCGCTACAACACCACCTGCGGCCGTGCCATCCTTTCCGAGATCCTGCCCAAGGGGCTGCCGTTCAGCGTGATTGACCGGGCCCTGAAGAAGAAGGAAATCTCCAAGCTGATCAACACTTCCTATCGCCGTTGCGGCCTGAAGGATACCGTGGTGTTCGCCGACAAGCTGATGCAGAACGGCTACGCCCTGGCAACCCGCGCCGGCATTTCCTTCTGCTCCGACGACATGCGTGTGCCGACCGAAAAGCACACCATCATCGCCGAGGCCGAGAAGGAAGTTAAGGAAATCGAAACCCAATACACCAACGGTCTGGTGACCTTCGGTGAGCGCTACAACA
Organism: Azospira sp. I13; assembly: GCF_003112695.1. Taxonomy (GTDB): domain Bacteria; phylum Pseudomonadota; class Gammaproteobacteria; order Burkholderiales; family Rhodocyclaceae; genus Azospira. The sequence goes on from NZ_BFBP01000021.1 coordinate 10,232, forward strand.
AGGTTGTGGATATCTGGGGCCGTACCGGCGACCAGGTGGCAAAGGTCATGATGGAGCAGCTGGGCCACGAAGAGGTGGTGGACCGCCACGGCAAGACCGTGAAGCAGGAATCCTTCAACTCCATCTACATGATGGCTGACTCCGGCGCCCGGGGTTCCGCGGCCCAGATTCGTCAGCTGGCCGGTATGCGGGGCCTGATGGCCAAGCCCGATGGTTCCATTATCGAGACCCCCATTACCACCAACTTCCGTGAAGGCCTGAACGTGCTTCAGTACTTCATCTCCACCCACGGTGCGCGGAAGGGTCTGGCCGATACGGCACTGAAGACCGCCAACTCCGGCTACCTGACCCGTCGTCTGGTGGACGTGACCCAGGATCTGGTGGTGACGGAAGACGATTGCGGCACCGAAAACGGCGCCACCATGAAGGCCCTGATCGAGGGCGGCGAGGTTATCGAGCCGCTGCGCGACCGTATCCTGGGCCGCGTGACCGCAGCCGATGTGGTCAATCCTGAAAACGAAGAAACCGTCATTGAAGCCGGCACCCTGGTGGACGAAGATCTGTGCGATCTGATCGACCAGCTGGGTATCGATGAAGTGAAGGTGCGTACCCCGCTGACCTGCGATACCCGCTACGGTCTGTGCGCCAAGTGCTATGGCCGCGATCTGGGTCGCGGCAGCATGGTGAACGTGGGCGAAGCAGTCGGCGTGATCGCTGCCCAGTCCATCGGCGAGCCGGGTACCCAGCTGACCATGCGGACCTTCCACGTCGGTGGTGCGGCTTCCCGTGCGGCCGTGGCCGACCGTGTCGATACCAAGTCCAACGGTGTGGTGCGCTTTACTGCCACCATGCGCTACGTGACCAACGTCAAGGGCGAGAAGATCGTCTTTACCCGTTCCGGCGAAGTGCTGGTGACGGATGAGAATGGTCGCGAACGCGAACGCCACAAGGTGCCCTACGGCGCCACCCTGGCCGCCGATGACGGTCAAGTGGTGAAGGCCGGCGCTACCCTGGCGACCTGGGATCCCCATACCCGTCCGATGATTACCGAGTACGCCGGTACCATCAAGTTCGAAAACGTGGAAGAGGGCTCCACCGTCGCCAAGCAGATCGACGATGTGACCGGCCTGTCCACCCTGGTGGTGATCGACCCCAAGCGCGGCGGCAAGGCCCAGGCCAAGGGCCTGCGTCCCCAGGTCAAGCTGCTGGATGAAAATGGCCAGGAAGTGAAGATGCACGGCACCGAGCATGCCGTGGCCATCACCTTCCAGGTGGGCTCCATCATTACCGTGGCTGACGGCCAGCAGGTAGGTGTCGGCGACGTACTGGCTAAGATTCCCCAGGAATCCGCCAAGACCCGCGACATTACCGGCGGTCTGCCCCGCGTGGCAGAACTGTTCGAAGCTCGTACCCCGAAGGACGTGGGGATGCTGGCCGAGTACACCGGTACCGTTTCCTTCGGTAAGGACACCAAGGGCAAGCAGCGTCTGGTTATTACCGACATGGACGGCGTGGCCCACGAGTACCTGATCCTGAAGGACAAGCACGTCATGGTGCACGACGGTCAGGTGGTGAATAAGGGCGAGGTGATTGTGGACGGCGAACCCGATCCCCATGAAATCCTCAAGCTCAAGGGCGTTGAGGCCCTGGCTCGCTACATTACCGACGAAGTGCAGGATGTGTACCGTCTGCAGGGCGTGAAGATTAACGACAAGCACATCGAAGTCATCGTGCGCCAGATGCTGCGTCGAGTCACCATCACTGAACCCGGTGATACCAAGTTCATCAAGAGCGAGCAGGTTGAGCGGGCCGAAGTGTTGGACGAGAACGATCGTGCGTCCGCCAGCGGCAAGCTGCCGGCGACCTATGACTACATGCTCCTGGGTATTACCAAGGCCTCCTTGTCCACCGATTCCTTCATCTCCGCGGCCTCCTTCCAGGAAACCACCCGCGTGCTGACGGAAGCCGCCATCATGGGCAAGCGCGACGAGCTGCGCGGCCTGAAGGAAAACGTGATCGTGGGTCGTCTGATTCCGGCGGGTACTGGTTTGGCTTATCACAACTCTCGTCGCCAGCAGGCTGCCGGCAACGATCAGGCTGCCGGTCGCGACCTGATGGTCGAGGAAGTTGCCGTAACCGAAGAAGCTCCGGCTGCTGGCGACGCCATTTAAATAAAGCGGGAAGGGAAGCAGCCGTTGACTCGGGGGTTGCTTCCCAATAAAATCCCGGGTCTTTTCGCGGCAAAGGCTAATCATTGCCTTTGCTTGGATATAAAAATCACCAGCGACCCGCAAGGGCGTGGTGCCTGGCGGCAAAGCCGCCTAATTGAGGATTAGTTATGCCGACCATCAACCAACTCGTGCGCAAGCCCCGCGAGGCTGAAATCACCAAGAGCAAGGTTCCTGCTCTGGAGAAGTGCCCTCAGAAGCGTGGCGTGTGCACCCGTGTTTACACCACCACCCCGAAGAAGCCGAACTCCGCACTGCGTAAGGTTTGCAAGGTGCGCCTGACCAACGGTTTCGAGGTGATTTCCTACATTGGTGGTGAAGGCCACAACTTGCAGGAGCACTCCGTGGTGCTGATCCGCGGTGGTCGTGTGAAGGACTTGCCCGGTGTGCGTTACCACACCGTGCGTGGCTCCCTGGATACCCAGGGCGTCAAGGATCGTAAGCAGTCCCGTTCCAAGTACGGGGCCAAGCGTCCGAAGGCTGCTTAATTTTTTAAGTGGCTTTAGTAAGTGGCCGCCCATGGTGGGCGGCCTTGCTGCATTTTTAGTTCCGGAATGTGGCAACTGAATAGTGAACCAGTGAGGTAAATATGCCCCGTCGTCGTGAAGTACCGAAACGCGACATTCTGCCCGATCCCAAGTTCGGTAGCGTGGATGTCTCCAAGTTTGTGAACGCCGTGATGCAAAGCGGCAAGAAGTCCGTGGCCGAGCGTATCGTCTACGGTGCTTTCGAGCAGATTTCCACCAAGTCCGGCAAGGATCCGCTGGAAGTCTTCTCCTCCGCCATCGCCAACGTGCGTCCCATGGTGGAAGTGAAGTCCCGTCGCGTCGGTGGTGCCAACTACCAGGTGCCCGTGGAAGTGCGTCCCGCCCGTCGTATGGCGCTGGCCATGCGTTGGCTGCGTGAAGCTGCCCGCAAGCGCTCCGAGAAGACCATGGGTCTGCGCTTGGCTGCCGAAATGCTTGAAGCTGCCGAAAACCGCGGTGGCGCTGTCAAGAAGCGTGATGAAGTGCACCGCATGGCCGAAGCCAACAAGGCTTTCGCTCACTACCGTTTCTAATCGTCTCCTGACGAACGTTTACAGCGAAGGTTACTAACGTGGCTCGCAAAACTCCCATCGAGCGCTACCGCAATATCGGTATCAGCGCTCACATTGACGCCGGCAAGACGACTACTACCGAGCGTATTCTTTTCTACACCGGTGTGAACCACAAGATCGGTGAAGTGCACGACGGTGCTGCCACCATGGACTGGATGGAGCAGGAGCAGGAGCGTGGTATTACCATCACCTCCGCTGCTACCACCTGTTTCTGGAAGGGGATGGACAGTTCCTTCCCCGAGCACCGTTTTAACATCATCGACACCCCGGGGCACGTGGACTTCACCATCGAGGTGGAGCGTTCCATGCGTGTTTTGGACGGTGCTTGCATGGTCTATTGCGCTGTGGGTGGCGTGCAGCCCCAGTCCGAAACCGTGTGGCGTCAGGCCAACAAGTACAAGGTGCCCCGTCTGGCCTTCGTGAACAAGATGGACCGTTCCGGTGCCAACTTCTTCAAGGTGGTCGAGCAGATGAAGACCCGTCTGAAGGCCAATCCTGTGCCCATCGTTATTCCGATCGGTGCTGAAGATACCTTCACCGGCGTGGTCGATCTGATCAAGAACAAGGCCATCATTTGGGACGAAGCTTCCCAAGGCATGAAGTTCGACTATGTCGACGTGCCGGCTGACCTGGTCGAAGTCGCTGCTACCTGGCGTGAGCAGATGGTCGAAGCCGCTGCTGAAGCTTCCGAAGAGCTGATGAACCAGTACCTGGAAAATGGTGATCTGCCCGAGGCTGACATCATCAAGGGTCTGCGTACGCGTACCATCAACTGCGAAATTCAGCCGATGCTGTGCGGCACTGCCTTCAAGAACAAGGGCGTGCAGCGCATGCTGGATGCCGTGATCCAGTTGCTGCCCTCCCCGGTGGATATTCCCCCGGTCGAAGGCGAGAAGGAAAACGGCGAGCGGGATACCCGCGTTGCTTCCGACGACTCCAAGTTCTCCGCCCTCGCTTTCAAGCTGATGACCGACCCCTACGTCGGTCAACTGACCTTCGTGCGCGTGTATTCCGGCGTGCTGGCTTCCGGTTCCACCATCTACAACCCCATCAAGGGTCGTAAGGAACGGATCGGCCGCATTCTGCAGATGCACGCCAACGAGCGGGAAGAAATCAAGGAGGTGCTGGCGGGCGACATCGCCGCTTGCGTGGGCCTGAAGGAAGTGACCACGGGTGAGACCCTGTGCGATCCCGATGCTCCGATCATTCTCGAGCGTATGGAATTCCCGGACCCCGTGATTCACGTGGCTGTGGAGCCGAAGACCAAAGCTGACCAGGAAAAGATGGGCATTGCCCTGAACCGCCTGGCTGCTGAAGATCCTTCCTTCCGCGTGCGCACCGATGAAGAATCCGGTCAGACCATTATTTCCGGTATGGGCGAGCTGCACCTGGAAATTATCGTGGACCGCATGAAGCGCGAGTTCGGTGTGGAAGCCAACGTGGGTGCTCCCCAGGTGGCCTACCGCGAGTGCATCAAGAAGTCTGTCGAGCAAGAAGGCAAGTTCGTCAAGCAGTCCGGCGGCCGCGGTCAGTACGGTCACGTCTGGATCAAGCTGGAGCCGAACGAAGCTGGCAAGGGCTACGAGTTCGTGGACATGATCAAGGGCGGTACCGTACCCCGTGAATACATCCCTGCGGTGGATAAGGGTCTGCAAGACGCTGTGACGAGCGGTGTGCTGGCTGGCTTCCCTGTGGTCGATGTCAAGTTCACGCTGTTCGACGGTTCCTACCACGATGTGGACTCCAACGAAAACGCCTTCCGCATGGCCGCCTCCATGGCTTTCAAGGAAGGTATGCGCAAGGCTCAGCCCACCCTGCTTGAGCCCATGATGGCTGTTGTGGTGGAAACGCCGGAAGACTACATGGGCAACGTGATGGGTGACCTGTCCGGTCGTCGCGGTATCGTCCAGGGTATGGATGATCTGCCCGGCGGCATCAAGGAAGTGAAGGCTGAAGTGCCCCTGGCTGAAATGTTCGGCTACGCCACCCAGCTGCGCTCCCTGACCCAGGGTCGTGCGACCTACTCCATGGAGTTCAAGCACTACTCCGAGGCGCCGAAGAACGTCGCCGAAGCCGTGATTAACAAGAAGTAATCTGACTATTTTCGAATCGAGGAATTGAAAGATGGCCAAGGAAAAGTTTGAACGTACGAAGCCGCACGTGAATGTGGGCACCATCGGTCACGTTGACCACGGTAAGACCACGCTGACTGCTGCTATCACCACCATTCTGTCCAAGAAGTTCGGTGGCGAAGCCAAGGCTTACGACCAGATCGACGC
>NZ_BFBP01000022.1 GCF_003112695.1 Azospira sp. I13
TATTGGCTGCAAGGGGGCGAATTTCTCGCCACCGGAAACGAACAAAGCCCAACTTCTGGAGATAGACAAATGACCAAGAACATCCTCGCCGTCGCCCTGTTTGCCGCTTTCGGTACCGCCTTCGCCCAGGCTCCCGCTGCACCGGCTGCAGCCCCTACCGCCCCCGCTGCCGCAACCACCGCTGCCACCCCGGCCAAGGCCGCAGTCGAAGCCCCCCAAGCCGAAGCCAAGCCGGCCGCCAAGCATAGCCACAAGAAGGTGGCCAAAAAGGCCGAGCATCCCGCCGCCAAGGCTGAGGTGAAGACGGAAGAAGCCAAGCCGGCGGTGGAAAAGAAGGCCGAAACCCCCAAGACTGAAACCAAGGCAGCCGAACCCGCCAAGAAGTAACGTCCATACTGCCGCCCCCTGAGGCAGGCGCAGCAATGAAAAAGGCGCCGGATCTTTCGATCCGGCGCCTTTTTTCTGGAGATTGCCGCGACTTACTTGGACAGACCCACCAGGTAATCGACAACCTTCTTGAAGTCATCGTCGCTGATGCTGGAACCGCCCTTGGGAGGCATGGCGCCCTTGCCGCCAATCGCGTTCTTGTACAGGGTATCCTTGCCCTGGGCAATACGGGGGGCCCAGGCGGCCTTGTCACCAGCCTTGGGAGCGCCGGCCGCGCCGGAAGCATGACAGGCGGCGCAGATGCCGTTATAGACAGTCTTGGGATCGACGGGGCCGGCAGCCTGGGCGGCACCGGCAACATGCAGGGCAACCTTGGCCACCGGAGCGATGCGGGCGTCGGCATCGTCGCTATTGGCGCCGCCGGCCGTACCCTTGCCCAGCTTGGAGAGGGGAACGATGAGAATCATCAGGACCACCGCCACGGCGATGGACCAATACATGATGGACTTGCTGGAGGTTTCTTTTTGCTCAGCCATGCTGAAATCCTTTGATTACTGTTGGGGGGAGGGGAGGTGGAATTATATCCGTAAAGTCAGAGCCTTCCCACGCAAGGGCATGGACGCCAGGGAGAAAACCGGGTATTCTTGCCGTCCCCTTTAGCGCCCGTAGCTCAGCTGGATAGAGTACTGCCCTCCGAAGGCAGGGGTCGTGCGTTCGAATCGCGCCGGGCGCGCCAGTAATTCAAGAGAAAAAGGCTACCGACCAGGTAGCCTTTTTCTTTTTCTCCTCCGCGAAATTTCCCCTGACCGGGAAGCCCCGACCGGATGGCCTACATCCGGTGCTCCAGGGCGTCCTGTAGGCCCAAATTCTCCCCACCCGCCTGGATATGGTTGGCCATGGTCTCGATGCTGACCTGGTAGCCGACCCGCCGGAAGCGTTCCGCCCAGTCCGCCGCATCGTCCTGTGAAGCCAGCCAGGGGCCGGCATCCACCATCCATTTGCCGCGGTGATCCAGACATTTTGTGACGACGCGATGCACAACCCATCCTGCCATTGCCATTACTGAGACGGGCGATATGACCGGGGGCTCACGGCAGTTCCCCTCCCGCCCCGCCAGGTCGGCAAGGCGGGCTTCTGTCCCACCCGAGGCATTGATTCAGGGCATGAAAAAGCCGGCCCGCAGGCCGGCTTTTGTACAACGGCAATGCCGCCTTATTTCTTCCAGGCGTCGGCCTGCACCATGCCGTCGTCGCGCCAGGCTTCCCGGGCGGCCTTGTTGGCGACCCAGTTGGGCAGGAAGGTGTAGGCCTCGTCCAGCAGGTGGGGCGTGTGGCGGCCAGGGGAGTAGCGCAGGGAACGCTCGTAGTACTCCTGCAGGGCCGGCTTGAAGTTGGGGTGGGCACACTTCTCGATGACCACCTTGGCCCGGGCCTTGGGGGAGAGGCCGCGCAGGTCGGCCAGGCCCTGTTCGGTGACGATCACCTGCACGTCGTGCTCGGTGTGGTCCACGTGGGAGACCATGGGCACGATGCAGGAGATGGTGCCGCCCTTGGCGCTGGAAGGCGTCATGAACATGGAGATGAAGGCGTTGCGGGCGAAGTCGCCGGAGCCACCGATGCCGTTCATGATGGAAGTGCCCATGATGTGGGTGGAGTTCACGTTGCCGTAGATGTCGGCTTCGATGAGCCCGTTCATGGCGATGACGCCGAGGCGGCGGATCACTTCCGGGTGGTTGGAGATTTCCTGGGGCCGCAGGATGATCTTGTCCTTGAAGTCCTTGAGGTTGGCGGTGAGGTCGGCCAGGGCTTCGGGGCTGAGGGAGAAGGAAGTGGCGGAAGCACAGGTCATCTTGCCGCACTTCAGCAGTTCCAGCATGCCGTCCTGCAGCACTTCGGTGTAGGCGGTGAGGTTTTCGAAGGGACCATCCTTGAGGCCGGCCATCACGGCGTTGGCCACGTTGCCCACGCCGGACTGCAGGGGCAGCAGGTTGGCCGGCAGGCGGCCCATCTTCACCTCATGCTGGAGGAAGTCCAGGATGTGGCCGGCGATCAGCTTGGAGTTGGCATCCGGCGGGGTAAAGGCGGAGTTGCGGTCCGGCTTGTCGGTCTCGACGATGGCGATGATCTTGCTGGGGTCCACGTTGAAGTAGGGCTGGCCGATGCGGTCTTCGGTGCGGACGATGGGAATGGGCTTGCGATGGGGCGGCAGGGCGGTGCCGTAATAGATGTCGTGCATCCCTTCCAGCTCCAGGCTCTGCCAGGAGTTCACTTCGAGGATGATCTTGTCGGCCTGGTCCAGCCAGGTCTTGTTGTTGCCGACGGAGGAAGACGGGATCAGTTTGCCGTCTTCGGTAATGCCGGCCACTTCCACCACGGCCACGTCCAGCTTGCCGAGGAAGCCGCCCCAGACGAACTGGGAAACGTGGGACAGGTGGATGTCGATATATTCCATCTCGCCGGCGTTGATGCGCTTACGGCAGGTGGGATCGGACTGGTAGGGCAGACGCATCTCGACGCCATCCACCATGGCCAGGGCACCGTCCAGTTCGGGGGCGGTGGAAGCACCGGTCCAGACGCCGATCTTGAACTTCTTGCCGTTCAGATTGGAATCCATGATGTGCTTGGCCAGGGCGGCGGGCACCACCTTGGGGTAGCCGGCGCCGGTGAAGCCGCTCATGCCGACGTTCATGCCGGACTGAATGAGGGAGGCGGCCTGCTCGGCCGACATGATCTTGCTGCGCAGGGCAGCATTGAGAATCCGTGTTCCTGCGGACATGGGTGAAACTCCTGCTGTGAATTGTGGGACAGCGGCGGTCCGATGCTCTTGTTTGGCCCGGTGCCTGACGCTGGCTGCTCTCTTTTACTGCTGGCCGGCAGGGCGGCGATAGCCGCCCCCATACGCAAAAAGCCGCCCGTGTTGGGGGCGGCCTTCCTTCGGGTGCAGATCAGGCCGGCGAGCCGATCTGGGCGATCGCAGCCTCGTAGGCCGCGTGGGTATCCTGATGGGAATTGACCGACATGTGCATGTCGTGGGCCAGGCCGTCGGCCAGGCCATAGACCCAGCCGTGTACGGTGACATCCTGGTTACGCTCCCAGGCGTCGCGGACGATGGTGGTGTGGCAGATGTTGAGCACCTGCTCGATCACGTTCAGTTCGCACAGCCGGTCGTGGCGGAGCTGGGGATCGGTGATGACGGACATAATGCCCCAGTGTTTCTGGCGCACGTCCTGGATGTGGCGCAGCCAGTTGTCCACCAGGCCTACCCGGGTGTTCTCCAGGGCTGCCTTGACGCCGCCGCAGCCGTAGTGGCCCACCACCAGAATGTGCTTTACCTTGAGCACATCCACGGCATACTGGAGCACCGAGAGACAGTTCAGGTCGCTGTGCACCACCACGTTACCCACGTTGCGATGCACGAACACCTCACCCGGCTGCAGGCCAGTGATCTGGTTGGCCGGCACACGGGAATCGGAACAGCCGATCCACAGGTATTCCGGGTTCTGCAGCTTGGCCAGACGGTCGAAGAACTCCGGGTCCTCGGCGCGGATGCGCTCGGACCATAGCCGGTTCTGCTCGAAGAGGTGTGCAAGCCTGGAGCCCATGCTTCCGCTTTCATTTCATAATTATGAATAACGACATTTTACCCCATGCGTCGGCGTATGGCGGAAAATCCGCCTAAGTACCCATCTGGCAAAGGTAAAATTACTTTTTGACGACCTGTTCAAGCCCCTGCCAGTCAATTACGGGTGGTGAACAGGCAAATTTCCGGCCGGCTCACTGACAGACCGGCCGCCAGGGAGAACCACCATGATCGTCAAGTTCCAGTCCGTCGCCACCGCTGACGTCATCACCTTCGCCGATGTGGCCCGGGCCCTACTGCGCATCCTCGGCAAGGAAGCGACCGCCCGCGGCGTCATCACACCAGAGGAAATGCCCGAGGCCCTGGCCCGGCTCGCCGCCCTCGGCCACCGCAACGGCGACGCCGCCCAGGAGCAGGCAGAACACGCCGATAGCGGCATCGGCATCGAAGCCCACGAGCTGGTGGCCCTCTCCCAGCGCGCCCAGCCCTTCATCCGCATGATCGACCGGGCCCACTTGGCCAACAAGCCGGTGACCTGGGTCGCGGCCCAGGATTTCCACGACGCCTGACCCCGCTGCCCCTCCTTTGGCCGAGCTTGCGTCTCCAGCCCGGCCCAGGCTGCCCCAAGCGATTCCATCAGCATTACGGGGAATTCCGGAGGGGACGAGGCGGCCCGATTTGGTAAGATTGCCCGTCTCAACTACAACGGCGTTCGCCGACCCCCGGAGACGGCATCCCATGGTTCCCCACCTCACCACCGCCCTCACGGGCCCCCTGCTGGACCTGGAAAAACGCTTCCTCGATGACAGCACCCGCATCGAGCAATGGCTGCGCGGCCAGTGGCAGGAACACACCCCGCCCTTCTACGGCTCAGTGGACCTGCGCAACAATGGCTTCAAGCTGGCCCCGGTGGATACCAATCTCTTCCCCGGCGGCTTCAACAACCTGAATCCCGCCTTCCTGCCCCTGTGCGTGCACGCCACCATGTCGGCCATCGAGAAGATTTGTCCCGATGCCCGCAACCTGCTACTCATCCCCGAGAACCACACGCGCAACCAGTTCTACCTGATGAACGTGGCCCAGCTGGCCACCATCCTGCGTCAGACCGGCCTCAACGTGCGCATCGGCACCCTACTGCCGGAGATCACCGCGCCCACCACCATCGAGCTGCCCAACGGCCATAGCCTGGTACTGGAACCCCTGGTACGCACCCAGTACCGCCTCGGCCTGAAGGACTTCGACCCCTGCGCCATCCTGCTCAATAACGACCTTTCCGCCGGGGTGCCGGAAATCCTCAAGGGCCTCAACGAGCAGTTCCTGCTGCCGCCCCTGCACGCCGGCTGGGCGGTGCGCCGCAAGTCCCAGCACTTTGCCGCCTATGACCAGGTGGCCACCGACTTCGCCGCCCACCTGGGCCTGGACCCCTGGCGCATCAACCCCTATTTTGCCGTCTGCAACCAGATCAACTTCCACGACCGCCAGGGCGAGGACTGCCTGGCCGGCCAGGTGGATTTCCTGCTCGCCCGCATCCGCGAGAAGTACAAGGAATACGGCGTCACCGAGACCCCCTACGTGGTGGTCAAGGCCGATGCCGGCACCTACGGCATGGGCGTGATGACGGTGAAGGACGCTTCCGAAGTCACTGGCCTCAACCGCAAGCAGCGCAACAAGATGAGTGTCGTCAAGGAAGGCCTGGAAGTCTCCGAGGTGATCATCCAGGAGGGGGTGCACACCTTTGAAAGCATCAATGACGGTGTCGCCGAGCCGGTGGTGTACATGATCGACCGCTACGTGGTCGGCGGCTTCTACCGGGTGCATAGCGGCCGGGCCAAGGATGAAAATCTCAACGCCCCGGGCATGCACTTCGAGCCCCTGGCCTTCGAAACCTGTTGCAACCAGCCCGAACACGCCCTGGCCCCGGATGCCCCGCCCAACCGCTTCTACGCTTACGGCGTGGTGGCTCGCCTGGCCCTGCTGGCAGCCTCCGTCGAGCTGGAAAATACCGCGCCGGCCGAGTAATCGGCACCTTGGGGAGGCGGAGCGGGAACCTTCCCGGCTTTGCCCTCTCTGAACAGGCCGCTCAACGCTCCCCGCCCCTCAGGACAACCCATGCGCATCGCCTTCATCGTCGACCCCCTGGACCAGCTCAAGGCCTACAAGGATTCCTCCATCGCCATGATGCGGGCGGCGGAACGCCACGGCCACGAAGTCTGGGCCATCCAGGCGGACAGCCTGCGCTGGACCCAGGCCTCCGGCGTCCAGGCCGAGGCCTTGCAACTCCACGCCCGCCCCGATGACCACGACTGGTACCGGGAAATCGGCCGGGGCCTGCGCGGCCTCAACGAATTCGATGCGGTGGTGATGCGCAAGGACCCGCCCTTCGACGTTGAGTACGTCACCGCCACCTGGCTGCTGGAGCGGGCCGAGGCCGAAGGGGCACGCATCTTCAACAAGCCCCAGGCCCTGCGCGACCACTCGGAGAAGTTCTCCACCACCGAATTCCCCCAGTTCACCGTGCCCGCCCTGGTCACCCGGGATGCCCACGCCCTGCAGACCTTCATCGATGCCCAGCGCGACGTGGTGATGAAGCCCCTGGATGGCATGGGCGGCAGTTCCATCTTCCGCGTGCACCGCAACGAGCCCAACCGTAACGTCATCATCGAGGTGCTGACCCAGTTGGGCCAGCGCACGGTCATGGCCCAGCGCTTCATCCCCGAGATCAGCCACGGCGACAAGCGCATCCTGCTCATCAACGGCAAGCCCGTGCCCTACGCCCTGGCCCGCATTCCCAAGGCCGGCGAAACCCGGGGCAACCTGGCCGTGGGCGGCACCGGCGTGGCCCAGGAACTGTCGCCCCGGGACCGGCAGATCGCCGAGACCCTGGGGCCGATCCTGGCCGCCCGGGGCCTGTTTCTGGTGGGTCTGGACGTGATCGGCGACTGGCTTACGGAAATCAATGTCACCAGCCCCACCTGCATGGTGGAGATTCAGCAACAGACCGGCTTCGACGTGGCCGGCGCCTTCATCACCGCCCTGGAGCACGCATGCGGTTCGTAGCACCCCTGTTGTTGGCCTGTTTGCTGTCCTTCCTCACTGCCTGCACCCAAGCCCCTCTGGCTCAGCAGGAAGCCTATGTCTTCGGCACCCGGGTCGAGGTGCTGGTGGCCGGCGTTCCCGAGGCCGATGCCCGGACCGCCGTCAGCGCCGTGCTGCAGGAATTCGACCGCCTGCACCGGGCTTACCATGCCTGGCAACCCTCGGAGCTGACCCGGCTCAACGAGGCCATCGCCGCCGGCAAGCCCCTCAAGGTTTCCCCCGAACTACGCCAACTGCTGCAGGACTCCCAAGCCATCGCCGCCAAGGGCCAGTGGCTGTTCGACCCGGCCATCGGCCGCCTGGTGGCGCTGTGGGGCTTCCACGCCGACGAGTTCAAGCCAGCCCTGCCGGACCCCAACCGGGCCAGCTTTCTGGCGGCGGCACGACCTTCCCTGCGGGATCTGAGCTTCAAGGGCGACACGGTCTTCTGCATCAATCCCTCGGTGGCCATCGATCTGGGCGGCTACCTCAAGGGTGTGGCCCTGGACCGGGCCGCCGCCATTCTCAAGGAACGGGGCATCCGCAACGCCCTGATCAATATCGGCGGTAATGTCCTGGCCCTCGGGGAAAAGAACGGCGATCCCTGGCGGGTGGGCATCCAGCATCCGCGCCAGGCCGGCCCCCTGGCCAGCATCACGCTGAAGGATGGCGAGGCCATCGGCACCTCCGGCGATTACCAGCGCTACTTCGAACTGGATGGCAAACGCTACAGCCACCTGATCGACCCTCGCACCGGCTTTCCGGCCCCGGGCACCCAGGCGGTGACTGTGCTCATTCCGCCGGGGCCCCAGGCCGGCACCCTCTCTGACGCCCTCTCCAAGCCCCTTTTCATTGCCGGTGCGCGGGACTGGAGCCGTCTGGCCCAGGCCACCGGCGTCACCCAGGCCCTGCGAGTGGATGCAGATGGCAGCATCCAGGTCACCAAAGGTTTGTCCGAGCGCCTCAAATGGGCAGACGGGGTGAAGGGTGCAACGGTAATATCCCCCTAGACCAAGCTGTCCCAGGAGGATGCCCCATGACCGACCCGCTGATCGAAGCCGCCGTGCGCCGTCGTGTCGGCATCGCCGCCCTTCGGCGTATCCATGCATTGCTTGGGGCAGAGGCGGCGGAACGCCAGCGCATCCTGACCTTCACCCGGGTCGCCGGCTACGCCGCGGCAGCCCTGGTGCTCCTCGCAACCCTCGCCGTCTTCGGCGCCAGACTTTGATTTCCCGGCAGGACCTTACGCTAGAATGACAGTTGGAATTTTGATCATCGCCCACGGCGACATCGGCCCCGCCCTCATTGGTGCCGCCTCCCACGTACTCGGCCGCGACGTCTCGGCCGAACGGGTGGAAGGCCTGAAGGCCGGCCACGACGAGGACCGGGAAGCGCTCCTGGCCGAAGCCCGGCGGCGTATCGCTGCCCTGGACGATGGCGACGGCGTGCTGCTGCTCACCGACCTGTTCGGCGCCACCCCGGCCAATGCGGCCCGGGAGTTGCTGGTGCCGGAGCGTGTGGCGGGTGCCGCCGGCGTCAGCCTGCCCATGTTGCTGCGGGCCATCAATTACCGCCAGTTGCCCCTGGAAGCCTTGCGGGACAAAGCCCTCACCGCTGCCAGCGAATGTACGGCAGCCCTGCCCTGAGGCCGGGCGCCACCGAAGCCAAGGAGTTTGCATGAGCCAGACCTGTCGCGCCGAAACCGAGATCGTCAACAAGCTGGGCCTGCACGCCCGGGCCTCCGCCAAGCTCACCCAGCTGGCCGGCCGTTTCAAGAGCGAGGTGTGGATGGAGCGCAACGGCCGCCGCATCAACGCCAAGAGCATCATGGGCGTGATGATGCTGGCTGCCGGCAAGGGCAGCACCGTAGCGGTGGAGACCATCGGCGACGATGCGGAACAGGCCCTGCAGGAACTCCTGGCCCTGATTGCCGACAAATTCGGCGAAGGCGAGTAAACCCCGGCCCATCCCCCAGGATAGTCAGCGGCCCAAAACTATAAAATTCAGGAGACCGACATGAGTTTCACCATCCACGGCCTTGGCGTTTCCGGCGGCATTGCCATCGGGGTGGCCCAGCTCATGTCCCACGCCACCCTGGAAGTGGCCCACCTGACCCTGGGCCCGCGCATGGTGGACAAGGAAGTGGCCCGCTTCGAAGAGGCCATCCTGGCCGTCCAGGCGGAGCTGGAACTGCTCAAGGTGGAAGCCGGCAAGGGCAATGCCCCGGCTGAGTTACGGGCCTTCGTCGATCTGCATGGCATGATCCTGGCCGACCCGGAACTGTCGGAAGTGCCCAAGCAGATCATCCGGGAGCGTCGTTGCAACGCCGAATGGGCGCTGGTGCAGCAGATGGAACGCCTGGTGGAGCAGTTCGATGCCATCGACGATGCCTACCTGCGGGAACGCAAGGCCGACGTGGTGCAAGTGGTGGAGCGGGTGGTCAAGGTGCTGCTCGGCCATCCCGGGCGCTCCGCCCTGCGGGCCCGCAAGGGGGTCAAGGAAGCAGACCAGATCATCGTCGCCCACGACCTGTCGCCCGCAGACACCATCGGCTTCAAGGAGCAGCGCTTCGCCTCCTTCATCACCGACGTCGGCGGCGCCACCTCCCATACCGCCATCCTGGCCCGTTCCATGGCCATTCCCTCCATCGTCGGCCTGCACCGGGCGCGGGACCTAATCCGCGACGGCGAACTCCTGATCATCGACGGTACCCGGGGCGTGGTCATCATCAATCCAGACGAGCGGGTGCTGGAGGAATACCGCCTGCGCAAGAGCGAGCTGGAGCTGGAACGCTCCAAGCTGAAGCGCCTGAAGACCATGAAGGCCAGCACCATCGATGGTGTGGACGTGCAGATGTACGCCAACATCGAGCTGCCGGAAGACGTGGAGGCGGCCCGTACCGCCGGCGCCGACGGCATCGGCCTGTTCCGCACCGAATTCCTCTTCCTCAACCGGGGCGACATGCCGACGGAGGACGAACAGTTCGAGGCCTACCGCAAGGTAGTGAAGGGCATGGAAGGCCGGCCGGTGACCATCCGCACCTTCGACCTGGGGGCCGACAAGAGCCTGGATGCCATGGACCGGGTGCAGACCAACCCGGCCCTGGGCCTGCGCGCCATCCGCCTGCAACTGGCCGAGCCGAAAATGTTCCGCACCCAGTTGCGGGCCATCCTGCGGGCTTCCAAGTACGGCAAGGTGAAGCTCCTCATTCCCATGCTGGCCCACGCCCACGAGATCGACGCCACCCTGGCCGCGCTGCAAGGGGCCAAGCAGAGCCTGCGGGAGCAGAAGGTCGCCTTCGACGAAGGCATCGAGGTGGGGGGCATGATCGAGATTCCCGCCGCCGCCCTGGCCATCGGCATGTTCCTGCGGCGCCTGGATTTCCTCTCCATCGGCACCAACGACCTGATCCAGTACGCCCTGGCCATCGACCGTTCCGACGAAACTGTCTCCCATCTCTACGACCCGCTGCATCCGGCGGTACTGATGTTGGTGGCCCACACCATCTACAGCGGCGACAAGGCCGGCCTGCCGGTCTCCGTCTGCGGCGAGCTCGCCGGCGACCCGGCCCTGACCCGGCTGCTGCTGGGCATGGGCCTGCGCATCTTCTCCATGCATCCCTCCCAGATTCTGGAGGTGAAGCAGCATGTGCTGAAGAGCGACGTCAGCGACATCGCCCCCATCGTGCGCAAGATCCTGCGCTACAGCGAGCCGGAAAAAATCCGCGAACAGATCGAAAAGCTCAATGCCTGACCCCGGCCCGGGAGCCCGGTTTGCGCTCCCAGTTGCCGAGGTTTATCATGTTCCATCAGCGCCGATTTGAAATCCATCAGCTTGCGGGCGCTTAATAAATACGGCTAAAGCGAGGACCGATGCCCAGTCCGAGCCCGAGCCAATCTCGTCGTTCCGACTGGGCGTTTTGTTTTGGTGATTGATCCTGCGATGTCAGACAAGCATTCCGTCGGTGTGGTGAGCCCCCTGAAGGCTCATTTCGCCGAACCCATCCAGCTGGCCAGTGGCGCTACTCTCGGCGCCTACGATCTGGTCTATGAGACCTACGGCAGCCTCAACGCTGACCGCTCCAACGCGGTCCTGGTCTGCCATGCCCTCTCCGGCAGCCACCACGTCGCCGGCCATTACGCCGACAACCCGAAGAACATCGGCTGGTGGGACAACCTGGTGGGCCCGGGCAAGCCCCTGGACACCAACAAGTTCTTTGTCGTCGGGGTGAACAACCTGGGGGGCTGTTACGGCTCCACCGGCCCCTCCTCGATCAACCCGGCCACCGGCAGGCCCTATGGCGCCGATTTCCCGGTGGTGACGGTGGAGGACTGGGTGGAAACCCAGGCCCGCCTCGCTGACTGCCTCGGCATTGGCCAGTGGGCGGCCATTCTCGGTGGCAGCCTGGGCGGCATGCAGGCCCTGCAGTGGAGCCTGAAGTACCCGGAGCGGGTACGCCACGCCCTGGTCATTGCCTCGGCCCCCAAGCTCACCGCCCAGAACATCGCCTTCAACGAAGTGGCCCGCCAGGCCATTCTCACCGACCCGGACTTTCACGGCGGCAACTATTACGAGCACGGCGTGGTGCCGGCCCGGGGCCTGCGCCTGGCGCGCATGGTGGGCCACATCACCTACCTCTCCGACGACCAGATGGGCGAGAAATTCGGCCGCCAGCTGCGCCAAGGGGTGCTCAAGTACAACTACGACGTCGATTTCGAGATCGAGTCCTACCTGCGCTATCAGGGGGAAAAGTTCGCCGGCTTCTTCGACGCCAACACCTACCTCATCACCACCAAGGCCCTGGATTACTTCGATCCGGCCCGGGACTTCGGCGGCGACCTGAAGGCAGCGCTGGCCCGGGCAACCGCCAAGTTCCTGTTGGTCTCCTTCACCACCGACTGGCGCTTTGCCCCGGAGCGCAGCCGGGAAATGGTGTACGCCCTGCTGCACAACAACCGGGACGTGTCCTACGCCGAGATCGACTGCAATGCCGGCCACGATTCCTTCCTCCTGGATGACGCCCAGTACCACGCGG
The DNA here is from genome assembly GCF_003112695.1 of Azospira sp. I13. Taxonomy (GTDB): domain Bacteria; phylum Pseudomonadota; class Gammaproteobacteria; order Burkholderiales; family Rhodocyclaceae; genus Azospira. Next base: position 12,077 of record NZ_BFBP01000022.1, read on the forward strand.
TGCTAGGGACGTACTTCCAGGGCATCACGGTTTAAAGGAGGCGGCCATGACCAATAATTCCCTCGACCGCTTCGATTTCGACGTCATCGCCAAATGGATCGCCCCCGGCGAGCGGGTGCTGGACCTGGGCTGCGGCGACGGCAGCCTGCTCAAGTTCCTGGCGGAACAGCGCAACACCCACGGCTACGGTGTCGATATCGACCCGGCCAACGTGCTGGCCTGCGTCGGCAAGGGCGTCAATGTCATCCAGAGCAACCTGGAGCAGGGCCTGGCCGGCTTTGAAGACGGCTTTTTCGACCACGCCATCATGTCCCTCTCCCTGCAGACCGTGCACCGCACCGTGCCCCTGTTGGAAGAACTGCTGCGGGTGGGCCGGGAGGCCGTGGTCTCCTTCCCCAACTTCGGCTACTGGCTGCACCGCCAGGCCATCCTCAATGGCCGTATGCCGGTCTCCAAGGATCTGCCCTACCAGTGGTACGACTCCCCCAACGTGCGCTTCTTCACCATCGCCGACTTCCAGGCCCTGTGTGAGGAAAAGGGCATCGCCATGCGGGAGCTGAAGGCTTTCGACGAAGGCAAGGAAGTGACGGAAGACCCCAACTTCCTCGCCAGCCTGGCCATCTGCCGCCTGGGCCGGGACTGAGCGTGGCCGAGGCCGCGGTCCTTTCCGCCGGCGCCCGTCTGGGCCGGACCTGGCGCCTGGCCGCCATCCTGGTGCTGGGATTCGCCTCCGGCCTGCCCCTGGCCCTCACCGGCCAGGCCATGCAGGCCTGGCTGACGGTGGACGGCATCGACCTGGCCACCATCGGCTTCTTCGGCCTGGTGGGCATTCCCTACACCTTCAAGTTTCTCTGGGCGCCCCTCATGGACCGCTTCGAGCCGCCCTTCCTGGGCCGGCGCCGGGGCTGGCTGGTGCTCACCCAACTGGCCCTGGGCGGGCTGCTGTGGCTGATGTCCGGCCTGTCACCGGCGACGGCGCCCCAGCTGTTCGCCCTGGCCGCGGTGGCCGTGGCTTTCCTTTCCGCGTCCCAGGATGTGGTGGTGGATGCCTACCGCACCGACCTGCTGACGGAGACGGAGCGGGGCCTCGGTGCTTCGGTGCACGTCTTTGCCTATCGCCTGGCCATGATCCTCTCCGGCGGCATCAGTCTCATCTGGGCCGGCCAGTGGCAGTCCTGGCCCAAGGTGTATGCGGTGATGGCCGCCATCCTGCTGGCCTGTGCCGCCTTCTCCCTGCTGGCAGTACCGAAGGTAAATAGCAGCAACAAGCCCCTGGCTTCGGACCCGAAAAAGGAACTCCTGGGGTTTGCCGCCATGCTCGGCGGCGTCGTGGTGGGCTACTTCCTGGCGCGCCAGGCCTTGCTGGTGCTGGGCCTGAATCCCGAAGATGCCAACAAGTGGGTGCAGCTGCTCTTCGTCCTCGCCGAAATCGCCGTTGCTCTGCCCCTGGCCTGGTGGTGCGCCCGCAAGGCCGGCTTCGAGACCCTCAACCAGTCCCTCAACAGCTATTTCGCCCAGACCGGAGCCGGTGCCTTTCTCCTGCTCATCGTCCTCTACAAGCTGGGGGATGCCTTTGCCGGCAGCCTGACCACGCCCTTTCTCATCAAGGGCATGGGCTTCCTGCAGGAGGAAGTAGGTATTGCCAACAAGGTCATCGGCATCTGGCTGACCATCCTGGGAGCCTTCATCGGCGGCCTCATCATGACCCGCCTGGCCCTGTTCCGCTCCCTGCTGCTGTTCGGCGTGCTGCAGCTGCTCTCCAACTTCGGTTTCTACCTGCTGGCCCTGCTCGGCAAGGGGGCCTGGGGAGCGGTGATGGTGCCGGCCTTCGATTGGGGCATCGTTTCCCTGCATACCCCGGCCAGCCTGGACTGGCTGCTGCTGACAGTGATCGCCGGCGAGAACATCAGCGGCGGCATGGGCACCGTGGCCTTCGTCGCCCTGCTCATGGGCCTGTGCAACCACCGTTTCTCCGCCACCCATTACGCCCTGCTTTCAGCCTTTGCCGCGGTGGGGCGCATCTACGTCAGTCCCCTCTCCGGCGTGCTTTCCGAAGCCATCGGCTGGCCGGCCTTCTTCCTCTTCTCAATCCTGGTGGCCGTGCCCGGCGTCGTCATGGTGTGGTGGATGCGCCAGCCTCTGCTGGCCCTGGGCGCTCCCGACACGGCCGGTGCGGTGGACGACTGAGGGCTGACCTCAGTCACCCGCCATCGCCCTCCTACGTCTTTCAGTCACCGATCAGATGCAGCACCACCTCCCGGGTGTGGCCCCGGTGGCGGTGTTCGTAAAGGTAAATACCCTGCCAGGTGCCCAGCACCATGCGCCCGTCACAAACGGGAATGCCGATGGAAGATTGCGTCAGGGCGCTGCGGATGTGGGCGGGCATGTCGTCCGGCCCTTCAAGGTCATGCTCGAAGGCTGGGTCCCCATCTTTCACCAGCTTGGCGAAGAAGCGCTCCAGATCCCGTTGTACCGAGGGATCGGCGTTTTCCTGGAGGAGCAGGGAAGCCGAGGTATGGCGGCAGAAGACGGTGAGCAGGCCCTGGCGGATGCCACTACCGGCGACGAAATCGCGTACCGCAGCGGAGAAGTCGCAGAGGCCGCGGCCCTGGCTGTGCAGTTCGAGTCGGCGCAGGGCCTGGGGCATGGAAAATTAGAGGCAGAGGTACCAGGCAAAGGCCATCCCGAGCAGGGTCAGGGGAAGGGCCGGGGCCAGGATAAGGGCTTTATTGACGTCGGCGGCGCGCATGAAAAGGGCTCCTGAAAGTATGGTCAGATACTAGCAAGAGCCCCCGTTAGCTGCGGTTAAGAGTGGTTACCGTCGGTAACGCAACGTAACCAATCAGCCGTCAGCGTTGATGCGGGCGATCAGGGCCTGCAGGGTGGCCGCCGCCTTGTCGTTGTCCACCTGGCAGGTACCGGCCGCATGGTGACCACCGCCGCCGTATTCCAGCATCAGTTCGCCCACATTGGTCTTGCTGCCGCGGTCGAGGATGGACTTGCCGGTGGCGAAGACCGTGTTCTGCTTCTGCACCCCCCACATGACGTGGATGGAGATATTGGTCTGGGGGAAGAGGGCGTAGATCATGAAACGGTTGGTGGCCCAGATGGTTTCCTCGTTGCGCAGGTCCAGCACCACCAGGTTCTTGTGCACGGTGCTGCAGCGCAGGATCTGTTCCTTGGCCTTGGCGGCCTGGTCGAAATACAGCTCCACCCGCTCTTTTACGTCCGGCAACTGCAGGATGTCGTCGATGCCGTGGTTACGGCAGTACTGGATGAGGTCCATCATCAGGGCGTAGTTGCTGATGCGGAAATCGCGGAAGCGGCCCAGACCGGTGCGGGCGTCCATCAGGTAGTTGAGCAGCACCCAGTCCTTGGGGTCGAGAATCTCTTCCTTGGAAAACTGGGCCGAGTCGGCCTTGTCCACCGCCACCATCATGTCGTCGGCGATATTGGGGAAGGCCTTCTTGCCGCCGTAATAGTCGTACACCACCCGGGCCGCGGAGGGTGCCTTGGCGTCGATGATGTGGTTGGGGCGCTCGCCGGTGTTGCGCAGGGTTTCCGAAAGGTGGTGGTCGAAGGCCAGGTAGGCGCCGGCCACGTAGGGCAGGTTGGTGGTGATGTCCCGCTCGTTGATCTCGATCTTGCCGTCCTGCATGTCCTTGGGGTGCACGAACTTGATGTCGTCAATCATCTCCAGTTCGTTCAGCAGCACGGCACAGACCAGGCCGTCAAAATCGCTACGGGTGACGAGGCGGTACTTGTTCTGACTCATGGTGGCTACGCTCCACTAAGGCTAAAGATCGATCTGAGAATATTAGCAGCCCAGGCCGGGCCGCGCATGGGGAAAGGCCCGGTTCCCGGGCCTCAGCGGCGCTGCCGGCGGCGGTCCAGCCACCAGGCGTAGAACGGCAGGATGAGGGCCGACCCCGGCAAGAGCAGTAACAGCAGATAGGGAGAAAGACGGGAAAGCCGGCGCAAATGCAGCAATAGCTCAGCCTTTTCCGCCGTGGACCACTGCCCGCCGTTGCGGGTTTTCATGAGCAAGGGCATGAGGCCCCGCATCTGCAGGATTTCGGTAACAACGTAGCGGGACTGGCGCTTCTGGGCGGCCAACAACTGCCGCAGCAGGTTCTTCTCGGCCGCCGTATCAGGCAGGGGCGCCGCGGCAACACCCGGTTCGGGGGCGCTCACCTCAGCCCCGGGCCCGCCGGCCCAGGTCGTCCAGGCGCTGGCGCAGGGTGGTGTAGCCGCGCCAGGCCAGATAGCCCCGACGCAGCCAGCGGAAAACCCGCTTCGGCCGCAGGATGAAACTGAGGGCCAGGCCGGCCCCCACGGTCCCCGGATGGGTCTTCAGCCATTGCAGGCCCCGGGCGCCGCTATCGGCGGCCTCCAGGGTGGCCGCCACAGGCCAGGCATCGGCCGCCAGGGCCTCGCGCTGGGCCTGGATGCGGGCGGTAAGCCGGCCCCGCTTATGGGCCAGTTCGAGCAGACGCTGGTTCATGGCTGGCGGTTGTCGCCCTGGCCACCATTCGCGGCGGCCGTTTCGGCTTCGGCCTGGGCCGCCCGCAGGGCATCCAGGTCGGCCTGCAGCTCATTGATGGTGGAGGAGAACAGACCGGAACGGCGGCGGCCCAGGCGCAAGGCGGCCGCGGTGAGGGCCAGGCCGCCACCGATGAAAATGAGGGAGAAGATGGCGAAGATGACGATGCGGCTTTCCCAGAAGGCGGCCGCAATCAGGGCCACCAGCAACACCATGCCGATGCACAGGAAGACCAGGGCGGCGACGGTGCACACCAGCAGCTGGGTGAGGCGGATTTTCTCTTCTTCCAGTTCCGTGGCGAAGAGTTCCAGGCGCGTCTTGCCGGTGGCCACCAGGGTAGCCAGAAGGCGTTTCAGGGAAGCGAAGAAACCCGAGCTGTGGTCGGCCATGGATGTTCCGGAAGAAGGCGGTGAGGCAGAAAAAAACGACACGGAAGGGCCCGTGCCCCTCCGCTTGCAGCCAGCCAGGATTAGCGACGGCCGATGATGACGCCGAGCAGCAGACCCACGCCGGCGGCGATGCCGACAGCCTTCCAGGGGTTTTCGTGCACGAAGTCGTCGGTGGCGCGAGCGGCGGCCTTGGTCTTGTCCACCAGGGCGGCCTCGGCGTCAGCCAGGCGGATCTTGGCGTCGCGCAGACGATCCTGGATCTTCTCGCGCAGTTCGGAAACCTTTTCGCCGGCGGAGCTGGCAGTGGCACGCAGCAGTTCTTCGGCGTCGGCAACCACCACCTTCAGGTCGGTGACCAGCTTTTCCTTGGAGACGGCGGGCAGATCGGTATTGGCGTTCATGGCATTTCCTCGTGTCGGAGTATGTGGCAGAAATCTTGCAGCGGGGCTCCAGCTGGGCCGTCAGTGCGAGTCCATCAGAGTAGCGGGAGTCGGGGCCAAAATCAACGCGGCATAGCCTCGCCAGGGCCGCCGGAACTAGGCCAGCGGGAAATCGTAGTCGATGCTCAGGGGCGCGTGGTCGGAGAAACGCTGTTCCTTGTACACCGCGCCCTGCCGGGCCGTGGCGGCAATGCCCGGAGTGGCGATGTGGTAGTCGATGCGCCAGCCCACGTTCTTGGCCCAGGCCTGACCGCGGTTGGACCACCAGGTGTAGGCCTCACCGCCGGCTTCCGGGTAGAGGCGGCGGAACACATCCACCCAGCCCTTATTCTCGAACAGGTCGCCGATCCAGGCCCGCTCCTCGGGCAGGAAGCCGGAGTTCTTGAGGTTGCCCTTCCAGTTCTTCAGGTCGATTTCCTTGTGGGCGATGTTCCAGTCACCGCACAGCACCACTTCCCGGCCTTCGGCCTGGAGCGCGGCGAGGACGGGAGCGAACTCATCCATGAACTGGAACTTGGCCTCCTGGCGCTCCGGGGAGCTGGAGCCGGAAGGCACATAAACGGAAATCACCGAGAGATTGCCGAAGTCGGCCCGGATGTAGCGCCCTTCCGCATCGAAGCCGGCGTGGCCGATGCCTTCGATCACCCGGTCCGGCGCCCGGCGGCACCACAGGCCGACGCCGCTGTAACCCTTCTTCTCGGCGTAATGGAAATAGCCGGTGTAGCCGGGCGGGTTGAACATGGCCGGCGTGAGGTCGGCCGCCTGGGCCTTAAGTTCCTGCAGGCAGACGATATCGGCGTCCTGCACGGCCAGCCATTCGGCCAGCCCCTTGTTGAAGGCGGAGCGGATGCCGTTGAGATTGAGGGAGATGATGCGTAACATTGCCTTGTTGCGCCGCGCCAAGCGGCGATTGATAGATACAGATACGGGAAAGTTATGGATTTTCGTCAGGAGTTCATCGAGTTCGCCGTGGCCCGCCAGGTGCTGCGTTTCGGCGAGTTCAAGACCAAGGCCGGGCGGCTCTCGCCCTATTTCTTCAATTCCGGCCTGTTCAACGACGGCGACTCCCTGCTGCGCCTGTCCCAATTCTACGCCAAAGCCATCGCCGCATCCGGCCTGCAGTTCGACCTGCTCTTCGGCCCGGCCTACAAGGGCATCCCCCTGGTAGCCGCAGTAGGTGTGGCCCTCGCCAGCCAAGGCCGCAACCTGCCCTATTCCTTCAACCGCAAGGAAGCCAAGGACCACGGCGAAGGGGGCACCATCGTCGGCGCCCCCCTGCAGGGCCGGGTGCTGATCGTGGACGACGTCATTTCCGCCGGCACCTCGGTACGCGAGTCGGTGGAACTGATCCGTTCCGCCGGGGCCACCCCGGCCGGGGTGGTGATCGCCCTGGACCGCATGGAGCGAGGTACCGGCGAACTCTCCGCCGTCCAGGAAGTGGAGCGGGACTACGGCATTCCCGTGGTTGCCGTCGCCAACCTGGAAGACCTGATGGCCTACCTTTCCAACCACCATGAACTGGCGGCCCACCAAGCCGCCGTAGCTGCCTACCGGAGCAACTATGGGGTATCCCGCGCCTAAATTCCTCAAGCCGCTGGGCCTGCTGGCCCTGCTGTTCGCCCAGGCCCTCCAGGCCGCGCCGGGGGACAGCGGTTCCGGTCGCCTGTTCAAGCTCTATTGCTGCGAGATCGAGGGTCAGAAGACCTGCGGCGATACGCTGCCACCCCAGTGCCAGGCCAAGGGCTACAAGGAGCTGAACGGCCAGGGTGTCTCCCGCCAGATCGGGCCGCCCCTGACGCCGGAGCAGCGGGCCCAGAAGGAGCGGGAAGAACAACGCCAGAAGGAGGCGGAGGCCGCCCGCAAGGAACAGGAGCGCAAGGACACGGCCCTGCTCAACACCTACAGCAGCGAAAAGGACATCGACCAGCAACGCACCCGCAACGAGCAGGATCTGCAAAGCCTGATCAAGCAAGGTGAGGGCCGTCTGGCCGAAGCCCAGAAGACCTTGCAGCAATCCAAGGGCGAACTGGAGTTCTACAAGAACCACCCGGTGCCGCCGGAGCTGCACAAAAAAATCAAGGATGCGGAATACGACCAGCGGGTGCAGAAGGACCAACTCGAACGCCGTCGCCAGGAACTGGAGCAGATGCGCCAGAAGTACGACCAGGACAAGCGCCGCTACATCGAGCTGACCCGCAACAAGACGGCCAATCCAGCAGGCCTCCACCCGGCCCTCATCGCCCCCCCGAGTCCGCCGACCCGCTAGTGAACTCAGAGGCCGACACCTTAGCCGGCACAAGCCGCCCGCTGAGCCCAGGGGCGGCTTTTTTGCTGGGCGCGCGGGCCTTGCTGCCCCTCTTGTTGGGCGTCGCTCCCTTTGGCGTCATTTACGGCATGGTCGCCCTGCAATCGGGCATCCCCCCCCTTGCCGCCGTACTCATGTCTTCGGTGGTCTTCGCCGGCTCGGCCCAGTTCCTCCTGGCCCAGTTGATCGGCGTCGGCGCCCCCCTTCTGCTGATGGTGGGGGCTGTGGCTGTGCTCAACCTGCGCCATGCGCTCTACAGCGCCTCCGTGGCGCCCCTGCTGGGCCATCTTTCCTGGCCGTGGAAGTGGCTGCTGGCCTACCTGCTTACCGACGAAGCCTACGCCGCCGCCATTCCCCGTCTGCTCGACCCGGCCCACCGGGCGGTGCGCCACTGGCTGCTGCTGGGCAGCGGCCTGGCCCTGTGGAGCGGCTGGCAGCTCTCCACCCTGGCCGGCGTGCTGCTGGGCCAGGGCCTGCCGGCGGAGCTGCCCCTGGATTTCGCGCTGCCCCTGACCTTCATCGCCATCGTCGTACCCCTCATCAACAGCCGGACCCGCCTGGCGGCCGCCCTGGTGGCCGGCGCCGCTGCGGTCCTCGCTGCCGGGTTGCCCTACAAGCTGGGGTTGTTCGTTGCCGCCCTGGCCGGGCTGGCCGCCGGTGTCCTGCTGCAACCGCGACGGGCAGGCCAGGAGCGGCAGCCATGAACGGCGAACTGTGGCTGCTCTTCGGCACGGCGGGGCTGCTCACCTTCCTCATCCGCCTGTCTTTCATCGCTGCCGAAGGGCGTTTCCGCGCCCCGGCCTGGTTCGCTGCGGCCTTGCCCTTCGTGCCCATCGCCGCCCTCACCGCCCTGGTGGCGCCGGAACTGCTGCTGCAGGCCGGGAGCCTGCACCTGGGGCCGCGCTTCTGGGCCGGCCTGGTGGCCATCGGCGTGGCCGCCTGGAAGCGCCACACCCTGCTCACCATCGCCAGCGGCTTCGCTGCCCTCGGGCTCTTCTCCGCCTTCTAGGTCTGTCCCGGGCGGTTGGCCAGCGCCCCCAACAGGGCACCGGCAGACACCACCACGATGCCCGCCAGGCCCACCCCGCCCAGAGACTCTCCCAGCAACCAGGCGCCTCCCAGGGCCGACAAGCCCGGCACCAGGGCCAGCATCATGGAAGCCTGGGTGGGTCCGATGCTCTGGGTCGCATAGCTGTACATCCAGCCAGCGCAAAGGGCCGCCACCAGCCCTTGATAGACCGCCTGCAAGGCAATGGCCGGCAAGCCCGCCGTGGCCAGGGTACTGGGCAACCACCAGCCGTAGACCGGCAGATAAAGGGCTGCGGAAAAGACCGCCACGGCGGTGATGGCCACCGTCGGGCCGATGCGCCAGTGTCGCATCAGCAGGCCGAACACCGCCCAGCTGGCAGCGGCCAGGAGAAAGAGCGCATCTCCCCGCCAGTAGCCGGCGCCACTGGCGATGAAGACGCTCTCCCAGGCAATGAGGACGATGCCAGCCAGGGAGACGAGCAGGGCCAGCAGGGTCATGGGGGCAATGTGGAAACCGGCCAGCGCCGCCAGGATCAGCACCGTCCAGAAGGGAATGCCGCCGTTGACGAAGACCGCCGCGTGGGCGGTCGGCGCGTAGGAAAAGCCGGAGTAGACCAGCAGGCTGTAGCCGATGCCGCCGCACAGGGCCAGCACCAGGTATTTGCCCCAGTCCTCGAAGCGGGCCAGACGCAGGAAGAAGGGCAGGGCGATGAGAGCCGAGACACCGAAGCGCAGGGCCGCAATGTCGTAGGGCGTGAAGGCGCCCCGGCTGCCGAAGCGGGAGACGATGTTGAAGCCGGACCAGCACAGCACCACGCCGGCAGCGGCGAGAAAACCCCGGCGGCGGCTGGCGGCATCGCTGCTCATACGGGCTCCGCGGCCCGGCGACGCAGGCCGGGGCGGTGACTGTAGGCGCTGAAGCCGGCGAGGGCGGCCTCGGGGTCCTGGCCCGGCGCCAGGGCAAAGGCATCAAAGCCGCACTGTTCGAGAAAGAGCAGCTGGTCCCGCAGCACCTGGCCGACAGCCCGCAGCTCGCCGCCATAGCCGAGGCGACGCAGGTCCCGGGCCAGGGAATAGCCACGGCCGTCAGTGAAGGCGGGGAAGTGCACGGCAATCAGGGGCAGGGCAGCCAGGGCCGGCCAGTGGGCTTCCAGGTCGGCCAGCGCCGTCTCCGGCCCCAGCCACACGCCCACTCGGTATCCCTTGGCCGCCAGGGCGGCGCCGGTGCCGAGCCAGCCGGCCCAGGGCAGGATCAGCCCGGCACCGGGGTGGGGCAGGGTTTCACCGGGGGACTGCAGCCAGCTCCAGGCATCAGCCACAAGCTGCCGATCCTTGATCACCACATTGACGACACTCATGGGCGCGCTCCATAAACGGCCAGCCGGAATGGCTCCAGCCCCAGACGGGCCAGGGCCTCGCTGAAGGTTTCACCTTCCTGGCGCAGGTCCACATAGGTCTGCAACAGGCTGGCGATGACCTCCGGGATGCGCTCGGCGGCAAAGGCCGGGCCGATGACCTTGCCCAGGGCGCCATCCACGCCTTCCCGTCCCCCCAGGGTGACCTGGTACCACTCCTCGTCGTTCTTATCGACGCCGAGAATGCCGATGTGGCCGATGTGATGGTGCCCACAGGCATTGACGCAGCCGGAGATGTTCAGTTCCACCGGCCCCAGGTCGAAGAGGTAATCCAGATCATCGAAACGCGCCTGGATGGCCGCGGCCACCGGGATGGACTTGGCGTTGGCGAGGGAGCAGAAGTCGCCGCCGGGGCAGCACACCACGTCGGTCAGCAGGCCGATGTTGGGCGTCGCCAGGCCGGCCTCCCGGGCCTGCTGCCAGAGGGCGTGCAGGCAGCGCCGGGGCACCCGGGGCAGCACCAGGTTCTGCTCGTGGCTGACGCGAATTTCGCCGCCGCTGTAGGCCTCGGCCAGCCGGGCCACCGCCTCCATCTGGTCCGCCGACGCATCCCCCGGCGGTGTGCCGGTCTTTTTCAGGGACAGGGTGACGATGGCGCAGCCGGTCTCCCGGTGGGGTGCCGTATTGCGCGCCACCCACCGGGCAAAGGCCTTGTCCCGTGCCAAAAGCGGGCGAATGGCCGGGTCTTCCACCGGCTCCGGGGCAGCGGCGGGGGGCTGGAAGAACTGCTCCATGTAGCGGAATTCGGCCTCGGCGATGGTGTTGGCACCGCCCCGGCTGTAGGCCCATTCCTGATCCACCTGGCGAGAGAACTCCGTCAGGCCCAGGTCCTTCACCAGGATTTTCAGGCGGGCCTTGTACTTGTTGTCCCGCCGCCCGTGGCGGTTGTACACCCGCAGGATGGCCTCGAAGTAATTCAGCAACTCCTCCCGGGGCAGGCATTCGTGCAGGCGCTGGCCCACCATGGGGGTGCGGCCGAGGCCGCCGCCGACGTAGATCTCGAAGCCCGGGGCGCCGTCCGCCCCCACCACGGCCCGGGCCCCGATGTCGTGAAAGCGCACGGCCGCCCGGTCGGTCTCGCCGCCGGAAACGGCGATCTTGAACTTGCGCGGCAGGAAGAGGAATTCCGGCGCCAGGGCCGACCACTGGCGCAGCAGCTCACAATAGGGCCGGGGATCGAAAACTTCATCGGCGGAGGCCCCGGCGAAGGGATCACTGGTGATGTTGCGAATGCAGTTGCCGGAGGTCTGGATGGCATGCATCTGCACCGTCGCCAGTTCGGCCAGGATATCCGGCGTGTCTTCCAGGCGCACCCAGTTGAACTGCACGTTGCAGCGGGTGGTGAAGTGGCCGTAGCCCCGGTCGTAGGTGCGGGCGATACGGGCCAGCTGGCGCAGCTGGGGGCTGCTCAGGGTGCCGTAGGGAATGGCCACCCGCAACATGGGGGCGTGGCGCTGCACGTAGAGGCCGTTCTGCAGGCGCAGGGGACGGAATTCGTCTTCGGAGAGGCGGCCGTCCAGGTAGCGGGCCATCTGGTCCCGGAACTGGACCACCCGCTCGTCCACCAGGGCTTGGTCGATGGCGTCGTAGCGATACATGTTTTTTTATGATCTCTCTGGGGTTGGGGCGAAGCCGGCCCGCCACGACGGGCCGGCGGATCAGGCGGACTCAGGGCAGGACGAAGGTGCTCTTTTCCAGGCGCTGGGTTGCGGCATCGTCCTGGGCGGTGATGCGGAAGTGGATGGGCTGGATGCCCCGGCTTTCCACCGGCCCGGGGACCGCCACGGTAACGTGCACCGGCGTGGTACTGCCCGGCAGGGCGGCGAAGCGGGTTTGGCCCTGGACGTGGATGCCCGGCAGGCCTTCCACCGCCACCGCGAATTCCCGGGGTTGCTCGGCCAGGTTCATCAGCTTCAGGGTGTAGGCATTTTCGAAATCCCCTTCCGCCGTTTCCCGCACCAGGGCACCCCGGTCCCGCAACACATCCACCAGCAGCAGGGAACGCTCCGACAGAATCCAGGCACCGAAGAGGGTGAAGAAGCCGAGCACCGCACCATAAACCGCCAGGCGCGGCCGCTTCCAGTGGCGGGAGCTCTGCCGGCCGCTGGCCAGCTCGTTCTCCGAGGCAAAGCGGATCAGGCCCCGGGGGCTGCCCACCTTGTCCATCACCGTGTCGCAGGCATCGACGCAGAGGCCGCAGTTGATGCACTGGTATTGCAGGCCATCGCGGATGTCGATGCCGGTGGGGCAGACCTGGACGCAGATGCCGCAATCGACGCAGTCGCCCTGGCCGCTCTGCCGCTTGGCGCCGCGGGGTTCGCCCCGGGCCACGTCGTAGGCCACGTTGCGGGTTTCCGGATCGAACATGACGCCCTGGAAGCGGGAGTAGGGGCACATGTGCTGGCACACCATCTCCCGGGTGAAGCCGGCCTGCACATAGGTGAACAGGGTGTAGAAGATCAGCCAGAAGCTCTCCCAGGGGCCCAGGGCGAAGGCCGCCAGGTGGGGCAGCAGCTGCCGGATGGGGGTGAAGTAGCCAACGAAGGTGATGCCGGTCCACAAGGCGATGGCCAGCCACAGGCCATGCTTGGCGCCCTTGCGCAGCAGCTTGTCGCCATCCAGGGGACGGTCGGCCAGTTTCAGGCGGGCCAGATGGTCGCCTTCCACCTTGGCCTCCACCCACATGAAGATGCTGGTGTAGACCGTTTGGGGACAGGCGAAGCCGCAGAAGAGGCGGCCGGCCACGGCAGTGACGAGGAACAGGCCGGTGGCCGAGAGAATCAGCACCAGAGCCAGCAGCAGGGCATCCTGGGGCCACAGCACCAGGCCGAAGAGGTAGAGCTTTTCGTGCACGATGTCGAACAGCAGGGCCTGGCGGCCATCCCACTCCAGCCAGCAGGCGCCGTAGAAGATGATCTGGGTGACCCAGACCATCAGCCAGCGCAGGCTGTTGAAGCGGCCGCTGACGGCCCGGGGGTGAATCTGGCGCTTGTTGCGGTACAGGGCGATCTTGGCGCTTTGCACCTTGCTGACAGTACTGCTGCTCCTGCTGTTCATGGTCGGCCTTTCGCGGGCAATAGGAGAATTTCCAATGCCGCCGAGTAGAACACCCGACCGTACTTGGGCACAGATTCAGTAAGTGCAATTTTCCATAGGAACAGATCGTCTGCGATCCCCGACCGGAGCCTGCCCTGACGATCCATCGCTTTGATTTTCATCAAGTTATTCCCCTACCACCGGGTGCCAGACTGGTGCTGCGCCTGTTCCCATGGAAAAGCAGCCCGGCTGTACCCGCCGCGGCCCGGCGGCGCGGGGGAGAATGCCCGGCATTCCCGGATGGTCCGGGCCCAGGGCAACGAGGAGAAGCAGGATGGAGGCGGCAATCAAGCCAGAAATCAACATCGGCGCTATCGATGCTATCGACGCCATCAACACGGTCGATGCCATCGGCGTTGGCGCTGCCACCGGCAAAGGTGGCGGGCCGGGGAGTGGCACCACCCCCGAGGCCCGGCCGGCCGGCTGGATTCCCGGCAACAAGGGCATCTGGGTTGGCATCACCTGCGAATTCATCGAATTCGCCCTGATGTTCGCCGTCTATTTCATCGCCCGGGCCCATTACCCGGAAGCCTTCGCCAACGGTTCGGAATTGCTCAACAAGACCGCCGGCACCACCATCACCGTGCTGATGGTTACCAGCAGCTTCTTCCTGGCCTGTTCCGTGGCCGCCCTGCGGGCCGGACGGCCCCGGCGGCAGGCGGTGTTCTGGCTGGTGGCGGCCCTGGTGGTGGCCCTCGGCTACCCGGTGGTCAAGGTGGTGGAAATCACCGGCAACCTGGCCCACGGCATCGACGGCAGCGCCGGCATCTTCTACACGGTCTATTACTACCTGACCTTCAACCATCTGGTACATGCCTCCTGGGGCATCCTCGGCATGGTCTGGGTGCTGGTGCGCCTGCTGCTCGGCGGCTATACCCGGGAAGACCACAGCGGCCTGGAATCCCTGGCCAGCTACTGGCACGCCACGGACATCATCTGGCTGATCCTCTTCCCCCTGTTCTATGTCCTGGCCTGAAGGAGGGCACCCCATGACGACCCACGCACCCGCCGCGCCGGCCCCATCCTCCCGCTCCCTCCTGCCGCCCGGGGCGCCGCTGCTGCCCTGGCTGGCCCTGGTGCTGCTGACCTTCCTCAGCCTCTTCCTCGGCGAGTGGTTCCACGGCGCCGCCTGGCTGCCCCTGCTGGTGGCTGCCATCCTCTGGGGCAAGGGCGCCCTGGTGGCCCACCATTTCATCGAATCGCCCCGGGCCCATCCCTTCATCGCCTGGCTGCTGCGCATCTTCATTGCCCTGACGCCGCTGCTATTGCTGCTCACCGCCTTCTTCGGCCGCCCGGTGGCCCGCCTCTTCAGCCTCTGACGCAGCGCCGCTGCCGCCTGCCGGCACCTGCAAAAATCGCCCCAGGGTCACCCACCGGCCCTGGGGCTTTTTTCTTGCCAGCGCCTTCTGTTCCTATTGAAATTGCGTTGCTCTGAGGCTGTTACCCATCTGCGGGGAGTGATTTACTCCGAAGCTGTTCAGCCATCATCGGAGCCGAGGATGAAAGTCGTTGCCCTGTTGGTACAACCCAGCGGCGTGGAGTGGGAATGGGAGCCCCGCCGCCTGGCGGAAGTGGCGGCCCGTCTGCCGGGGCTGATCGCCGTGGACCCCGCGGCCGGATTTTCGGCCTGGCCGGCGTTCTTCCCGCCGGCGGAAAGCCTGACCACGGCCCCTGCCGCCGCCCCGGGCAAGACCCTGCGGGAGATGGAGCGGCAATTCCTGGAGCAGGTGCTGGCGGAATGCCACGGCAACAAGAGCGCCGCCGCCAAGACCCTGAAGATGCACCGCCGCACCTTGCAGCGGAAACTGGCCCGCAGCGCCTAGCGCCGGCCCGGAGGCACCGATGCGCAATCTGCTGCTTAGCCTCATCGCCAACACGGAGCAGGGGCGAGCCGACCGCCACGTCAGCGTGCGACGCTATGGCCCCGGCCGCCTGGTCCTCGAAGGCAGCGCCAACCCCGGGCTGTTCTACATTCAGCACGGCCGCATGGAACTGCTCATCACCACGCCGGAGGGCAACGAGCGCTGCATGCGCATCCTCTCCGAATCGGACCTCTTCGGCCTCGAATGCCTTTACGGCACGGTCCTCACGCCGGGCTACCAGGTGCGGGCCATCACCTATTCCTCGGTGGTGCGCATCGACCTGGACCTGGTGGATCACTGGCTGGCCACCCAGCCCGAATTCCGCCGCCGCCTGGCCACCCGCATCGCCGCCGACGTGCTGCGCCTGGAGCAGGAGCGGGAGAAGACCCTGGCCTTCTCCGTGGCCGAACGACTGGTCTGCTACCTGCGCTGCGGCGAGAGCTGCGCCAACCTGCTGCCGACCCCGCCGGAGCCGGCAGCGCCCCTGCCCATGGCAATCCTGGCCCGGCGCATCGGCTGCAGCCCGGCCTACCTCTCCCGGGCAGTACGCAAGCTGATCCAGCAGGGGGTGGTGCAACGCATCAACCACCTGCCGCGCATCGACTGCCTGGAGAACTTTTCCCCCTGCCCGTGCAGTGCCGTGCCCGACGGCACCGACGGCCTCTACGGCCTGATCCGCAGCGCCTGAGCCCTTCCGCTACAACGTGCGGCCGACACGCCTCCCGGCCCCAACGGCACGGCCTGGCCCCCCTTGCCCGCCACCGCCATGACGTCGGCCGCCCGAAGCGCGTTTTTTGATTTCGGTACCGATCTGTAACTATCGGAAATCAGTTTTTCTGCCCCCGTTCCTCTCCCAGCCCCAGTGGTTTACTGGCGCGGCAGTCGGCCCGGCGCCTTGTGGCCCGGGCGACCACTGTGGCGGCCTCCAGCAGGAGGCGCCTCCATATCTTCAAAAAGGGGAGCGTTCAATGAAACCTCAACAACCCATCGCGGCCCTCCTGGCCCTGGCCCTCGGCGCCGGGACCCTGTGGGCCGGCAGCGTCAGCGGGGCTGAATCCCTGCAGGACGTGATGAAACGCCGCAACCTGTCCCAGCAGGACCTGGTGGCAGCAGCCAAGACCTATGTGCCGACGGGCAAGCGCGATGAATTCGTCGCCTTCTCTTCCGGCGGCCAGTCCGGCCAGGTGATCGTCTATGGCATTCCCTCCATGCGCATCCTCAAGTACATCGGCGTGTTCACGCCGGAACCCTGGCAGGGCTATGGCTACGACGAGGAGTCCAAGGCGGTGCTGGCCCAGGGCCGCATCGACGGCCGCGACATCACCTGGGGCGACACCCACCACCCGGCCATGTCCGAGACCCAGGGCAAGTACGACGGCCAGTTCCTCTTCATCAACGACAAGGCCAACCCGCGCCTGGCGGTGATCGACCTGCGGGACTTCGAAACCAAGCAGATCGTCAGCAACCCCATCTTCCGCTCCGAGCACGGCGGCGCCTTCGTCACCCCCAACACCGACTACATCATCGAGGCGGCCCAGTACGCGGCGCCACTGGACAACAAGAAGTTCGTACCCCTGGAAGAGTTCAACGAGAAGTACCGGGGCGGCGTCACCTACTGGAAGTTCGACCGCAAGGAAGGCCGCATCCAGGCCAAGGACTCCTTCTCCGTCGAACTGCCGCCCTACAGCCAGGATTTGTCCGACGCCGGCAAGGGGCCTTCCGACGGCTGGTCCTTCACCAACTCCTTCTGTTCCGAGCGTTACGTCGGCGGTATCGAGAAGGGCCGCCCGCCCTATGAAGCCGGCTGTTCCGCCAAGGACACCGACTACATGCACGTGGTGAACTGGAAGAAGGCCGCCGAGCTGGTGGCCAAGGGCATGGCCAAGAAGATCAACGGCCACAACGTGCTCTCCATCGAGACGGCAGTGAAGGAAGGCATCCTCTTCCTCATTCCCGAACCCAAGTCGCCCCACGGCGTCATGGTCTCGCCGGACGGCAAGTTCATCACCGTCTCCGGCAAGCTGGACACCCACGTCATCGTCTATTCCTGGGAGAAGATCCAGGCTGCCATCAAGGCCGGCAACGTGGAAGGCAAGGACCCCTACGGCATCCCGGTGCTGAGCATGAAGGACACCCTGCACAAGACCGTGCAGGTGGGCCTGGGGCCGCTGCACACCCAGTACGACTCCAAGCCCTGTGTCGCCTACACCTCCCTCTACGTGGATAGCCAGATCGCCAAGTGGGACTACTGCGAGGGCCGGGTGCTGGACAAGATTCCGGTGCATTACAACGTCGGCCACCTGATGACCATGGAAGGCGATTCCATGGACCCGAAGGGCCGCTACCTGGTGGCCATGAACAAACTCTCCATCGACCGCTTCACCCCGGTAGGGCCGCTGCACCCGCAGAACCACCAGCTCATCGACATCAGCAACGACAAGATGCAGCTGCTCTACGACATGCCCATTCCCCTCGGCGAGCCCCACTACGTGGTGGCCATCGACGCAGCCAAGCTGAAGCCCGGCGTGCGCTACAAGGTCGGCACCAACAGCCGCACCGACCAGCCCAGCGTCGGCGCCGTGCGGGCCGGCGAGGAGAAGACGGTGAAGAAGGGCAACAAGATCGAGGTCTTCGGCACCCTGATCCGTTCCCACATCACCCCGGAAACCATCGAGGCCGAAGTGGGGGATGAAATCACCATCCACCTGACCAACCTGGAACGGGCCCAGGACGAGACCCACGGCTTCACCGTCTCCACCTACAACGTCCATGCGTCCGTCGAGCCGGGCAAGACCGTCACGGTGAAACTGAAGGCCGACAAGGAAGGCGTCTACCCCTACTACTGCACCGAGTTCTGCTCCGCGCTGCACCTGGAGATGCAGGGTTACCTCCTGGTCAAGCCGAAGGGCTGGAAGCCGACCAAGACGGCCGGTGAAGAGAAGGCCATCTACACGGAAGACGACTACAAGAAGCAACTGAAGAAGGTCGCCGATACCCAGACCGTGATCGACCAGGTGGTGGGCTATATCACCTCGGTGAATTACAAGGACTTCCCGGATGTAGTGAACATGATGGACGACGCCGTTGATCAGCTGAACAAGATCAAGGACGCCAAGGCCAAGCATGAAGA
>NZ_BFBP01000023.1 GCF_003112695.1 Azospira sp. I13
CACTGGTACGGACAAGTATGGAGCCAATGGCCAGCTCGAATTCCGCATAAATCCTAGAAAATTAAAAATGAGAAGTGTCCATTGATGACTCGATGAAAGTGGACGGGGAAATGCACTTCCGCCCCAAATCTATGCATACTCACTAATGAAACCCCTACCCTAAAATCCAAAGCGTTCAATTAAGCTGTTGAAGGCCCACCTGATCGTTATATCAGGTGGGCCTTCACGATTTTTGGCTTCTTTGCTATTTCAGGGGACGGCAATCCTGCATTCCTGGTAACTCGGGGTGCCATATCCCATGGTCGAGAGCCCCGCCTCCAGCCTCTGCAACCACTCGGCATCCTTTGATGGAGGAAGAGTGCACCGCAGTTGATGGGGTACTCCAGAGGTCTTCAACAGTTCCAACGCTGCCCTGGCACTCGTCCCCCCCTGACAGCCAACAATGGGGGCATATTCATCAAAGGGGGCCTTGACGTCGAAACCAACCCAGTCGAGCAGGGGTAAAGCCTCTGCCAAACGATCTGGGTAGATTCCTGCCGTATGCAGCGCCGTGGCATACCCCAGGTTGCGGACATCCTTTAGTGCAGCCGTCAGGCCGCGCTGGAGCAGCGGTTCTCCGCCGCTAAAAACCACACCCTCCAACAAGCCCTGCCTTGGTTCCAGAAAACTCAAGACATCCCGCCAGGGAATCTGGCCGGAGCCCGGTGGCAACAAGTGTTGGTTATGGCAGTAGAAACAATTCCACGGGCAGCCTTGGCAAAAAACAACAGCTGCCAGGCGCCCGGGAAAATCGATGGTGGTGAATGGGACAAGCCCACCTACCGCCAAATCGGCTTTAGACATGCTTGCTTTGAATACTGGAGGGCTCGGCGAAATGACAACGCTCAGAGTGTTCGCTCTGCTTTCCAGGATTGAATTCAGAGACAGGACGGTGATAGCCCATTACCCGGGTCCACACTTCGCAACGTTGACGTTCGTGGTCTTGCAAAACAGATTGGTTGTTGAGTTCTTGCATAGGAAGTTCCTTTCTTGCTTATGTGGTTAATGGATTACTGTACGTTCGCCCGGCGTACCAGGAGTTCCGCATCACACTTTGGGCAAAACTCATGTTCCCCCGATAGGTATCCATGCTTTGGACAAATCGAGAACGTTGGAGTGATGGTGATGTAAGGCAGGCGGAAACGAGTCAATGCCGTACGAACAAGTTGTCGGCAGGCCTGAGGGGACGAAATTTTTTCTCGCATGTAGAGATGCAATACGGTCCCTCCGGTATAGCGGGTCTGCAGATCATCTTGGCGCATTAGTGCTTCGAAGGGGTCATCCGTAAAACCCACAGGAAGTTGGGAAGAATTTGTGTAGTAAGGCTTTTCCACGGTCCCCGACTGGAGAATATCTGGCCAGCGCTTGAGGTCTTCCTTCGCGAAACGGTAGGTTGTCCCTTCGGCAGGCGTCGCTTCCAGGTTGTACAGGTTGCCTGTCTGCTCCTGGTAATCACGCATACGGTCACGCAACCTATCAAGTAGTCGCATGGCCAGCGCATGTCCTTCATCACTGGAAATGTCTGCGGTTCCTCGGGTGAAGTTCCTAACCATTTCATTGATGCCATTCACACCAATGGTAGAAAAATGGTTGCGCAACGTTCCTAGATATCTCTTGGTATAGGGAAATAGACCGTCATCCATCAACCGCTGTACCACTTTGCGTTTGATCTCGAGACTATCCTTTGCCATGTCGGCCAATCGGTCCAAGCAAGCCATCAGAGCAGGTTCATTCTCTGAATACAGGTAGCCAAGCCTGGCACAGTTGATTGTCACTACACCGATTGACCCCGTTTGCTCGGCCGAACCAAATAGACCATTCCCTCTTTTGAGTAGCTCTCGGAGGTCCAACTGGAGGCGACAACACATGGAACGAACCTGGTTCGGCCTCATGTCAGAGTTGATGAAGTTCTGGAAATAGGGAAGGCCATACTTTGCGGTCATCGCAAACAGCAGTTCGGCATTCTCGGATTCCCAGGGGAAGTCCTCTGTCATGTTGTAGGTCGGGATGGGGAACGTGAAGACCCGGCCACAACGATCTCCTGTGGTCATCACTTCGATGTAAGCGCGATTAATGAGGTCCATTTCCCGCTGCAGATCGCCATAGGCGAAAGGCATCTCGGTACCGGCGATGATGGGAATCTGCTCCCGGAGATCTTCCGGACAAACCCAGTCGAATGTGAGGTTGGTGAAGGGGGTTTGGGTGCCCCAACGGGAAGGTACATTCAGGTTGTAGATAAACTCCTGGACACCCTGCCGTACCTCCTCATAGCTCAACCCATCGTGGCGGACATAAGGGGCCAGATAAGTGTCGAAGGAACTGAAGGCCTGGGCACCAGCCCATTCGTTTTGTAGGGTGCCGAGAAAATTGACCATTTGCCCGAGAGCCGTTGAGAAGTGCTTGGGAGGACCCGCCTCCGGCTTTCCTGCGACACCGTTGAAGCCTTCAAACAGCAACTGCCGCAATGACCACCCTGCGCAGTAGCCTGAAAGCATGTCCAGATCATGAATGTGGATGTCAGCGTCTCGATGGGCCTGTCCAATCTCAGGAGGATAAACGTGGGAGAGCCAGTAGTTGGCTACCACCTTACCTGATACGTTGAGGATCAGCCCCCCCAGTGAATAGCCTTGGTTGGCATTTGCCTTCACCCGCCAGTCAGCGCGACCGACATATTCATCAATGGCTGCTGCCACATCCACCAGGGTACGGCGGCCCTCCCGCAATCTGCGATGCTGGTCCCGGTAGGCGACATAGGCGCGAAAGGTACGGAGATGGTTCGCATCGACAAGCGTCTGCTCAACGACATCCTGAACCTGCTCGACCGTCGGACTAGAGACGCCATAACGATGGCGGATTACCTTCAAGACCCGAGCTGCCAGCAAACTGGCTTCCTCAGTCTCGTATTCCCCACTGGCAGCCCCAGCTCGAGAGAGTGCGGAGACGATCCTGGGGGCTTCAAAAGGGACTTCTACACCATCACGGCGTGTAATTCGCAATGGTAAGGAGGGAAGTGCTGTCAGGATGAGGGTTTCTGTTTGAACGGTTTCCACGGGGGAGCCTCTTCATAGGGGTTATACGAAGCATCACCCCACAATGAGGTGAGCGCAGCCAGGAGCGTCGATGGCAATGCCATCGCTCCTAACGAAAAAGGGCTTTATCAGAGGAAAACAGACAGACTCAGGGATAGGACAAGTCACACCAGTGATCTTGCGTTTTCCCGGGGCAAACAGAGTGGCCTTGTCGACACAATTCAATCGACTGACCAATAGAAAGGACGAACTTGCTCTTATCGAACTTCATGCCTGGGACACCCCGCCCAATTAAAAGAAGATGTGTCGCTGGCAGGTCTCCTGACTCTTGGCTTCACGCTTAGCCGGCCTTCCCAGGATAGATCCCAGTGGCGTTCAGATCGGGCTGAAGCAAACCAATTACAGTTGCGGGGGCAGTTTCGGAATAAGGGAGAAATCTCCCTGAACCGAATTCCCTATTAATCCCAGACAAGGGAACCATTCGACATAAGAAGTCTATGAACAATCTTCCTGGCGGTCAACGCAGAAACACTGCATATAGTGACGTAAATCAAAAATTACACTATATATAGTATGTGCTTCGCTTTTTTACAGAAAACAACAGAAAGTCGTTTTGGATAATTACAAGGGCAAACCCCTATGTATAATGGAGCGAATTTCAGGTGTTGCTGCCTAGTTCTTTGGCAGCAGTTAAACGGGAAAACGGTACGTCTGTCTTGAACAGATAAAGCCGCTACTGCCCCCGCAACGGTATGTGAGTGTGGGCGCGTTACAACGCCACTGGGAGAGTCCATTCCTGGGAAGGCAACGCGTCATAACTTTCAAGTCCGGAGACCGGCCTGAAATACTTTGCAATGAGTGCCACGGGGATGTGGTGCCAGTGTTTCTCGCTTGTTTTTGCCAAAGGCGGCGGGCTGCCCTATCTATTCATACAACGCTTACCACGTTGTTGTGGCATTGCCATCCAGCAAGCGAAGGACTTCTTCCTACCTTCCCCGTGGCTGTTTTGTCCTCTGCATAACTGTTCCCAGGTTATGACGAATAGTGCGATTAAATGCCCACCTCAGCTCCTGCTATTTCTTTGCCAGAACAGATGCAGTCGTACGAAAAAGCGGTCAATCGAACGTTGGTGAGCATTCCACCGAGTGACCTTGAAAAAAGCTCACCCAGCCACTCCAGTGAGCTCCAGACGCAGCAGGTTTTCCGGGAAGAACTCAGTTCTTTTGACACAAGTAATTTTCGCCATGTCATCACAGCGGCCTTGACCAAAGGCAACGTACGCTTCGTCAATCGTGAAGTCAGCAGCAGTACAACCAATTATGGCAGTGTCTCTGTTTCCCAAAGGCTCTTGGCAGTAGCTACAGCCTGCATGGATCTTGGTCGCGTCAAACAAGTTAAAGGTTGGCTGCGAAGAATTGCTGAAGAAGGTGAACCGGAAGTCGTCTTCCCTGCAATTTCCATCGCAGTAAGGGCGAAACAACCTGAACTGACTCTCCGTCTGTATCAAAAGCTGTCTGTATCTCACCTCCCGAGACAGGATGTCTTGCTCCGGGTCACCACCGAAACAATCGAATTGGCCAAACGGCTGAGAAAACCGCACGCTCGACACGGTGCATGGAAATTGCATCAACAGATCGTCGAGGCAGCAAGTGATGTACTGGGGGCGGCCCTTAAACAATCGACGGAGTCGAATTGTGAAGACTGGGAGCGACAAGCGCTGTTGTTATTGGCTCATGCAAAGAAGCTGATCAACAGCAAGCCTGGCAAGCCTGCAGCACCGTCGCCGCAATGAGCCATGCGTATGTCCGGCATACGTATGGCCGCACTACCTCTCTAGCTGGCGCGCGACATTTCCGCGCGCCCCAGTGAAACTTCTACCGATGCGGCCTCGGATATGAACGGCATTGGGGGGCTGTGTTTGGTCACGGATACATCGATAGATTCGATGGCCGCGTGACGGAACAACAACAAGCGAGCAATAGCCTCTGCCAGTGCCTCCAAGGTGTTGAACTTCTCTGATGCAGAAATATTGGAGATTCCTTCTGCCAGGGTGTCGTAGCCGACTGAATGCTGAAGCTGGTCATCGTCATGACTGCACACCTCACTCAGTTGGCAAGAGACATCAAAGATAAAGCGCTGACCGAGGGAGCGTTCCTCCGCTATGAGGCCGTGATACGCATAAAGCTGAAGTCCCTTGAGGCGTACTGCAGTTCGCATTACATCATTCCATACAGCCAGCCATGCTTCCTGGCTGGGATTTGCTTATTCGGGCTGCCGGCTATTCAGCTTCCATCCGCCTGCGACAACCCGAACTGGCGGTAGCTCCACAATCCTCGGAGCACGGACACGCTAGAATGCTACCGATATACCGGATGGCGCTTCGTAAGCTCCTGTACAAGATTCCGCACACGGACCAGATTCCCTTCGTCGTGAGGATTGTCGAGTGTGTCGGGAATCAGGTTGGCTGTCTGGCGCGCCTCATCATCCCCAAAACCTCGCGTGGTCATTGCCGGAGTACCTACGCGTATGCCGCTGGTCACCATTGGCTTCTCCGGATCATTGGGAATTGCATTCTTGTTGATGGTCATATGGGCCCGGCCGAGTACAGCTTCGGCCTCTTTCCCCGTGATTCCCTTGGCCCGCAAATCCACCAGCATCATGTGACTCTCGGTACGGCCGCTAACGATGCGCAAGCCACGCTGGGTGAGCGTGTTCGCGATGATTTGGGCATTCCTGATAACTTGCTGCTGATAAGCCCTGAACTCGGGGGAAAGCGCTTCCTTGAAAGCCATCGCCTTGGCGGCGATGACATGCATCAGCGGACCGCCTTGGAGACCGGGGAAGATGGCGCTGTTGATGGCTTTCTCATGCTCAGCTTTCATCAAGATAAAACCACCTCGTGGCCCACGTAGGCTTTTATGGGTCGTACTGGTGACAACGTCGGCGTGCGGCACCGGGTTCGGGTAGACGCCGGCGGCGATGAGGCCGGCGTAGTGAGCCATATCAACCATGAAGAGAGCACCGACTTCCCTGGCAATACGGGCGAACCGCTCGAAATCGATGCGCAGGCTGTAAGCCGAGGCGCCAGCGATGATGAGCTTGGGCTTGTGCATGCGGGCCTTGGCCTCCATTGCCTCGTAATCAAGTTCCTCCTTGGCATTGAGGCCGTAGCCGACAACATTGAACCACTTGCCGGACATATTCAGCGCCATACCGTGGGTCAGGTGGCCGCCTTCAGCCAAGCTCATGCCCATGATGGTATCGCCCGGCTTGAGGAAGGCGAGGAAAACGGCCTCATTGGCGGAAGCACCGCAGTGCGGCTGAACATTGGCAGCCTCGGCGCCGAACAGCTGCTTGACGCGCTCAAGGGCCAGTTGTTCAGCGACATCGACAAATTCGCAGCCGCCATAGTAGCGCTTGCCGGGATAGCCCTCGGCGTACTTGTTGGTCAGTTGTGTGCCCTGGGCCCACATGACGGCCGGAGAGGCGTAGTTTTCGCTGGCGATCAGCTCGATATGGTCTTCCTGGCGGCGGTGCTCGGCTGAGATGACGGCAAACAGTTCAGGGTCGGCCTGTTCGACCAGGATATTGCGTTGATACATGGCATGTCCTTAAATAAAGCATCCCGGGCAATGCCGGGATGCAGGGTGATCGGATATCCCTACCGCCATAGCCGGCGGGTGCAGCGATGGGAACGTCAAGCGAGCGTGGTGCGAAGGGCCTTGGTAGCGGTAACCATGTTCTGCAGCGCGGCGTTGGTTTCCGGCCAGCCACGGGTCTTCAGGCCACAGTCCGGATTGACCCACAGGTTACCGGCGGGAATCGTCTCCAGCGCTTTCTTCAGCAGACGCTCCATTTCCTCCACCGACGGCACGCGCGGCGAGTGAATGTCGTACACCCCGGGGCCGATCTCGTTCGGGTACTTGAACTTGCCGAAGGCGTCGAGCAGTTCCATGTCCGAACGGCTGGTCTCGATAGTGATCACGTCGGCGTCCATGGCGGCGATTTCCGGCAGGATGTCGTTGAACTCCGAGTAGCACATGTGGGTGTGGATCTGCGTGTCATCGGCCACCCCTGAGGCGGAGAGGCGGAAGGCACGGGTCGCCCAGGAGAGGTACTCGCGCCAGGCTTCACGGCGCAGCGGCAGACCTTCGCGGATGGCCGGTTCATCGATCTGGATAATGCCTATGCCTGCCTTTTCCAGGTCGCAAACCTCGTCACGAATGGACAAGGCAATCTGCGCAGCGGTGGTCGAGCGCGGCTGGTCATCACGTACAAAGGACCATTGCAGAATGGTAATCGGGCCGGTCAGCATGCCCTTCATCGGCTTTTGCGTCAGGCTCTGAGCATAACTACTCCAGGCCACGGTCATCGGGGTCGGGCGCGACACGTCGCCGAAAATGATCGGCGGCTTGACGCAGCGTGAACCGTAGGACTGCACCCAGCCGTTGCCAGTAAAGCAGAAGCCGGCCAATTGCTCTCCGAAATACTCCACCATGTCGTTGCGCTCTGCCTCGCCGTGTACCAGCACGTCGATATCCAGCTTTTCCTGCTCAGCGACGGCGTGGGCAATTTCCTTCTTCATAGCCTTTTCGTAGTCAGCTGCAGACAGTTCGTCGCGCTTGAAGGCCGCACGGGCAGCACGGATTTCGGCAGTCTGGGGGAAGGAGCCGATGGTGGTCGTCGGCAGCAGAGGCAGGCTGAAACGTTCCCGCTGAGCTGCCTGGCGAATCGGGAAGGCAGAAAGGCGGCGATCTGCATCGGCAGATAGCCCAGCCAGCCGCTCGGTTACCTTCGGATTATTCACCCGCGGACTAGAGCGACGCGACTGAATGGCTTGCCGGGACTGGGCCAGAGGGCCTTCCGCTGCAACATCTCCGGCCAAGGCCTGCTTGAGCACACGTAGTTCATGGAGTTTCTCCACGGCGAATGCCAGCCAGTCACGAATTTCTTCATCAAGACCTGCCTCGCCCTGGACGCTGAACGGAACGTGCAGCAAGGAGCAGGACGGCGCCAGCCACAGGGCATGAGTGCTGGTGTTGCGCAAGGCCTTGATCTGGCGAAGCACTTCATCCAGGTCCGTACGCCAGATATTTCGACCGTCCACGACCCCGACAGAAAGCACTTTGTGGGAAGGCAGCCAGTCGGCTACGGCAGCAATCTCACGGGCGGCCCGCACTCCATCTACATGCAACCCCTTGACCGGCAACCGGCAGGCCAGACTGAGGTTCTCCTGTAATGGCGAGAAATACGTAGCCAACATCAGGGAGATACCGACCACGGAAAGACGGGTATAGGTAGGCTCAAAAGCCTGACGCCATGAGGGAGGCAGATCAAGCCCAAGGATAGGCTCATCCACTTGGACCCATTCCACGCCCATGGACTTCAAACGGGCCAGCACCTGTTCGTAGACGGGCAGTAACCGCTCAAGGAGATTCAGGCGATCGAAGTTAGCTTCTTTTTCCTTGCCTAACCAGAGGAAGCTGAGGGGCCCGAGCAGTACAGCCTTGACCGGATGTCCATGGGACTGGGCTTCGGCCACTTCGGTGAACAGCCGTTCATCCGCCAGAGAGAAGGTGCTTTCAGAGGTGAACTCAGGGACCAGGTAGTGGTAATTGGTGTCGAACCACTTGGTCATTTCCAGCGCGGGACGACCTTCGCCCGAAGCCCCCGATTCCTGGGCGACACCGCGAGCCAACGTGAAATAGCGGGCAAGCGATGCTTCTTGACCCGTAAAGCCAAAACGGACCGGCTCACAGCCAAACAACTGAATATGATTGGCCACATGATCGTAGTAGGCAAAATCGCCGACGCTAACGAAATCGAGGCCGGCTTCACGCTGCAACTGCCAATGTCGGGCTCGCAGCGCCCGCCCCACCCCCTCCAGCTCCGCCGCATCGATTTCGCCACGCCAGTGACGCTCAAGGGCAAATTTTAGTTCGCGTTGAGCCCCCATGCGAGGGAAGCCCAGGGTATGGATTGTGGTCATGCCAATTACCTCCTAAAGATTCAAGTGGCGCCACTCTAGGGCTTGCAATACATGAAGTAAAATGGTCTTATTTCAATAATCAATGAGTTTTGCGCATGTTTAATCTAGGCATTTATGCTCGAACGTATTCACCTGAACATCATCCGGGAAGTAGAGAAACAGGGCTCTCTGACGGCTGCAGCTGAGGTGTTATGCCTGACCCAGTCAGCCCTCAGCCACAGCATGAAGAAGCTGGAGCAACAGCTGGGCACCGACGTTTGGCTGCGCGAAGGGCGTAGCTTGCGGCTGACCCAGGCTGGCCGCTATCTACTGGGTATCGCCGAGCGTGTACTACCCCAACTATCGCTGGCCGAGGAACGCCTGCAACAGTTTGCTCAGGGCGAACGGGGCACTCTGCGTATTGGCATGGAATGCCATCCTTGTTACCAATGGCTACTCAAGGTCGTAGCCCCCTATCTGGCAGCCTGGCCAGACGTGGATGTGGACGTCAAACAGAAATTCCAGTTCGGCGGCATCGGCGCCCTATTTGCCTATGAGATAGACCTGCTGGTAACGCCTGATCCGCTGTATAAGCCTGGCCTGCATTTTGAACCCGTCTTCGATTACGAGCAGGTACTGGTCGTGAATCGTAGCCACCCTCTGGCTGGGTCGGAATTCATCGAACCGGCCCAATTGACCGGGGAAACCCTGATTACCTATCCGGTGGCCATTGAACGGCTGGATATCTACAACCTGTTCCTGCTACCGGCAGGCGTAGCACCGAAGCGCCACAAGACCATTGAAACCACGGACATCCTGTTGCAAATGGTAGCGAGTGGGCGGGGAGTCAGCGCCCTGCCGCGCTGGCTGGTAGAGGAGTACGCCAGCAAGCTTGATATCCAGCCTGTACGCCTGGGGAAAAAGGGCGTCGCCAAGCAGATTTTTCTCGGAACTCGCGGCAGTGAAAGCAGTATCGATTATCTACGGGCCTTCATCGAGCAGGCACGAGGCCTGATCAACCAGCCACCCCGAAAACCGAAGCGGGATAAGCCATGAACCTCTCAAGAAATCCAAAGCGGCTCCCCGTTCCCCACGGTCATGCAAAGGTTTTGCTGCACTCGTGTTGTGCCTCCTGTTCGGGGGCGGTCATGGAAGCCATGCAAGCGTCTGGAATCGACTTCACCGTATTTTTCTACAATCCCAACATCCACCCGTTCAAGGAATACGAGCTGCGAAAAAAAGAAAATATCCGTTACGCAGAAAGCTTCGGCGTTCCTTTTGTCGACGCAGACTATGACCAGGACAACTGGTTTTCCCGGGCGAAAGGGATGGAACGGGAGCCGGAACGAGGTCTCCGCTGCACCATGTGCTTCGATATGCGCCTTGAACGCACTGCCCTGTTCGCCCATGAAAACGGTTTTCCGGTCATTGCCAGTGCCCTGGGTATTTCGCGGTGGAAGGACATGCAGCAGGTGAATGACTGCGGTCGCCGTGCTGCAGCCCATTATCCTGGCCTGCACTATTGGGATCACAACTGGCGCAAGGACAGTGGCTCGGCGCGGATGATCGAGATCAGCAAGGAAGAGAATTTCTACCAGCAGGAATACTGCGGCTGCATTTATTCCTTGCGCGATACCAACGCCTATCGCGCAGCTCAAGGGCGCGAACGTATCCGGCTCGGCGAAAAGTTCTACGGACAGGAAGCACATGGGATGTGCAGCCAGGAAGCCCCTTCTGGCACCCCGGGTTGCGGAGAAGTCTGAGGAAACAAGCCATGCTGCTACGAGACCCGATCCACGGTGATATTGAACTCAGCCCAGCGGAGACCGCCATACTGGACTTGCCGGTGATGCAGCGTCTGCGCGGTATCAAGCAGCTAGGTACAGCTTACCTGGTCTATCCAGGCGCCTTGCATACCCGCTTCGACCACTCGGTCGGAGCCTGTGCCATGGCCCACCGCATTGTTGCCGACCTGGTCAGAGGTGGGCTGGATGTCCCCCCGGAACTGGAGGATGCGATTGGTGTTGCGGGATTGCTGCATGACGTCACCCACATCCCCTTCGGTCACACCCTTGAGGATGAACGCCGGCTTTTCCCTCGCCATGACAAAGGCACTCGCCTGGCGGCATTGTTTGCCAGTGACCTGGGCGACGCCCTGGCCCGCCATGGTCTGGCGGATCAGGTTGCAGCCCTGCTTCACCTCCCCGGTAATCAGGGAGGAATGCCGGAATGGGCCTCAGATATCGTATCCGGCACCATCGACGCCGACCTGCTAGATTACTTACGCCGCGACAGCTTTTTCACCGGCCTTTCCCACAACTACGATGATCGTATCCTGCGCTCCTTTACGGTCCACGGCGACCGTCTGGCCCTGCGTCTTTCCAAGCACGGGATGGACCGGCCGGATGCCCGCTCCGAAATCATAGGCGTATTGCGGCTGCGCTACTTTCTCACCGAGCGCGTCTACTACCACCATACCAAGGTCGTTGCCGGTGCACTGATTTCCAAGGCAGTGGAGCAGGCGCTTGAGCACGGTTTGCTGGAAGAAGCGGATTTTCTGCGCTTTAACGACTGGACCCTGCTTGATCGTCTTGAGAGTTGCGGTATCGCAGGCATTTCAGCCTTAGCCCAGCGCATCGCTCAGCGCAATCTGCTGAAGCGTGCCTACGTCGTCTCTGGCCGTAGCGTACCGCTCCCCCAACGCCAAGACTGGGTAACCCGCTACCATTTGGCACGGACCCAACGCGCCCAGGCAGAAATGGAACTAGCCACCACACTTAACCTGCCATTTAGCGAGGTAGTAGTCTATTGCCCAGCACTGAGCATGATGAAAGAGGCGGATGTGGCAGTAGAAACCAATAGGGGCCTGGCACACCTAAATGCCCCAGGGCATCCCTCATTTGCAGAAATCGATGCACTGCAAGAACGCTATTCCGAATTATGGCGTTTCTATGTCTTTGTGCCGGAACATGCGACTAGTCGAGCTGCTGTGGCTGCGGCAGAGATGTTTGGCTTGCCCAGCGAACATGGAGGCACCTGAACCCAAAAGATGTCCGACATCAAGTCTTGATCTGTAATTCCTAATCCAGACTAAGCCGCCTCAGATCCTTCTGCCACGAATAGTTTCAAGCCTGACACCCGACGTACATGGTTGTGCTGACGAAGCATTTCCAATGCCACATCTACCTTTCCCTCTGTGATAGCAGACGATAGCGCTGCCTGAAGCTCGCTAGAAAACTGAATGGCTTCGGAATCAAAATACGATCCCAGCGCCAAACGCAACTTGGCGACGACCCGACTTACCAAGTCGGGTAGATACTGATTCCCCGAGGAGAACAAAAGATCCTCATAAAACTCTTCTCCTGGCAATACCTCGTCCCGGAGAATACTAGCCTGACGTACCGCAAACTCCTCTAGCAGATCCAGAATATCGAACAACTGGCTCACGTCGCCGTACTCCAGTCGGGCGACGAAACAACCGTAGCGCGCCCGCAACTCTACCAGCCCTTCACTGGCTAGGACCTTGAGCGCCTCGCGCAACGGTGTCCGGCTGACACCATAAGCGGAGGCCAAGCGGAACTCATCGAGGGCCTCACCTGGCGCCAGCTCGTGGCAGAAAATACGCTCCCGCAGAGAGTCGGCCAAGCCTTCATACAGCATCCTTGGCCGCAAGGTTTCATCGATCTGTTCGTGTCTCATGACAGCTCCAGTATTAGGTCCTTGGGTTCCACACGATCCCCGGGGGAAACTAGAACGCGGACGACGAGGGCATCTCGCTCCGCAGTGACGGCCGTTTCCATCTTCATGGCTTCAATGGACAACAAGGGGCTGCCCTTGCTCACCTTCTGACCCGGTTTGACTGCTACCACGTTAACAACGCCGGGCATTGGTGCTGCGACATGGTTTGCGTTAGCCTCATCCACTTTGGGACGCACCCGTTTGCTTGCTTTCCGCGCTTCCTGGGTGATCCGCATGGGTCTTGGCTGGCCATTCAGTTCAAAGAACAAGCGGATTTCGCCTTCTTCCGGGGCCGGCGCCTGGCCTGCCAGGCGAATGGCCAGGGTCTTGCCGCGCTCAATCTCCACCGCCATTTCGTCCTTCTCGTTCAATCCATAGAAGAACACCGGGGTTGGCAGAACGGAAACGTCTCCATACTTGCGGTAGTGTTCCGCATACTCTGTGAAGACCTTTGGATACATCAGCCAGCTAGCCAGTTCTACGTCGCTCACCTGGTGGCCGACCGCCTTTTCCGCTGTCTTCCGTTCCGCCTCCAGATCCACAGCGGGGAGATAGGCTCCGGCCCGACCTTCCCGGGGCTCCTGGCCTTTAAGGATGCGGGCCTGTAGCGCAGATGGGAAGCCATCAGCCGGGTAGCCCAAGTCGCCACGCATCATGGAGACAACGGAATCGGGGAAGGAAATATCCTTGTCCGGGTCACGGATATCATCCGAACTGAGCTCGTTGGCCACCATGAACAACGCCAAGTCGCCCACTACCTTGGAAGAAGGCGTCACTTTGACGATGTCGCCAAAGAGCTGATTAACGTCCGCATAAGCCTGGGCAACCTCGTTCCAGCGGTGCTCCAGCCCCATGGCTCGGGCCTGCTCCCGCAGATTGGTGTATTGGCCACCAGGCATTTCATGGCGATAAACATCGGAGGTACCAGCCCGAATGTCGGCCTCAAAGGGGGTATAGAAGCGGCGGACCCCTTCCCAATAACGGGAGAATGGGGCAACGCGACCATGGGTCAGGCCGGTATCTCGTTCGGTGTGTTCCAGAGCGGCAATGATGGCGCCCAAGCTGGGCTGGGAGGTCAGGCCGCTCATGGCATCCATCGCCCCATCCACCGCATCCACTCCGGCATCCACTGCAGCCAGTACAGTCGCAACTGAACCGCCGCTGGTGTCATGGGTATGGAAGTGGATAGGCAGTCCCACCTCATCCTTGAGTGCTTTGACCAGGGCCCGGGCTGCCTGCGGTCGGCAGACCCCAGCCATGTCCTTGATGCCCAGAATATGGGCGCCTGCTTTTTCCAGTTGCCTAGCCATGTCTACGTAGTACTTGATGTGGTACTTACTACGGTTGGGATCCAACAGGTCACCGGTATAGCAGATAGTGCCTTCGCAGAGCGCCCCAGCCTCAATTACCGCATCCATCGCAACACGCATGTTTTCTACCCAGTTCAGGGAGTCGAAAACGCGGAAGATATCCATGCCGTGAGCCGTAGCCTGCTGTACGAAATAGCGAACCACGTTATCGGCGTAGTTGGTATAGCCGACGGCATTGGATCCCCGCAGCAGCATTTGGAAAAGCACGTTTGGTACGGCCTTCCGCAACTGGTCCAGGCGTCCCCAAGGACTCTCTTTGAGGAAGCGCATGGCCACATCAAAGGTAGCGCCACCCCAACATTCCAGGGAGAACAAGTCCGGCAGCAGGCGGGCGTAATGGGGAGCTACTGCCAGCATGTCCGCAGTGCGCATGCGGGTGGCAAAAAGGGATTGGTGTGCGTCCCGCATGGTGGTATCGGTCAGCAGCACCCGCTTTTGCTCCAGCATCCAGCGGGAGAATTTTTCAGGCCCAAGCTCCTGCAACCGCTCCCGGCTCCCCGGCAAAGGCAGCACGCTCAAATCTGCTTTGGGCAATAGAGCCTTGGATAGGGGATTGAGCGGCTTGGCCCGGCCCTTCATTTCCGGATTTCCATTAACCACCACCTCACCGACGAATTTCAGCAAGCGAGTGGCCCGATCCCTGCGAGGTTTGAAAGTAAACAGTTCCGGCGTGGTGTCGATAAAGCGAGTGGTGCACTCGCCACTTCGGAAGGCCGGGTGACCGATGACGTTTTCCAGGAAAGCCAGGTTGCTGGATACGCCGCGAATACGGAATTCCCGGAGAGCCCGATCCATGCGACGGATAGCCTCGTCGGGATCGTGCCCCCGGGCCGTTACCTTAACCAATAGGGAGTCGTAGTAGGGGGTGATGACGGCGCCGGTATAGGCAGTGCCGGCATCCAGGCGAATGCCGGCACCGGCGGCGGAACGATAGGCCGTAAGCTTGCCATAGTCAGGGGCAAAGGCTTTTTCCGGATCTTCGCTGGTGACCCGACACTGCAGAGCATGGCCCGTCAGATGAATATCGTGTTGCGCAGGAAGAAAGTCGTTGTCGCCAATACAACCGCCTTCACTGACGACGATCTGGGCCTTGACCAAGTCCATGCCGGTCACTTCCTCGGTCACCGTATGCTCCACCTGGATGCGCGGGTTAACCTCAATGAAGTAGAACTGGCCGCTATCGGCATCCATGAGGAATTCAACAGTGCCCGCATGGGTATAGTTAACGCCATCCGCCAACTTCAAAGCCATGGCACACAGGGTCTGGCGCTGTGCTTCGGACAGGTAGGGTGCCGGGGCCCGCTCCACCACCTTCTGATTCCGGCGCTGAACGGAACAGTCCCGTTCAAACAGATGCACTCGGTTGCCGTGGCAGTCTCCGAGGACCTGTACTTCCACGTGGCGAGCCCGCACCACCATTTTTTCCAGGTAGACCTCGTCATTGCCGAAGGCCGCTGCAGCTTCCCGGCGGGCCGCCTCAAGGGCAGGAGCCAACTCCCCTTCGTGCTGCACCGCCCGCATGCCGCGGCCACCGCCCCCCCAGCTAGCCTTCAACATCAGGGGGTAGCCGATTGTTGCCGCCAGACGCAGGCAGCTTTCCAAATCTGCAGGCAGCGCCCCAGTGGCCGGCACCACCGGTACGCCAACCCGCTCGGCCAGGGCCCGGGCCGAGACCTTGTTGCCAAGCTGTCGCATCACTTCGGGTTTGGGGCCGATAAAAGCGATACCAGCCTTGGCACAGGCCTCCGCGAAATCCGGGTTCTCCGAGAGGAAGCCGTAGCCTGGGTGAATCGCATCCACCTTGGCCTGTTTGGCAATGCGGATGATGTCGTCGATGTCCAGATAGGCGGCAATAGGCTTCTTTCCCTCGCCCACAAGATAGCTTTCGTCGGCTTTGAAGCGGTGAAGGGCAAAGCGATCTTCGTTGGCGAAGATAGCGACGGTACGAATGCCCAGTTCTGCTGCGGCACGCATGATACGGATGGCGATTTCGCTGCGGTTGGCGACCAGGATGCTGCGGATTTTTTTCATGGTTCCGGAATGTCGTGTCGGATAAATAGGCGGCCACCCCGCGAGGGGGCCGGTGGGATCAGGAATAACGCTTGTCCAGCGCGTCCCACTCGGGTTTTCCGACCAGGCGCTGTCGCTCAGCAAAGGGGGTGACCAAGCCGCTGGATTCCAGCACCTGCTTCTCGTCACGCAGTACAGTCAGCGCCTTCTGCATGCCCATCACGGCCCCCTGCAGGGCAGCGTTGGCATAGAGCACAATGCCAAAGCCTAGTTCGCCCAGCTCGGCAGCATTGAAAATGGGGGTTTTCCCGCCGATCACCATGTTCATCAACTGCGGCGTGGACAAGCGCTGCGGCAGGGCACGGATTTCCTCGGCAGTCGTGACGGCCTCGACAAAAAGGATGTCGGCACCGGCTTCAGCGAATTTCTGGGCCCGCTCGACGGCGGCCTCGAAACCATGCACCGCAACGGCATCGGTGCGGGCCATGACGAGGAAATCCGTATCACGGCGGGCATCCACCGCGGCCTTGATCTTGCTCACGGCCTCTTCAGTGGAAATCACGTCCTTGCCGGCAAAATGGCCGCAGCGCTTGGGCGCCACCTGGTCCTCCAGCTGGATGCAGTCGGCGCCGGCCCGCTCCAGAGTTCGCACGGTGTGATAGACATTAAGGGCATTGCCGAAACCAGTATCGGCATCCACCAACAGGGGCACCTCGACGGCATCGCGAATGCGGGCGGTGTGATCGGCAATTTCAGCCAAGCCCATGAAGCCCTGGTCGGGCATGCCAAACCACATATTGGTAACACCGGCGCCAGTGATGTAGATGGCCTCGAAACCGAGGTCAGCTACCACCTTTGCTGATAGTGCATTGAAGGCACCCGGCACGATAACGCCGCGTTTGGCAGCAACCAGTTCTTTCAGTTTTTTGCGGGGAGACATAAGTAATCCTCGTTCAGATTGTGTCGCCAGGCACTCGTACCCAGCCTTCCATCAGGATGCGGGCGCTACGACTCATCACGGCCTTGGTGACGGTCCATTGGCCATCGACCAGTCTGGCTTCGGCTCCGACCCTCAAAGTTCCTGAGGGATGGCCAAAGCGGACGGACTGGCGTTCGCCGCCTCCCGCAGCCAGGTTGACCAGAGTGCCGGGTACCGCAGCAGCAGTACCGATGGCGACTGCCGCCGTGCCCATCATGGCGTGATGCAGTTTTCCCATGGATAAGGCCCGCACCAACAGATCCACATCACCGGCCTTGATGGTCTTGCCGCTGGATGAAACGTAGTCAATGGGAGAGGAGACGAAGGCAATTTTTGGCGTGTGCTGGCGCTTGGCTGCGTCCTCGATTTTTTTGATCAGCCCCATCTTCAGGGCCCCGATTGCACGCAGCGTCTCGAAGCCGGCCAGGGCCTTTGCATCGCCATTGATGACATCCTGCAACTCGGTACCGCGATAGCCGATATCTGCAGCATTGACGAAGATGGTCGGAATGCCCGCATTGATCAGCGTCACCTTCAGCTTGCCGCCGGCGACCAGTGATTCCGGTACATCGAGGTCATCCACCAGGTTGCCGGTGGGGAACATGGAGCCACCACCGTCGCCTTCGCCTTCATCTGCCGGGTCCATGAATTCGAGAACAATCTCGGCGGCGGGAAAAGTGACCCCGTCCAGTTCGAAATCACCAGTCTCCTGCACCTGTCCATTGCTCACCGGCACATGGGCAACGATGGTCTTGCCGATGTTGGCCTGCCAGATACGTACGACACAGATGCCGTTCCGGGGAATTCGCGCCGGATCAACATAGCCGGCGTGAATGGCAAAGGCGCCCGCCGCCGTAGATAGGTTGCCGCAGTTGCCGGACCAATCCACGAAATCCGTATCGATAGACACCTGACCATAGAGATAATCCACATCGTGGTCCGGATGGGAGCTCTTGGACAGAATCACGCACTTGCTGGTACTGGAAGTTGCCCCACCCATGCCGTCGATATGCTTGGCATAGGGGTCGGGGCTACCGATG
The DNA here is from genome assembly GCF_003112695.1 of Azospira sp. I13. Classification (GTDB taxonomy): domain Bacteria; phylum Pseudomonadota; class Gammaproteobacteria; order Burkholderiales; family Rhodocyclaceae; genus Azospira. The sequence goes on from NZ_BFBP01000023.1 coordinate 18,174, forward strand.
ACACGCTGAAACAGACGATTGCGGGACTCGCCCGGAACTCGACAGCTTTCCGGCATATCTTCCAGGCGGAAAAAGACCCCCTTGCTGGTCCCGCCACGCATGTAGGTGGCGGGAATACGGATTTGCGCAACCTGAGACATCATGCGATCTCCTTTTCTGAAGCCAGGAAATCCTGTGCAAAGCGTTGCAGCACACCACCAGCTTCATAGATCGAGACTTCCTCTGCCGTATCCAGACGGCAGGTGACGGGAACCCAGAGGCGCTCCCCATTGCGGCGATTGATGACCAGGGTGAGTTCCTTGCCGGGCTTGCGGTCCCCCAGTACGTCATAGGTTTCCGTACCATCAATGCGCAGGGTGTGACGGGTCGTGCCGCTGCCGGCGATGAACTGCAACGGCAGGACCCCCATCCCAATCAGGTTGGTGCGATGAATCCGCTCGAATCCTTCGGCAACGATGACCTCGACACCAGCCAGACGAACCCCTTTGGCGGCCCAATCGCGGGACGACCCCTGGCCGTAATCCGCACCGGCGATGATGATCAGCGGTTGCTTGCGCTCCAGATAGGTTTCGATGGCCTCCCACATACGCACCACCTTCCCTTCGGGCTCCACCCGAGCCAGGGAACCTTTTTTCACTACACCGTCTACCACCGCCATTTCGTTGACCAACTGAGGATTGGCGAAGGTGGCACGCATGGCCGTCAAATGGTCGCCCCGATGGGTGGCGTAGGAGTTGAAGTCCTCTTCCGGCACGCCCATCTTCGCCAGATATTCTCCTGCCGCCGAATTAGCGAGGATGGCGTTGGACGGTGACAGGTGGTCGGTGGTGATATTGTCCGGCAGCACCGCCAGGGCGCGCATACCCTTGAGCGCACGCGGATTGGCAGCCAGAGCGCCAACCCCTTCCGTATCCCAGTAGGGGGGACGGCGGATATAGGTTGAGCGGGGACGCCAGTCGTAGAGCGGACTGATCTTTTCTGACGTGTCCCGGCGGACAGCAAACATCGGTTCATACACCTGATGGAATTGCTCAGGTTTGACGCAGGAAGCAACGATGGCGTCGATTTCCTCATCGGAGGGCCACAGGTCCCTGAGGCGGATCTCCTTGCCATCCACTACGGCTAGCACGTCCTGTTCGATATCGAAGCGCATGGTACCGGCAATGGCATAGGCGACGACCAAGGGGGGCGAGGCGAGGAATGCCTGCTTGGCGTAGGGATGAATACGGCCATCGAAGTTGCGATTGCCGGAAAGAACAGCGGTGGCGTACAGATCTCGTTCGATGATTTCCTGCTGGATTTTTTCATCCAGAGCGCCCGACATGCCATTGCAGGTAGTGCAGGCATAGGCAACGATGCCAAAGCCCAACTTCTCCAATTCGGGCAACAAGCCGGCCTCCTCCAGGTACAGCTTGGCAACCTTGGAACCGGGGGCGAAAGAGGTCTTCACCCAAGGCTTGCGGGTAAGTCCCAGTGCATTGGCCTTCTTCGCCAGCAGGCCTGCTGCCACCACGTTGCGGGGATTGGAGGTATTGGTACAACTGGTGATAGCGGCAATGATTACAGCACCGTCAGGCAACAGCCCACGGGCTTCCTCGGCCCGAGCAGCATTCAGCTTGTCCTCGTCAGCCAGCCCCTGCGCGTGGAGCGCCGTGGTGGGCAGACGCTTGTGAGGGTTGGAAGGACCTGCCAGGTTGCGCACCACCGTGGATAGATCGAATTCCAGGACACGCTCGTATTGGGCGGTCTGCAGTGCATCAGCCCAGAGGCCAGTGATTTTGGCGTAGTTCTCAACCAGGGCCACTTGCAGCGGATCACGACCGGTGAGCTTCAAGTAATCAATGGTTTGCCCATCGATATAAAACATCGCCGCCGTAGCTCCATACTCCGGGCACATATTGGAAATGGTGGCCCGGTCGCCAATGGATAGACTGTCGGCTCCTTCACCAAAGAACTCTACCCAGGCACCGACCACCCGCTCCTTACGCAGGAACTCGGTCAGGGCGAGAACGATGTCAGTCGCAGTAATACCGGGCTGGCGCCTGCCAGAAAGGCGGACCCCAACAATGTCGGGTAAGCGCATCATGGAGGCCCGGCCGAGCATGACCGTTTCGGCTTCCAGCCCACCGACACCGATGGCAATGACCCCCAGAGCGTCCACATGCGGCGTATGGCTGTCCGTGCCAACACAGGTGTCGGGAAAGGCAACCCCATCACGCACCTGAATGACCGGCGACATCTTCTCCAGGTTGATCTGGTGCATGATGCCGTTGCCAGCAGGAATCACGTCCACGTTCTCGAAGGCTTGCTTGGTCCATTCGATGAAATGGAAGCGGTCCTCGTTGCGGCGATCCTCGATGGCCCGGTTCTTAGCGAAGGCGTCCGGGTCGAAGCCGCCATACTCCACCGCCAGGGAGTGGTCCACGATCAACTGGGTGGGCACCACCGGATTCACCTTGGCCGGGTCGCCACCCTGGTCGGCAATGGCATCCCGTAAACCGGCCAAGTCCACCAGGGCGGTCTGACCGAGAATGTCGTGGCAAACCACCCGGGCGGGGTACCAGGGAAAGTCCAGATCGCGCTTGCGATCAGCGATCTGGGCCAGGGCATCGGGCAGCAGGTCAGGGGCGCAACGGCGTACCAGTTGCTCGGCCAGCACCCGGGCTACATAAGGCAGGGTGTCGTAACTGCCGGGCCGAATGGCGTCAATGGCTGCACGGGTATCGAAATAATCGAGCTGGGTGCCCGGTAAAGGCTTGCGATATTGGCTTTTCATGCTCATGCCGTCCCTTACTGGCGCTGGTCGATGGAGACAAAATGACGGTCTTCCGGCCCAATGTAGTTGGCGCTCGGGCGGATGATCTTGTTATCGACTCGTTGCTCAATGATATGGGCCGCCCAGCCGGAGGTGCGGGCGATGACGAAGAGTGGGGTGAACATGGCAGTAGGGACACCCATCATGTGGTAGCTGACAGCACTGAACCAGTCCAGGTTGGGGAACATCTTCTTCACTTCCCACATCACTTCTTCCAGGCGGGCGGCGATGTCGAACATCTTGGTGGAGCCGGCATCGACGGAGAGCTGGTGGGCCACTCCTTTGATGACCTGATTGCGGGGATCGGAGACGGTGTAAACGGGATGACCGAAACCGATCACCACTTCTTTGTTTTCCACACGGCGACGAATGTCGGCCTCGGCCTCGTCCGGATTGTCGTAGCGCTTCTGTATTTCGAAGGCCACCTCGTTGGCGCCGCCGTGCTTCGGCCCGCGCAGAGCGCCAATGGCACCGGTAATGGCGGAATACATGTCAGAGCCCGTACCGGCGATGACCCGCCCGGTAAAGGTCGAAGCATTGAATTCGTGCTCTGCATAGAGAATCAGGGAGGTATGCATGGCCCGTTCCCACAACGCAGAGGGCTTCTGCCCATGCAACAGATGCAGGAAGTGAGCACCGATGGAATCGTCATCGGTCTCTACTTCGATACGCTTGCCGTTGGTGCTCCAGTGATACCAGTAGAGCAACATGGAGCCGAGGGAGGCCATCAGGCGATCAGCAATATCGCGAGCCCCGGGAATGTTGTGGTCATCCTTCTCTGGCAGCGCGCAGCCCAGGGCTGATACCCCGGTACGCATCACATCCATGGGATGGGCCGACGCGGGAAGGGACTCAAGTGCCTCTTTGACGCTGGTCGGCAGGCCACGCATGGCCTTCAGCCGAACCTTGTAAGCCTTCAGCTCAGCACTGGTCGGCAGTTTTCCGTGAACCAGCAGATGCGCCACTTCTTCAAATTCACAACGTTCGGCGATGTCGAGGATGTCGTAACCACGGTAGTGCAGATCATTGCCGCTCTTGCCAACAGTACATAGGGCGGTATTACCGGCAGTCACGCCGGACAAGGCCACGGACTTCTTGGGCTTGAAAGTGCTTTCCTGGGTAACGCTCATGGAATCCTCCTCGGTCTCGATTGATATGAACCGGTGCTTCTTTGGGGCTTGCGTGCAACACCGATTTTTCGCAATATACGCAGCAGCAAAGGGGCTATCACCCCCTGAAAAAGCGGATCATTGCGAACAACATGACTGCAAATTGCGAATATTGCGAATTCCCCGGGAGGCAGCGTGAAAAAGACATTCATGGGAGTACGGCTTAAGCGACTGCGCGAGGAACGCGGCCTGACCCAAGTCGCACTGGCACGCGCCCTTGAGCTTTCCCCTAGCTATCTGAACCAACTTGAGCAAAACCAACGGCCGCTCACGGTTCCAGTTCTGCTCAAACTGAATGCGGTCTTCGGGGTTGATGTTCAGTTGTTTTCTGAAGACGATGAGGCCCGTCTCATCTCCGACTTGCAGGATGCGACACGGGACAATCCCGACGGGGAGCAGATTTCCTTGGCCGAGATCCGGGAATTGGCGGCGAACATGCCGGCTGTCGCCCGTACCCTGCTACGCTTCTCGAAGCGCCAACGCGAGTCACTGGAACGGGAAGAGGCTTGGGCAGCCCGGCTTGGATTGGACCGCAACGAGTTGGTAGCGGTTAAACCAATGCCATTTGAAGAAGTGCGGGATTTCTTCTACGCACGGCACAATCATGTGGCAGAAGTAGATGAGTTCGCTGAACGACTGGCCGCCGCTTGGTTGTTACGTCCCGGCGAGGCTGCTGATGGACTGGAACAGCGCCTCTCTCACGCCCACGGAGTTCGTGTAGTCAAAGGCAGTTGGGGAAGTGGGGACTCTCCGCCATCTGAAGTACAACGTTTTTTTGACCCTACCCAGAAGCTGCTTACTCTCTCCCCCCACCTCACGGTTGGCCAAGCCGCCTTTCAAATGGCAACCCAACTTGCATTCCTGGAAGCAATGCCGTTGATTGATGCTCAGGTTCAACAGGGGGCTTTTTCCAGCGATGACGCCCGGCGCCTAGCTCGCATTGGACTGGCCAATTACTTCGCCGGCGCCCTCATCTTGCCTTACCAACAATTCCTGCAGCAGGCAGAGCAACTGCGTTACGACATTGAGCTTCTCGGCCGCAGTTTCGGCGTAGGCTTCGAAACCACCTGCCACCGGCTGTCCACTCTGCAGCGTCCCAATGCACGCGGAGTTCCCTTCTTTTTCATCCGCGTTGATCGCGCTGGAAATATCTCAAAGCGGCAATCTGCAACTGATTTCCACTTTTCCAGAATTGGGGGAACCTGCCCTTTATGGAATGTCTATGAGGCTTTTGCTCAGCCAGGTCGAGTTCTCACTCAACTCGCATCCATGCCGGATGGCCGAGCTTACTTGTGGGTGGCTCACGCAACCTCTAGCGGTTACGGAGGATTCGGCACTCCAAGCAAAACTTTTTCGGTTGGCTTGGGATGTGACCTACGACATGCTGAGCGATTAGTTTACAGCCAAGGGCTAAATCTAAAACGTTCAGAAGGATTTACCCCCATTGGTGCTGGATGCAAAGTCTGTCCACGCAACAATTGCCCACAGCGGGCATTCCCACCCACGGGCAATCCGCTTCTGGTAGATGAGAACCGACGGGGCTTTTCGCCCTATGCAAGTTGAGCAGAAAACTGGACTCAATCGCTAGCCATCCCAGCAAATAGAAAAAAAGGCCAGGTTCGCCCTGGCCTTCCTCGTTTCTGAGATTTTCACAGGGGTGAAATCATCACCAAAGAGCTTTTGCATGATTCAACGGAAATGGAATCTGCAGGACTAGGTGCCGGTGGGGTAGTGCCATTACAAAGTGCTTCAACCACGGTTCGTAGCAACTTCGCCCGAGCTGTCTCCATGACCTGTTGTTCCGTTGTTCCAGAAAATCGTAGATCAATAAAATCCGGAAAATCGATATCGATGCGCCGACAGTATCGGGTCACGATGGCGGGATAAGCGGGTAGCTGTTCCCGAAGTACAGGACGAAACTTCTTGGCTCGAGGCTTGGGATCCAGCTTTTCCACAAGATGGCAGGATGACAGATGAGCATAGCGCTTCAACATGCTCATGCTTTTGTGACCTGAGATGGCGGCCACCTCAAGAGTGTTGAGGCCTCGCTCCAGCAGCGAGGAGATCGCACAATGCCGCATATCATGGAAGTGGAAATCAGCTATGCCAGCTCCTTTGGTAAAAGCTCTCCACGCGCTTTTAATTCCATTCGACGTATAAGAGTCGAAGACAACTCCGCTAGATTTCCTAGGCAAATAGTCATGCAATACGTCATATGCTTTTCGACTCAGCGGCACATTACGTTGCTCACCGTTCTTTGTCATGGCTAGGTGAACCGTGCGTTGGTTCCAGTGAACATTCTCCCAGCGGAGGGAAAGAATCTCGCCCTGACGCATGGCAGTTTCAAGAGCTAGGACAACGATGGCATAGAACTGCGGATTCGAGTGACGGGCAGCAGCATGCAACAGCTTTCGCTCTTCGGCCGCGGTCAAACGACGGGTCCGTCCGGGAGGAACCTTTGGCTTTCGCACCCTTGCTACCGGGTTTGCCAGTTGATCCATCCCCCAGTCAGAGGCTGCAGTCGTGAAGACATGAGAAAGGAGCATTAACTCTAGTTTTACCGTCGATGTAGCAAGGGTCTTAGAGGGATTCCTAGGGTTCTTGGTGGATAAGCGAATATCTCGAAAAGTGGAGACATCCATCGGGGTCACTTGTCCAAGTTGGATGTGGCCCAAGTACTTGGACAACGCACCAATACGATGCACCTCAGATGTATAGCTACGCTTCCTGATCGAAACAGTGCGAACGTAATAGTTGAGAATCTCACCAAGCGGGACATTCAGCGCTGGCTTCATTTGCATTGGTTGAAGGACATTAGTCATTACGCCGATACCATCCGTATCGACGCAGAAATTATGAGTTGTTGTAGCCTCTGAACGGCGCAAAGACGGTGTTTGCTATCTGCTTTGCTCAAGAGGGACCGTTCTTGCGTTCCCCCCCTCTGATCGGAAGAACTTTGTCATTGGTCAGTTTTGCAAGTCGTTGTCTCAGTTCGAACAGCTCACTGAGCAAGGAAAGCTCACGGGCGTACGCCTGGTCTCGCTGATGGCGTAGCTCTTGGATAGTCTCTCGAGCCTGCTGCAGTCTTTTTTTGTAATCGACGGTTGGTCTTTTTTGAATCGCGGCTAGGTTGATGGCCGCTATCAGTGGAGCAAAAGCCGCTCGAGACTTCTTGATACTCCCCTTCTTTCGACCTGCTTCAATCGCAACGGCATCATTGGTGATTTTTTCACCTCTTGTTTGGAGTCGATCCAGAGCAGCGAAGTACTCATCCATACTGGTTGTTGTCATATCGGGCGTCCTTCCTGTGCGTTTGTTCCTTGAACACTATCCCTAGTGGCACACAAGACCTTCAAGTCCTCTTCCTCCGAACGGAGTTCTGCAGAGTTTGGTGAAATGGCTTTTAGCTTTTGGACTCGGGTTGCTTGGGCTGCAATGACACGATTCAGCTTTTGAAGGCTTCCAACCAGGTTTTTGCAGTGATTAGTCAGACAACCGACCTCCAAAATGTTGTTCATTGTCTTGTCACATTCGTCCACGTTGATGCATCCACCAATCGGTGTTTCACGATAGGCAAGCTCTCCTTTGACAAAACGTCTCATCGTGGCATTTCGATCAACCAACACGATTCCCTCTGAATTTCTCAATCGGCGATCCACCCAGTTGCTGTAGGCACCAAACAGAGTGTCATCCGTCATAAGCACATGCGCTACGAAACTTAGATACTGCGAGATTGGTTGAGCCTTCTGCCATTCACGACCAAAGTGGCCCTTATCCGTGCCGATGAAATCATTGGCAAAGGCAGACCCACGCGCGTAGTACCAAGCCATCTCGTGCGTAATATGTTGCAGCTGTCTCTTCAGAGAGGGGAGCGACACTAGGCCAGAACGTTGTGCGTAGAGAGCCAAGGAGCGCCGCAATTGATGCCCGGTCAATACCCATGGGGAGCCAAGTCTGAAAGCTTCTTCGGAACGCCAGGCACGGTGGGGGTCAATATTCTCGAGTTCTTGTAAATCGGATTCCAAGATGATCGGTTGGATTCTGTGGCGAAGCTCGACAAACTCGTTCAAATGCAACGTCGTTGGTCTACCAAATGTCGCGGCACTACGAGGTAACGGAGAGACGAAAAGATAACGTCCTTTCAATTTCCCGACTTCTGGGGTACGCACAGACTCAACTAAATTTGCAATGCTTTGCGCAATCTGTACGGCTCGCCGGCCTGCCATACTAGTAACCCACCTTGCTTTCTTGGCGACTCCGTTACTTGATTTAGTGACTCGTCCGTTGATGACGTAGTGAGATATGCCATCCCTAAACACTGTTTCCAGACAATCGTAAGGCAGTGATAGCACCTCATCTCGACGCATTCCCGTATAGGCCTGCACCTGAATTGATGCCACCAACATAATCTCTTGGATTGCAACGGAAAGACCGTAAATTGATTTGGAGAGTTTTTTTTCAGTGAAGTACTGCTCCAAACCATATTGCTTCAGCAAGGTAGGGAATGTAGGACTGAACTCTTTGCGTTCCTGCCTAAGCTTCCGACAAATAGCCAGCTGCCTTGATTTGTCGCGGCCGATAAACGGGTCTGCCATGCAGGCCTTGTAAAGCGAGAAAATAGAGGCTGCCGCGCATTCAAAATCATCTAGTTCTTTTGAAAGAGCCGCCAGAATCAAAGAATAGATACGAGTCGGAATCGGGGGATGCTGTTTTGCTAGATTTGACCAACCTCTCGATAGACGCCGGAGCTCCTCAACGACAGGTTTTCCTGCAATCTCAAATCCGACTAGCCGTGGATCAAGAGATCGTAGAAAACCTACTAGAGAAGCTAGTAGGGAAGCATGATTCCTGGCAGTCGTTATCTCGTGAAACAGCAAGGAAGAATCAGAAAATACATCCTGAAGGCGCACAGTTGCACGCTCTGCTATTCTGGCCAGACGACGTAACGTGACCAAATATCCCTCCAATCCCGATGTTGATAAGGGACTACCTGGGCGTAGATACATGATGAGAAACATGATCCATCGTATCTCCTCAAGAAGGCAGCGTCGCTGGTCAGTAAGCCCCCCCTCCGTCCAGTAAATGAAATGCAAATGCCGAGATCGACCATCCGCGTTGTATGGCGTGCGGTCCCATGAAAGATCACCGTATGTTGATGCAGTAGAGCCATCGTGATTTCGTGAGACTACAAAGTTACTGGGTGGAACACGACATAAAGTAGGGTCATATAAATCTGGTTGTGAGTCCGGAGTTAGCAAACTGACCTTTGCTTCAAGTGTTGTCATAGAAGCTCCAGTTCAATCAGTGTGTCCAATTTCACGGCCCAATACGGATCCAACTCCCCTTGAGCATCAACCTCATGCTCGACCCTTCCAACCATATCCGCATCTCGTCGACGGACCTCTTCGAGAATAAAATCAAGGCGCCTTAGCACCACTCCAAAAAATCTCTCAAACTGCTCCAAGCTGCCAGCAATACGAGCAGTTTTTCGTATGCAGTGACGGAAACTCAAAATTTTTCGTGTATCAGTTTCATCCGCGTGGATGCGATACTGCTTGCAGAAGAAGCAGCCTTCGGCTTCTTTGCAATTTGCCGGAACTGAAGAGGATGCATTAATCGTGACTGGGTGATTGGGTGACGAACACACGCCAACCGAACACGCTTGACTACCTGGAAACACAGTAGATTTGTTTAGCACCACCTGCTCCACATTGCTCAAGAAGTTTGATATTTCCACTTGTTGGGAAGCTTCAGACCCATTGCTGTACTTCTTGAGTGCCGTGTTCAAGCTGTGCTGCATAACACGAGCAGCAACAGGGAGTTCAACGGTGCGTACAAGGTGATTTTGCTTAGCAGCACGCCATTCTCTAGGCAATACCTTTGGAATTTTTGGATCAAGCTTGTGAAGTTCTGCCATCAATCTAGAAAATATCTCCGGAGATAACGGAACTGGGTTATCAAGATTTGATCGCTGAAGCCCAAAAAACAAATACGAGAACTCTTTCCCATTTAACAAAAATTGTCGTAATTTGATAAAACGCTTGAGGCTTGGCATAAATTTAACGCCAATCTCAAAGAACACCACCTTGTTGTTTGCCCTATACTTAATTGAGCGAAATCCTTGGCGCTCCGATCCAGGATTAGAAATGGCATCCTCCAACTCAGGACACCATGGCAATGAACATGCTTGGGCCGAATTCATGCCCGTAGCTGCAATAAACATAAGCATGAAGAAGCGTAAAGCCATTTGCCCACGGTGCAGACGAGTTCGATGACGAAGATTTCTGTTGGCTTGATCAAGCAACCATAATGCGCGACTCCTAATTCTGTTTAGTTGATGTTCCGTTGCAACACCCCCATATAATTCATTCAATTCGCATAAATCATATATGCGCCCACCCTCATAGTCGTAAGCCACGTAATCCAATTCAACTTTTTTGTAGTTGTGCTCACTTGTAGGTGTTCTGCACCATTGGTTACATGGGAACACCCACAGTTCTCTTGAGCTCCAATCTAAGTAATCCGGCAACGTTAATGCGTGAGGGTACGGGCTAGCCTCCAATATCAGGCCACTGATTCCATAAAAGAAAGTGTTGCACCACCCCATTACCATGCCTTGGGCATCCTCACTGGGAACTGGGACCGGTGTGTCAAATATTTCTCTCTTGCGAATCATATTGATTCCATGATCAAAATATTCAGCATCGAAGAACAACTCCAAGAATTTCTGGCAATTGTTCTGGTATGAAGCTGCAGTGTTGTTGCCCAACTGGCCCATCGAAACTAGATCTTTGAGGTGATGGATGTACGCGACAAATGCAAGTCGGCCCCCTGCTTCATTGGCTAACACATTGAAGTAGCCATTTGCATCGCACCAGTCCACAAATTGGCAAAAATGCCTATGTTGGGTGTCTAGGGTATTTACCCGGACAGTCATGCAAGTGAAACAATCCGAGATGAAGCGAATTAACCGCCGGACTTGATCTGCCCTAGTTGCATCATAGGAGTGCACGTCCACTCGTCGACCATGTTTTGGTGGCCGCTTTTTTGTCATGTCGCGACGGAGGTAGCACAACGCCCCAATGTCTATTGAATGACTTTTCCAGTAGCCAAGGATTACTCGCTCAGGTGATGGAATATGGTCCCTATCCACCAGGGGAAGCTGAATTTCCTCAACACTCCGAGGATGGTATTGGCTCATGCGATGTTTGCCAGTTGGTGCGTCGACCTTTCTAACCACGCTTCCCAACTGTCCTGAGCCGCATGAACTAGGGAAAGTCGGCTTCGGTATGAAAGGTAGCGTTCAGTTACCTCTAGCGATTCGTGACACATCCGGACGCGGACATAGTTGAGAACTTGGGTCAGAGTTTCTTCTCCACTGGCAACCAACTTCAATTTCTCATCCAGCAGATTCATTCCAAAGGTTGCGCGTGTGTCATGGAAGCGATAGTGGAAGTTCGGAACCTGGTATTTTTCTCTGATGTGCGGAATGATTTTTTCTTTGATGTACTGCCGTAGTGCTTGGCCAACCTTTCCATGATGAAGCTTGCTATTCGCATCAAACACAGATGCGTCATGCTGGGATGTGTAGAAGGGGGCTCCATGACTGGTCAAAAACAGGTACTGATTGTCTGTATTACCCCCTGTCGCCTTTTGCCTTCGTCGTACCGCTCTCTGGCTGGTTGCGTAGGTTCGTAACATCCGATAGAACCATACAGGAACATGCAAAACCATTTGCTTGCTCCGCTTGGTGTCAATCCCGGTTCCCAAACCAACGGGGATTCGAACTTCACTGGATGAGGTTTTCGTATCAAGCCGTTGAGTGACATGCTTGACCTGGAAGGTGAGGATTGTCTGCAACCGCGCACCTGTCAGGAGTCCGAATAGATGAATCAATGTTATTTCTGTATTCCCTGCGGTCAAAAGAGCATCAATCAACCACTCCTGCTCAACTTGGGGGAGTGGCCGCAGCTTTCCCCCATCATCAATCATGTCGCCGTATGGGTTGTCCTGTTTTGCGACCTTAATTGAGACATCTGTGGTTCTAACCGTCTTAGTCAGCGGGGCTCCGTGGCGGTCTTTGAAACCGACGTGGCGATCTGCCTCTTTCCACGGTGAGTGGCTGGGGGCAAACACTTCGCTCTCCTGTAGCCAGCGGTAGAAGTTGATAACAGTCGCCATCCGTCGCTTGGCAGTCTCCGGAGCTACTTCAGCGTTAGCTATAAGGTTCTTTAGATATCCATGAAACCGGTAGGTTGGACGAAGGTATTTGTGGGCAGGAAAAGTAAGCCAATCGATTTGGGTTTCATCAAGGAAGCGCTTGTATGCGGCTAAGTCTTCCGCACGGCTCTCGTAGGTCCTCATTGCAAGAGCGCTGGGACTGCCAAGAGAATCGAGTATCCACATGTTCGCTTCTGCCCACGGAATTCCGTCCTTATCTAAGATCATTGGAAACAGATTGAATCTGCATCTGGCTCCCCCAAGCCATCCAGATGATTGATGACCATTTGTTTTAGGTAGCTTTGGACGGATGTAGTACTGGCCCCCATTGGTGAGATGGCTATCCGGAATGCTTACCGCTAGGGCATTTGGATCTGACGAATCCGTAACCTCTGTAACGACAATGGATGGAAGAAGAATTTTTCGTGATTCCATGACGATTCCTACTGAACAATTTCCTGTCCATCCTAGATAACTTGCAGGTATCGTTCAAACAGCTAAAACTTATCCGTACG
>NZ_BFBP01000024.1 GCF_003112695.1 Azospira sp. I13
CGAATGTCCGTCTTGCTCCCATAAATACCTCCAGTTTCACCTTCACACCTTAACAAGGTGTCCATGAAACCGGCAGCAGCCCAGAGCGCTGTTTTATGCTCTGTTGAGGTTGCCGTTTAGCTCAAATCAGGTGCTGGCCAAAGTTGCTCCTCAACTGTTCGACGTCGTCAGGGATCGAGTCTTCCCGTTCGCACGTAGCACAACAAATTGGCTGAGTATGGAGCGAGTCTCCTATGAGCGGACCGCTCACTTAGTTAGGGTCGTGTTGGAGTCTCAGGAGGGTGGATTGGCTGGCTATCGTGCTCGAGAAGTGCTGGATAGACTATTTGAGAGTGGATGGCTTACTCCAGTCGGCTTTCTGAGCTTCTCAGCGCCCTGTGGCGGTCAGAACAGCCAGGATCGTAGACGGAAGGCGTCATTGCGAATATGTGGAGACTGGATTGTTGAGACCTGGGATGCGGCATTTGAGGAGCTAAACCTGGCTTCCGCAAAAAAAGGGGAACCGGCTGCCTAAGAGTGAAAAATCCAAGAACAACCGATTCTGCTTTCTGGCCTCCGCGGACGGCAAAGTTGCTTTCCGTGAACGACCGCTGAACAGAAAATTGCTGCCCTTCCATTCCCGCAGGCGAACTCACTCTCAGTGGCCTGAAGCAGCTTTTGTTGGAGTAGCAACGGAAGTCTTCAGGCTGTCGTAAAGGTAGGATTGAATTACTTCGAGAACCACGCCAAAAAGCGAGACCATAAGCCGCTAGCTTTCTCCGGATCAACGGTGAGTGCAGTCGACGGCGCGTCAAGTTGGGCAGACGCCGTTGCGTGACCGTAATAAGCGGCTTTCGCCCGCTTGTCACGGAGCCTTTCGGCTTCAACGCGCACATCAGACCACTGGCCACACTCGATAACGCGATTTCTTTCTATCACATAGTGCGAGCGGCAAGCTTGATTCCAGTTGCCCACCGAGGGATTGAGCGTCACGGACTCGCCGTCAAACGTTATCCGCCAGTCCGTCGGCGTGAACGGAGTCACTACGCGTTCCCCGCAACCGCAGCAGCACGAGTGCACCGCGGTTGCGTATTCCATCGAGATGTACAGAACGCCCGGTTCCAACTCACGTGGTACGTTCCGGACAAACCGGTGCTCCAAGGTGTGGTCCCGCATCACAATTGGTCTCCGTTCAGCAGCATGCCGCCGTCAGTGGTGTAGGTACTGTGGTGCTCCTGCTCAAGGTCTCGATAGAACCCGCGTAATTTCTTCCACTTCACGACCGCTAAACACGCGTTTAAGGCATTCAGGTCGGCCACCTGGATATTGGACGCATATACGTCCTGGCCGCCACCGCCCGCGAAGGAGATGCGCCCTTGGTGTACATGCTCGCGCCTCGTGGGCGTGCTGGTTGTCACGCGCAAGATGCCGCCGAGGCTGCCGTTAGTGAGTTCCAGGCCCATGCCGACATCGATGAACGGCACGCCCAGCGCCTCGAGCTTGGCCACGACAGCACGCTTCTTCTCGCCGGCATCCATGCTGAGGAACGCAAACGTGATGCCGTCCAGCAGGCCGAGCGTATCCGCGTTCATCTCCACGGGATGCGCCTCGATGTTGCGGTGCATGCGCTCGTAGATGCTTTTCAGGTAGTCCACCTTCTTCGGGGCATCCCGCAGCTCTTCCAGTGACGGTGCCCCAGGCGCGCGGAAGGCGTTGTGTGACAGGAAGTCATCACCGTCGAAAAGGCGGACCCGCTTAACGGGCGTCTTCGCGACGAAGTCGAGGATGTAGCCGCCGGTGCCACCCAGGCCGATAATGGCTACAACCTCCTCTTCTAGCTTGCTGGCCAACGCGCCAATCCCGACGCGGCTGGAGGCAGTGTCGAGATAGTTGAACACGCTGGCCTCATCTTCCTCCTCACCGCTGCGGAATACGCGCGGGCTGATGCCTGGCTGCAGCACCGCGGCCGGCCCGGATACGATGGTCGCGTAGGTCGACATCTTGGCGTAGTAGTCCGCATAACCCTGGTCGCTCGGCTTGCTGGAGAAGCTGAACCGCGCCGTGAGCCCATAGCCGAGGTCTTTGTTCGGCGCGGCATGCGAGATGCCCTGCAAAGGCGTTCCGTCGGCATTGCACGGGAAGTCGCCATCCCAGTTCATGACATGCGTTTCGGGTTTGCGGGTACGGTCACCTGCAAGGTCAAGAGTAGAGACCAGGGTGCCAAAACGGACCTGGCGCTGGGCGTCCACGTAGGGTACTTCCAGCATCACAAGGAAGTTTCCCTTGATGCGGATGAAGTAGCCCTCCGAGCGGAGCCGAGCCAGATCGGGATTAAGACTGAACAGTGCGCGTGACATTGAAGATGGTCCCTTTCTTTTTAACTTCAACAGAGCCGCCTTCGCCGAGTTCTCCAGCGTGAGGGAGCGATGCCGCATTGCGGTAGGTCATCGAGAACTTCACGTTGGTCTCGGGCGGCGCGTTCGGGTGTGACAACTTGACCACCTGCTCGAAGGTGACGTGCTTGTCCGGAACGGTCTCCTCGACAGAGTTGACCAAGATGATGTAGCCCGTCTGCGGCTTGGGGGCAGTGATGAAACGCTCGATGCCCGGCGCGTCGAGGTTGATCCGATCGTCCGGCTCGATGAGTAGGTCTTCACCGCCGCGGACCTCCAAGAAAACAGCATCGTCCGACGAAGTCTCGGCGAGGTCGTACAGAACGCTGCCGAGCATGTTGGCGTGCCCCCACGCCAGCTGGCAGTCGTTTAGCGAGAACTTGAAGTCGCGGTCCGACTTGAACGCGATGAAGCGTTCAGCGCCCTTCCCGCGCAGATCGAAGGTCTCGTCGAGGCGGACGTCCTCGAAGTCGCCCGTGTCCAGGTAGGCGTACAGGATGTAGTCAGTGCGATGGTCCAAACCAGCACTAGCCAGGATTTGCCTGCCGGTGGGAACTGGGTCCGGTACATTAATGTTGCGAAAATTCAGCCCATCCAGGCCGAAGCGGATACGATAGGCGGCGGCTTCCCGCAAAGCGCGACCCTCGCGGATCGCGTCACCAACGTCGTCAATATCAGGATATTTCATAGGGTCCTCTAGGTTGTTGTGGCGAAGCTTTCTCGCCTACAACCGTTTAATCGGACCCACCGGACGATGCCGGTAAATTTTTTTCAGAAGTTTTTTATAAGCGCGCCAGGAGGCACGGCGCCACATACGAAGAAAGCTGGGCAGTTGGGGCACGTCACGTCCGACGCCTTGGCCCGGAAGTTCCCCTCGCGAATGTCACGTAGGATGTTGCCCAGCTTGACCTGACGGTTACTCAACTCCTTTGCCGACAAAACTAGGGGCTTAGCTTCGGCGTCAGCCAAATGCACCAGTTCCACTATCGCGTCTGGAAAAGCTGCTCGAGCTGCTAAGAGGAACGCTGCGATACCGACGTCTTTACCTTCTGTGCTTGATGCGTGCCCTGTCTTGACCCGGCGCAGCGTTCGAATGCCATCACGCACCAAGACGTCGTCCGGCCTGACCTCCACTTCGTGGTCGTCGAAGGTGATGCGCAGCGCGGTGGGCACTTCAACCATGGCGCCAGCCCGCGATTCCAGGAAATAGCCTAGCATCTTGGAGGCCATAGCACGGTAGTCCTCGACGTATCCGTGGTCGTGAAGCCCGTGGGTGACGAAGGCCTCTGCAAGAAGTGCATCACACTGATCAGTCGAGGCAACTCCGTTGGTGACTACCTTTCGATAGACCTCCCGGATCGCCTCGTGCATCTGCATGAAGGCGCTCGTGCGTCGACGCCCACCGACTTGCAGCAGATGTGTATACAAGAACCGCCGCCCGCACGACTCATAGAGCGCGACCGCCTCGGAACTGAAGGATGGCGCGCCCAAAAAGATCACGGGTATTTGTGCAGCGTCTGAGGCTGGAGGCAGAACGGTCAATGGCGTGACCGATCGCTGGCTGGCGGCGCCGATGCGGTCAAGGAACTTCGACAGTGGCCTGGAGGTGCCGTTGGACTTCGTCGTGGCGCCGTAGAAAGCCAGACAGTCCTTTGCCCGCGACATCGCCACGTAGAAGAGGCACTCCTGCTCCTCGTTGTGCGCGGCCCGCGCGATTTCCTCCGGGCTGCCCGCCCCTCCCGTCACCATGCCGTTCGGCGGCGGACATTTAGAGGGGCGGATAGCACCAGGGATGGAGTCCTGATTCACGCCCACTATGTGGACTACCGGAAATTCCAAACCCTTGGAGCCGTGGATCGTCATCAGGCGAACAGCGTCGATGCCTTGGGCTGCGGCTGGCAATTGCCTAAGATCCCTGTCGTCCCGGAGGCGCAGCAGCCTGCGTACGCGGTCGGCCAACCGCTGGATCGGAAGACCCTGCCCGTTGGGCTGGACTCGAACGAAATTCATGAACTGCCAGATGGCGATGCCTTGGGCCTGTTCAGGAACACTAGACGACGAGGCGATGCGCGCTGCCAGCCTCGTTCGGTCAAGCAGCAAGGTTGCAAGCACTGCCCAGGGTTGCGCCGTGGCGTCGAAGCCGTCGAGCGCGGTACTTAAGGCAGACAGGGCGGCCTGCCCGGCTCGAGTTATGTCCGGTGCTCCTTGCCGCCATGCACCGGGCTGCACTTCAGCGCCGCGAAGGCGTTCAAATATGCGTACAGCGTCCTCAAGCGCCATAGCGAATTCGGGCCAGCAGGCGGTGCGAATCAGGCCCATGGCGCGCCTGTCCACAAGGAGCAAGAGGACAGCGATAAGATCCTTTATCTCGGTGCGCTCGAAGAGACTGCCCAAGAATAGGACGGGCACGCCGGCACGCTCAAGCTCCTGCCCGGTATCTGACAGCCTATCGTTGCCCCTGCACAGAACTGCCTGATCGCGATACCGAAAGCCTGCTGCTCGGAACTGCTCAATGCTGTCGACCAGTGCCGAAGTAACGAGCGAACCTTCAGCAACGGTGATGACCTCCGGCTGCGCGCCGCCGGAGCCCCGATCAGCCTCGAGGGACGTGGGCCCATCAGCGGCACTCATGCCGGCTGCGAAGTTGGAGAAAGCGCTGACAATCTCTGGCGTGGAGCGATAGTTGATGTCCAGATTGTCTCGAACCCCTCCAGGGAAGTCCTCACGGCCAAAACGCGCCATGTTGAAGGACGAGGCGCCCCGGAAGCGATAGATGGACTGCTTGACGTCTCCAACCACCCACAGGTTTTCACCTGTGGGTTTGAGGGCGGCAAGGAGCCGGACGCTGCTTCGGTTCACGTCCTGATACTCGTCGACTAGAACGTGGTCGTAGTCGCTCTGGAGCTGGGCCCTCACCGCTTCATCGCCCTCGAGGAGGAGCACCGGCCGCATGACCAAGTCGCCGAAGTCGACGCACCCTGAGGCGGCTTTGAGTTCCTCGTAGCGTGCGTAGACCCCTGCGACCTCTTCAGCCTTTTCAGCAGCTTCGATAGCTGCAGGGTCGGCCGCAGCCGCACGCATCGTCTGAGCCAGGGCGAGATAGGCCCGAGGACCAACGACCTCGTCCTTAGCTCGGGAGACTGCGGTCAAAATATCGGCAGCAGTCTGCGATGGGTCGTAAAGGTTTCGATAGTGCTGCAGGCCGAGCCGAGGGAACTCGATTTCGAGTAGTTCAACGGCCTCAGTACGGTCCATCAGCCGAGGGTCCGTCGGCAATTCGCACCTATCGCTGAATCGTCTGAGGATGTCTAAGCCAAAGCTGTGGAACGTGCCGATGCACAGCGCAGCTGCCTGTTGCGGGCGTCTCCGAGCGATCCGCTCGGCCATCTCGCCTGCAGCCTTGTTTGAGAAGGTAAGGAGGAGGATGCGCCTGGGGTCAACGCCATCGTCAAGTAAGCTCTCGACGCGAGCCACCAGCGTGCGCGTCTTGCCAGTGCCCGGCCCGGCCTGGAGCAGGAATGCGGCGCCACGGTGGGCAGCGGCAGTTTGCTGCTTTAGGTTCAGCGGGACTTCGATCAGCTCTGTAGCTGCAGCTGCCGGAAAGGCGGGAAGCAACAGGGCGTCCAGCATCTGCTGGGCAATAACCTCGAACGGAGCGCCCAGGCGCGCAGCTACGGCGGAGCACGTCTGGCCCTGGGTCACGTGCAGGTCTACCGCGACGTGTCGTGGGAGGAGAAGCTCCCGCGCAAAGAGATCCATCTGGACCTCTCTCCGCTGACGCCGGCTGTAGTCCACTACGCGGTCCATGCCGACGGGTGCTGCTTCCGAGGTACGGGCCGGGTCGATGTTTGTCGCTTGCTCGGACTCATCCTCACCATCGCCCAGTTCAGCATGCCCGATTTCGTGCGCTACCAGAAACGCCTGGTCGAACGGCGACCCGTTGGCTTCGTGGATGATGAGCGGAACGTCCGGGTCAAAGGAGGCTCGGCCGCCATCGAGAAGTGCGGCACTGGGAGCACAGGTCTCGACGGTGATCCCGAGATCGTTTGCTATGCCAACGGCAAACTCATATGGAGACCATGGATTTCGCCCGCGCCGGACGGCCTCATCGTGCAGCCGCTGCGCGTGCTGCCGAGCCAGCTCTATCGGGTCCATGGCTACTCCTCGCGGAGTAGGTTTGAAATGCTATGTTCGTCGACACCCGCGTCTTGCAAGACTCTCTCGAATGACACCTTCTCAGGTGCTACTGGCTTGACAGCCGATTTCCTTGCGCGAGCCATGGGGGCTACGGCAGGAAGCGCGAGATATGAGAGCAGCGTCTCGGTCGAGGTTCTCAGCGCCTCGGCCATCTTTGTGGCCATGCGATGGGGCAAGGTTTCCACCTCGATCCGGCGCTCTCGGAACGCGAGGCCAACTTGCATTGGCAAGGCCAGCGCACTGATGGCCTCGGTGAACACCTTCGCTGGGGCAGCTTCCAGGGACTGCAGTGTTGCAGCGTTCTCCCGGAGGCGCGCCATACCTGCGGCTACGAGGTCAAACTCGGCGGCACCAAGAGGAATATTGTCATCAAACTCCCGAGTCAATTCCATGGAGAGGTCTATCAGGGCCACGGAATACTCAGGGTACTCGGCGAGGTATCGCTGCAGAACACCAGTTCCTGGCTGGAAGTCCATGGCGAACGCTCTCAGAACGTCGTCTGCCGAGAGTTGAGGATGCTGAGTCATCGCACCATCCCCTTTTGCTCAAGGAATCGCTTCAGCGATGCAAAGGCCTTGTCTCGATGCGTGCGGATGGTCTTTTCCGACTTTCCCAGCACTTTGCTGATGGACTCGATCGAGGGGTCATTGGACTCGATGGGAATATCTTGGCGCCACATCACGACGATTCTCCTTTGAAGTTCAGGCAGCCTGTCAATCGCTTCGTCTATTAGGAGCCGGTAATCTTTGTTGTCAAATTCGTCGGACTTGAACGGGTCGTAGCTGCCGACGGCGGATTCCACCTGGGCAGTGACTTCGCCGTCCTCGGTCTCCAGCTCATCGTTCCGATTCTCAAGCTTCCAGTGGCGAGCGTTCGCATCGCGGCGATCTGCCGCGATGGCCGCGTTGAAGTTGACCTCATAGTAGTCGAGGCGCTCGTCATACTCGTTCCAGTCGCTGAGCAGCAGGTCGACGAAGTGGTCAACGACTTCCTCTCGGATGTTCAACCCAGTCAGAGAGACGGTATCGCCGCCCGAATTGGGGATAGCCCGGACTCGGCTGGCCACGCGACCAAGAAGTTTCTCGGTCAGCTTCTCTCGGTAAGCGCCTGGGGCCGCGTTGCGCACGAAGTACAGTAGTGCTTCGGGGGATATAAAACCAAGCTCCCTACTCGACCACAGGCCAGCGCGGCGTTCAAATTCTGATGCACTGATGTCTGCTAGACCTTGAATCTCGGATTCGACCACGTCTCGCCTTAAATAAGGCGTACCGTCGAGCTTGCGTTTGCGTAGGGAACGTGACACGTATATTCCTATGTCTTATGCGCCGGTGATTTTGCTTTGATTGTTTCAAGTGTAACAGCAGGTGTTTCGCTTGAGGATTCGTACGTTCAAACGGACACAGAGGCTTTGCCGATAATGCTGGCCAGACCACTGTTTTCCGGCAAGTCCTCGATACTGAGAATCCGCTCGGCCAGAAATCGACGGGCAGCTTAGAGTTGTCGCTGACATTCGTGCTCAAGGGCTGAACGGTAGCACCCAGCCTACAACGGTCGTTCGAGCCCGTTGGTATCAATGGCCGCAAAGGCCGACTAGAAGGCTCTCAATCTGAGTGAAAGAAGCTCTCACTTTGAGTGAAAAACGACAACACGTACGGCTTGACCGGGTGGGCGCTTTTCAATAAATTACTGACCGGTCAGTCAGTAATTTATTGCCATGTCCCTCTGCGATTCCACAGAAACACCCCGCCGCCGCCGTAAGGAAGCCCGTCCCCAGGAGCTGACGGCGGCTGCCCTGGAGCTATTCACCGAGCGCGGCTTCGCCGCCACCCGCCTGGAGGACATTGCGGCCCGGGCCGGGGTTTCCAAGGGCACCCTCTATCTCTACTTCGACAGCAAGGAAGCCCTCTTCGAGGCGGTGATCCGGGAAGGCATCGTGCCGGCCCTGGAGCAGGGCGAGGCCCTTTCCGCCAGCCACCAGGGCAGCGCCGTGGAGCTGCTGCGTTGCCTGTTGCTGGGTTGGTGGGAGGTGATCGGCAACACCCCCCTGGGCGGTGTGCCCAAGCTGATGATTTCCGAAGCCGGCAATTTTCCCCAGGTGGCGCTGTTCTATCGGGACAACGTCATTGCCCGGGGTCGCCGCCTGATCGCCGAGGCCCTGGCCCGGGGCATGGCCCGGGGAGACTTCCGCCCCATCGACGTGGATGTGGCGGTGGACGTGATCATCGCCCCCATCCTGATGCTGGCCGTCTGGCGTTACTCCATCGGCCCCTGCTGCTCTGAGGAATTGCGGGACCCCCAGCGTTTCCTCGACACCCATTTCGACCTGCTGATCGAGGGCCTGCGGGCCTAACCGTCCGTTACCCCGTCGCCCCGCCACCGACGCCCTCCGGAGCCTTTCATGAACGTCTCGCGTCCTCTTCCCTTCCTGCTGCCCGCCCTGGCGCTCCTGGTGCTGACCGCCTGTAGCCGCGAAGCCGCCCAGCCGCCCCAGCCCCGTCCTGCCTTGACCCAGGTGGTAGGCGTGGCCGGTCAGAACGACATGTTGTGGGTGGGCGAAGTGCGTGCCCGCCACGAAACCGACCAGTCCTTCCGCATCGGCGGCAAGGTGGTGGAGCGTAAGGTGGATATTGGCGCCGTGGTGAAGAAGGGCCAGCCCCTGGCCCGCCTGGACCCGGTGGATGCCGGCCTCGCCGCTGCCGCCGCCAACGCCCAGAGCAAGGCGGCGGAAGCGGATTTCCTGGTGGCCAAGGCCGAATACGAGCGGCAGAAGAAGCTGCTGGAGAAGCAGTTCATTTCCCAGAGCGCCTTCGATAGCCGCGAAGCCCAGTTCAAGGCTGCCCAGGCCCGCCTGGAGCAAGCCCGGGCCCAGGCCGCGGTGAGCGGCAACCAGGCCGGCTACACCGACCTGCTGGCGGAAAAGGATGGTGTGGTTACCGACGTCAAGGTGGAAGCCGGCCAGGTGGTGGCGGCTGGCCAGGCCGCCATCCGCCTGGCTCTGGATGGTGAAAAGGAAGTCGTGGTGGCGGTGCCGGAAGGCCGCCTCAAGGGCGTGGTGCCCGGCGCTGCCGCCGTGGTGCGCCTGTGGGCCCAGCAAGACAAAGCCTACCCGGCCCGGGTGCGGGAAGTGGCGCCGGCCGCCGATGGCGCCACCCGCAGCTTCCAGGTCAAGGTGACGGTGCTGGAGAGTGATGCCGAGCTGCGCCTGGGCATGACCGCCGGGGTGCTGATTGGCGGCGGCGAGTTGCCCCTGCTGGTGCCGACTGCCGCCCTGACCAAGGTGGAAGGCCGCAACAGTGTCTGGGTGGTGCATCCCCAGAGCGGCGAGGTGCAGCCCCGGGCCGTTGAAACCGGGCCTTACCGGGAAGACGGCGTGGTGGTGACCCAGGGCCTGGCCCGGGGCGAACGGGTGGTTATTGCCGGCGTGCATAAGCTGCAGCCGGGCCAGGTGGTGCGCCCCGTGGAGCCGAGCAGTGTGCCCCAGCCCATGGTGGGCGGCGGCGCGGTGGCGGTTTCCGCAGTCTCCGCCACCGCTGCTACCGCTGCCCCGACCATCGCCGGTGCCAAGCCTGCCGCGACGGAAAGCGCCCGATGAAGCGTTTCAATATTTCCGAATGGGGCCTGCGCCATCCCGCCCTGGTGCTGTATTTCATGGTGGCCCTGACTCTGGTGGGCCTGTTTTCCTACAGCAAGCTGGGGCAATCCGAAGACCCGCCCTTCACCTTTAAGGTGATGGTCGTGCGTACCGGCTGGCCCGGCGCCAGCGCCGAGGAAGTGGAGCAGCAGGTCACCGAGAAGATCGAAAAGACCCTGCAGTCCGTGCCCTACGCGGACATCATCCGTAGCTATTCCCGGCCCGGCGAGTCGATGATCTTCTTCCAGGCCAAGGATGCGACGCCCCCTTCCGCCGTGGCCGACATCTGGTACCAGGTGCGCAAGAAGGTGGGGGACATGCGCTACACCCTGCCCAAGGGCGTTGAAGGGCCGACCTTCAATGACGAGTTCGGCGACGTCTTCGGCAACCTCTATGCCGTGGTGGGCGATGGCTTCGGCTACACCGAATTGCGGCGCCAGGCCGAGGCCATCCGGGCCGAGCTGCTGAAGGTCAACGACGTGGCCAAGGTGGAGTTCTTCGGCGACCAGAAGGAGCGGGTGCATATCGAGCTTTCCAACGCCAAGCTGGCCACCCTGGGGCTGGATGGCGCAACCGTGCTGGCGGCCCTGCAGAACCAGAATGCGGTGCTCGCCGCCGGCAGCTTCGATACGGCGGCGGAGCGCATCCGGGTAGCCGTCAGCGGCCGCTACGATGACCTGCAGAATCTGCGGGAAACCCGCCTGCGGGCGGGCAACCGGGAATTCCGCCTGGGCGATATCGCCAGTATCAGCCGGGGCTACGAAGATCCGCCGACCCAGAAGATCCGTTACCAAGGCAAGGAGGCCGTGCTGATCGGCGTTTCCATGGCCAAGGGCGGCGACATCATCCGCCTGGGCAGCAATCTGGACGGTGCCGTGGTTTCCATCCAGGAGCGCCTGCCGGTGGGCCTGGAACTGCATACGGTGTCTTCCCAGCCCCAGGCGGTGCAGCGCTCGGTCAATGAATTCGTGCGTTCCCTGATTGAGGCGGTGATCATCGTGCTGGGGGTGAGCCTGCTCTCCCTCGGTCTGCGCACCGGCATCGTCGTTGCCATCACCATTCCCGTGGTGCTGGCCATTACCTTCCTCTTCATGCAGATTTTCGGCGTCGGCCTGCACAAGATTTCCCTTGGTGCCTTGATCCTGGCCCTGGGCCTGCTGGTGGACGATGCCATCATCGCCGTGGAAATGATGGCGACGAAAATGGAGCAGGGTTGGGCTCGCGCCAAGGCGGCCTCCTACGCCTACGAATCCACCGCCATGCCCATGCTCTCAGGCACTCTGGTGACGGCGGCCGGCTTTCTGCCCATTGCCACGGCGGCTTCGGCCACCGGGGAATACACCCGCTCCATCTTCCAGGTGACGGTCATTGCCCTGCTCATTTCCTGGGTCGCCGCGGTGCTCTTCGTGCCCTACCTGGGCTATAAGCTGTTGCCGGATTTCGCTCACCACAAGGTGGCCCACCGGGAGCCGTCACGCTTCACCCGCTGGCTACTGCGCCGCCTGCCCCGGCTGGAGCAGTGGCTGCACAAGGAGCCCCACACCCATAGTGAGCAGGATATCTACGCCACGCCCTTCTACCGGCGCTTCCGCACCCTGGTAGATGCTTGCGTACGCCGGCGCTGGCTGGTCATCGGCATCACCGTGGCCTCCTTCGTGGCCTCCATCGTCGGCTTTGGACTGGTGCAGCAGCAGTTTTTCCCCGATTCCACCCGGCCTGAACTGATCGTGGACCTGCGCCTGGCCGAAGGCGCCTCCTGGGATGCCGCCGACGCCGAGGCCAAGCGGCTGGAAGGCTGGCTGGCGGAACAGCCGGGCATCGACAACGTGGTGGCCTACGTCGGCACCGGCAGCCCCCGTTTCTATCTGCCGCTGGACCAGCAGATGCCCCAGAAGAACTTCGCCCAGTTCGTCATCCTCACCCAAGGGTCGCCGGAACGGGAGGCCCTGCGCAGCAAGCTGATCGACCTCTTCGAACATGACTTTCCCAGCCTCCGGGCGGCCATCAATCGCCTGGAAAACGGGCCCCCGGTGGGCTTCCCGGTGCAGTTCCGGGTGGCCGGGCCGGATCTGGGCGTGCTGCGGGATAAGGCCCATCAGGTGGCAGCCGTGATGCGCCAGAACCCCCATCTGGTGAATGTGCATCTGGATTGGGAAGAGCCGGTGAAGGTGGTGCGCCTGCAGGTGGACCAGTCCAAGGCCCGCCTGCTGGGGGTGACTTCCAGCGACGTGGCCACCCTGATCAATACTGCCCTGAAGGGCCAGAGCGTCACCGAGTTCCGCAATGGTGCCGAACTGGTGGAAGTGCACCTGCGCGGTACCGAGATGGAGCGCCGCCGCCTTTCCCTGCTGCCGGACCTGATGCTGCCCACCCGCAGCGGCAAGGCGGTGCCCCTGTCCCAGGTGGCGACCCTGGAATACGGTTTCGAGGAAGGTATTGTCTGGCGCCGCAACCGCGTACCCACCATGACCGTGCGCGGCAACATCTACGGCAGCATCCAGGGGCCGGTGGTGTCGGCCCAGGTGGAAAAGGCCCTGCAAGGCATCAAGGCCGAATTGCCCCTGGGCTACAGCCTGGAAGTGGGCGGCGCGGTGGAAGAATCGGCCAAGGGCGGCAAGTCCGTGGCCGCCGGCGTGCCCCTCTTCTTCCTGGTGGTGCTGACGGTGCTGATGTTGCAGCTGCAGAGCTTCTCAAAGGTCACCATGGTGCTGCTGACGGCCCCCCTGGGCCTGGTGGGCGTGACGGTATTCCTGTTGCTCTTCAACAAGCCCTTCGGCTTTGTCGCCATGCTCGGCACCATCGCCCTCTCCGGCATGATCATGCGCAATTCGGTAATTCTGGTGGACCAGATCGACCAGGATGAAAAGGCCGGCAAGCCCCGCTGGGAGGCCATTGTCGATTCCACCGTGCGCCGTCTGCGGCCCATCGCCCTGACCGCTGCCGCTGCTATCCTGGCCATGATTCCCCTGACCCGCAGCGCCTTCTTCGGACCCATGGCCGTGGCCATCATGGGCGGCCTCACCGTAGCCACCCTGTTGACCCTGATTTTCCTGCCGGCGCTTTACGCGGCCTGGCACCGGGTCAAGCCGGAAGCGCCCCTGGAGGGGATTCCGGCGGTGGACGAAAGCCTGGCCGGCAGGCCGCAAGGGGCTCAGCTATA
The DNA here is from genome assembly GCF_003112695.1 of Azospira sp. I13. Taxonomy (GTDB): domain Bacteria; phylum Pseudomonadota; class Gammaproteobacteria; order Burkholderiales; family Rhodocyclaceae; genus Azospira. Next base: position 13,361 of record NZ_BFBP01000024.1, read on the forward strand.
ATCTGCGTTTTCCGCCAACCACATATTAGTAGACGCTGATATAACGACCGGGGACGCCAAATGGAACAAGTGCAAAACATGGAACAAGCCCGCTTCAACATGATCGAGCAGCAGATTCGGCCGTGGAACGTGCTGGATCAGGACGTGCTGGATCTTCTGTCCGAAGTGAAGCGCGAGGATTTCGTTCCCGCCGCCTACCAGGCCCTGGCCTTTGCCGACCTGGAAATCCCCCTGGGCGAAGGCGCCGCCATGCTGGCCCCCAAGATGGAAGCCCGGCTGCTGCAGGAACTGGCCGTGCAACCGAAGGAAAAGGTCCTGGAAATCGGCACCGGCTCCGGTTACATGGCTGCCCTGCTGGCGGCCAAGGCCGAACAGGTCACCAGCGTTGAAATCAGCCCGGCCCTGGCCCAGCAGGCCAAGGCCAATCTGGCCAAATCCGGTGCCAGCAATGTTTCCGTCGAAGTCGGCGACGGCGCCCGCGGCTGGGCCGCTGCCGCGCCCTACGATGTCATCGTGGTTTCCGCCTCCCTGCCGGCCGTGCCCGACGAACTGTTGCAGCAACTGAAGGTGGGTGGCCGCCTCGCCGCCATCGTCGGCGAAGCGCCGGTGATGGAAGCCCAGATCATCACCCGTACCGGCGAGACCACCTTCGCCCCCCTGAATCTCTTCGAAACCGTGGTGGCGCCCCTGCAAAACGCGCCGGCCAAGGAGCGTTTCCGTTTCTAAGCCTGCCCCATGAATCAGCTTTCCGTCACCGACCTGGCCGCCTGGCTGGCCGACCCCGAGCGCCCGAAGCCCTTGCTGCTGGACGTGCGCCAGCCCGAAGAGCTGGAAATTTGCGTGCTGCCGGGCGTCGTCGCTATCCCCATGGCGGCGGTGCCGGTGCGTCTGGCGGAACTGCCTGAGGATGGCGACATCGTGGTCATCTGCCACCACGGCGGCCGCAGCATGCAGGTGGCGATGTTCCTGGAAAACCGCGGTTTCAACGCCGTCCATAACCTGGCCGGAGGCGTCAACGCCTGGGCCCGGGAAGTGGATCCCTCCATGCCGACCTACTGAAGGCTGTCCATGAAGCTGAAAGCTGCTGTCCTGATCCTCTCCGTCCTGGGCCTGAGCGCCGCCGCCCAGGGGGCTGACCTGATGCAGATCTACCAGGAAGCCCTGAGCAACGACGCCCAGTTCGCCGCGGCCCGGGCCACGGTGGAAGCCGGCCGGGAAAAGCTGCCCCAGGGCCGGGCCGGTTTGTTGCCGACCCTCAACGTTTCCGCCAACACCATGTGGAACGACGTGGATTACACCCGTCGCAGCAAGCCCCCGCTCGATCTGTCCGGCCGCTACAACACCCACGGCTACACGGTCAGCCTCAGCCAGCCCCTCTTCCGCTGGCAGAACTGGGTGCAGTACGAGCAATCCGTGCTGCAGGTGGCCCAGGCCGAAGCCCAGTTCCTGCAAGCCCGCCAGGACCTGATCCTGCGGGTGGCCCAGGCTTATTTCGACGTGCTCTACGCCCAGGAAAACCTCAAGGCCCTGCGGGCCCAGAAGTCGGCCATCGGCCAGCAGCTGGAACTGGCGAAGAAGAGCTTCGAAGTCGGCACCGCCACCATTACCGATACCCACGAAGCCCAGTCCCGCTTCGATCTGGCCACCGCCCAGGAAATTGCTGCGGAAAGCGATATGGAGATCAAGGCCCGGGCCCTGCAGGCCATCATCGGCCGGGAGGCCGGCGAACTGGCGCCCCTGCGCACCGATGTGCCCCTCATGCCGCCCAAGCCAGCCGTGATGAACGAATGGGTGGCCTCGGCGGAAAAGGACGGGCTGGCGGTACAGATTTCCCAGGCCCAGTCCGACATCGCCGACAAGGAAGTGAGCAAGCAGCGCGCCGGCCACTTCCCGACGGTGGACCTGGTGGCCTCCAGTGGCCGCAGCAGCCAGACCGCCGCCCTCAACACGCTCTTTGGCACCACCGGCCCCGGCTTCGATCAGGATGCCTCGGCCATCGGCGTGCAGGTCAATATCCCGCTCTTCCAGGGGGGCGCCGTGGTTTCCCGCCAGCGTGAAGCTGAAGCTGGTCGCGAGGCGGCCCGTTCTTCCCTGGAATACGCCCGCCGCCAGGCTGCCCTGGGTGCGCGCCAGTACTTCCTCGGCGTGGTCAATGGCCTCGCCCAGGTACGGGCCCTGGAAGCGGCTCTGGTGTCTTCCCGTTCCGCCCTGGATGCCAACAAGATGGGCTACGAGGTGGGGGTGCGCATCAACATCGACGTGCTGAACGCCGAACAGCAGGTCTATTCCACCCAGCGCGACCTGGCCAAGGCCCGCTTCGATACGCTGGTGAACCAGCTGCGCCTGAAGGGCGTGGTGGGCAATCTCACCGACGACGACGTGCAGCAGGTCAGCGCTCTCCTGGCCCACTGAGCCAGGCGGCCGCCTGCCGTTCAGGCCGGCGGCGCCAGGGTTTCGACGAGGGCCAGGTTCCTCGCCGTGGCGCCCCGATGGGCCGCGGCAAAAGACAACGCCGCATCCGCCATGGTGCGGCGTTTTTCATGGTCCAGGAACAGCTGCTGCAAGGCCGGCGCCAGTTCGGCACTGCCGGCGATGCGTAGGGCCGCTCCTGCCGCCACGGCATCTTCCGCCGACTGGGCAAAATTGTAGGTGTGGGGACCGAGCAGGGTAGGGCAGCCGCAGGCCGCCGCCTCGATCAGGTTCTGCCCGCCGAAAGGCAGCAGGCTGCCGCCGATCAGGGCCACGTCGGCGCAGCGATAGTAGGCCGCCATTTCCCCCATGCTGTCGCCGATCCAGACCCGGGTTTCCGTGCCGGGCAGGGTCTGACTGCGCCGTTGCGTGGGGAAACCCCGGGCAGCGGCCAGGTTGGCCACCGCGTCGAAGCGCTGGGGATGGCGGGGCACCAGCACCAGCAGCAGCGCCGGGATGTTCAGGCTGGCGAAGGCCGTGAGGATTTCCTCGTCCTCGCCTTCCCGGGTGCTGGCCGCCAGCCATACGGGGCGCCGGCCCAGGGCCTGGCGCCAGTCGTCGCCCAGGGCCAGGGCGGCGGGCGGTGGGGTGACGTCGAATTTGATGTTGCCGCAGATTGCCAGGTGCTTGGCTCCCAGGCGGCGGAAACGCTCGGCATCGGCCTCGCTCTGGGCGGCGATGGAGGCCAGGCTGGCAAAGGCCGGGCGGCTGAGGGCGGCAAAGCGTTCGTAGCCCCGGGCGGAGCGGGCCGACAGCCGGGCATTGGCCAGCATCACCGGCACACCGGCCTGCTGGGCGCCGGCCAGCAGGTTGGGCCAGATTTCCGTTTCCATGAGAATGCCGGCCCGGGGCCGGAAATGACGGAAGAAGCGGGCCACGGCGAAGGGAAAGTCGTAGGGCGCGTAGACGTAGTGCACCCGGTCGGCATGGGCGGCAAAGACCTGGGTGGCGGTTTCCCGCCCCGTCGGGGTCATGCCGGTGAGCAGCAGCCAGTGATCCGGATAGCGTTCCAGCAAGGCAGTCACCAGGGGCTGGGCAGCCCGGGTTTCACCGACCGAGACGGCGTGCAGCCACAGGCAGGGGCCTGGTGGTGGGGCGCGGTAACAGCCGAAGCGCTGGCCCCAGTGCTGGCGGTATGCCGGTTGGCGCCGGGCGCGCCAGAGCAGGCGGGCCAGGATCAGGGGCAGGGCCAGATGCAGCAGCAGGGAATAGAGAACGCGGGCCATGGGCGGGGGGCATCAGGCCGGCCGGCCGAGCAGGGTGGTGCAGGCATCCCAGGCCTCTGCCAGGGAGGGAGGCTGGCCGGCGGCGCCGAGATTGCGGAAGTCGCCGGCGCCAAGCACTCCAGTGAGCCCGGGATCGGTGCTGACATAAAGGGCTACGGTGGGCCGGGCCAGGGCCACCCCCAGATGGGTGAGGCCGGTATCTACGCCGACCACCAGGGTGGCGCCCGCCAGTTGGCTGGCCAGGGATTCCAGCCCCTGGGCGGGGAGGGCGGCGGCACCGGGAATGGCGGTGGCGATGCGCTCGGCCCGGGCCCGCTCCACCGGATTGCCGGCCGGTAGCCGGGCCTGGATGCCCTGGTCGGCCAGGCGTTGGCCGAGGGCGATCCAGTTGTCTTCCTGCCACAGCTTGTCGTCCCGGCTGGTGGCGGTGAGCAGCACGGCGTAGGGCGCGTCGGCGGTGGCGCGTGTCGTGGCCCCAAGGCCGTAGTCGAGGGGCAGTTCGTTCAGCCGGTCGGCATAGCCCAGGGCCTGGGCGGCCAGCTGGCGGTTGCGGTGCACGGCGTGGAGCCGGGTGGGCACCGGGTGGCACTGGTCGTAGAACCGCGCCGCCAGGGGCTCGCGGATGGAGGCGGCGTCGTAGCCGTACCGCGGCCCGTGGGCGAGGCGGCAAAGCAGAGCGCTCTTGACGAGTCCCTGGGTGTCGATGATCTGGTCGTAGGGGGTGGCACCGATGCGTGCCCGGAATGCGCCGAACTCCTGCCAGGTGCTGCGGCTGAAGAGGGCGCGGCGCCAGCGGCGGATGGCAACGGGGATGACCTCGCCGACCGCCGGGTGCAGCCGGGGGATCGCTGCGAAGGGCGCTTCCACGCACCAGTCGATCCGGCAGTCGGGGAAGCAGCGGCGGATGTCGCTGGCCACCGGCAGGTTGTGGATGACATCCCCGAGGGACGAGGTCTTGACCAGCAGAATGCGCATGGGAGGTTAAAATGGCGCCGTCGGCGGCAAAGGCGCCATTATAGAGAAGCCCACTGTGGAAAGCCCGTTCCCCTGCGGCAGTACTGCCCCAGGCCCCATCTCCGCCGTATTGATCACCCTGAATGCGGCCCGTTGTCTGGAAGCGTGTCTGGAAAGCCTGGATTTCGCCGCGGAAATCATCGTTGTCGATTCCGGCAGCAGCGACGGCACCGTGGCCCTGGCGGAGCGCCTGGGGGCTCGGGTGATCCACCAGCCCTGGCTGGGGTTCGGCCCCCAGAAACATTTTGCCGTCAGCCAGGCGGCCCACGACTGGGTTTTCTGCATCGACGCCGACGAGCAGGTCAGCCCGGCCCTGGCCGCGGCCATCCGCCAGGAAATGGCGGCTCCCGCCCGCTTGGCCTACCGGGTACCCCGCTGCAACCGCTTCCTCGGGCGTTACCTGCGCCATGGCGAAGGCTATCCGGACTGGAACCTGCGCCTCTTCCATCGCGCCCATGCCCGCTGGTCCGACCATACGGTGCATGAGTTCGTGCAAACCGCGGCGGAAGTCGGTTCCCTGACGGGTGATCTGCTCCACGATTCGGCCGAGAGCCTGGACAGCTATCTGGCCAAGCAGAACCGCTATACCACCCTGGCGGCCGAGGCTGCGGTGGCCGCCGGCAAACGGGCCGGCTACGGCCGTCTGCTGCTTTCCCCGGTATTCCGCTTCATCAAGTTCTACCTCGTCCGCCGCAGTTTTCTCGATGGTCTGCCGGGCCTGGTGCACACCCTCATCGGCTGCAGCAACAGCTTTTTCAAATACGCCAAGATGCTGGAGTTGCAGCAGCGCGCCAAGCCCTAGGAAAGTCGGAGCCGAGCGGCCGATGCCAACGGCTTTTCGTTTGCCGGCTTTGGGCATACAATCTGCGTTCAATTCATGAACGCATGGCGCCTTCTCGTGTCTGACAGCCCCGCCGAGATCTTTCACGATCCTGCCCCCGATCCCGCCCATTACGCCCTGCTCAAGCTGATCGAGGCCAATCCCGACATCAGCCAGCGGGAATTGGCGCGGCAGATGGGGGTGAGCCTGGGCAAGGCCAATTACTGTCTCAAGGCCTTGATGGAAAAGGGTTTCGTCAAGCTGGAAAACTTCCGCAACAGCAGCAACAAGCTGGCCTATGCCTACCTGTTGACGCCCGCCGGCCTGGAGGAAAAGGCCCGGGTCACCCTGGCCTTCCTGCGGCGCAAGGAGCGGGAGTACGAGACCATCAAGGACGAGATTTCCCGCCTGCGTGTCGAAGTGCAATCCCTGGATGCCGCCCGCGAGGGCGATGACCTTAACGCCCCCTGTCGCTAGCCTGCGGCCGGTTTTCGTTCATAGCGAGATTCCATGCACATCCAACCCGTCATTCTCTGCGGTGGTTCCGGTACCCGTCTGTGGCCCCTTTCCCGGGAGCAGTACCCGAAGCAGCTGCTCAAGCTGGCCGGCGACCACACCATGCTCCAGGCCACTGCCCTGCGCCTGCAGGGCCTGCCCCTGGCCGAGGGCGATGTCTTACTCAAACCCCTACTGGTGGGCAATGACGAATACCGCTTCCTGATCGCCCAGCAGTTGCAGGAGGTGGGTATCGAACATGCGCCCCTGCTGCTTGAACCCTGCGGCCGCAACACCGCGCCGGCCCTGACCCTGGCCGCCCTGGTGGCCCAGGCCGAGAGTGCCCTGGCAGAACGGGAGGCCGATCCTCTGCTGGTAGTGATGCCGGCGGACCATGTCATCCAGGACGGCGATGCCTTCCAGCGGGCTGTGCTGCAGGCCGCTGCCATCGCCGCCAACGGCAAGCTGGTGACCTTCGGCATCCGCCCCAACGCACCGGAAACCGGCTACGGCTACATCAAGCTGGGCAGCGCCCTGGCTCAGCCCGATGCCTTCCTGGTGGAGCGCTTCGTCGAGAAGCCCGATCTGGAAACGGCCAAGGGCTATCTGCAAAGCGGCCAGTACCTGTGGAATGCCGGCATTTTCGTCATGCAGGCCTCCGCCTGGCTGGCCAAGATCGAGCAGTGCCGGGCCGATATCGCCGCCGCCACCCTGCAGGCTTTCGAGGGCCGCCGCCAGGACCGGGATTTCCTGCGTCCCGATGGCGAAGCCTTTGCCGCCTGCCCCAGCGATTCCATCGACTACGCCGTGCTGGAGAAGCTGGCCAGCAGCGAGCGCAACACCGGCGAAGTGGCGGTGGTGCCCCTGGATGCCCAATGGTCGGACCTGGGCGCCTGGAATGCCCTGTGGGAGATCGGCAGCAAGGATGCCGCCCAGAATGTCTTCATGGGCGATGTGCTCTCCGTGGACACCCGCAACACCCTGGCCATTTCGGAAAGCCGGGTGGTGGCCTGTGTCGGCCTCGACAACATCGTCGTGGTGGAAACCCCCGATGCCGTGCTGGTGGCGGACAAGGAGCGCATCCAGGAAGTGAAGGGCGTGGTCGCTCAGCTGAAGGCCCAGCAGCGCAGCGAAACCCAGGCCCACCGCAAGGTGCATCGGCCCTGGGGCTGGTACGACAGCATCGACAGCGGTGAGCGTTTCCAGGTGAAGCGCATCGTCGTCAGCCCCGGTGCCGCCCTCAGCCTGCAGATGCATCATCACCGGGCCGAACACTGGATCGTCGTTTCCGGCACGGCGCGGGTGACCCGGGGCGAGGAAACCTTCCTGGTGGGCGAGAACGAATCCACCTTCATTCCCCTGGGTACCCTGCATCGCCTGGAAAACCCGGGCAAGCTGCCCCTCGAGATGATCGAGGTGCAGTCCGGCAGCTATCTGGGCGAGGATGACATCGTGCGTTTCGAAGACACCTACGGCCGGGCACCCTGATTCATGGCTGTGGCCCCGTCTTCCCCTTCCTTCGTGCTGTCCGGCCAAGTGGCCCGGCTGTGGCAGTCCCTGCCGCCCCGGCGTCGTACCCAGTTCGTGCTGCTCACCGTGGTCATGGTGGTGGCCTCGATCGCCGAAGTGTTCAGCATTGGCGCCGTGCTGCCCTTCCTCGGCGTGCTGATTGACCCCCAGAGCGTGTTTGAACACCGTTATGCCCAGCCCCTGATCCAGGCGCTGGACCTGCGGGAGGCCCGGGGCCTGCTGCTGCCCCTGACGGTAGCCTTTTCCCTGGCCGCCCTGTTTGCCGGGGCGATGCGCCTGCTGCTGCTCTTCCTCACTACCCGACTGTCCTTTGCCGCCGGGGCCGACCTCAGCATCGAAGCCTATCGCCGCACCCTGCACCAGCCCTATGCCATCCATGCCGGGCGCAACAGCAGCCAGGTCATCAGCACCATCATGGGCAAGACCTCCATGGTCATCTACGGGGTGCTGGTGCCCCTGGTGACCCTGGCGGGCTCCCTCTTCCTGCTGTGCATGATCCTGGCCACCCTGGTGCTCATTGACCCCCGGGTGGCCCTCGGGTCCTTCTTCGGTTTCGGCCTGATCTACGGCCTGGTGGTGGGGCTGACCCGTCGCCGCCTGGCGGCCAACAGCGCCCACATCTCCCGGGAGCAGGGCAATGTACTGAAGGCCCTGCAGGAAGGGATGGGAGGCATCCGCGACATTCTGCTCGATGGCTCCCAGGCCACCTACTGCCGCATCTACCAGGCGGCCGACCTGCAACTGCGCCGGGCCCAGGGCAACAACGTCTTCATCGGCGCCAGCCCCCGTTTCGGCACGGAGGCCCTGGGCATGGTGCTGATCGCCGCCCTGGCCTACTGGTTGGCACGGGATTCGGCTACCATCGCCGGCGCCATCCCCGTACTGGGCGCCTTGGCCCTCGGTGCCCAGCGCCTGCTGCCGGTGTTGCAGCAGTGCTATGTCTCCTGGGCCAGCATCAAGGGTAGTCAGGCCTCCCTGGAGGACACCCTGGCCCTGCTGGAGCAACCCATGCCGCCCGTGGCAGAAGGGCTGGCGGAAGGCGAAAGCCTGCCCTTCCAGCAATCCATCGAATTGCGCCAACTGTCCTTCCAATACCAGCTGGATTCCGCCCCGGTGCTACAGGGGCTGGACCTGGCCATTCGCCGCGGCGAACGCCTGGGCATCATCGGCAGTACCGGTAGCGGCAAGAGTACCCTCCTGGATATCGTCATGGGTCTGCTGCGGCCCACGGCCGGGGCGCTGCTGGTGGATGGGCAGGAGATCAGCGATGGCTGCCTGGCCGCCTGGCAGCGCCACATCGCCCATGTTCCCCAGGCCATCTACCTGGCCGACACCAGCATTGCCGAGAATGTCGCCTTCGGCGTGCCAAAGGCCCGGATCGACATGGCCCGGGTGCGCGATGCCATCCGCCAAGCCCAGCTGACGGAGATGGTGGAAGCCCTGCCCGGGCAGTACGAGGCCTTTGTCGGTGAGCGGGGCGTCAAGCTCTCCGGCGGCCAGCGCCAGCGCATTGGCATTGCCCGCGCCCTCTACAAGCAGGCCGACGTCATCGTCTTCGACGAGGCCACCAGCGCCCTGGACAACGAGACCGAGCGGGCCGTCATGGAATCCATCGGCCGCCTCAGCCCGGACCTGACCATCCTGCTCATCGCCCACCGTCTCAGCACCCTGCAGGACTGCGACCGCATCATCGAACTCAAGGATGGGGCCGTGGTGGCCAGCGGCACTTACGAATCCATGGTGCTGGCCCGGCAGGCCTGATGGCCGGCGGCATCCCCCTCTTCACTTATCTGAACGACGACCATGAAAACTGTATTGGTAACCGGCGCCGACGGCTTCATCGGCTCACATCTGACCGAACTGCTGGTGCGGGAAGGCTACAAGGTCAAGGCCCTGTCCCAGTACAACTCCTTCAACTACTGGGGCTGGCTGGAGGACGTGGATTGCCTGGCGGACATTGAAGTACTCAATGGTGACGTGCGGGACCCCCACTACTGCAAGCACATCACCAAGGGGGTGGATGAGGTTTTCCATCTGGCCGCCCTGATCGCCATTCCCTATTCCTACGTGGCGCCGGACAGCTATGTGGATACCAACATCAAGGGCACCCTGAACATCTGCCAGGCGGCCCTGGATAACGGCGTGCAGCGGGTCATCCACACCTCCACCAGCGAGGTGTATGGCACGGCCCGTTACGTGCCCATCGACGAGAAGCACCCGATCCAGCCCCAGTCGCCCTACAGCGCCTCGAAGATCGGTGCCGACGCCATGGCCATGAGCTTCTTCAACGCCTTCAACCTGCCCCTGACCATTGCCCGGCCCTTCAATACCTACGGCCCGCGCCAGTCGGCCCGGGCGGTGATTCCCACCATCATCAGCCAGATCGCCAACGGCAAGAAGCAGATCAAGCTGGGGGATGTCACCCCGACCCGGGACTTCAACTACGTGGCCGATACCTGCCGCGGCTTCCTGGATCTGGCCCGTTGCGACAAGGCGGTGGGGGAGACGGTGAATATCGGCTCCAACTACGAGATTTCCGTCGGCGACACCCTCAACCTGATCCGGGAAATCATGGGCAGCGACGTGGAGTTCCTCACCGACGAGCAGCGCCTGCGGCCGGAAAAATCCGAGGTCTTCCGCCTCTGGTGCGACAACACCAAGATCCGCGAACTGACCGGCTTTGCGCCAGAGTTCAGTATCCGCGATGGCCTCGAGGCCACGGTGGCCTGGTTCACCCGGCCGGAAAACCTGGCCAAGTACAAAGCCGATATCTACAACGTTTGAGCCCCCCATGTTCGACGCCCTGATCCGCTTCATTCGCGAGCAGTACCGCAGCGAAGGCTTCATTCCCCTCCATGCGCCGGTATTTGCCGGCCGGGAGCAGGCCTATGTCGGCGACACCATCGCCTCCACCTTCGTCTCCAGCGTTGGCGCCTACGTGGATCGTTTCGAGCGCGACATGGCCGCCTATACCGGCAGCCCCCGGGCCGTGGCCACCGTCAATGGCACGGCGGCCCTGCACATGGCCCTGCAACTGGTGGGCGTCGGCTTCGGCGACCTGGTGGTGACCCAGCCCCTGACCTTCGTCGCCACCTGCAACGCCATTGCCTACTGCGGGGCCGAGCCGGTCTTCGTCGATGTGGAACGGCGTACCCTGGGGCTGTGCCCCCGGGCTCTGGAAACCTGGCTGACGGAAAACGCCCGCCTGGACGACGATGGCCTCTGCCGCGCCAAGGCCGATGGCCGGATCATCCGGGCCTGTGTGCCCATGCACACCTTCGGCCATCCCGCCGACCTGGACGGGCTGGCCGATGTCTGCCGGCGCTGGCGTCTCGCCCTGGTGGAAGATGCGGCGGAATCCCTCGGCAGCTTCTACAAGGGGCGCCACACCGGCACCCTGGGGGAAGTGGGCACCCTGAGCTTCAATGGCAACAAGATCATCACCACCGGCGGTGGCGGCATGATCCTCGCCGGTGAAGCCCTGGGCGCCCGGGCCAAGCACCTCACCACCACGGCCAAGCAGCCCCATCCCTACGAATACGTGCATGACGAGGTCGGCTACAACTACCGCCTGCCCAATCTCAATGCGGCCCTGGGCTGCGCCCAGTTGGAGCAGCTGGAAGCCTTCATCGCCTGCAAGCGGGAACTGGCGGCACGCTACGCCGCGCATCTGGCCGGCAGCGACCTGCAGTTCGTCGTGGAACCCGCCGACTGCCGTTCCAATTACTGGCTCAACGCCGTCATCTGCGAGAGCGGGGCCCAGCGCGATGCCCTGCTGCAGGCCACCAATGGGGCCGAAGTCATGACCCGTCCGATCTGGGCCCTGATGAACCGCCTGCCTATCTATGCTCATTGCCGCAAGGGTGACCTGAGCAACGCCGAATGGCTGGAAGCCCGGGTGGTCAACCTGCCCAGCAGTGTCATTCTTCCCGCCGCCTGACGAGAACGCCACCATGGATATTCAAGCGATTGCCAGCAAGGAGCAGCTGCTGCAACACCGGGAAAACATCGAAGCCCTGTTTTTCGAAAGCTTCGGCCAACGCTCCCTGGGCAAGGTCTGGGACTGGGCTTATCTGGACAACCCCGCCGGCGAACCCTTCGTCACCCTCTGCTACGAGGGCGAGCGCCTGGTGGGTCATTACGCCATCGTGCCCATGCCCCTCGCGGAGGGCGGGCAGCGGCTGAATACCTATGTCTCCATGACCACCATGGTGGCCGAGTCCCACCGCAAGTTCGGCCTCTTCACCACCCTGGCCCAGGCCACCTACCAGGCGGCCCGGGAGGCTGGTGCGGCTTTCGTTTTCGGATTTCCCAACGCCCAGTCCACGCCGGGTTTCCGCAAACGCCTGGAATGGCAGCTGCCGGAGCCCGACCTGGTGGCGACAGTAGACAAGGAGCGCCTGCTGGCCCTGGCGGCTACCGGTTATTTCGACAAGCGCGGCAGGCTCAGCCTGGATCTGGGTGAGGCCCGTCTGCGTGCCTGGCGCCTGGCGCGGCCGGGCGGCCGCTATCAGTGGCAGGACGGCCTGGCCTACAAGGAACACCAAGGCGGCATCGACCTGCTGTGGTGGGAATCCGCCGCCGCCCTGGCGGCCTTGCCTGAGGGTATGGCCATCAATGTGCTGGTGGGCAGCGATGCCGGTCTGGAAAGCTGCAAGTCTTTCGACTACCAGTTCGGCGGTATTGGCCTGGGCCGTGAATTCCGGCCCCAGTCGGTGAATCGCGAAATGGCCCTTTCGGACCTGTTCTGAGGGAAATGGCATGGCACGGAAAATACTGGCCCTGACTTCCATCCGGTCCGATTACGACCTGATGAGCGAGGTGTACCGCAAGCTTCACCAGGACCCCGCGGTGGAACTGAAACTGCTGGTCTCCGGCGCCCATCTGTCGCCGGCGTTCGGCCATACGGTGGACCTGGTGCGCCAGGACGGGTTCGACATCCTGTGCGAAGTGGAAACCCTGATCAGCGGCGATACCCAGGCTTCCCGCCTGAAGACGGCGGCGGGCCTGCTCAACGGCGCCATGGACCTGATCCGCAGCTATGCCCCCGACCTCATCGTCTATGCGGGGGACCGGGAGGACGTGCTGATCGCGGCCACCATCGGCACTTTCTTGGGCATTCCCACGGCCCATTTCTTCGGCGGCGACCATGCGGCCGACGGGCATGTGGACAATCCGGTGCGCCATGCCACCTCCAAGCTCTCCACCGCCCACTTCGTCAGCCTGGAAGAGCATCGCCGTCGCCTGCTCAAACTGGGGGAAATCCCGCAGCGCATCTTCGTCATCGGTAGCGTCGCCCTGGATAAATTCGTCGCCGAAGGGCCCCTCGCCAAGGCCGAACTGCTGGCGGGCATCGGCGCCAAACCCCATGCGGCGACCCATCCCCTGGCCATCCTGATCTTCCATCCGGTGGCCCAGGAGCGGGAGGTGGCCACAACTTACGTGCGCAACGCCGTGGCGGTGCTGCGACAGGCCGGCTTCCATATCTGCATCGGCACACCCAATTCCGATCCCGGCAATGCGCCCCTGATCAGCGCCTTTGCCGAACTGGGGCAGTTGCCTGAAGTCACCTGCTACGGCACTACCTCCCGCCTGCTGTTCGTCAACCTGATGCGCCACGCCAGTCTCATGTTGGGCAATTCTTCCGCCGGCATTCTCGAGGCCGCCACCCTGCGCCTGCCCGTCATCAATATCGGCGAGCGCCAGCGGGGAAGGCTGTGCGGCGCCAATGTCATCTTCACCGGCGGCGACTGCGACGCCATTGCCGAGGCCCTGGCAACGGTGCGCAGCCCGGCATTCACTACTGCCCTGGCAAGCCTGGTCAATCCCTATGGCGATGGCCAGAGCGCGGCGCGGGCTGCCGCCCTGCTGCGGGACGAGGATTTTCTCGCCCGCCTCAAGAAACCGGAGGACCCCCTGCATGTCGCCATCTAAGCGCAACATCATTGCCTGCATCGCCCCCCATCCGGACGACGAGACCCTCGGCTGCGGCGGCACCCTGCTCAAACATCTGGCAGCGGGGGATGAAGTGCACTGGATCATCGTCACCGGTATTTCCACTGCCATCGGCTTTGCGGCCGAACGGGTGGAATCCCGCCGGCTGGAAATCGAGGCTGTAGCCCGGGCCTACGGTTTCGCCTCGGTGCATGCCCTGGATTTCCCCACCATGCGCCTGGACAGCCTGCCCATGCTCGATCTGGTGGGCGCCATCGGCGACCGGGTGCGGGCCCTGGGGGCCGAGGTGCTGTATGTGCCCTACCGCAACGATGCCCATAGCGACCATGCCGCGGTCTTCGACGCCGCGGTGGCCTGCGCCAAGACCTTCCGTTATCCCTCGGTCCGCACGGTCCTGGCCTACGAAACCCTTTCCGAAACCGAGTTCGGCCTGAAGCCCGAAGATGGCGGTTTCCGCCCCAACGTCTTTGTCGATATCGCCGGTTATCTGGAGCAGAAGATCGACATCATGGGCCTCTACGTCGGTGAGATGGCGCCCTTCCCCTTTCCTCGCAGCGACGTCGCCCTGCGTGCCCAGGCCCAGTTGCGGGGCAGCCAGGCCGGCACCACTGCGGCGGAGGCTTTCATGCTGCTGAAGGAAATCCGATGAGCGCCGGTCACGTCTATGTCATTGCCGAGGCCGGGGTTAACCACAACGGCCAGCGGGATCTGGCCTTTGCCTTGGTGGATGCCGCGGCGGCAGCCGGGGCTGATGCGGTCAAATTTCAGACCTTCCGGGCCGCCAAGCTGGCTTCCCGTAGCGCCCCCAAGGCGGCCTACCAGAAGGTGCAGACCGATGCGGCGGAGAGCCAGCTGGCCATGCTGCAGAAGCTGGAACTGCCCTGGGAGTGGCATACCGAGCTGCAGGCCCACGCGCGGCGCCAGGGCATCGAATTCCTGTCCACCGCCTTCGATAGCGACAGCCTGGATTTTCTGGTGGGCCTGGACATGCCGCTATTCAAGATTCCCTCCGGGGAGCTGACCAACGGCCCGCTGCTCTGGCAGTTCGCCCGCACCGGCAAGCCCCTGGTGCTGTCCACCGGCATGGCCACCCTGGCCGAGGTGGAGCAGGGGTTGGCCATCGTCGCCCATGCCCTCCATGCCGAGGCGGAGCCCGCCTCCCTGGAAGAGGTCTGGCGCGGCTGGAGCCGGGCCGACTGGCGGGCCCGCCTGCAGGGGCATGTCACCTTGCTGCATTGCACCTCCCAGTATCCGACACCCTTCGCCGAAGTGAATCTGCGGGGCATGGATACCCTGGCGAATGCCTTTGGCCTGGAAGTGGGCTATTCCGACCATACGGAAGGCATCCTCATTCCCGTGGCGGCCGTGGCCCGGGGCGCCTGCCTGATCGAAAAGCACTTCACCCTGGATCGCCAGCTGCCGGGGCCCGACCACAAGGCCTCCCTGGAGCCGGCCGAGCTGACCCGCATGGTGGCGGAGATTCGAGCCCTGCAGGTTGCCCTGGGGGATGGCGGCAAGGCGCCCCAGCCCAGCGAATGGGATACCCGGCAGGCCGCCCGGCAGCAGGTGGTGGCGGCCCGGGACATCCCGGCCGGCGCCGTCCTGGCCCGGCAGGACCTGGGTACGGCACGCTGCGGTACGGGGCGCCCGGCCACGGACCTGTGGGCCCTGGTGGGCCAGCGTACCGGCCGTGCCTACGCCTGCGGCGAGGTCATCGAAGCATGAGTGCCAACCGCTGCGCTTCCCCGTTGCCCCTGGTCCTCCTGGGGGCCGGCGGCCACGCCCGGGTGCTGTTGGCCCTGGCCCGGGCGGCTGGCCATGAGGTGGTCGGCGTCTGCGACCCGGCCCTGGCGGCCGAGGGCGCGGCCCAGTGGCTGGAGGTGCCGGTGCTGGGCGGCGATGAAGCGGTGGCCGGCTTGGATGCCTCCCGGGTAGGCCTGATCAATGGCATCGGCCAACTGGTTGGCAGTGTGGCCCGTCGCAATCTCTATCAACGCATGACTGCCGCCGGCCATGTCTTCCCGGCCCTGATCCATCCCGCCGCCTGGGTGGCCCCCGATGTGGTGCTGGAAGGCGGCGCGCAGGTCATGGCCGGGGCCGTGGTGCAGCCGGGATGCCGGATCGGCGAGAACAGCATCATCAATACCCGGGCCGGGGTGGACCACGATTGCCGTATCGGCGCCCATGTCCACATTGCCCCTGGTGCGACCCTTTGCGGTGGTGTGCAGGTGGGGGATGACGCCTTTATCGGCGCCGGTGCCCTGCTGATCCAGGGCATCCACGTCGGTGAGCGGGCGGTGCTTGGTGCCGGCGCTTCCCTGGTCAAGGATCTGGCTGCCGACCTGGTCTTTCTCGGCGCCGCCGGCCGTCTGCGGCCGCCATCCGCATGAATTTCTGGAATATCTCGACATGATCAAGCATTGGGAATCTGTCCTCGTTGGTGCCAACGTCTCCCTGGAGGAAGCGATTGCCACCCTGGATCGGGGCGCCCTGCGCATCGCCATCGTGGTGGACGAGGAGCGTCGTCTGCTCGGCACCCTCACCGATGGTGACGTGCGCCGCGCCTTGTTGCGCCACCTGCCCCTGGACATCCCCGTCAGCCAGGTGATGTGCGCCAGCCCCCAGGTGGCGCAGCGGGACTGGAGCCGGGAGCGGGTGCTGGCAGTGATGGAAAGTACCCAGCTGCTGCAACTGCCGGTGGTGGATGGCGATGGCCGCGTGGTTGGCCTGGAAACCCTCCATGGCCTGCTGGAGAAGCGGCTGCTGAACAATCCGGTCTTTCTCATGGCCGGCGGTTTCGGCACCCGCCTGCATCCCCTGACCCACGACTGCCCCAAGCCCCTGCTCAAGGTGGGGGACAAGCCGATCCTCGAACTGATCCTCGAGAGCTTCATCAATGCGGGCTTCCACCGCTTCTTCATTTCCACCCATTACCTGCCGGAGATGGTTCGCGACTACTTCGGCGACGGCAAGCGCTGGGGAGTGAGCATCCGTTACACCCATGAGGAAACCCCTCTGGGGACCGGTGGCGCCGTGGGCCTGCTGCCCCATGAGGAGATCAATGACCCTCTCATCATGATGAACGGCGACCTGCTGACCACCCTCAACTATCGCGAGCTTCTGGAGTTCCACGTGGCCCAGGCGGGCGTGGCCACCATGTGCGTGCGCAAGTTCGATTACCAGGTGCCCTATGGCGTCATTCAGAGCGAAGGTCATCTCATTCGCTCCATGGTGGAAAAGCCGGTCAAGAGTTTCTTCGTCAATGCGGGTATCTATGTGCTGTCGCCAGAGCTGGTGAAGCGCGTGGTGCCCGGCACCCGCATTGACATGCCGACCCTGCTGGAACAACAGATCGCCGCGGATCGGGCGGTGACCATGTTCCCCCTGCACGAATACTGGCTGGACATCGGCCGCATGGAGGATTTCCAGCGGGCTCAGACGGAATTCGGGGATATGGTGCGATGAAGCTGCTGGCCCTGATTCCGGCCCGGGGCGGCTCCAAGCGGGTGCCCGGCAAGAACATCAAAGCGTTGGGGGGGCTCCCGCTCATCGCCTGGAGCATCCGTGCCGCACGAGAGAGCGGTGTTTTTGCCGATGTATTGGTATCCACCGACGACCCGGCCATCGCCGAGGTCGCCCGCCAGCACGGTGCCAGTGTGCCCTGGTTGCGCCCTGCCGAACTGGCCACCGATACGGCCGGCAGCACCGAAGTGATCAGCCATGCCGTGGCCTGCTACGAGGCCCAGCATGGCCCGGTTGATGCGGTCATGTTGTTGCAGCCCACCAGCCCTTTTCGTCGGGCGGAATCCATCCGGCAGGCCGCCGCCCTGTTTGCCGAGAGCACGCTGGAACAGCGCCGTTCCGTGGTCAGCGTCAGCCTGGTTGCCCAGCACCCGGCCTGGTGCTTCCGCCTTGGCGAAGCCGGCATGGAGCCCTTCCTGGGCTGGGATGCCTTGCGGCTCCGCTCCCAGGATCTGGCGCCGGCCTTTGCCCTGAATGGCGCCATCTACCTGGCGCCGGCAGCCCTGGCCCGGGCGGGTCAATCCTTCCTGCAACCCGGTATGAAGCCCTTCGTCATGGACGATGCCGGGGAGTGCCTGGACATCGACACGCCGGAGGACTGGCGTGCCGCTGAGTTGCTGGCTGAAAGTTTCGGGCAAGCCTGAATGACCCAGGACGCGCTCTTGGACGCCTTGCAGGACTACGAGGCCAGCCATGCCGTGGAGAACTACACGGTGGATGGCTGGCACGTCTGGCCATTCCTCAAGATGGCCTTGCGTCTGGGGTGGTTGCCCCGGGAGGCGCGTCCCTCCTGGCGTTCCCGTCTGCAATACCTGTTCAAGGCGACCTGGCCCGGCCGTGTCGCCCTGGGATTGTCACGCCTGCCGGGGCGGCTCCGGAGGTCTGCGGAATCCCGCGCGCCGGCGGCTGCCGGCCCGGTGGATGCGCTGTTGCTGACCCTGGCGGAGCGGCGGGTCAGCCGGGAGGGCAAGTCCTACGAGATTTATACCGACCCCTTCGTCGCAGCCCTGACCGATCTCGGCCTGTCGTGCCGGGTCTGGGAGCAGGGCTGCGCCGGTGTCGCCCAGCACTTTCCCAGCACAAGGGTCGACCTGGCCCTGAATCGCGAGGCGGGCCAACGGGGCCTGTTTTCGCCTGTCCCCGGAGCGCCTCATTGGTTTGCCGAGATGCAGGGGCTGCTGCTGACTTGCGTTGGCCGCACGGTGCCCTGGCATGAGCTGTACTGGTTGCTGGAATCCTGCCTGCAGCGCAGCCGCGTGTTCGAAGGCTGGTTGCGCCGGCTGGCGCCCCGCGTGCTGTTCGTGGTCTGCTGGTATGACCCCATCGTCATGGCGGCGGTGATGGCGGCCCGGCGCTGCGGTATCCGCACGGTGGAAATCCAGCATGGTCTGCAGGGGCGGCGCCATGCCGGCTATTCCGGCTGGCTGCGCGGCCCCACGGGTGGTTACGAGGTGCTGCCGGACGCCTTCTGGTGCTGGGGGAACGACGCCGCAGCGGAGCTGCGGCAGTTCAACCCCGGTTTTCCGGCGGAGCTGCGGGTACTGGCCGGCGGCAATCTCTGGCTCAATGAATGGAAAAAGCAGCTGCCCCAACGCCGTCAGGCTCGCCAGGCGGCGGGTGCCGGTCGGCGCCTGCTGGTGACCCTGCAGCGGGAGGTGCCGCCCCTGTTGTTGGACCTGCTCAAGGGTAGCCCGGCGATGTGGACCTGGGTCATCCGCTTCCATCCTTCCCGCCAGCCGGCGGAGCGCCAGTCCGACCAGGCCCTGCTCCTGGCCACCGGCCATCCGGGTATTGTCTTTGACGACGGGCAATTGCTCTACGCCCAGTTGCTGGAGTGCGACTGCCATCTTACGGAGGCCTCTTCCGTGGCCCTGGAGGCACTGTTTTTCGAGGTGCCGACCCTGATTCTCGGGGATTCCCCCTTGGGCCGGCTGGGCTGGAAATCCTACGAAAACTACATTGCCCGGGGCTGGATGTTCGGCACCGCCGATGCCGCCGAGGGCCTGGCCTACCTGCAACGCCAGGACGGTACAGGACTGGCTACTGGCGGAGAGGGCTATTTCGCCGGGCCGGACGTGGCCCGGGGGCTGCTGCAGGAATTGTTTGCCCGGCCGCGGGCGCTGGAGGCGTGATGGCAGAGTCGTTTCTCTTTCGGGCAAAGCGTTATTTGCGGCGTAAAATTCGCCAGTACCGCAGCGGCGCAACGGTGTCCCATCCTGAGTTCCTCCACCCCGAGGCCCAGGTGCTGAACAGCACCCTGGCCGGTAAGGTGGTGGTAGAGGCGGGGGCGATCATCCGTGACAGCCATTTCATGGTCAGCGAAGCCCGTGTCGGCCGCCATACCCGGGTCTGGGGGCCGAACGTCCATGTGCATTGCCTGTTGCATCCGGTGGAAATCGGCAGCTATTGCTCCATTGCCCGCAATGTCTCCATCCAGGAATACAACCACCGGATAGACCGGATCAGTTCCTTCTTCGTCTCCTGCAATCTCTTCGGCGAGAGCATGGTCCAGGATGTGGAATCCCGGGGGCCGGTGGTCATCGGTAACGATGTCTGGCTGGCCGCGAATGTCACGGTGGCGTCCGGTGTGCGAATCGGCGACGGCGCGGTAATCGGCGCCAACAGCGTGGTGCTTTCGGATATCCCGCCCTACGCCGTGGCCGCCGGCAGCCCGGCCAAGGTCCTGCGCTACCGTTTCCCGCCGGAGGTGGTTTCCCGCCTCCTGGAACTGCAATGGTGGAACTGGGATGAGGCCCGCATCCAGCGCAACCGGGCGCTGTTTTCCTCGCCCCTGAGCAGTGAATTGCTAGATAAGGTGAAGTAATGCCCCCGCTTTTGGTTTCTGTCGTCATTCCCGCCCACAACCGGGCCCATACCCTGGGCTATTGCCTCGCTTCAGTGCTGGGCCAGAGTTACGGCAATATCGAAGTCATCGTCGTGGACGACGGCTCCTCTGATCAGACCGGTGCCGTGGTCCGGGATATCCGTGACGAACGCCTGCGCCTGATCTCCCATGAGCGTCCCCTGGGGGCTCAGGCTGCCCGCAATACCGGGATCAAGGCGGCCCGCGGGGCGTGGATCGCCTTCCACGACAGTGACGACGAATGGCTACCGGAGCGCCTGCAGCGCCAGCTGGCGGTGCTGGAACAGCGCGGTTTCGATCCCCATGTGGCGGTCCATGCCGACATGATCCGCTACACCCCGGAAACCGGGGCGCGGGAGGACTGGCCGTTGCCCGAGGTGGCCGGGCCGGATGCCTACGCTACCGTGCTGCGGGCGCCGGGGCCGGTCTTCCAGACCCTGCTGGTTTCCCGCCAGGCATTGCTTGAAATCGGCCTGCTGGACGAAAATGTGCCGGCTTTTCAGGAATGGGAGAGCGCTATCCGCCTCGCCCGGGTCTGTGAATTCGTCCATCTCCACGAGCCCTTGGCCGTGTATTGGCTGCACCAGGGCGAGACCATTTCGAAGAACGGGCGTCGCGAAATCGACGGCCTCAAATATGTACTTGGCAAGCATCGCGAGGAAATCATTCGCGTTGCCGGCCAGCAGGCCTGGCTGCGGCATCTGGCAACCTTGGCGCGGCGCAGCCTGCAGCTCGGGTTTGCCGGGGAGGCCGAAGCCGCCCTGGGTGAAATTCCCTGGTTCAGTGCCATCAAGTGGCGGACCTGGGCCTACTTTTTTTGCGCAAAGCGTGGGATCGGGGTAAAGCTGTGATCGAGCGGATTGAACATCTTGGCCGGGAACTGGCCGTCATCATTCGTGCTTCCTTCAAGAAGGACGGCATCGAATTTTTCACCCCAAATTCCTACTCCCAGCAGATCGGTTACATGAACCGGCCCGCCGGATATGTGATTGCCCCCCACGTGCACAACCCGGTCACCCGGGAAGTCCAGTTCACCAAGGAAGTGCTGTTCATCAAATCCGGCCGGGTGCGGGTGGATTTCTACTCCGACGAGCAGGAGTACCTGGAAAGCACCATCCTGGGCAGCGGTGACGTCATTCTCCTGGCCTACGGCGGCCATGGTTTCGAGATGCTGGAGGCTGCCGAAATCATCGAGGTGAAGCAGGGGCCCTATGCCGGCGAAGCCGACAAGACCCGTTTTTCCCCCATTACCACCGACCAAGTGAGGCTGAAATAACATGAGCTTTGTCCCCGTCAACGAGCCCCTGCTGGACGGCAACGAAAAACGCTATCTGGCCGAGTGCATCGACACCGGCTGGATTTCCTCCGAAGGCCCCTTCATCAAGCAGTTCGAAGAGCAGTTCGCCGCCAGCGTCGGGCGCAAGCACGCCATTGCCGTTTCCAACGGCACCGTGGCCATCGATGCCGCCGTGGAAGCCCTGGGTTTTGCTCCCGGCGACGAGGTGATCATGCCGGCCTTCACCATCATTTCCTGCATCAGCCAGCTGGTGCGGGCCGGGGTGACTCCGGTGCTGGTGGATAGCGATCCCCTGACCTGGAACATGGATGTTGCCCAGGTCGCGGCCCGTATCACCCCCCGTACCAAGGCCATTCTGGTGGTGCATATCTACGGCCTGCCGGTGGATATGGACCCGGTGCTGGAACTGGCCCGTCGCCACAACCTGCGCATCATTGAGGACGCCGCCGAGATGCACGGCCAGACCTACAAGGGGCGCCCCTGTGGCAGCTTCGGCGACATCAGCACCTTCAGCTTCTACCCCAACAAGCACATCACCACCGGGGAAGGCGGCATGATCGTCACCGACGACGACCAACTCGCCGCCGAATGCCGCAGTCTGCGCAACCTGTGCTTCCAGCCCCAAAAGCGTTTCGTGCATGAGCGCCTGGGCTGGAACCTGCGCATGACCAACCTGCAGGCCGCCCTGGGGGTGGCCCAACTGGAGCGCCTGGGCGAGTTCGTCCAGCGCAAGCGCCAAATGGGGGCCGCCTACACGGCCGCCTTCAGCAACATCGAGACCCTGCAGCTGCCCTTGCCCCAGACCGATTACGCCGACAACATCTACTGGGTCTTCGGCATGGTCCTGGCCGACAGCGTGCCTTTCGATGCCGAGGAGGCCATGGCCCGCCTGGGCAAGATGGGCATCGGCACCCGTCCCTTCTTCTGGCCCATGCACGAGCAGCCCGTGTTACAGCGCATGGGGCTGTTTGCCGGGGAGCGTTACCCCGTCGCCGAGCGCATCGCCCGCCGCGGCTTCTACGTGCCCAGCGGCCTGGCCCTGACCCCCGAGCAGCAGGAAACGGTGGTCGCCAGCGTGCGCAAACTCATGGAGAATTGAGGCGATGAAAGTATTCGACCACTACGCCCGCTATTACGACCTGCTCTACCGCGACAAGGATTACCGCGGTGAAGCAGATTTCATCATTGAGCAGGTCCGGGCCCATGCTCCCGGGGCACGCAGCATCCTGGAACTGGGCTGCGGTACGGGCATCCATGCCCAGCTGATCGCCGAGGCCGGTTATGCCGTCCATGGCATCGACTTCAGCGAGGCCATGCTGGCGTCCGCCCAGGCACGGCGGGCCGGGCTGGCGCCCGAATTGCAGGGGCGTCTGGATTTTTCCCAGGGCGACGTGCGCGCTTTCCGGTCCGGCCGAACCTACGATGTGGTGATCTCCCTCTTCCACGTCTTCAGCTACCAGACTCGCAATGCCGATCTGCAGGCCGCTTTTGCCACTGCCGCCGAACATCTGGCGCCGGGGGGCGTACTGGTCTTCGATTACTGGTACGGCCCTGCGGTGCTCGCCCAGCGCCCCGAAACCCGGGTCAAGCGTCTGAGCGATGGAGACCTCTCCGTCCTGCGCATTGCCGAATCCAGCCTGGACGACATGGCCAGCACGGTGGACGTCAATTACGAAACCACCGTCAGTGTCGGCGAGACCCGGGAGGTGATCCGGGAAACCCACCGCATGCGTTATCTCTTCATCCCCGAGATCGAGCTGCTGGCGGCCCAATTCGGCTTCGAGCCGGTGGTGCACCAGGCCTGGATGGAACAGGGCAAGCCGTCCTCCGCCTCCTGGGGCGCTTTTTCGGTGCTGAGAAAGCGGTGACGGCCGCCATGAAAATCGGCGTTGTCCTGGAGCAGGAGCTGCACAGCGGCGGGGGCTTTCAGCAAGCCCTGAATGCCCTGGAGCAGCTGACGGCCATCGCGCCGCCCTGGCTGCAGATCGCCGTTTTCACCACGGCGCCGGCCAATGCCGGCCATGCGGCCCTTGCCGGCCGCGACCTCCATGTGGTGCCCCGGGGGGCGGCGGAACGCCTGCGCTCAGCCGCCCTGGCCCGTACCCTGCCGGCGGCCCTGGACCAATGGTGTGCCCGGCATGACGTATTGACCGCCCTGGAGCGCGCCATGGTGGCCGAGGGCGTGGATCTGGTCTATTTCCTCTCCCCTTCCGGCTACGCCCTGGCCCTGCGCCAGCTGCCCTACATCCTGACGGTCTGGGACCTCTGCCACCGGGATCATCCGGAATTTCCGGAAGTGCGGGCCCAGGGGGAATTTGCCCGACGCGAGGCCTTCTACCGGGAGGCCATCAATCGGGCAGTGCTGACCCTGACGGATTCCGAGGAACTGAATCAGCGCATGGCCCAGTACTACGGTGCCGAGAGCGGCCGCCTGCTGGCCATGCCTTTCCAGCCGGCCGGCTTTGCCCGCGAGTCCGCCAGTGCCAGCACCAACAATCGGGTGCAGCGTTTGGGGCTGCCGGCGGATTATCTTTTCTATCCCGCCCAGTTCTGGCCCCACAAGAACCACGTCCGCATCCTTCAGGCCCTGGCCCTGCGCAAGGCCCAGGGTCAGTCCCATGCCGTAGTGTTCTGCGGCGGCGACAAGAACAACAAGCCCTACATCCAGCGGCTGGCGACTGAACTGGGTGTGGCGGGGCAGGTATCCTTCATCGGTTTCGTCCCCGAGGCCGACATGCAGGCGCTCTACCGCCACTGCCGAGCCCTGGTGATGCCGACCTATTTCGGCCCGACTAATCTGCCTCCCCTGGAGGCTTGGGCCCTGGGCAAGCCGGTGATTTATTCCGCCCATCTGGCTGGCCAGGTGGGCGACGGCGCCCTGTGCGTCGATCCGGATTCGGCGGAAGAACTGGCCGCCGCCATAGCCACGGTGTATGACAATGCCGAGGCGACCCGGGCGCTTGCCGCACGGGGGCAGGCCCGCCTCGAATACCTGGGAACGCTGCGTCGGCAGGCTGAGGCGACGTTCCTGAAAAAACTCGAATCGTTCAACAACAGAAAATTGTGCTGGGGAAAGTAATGTCGAAAAAAGCCCTGATCACCGGTATCACCGGACAAGATGGTTCCTACCTCGCCGAGTTCCTGCTCGCCAAGGGCTACGAGGTGCATGGCATCAAGCGCCGCGCCTCCCTCTTCAATACCCAGCGGGTGGATCACATCTACCAGGACCCCCATGTGGAGAACGCCCGCTTCCGCCTGCATTACGGCGACCTGACGGATTCCTCTAACCTCACCCGCATCCTGCAGGAAGTGCAGCCGGACGAGGTGTATAACCTGGGCGCCCAGTCCCACGTGGCGGTGAGCTTCGAGTCCCCCGAATACACGGCGGACGTGGATGCCATGGGCACCCTGCGCCTCCTGGAGGCCATCCGCTTCCTCGGCCTGGAAAAGAAGACCCGTTTCTACCAGGCCTCCACCTCCGAACTCTACGGCCTGGTGCAGGAAACGCCCCAGAAGGAAACGACCCCCTTCTATCCCCGCAGCCCCTACGCTGTGGCCAAGCTTTACGCTTACTGGATCACCGTCAACTATCGCGAGGCCTACGGTCTCTACGCCTGCAACGGTATCCTCTTCAACCATGAGAGCCCCCGCCGTGGCGAGACTTTCGTCACCCGCAAGATCACCCGGGGCATGGCCAACATCGCCCAGGGCCTGGAAAGCTGCCTCTACATGGGCAACATTGACTCCCTGCGGGACTGGGGCCATGCCAAGGACTACGTGCGCATGCAGTGGATGATGCTGCAGCAGGATCAGCCGGAGGACTTCGTCATCGCCACCGGCGTGCAGTACAGCGTGCGCCAGTTCATCCTCTGGTCGGCCCAGGAACTGGGCATCACCCTGCGCTTCGAGGGTCAGGGGGTGGAAGAGCGGGGCATCGTCGAGGCCGTGGCCGGCGACAAGGCCCCGGCCGTCAAGGTGGGCGACGTGCTGGTGCGGGTGGATCCGCGCTACTTCCGCCCCGCCGAAGTGGAAACCCTGTTGGGGGATCCGTCCAAGGCCAAGAACAAGCTCGGCTGGGTGCCGGAAATCACCGTCCAGGAAATGTGCGCCGAAATGGTGGCTGCCGATCTCAAGGCCGCCCAGCGCCATGCCCTGCTCAAGGCCCACGGCCACGAAGTGCCGGTTTCCATCGAGGGCTGAGCCTTGGTACACGCGACTCCCGACGCCCGGATCTTCGTTGCCGGCCATCGCGGCATGGTGGGTTCCGCCATCGTCCGCCGGCTCGAAGCCCTGGGCTGCCGCAACATCCTGACCCGCAGCCGCAGCGAACTGGACCTGCTCGACCAGGCCGCCGTGCGGGACTTCTTCGCCCGGGAAAAGATCGACCAGGTGTATCTGGCCGCCGCCAAGGTGGGGGGCATCCACGCCAACAACACCTATCCGGCCGAGTTCATCTACGAAAACCTGATGGTCGAGGCCAACATCATTCACAGCGCCCACCTCAGCGGCGTGCAGAAGCTGCTGTTTCTCGGCTCCTCCTGCATCTACCCGCGGGATGCGGCCCAGCCCATGACCGAAGGCGCCCTGCTCACCGGCCCCCTGGAACCCACCAACGAGCCCTACGCCATCGCCAAAATTGCCGGTATCAAGCTCTGCGAAAGCTATAACCGGCAATACGGCCGGGATTACCGCAGCGTCATGCCCACCAATCTCTACGGTCCCGGCGACAACTACCACCCGGAAAACAGCCACGTCATTCCCGCCCTGATCCGCCGCTTCCACGAAGCCAAGGTACGGGGCGGCCAGGAGGTCGTGGTCTGGGGCACGGGTACCCCGCGCCGGGAGTTCCTCTACGTGGATGACATGGCGGCGGCTTCCGTGCATGTCATGGATCTGGAGCCAGAGGTCTGGCAGGCCCAGGTGCAGCCCATGTGCTCCCACCTCAACGTCGGCAGTGCCGTGGATCACACCATCCGCGAGGTGGCCGAACTGGTCTCCCGGGTGGTGGGTTTTCCCGGCGCCCTCGTTTTTGACACCAGCAAGCCCGACGGTACGCCGCGCAAATGGATGTGCAGCGACAAGCTCCAGGCCCTGGGCTGGCAGCCCAAGGTGGGTCTGGAGGACGGCTTGCGTCAGGCCTACGGGGAATTCCTCGGCCGTCACGGCGCTTGAGCGTGACCAGCAACGGAGCGGCTGCGGGCTTGGCAAGCCATGACTTGACGGGGGCGGACCAGAATCTGCCGCTGGTGAGCATCATCACCAGTGTCCTCAACGGTGCCGCCACCCTGGAAAAGGCCCTGGCCAGCGTTGCCGCCCAGACTTACCCCCGCATCGAATATCTGGTCATCGATGCCGCCTCCACCGATGGCACGCCGGAAATCCTGGCCCGCCATGGCGACCAGCTGGCCTACTGGGTGAGCGAGCCCGATGCCGGCATCTACGACGCCTGGAACAAGGGCCTGCGCCAGGCCCGTGGCCAGTGGGTGATGTTTCTCGGTGCCGACGACCAGTTGCCGCCGGATGCGGTGGCCGCCCTGGTGGCTGCCGCCCAGGCACGGGGGGAAGGTTTGGATTTCGTCATGGGCCAGGTGGCGCTCTATCGCGGTGCCACTCATTTGCGCACCATCGGCCGGCCCTGGGACTGGCGCCTCTTCCGCAAATACATGAGCATTGCCCACACCGGCGGTCTCCACGCCATGGCCTATTTCCAGCGCCACGGACTGTTCGACCCGAGCTACCGCATTGCCGGCGACTACGAGCTGCTGTTGCGGGCCGGCCCCGGCCTCCGCACCCTGTTCGTGCCGGTAGTGGTGGCCGAGATGCAGGTGGGCGGCGCCAGCAACCGCAGCACGGCGGTGTTCCATGAATGGCAGCGGGCCAAGGACCTTCACGGTGTCCAGCCCGCCTGGCTGAACGCCTGGGATGCCCGCTGGGCCATGATCAAGTGGCGGCTCAAGCGCTGGCTCAATCTTGGTGGAGGAGCGTGAGCATGCCCGGACTGTGGCGCCGTTACGGATTTTTCGGCTTCTGCCGCCTGTTGCTGGACAAGCTGCATACCCTGCTGTGCTTTCCCGGCGCCCGTCTGGTGCGGCGCCCGGCCTATGTGCGGGGCAAGCGGGGCATCCGCTGGGGCGCCGGTTTCACCACCGGCGTCGGTGTGCGCCTGGACGTCTTTGCCGAGGACGAGGCGCCCCGCCTGACCTTCGGCAACAACGTGCAGCTCAATGATTACGTGCATATCGGCGCCGTGGAGAAAGTCAGCATTGGTGACGACGTGCTGATTGCCAGCCGGGTCTTCATCAGCGACCACAACCATGGCGACTACCAGCAGCCCGACCCGGCCAGCGTGCCCGGCGTGGCGCCCCAGGCCCGGCCCCTGGCGGCCCGGCCGGTGGTTATTGGCGACCGGGTGTGGATTGGTGAACAGGTGTGCATTCTCGCCGGCGTGACCATCGGCCCGGGGGCCGTGGTAGGCGCCGGTTCCGTGGTCACCCGGGATGTGCCGGCCGGCAGCGTGGTGGCAGGCAATCCGGCCCGGGTGTTGCGCGTCTTCGATGAGGGCGCCCAGAAGTGGAGCAAGGTTTGACCAAGCGTCTGATCATTTCTGCCGTCAACTTCATCGAAGGCGGCCCGCTGACGGCGCTGCGGGAATGCCTCACGGCCACCCGCAGCCTCGGCCCCGAGTGGGAGGTGGTGGCCCTGGTCCATGACCGCCAGCTGTTCGACCATCCCTGGGTGACTTTCCGGGAATTTCCCAAGGCCAAGACCTCCTGGCTGCAACGCCTGTATCACGAGTATTGGCTTTTCCAGCGCATCGCCGAGGAATACCGGCCGGAGGTGTGGCTGTCCCTCCACGACACGTCCCCCCGGGTGCGGGTGCCCCGGCAGGTGGTGTATTGCCACAATCCCTCGCCCTTCTACCGCAGCGGCTGGAAAGATCTGCGCTGGGATCCGCGCTTCTTCCTGTTCACCCTCTTTTACCGCTACCTCTACGGCATCAACATCCACGCCAACGACCTGGTGGTGGTGCAGCAGGACTGGCTGCGCCAGGCCTTCCGTCGTATGTATGGCGTGCAGTCGGTGGCCGTGGCCCATCCGGTAGGCGCGACCGCACCCGCGCCGGTGGATGCCGCAGCGGCGGTGCAGCCCGGAGTCTTCCTCTACCCGGCCCTGCCGCGCACCTTCAAGAACTTCGAAGTGCTGTGCGAAGCTGCCGAGCTGTTGCAGCGCAAGCGGGGCGGCGGCTTCGAAGTGCGCCTGACCCTTTCCGGCAGCGAGTCGGGCTATGCCGCCCAGCTGTATCGGCGCTACGGCCAGTGTCCGGCCCTGCGTTTCATCGGCCGCCAGAATGCGGAGCAGATGCGCCGCCAGTACGGTGAGGCGGCCGCGGTGGTCTTCCCCTCCAAGCTGGAGACCTGGGGCCTGCCCATTTCCGAAACCAAGCTGTGGAACAAGCCCCTGTTGGCCGCCGACCTGCCCTACGCCCATGAGGCGGTGGGGGCTTACGACAAGGTGGCCTTTTTCCCGCCGGACGATGCCCAGGCGCTGGCCGTCCTCATGGAAAGCGTCCTGGATGGTCATTACAGTCCGCCTCACCATCCGGCGGCAGCCGTGGCCCAGCCCTTCGCTGCAGACTGGGCGGCCTTGCTGCAACTGGTGATCGGCGCCGGGCCGGAGGCCCAGCGATGAGCCTGCCCCTGGTGCGGGTGCTCCTGGCGACCTACAACGGCCTGGGCTGGTTGCCTGAGCAGGTGGACAGCATCCTGGCCCAGGAAGGGGTGCAGGTGCAGCTCTTCGTTTCCGACGATGCCTCCAGCGACGGCACGCCGGACTGGCTGCGCCAACGGGCTGCCACGGAGGCCCACATCTCCCTGTTACCCCCGGCGGCAGGCCGTTTCGGCGCCGCGGCGGGCAATTTCTTCCGTCTCCTCGCCGAAGTGCCCCTGGAGGGGGAGGCCTATGTGGCCTTCGCCGACCAGGACGACCTTTGGTTCCCCGACAAGCTGGCCCGGGCGGTGGCCCGCCTGGCCCAGGGGGATGTGGCGGCGGTGTCGAGCAACGTCCAGGCCTTCTGGCCCGACGGCCGCAGCCTGCTGGTGGACAAGGCCCAGCCCCAGCAGGCCTTCGACTTCCTCTTCGAAGCCGCTGGCCCCGGCTGTACCTATGTCATGACCCCGGGCCTGGCCCGGGCGGCTCGGGATGATCTGGCCCGCCTGCCGGATGATGGCCGGCCGGCCCATCACGACTGGTATTGCTACGCCCTGTGCCGGGCCAGGGGCGAGTCCTGGTTCATCGATCCGCGTCCCTCCATGGCCTACCGCCAGCACGGGGGGAACGAAGTGGGCGTCAATAGCGGCCTGGGAGCCGCCCAGGGGCGCCATCGCAAGATCGCTTCCGGCTGGTATCGCCGCGAAGTGCTCGGCATGGTGGAACTGGCCCGGCGCCAAGGGCAGCCCGACGCGGCGCTGGCGCAACTGGCCAGCCGCCTGCAGCGCGGCAGCCTGGCCGACCGCATTGCCCTCGCCGCCCAGGTGGGCCAGTTCCGCCGCCGCGGGCGGGATCGACTGGTGTTGGCCGCCTATTTTATCAGCGGGCTTTTCTGGGGTGGCCGGGCCTGAGTTCGCTGCCCTGGCCCGCCGGCATCGCCGCGGATTCGGGTTGTGGGAACAATCCAGATAGAATGTCCGTCTTCCCCGCCTTTCTTGCTGCCCGCTGCCCATGATCGTATTGCTGACGGCCTTTCTGACCAGTCTCATCGTTACCGCCCTGGTCATCCGTTACGACCACCTGCACGCCCGCTATTCGGCGGACCACGATCTGCAGGGCGTGCAGAAATTTCATGCCGCGCCGGTCCCTCGCATCGGCGGCCTGGGGGTCTTCCTGGCCCTGGTGGCGGCGGGCATCTGGCTCTTCCTGGTACGCCCCGATGTCGGCCGGCTGTTCCTGCTGCTGCTGGTGGCCTCGCTACCGGCCTTCCTCGGCGGCATCATCGAAGACCTGACCAAGCGCGTCGGTGTGCTGGCCCGCCTGGGGCTGACCATGGGAGCCTCCCTGCTGGGCTTCTGGCTCCTCAACGCCACCCTGTCCCGGGTGGATATCCCCCTGGTGGATGATCTGCTGCGCTATGGCGTCGTCGCCCTGGTGTTCACTGCCGTGGCCGTGGGTGGGGTGGCCAACGCCATCAACATCATCGACGGCTTCAACGGCCTGGCGGGCATGGTGTCCATCATGATCCTCGGCGCCCTGGGCTACGTCTGCTACGTCCTCGGCGACCATCTGCTGTGGAATGTCTGCCTCGCCAGCATCGGCGGCATCTTCGGCTTCTTCGTCTGGAACTACCCCCGGGGTCTCATTTTTCTGGGGGATGGCGGCGCCTATCTGGTGGGCTTCCTGATCGGCGAAGTGTCCGTCCTGCTGGTGGCCCGGCACCCGGAAGTTTCCCCCTGGTTCCCCATGCTGCTGGTCATCTACCCGGTGTTCGAGACCCTCTTCTCGGTCTATCGCCGCAAGTTCATCCAGGGCGCCAGCCCCGGCATGCCGGACGCCCTGCACATGCACACCCTGATCTACAAGCGCCTGGTGCGCTGGGTGCTGGGCGGCGTGGCAGCCCGCGATCTGTCGGCGCGCAACTCCATGACCTCCCCCTATCTCTGGCTGCTGTGCTCCCTGTCGGTGATTCCCGCCCTGCTGTTCTGGCGCTCCACCCCCCTGCTGATGCTGTGCACCCTGGGCTTTGCCGCCCTCTACGTCTGGCTCTACCGGCGCATCGTCACTTTCCGCAGCCCCCGTATGCTGGTGCGTCGCCAGGGCCGCAATGAGGACGGGACATGAGTACCTACGCCGTCGGCGACATCCAGGGCTGCTACCGCTCCTTCCGCAACCTGCTGGAGCGCTGCCGTTTCGATCCGGCCCACGACCGGCTCTGGCTGGTGGGGGATCTGGTTAATCGCGGCCCCCGCTCCCTGGATACCCTGCGCTTTGTGCAGGAGCTGGGAGATCGGGCGGTGACGGTGCTGGGCAACCATGACCTTTCCCTGCTCATGGCCGCGGAAGGCTTTGGCAAGCGTCATCGCAGCGACACCATCGACGACATTCTTGCCGCGCCGGACCGGGATTCCCTGCTGCACTGGCTGCGCCACCAGCCCCTGATGCATGTGGAGGGGGAGCACGCTATGGTCCATGCCGGGCTGCTGCCCCAATGGACGGTGCCCCGGGCACGGGAATTGGCCCGGGAAGTGGAGTCCGCCCTGCAAGCCGACAACTACCGAGAATTCCTCGGCCACATGTGGGGCAGTGAGCCCGCCGCCTGGGACGACAGCCTGACTGGCTGGCCCCGCCTGCGGGCCATCGTCAATGCCATGACCCGGATGCGCTTCTGCACCGCCGCCGGGGTCATGGAGTTCCAGGCCAAGGGCGAGCTGGAGCAGGCCCCGGCAGGCTACCTGCCCTGGTTCGAAGTGCCCGGCCGGCAAAGCGCCGACCAGGTGCTGGTCACCGGCCACTGGTCGGCCCTCGGCCTGCGCATCGAAGCCAATCTGCTGGCCCTGGATTCCGGCTGCCTGTGGGGCGGCAAGCTGTCCGCCATGCGCCTGGAGGACCACTGCCTGTTCCAGGTGGATTGCGCCTCCGGCGAAGCCGTGCCGCTGATGAAGGAATGAGCATGCACATCCTGGTGACTGGCGGCCTCGGCTATATCGGCTCCCATACCTGTGTGGAGCTGCTGCAGGCCGGCCACCAGGTCACCATTTTCGACAACCTTTCCAACAGCCGCCGCGATGTGCTGGAGCGCATCGCTCAGGTAGCCGGGCGGCCGCCCCGCCTGGTGGAAGGGGATGTGCGTGACCGGCAAGCCCTGCAGCAGGTCTTCCGCGACGTCCCGGTGGCGGCGGTGATCCACTTCGCCGGCCTGAAGGCGGTGGGCGAATCCGTCGCTCAGCCCCTGCGTTACTACGAATGGAATGTGACGGGCAGCATCACCCTACTTGATGCTATGGCCGAGGCGGGTGTGCGGCGCCTGGTTTTCAGTTCCTCCGCCACGGTGTATGGCAATCCGGGGGGGGTCTGTTTCGACGAAAGCCTGCCCCTGGCGCCCATCAATCCCTATGGCCGTACCAAGGCCATGGTGGAGCAGGTGCTGGCAGACTTGCAGGCTGCCGATCCCGCTTGGCAGGTGGCCTGCCTGCGCTACTTCAATCCGGTGGGCGCCCACGTCAGCGGCCTCCTCGGCGAAGCCCCGCTGGGCGTGCCGAACAACCTGATGCCTTTCGTCGCCCAGGTGGCGGCTGGCATCCGGCCCCAGGTAGAGGTCTTCGGCAGCGACTACCCGACCCCCGACGGTACCGGCATTCGGGATTACATCCACGTCACCGACCTGGCTCGGGGCCATCTGGCCGCCCTGGATCATCTGGCGACGGACGGGGCTCGGGGGCTAACGGTGAATCTCGGGGCGGGGCGGGGCTACAGCGTGCTGGAAATGATCGACGCCTTTTCCCGGGCCATCGGCCGGCCCATTCCCCATCGCCTGGGGCCGCGGCGCCCCGGCGACCTGCCGGAGTACTTTGCCGATCCCACCCTGGCCCAGCGCCTCCTGGGGTGGCGCGCCGAGCGGGATCTGAATGCCATGTGCCGGGATACCTGGCGCTGGCAGCAGACTGCCGTCGCCCTCGGTATCGCCTGATTCGTTTTTCCTAGTGGCCCTGATCGAGCCGACCCGGAAAGGCCGGATGGTCTCAGGCCGTGTCGGCCAAGGCCGCCCGGGGGGCTTCGTCCACCAAGTCCTCCGGCAGCATCAGCCGCCGGGCAATTTCTTCCCGGGCCTGCTGGGCCAGGGCCTTGCGCCCGCCTGCCAGGTCCCAGGGCAGCGCTTCTGCCGCATCTACCCGCGCTTCCAGCCAACCCGCCGCCAGGATGGATTTGAGGCAATCCCACAGGCTGTCGTCGCCGATATAGGCCGGTGCCGTGCTGCGCCGGCCGTTGCGGTCGTGGTAGGAGAGGGCCAGGGGCACGATGGGCCGGCCGGCTTCGATGGCGGGCTGCAGCAGGGCACCGTGGAAGTGCAGTAGGCTGCCGCCATCCGTGGTGGTGCCTTCGGGAAACAGGGCGGCAAACTCGCCGCGCCCGAGGATGGCGCCGATCTCTCCATTGACGATCTTGGCGTGGCCCCGGCTGCCTCGGCGCAGAAAGACCGTATCGGTCCGCGCCGAGAGCCAGCCGATGATCGGCCATTGGCGCACTTCCGCCTTGGAGACGAAGGCCGCCGGCTGGGCGGCGTTGATGACGAAAATATCGATCCAGGAAATATGGTTGGCCACCAGCAGGCTGCCCGGGGGCAGGGCGCCCAGGCGGGCCTTGAGGTGGAAGCCAAGAATGCCGAGCAGCTGGGTGGACCAGCGCTGTTTCAGGCGGAGTCGCCAGGTGCGGCCAAACAAGGGGTAGAGCAGGGCCGCCACCGCCATGCCGTAGGCCAGATGCACCGCCAGGCGGAACAAACGATAGGCCCGGACAGGCCGGGCCAAGGGGGTGGGAGTGGGGTTGCCCGGGCTGCCGGGGTTGGCCCTGGGGAGGTGTTGCGGTTCCAGTCTGTTAGCGTCCGAGAAAATGTTTGGCGTAGCGGGCGTCCACCTTGGACATGGGCAGCAGCACCGGCAGGTCGGCCGTATTGAAGTCCGGGTCCCAGGCGGGCTCGCCGCAAATCCAGGCACCCGCCCGCAGGTAACCCTTGATCAGGGGCGGGGTCTCGGCTTTCGTCTCGTTGCGCAGGGCCTCCATGGGCAGCGGGCAGCGGGGGAAGACGCGATACTCCAGGGGGCTCAGGTGCGCTTCCAGCTGATTATACAAGGTGGCTGCCGCGTGGCCGCCGTCTGCCATGCTGATGGAGGCGCAGCCCACCAGGTATTCATAGCCGTTCTCCAGCATGTAGCGGGCCAGACCGGACCACAGCAGGGTGATGGTGGCGCCACTGCGGTAATCCGGATGGACGCAGGAGCGGCCCACTTCCACCAGGCGCGGGCGCAGGTGTTGCAGGCGGGTCAGGTCGAATTCGTTTTCCGTGTAGTAGCCGCCGATCTTGCGGGCATTGGCCGGGGAGAGAATGCGGTAGGTGCCGATGACTTCGCCGGTGTCTTCGTTGCGGCAAACCAGATGGTCGCAGTAGGGGTCGTAGACGTCCTGGTCCACCCCGGGGATGCGGCTGGAGAGCTTGGCCCCCATTTCCACGCCGAACACCTGGTAGCGCAGCTTCTGGGCGGCGAGGATTTCCCGTTCACTTTCCGCCAGTCCGACGGACAGGTTGCGGGCATAGATGCGACGGCTTTGCTCGAGCGAGGTCTGTTGCTGTTCCATGTTCTGTCCTCCTTGGGGTATGGGGACAGAATCTAGAGAGGGCGTATTACGGCGAGGTTGCGCCGGAGTGAAGTTTGGGTGAAGCGGGGGAGGGGAATATTGAGGCAGGGCAGTGATGCAGGGGGAGGGGGCGGCGGGGCCGCCCCTGGTGGCTCAGTGGCTGACCCGGCTGCCGCCGTTGCCGGAGAGGATGCGTACCCGCTCGCCGGGCTGGAAGACTTCGTCGGCTTCCTGGACGATGGCCAGCAACTGGCCGTTGTCCAGGCGGACGGTGATTTCGACGCCGTCCTTCTTGCTGACTTTCTCTTCCAGGGCGCTGCCCGCTAGGCCGCCGGCCACGGCGCCAAGAATGGCGCCCACCGTGCTGCCGCGGCCACCGCCCACGTTGCTGCCGGCCATGCCGCCGATGGCGGCGCCGGCAACGGTGCCCACCGGGGTGTTGCCGCCCTCAATGGTGACATTGCGCACGGATTCCACTACGCCCTGGCGCACGGTCATTTCCTGACGGGTTTGGCCGCGGCTATAGGAGCTGCCGGACTGGCTGTTGGCGCAGCCGGCCAGGCCGGCCACCAGCAGCAGGGCGGCGAGCAGAGTGGAAAAGGGGTTGCGGATGGCTTGCATCGGGGTTCTCCTGGCGGCCGTCTTACCAGAGGCGGCTGCCGAAGGCCTGCTGGTATTGGGCGGCGATTTCGTCGCAGCTAAAGGTGTGGTTCTGGGGGCCGGAATGGGCGATCTTGATGGCGCCGATGAGGGCGGCCAGACGGCCCGTCTGGTCCCAATCCAGCCCGTTGGCAATGCCGTAGAGCAGGCCGGCGCGGTAGGCATCGCCGCAGCCGGTGGGGTCCACCACGTCTTCTGCCTTAACGCAGGGAATCTCCAGGCGTTGACCGCCGGTGTAGATGTGGGAGCCTTCGCCGCCCCGGGTAACGATCAGGGCCTTGACGCGGCTGGCCAGGGTTTCCAGGGATTTGCCGGTGCGGTCGGTGAGCAGCTTGGCTTCGTAGTCGTTGAAGGTGGCGTACTCGGCCTGCTCCAGGAAGGCCAGCAGTTCCTCGCCGGAGAACATGGGCATGCCCTGGCCCGGGTCGAAGATGAAGGGAATGCCGGCCTCGGCGAACTGCTTGGCGTGGCCCACCATGCCTTCGCGACCATCCGGGGCAACAATGCCCAGGCCGACGTTGCTGGCTTCACCGACGCTGTTGAGGTGGGAGAAGGTCATGGCGCCCGGGTGGAAGGCGGTGATCTGATTGTCGTCCAGGTCGGTGGTGATGAAGGCCTGGGCGGTATAGCTGTTGGCCACCTGGCGCACGTGGTCCCGGGGCAGGCCCAGGTCGTCCAGGCGCTTCAGGTAGGGGGCGGCGTCGTCGCCGACGGTGGCCATGATGAGGGGCTCGCCGCCCAGCAGCTTGAGGCTGTAGGCGATGTTGCCGGCGCAACCGCCGAATTCCCGACGCATTTCGGGCACCAGGAAGGCAACGTTCAGGATATGGATCTGCTCCGGCAGGATGTGGTTCTTGAACCGGTCCGGAAAGACCATGATGTTGTCGTAGGCGATGGAGCCGCAGATGAGCGTGCGCATAGAGGTCGGTCAGAAAGGGGAAAACGCCGATTATAGCCTTGCCCTGCCGCGCCCCGCCGGAGAGGTCGGGCCGGCATCGGTATAATGCCCCGTTTTCCTTTCGTGCCTCTGGCCCCCGTCCATGGATCCCCTGTTGCTGCTCAAGGCCCTCATTCTCGGCATCGTCGAGGGCCTGACCGAATTTCTCCCCATCTCCTCCACCGGCCACCTGATCCTGGCCGGCGACCTGCTGGATTTCAACGATGCCCGGGGCAAGCTGTTCGAGATCGTTATCCAGTCCGGTGCCATTCTGGCCGTGGTCTGGGAGTACCGGGCCCGCATCGCCAAGGTGCTGCTGGGGTTGCCTCGGGAGCGGGAGGCCCAGCGCTTTGCCATCAACCTGGCCATTGCCTTCGTTCCCCTGGCCGCTCTGGGGCTGCTCTTCGGCAAGGCCATCAAGGCCCACCTGTTCAATGCCTACGTGGTGGCCATCACTTTCATCGTCGGCGGCCTGGTCATTCTCTGGGCGGAGAAGCGCCAGCACCGCATCCGCGTGGAAACGGTGGAAGAGCTGGATGTCATCGACGCTTTCAAGCTGGGCATTGCCCAAGCCTTCGCCCTGATTCCCGGTACCTCCCGCTCCGGCGCCACCATCATCGGCGGCCTGCTGTTCGGCTTGTCGCGCAAGGCGGCGACGGAGTTTTCCTTCTTCCTGGCCATTCCCACCCTCGGCGTGGCCACGGTGTACCAGCTCTACAAGGAGCGGCACCTGTTGTCCTTCGACGATCTGGGCATGTGGGCGGTGGGCTTCATTGCCGCTTTCATTTCCGCCTTTATCGCCGTACGGGGCCTGCTGCGCTACATCAGCAGCCACGATTTCACCATCTTCGCCTGGTACCGCATCGTCTTCGGCGGCGTCGTTCTGTGGACGGCCTGGAGCGGCACGGTGAGCTGGTCGGCAGGCTAGGCCGCAATGCCATGGGGCGCCGTGCCTGCCGCTGGCTGTTGTGCTGGCTCTGCTGCCTGAGCCAGGGGCCTGTCATGGCAGCATCCCCCCATTACGCTGCGGCAGGCCCTTACCGGGTTCAGGTGGCGCTGGAGGTCTGGCATGATGCGGTCCGCCAGCGGGATATTCCCGTCAAACGCTATGGGCCGGAAGGGTTGGCCCGGGTGCCGGTGATCCTTTTCTCCCACGGCCTGGGCGGCAGCCGTGAGGCCGGTGAGGCGTGGCTGCGGCATTGGGCCGCCCACGGCTATCTGGGCATCGCCCTGCAACATACCGGTAGTGATGGGGCGCTCCTGCAGGGCGGCCCCATGGCCATTCGCCGGGCCCTCAAGGCGGCCATGACGCCGGAGCAGTCCCGGGCCCGCATTGCCGACGTGCAATTCGTTCTCGATGAACTGGCCCGTCGCCAGGGTGAACCCGGCTGGAATCAGGCGGATCTGGCCCACATTGGTCTGGCCGGTCATTCCTTTGGCGCCGTCACCACCCAGGCCATGGCCGGGGAGCAATTGAGTGTTGGGGCGCCAGTGGAGGAGCCCCGGCTGGCCGCCTTCCTGGCCCTCTCGCCCTCCGCCCGGGGCGGTGAAAACCTGCTCAATGCCCGCTTTTCCCGTCTGCAGCGCCCCTTCTTCAGTATTACCGGCAGCCGGGATGATGGTATCGGCCTGCAGGATATCGATGCCGCCAATCGCACCCTGCCTTACCGGCACATGCCGCCGGGAGACAAATATCTGCTGGTGCTGGAGGGCGGTGCCCACATGCATTTTGCTGGTCAGCATACCCTGCGCCAACAGGCTCCGCCTCGCCTGGAGCAGGCCGTTCAGGCGGCGAGTCTGGCCTTCTGGGAGGTTACGCTGAAGGGGCGCATTGAGGCCCGCACCTGGCTGCGCCAATCCTTCCCTGCCACCCTGATTCCCGGAGACCGCTGGGAGTTCAAGTAGGTCGTGCGAGTAGGCCGTCGGAAATAGACCGTCGGAAATAGGCAAACAGGCAGGCTGCCCTGCGGCTCGGCCCGCCTCTGATTGATTCGTTTCACTGTTCAAGGCATTTCCATGGCCGGCATCCTCTACCTCCACGGTTTCCGTTCTTCTCCCCAGTCCTTCAAGGCCCGCGCCGTGGGGGAGGCCATGGTGGCCCGAGGCCAAGGCGGCGACTTCTTCTGTCCCGATCTTTCCCATGAGCCTCGCCGGGCCATGGCCCAGGCGGAGGCCATCCTGGCGGCGCGCCCCGATCTGACCCTGGTGGGTAGTTCCCTGGGCGGCTTTTACGCCACCTGGCTGGCCGAGCGTTATGGATGCGCGGCGGTACTGGTTAATCCGGCGGTGGTCGCCCATCTCACCCTGTCGGATTATCTGGGCCCCCAGACTCACCTCTACAGCGGCGAGGTATTCGAATTCACCCGGGATCACGTCGCCCAGTTGCAGGCCCTGGAAGTGGCCCGCATCGATCCGACCCGCTATTGGCTGCTGGTGGAGGAGGGGGATGAGGTGCTGGACTACCGCCAGGCCGTGGCCCGCTATGCCGGAGCGCGCCAGACGGTGCTGGCCGGGGGCGATCACAGCTTCACGCGTTTTGTTGAATTCGTGCCGCAAATCATTGAATTCGCCGGGTTATAATCCGGCGATGAACGTTCTATTCGAAGAAGACGGCGCCTTCAAGACAGGCACCGTGCTGGCCGACAATGACGCCACCCTGCAGGTGGAAAGCGCTTCCGGCAAGCGAACCAAGATCAAGTCAGCGGCGGTGCTGCTGCGTTTCCAGTCCCCGGCGCCCGGCGCCCTGCTGGAGGCCGCCGAACCCCTGGCCCGTGACATCGAACCCGAATTCCTTTGGGAGTGCTGTGCGGATGGCGAATTTTCTTTTCTTGATTTTGCGAAGGACTACGTCGGCAAAGACCCCGCTCCGGTCGAAGCGACTTCGGTCCTGCTTGCCCTACACGCAGCGCCTGTCTATTTCCACCGCAAGGGTAAGGGTCGCTTCCGCAAAGCCCCTGCCGACATTCTCCAGGCTGCTCTGGCCGGTCTTGAAAAAAAGCGTCAGCAAGCGCTTGCCATAACGCGCATGGTGGATGAGCTGAAGGCCGGCAGTCTGCCGACCGAGTTCGTCCCCCTGCTGGATCAACTGCTCTACAGCCCGGACCGCAACAAGCCGGAGACCAAGGCCCTGGAGGCCGCCTGTGAGGAGTTGCATCTCTCGGCACCCCATCTGCTGGCCCGTTGCGGCGCCATCAAGTCCCACCGGGATTACCACTTCAACCGGTTCCTGCGGGAGCATTTTCCCAAGGGCACCGGCTTTGCTCCGGTGGACGTGCCGGCCGCTCCCGCCGATCTGCCCTTGGCTTCGGTGCAGGCCTTCTCCATCGACGATGCGGCCACTACGGAAATCGACGACGCCTTTTCCTTGGAAACCCTGCCCGGGATCGGCTGGCGGGTCGGCATCCACATCGCCGCGCCCGGCCTGGGCTTTGGCCCCGGCAGCCCCCTGGACGAGATTGCCCGCAACCGCCTCTCCACCGTCTACATGCCCGGCAACAAGATCACCATGCTGCCGGACGCCGTGGTGGAGGCCTACACCCTGGCCGAGGGCAAGCCCCGGCCAGCCATCTCCCTCTACCTGACGGTTAATGAAACCCTGGAGATCGTCGGCCACGAATCCCGCCTCGAGCGGGTGCATGTGGCGGCCAACCTGCGCCACCACGAGATTGAACCCCTCTTCAACGAGGAAACCCTGGCCGCCGGCCTCGGCGACTTCCGCTTTGCCGCCGAGCTGAAGCTGCTGTGGCAGCTGGCCTGTGCCTGTGAAGGCCGGCGCGGCAAGCCTTCCGCCACCCAGGGTATCTTCGACTACAACTTTGCCATCTTCCCGGATGACACCGACCCCTCTGGCGAGTCGGACCGGGTGGAGATCACCGCCCGCAAGCGGGGCAGCCCCCTGGACAAGCTGGTGGCAGAGCTGATGATCGTCGCCAACGCCACTTGGGGCGGTCTCCTGGCCGAAGAGAAGGTGGCTTGCATCTACCGAGCCCAGACCGCCGGCAAGGTGCGCATGACCACCTCGCCCCTGCCCCACGAGGGTTTGGGCGTGCCCCAATACGCCTGGTCCTCCTCGCCCCTGCGGCGCTATGTGGACCTGGTGAACCAGTGGCAACTGATTACCCTGTTGCAGGACCGGGCGCCCCACTTCGGCGCCAAGAGTGACACGCTCTTTGCCGCCATGCGTGACTTCGACCTGACCTACACCGCCTACGCCGAATTCCAGCGCCACATGGAGCGTTACTGGTGCCTGCGCTGGCTGCAGCAGCAGGGGGTGAAGGAAATCGAAGGCACCGTGCGCAAGGAAAATCTGGTAAAGCTTGATCCCCTGCCGCTCATGCAGCGTGTCCCCTCCCTGCCGGAACTACCGATGGGCCAGAAGGTGCGGCTGACGGTGGAGTCCTGGGATACCTTGTCCCTGGAACTCAATCTGCGTTTCGACGCGCTGGTTGAGGGCGCGGTTGCGGCAACGGCCAATGCCGAAGAAGGGGAAGGGGACTAAGTCCATGTCACGACTCGCCATTGCAAGCGGTGCATTGAGTCGGCTGACCCCGACGGCCATTACATTGCCGGTTGCATTGGGGGTTTCGTTTGCCCTTCACGGGGTGGCGCTGTCGCTCCATTTCAAGTTCCCCGATGCCTCCCGCGCCCTGCAGGACAAGGCCCTGGAAATCATTCTGGTGAACAGCAAGTCGGCCCGCAAACCCAGTGATGCCCAGGCCCTGGCCCAGGCCAACCTGGATGGTGGTGGCAATGTGGATGAAAACCGGCGGGCGGCCACGCCCCTGCCGCCGTCGGCCCGACAGCAGGCCGGTAGCGACCTGGAGCAGTCGCGCCAGCGGGTGAAGGATCTGGAGGCCCAGCAGCAGCGCCTGTTGTCGGAGGTGAAAAGCAAGCATCAGGCCCCCCGCCAGGAGGCAAGGGAGGCGCAGCCCCAGGCCACGCCCACCCTCTCGGGCCGGGACCTAGCAAGCAGCGCCCTGGCCATGGCCCGCATGGAGGCAGAAATCTCCAAGAGTGTGGATGAATACAACAAGCGGCCGCGCAAGAAAAATATCGGTACTCGGGCCGATGAATACCGCTTTGCCCAGTACGTGGAAGACTGGCGCCTCAAGGTGGAGCGGGTGGGGACGCTGAATTACCCGGAGGCCGCCAAGGGCAAACTCTACGGTAGCCTGGTGCTGTCCGTGACCATCAATGCGGATGGCAGTGTCGAGCGGGTGGAGCTGGAACGTACTTCCGGCC
Organism: Azospira sp. I13; assembly: GCF_003112695.1. Classification (GTDB taxonomy): domain Bacteria; phylum Pseudomonadota; class Gammaproteobacteria; order Burkholderiales; family Rhodocyclaceae; genus Azospira. Next base: position 54,731 of record NZ_BFBP01000024.1, read on the forward strand.
ATAAGCTGCTGGACGATGCCGCCCTGCGCATTGTCCGCATGGCCGGCCCCTATGCAGCGTTCCCGGCGGATATCCGCCGGGATGTGGATCAGTTGGTGATTACCCGGACCTGGTTCTTTACCAGCGGCGACCGGGTTCAGGCCCAGTAAGAACACCGGCAAGGGTGCCAACCAGGGCCCCTTGCCCTGGTGGCGCGCTCCGGTGATCTGCCCGGTGGGTGCCCTGCCCGAGACCGGGCAGGGGCGGGTCCGTCAGTTCCAGAAGCGCTTGAAGAAGGCCGAGAGGCCGCCACCTTCCTTCTGCTGCCGATTCTGGCGGCAGTGGGCGGCGTAACGCTGGTCCTGCACCTGGATGTGCTCCACCAGCCAGTCCTTGAGGAAGTGCAGCAGGTCGAGGCTGATCGTCTTCCCTTCACTCACCTTCTGGCGCTCCGCGGCGATGCGGCTGACGAAGGTACGGTGCAATTCCTTGTGCTCCGGCAGGCCCGGATAGCCGGCGGCATCCATAAAGGCCTCTTCGGCGGCGAAGTGGGCCTTGGTGTATTGCTCCAGTTCGGTGATCAGCAGGGAAACCTGCTCCTGGCTGCCCTTGCCGATGATGGCGGACCACAGGCGGTTGATGGTGGTAAACAGCGCTTGATGCTGTTCGTCGATGGCCTGCATGCCGACGCTGTATGCGTCGTTCCACGCGACGATCACGGCCTCTTTGGCTCCCATGTTATTCGGCTCCCTTTATTTAAAATTGATAACGCAGGATTGTACTCATTCGTCTTGACGTGACAAATATCACGCAAGGCATATGGATAAAATAAAGCGATTTATATGCCAGGGATTTCCCTGGCCCCGACGGGCCGCTATGGTCCAGGGTGAGCCGGCGCCGGCCCAAGATGGGGCGCAGGCCCTAATCCGGTGCCATGACGATGGCGGTGCGGGCTTGGTGCCGCCGGGCGTGGCTGCGTACCGATTGCAGCAGCAACTGGGCGAAAGTGTCGTGAATGCGTTCCCAGTCCTGGGCAACCACGCTGACCCGGGCGTGATTTTTGAGGATGCCCAGGGTGTTGCCGGTGGCCGCCGCCACTGCGGCGGCGACAAAAGCCGCGGCATCGTCCGGCGGTGCGAGAAAGCCGTTTTCTCCTGAGCGGATCAATTCTCCCGCGGCCGCCCGGTCGAATGCCACCACCGGTAGACCGGAGGCCAGCGCCTCCAGGGCCACGTTGCCGAAAGTTTCAGTGAGGCTGGGAAAGAGGAAAAGGTCGGCAGAGGCATAGTGGGCTGCCAGGTCGGCACCGCTGCGCATTCCTGCGTAGACGTGCTGGGGATGGTGCTGTTGCAGCGGCCCCCGGACCGGCCCGTCGCCGACGAAAATCAGTCGGGAATGGGGCCGCTGCCGGCGAATGGCCTCGAAGGCCTCCAGCACCAGGGGCAGGTTTTTTTCCGGCGCCATGCGGCCGACGCATAGCACCGCCAGGCCCGGCTCATCCCCATCGCAGCCCCAACTGCGGCGCAGGAAGTTGGAGCGGTGCCGGGGGTGGAAGAGGACGGTATCGACACCCCGGGCCAGGACACGCAGATTGGTATAGCCGGCCGTTTCCAGCTCCCGGGCCAGTTGCCCGGTGGGGACCAGGGTGGCGTCGGTCCGGTTATGGAAGCGTCGCAAGTAGGCAGCGAGGGGGTGCTGTAGCCAGCCGACCCCGTAGTGGCGGGTATAGGCATGGAAGTTAGTGTGGAAGCCGGAGGTGATCGGCAGCTGGAGCTTGCGGGCGGCGGCGACGGCAGAAAGGCCAAGGGGGCCTTCCGTTACCACGTGCACCACGTCCGGGCGCTGGCGGGACCAGGTCTTGATGAGGGCCCGCTTGGCCGGCAGCCCCAGGCGCAGGCCAGCATAGCGGGGAATAGGGAAGCCGGTGGCCAGCACTTCCTCTACATCGCTAGCGTTGCCCCGATCCTGGCGCCCCTGGCGGGGGCGTACCAGCTGCACCTGATGGCCTCGGCGCACCAGGCCATCAACTAGGCGCGAGAGGGTTATGGCGACACCATTGACTTCGGGAGGGTAGGTTTCCGTCACCACGGCTACCCGCAATTGGGGGCGGCTGGGCGGGTGGTCCTGGATGCAGAGAGGGGACAGATCGTCGTCGTGCATGACGGCCATGCTGGCTGTATGCCATGACGATCCCGTGACGGGCGGATGAACTTTGCTTGATGCCCCGGTGCGGGGCGGAGATCAGGGATAGAAGACGTAGAGCCGGTAGCCCGAAGGTACCAGGTCGCCGGTTTCGATCCACAGCTTGACGGCGATTTCGCCATTGGCCGGGAAGCCGGCCGGGGCAGCGCTGCCGTGCAGGTAATCGGCGGGCTGCAGGATACGGCGGGCCACCACGGCATCCTGGGTGTCGGTCAGGGAAAGCTCCAGTGCAGGCAAATCCTGCACGTGGGGCGCCCGATTCTTCAGGGTCGCCTGCAGAACCAGCTGGCCCTTGGCGGCATCGGCCTGCAGGTCGCTGGCTTCGATGCTGACTAGGTCAGCCTTCCGGGCCAGGGGGATATCCCAGCCCAGGCCCAGCATGGCGGGCTGCAGGGAGGGCAACAAAATAGCGAGTTCGGTACGGAAGCGGTGGGCCGTCTGGCCCAGCAGGCTGCCGCAGAGCAGGACGATGGCCAGGAGAAAGGGCCAGCGGGGCTTCTGGGTGGTCTCGGCCGCCAGGGCCAGGCCGCCGCCAGCCAGGGGCGTTTCGGCCCATTTGCTGTAGCCGGGAATGGCAGAGGTTTCCCGGGGCAGGATGGGGTCCTCCGGGTCCATGGGCAGCAGGGCGGCGGGCGTCTCCTCCGGCGGTTCGGCGGTGTCCTCTGCCGATGCGTCGGCGGTGGCTTCTACAGGGGCGTCGGCCACGATGTCGGCCGGCGGTTCCATCAGGGCATCGTGAAGGGGCTCGAACTCGGGTACGCCCGGAGTGGCTTCTTCATTCTCTTCCGGTACCTCTCCGAGGTCGGGTTCGATGCGGCCATCGATGGGGAAGTCCAGCGCCTCCACCGCCTGGCTAGCTTCTGCATGGCCGGCGCTATCTGCCACTGTCGGTGCTGAAACTTCCGGCGCTGAAGGCGCTGCTGCCTCGGTAGCCAGGGCGAGCGGTGTTACGGCCCCTCGGTCGGAAGCCGGGGGCAGCGCATTCTCCTCCCCTTCATCAATCAGGTGCTCCAGTGCATTGAATACCTGCTGGCACTGGCCGCAACGGACCTTGCCGCCCCGGGCCTTGAGCTGTTCCGGGGTGACCCGGAAGGCAGTGTGGCACTCGGCATTGGGGCAGCGGGTGAGCATCATAGCCGGCTGCCTTCCAGGCAGACCCAGCCTTCCCGGCGGTCGGCCACGGACATGGCGAACCAGGGGCTGTAGATGGCCATCATCTCCTCTTCCTGCTCCACCAGAATGCCGGAGAGGGCCAGCTTGCCGCCGGGCCGTACATGGCTGGCCAGGGCGGGGGCCAGGGCTTTGAGGGGGTTGGCCAGGATGTTGGCGATGAGAATGTCGAACTGACCGGCGATGGGCTCGCGGGAATCGGCGAAATGAGCGACGACGTTGTTGCGTTCAGCGTTGGCCTGGGCCGCACTCACTGCCTGGGGGTCAATATCCACCCCGCTGACCGGGCTGGCACCCAGGCGGGCGGCGGCAATGGCCAGAATGCCGGAGCCGCAGCCGTAATCCAGCAGGCTGGCGCCGGTGGTGGCATGACGCTCCAGCCACTCCAGGCAGAGCCGGGTGGTGGGATGGGAGCCGGTGCCGAAGGCCATGCCCGGATCGAGGATCAGGTTGATCGCATCCGGAGCGGGGCTTTCGTGCCAAGAAGGGACGATCCACAGGCGGTCGGAAACCCGGATAGGGTCGAACTGGGACTGGGTCAGCTGCACCCAGTTCTGCTCGGCCACGTTTTCCAGAGTGAAGGCCGGGGTCGGCAGGCCGAGTTCGGCGCAGCAGGCCGCCAGCACGGCTCCCGGGTCGGCGTCGGCCTCGAACAGGGCAACAACCCGGGAGTGCTCCCAGGCGGCCGCGATGTCCATGCCCGGTTCGGCGAACTGGGGGGTTTCTTCCGGGGTGCCCGCATCCGCATCCTCGATGCCGGCCGACAGGGCGCCGGCCTCCATCAGCGCGTCGGAAAGGGCCTCGGCGCTAACAGCATCGGCATCGCAATGGAGTTGAAGCCAGGGCATCGAATCAGCCTTCCTGGGACTTCACTTCACCTTTGGCGGCCAGCTTGTGCTCCAGGTAATGGATGCTGGTGCCGCCTTCGATGAAGCGGGCATCCTGCATCAGTTCCTGATGCAGCGGGATGTTGGTCTTGATGCCCTGCACCACGGTCTCGGAAAGGGCGATGCGCATGCGGCGGATGGCCTGTTCCCGGGTGTCGCCGTAGGCAATGATCTTGCCGATCATGGAATCGTAATGGGGCGGGACCTTGTAGCCGGAATAGACGTGGGAATCGACGCGGATGCCGGGGCCGCCAGGCGGGTGCCACCAGCCGATGGTGCCGGGAGAGGGGACGAAGGTGAAAGGATCTTCGGCGTTCACCCGGCATTCGATGGAGTGACCACGGAACTGGATATCCCGCTGCTTGAAGCGCAGCTTCTCGCCGGCGGCGATACGAATCTGTTCCTGGACAATGTCGATGCCGGTGATCAGCTCGGTCACCGGATGCTCCACCTGAACCCGGGTGTTCATCTCGATGAAGTAGAACTCGCCATTTTCATACAGGAATTCGAAGGTACCGGCGCCGCGATAGCCGATGCGGCGGCAGGCATCTGCGCAACGCTCACCGACACGGGCGATGAGGCGGGGCGGAATGCCGGGGGCCGGTGCTTCTTCGATTACCTTCTGGTGGCGGCGTTGCATGGAGCAATCCCGCTCGCCCAGGTAAACAGCGTTCTTGTGCTGGTCGGCCAGTACCTGGATTTCCACGTGGCGCGGGTTCTCCAGGAACTTTTCCATGTACACCATGGGGTTGCCAAAAGCGGTCTGGGCTTCCTGGCGGGTCATGGCCACGGCATTGATCAGGGCCGCTTCAGTATGTACCACACGCATGCCGCGGCCGCCGCCGCCGCCGGCAGCCTTGATGATCACCGGGTAGCCAACCGCCCGGCCGATCTTGATGATTTCCTTGGGGTCGTCCGGCAGGGCGCCGTCGGAGCCGGGCACACAGGGCACGCCGGCCGCCTTCATGGCGTCCTTGGCGGAAACCTTGTCGCCCATCAGGCGGATGGTCTCTGCCCGGGGGCCGATGAAGACAAAACCGGAGGATTCCACCCGTTCGGCAAAGTCGGCGTTCTCGGAGAGAAAACCATAGCCAGGGTGAATGGCCTGGGCGTCGGTGACTTCTGCGGCGGAAATGATGGCCGGGATGTTCAGGTAGCTCTGGGCCGACGGAGCGGGGCCGATGCAGACGGATTCATCCGCCAGCTTGACGTACTTGGCTTCCCGGTCCGCTTCGGAGTGCACCACGACCGTCTTGATGCCCAGTTCGCGGCAGGCTCGCTGAACCCGTAGGGCGATCTCGCCCCGGTTGGCGATGAGGATTTTCTCGAACATGGAGAAAACTCCTTAGCCGATGACGAACAGGGGTTCGCCGAATTCTACGGGTTCGCCGTTGTCCAGCAGGATGGCCTTGATGGTGCCGGAAGCGTCGGCTTCGATTTCGTTGAGTAGCTTCATGGCTTCGATGATGCACAGGGTGTCGCCCTGCTTCACAGTCTGGCCCACCTGCACGAAGGGCTCGGCGCCAGGGGAGGATGCACGGTAGAAGGTGCCCACCATGGGGGACTTGACCACGTGGCCTTCCGGCAGGTCGTCATCCAGGTCCACGCTGCTGGTGCTTGCGGGGGAGGCCGGAGCAGCGATGGGGGCGGCAGCGGGAACGGCATAGGTCATGGCCTGGCCCATGGGGGCGGGGCTATGTTTGGCAATGCGTACCTTCTCTTCGCCTTCGGTGACCTCCAGTTCGGAAATGCCGGATTCCTGGACTAGGTCGATAAGTTTCTTGAGTTTACGCAAATCCATATGTATCTCCCTCGAAAGTTCGCCGACTAGAGCCGGCGGCGGAAGTTTCTAGATGTGAAAATGAAACCGGATGCGGGCGGCGTCAGTCGCTGTTGAGGCGACTGAGCAGGAACTCCAGGGCGAGGGAATAGCCCTCGGCCCCCAGACCGCTGATGACGCCGATCGCCAGATCGGAAAAATAGGAGTGATGGCGGAAGCTTTCCCGGGCGAAGACATTCGATAGATGCACTTCGACAAAGGGAATGCCGACAGCCGCCAGAGCGTCACGCAGGGCAACGCTGGTGTGGGTGTAAGCCGCGGGGTTGATGATGATGTAGCGCACGCCTTGGTCCCGGGCGGCGTGAATGCGCTCAATGAGCGCCCCCTCGTGGTTGCTCTGGAACCCTTCCAGCTCGACGCCGGCAGTTTCGGCGCGCACCGCCAAGGCCCGATTGATATCGGCCAGGGTGGTACTGCCATAGATGTGGGGTTCCCGCGTGCCGAGCAGATTCAGGTTGGGGCCGTGCAGGACCAACAGCCGTGGTGCTGGGCTTGGCTCGGCCTTGGCTCGGCCAGAGGCCTTGCCCGCTGACTTGGCGGAAGAGGAAGATGAAGTTTGCTTCTTCATGGCTGCAAGTTTGCCGTAATTCGCTGCAGTTTGTCCAGTTTGCCCGCTTGCAGGGCCGGGGCGGTCTGTGTGGGGTTCGGCCCGGCCTAAGGCAGCATGGTACGGAGCTCGGCGGCGCTCAGGGAGCCCAGCCGGGTTTCCCTGACTGTCCCCTTGGGGTCGATGATCAGGGTGTAGGGAAGGGCGCCTTGTTCATTGCCCAGGGCCTTCAGGTTGCGGATGGCGCTTGGAGATGCCACCAGCAAAGGGTAGGCCGCGGGTGTGGCCTGGCTGAAAGCAGCTACGTTCTCCGACGAATCCAGGGCGATACCGATGAATTGCACGCCTTTCGCCCGATATTCCTTTTGCAGGCGCGAGAATTCCGGCATCTCTTCCCGGCAGGGCGGGCACCAAGTGGCCCAGTAGTTGATGATCCGCCATTGTCCTTGCCACTGGCTCAGGGCCTGGGGCGTTCCCTCGGCCGTGGGGAGTTCCAACCGCAGTAGTTCCTGCACGGCGGCGCCGCTAGGGTTGGCTTGGATACTGGGCGGACGGTGCCCAAAATAGAGGCCCGCTGCGAAAGCAGTCAAGGCCAGCAGGAGGGCCAGGGCGATTCGGCCCAATAGGTGGCTCTGGCTGCCCGGGGTCATGGTGTCGCCTCGAGTGTTAACAGGGCCTGCACGGCTTCGAGGCGGGCCCGCTCCCGTAGCCGACCGTCCCGGCTGCGGTAAGTAGTGCGTTCATCCTGGGGCGGATAGATCACCAGATTGACCGGATCGCCCTCCATGTCTACTTGCAGGACGGCGTCCACCCGGTCATGGCGAGGTGTTTCGTGAGTGAAGGGGATGTTCCGGTTGAGGAGGAAAATTTCCACTTCCTTGGCGCTGTCGGGGTACAGCAGGACATCCACCTCGGCATAGCGCCCGGCAGTGCCATCCAGTACCGACCCTGTGAGATAAGGGTGGAATGCCGGCATGATTGCCATCATTTCGCAGGCTTTTTGCCGAAGCTCGTGAATGCGCTGGCGCTGCTCCTCTTCCTGGTAGAGGGACTGGTAAGTGCGCAGTTCGGCTTCAACCTCCGCATTGTTGGGCAGGGCGTCGGTGGTCGGAACGCCGAGTTGCCGGGCCGCTTTGCGCTTGGCCAGGGTGTAGTCATCAATGCCATCCTGGGCCATCAGCCGGGCGGCGGTGCTGGCGATGAGCTGTCGTAGCTGGGCGTTGCGGGAGGCCAGGGCCTCGCCGCGGCGGGTGGTGGATTTCATGGCGGCCCCCGGCTGTTAGAATCGACGCCTCATTCTAACCGGCGGAACATTGCATGCATATTCACATCCTCGGTATCTGCGGCACCTTCATGGGGGGCATTGCCCTGCTGGCACGGGCTGCCGGCCATCGGGTGACCGGTTGCGACACTAACGTCTATCCACCCATGAGTACCCAGCTGGAAGCCCAGGGCATTGCCTTGACCGAGGGTTATGATGCCGACCAGATCGCCGTCAATCCCGACATTTTTGTGATCGGCAATGCCATTTCCCGTGGCAATCCCCTCTTGGAGGAGATATTGGACCGTGGATTGCCCTATGTCTCCGGCCCCCAGTGGCTGGCGGAACATGTGCTGCAGGGCAAGTGGGTGCTGGGGGTGGCGGGGACCCACGGCAAGACCACCACCAGCGCCATGCTAGCCTGGATTCTCGAGTCTGCCGGTCTCAAACCCGGCTTCCTTATCGGGGGGGTGCCGCAGAATTTCGGAGTTTCCGCCCGTCTCACCGACCTGCCGTTCTTCGTTATCGAAGCTGACGAATACGACACCGCATTCTGCGACAAACGCTCAAAATTCATTCATTACCACCCGCGGACGGTGGTGTTGAACAATCTGGAGTTCGATCACGCAGATATTTTCAGAGATCTCGCGGCCATCGAGACGCAATTTCATCATTTGGTGCGTACGCTCCCCCGCTCCGGCCTGGTGGTCGCCAATGCCCGGGAGGAAAGTTTGCAGCGGGTCATCGGGCGAGGCTGTTGGTCCGATCTGGCTTGGTTTGGTGGCGATACCTGGAATGCCCGAGGCGATGACGCGGATGGCTCCCTTGTCCTGCTGCACAACGGCGAGGAGGTGGGACGGACACGCTGGGGCCTGACGGGCGAACACAATCGCCAGAACGCGGTAGCGGCTATCCTGGCGGCACGCCATGTGGGGGTTCGGGTGGAGGACGGCTTGCAGGCCCTGGCCAGCTTTCATAACGTCAAGCGGCGCATGGAAGTGAAGGGCACGGCGCGGGGGGTCACGGTGCTCGACGATTTTGCCCACCATCCCACCGCCATTACCGCCACGGTGGGGGGCTTGCGCCGCCAACTGGCCGGTGCCATCGCCCAGGGGGAGGGGCCTGGCCGTATCCTGGCCGTACTGGAGCCCCGTTCCAACACCATGAAACTCGGTGTGATGAAGGACCGCCTGGCCGACAGTCTCAAGGAAGCGGATCTGGTCTTCTGCTACACCAAGGATCTGGGCTGGGATGCGGCAGGGGCGCTGGCGCCCCTGGGTGAGCGGGCGCTGGCGCTGGATGACCTGGATTTGCTGGTATCCCGCATTGCCGCCGCTGCCCGGCCTGGTGACCGGGTGCTGGTGATGAGCAACGGCGGCTTTGGTGGCATTCACCAGCGTCTCTTGGCTGCATTGGCCGGACCGGCAGCCTAAAGGCCGGCCCCCGGGCTGCCTTCCAGATTTACTTGGCGGTCTTGCGGCTGCGCGGCGCAGCACCGGCAGTCGGTTTCTTGGCCTTGGCCGGCGCTGCTTTGGTGCTGCGTGTTGCTCTGGGCTTGGGGGCCGGTGCTGGTTCTGGTGCCGCAGCGGCAGCGCTTTGCTGCAGGTGCTCCTGCACCTGGGTCATCATGTTCCAGGGCCACAGGGCGGCTTGGGAAAAAGCGCTGGCGGCGGCCTCGGCGGCAGCCCCGGCAGCTTCCGCCGTGCCCGTGCTTTCTTCGCTGAGATCGTTGCTGTGCTTGGCAGCCATGGCCCCCATGGCCTTTACGGCCGTCAGGGTGGAGTGCTGCATTTCCATGTTTTGAATGGTCATCTGCAGCATGGAAAGATTCATGCGCAGCCAGCCCTCCACCGCCTTCAGATCGGTGATCTGTTTCTGCAGCTCGTCGGTGTCCAGGGTGGGGGTCACCATCCCGGGCAGGGAGAAGCCCATGTTGCCCCACATGTTCTTCACGAAATCCAGGGGGTCGTTGTTGCCAGAATGCAGGCTCATGCCGGGTTCTCCTTGTTGGCTGCGGTATTCCACAATACTACGAATATTTTTGCCTGCGGAATAGCCGGGGTGCTCCCGGAGTGTTAAATTAGCGGCAAAACAACAACGTCATTACATCAGTCTATGCTCACATTGCTTGTCATTGAGGACCATGCGCTGGTCAGGGAAGGGCTGGTCCGGGTGCTGCGTCAGCTGGAGGCTGAAGTGGTGGTTTTCGAAGCCGGGGATTGTCAGTCAGCGGTCTCGGTTCTGGAGCGGGAATCCGATCTGGACCTGGTGCTGCTGGATATCGCCTTGCCCGGTGTGGATGGCCTGACCTGTCTCGACATGTTCCGCACCCGTTTTCCGAGCATACCGGTGGTGGTGGTGTCGGCCTACGACGATGCCCATACGGTTAACCGGGCGCTCAAGCATGGCGCCCTGGGCTTCATTCCCAAGGCCTACTCCACCGAGAAGCTGGTGGCTGCGGTGCGCCAGGTACTGGCGGGGAATCTGCACAAGCCGGAGCAATTGATGCCGGTCAGCCTGGCGGCTGAGTTGGCGCCTACCCCCACGGTACAGGAGGCGCCGGCCTCCGAGTTCGGCCTGACCGAGCGTCAGGCTGAAGTGCTGGGACTGATGACCAAGGGCAAGTCCAATCGGGACATCGCCAATCTGCTGGGCCTTTCCGAAGGCACCGTAAAAATCCATATCACGGCTATTTTCAAGGCCCTGGGCGTGTCCAGCCGTACTCAGGCGCTGGTGGCCGTCAGCCGACTCGGCATCAAGGTTTAGCGTCTGCTTTGGCGTCTTCCCACTCGTCCCGCAGGCGTAGCAGTAAAGCCCGCAGCTTGGCGGGGCGTACGGGGTGGGAAAGCGTGAACCAGGGGGCGTCGGGGCTTTGGGCGTCCGGTGTGATGACTACGGCCGGATGCCCCGCTCCTGCATCGAGCAAGGGCGATAGCGACTCCGGATTGCCCACCGCCAGCCAGAGGAAGGGGGCGTCACCGCTCTCTTCCGGTACGGCGGCCAGGCGTAGCCCTCCTTCTGCAGATTCCACCCGGCGGCAATGAAAGCCCCAGTCCTGTAGCCACCCCATGATCTGATTGGCTGTTGCTTCCATGTAGCCCGCACCGTGGGTCAGCAGGGCGACGGTGGGGACTTGCTCTGTGGCGCCCGCTCCGGCTTCCTGGGGATCGGCCGCCGGCAGCAGCAAGGCGAAGGTGGAGCCCCGGCCCAGGGCCGAGCGTAACTCCAGGGGCACTTCCATGGCCTTGGCCAGGCGATCCACGATGGCTAGCCCCAGCCCCAGTCCCTTGCCCTGCTCCCGCTCGGCGTTGCCAACCTGGAAAAATTCCTCGAACACCGCCTGCTGGTGTTCCGGAGCAATGCCGCTGCCACTGTCCCGCACCTCCAGGCGCCAGCCCTGGCGCCGCTGGCGGGCGACAACCAGAATGCTGCCGCGTTCGGTATAGCGTAGGGCATTGGTGAGCAGATTGCCCAGCAGGCGCTCCAGCAGGGCCGGGTCGCCCTGAATCCAGGCCTGGGTGGGGCGGAAGCGCAGGCGCAGGCCCCGGCTCTCGGCTTCCCGGGCGAAGGTGTGGCGCAGGCGTTCGAACAGGGCCTGCAGGCTCATCACCTCGTATTGTGGGGAAACGCCTGCCACGTCGATGCGGGAGATGTTGAGGAGGGCGTCCAGCAGCTCCGACATGCTGAGGATGGAGGTGCCGATCTGGCCGGCCAGCTTTTGCTGATCCGGGTCGCTGGCGTTGTTCTTCAGGTCGGCAGCGAAGAGATTGAGGGCATGCAGGGGCTGCCGCAGGTCGTGACTGGCCGCGGCCAGGAAGCGAGATTTTGCCAGGCTGCTGCGCTCGGCCTCCTGGCGTTTGCGCTCCAGCTCCCGGGTGGCTTCGTGAATCTTGCCTTCCAGATTGCCTCGGGCTTCCTGCAGGGCCCGAGCCATGGTGTTGAAACCTTCTTCCAGGCGCTGCAGTTCGCCGCCGCTGTCTGCCGGCAACTGCAGGTTCAGATGGCCGGTGCGGATGCGGTCCACTGCCCTTTCCAGGCGAATGATGGGGCGGCTCACCTGGCGGACCAGCACCATGGCCAGCAGGCTGGTGGCGGCGACGGTAAGGAGCATCAGGGCCAGGGTGAAAACCATGGTTTCCTTGCGTCGGGCGTCCAGGGCCTGGCGGGACATTTCCACCACCACCCAGCCGAGCAGGGGCGGCAACTCCCCCGGGCCGGCCGTGGGCGAATCCGCCAGGAAAGGGTCCTGGGCTTCCAGGCGATGGCGCAGTACCGGGGCGGCGATACGCAGATGGTCCAGGGATTCGTGAATGACCACGGACTGGCTTGCATCCGGTAGGGGATTCAGGGAGGGGGGCAGGGCGCCGCTGGCTGCCAGCGCATCGCCATTCTGGTCATAAACCTCGACGCTGTTGACGTGAGATTCCTCCAGGGCGGCGAGGGCGATGCTGTTGAGGGCCTGGCGGTCGCCGGAATAAGCGCTGTATTCGGCGATGGCCGCCAGCTGACGGCCGAGGCCCAAGCCTTGGTCCCGCAGGTCTCGGTCCAGATCGGCCAGCAGGGCCAGCACGAAATAGATACTCAGGGCGCCGGCCACGACAATGGCCGGCGCCAGGGCGAGTATGAGAATACGGGTCTGGATGCCCCAGTTTTTCAAGGGAAGATGGCCGTCAGGTGGTGGGTTGGGATGACGAATGCTTAAGTCGGATTGTCCACTGATGTGCCGTCGTCGGCAACCGTAGGCGACAGGCGCGCCAGCTGCTCTTGCAAATGGGCCGGGCTGTAGCAGTAGAGACGGGTCTGGCGCCGGTCACCGACGGTGATCAGCCGTTCCTCTTCAGCCCAGGGGATGGGAAAGCTGTTGCTGACGAAAAGGCTGCCTGGCCCCATTTCCGCTGCAGCTTTTTGCCCCAGCACATCCATGGGCTCGGGGGAGAGAAAGGCGTAGACCAGATCCTGACCACCCAGATCGGTTTGCCAGAGGTCTCCGTAGTGCAGGGGGGCGTTGCCGAGTTGCCGCAGGCGCAGGCGGCCCAGGAGCCAGGTGAGGGGAGCGTTTTCCAGGCCGGCGACGGTGGCATTGGGCAGGGCCTGGGCCAGAGGGGCTTGCAGGCTGCCGATACCGGCACCCAGGTCCAGAATACGTCGGGCCTGGCGTTCGTTGGCCAATTGGGCCAGGGCAGCAGCAGTCTGCCGGTTGGACAGATAAAGGGGCACCTGGCCGGTAAGGGCGCCGCGGTATACCAGCAACATGAGGATGAAGGCGAGCAGGAACCAGCCCGGGTCGATTTGCCATTGAGCTGCCGCCCAGGCCAGGGGGGCGAAGCCCAGGTGGATCAGGCGCCACCACCAGGGCTGGTGAGAGAGGGTGGCCAGGAGCAGGGCGATCAGGCCGATGGCCAGGCTAACCGGCCCCCAGGGCAGCAATTCCGCCTTCATGCCGTAATAGGGCCAGGCCAGGGAAAGAACCAGGAGGACGGCGGCGAACTGGAGGGCGAGCTGGCGGGTGGAGGCGGGCACGGGGCTGAAGTGGGCGAAGAAGGGCGGGCCGGTCATTGTAACCGACCCGCCCGCCGTGCCCGACCTCGCCACCGGGCCTCAGCTCATCGCTGGCGGCCTTTCTTTGCCGCCCATTAAGTGACGGCCGGGCTTCCGGCCTGCAATTTCCCATGCAGCCCCCGCCGCTTCTGCTGGACCAGCCGTGCGGCCTGCTCCTTCACCGGGCCGTAGCCCCGGATGCTCTCTGGCAACTCTGCCAGGGCCAGCAGGGCCGGGTGGGCATTGCCCTGGGCCAGATGTTGCTGGATGAGGTTCAGGTCCGCCTCGAAGTCGGCGATCAACTGCCGCTCCATGCGCCGTTCCGCCGTATAGCCGAAGGGGTCCAGGGCCGAGCCCCGCAGGAAGCGTAGCCCCGCCAGTACCTTCAGGGCCCGCAGCATCCAGGGGCCATATTCCCGCTTGCGGGTCCGGCCGGTGGCCGGGTCGGGGCGCGCCCACAGGGGCGGCGCCAGATGGAAGTGCACTTGATAATCCTGGCCCGGCTCACCGGCAAAAGTCTGGCGGAGCTGGGCCATGAATTCTGGCCGGGTGTGCAGCCGGGCGACTTCGTATTCATCCTTGATGGCCAGGAGCTTGTAGTAAGCCCGGGCCGCTGCCAGGGAGACCGGTGTGGCCGGGTCCAGAGGTCGCTCTGCATCTGCCAGGGCGGCGATACGGGTGGCGTAATGCCGGCCCAGGGCCTCGTTCTGGTAAGCCGAGAGGGCTTGCCGATGGCGCGCGATGCTGTCTTCCAGAAGGTCGACCGGATGCGTCCGGGGGGGCTCCGGTGGCTGGGTCAGGCGTTCCACCCGGGCCTGGTCGTGGGCGGCCCGGCGGCCCCACAGCAGCGCTTGCAGATTGGCCTGGACAGTGGTGCCGTTAAGTTCGATGGCCCGGGTCAGGGCGGCCAGGGAAACCGGCACCATGCCTTGCTGCCAGGCAAAACCGAGCAGGAACATGTTGGTGTACAAGGCGTCGCCCATCAGCCGGGTCGTCAGGGCCTGGGCATCCAGGAACCAGGCCTGGCCCTGGCCCACTGTTGTGGCGATGGCCCGCTGCATTGCGCTGAGGGGGAACTGCCAGTCCGGGTTGCGGGTGAATTCCGCGGTGGGGGTTTCGGTGCAGCTGACCACCGCCCGGGTGCGCCCTTCCTGCATCTTGGAGAGGGCCTCGTTGCCTGCCGTCACCACCACGTCGCCGCCCAGGATGGCGTCCGCTTCACCGGTCGCGATACGGGCAGCGTGGATATCCTCCGGCCGGTCGGCAAAGCGCAGATGGCTGAAGACGGCGCCGTACTTCTGGGCCAGCCCCGTCATGTCGAGCACCGAAACGCCCTTGCCGTCCAGGTGGGCGGCCATGCCGATGAGGGCGCCGAGGGTCACCACGCCGGTGCCACCAACCCCCGTCACCAGCAGGTTGTAGGGCCGCGCTGTGGACGGCAGGGCAGGGTCGGGCAGGGGAGGCCAGTCATGCTCGTCCGTGGACAGAGCCTGGCCCTTCTTCAGGCGGGCGCCCTCTAGGGTGACGAAGGAGGGGCAGAAGCCCTTGAGGCAGGAGAAGTCCTTGTTGCAGTTGGACTGGTCAATGGCCCGCTTGCGCCCAAACTCCGTTTCCACCGGAATGACCGAGAGGCAGTTGGACTGTACCGAGCAGTCACCGCAGCCCTCACACACCGCCTCATTGATGAAGACCCGGCGATCCACCTCGGCCAGTTTGCCCCGCTTGCGGCGCCGGCGCTTTTCCGTGGCGCAGGTCTGGTCGTAGATGAGGATAGTGGTGCCCGGCTCTTGGCGCAGTTCCTGTTGCACCGCATCCAGCTCGTCCCGGTGGCGCACCGGCACGTTGGGCGCTAGGTCCGTCACCTCGGCGTATTTCTCCGGCTCGTCGGTGACGATCACCATCCGGCCCACCCCTTCGGCCTCCAGCTGGCGAGTGATGCGGGGCACGGAGAGGACGCCGTCCACGGGTTGCCCGCCAGTCATGGCGACGGCGTCGTTGTAGAGGATCTTGTAGGTGATGTTGGTTTTTGCCGCCACGGACTGGCGGATGGCCAGCAGACCAGAGTGGAAGTAGGTGCCGTCCCCCAGGTTGGCGAAAATGTGCTTTTCCTCAGTGAAGGGCGCCTGGCCGACCCAGGTGACGCCTTCGCCCCCCATGTGGGTGAAGGTGGCGGTACTGCGGTCCATCCAGGTCACCATGTAGTGGCAGCCGATGCCGGCCACGGCCCGGGAGCCTTCCGGCACCCGGGTGGAGGTGTTGTGGGGGCAGCCGGAGCAGAAGTGGGGCGTACGCTGGGTGAGGATGATGGGCGTTTGCAGCGCCTTCTGCTTGGCTTCGATCAGTTCGAGCCGAGCCTTGATGGCCGGGCTGGTGAAGTGGCGTTCGATGCGGCTGGCGATGGCCCGGGCGATTTGGGCCACGGACAGTTCGCCGGCCGCTGGCAGCAGCCAGTCGCCGTGGGAAAGGTGGCCCTTGCCATCGGGCAGCAGTGCCCATTCGCCCTTCTCGTCGAATTTTCCCACCACCCGGGGGCGCACGTTTTCGCGCCAGTTGTAGAGCTCTTCCTTCAACTGGTATTCCAGCATCTGGCGTTTTTCTTCCACCACCAGGATTTCGTCCAGCCCTTCGGCGAACTGGCGTACCCCCTCGGCTTCCAGGGGCCAGACCATGCCCACCTTGTAGAGGCGAATGCCAATTTCGGCCGCCAGTTGCTGGTCGATACCCAGTTCGTCCAGGGCTTGCATCACGTCCAGATAGGACTTGCCGGCGGTGATGATGCCCAGGCGGGGGGCTGGGGAGTCGATGACGATGCGGTTGAGCCGGTTGGCCCGGGCGTAGGCCAGGGCAGCGTAGAGCTTGAAGTGGGTGAGGCGGGCCTCCTGTACCAGGGGCGGGTCGGGCCAGCGGATGTTGAGGCCGTCGGCCGGCAGTTCGAAATCTTCGGGCAGACGGATGTCCAGGGCCATGGGGTCTACCCACACCGAGGCCGAGGTTTCCACCGTGTCCGCCAGGGCCTTGAAGGCCACCCAGCAGCCTGAATAGCGACTCATGGCCCAGCCGTGCAGGCCGTATTCCAGGTACTCCTGGACGTTGGCCGGATACAGCACCGGCATCATCACCGCCTTGAAGACGTGCTCGGTCTGGTGGGGCAGGGTGGAGGACTTGGCGGCGTGGTCGTCGCCGGCCACCACCAGCACGCCGCCGTGCCGGGAGCTGCCGGCGGCGTTGGCGTGGCGGAAGACGTCGCCGCTGCGGTCCACCCCCGGGCCCTTGCCGTACCACAGGGCAAACACCCCGTCGTACTTGGCGCCGGGGAAGAGATTGACCTGCTGACTGCCCCAGACGGCGGTGGCGGCCAGGTCCTCATTGACCCCGGGCTGGAAGGTGATGTGGTTTTCCGCCAGATACTTCTGGGCTTTCCACAGGCCCTGGTCCAGACCGCCGAGAGGGCTGCCCCGGTAGCCGGAAATGAAGCCGGCGGTATTGAGCCCCAGAGCTTGGTCGCGCAGCCGCTGCAGCATGGGCAGCCGGATCAGGGCCTGGATGCCGGTGAGAAAGGCGCGGCCGGAAAGGGTGGTGTACTTGTCGTCCAGGCTGGCCTGGGCCAGCGTCTTGGAGAGGTGTGCAGAGATATCGCCCATGGGCTTGCTCCTCCATCGGTTGCCGGCGTCCTGCCTTCGTATCCCGATGGGGGTGGGCCGGATCGCATGGCGGATTGGTCGCTCCGGCGGCCGCCTTGTGGGTGGGTACCGGTCTGAAGTGCCACGGATAGGTGGCGGATTCATTGTATGGGACCGATGGGGCGGCGTAACGTTGCATCGCAACAGTCGCAAACAGAGGGAAAAGGGCGAATAGGGGCGAAAAAAAAGGCCAGCATGGCTGGCCGGGTTGGGAGGGGGTTGGGGTCAGGCGGGCGGCAGTATCTTGCCCGGATTGAGCAGGTCGTCTGGGTCCAGCGCCAGCTTGAGGGCCCGCATGACCGCTACGGCACCTTCGCCATGTTCGCGGACCAGGAATTTCTGCTTGCCCAGCCCCACGCCATGCTCGCCGGTACAGGTGCCTTCAGCCTCCAGGGCGCGTTCGACGACGCGCTGGTTGATCCACTCGGCTTCGGCCATTTCCTTGGGGTTGGCCGTATCCACCAGCACCACCAGGTGGAAGTTGCCGTCTCCCACGTGGCCGAAGAGGGCGATGGGCAAGGAAACCTGGGCGATATCCGCATTGGTGGCATGGATGCACTCGGCCAGGCGGGAAATGGGCACGCAGACATCGGTGGGGAAGCAGCGCGAGCCGGGCTTGAGTTGCAGGCAAGCGAAATAGGCGTCGTGGCGGGCCTGCCACAGGCGGCTGCGATCTTCCGGCCGGGGAGACCACTGGAAGTCCTGGCCGCCGTTGCCCTGGGCGATTTCCTGGGTCAGCTCTGCTTGCTCCTGGACGCTGCTTTCGCTGCCGTGGAATTCAAAGAAGAGGGTGGGGGCTTCAGGCAGGGTGGTCTTGGAATATCGGTTGATGGCCTGCAGGGTCAAGGCATCCAGCAACTCCACCCGGGCGACGGGAACTCCCATCTGGATGGTCTGGATTACCGTATCCACCGCAGCATCAACGCTGGGGAAGGCGCAAACGGCGGCGGAAATGGCTTCCGGAATGGGGTAGAGCTTGACCGTCAGTTCGGTGATGATGCCCAGGGTGCCTTCTGAGCCAACGAATAGCCGGGTGAGGTCGTAGCCGGCGGAGGACTTGCGGGCCCGGGTGCCTGTCTTGATGATGCGGCCGTCGGCAGTGACCACCGTCAGGGCCAGCACATTCTCCCGCATTGTGCCGTAGCGTACGGCGTTGGTGCCGGAAGCGCGGGTGGCGGCCATGCCTCCCAGGGTGGCGTCGGCGCCGGGGTCAATGGGGAAGAAAAGGCCGGTGCCCTTCAGCTCATCGTTGAGCTGCTTGCGGGTGACGCCGGCCTGCACCGTGGCGTCCAGATCTTCGCCGTGAACCGCAACAATCCGGTTCATGCCGGAAAGGTCGATGCAGATGCCGCCGCGCAGGGCCAGGATGTGGCCCTCCACTGAACTGCCGACGCCGTAGGGAATCACGGGGATCTGATACTGGCGGCACAGACCCATGACCAGGGCCACTTCCTCCGTACTTTCGGCAAAGACCACGCCGTCCGGCAGCATGGGGTCATGCTTCGATTCGTCCCGGCCATGTTGCAGGCGTACCGACTCCCCCTGGGAAAATCGGCTGCCGAAAGCTTGCCGCAGGGCATCAATCAGGTCGGAAGGAAGGGGGGAGGAGCTGGTCATGGCGATGGCGGCGGTGAAAAAGTAAGAGGGCGAATTCTAGGGCTGGGCGCTTATTTTGAACATTCGTACAAATCGGGCTGGACCTTCCCGAATCTTTTGCTATAATGCGCCTCGCTTCGCGATACAGGGCTTGACACGGGAAACCGAGATTGCCATAATTCGCGGCTTCGTTTTGGAGGAGTTCCCGAGCGGTCAAAGGGATCAGACTGTAAATCTGACGGCTCTGCCTTCGAAGGTTCGAATCCTTCCTCCTCCACCAAGTTTTTGTTGCGGTAAGCGGCGCCCGGTTCTGAAGTGCGGGTGTCGTGGGTGAAAAATCGAACGCGGGTGTAGCTCAATGGTAGAGCTGAAGCCTTCCAAGCTTAAGACGAGGGTTCGATTCCCTTCACCCGCTCCAGACCGCACGGTTGGTTGAAAGCGGATGCCCATGTAGCTCAGTGGCAGAGCACTCCCTTGGTAAGGGAGAGGTCGGCAGTTCAATCCTGCCCATGGGCACCACTGATATGCCCCGAAGTTTTTTTACCATTTTCTAAATTCGAGGTACCGCAATGGCCAAGGAAAAGTTTGAACGTACGAAGCCGCACGTTAATGTGGGCACCATCGGTCACGTTGACCACGGCAAGACCACGCTGACTGCTGCTATCACCACCATTCTGTCCAAGAAGTTCGGTGGCGAAGCCAAGGCTTACGACCAGATCGACGC
>NZ_BFBP01000025.1 GCF_003112695.1 Azospira sp. I13
ACGATGCGTCAACCACCCCATGTGGGTCAATTTTATGTTGATGGGTGTTGTCTTAGCGGGTCAGTTTTAGGTTGTTGTTGACAAGGCATCCTGGCCAAACCAAGCCGTCATGTCAGCCTGGGCCTTCTTCAGGGCAGACCCGTAGGGATGACTGGCAGACAGCCGATCAAGAAAGGCAGCAACCTTTGGCGCCTTGGCAACGAGAGCATCCGGCTGGGTCATCCATAGCCGGACACCTTCGGCAAACCCTTCGGCCAGCTTGCTTTGGTCGTAACTGATCCCCCGCATTTCCGCAGTCAGCTCCTTGTCGGAACGTACTGCCCGGGAAATATCGGGATCACGAAAATCGATTAGATGGGCCATTTCATGGGCTGCCACCTCAAGGTCATTAGCCCGCTTGATTCGGACCTCTTCTACCCCTGGGCGAAAGAACCCCAATCGGTTCTTACCTGTCACCCTCCCCTCATAAAGGGAGCTATCCAGGGCCCGAGTAAAGTCCCTGATGATGTTCTCCCGGCGCATGGGTGCAGGAAGCTCTGCCACGCTACCTGCACCGGCCGGCAGGCTTGCATCGTCCCGTAGTGGTACATAGTTCGCACCGGGAGCAAAGTCACTCTGCCCCGGGATGGAACTGTTCAGCGTCTCATTGGAGATGGACTCCCCTGGCCCCCTCTTCACTTTCAGAGCCCCATCTTCCAGGCTCGCAGAGAAGCTCGTGCCCATGGGCTCGTCTGACAGGGCTTGCTCAGCAACAGCCCGGGCGGGATCCAGGGGAATGGAGCCTTGCTCCGGCTTGTTGGCTCGGATGCTCAAAACAGCAGCCTCACTCAGAGGGCCATCACGGGCATCAATTACCACCGGAGCCCCATTACCCTGTCGATGGATTACTTCCTGGTGAAGCATGTCATCGGCGGGAATCGTGGGGCGATCAGCCCCAGGGGCATGCTCCTGGATCCGAGTTGCGGCATCATCAACGCGCCGCCCAGGATCTGCCCCCACTTGGGCCTCCTTCACCACGCCCTGAGCACCTATTGGGGAATAGTCCTCTAAAGGCCCCGACTTTTCTCCGATCGTAGATTGCCTTCCCGCCCGGCTCCCCTCCTCTACACCAGTGACATCTGATACAGAGTGCGCATCCGTAGCACCCCCACGTTTCCTGGGGCGCAGGGCCGGGTCTAGCAGCATCGGGGCGACATTCACGGCGGTATCTACGGCTGTGGCAGCCAGAGGGCTCCCAGTCGCTGCGAGTGTCTTTCCCCCCAGCCATTGCCCAGCCTCGGCCAACTTCTCAAGAGGATAGGTAGCGATGCCTGCAGCCTGCCTTCCCATATCTCCCCGCGGCAGGTAGGTCATACCCTCCCCCACCTGGTGGACCACATCTGCCCCGCGCTTCTCCGTTAGGCCCAGAGCGTTACCGGTCTCGGTAGCCAGGCCGGCAAGGCCCGCCAATGGAAGTGCAACCGCCTGGGAGCCCAAATTCAAGGCCGCCTCCCCAATCGCTGTCAGCGGGTTATTGAGAGCGATGGCCTTGAGAGGGGATTCTTTCTGGGGTTCCCCTGCGCCCACCGGGGAAAAGCCCATTGGTTCTTTTTCTGCCAGAGGGACAAACCCCCTCTGCCCGGGACTATCTTGGTCTAGAGGAATGAAAGTCATAGCGGTTTCAGCCGAAGACTCGCATTTGAGCAATTTGCAGTTTCAGGCGATCTCGTATTTCTTTGAGACTGGCGTTCAGCGACTCGATGCGCATTACACACATACTGTGGATCTGGGCATCACGCTTTAACAGCTTCTCTAGCTGCGGCAGAGCCAGTTCCAAGCGATCAATTTTCAGCATCAGCTCTTGCCGCCTTTCAAGCAGTTCATCGTCCTTTTCAAACCCATCCCCATCGATGAGGGCTTGAATAACGACGTTAGGCCGCTCAGCCTCAATCGCTGCCAGGCCGGCCCTAGCCTCAACCAAACTGTCATTGGCTACTTGGGATAACGTCCGAACTGCATTCGACTTTTCGAGTGTCAGGCGCTCCTCTTTCTCACAGCCACTCAGTTCCTCCAGGAGCAGTTTTACACCCGGGTCTTGATCAATCTCGTGATTGGCCACCTTGTGAAATTGCTCCCGAACTGCAGGGGGAAGCTCACGGATTTCGTTTTCGGTCATCGAAAGTCCCCCCTTACCGGTAGTGGCCAAGCAGCTTGCCGTTTTGATCCAGGACCTCTATCCCCCGCTCCGTTTCCTTTCCTACGCGGTACTTGCTCATCGACGTATCGGCCTTGAAACGATCTAAGACATCGTTTCCGGTACCTGGAGAGGCCTTTCCTTGCGCCGGCGCCATTCCCTGCTGCTTGGCGTCAAACAACTCGTCATCACCAACCATGCGGCGATTTGCCAAAGCAACTGACTTCGCAAGCATTGGATCAAAGTCAGGATTTTGCCGCCCGGTCGAAGTGAAGTCGCTCGTCTTACGCTTGATATCGTCCTGACTCAGCCCAGAGATTGCCTGTCTGGCAGCGGCAATCTCAGCATTGCTGCGCTGCTGCGCCAGACTCAAGCCAGACCGTTCCGTAATCCGGGAAAAGGCAATGTCTTCCTGGCTGTCGATCCGCTTTTGCACCTGTTTATCTCGCAAGTCTTGCCCCCGACCGATCAAGCCAAGTCGCTCCCCTTGCAAATCCAATGCCCTGCTACGGAGTAGCAAATTCTGGTCATGTTGGTTGTTCCTCTGGCCAGCCATAACCACTTCGGCATTGGTCTGGGCATTCTGAACAGCAGCATCTTTGTTGAGCATGGCGGCAAGCACCTGGGCCCGGCTCCGGGAGGACATGTTTTTAAGCTGGTTCTCCATGTCCCATTTGGCGTGGATGGCCTGACTGTCAGCCGCTCCCGGGTTACTCATAAGACCTGCAAAGGCGCCGTGGTCGCCACGCATTTCTTGGATTTTTCGCATGTCTCGAATGGACTGCTCAAGCTGGGCGTTATTGCCGGCCAAGTCCCAGCCACCATCTTTGCTGGCCCCCGGGTCGCTTGAGAAACTATTGCCAGCAGAGGTGCGCCGCCCTTGCTTATCCACGTCCCCAGCAATTCCCCCCTGATCTCTGTCCGTACCTTGCGGGGACAGGGGTGCTTTGGCTGCAGGCAGTGGCTTCAACGCAGGAACCATAGAAGAACCAGTGGCGCCCTTTGAAACAGGTTGATCCTGGTACTCCTGCTTTTGAACATTTCCAGCAATACGCTCCAGCTGCTGCTGCCGAGTCTCAAACTGATTGGGTAAGGGCATGGTGGTCTCAAGAAAATGGGGATAAGGCCATTTTCTTGACGGTGGTTACAGAAACCGGTTTTTGTAACTCAGTTTTTTTCGTACCAAAGCCTCTTGAAGTAGGCCCAGCTCACACGAGCATTTGGCTCAACGCCATGCTTGTCACTAGTCCAGTCCTTTAGCGTCAAAGCATCGTCACCGTCTGGATCTTCGGTATCACGAAGGATTACGAATGCTTCCCTACACGAATACCCTTCGGCTCGACGCTGCGCCACCTCACGCCGAAGCCAGGCAGCCAAGGAGGAGGATCGAGATCCTTTTGGCCGTCCCCCCATCTGTCCGAGCACCCTTGCCGCCTTGCTGGATTCCTCCAGCGACACGGAAGCTGCAGCCGCGGGGGGCATGAGTACTGGCACACCCATGGCGGTTCACCGCTTTGGGGGCAGAATCATCCAGGAGGGGAAACCATCCAACTTGGGGCAACACCGATAGAGCCGGCTTTCCCGCTGTCGGAAGTTCTCATCCTTCCTGGAAACCAACCGAGCTTCTACCTCTCCCTGACCTACTAGCCTTAGCAAGGCCCGAGCCGCACAACGCCAAGGTATCAAGGCCTCCTCACCCACCTCGTGAGCACTGACCCACCTATTTGTCCGCTGCAAGACTTTCTTCACCTTGCTCTCCGCAACCTTATAGCGCTGAGCCCTAGACAGACGCTCAGATTGTTCATTGCGAACGACTTCCCTCTTGGCAGTTTCTGGAGGTCTATGGGAAATTTGCAGAGATGAAATAAGGGAGGCAATTGGCCTTTGTCGGAAGGGGAATCGCTCAATCATCAAACCCCCTCCGGCCGGATCTAGTCGGCTTAGCCTGAGCTGCACGTGCGGCAGCTTCAGCAAATTCCTGCTGGCAGGCATCGCAGAACCTGGAAAACTCCCCTTGGAAGATAAGGCGCACATCACCTAGGGGCCCCATGCGCTGCTTACGGATAAGGATCTCGGCAAACCCTTTAAACGGACTGTCCGGGTTGTAGTAGTCATCGCGGTAGGCCATGAGCACCACATCAGCATCCTGCTCGATACTTCCGGAGTCGCGTAAATCGGACAGCATCGGTCGCTTGTCAGACCGTTCCTCTACCTTCCGTGAGAGCTGGCTCAGCAGGATGATGGGGCAAGCCATTTCCCGTGCCAGCAACTTCAGCGCACGAGTAATGCCACCCAGTTCCTCGTTGCGGGTGTTGCCGTCGCCGCGCATCAGCTGCAGGTAGTCGATAACAATCAGATCAATGCACCCCATACGCTGCCGCACTTTGCGGGCCGCTAGGCGAATACGCGCCACATGGGATAGGGTCGGATCATCGGCGATGACGAGCCGTTTCCCGGTAAGCCGTTCCAGCGATGCAGAAACGCGGTCATAGCTTGCGTCGTCAAGGTTGCCGGATCGTAGTGCCTGGGTGCTGATACTCCCGAAGCGGGCCATGCTGCGCTCGGCAAGCTGGGATGCGGCCATTTCCAGCGACACCACGAAAGCAGTGCCGCCGGCCACCGCCACGTTTTCGGCAACATTCACGGCCAGGGTGGTTTTCCCCATGCTCGGGCGGCCAGCGACGATAACGAGGTCTCCGGGGTGGAGGCCACACGTCAGTTGGTCAAGGTCGCGGTACCCTGTCGGCAGGCCGGAAATATGTCCACGTTTCTGGGAGCGCTGCTCCAGTGCATCCAGGACACCAGGCAGCAACTCGTCGATGCTTTGGGGTTCCCTACCGGCATTTCTGGCATCAGCCAGCCTCATTACTAGGCCTGTGACCTCTTCCACCAGGGTGCTCGTGTCACCACCAGTCGAAGTCGCAAGATCGGCAATCTGATGGCCAATTGCTAGCACATCACGGCGCTTGCTACTTCCCAGGACCATTTCGGCATAGCGCCGGATGTTGGCGGCCGAGGGGGTGTTGTTGGCGATTTCGCCCAGGTACGCCAGGCCCCCGGTATGTTCAGCCTCGCCGGCAGCCTCCAGGGCATCAGCAACGGTAACCAGGTCGGCCGGCTGTCCACGGTCGAGTAAGCAGGCGATGTGGCGGAAAATGCGCCGATGATCGTCCCGGTAGAAATCCACATCACTCACTAGGCCGGCGATGCGCTCCCAGGCTGAATTGTCCAGCAGCAGGCTGCCCAGGACGGATTGCTCTGCCTCGATGGATTGCGGGGGAAGCAGGTGGCCTCGCGCACTCATGCAGCCTCCCGGTGGTACTTGTTCTCGAGGCATTTGGCGAACCCACTGGCGGACATTAGAAAGTCGATGTCCGCCAGAAATGGCGGCTTTCCTGGCTGCGCTGATGTTCTCCCGGTCAGGAAAGCCGACTCACTGCACGTCTCGAAGAAGGTCCGCCAGGCAGCTAGGCCATCAGCACGACTGCTGTACCCGAATGGCTTGCATGTCAGGCGGGCGGCTTCCAGCCAACGGGCCTTGATCGATCCACGGCGCGACGAGTTGAGCACCTTGCATCTTGGATTGGTTGGCATGGCCTCGTGGTAAAGCGAGACGATTTCCTCTACAGGACATGCCAGGGGGTCGCCGGCAGGCGACGTAGTAGTTATAGGGTTAAGGGAATCAGGAATCAGTAAGAGGGAATCAGCACGGCTAGTTCCGGGCTTATCTGAGGCAAGTCCTGGGCTAGCCTGGGGCTTGTCTGAGGCTTGGCTGGAACCTCCCATGTCATCGGATGGTGCTGGTATCTCGCTTTCCTGCTCGCGGTGGTGCGGATTCTGGTGCTTATCGAAGTTAAGAACCTGGATGTACCCCTGCCCATCAATCCTGTAACGCAGGATGAAGCCGGCCTTGTGCAGTTCGTTCAGCATGTCGTCAACGCTGCCGTCGTCGTAGGGCAGAACCTCGGCGCGAATCCGCTTTGGTCGGTCTTCAAGGCGCCCGGCACGGTCGGCCAGGCACCAGAGGCCGGCGAAGAGAATCCGGGCCAAAGGCGAGCACTCCGCCAGTGTCTCGTTTTTGAAGAAGCCAGGCTTGAGGTTGCGGGAACGGGCCATGGCTATGCTCCCCGTCGCTGATCAACCCCAAACGGACAGGCCGCCATGCCACGCCGGGCGTAGGTTGCCTCCCTGCAACGCTCCAGGATGATCTGGACGGAGCGCGGATCGAAATCATGCAGGAAGGCCCAGCAGCGCCCATCCCGCCCCCAGACAATGGCAGGCGCTTCAAGCTGAAACGAGAACTGGAAGGGGCCGCGGATGTTCTCGTAGCGAACTGGCGCATGGAACTGGACCCGGAGCGAGGGACGGGCCACTCCAGACAGATAGGGTGGGCGATCAAACGAGGTGCGTCCGTGAATTTGTCGGCTCATTTCGCACCACCCTGGATACTGTCCAATCCGAACTGCTCGGATTCATGCGCCCCCGTCGAGAATCCAGGGCGAGGCCATTCTGGAACCCCCAGAGAGTAGGCAGCAATGTTCCGCCGGATCCGGCCACGAAATACAACGCTGGGGCGAATTGTGGTCAGGATGTTGAAGCCCATGGCACGCATGCCATGAATCCGTGCTGCGGCCTGAGGGATCGCATGGTCAGCGGTCAGATGCAGAGACAGTATCGGTTGATACTTTCGGATCAGACCGAGTACCTGGGCGGCTTGTCCCGTTACCGTGGGCGTCGTACGATCGTTGCCTGTGAATGCAGCATTTGAGGCTGTCCCGGTGCCAGCCGGTGCGGCTTTTTTGTTGTTGGGGGTCATGACCTTCCCCCTTATGCTGCTTTGCGGCTTTTTGCTATCTGAGCTTCCAGCCAAGCATCAATCTCTGACTCAACCCAGCCAATGGCATTAGCCCCGAGAGAGACAGGGAGGGGAAAGGTGGGATCGTAATAACCTGGATGTTTATGGTCCTGACGCATTTTTTTGTAAATGGTGGAGCGGGACAGCCCGGTACGAGCTTCTACCTCCTTGCGGCGCAGGATCACAATGCGGGGTTTCATCTGGTCGGCCATGTTCTTCCTTTGTGTATAGAAGGCCAACGCGTTCCCCGTTGGCATGGCTCGTTATTTTTTACATCTAGACGATGTTTGCTACATCTAACCGCAGGATGGACGCTATGCGCAAAGGTTCCTCTCTGCGCAGACGGGAAGCTTTTACGCCTCCCCTCTTTTTGCCTTTGAGACTATTTCTGCCAGCTTTTTGTGGCCTAGGTTAACAACGTTCAGCAACTCATTTGCTGCCTTCTGTGCAGATAGTTTCGGATCGATATTTGCCCTCCAGTATTTGATCGCATACTCAATCATCGCTTGATGTTCTGCATGTCGCTTTCTCGCTAGTTCAACGGCCGGCTCATTCGTAAGAGCACCCTTGGCCTCTGCAGCAACAACTAAAATCTCAAGAGCCGTAGAAAGATCAGTTTCAGACTCTGCATAACTGACCGCAAAAAAAGCAGCAGCAAGGCCTACATCAATGCCCCGGTGGGCCTCCATCCATTCAGAAGCATCCATTTCTGAACAGGCTATGTCCGCGAATGCTTTCTGCATTCGATCAACGTTTTCCTGGGTTCTATCTAGCCCAAATCTGCGCTTTGCTATTTCCCATAGCCCATCCTGAATTAAAGCTGCTTGCTGTCTAATTTCATTGATCATTAGCGTCCCTTTCGCGCCCCCCCCTGATTCGGTACCGCGCCGGCCGGACAAGGGGCTCCCGGTTTTCGCCCCGTCGGGCTAGGCGCGGCATACTCGATCAGCCATTAAAGACCAGCTGCACTCGCTCTAGCCATCTCAGCGGGAGTCTTTGTCTGGAATTTAATCAGCTCCATTTTCTTTCCCCACTGAAACAACCGTCATCACAAGCGGAAAATTTCTTTTGCGTTCCATCTGGGAAGGTGATGATCATGGCTCCGCCCAGGGCTCCACTCTCTTGCACATACCGATTCAGCGCAGCCTGTATGGCTTTCTCGGGGTTGTAATCAAAGTCGATTAGTTTCATCGCCCACCCTCATTTTTGGTTGGCCTATATACCTCCTGCACTTGGCCAGCAATGCGCCAACTCATCGCTGTATTTCCAATAAACGGCTGCCAGTCCCCATCTCCGGATATGTCAATCCGAACCCCGCTAGGCATGACATCAAAGCGGCGGCATCCCATCCAAACCACACGCCCTGCACTAACCTCTTCAACAAGATAGAGCCCCGGCCGATTGATTGCCCTCTGGTCAAAATCGACCAATAGTAGGTCTGCGCTTTTTACGGCAGGGGGGTAGTAGCAGCCATGAGAAGGAATTAGTCTGATTCCCTCTGCGCCTGAGGCATTCGCCTCAAATCTTCTTTGAAGTACATTGCTATCAGCCATAGTGCAATCTCCATATGTTGCATTGTGGTTAGGGCTGGGTCGTGGCTGCCACCACTTCCTGGCCCGCTTTGCCTGATACCGTCAGGCGGCGGTTAAACCCTGAAGGGAAATCACCTCAGCACCAGCCTTCAGCTTGTCCAGGTAATCGGCCCAAAGCTGCATCATGGCGCGGCGCTCCTTGATAAATTTGGTCCGGTTGTAGGCGGTGCCCAGGGCGTCCGGCACCTTGTGGGCTAGTTGATGCTCAATCACTTCCGGCTTCTGGTGCAGTTCTTCTGCCAGGATCGTGCGGGCCATGGCGCGGAAGCCGTGGCCGGTTATCTCGGTCTTGGTGTCGTATCCCATCCGGCGCAGAGCAGCGTTGATTGCCGCTTCGCTCATTGGCTTTTTGGGATCTCGTCCCTGAAAGACATACTCACCACGGCCAGTTAGGGGATATAGATCCTGAAGGATTGCCACAGCCTGGGAGGCAAGAGGGACAGAATGCTCCGTCTTGGTCTTGGTAACGAAGTAGCGCCACTCTCCCTTGTCTAGGTCAATCTCCTCCCACTTGGCCCGCCGCAGCTCGCCGGGGCGAACAAAGAACAGGGGGGCCAGTAGCAAGGCGCTCTTCACAACGAATGTGCCCTTGAAGCCATCAATAGCCCGCAGCAACTCGGCTACCTTCTCCGGCTCGGTGATGCTGGCAAAGTTTCCTTTCCTCCAGGGCGGCAAAGCTCCCTTCAGATCGCCACAGGGGTCTCGCTCGGCCCGGCCTGTAGCTACTGCATAGCGGAATACTTGACCGCAGTTGGCCAGAGCCCGGTGGGCAGTCTCCAGCACCCCTCTAGATTCAATCCGTCGAGCAACGGCAAGGACTTCGGGCGGAGTAATCTCGGCAATAGGCCGTCCTCCCAACCAAGGGAAAACGTCCCGCTCCAATCTCTCAATGATTTTCTTAGCATGACTAGGAGCCCAGCCAGTT
Organism: Azospira sp. I13; assembly: GCF_003112695.1. Taxonomy (GTDB): domain Bacteria; phylum Pseudomonadota; class Gammaproteobacteria; order Burkholderiales; family Rhodocyclaceae; genus Azospira. The sequence goes on from NZ_BFBP01000025.1 coordinate 9,546, forward strand.
GAGTGCTTGCCATGCCATTCCCGGGCAATAGCCTCAAAACTGTTGGCCGCCCGTTCCAAGCCGGCCAGCTTGCTTGCCTTCTTTGCCGCCCCAGGATCAACCCCATTGGCCAGCTGCTTCCTGGCCTCGTCCCGTCGCTCCCTGGCATCCTTTAACCCCAGATCTGGATATACCCCGTGGGCCAGGAGCTTTTCCTTGCCCTGGAAGCGATACTTCTGCCGCCAGTATTTAGAACCGTTGGGGTGAACTAACAGGAACAGTCCCTTTTCATCTGGGAGCTTGTAGGGCTTATCTGTGGGCTTAGCAGCCCTGATTGCAAGCTCAGTCAGGGGCATGGCGTCACCTTTAGAGTTAAGGCACGAGTGGCATCTAGGAATACCCGAAGGTCGACTGTCTCGTCGGGAGTCAGAGAAAAGGCGCGTTTCCCAAGAGTGACTGTCAGAGCCCCGCTGTTGTCGAGCATGAAACGCATGGCCGCCAAATGCTGCGCTTGCTCAACCGATTGTGCGGCGCGCTCCACCTTTCTACTTTCGCTGGGGTTAATTCCCTCGGCGAGTAACTGACGAGCGGAATCACGGCGCGCTCTAGCCTCATCCAAGCCAGTTTCGGGATAGACGCCACAAGACACGGTGTTCTGCTTCCCAGCCCACCGAAAACGAAAACGCCAGTAGCAAGCGCCGTTCGGCTGGATCAGTAGGTATAGCCCTTTGCTATCCGTTGCTTTGTAGGGCGCAGCCTTAGGCACCAGAGCCTGTATTGATGCGGCATTCAGAGACATTTGGGGGAACAAGCCTTCGCAAGAAAACCTTATACCCCCGTTTTATACCCCCACATGCCCATGGATCGCAATAGAACGCATGAGACAGGAATAGACGAAAAAAAGGCCGGAACCCCTGTATTTACGGGAAAATCCGGCCTTCTTTAGACTGCTTAGAACTTGTTTGTGGTGGAGAGGAGGAGGATCGAACTCCCGACCTTCGCATTGCGAACGCGACGCTCTCCCAGCTGAGCTACCCCCCCACTGAGTCCAAAGATTATAGCAAGCCCGCTCCTGGAATCAAAAACGGGCTCGCTGTTCGCCCTTAGGAGACCCGGAAGTAACTGACCGTATCCCGAAGCTTGTCCGCCAGCCCTTCCAGCTGCTCGGCCTCAGCGGCGTTGTTCTGCATGGTGGCGTTGGTCTCCTCGGCCATGGAGGCGATGTGCTCCACGTGTTTGGCAATATCGGTCGCCGTGCTTGCCTGCTCAGTCGTGGCCAGCGCCACGTCCCGCACCTTGCCTAGGGAGTCGAGGGCCTGGCGATGGATTTCATCGAGCATCCCGGTGGCCTGACGCGCCAGGTCCAGCCCCTTGTCGACTTGTGGGCCGGCCGTGGACATGGCCTGCACCGCCGTCTGGGTTTCCACCTGGATAGCGTCGATCATCTGGCCGATTTCCGTGGTGGCCTTCGCCGTACGCTCCGCCAGCTTGCGCACTTCATCGGCCACGACGGCAAAGCCCCGCCCCTGTTCGCCGGCCCGGGCCGCCTCGATGGCAGCGTTGAGGGCCAGCAGATTGGTCTGGTCGGCAATTTCCTTGATGACGTTGGCGATACCGCCGATCTCCAGGGAACGCTGCTGCAGCAACTGGATCTGCTCGGACGAGGTCGCAACGGTCCGGGAAATCAGCTCGATCTCCTGGGCTGCATTCTTCACCAGCCCCGCACCTTCTTCTGCCAAGGCAGCGGTCTGACTGGAGTTGCTTTCGGTCTGGCTGGCGATTTCGGACACTTCGCTGATGCTGACCGTCATCTGTTCAATCGAAGCGGCCGACGCCGAGGTGGACTGGGCCTGATTGTGGGCGGCAATACTGGTTTCCCGGGCAGCGACTGAAACATGCTCGGCGCCGCCGGAAAGAGTGGCCGCCATGGCGTTGATGTCGCCAAAGATGGTGGCCAGCTTGTCCTGCATCGCCTGCATGGCGCCCAGCAGGCTGTCGGCGGAACGGCTATGCACCGGATGGGCCAGATCGCCGGCGGCAATACGATGCACCACATCCACCGCATAAGCAGGCTCGCCACCCAACTGGCGCAGGATACTGCTGTTGATCAGCCAGGAAATGACCGACAAGATCCCAAGGGTCAGGGCCACCATGATGCCGAACACCACGGACTGCTGACGGAAGACCGCATCCACGTCGTCCACGTAGATGCCGGAGCCAACCACCCAGCCCCAGGCCGGAAAGCCCGCCACATAGGAAATTTTCGGGGCCGGCTGCTCGGCGCCAGGCTTGGGCCACTTGTAATCCACGTAGCCGGCCCCCTGCTCCTTGACCACCCGGACCATCTCGGCGAAGAGGGGCTTGCCGTCCGCATCCTTGACGGCGCCTTGAGCCTGGCCTTCCATGGAAGGCTTGATGGGGTGCATGAGCATGACGGCGTTGAGGTCGTTGACCCAGAAATACTCCGTCTTGTCATAACGGGTGTTGCGCAGGGCATCCATGGCCATGCGCTTCGCTTCGTCTTCGGTGAGTTTCCCTGCCTGCTGCAACTGTTGGAAATAGCCCACCGTCCCCAAAACCGACTCCACCACATTGCGGGTTTTCAGCCGCCGGTCTTCCATGAGGTTGTCGCGCAGCACATAGAGCGAAAAGATGCCGATAGCCAGCAGGCCGATGACCACGCCGGCAAAGAAAATCACCAGCCGTGTGCGCACCTTGATGCGTTCAAAGTTGAACATCCTGCCCCCCTGAGGCCATATTTTTGAAATAGCGATGAATCATGGGCTACTGCTGGCGACCACTCCGGCCAGCCACTGCCGACACGCACCCCGTTGCTGAACCTGCTCGTCGTTTGGAAACCGGGAAATTGTACGTACGGCAGCCAAGCCTGAAACCTAGTATTCCCCCTAGCCGATCCCACGGGCACGGTTCCAGGCAATCTGGCACCGTGACACACCGCCTCGCAGCGAGGGCAAAGCCAGGTCAGAAGACCGCAGGCATGATGGCAAAAAATGCCCTACCCGCCAATAACCTATTGGTGATAAGCGCTGGAGCCAAGGTCCGCGCCATACTTGGGTCTCAGGCGCTTATTCCCCGGAACCGTAGGCGGCACGCCGCAGGCGATCGGCGACTGCCACCCACTCAGGCGACTCGGGGATGGCTTCGACGACGATGGTATCGGCGCCCACGCCATCCAGTTCCCGCAGGGCGGCGTAGAAGCCGTGGGCGTAACCAGCCGGCTCGGCCGGCAGCATTTTCCAGACGTGGGGCATGCCCGCGTGGGGCGGCTGACTGTGGCCGATGACGCCGCAGAAGCCGCCGCGGTGGCGGATCACATTGAGAAAGTCGAGCAGGCGCTCCCGGGCCACCACCTTGAGACGGGTGCGGGGAGCGTAGTGGGCCTCCAGGGTACCGGAGGCCCGGGGCACGGCGCCCTGGGGCTTTTCCGGCCGGACGCCAATGACGGTCTCGATCTGCTCCGGCATGATGTGGCCGGGCCGCAGCAGGCGGGGCACGCCAGAGGAAAAGTCGATGATGGTGGATTCGATACCCACCGGGCAGGCCCCGCCATCCAGAATGAACGGCACCCGCTCGCCCAGTTCGTCCGCCACGTGCTGGGCGGCGGTAGGGCTGATACGGCCGAAGCGGTTGGCCGAAGGGGCGGCCACCCCGCCGCTGCCGCCAGCCTGGGCGAAGGCCCGCAGCAGAGCCAGGGCCACCGGATGGCCGGGCACCCGCAGACCCACCGTATCCTGGCCGCCGGTCACGGCGTCGGGCACCCAGGGTTGTTTCTTCAGGATCAGGGTCAGGGGACCGGGCCAGAAGGACTCGGCCAGTTCCCAGACCGCCTCGGGAATATCCACGGCCCAACGCTCGATCCAGTCGTGACCGGGCAGATGGACGATAAGGGGATGGTCCGCCGGACGACCCTTGGCGGCGAAAATCTTGGCCACCGCCTCGGCGTTGGCGGCATCCGCCCCCAGGCCGTATACCGTTTCGGTGGGGATGCCCACCAACTCGCCGGCCTTGAGCAGTTCCACCGCCCGGTCGATCTCGGCCGGGCTGGGAGGGCAGGCGGAAAGGTGCTGGGACATCGACAGGAAAGGCTTACTCGTCGCGGATGCCGATGGCGGCGCGGGCGGCCAGGGCGGCTTGCTGCACCTGCACCGGGTCTTCGCCGATAACGGTGAAGTGGCCCATCTTGCGCCCCGGACGGGCGTGGTGCTTGCCGTAGAGGTGCAGTTTCAGGTTGGGCACGGCATACAGCTTGGACCAGTCCGGCTCCCGGTAATACTCGACACCATCCTTCTGCTCGTACCAGATGTCGCCCAGGATATTCACCATGACGGCGGCGCTGTGGGCCCGGGCCTCGCCCAGGGGCAGGCCGCAGAGGGCGCGCACCTGCTGCTCGAACTGGTCGGTAACGCAGGCATCCAGGGTGTAGTGGCCGCTGTTGTGGGGCCGGGGCGCCATTTCATTGACCACCAGCTGGCCGCGGGAGATGAAAAACTCCACCCCCAGAGTACCGATGTAGCCCAGCTTCTCGGCGATGCGCTCGGCGATTTCCTGGGCGCTGTCGGCAGTGCAGGCAGACGCCCGGGCGGGGATGATGGAAACGTCCAGGATGCCCTTGCGGTGCTGGTTCTCACCCACGGGGAAACACTCGACGTTGCCGTGCTCGTCCCGGGCCAGGACCACGGAAACTTCGTAGTCCAGGGGCAGCTTCTGTTCCAGCACGCAGATTTCGCCCTTGAAAGAACGGAAGGCGGCCAGGGCCTCTTCCCGACTGTTCACCACTGCCTGGCCCTTACCGTCGTAACCGAAGCGGGCCACTTTCAGGATGCCGGGAAACAGGCCAGCATTGGCCGCTTCTAGGTCGGCCTCGCTGCGGATGGCAGCGAAGGGGCCATGAGGCAAGCCGTTGTCCTTGAGGAAGGTCTTTTCGACGATGCGGTTCTGGCAGACGGAAACTGCCGCTGCGGCGGGGCGCACCGGCAGGAACTTGGCCAGGTAGTCCAGGGTATCGGCGGGGACGTTCTCGAATTCGGTGGTAATGGCGGCACAGCCCTGGGCCAGTTCGTCCAGGGCGGCATAGTCGTCGTAGGCGACCTGCAGGTGGCGCTCGGCGATCTGGCCGGCAGGGCTGTGGGGGTCCGGATCCAGCACCCAGACCTTGTAGCCCATTTCGTGGGCGGCAGAAACGAAGAAGCGGCCGAGTTGGCCGCCGCCGAGCATGCCCAGGGTTGCGGGGGGCAGGATCATGGCCATGGTTCTATTCTCTCCGCTCACACTTCCGGCAGCTTCATGGCCAGAACCTTTTCGCTCTGGGCCTGACGGAAATTGGCCAGCTTTTCGGCCAGTTCGGCATCGTGGGTGGCCAGCTGGGCCACGGCGAAAAGGGCTGCATTGGCAGCACCAGCTTCACCGATGGCGAAGGTGGCGACAGGAATGCCCTTGGGCATCTGCACGATGGAGTACAGGGAATCCTGGCCGGAGAGGTGCTTGGAGGGCACGGGCACGCCCAGCACCGGCACGGTGGTCTTGGAGGCCAGCATGCCGGGCAAGTGGGCGGCACCGCCGGCACCGGCAATGATGGCCTTGAGACCCCGCTCGGCAGCCACGGCGGCGTAGTCGAAGAGCAGGTCGGGAGTGCGATGGGCGGAAACCACGCGGGCCTCGAAGGGCACGCCGAATTCCTTGAGCATCACGGCGGCGGCCTGCATCACCGGCCAGTCGGAGTCGGAACCCATGACGATGCCGACCACGGGGTGCTTGGGCAGATTCATTGCTGTGCCTTTCGTTCAGCGGCCTCGATGGTGTTGGCCAGAAGCATGGTGATGGTCATGGGGCCCACACCGCCGGGCACCGGGGTGATGAGGGAGGCCACTTCCTTGCAGGAATCGAAATCCACGTCGCCGCAGAGCTTGCCGTCGGGCAAACGGTTGATGCCCACGTCGATGACCACGGCGCCGGGCTTGATCATGTCGCCGGTGATCATGCGCGGACGGCCCACGGCGGCCACCACGATGTCGGCGCGGGAGGTGTGGAACAGCAAATCCTTGGTCTTGGAATGGCAGATGGTGACGGTGGCGCCCGCATTGGTCAGCAGCAGGCCCATGGGCTTGCCGACGATGTTGGAGCGGCCCACCACCACGGCTTCCTTGCCGGTCAGGTCCACGCCGCCCTTTTCGAACATTTTCATGACGCCGTAGGGGGTGCAGGGGATGAAGCGGGGATTGCCCTGGGCCAGGGCCCCCACGTTCTCGGCGTGGAAGCCGTCCACGTCCTTCTCGGCGGCGATGGCCTCCAGCACGGCCTCTTCGTCGAAGTGCTTGGGCAGGGGCAGTTGCACCAGGATGCCGTGCACCTTGGGGTCGGCATTCAGTTCGGCGATCTTGTCCAACACCACCTGAGGATTCACATCCTTGTCGTAGGTGATCTTCTCGGAATACAGGCCCACCTTCTCGCAGGCATTGACCTTGTTGCGCACGTACACCTGGGAAGCGGGGTCTTCGCCCACCAGAATGACCACCAGGCCGGGGCGGTGGCCCTTGGCCGTCAGGGCTGCGACGCGGGACTGGAAGCTTTCGCGCAGTTCCTGGGCCAGCGCGTTGCCGTCGAGAATTTGTGCCGTCATGGATTTCTCTGCCAACAAAAAAGAAAAGGGGAAAGGACCCGGCAGGCCAGGCCTTTCCCTTTGAATTGCTGCAATTTTATCAGAAACCCGGAGGAGATTGGACTCCCCCGGAAGGCCGCATCAGGCCAGGGCTGGCGCCGCAGCGGAGGCGGAAACTGCCGCCTGCCCGGCAGCAAAGGCCTTGCGGTTCTGCTCCACCACCTTTTCCCCCTTGCGGGCGAAGCGCTGCAGGATGCAGTTGAGCAGGATGTCGGCCGAGAAGGGCAGATGGTCCGCCACCGCCCCCAGCATTACCGTGTTGCCGAGGCGGATGTCACCCAGCTCCTTGGCAATGGCCATGGCGTCAAAAGCCACCACGCGGCAGCCGGAATCCTTCATGGACCCGACGGGATCTTCGGGATAGTCGTAGAGCCCCAGGTCCACCACCGGCGGCGTCAGCTGAGCGGTGTTCATCAGGGCGATGCCGTCCGGCACCAGCATGTGGCGCCAGCGCATGGCCTCGGCGGCCTCGAAGCCCAGCAGTACATGGGCGGTGCCCGGAGTAATCTGGGGCGACAGCACCTTGGGGCCGAAACGCAGGTGGGAAGACACCACCCCGCCACGCTGGGCCATGCCGGCCACTTCAGTTTTCTTCACGTCGTGGCCCAGGGCAATGGCGGCCTCGGCCAGGATTTCCGTGGCCGTCATCACGCCTTGACCGCCGATGCCCACCACCAGGATATTGGTCGTTGCAATGCTCATGTCGCGCTCTCAGTGCTTCTTGAGGATGTTGATGGGCACCACCGTATCCGCATGGACGATGGCGTCGGGGGCGCAAGGCTGGACGCAGAGGCCGCAGCCAGTACAGGCGGCGGTCTCGATGCGCACGAAGTTGAGATCCACCTCGCGGCCGTTGGGCTTCACCACTTTGTCGCGGCGGGTGACGTGGATGGCGGGGCAGCCCACCTCGACGCAGTTGCCGCAGCCGGTGCACTTGTCCTCTTCCACCAGGTAGGGCTTCGTCTTGTGGTAAGCCTGGGTCAGCACGCAGGGCTGGTCGGTGACGATGACGGAAGGCCCTTCGGTCTTCACTTCTTCCCGGATGGTCTTGAACAGGGTGGGCAGTTCGTAGGGGTTCACCTTGTGCACCCGCTCCGGCTTCACGCCCAGGGCCTCCACCAGTTTCACGAAGTCCACCCGAGGAGCTTCCTCGCCGTGAATGTCGAAGCCGTTACCCGGATTGTTCTGGCCGCCGGTCATGCCCACGGCCCGGTTGTCCAGCAGCAGCACGGTGACATTGCCCTTGTTGTAGACGATGTCCAGCAGGCCCTGCATCCCCATGTGCAGGAAGGTGGAATCACCGATCACCGCCAGGATGCGCTTGTCCTTGTCAGACTCGCTCCGGCCCTTGTCCAGGCCCAGGGCAACGCCCATGGAGGCCCCCATGGAGATGCACGTATCCAGGGCATTCCAGGGGTGGCCAGCGCCCAGGGTGTAGCAGCCGATATCGCCGGCGATGGTGATGTTCTTGACCTGGGAGAGGGTGTAATAGACGCCCAGGTGAGGGCAGGCCACGCACATGGTGGGGGGGCGGGGGAAAACCTGCATGGGGGCCACTGCCGTGGTGGCCGGCACCGGCTCGCCGCGCAGCTTGGCAATGGCCGCCTTGAGTACCGGCGGAGCCAGCTCGCCGATGCGGGGGAGGATTTCCTTACCCAGCAGGGCCAGGCCCTGGGCCTTCAATTCGGTTTCCAGCAGGGGTTCCACCTCTTCCACCAGCACCACCTGGTCGCACTGGGCGGCCAGTTCACGGCACTTTTCCACGGGCACCGGGTAGGAGAAGCCGAGCTTCAGCACCGGCGCGTCAGGAAAGGCCTCCTTGACGTGCATGTAGGCCGGACCGGAGGTGATGAAGCCGAGGCGGCGGTCACTGCCGGCCTCGATGACGTTGAGGGGAGAGACCTCGGACTCGGCCTGGAGGGCGGCTTCCCGCTCGAACATCAGGGGAATGCGACGGGCAGCGCCGGAGGGCGTCATGACCCAGCGGGCCGGCTCCTTCTTGAAGCCGGCGCCCACATGCTCCTGCCGCTCGCCCACGGTGACCAGGGCCTTGACGTGGCAGATGCGGGTGGTCATGCGCAGGATCACCGGTACCTGGAAGCGCTCGGAGAGCTCGTAGCCGAGCTTGGTCATCTCGTAGGCTTCCTGGGAATCGGCGGGCTCCAGGATGGGCAGATGGGCAAAGCGGCCCCAGGTGCGGGAATCCTGCTCGTTCTGGGAGGAAGAGAGGCCCACATCGTCGGCGATGGCGATGACCAGGCCGCCGGCCACGCCGGTAAGGGTCAGGGTCATGAGGGCATCGGAGGCCACGTTCATGCCCACGTGCTTCATGCAGCAGAAGGAGCGGGAACCGGCGTAGGCGGCGCCCACGGCCACCTCCAGGGAAACTTTTTCATTGACGGACCACTCTGCGTAGAGGTCCGGATAGGTGGAAATCACTTCCAGCATTTCGGTAGCCGGTGTGCCCGGGTAGGCGGCGGCGACCTTGACGCCGGCCTCCCAGACGGCGCGGGCAACAGCTTCGTTGCCGGACATGAGCAGCCGGCTCTGTGCCGGCATTGGCGCGATGACGGCCATATTGTCTCCCCCTGATTCGTTTCGGGTGTTAGTAAAGCGGGCCATGCTAGCAGCCTCCATACGGAGGCGTCTTGATGCAAGTCAACGACAAGGGGGCGATAGATGCCTGAAAACAAGGACTTCCCGCACCTTTATTGGATGCGAATGTGATATTGGCGGGAAAAGGACGTTTCCCCGATGAAAACCCTAGTTTCCTCACCAGGGCCGGCGTATTACCATACGTTAAACAATAACCAGTGTGAAAAAATTCGCGGAGGAGACCCGGAATGAATACTGCACCGCAACATAAGAGTGCGTTCTGGCAGTTATACGAAAACGTCGAGAAAACCTTCTTTAATTCCCTTTCGAAGAAACTGGCCAGTTTTCTTCTGCTTTTTTGTGTAGACCTCGCCTATGTGGGGGTCTATCTCTACCAGGAAGCGGTGGTCAAGGATTTGCTGCGTAGCGGCAACGCCACCCCGGAGCTGGCTGCCAGGATCGGCAGCAGTCTGGATGCCGGCCTCTACGCCATTAGCGCCCTCACCCTGCTGGCCCTGTTCATGAACATCGGCCAGATTCTCTATCTGCGCCACCTCATTGTCCGCCCCATCAAGGTCATCACCACGATTTTCAACGAAATCGCCCGGGGCGAAGGGGACTTCTCCCGCAACCTGCCGCTCACCACCAACGACGAACTGCGGGAGCTTTCCGCCGGCTACAACCGCTTTGCCGACAAGATGCGGCAGATCATCGGTGAAGTACGCAAAATGTCCGTCAGCATCGCCCGGGAGGCCGTGCTGGTGAAGGCTCGAGTGGAAGAAACCGCCAAGAGCGCCCGGGAACAGGTGCGCCTGACCGAAACGGTGTTCACCGCCAGCACCGAGAGCACCCACGCCATTCAGAACGTGTCCGGCAGCACCCACGCCATTTCCGACTCCACCCACGGCAACCTGGATATCGCCCGCAGCTCCCTCGGCGAAATGCAGGACATCGCCGGCAAGATCAACGCCGTCAGCGACAAGGTGCTGCAGTTCAACCACACGGTGGACGACCTCTCCCACCGCTCCGAGAGCGTCAAGCAGATCGCCGCCCTGATCCGCGACGTGGCCGACCAGACCAATCTGCTGGCCTTGAATGCGGCCATCGAGGCTGCCCGGGCCGGTGAGGCCGGACGGGGCTTCGCCGTGGTGGCCGACGAGGTACGCAAGCTGGCCGAGCGGGTCAACAAGGCCACGGCGGAGATCGCCGGCAACATCAATGGCGTCATCACCCTGGTGGAAAACACCCGGGCCGAGAACGAAATCATCAACGCCGACGTGCTGCAGACCCGGGAAGTGGTCACCCGCTCCGCCGAGCAGTTCGAGCACATGGTGGAAGACTTCGAAGGCACCAGCGAAAAGCTGCTGCAGATTGCCTCTGCCATGGAAGAGCTTTCCGCCACCAACGAGCAGGTGCACGAAAACGTGGACGGCATCCATGCCCTTTCCGGCAGCGTGGCCCGCCACATGGAAGAATCGGAACAGCGCACCCTGGAACTGGCCCAGGCCACCGAGGCGGTGCAGGAGCTGGTCTCCCGCTTCAAGATCGGCGCCGGTGCTTTCGACTTCGCGGTGGACCGCACCCGCCGTTTCCGCGACGACATCCAGGCCCAGCTGGACAACCTGGCCAAGCGCGGTGTCAATATTTTCGACCGGGACTACAAGCCCATTCCCGACACCAATCCACCCAAATTCAAGGTCAGCTGGGGCGATGCCTACGCCCAGTCCTGCCAGGGCCTGCTGGAAGACTGCCTACGGGATATCCCGGGCTGTACCTTCGCCGTGGGCATGACCAACGACAGCTACCTCTCGGCCCACAACCTGAAGTTCTCCAAGCCCCTTACCGGCAATTACGACGCCGACCTGGTGGGCAACCGTACCTGCCGCAAGTTCGACCGCCCCTCGGAGCTGCGCTCCGCCCGCAACACCGAACCCATGCTGCTGCAAACCTACCAGCGAGATACTGGCGAGGTGCTGTGCGACATCGCCATGCCGATCCACATCAACGGCCGCCATTGGGGCAACGTGCGGGTCGGTGTGCCGGCCGAAGCCCTGTTGGCGATGTAGGCCAGGCGGCGGCAGCAATGGAAAAGGGGCCTCGCGGCCCCTTTTTTCTGGCAGAAATTCTGGCCGGGCCTAATCCCGCCGGTCCATGGCTTCCCGTATCGCCTGCTTGGTATTTTCCTGATGGATGATGAAGAAAGCCACGATGGTGGCTGGCAACCAGCCGATCAGGGTGACCTGCAAGACCAGCAGAACGATGCCGACCAGCACCCGGCCCTTCAGCATGACCGCGAGGAACGGCAGGAACAGGGCCAGGATGTAGGACATCTCAGCTGCCGGAGCGAGGCGTGGCCTGCTTCGGATCCTGCTGCTGGCGCACATCCAGGTCACGGGCCTGGGCGTCGCTGATCACTTCCATCACATTGACCACCTTGCGCACACCGGCAGTGGTGCGGGCCACGTCGATGGCGGCCTTGGCTTCACGCTCGGTGACCAAGCCCAGCAGGTAGGCGACGCTCGATTCGGTCACCACCTTGACGTGGTTGGCGGAGAAACGCTGGGCATCGATGAAACGGGCCTTCACCTTGGAAGTGATGTAGGCATCGTTGCTGCGGGCCGACAGGGAGCTGACCCCGGCCACCTGCAAGTCGTTGGTGACCCCGGCCACATTGGGCACGGCGCTGACCGCCTGCTCCACCCGGGCCTTGATGTCTTCGTTGGGCACTTCACCAGTCAGCAGCACCTTGCGGTTGTAGCTGGTGACATTGACGTGGACCTGATCCTTGAACTGCTCGGAAATGCGGCTGGCCGCCTTCACCTCAATGCCCTCGTCTTCCACATAGGTGCCGGAAGAGCGGCGGTCGGCAGCCATCAGCACGCCGGCAGTGACGCCGCCGGCCACAACCGGGAAGCAGCCCTGCAGGACGGGCACGGAGGCGGCCAGCAGCAGGGGCAGGGCCAGGTGGAAACGCAGGGGGGTACGGGGTTTGGTCATTCCTCAACTCCCAGAAGCAGACAGTCGATACCGTCGCAAATACAGTGAATGGAGAGCAGATGCACCTCCTGGATACGGGCCGTACGCTCGGCCGGCACGCACAGGTGCACGTCGCCCTCCCGCAGCATTTCGCCGATCTTGCCGCCGCCCTTGCCGGTCAGGGCCACCACCCGCATATCGGCGTCGTGGGCGGCCTGGATGGCCTCAATGACATTGCCGGAGTTGCCGGAGGTGGAAATCGCCAGCAGCACGTCACCGGAACGGCCCAGGGCCCGCACCTGCTTGGCAAAGATGACGTTGTAGGCGTAATCGTTGGCGATGGCGGTGAGGATGGAGCTATCCGTGGTCAGGGCAATGGCGGCCAATTCCTGGCGCTCGGCCTCGAAACGGCCCACCAGCTCGGCGGCGAAGTGCTGGGCATCGGCGGCGGACCCCCCGTTGCCACAGGCCAGAATCTTGCCGTCGTTCACCAGACAGCCAACCATGGTTTCCACCGCCTGGGCGATGGGGGCGGCCAGCAGTTCCACGGCGTCCAGCTTGGTCTGGGCGCTATCCTGGAAGTGGTGGCTGATGCGGGAAATCAAATCCATTGTGATGTGAGGCACTTGCGTTGGAAAAGTGAGAGGCATTCTAGCATGGGGCCTTCGCCCGCCCGGGGTAACGGCTTGTAACCACCGGCCCGCCGCCCAAGCCGGACGCCACGTATTGTCGACCGGGGTGGAGCGGGCTATGCTTCGCCCCCCTTGCTCCCTCGCCGCGTCACGCGCCCTGCTCCATGGCCGCCCAGCCCCCCTTCCCTCCCGGCTTCACGCCCCCTGCCCCCGCCCCCTTCCGGGAAACCCTGGTCTTTGTGGACCTGGAAACCACCGGCGCCAACCCAGTGCGGGACCGCATCACCGAAGTGGGCATTGTCGAAGTCAGCCCGGCAGGCGTGACCCAGTGGAGCAGCCTGGTCAATCCCGGCATTCCCATTCCCCCCTTCATCCAGGGCCTCACCCACATCAGCGACGAGATGGTGGCCAGCGCCCCGCCCTTTGCCGCCCTGGCCGAGGAAGTGCTGGAGCGGCTCAAGGGGCGCCTGTTCGTTGCCCACAATGCCCGCTTCGACTACGGCTTCCTGAAAAACGAATTCCGCCGCCTGGGCCTCAAGTTCCACGCCGACGTGCTGTGCACTGTCAAGCTCTCGCGCAAGCTGGAGCCTCAGCACCACCGCCACAGCCTGGATGCCCTGGTGGAACGGCACCAACTCTACGACGAAGCCCGCCACCGGGCTCTTTCCGACGCTCGCCTGATCCACCAGTTCTGGGACCGCCTGCACGGCGCCCACCCGGCAGAACATATCTGGCAGACCGTGGAAGGCCTGACCCAGCGCCCCAAGCTGCCGCCCCAGCTACCGCCGGAGGCCCTCGACGACCTGCCGGAACTGCCTGGCGTCTACCTGCTCTACGGCCAGGCGCCGGGCAGCGCGCCCCTCTACATCGGCAAGAGCAGCAACCTGCGGCAACGGGTCTTCTCCCACTTTTCCGGCGACAAGAACGACGCCCGGGATCAGGCCCTGGCCGCCCAGGTCTATCGCATCGACTGGCAGGAAACGGCTGGCGAACTGGGCGCCACCCTGCTCGAGGCCCGGCTGATGCAAGCCCACCAGCCGCCCCTCAACCGCCATCCAAAAAAGGCGGGGGAACTCTGTGCCTGGCAGCTGGTGGAAGAAAGCCCTGGCGATTTCCGCCCCCGCCTGGCTCTTGCCACGGAAATGGATTTTGGCCGCCAGAACGACCTCTACGGCCTTTTCAATTCCGCCAAGGAAGCCCGCAACAGCCTGAAGAAGATCGCCGATGCCCACCACCTCTGCCATGTCCTCCTGGGGTTGGAGGCACAGCGCCCGGGCAAGCCCTGCTTCGGCCACCAGATGCATAACTGCAAGGGTGCCTGCTGCGGCAAGGAGCCCCTCGGCCAGCACAGCGCCCGCCTGATGGCCGCCCTGGCCAAGCTCAAGCTCAAGGCCTGGCCCTACGGCGGCCCGGTGGGCCTGGTGGAGAAGGATGATTTCAGCGCCACCACCGACCTGCATCTGGTCGATCACTGGGTCTATCTCGGCACCGCCCGGCAGGATGACGAAATCCCCGAGCTCCTGGCCGAGGCCCGCCGCCACGCCGGCCCCTTCGACCCGGAAATCTATCGCCTGCTCAACAAGGCCATCGCCCAGGGCAGCCTGGAGATCCGCACCCTGCCGCCGGCACCGCCGGCCGCAGAATGAAAAAGGCGCCCCGCGGGGCGCCTTTTTTGTCACCGGCAGGCCAGGCTCACATGGTCAGCCAGCCCCGGGCCTCGGGTTGGAAGGCCAGCTCGGCCAGCACCCAGCGGCCGGGAGCCCAGCCTTCCACCTCCAGGGCCACCGGGTCGCCGACCTGGACGCCGAAAATGGCGGCCCCCAGCGGGCACAACACGGACCAGCAGCCCTCGGACGGATCATGATCTTCCGGGTACACCAGGGTCGCCTCGCGGCGCTCGCCGCTGTCGATGTTGTGCAACACCACGGTGGAATTCATGGTCACCAGGGTGGGCGGAATGGCTTCCGGCGGCACCGGGCTGGCCGCCCGCAGGCGCCGCAGCACGGCCCCGGCGGAAACGTGGATGCTGTGGTCGCGCAGATACATGCGCTCGATGAGGGGAACCAAGCGTTCCTGGTCCAGGGCGGAAATGATGAGGCCTCCGGCAACGGCGGCAGGATGGCTTGGGGCAGCGTGGGCGGCGTTGGCAACGTTAGGCATGGCAGCTCCTGAGAAGCAGGCGTCCCGGCGGGCAGTCCCGGGGACAACAGAAAAAGGGATGAAACAGGAATTGTGAGGCAGGTCGCAGGGAGAGCGACAAGTGAGCGCCCGGCAGCGGGCTGCTTTCAGCGCAGCTGCCGGGCCGGGAAGGGATGGGCCGGAAGGCCCCGGTCAGCCCAGGCTCCAACCCGCCCGGCGCTGGAGAGGCGCGGGGATGCTGCTCGGCAGGGAAGGAAGTGGACGGACACGGCGGAGGGCAGTCTGACAGACAAGGAATGGCCTCAGTCTAGCCCAATGCCCGGCCGGGGGTAGCCGCCAAAACGCGTACGGCACTACCACGACTTCGCAAACTACTCCGCTGTACCTACCGGTGGCGGTACCCGCCTTCCCCGGCCACCCCGCCCCTCAGCCCTGGCGCTGGGGCAACTGGATGGACCGGGTTTCCAGGAAATCCTCCACCCCGTGACGCCCCAACTCCCGGCCATAGCCCGACTGCTTGAAGCCGCCGAAGGGCGCCAGCATGTTGAAGAAGGCTCCGTTGATATCCACCTGGCCCGCCTGCAGGCGGCGGGCAAAGGCCAGGGCACGCCCTTCGTCAGCGGACCAGACGGCGGCCGCCAGGCCGTAATCCGTGCCATTGGCGATGGCCAGGGCCTCCTCCTCATTCTCGTAGGTGAGGATGGCCAGCACCGGACCGAATACCTCCTCCCGGGCCAATCGGGCATCGGGCCGCACCCGGCCGAACACCGTGGGCCGCACGTAATAGCCAAGAGGCAGTTCCTCGGAAGGATGGCTGCCGCCGCACAGCAGCTCGGCCCCGTCGGCCACGGCCTGGTCGATCATGGCCCGCACCCGCTGCCGTTGCAGGCCGGAGGCCAGGGGGCCAAGCCGGGTGCCGTCGACCATCGGATCCCCCAGGGTGTAGGCAGCCGCTGCCTGTACCGCCAGGGCAGCGGCCTCTTCGTAGCGCTCGGCAGGCACCAGCAGGCGCGACAGGGCGGAACAGGCCTGGCCGGAATTGAGGAAGCAGCCAGCCACCGAGCCCTTCACCGCTGCGGCAAGATCCGCATCCGGCAGCACCACGGAGGCGGACTTGCCGCCCAGCTCCAGGGATACCCGCTTGACCGTGGCCGCCGCCACTGCCGCCACCCGCTTGCCAGCGGCGGTACTGCCGGTGAAGGAAACCCCGGCCAGAGCGGGGTGGGCAGCCAGGGCCTCGCCCACTACCGGGCCGTAGCCGGTCACCAAATTGAAAACCCCGGCGGGTAGGCCGGCGGCGTGGATCACCTCGGCCAGGAGAAAGGCATTGAGGGGCGCCACTTCCGACGGTTTGAGCACCACCGTGCAACCGGCGGCCAGGGCGGCGCCGACCTTGGCGGCGATCTGGTGCAAGGGGAAGTTCCAGGGGGTGATGCAGGCCACCGGGCCGGTGGGCACCCGGCTGACCAGGGAATGGCCGATCCGCTCTTCCGGGAACCCTTCCGCCGCGATCTTGGCGCAGGCGCCAAAGGTGAAAATGGGGTTGCCGGCCTGCACCCGGGTGGCCAGCTTCACCGGCATGCCCACTTCGCTGGCGATGAGGCGACCCAGCTCGTCCTGCCGGGCCTTCAGGCCGTCGGCAATCTTCTGCAGGTAAGCGCCCCGCTCCGCGCCAGGCAACGCTGCCCAGGCGGGAAAGGCCGCCGCCGCGGCCCGGGCGGCCCGATCCGCGTCAGCCGCCGTGCCTTCGGGCACCTGGCCGATGCTCTGCTGCGTGGCAGGGTTTTCCACGGCAATCAGGCCGGGGGAAGCCGGGGCCACCCAGTGGCCGTCAATGTAAAGCTGGGCGTGATGATGCATGGTGTCTCCTTCGCTCCGGTTGTTGTTGTCGGTCGGGGGTGTCGCAGGATTCTAAGGCAAAGCAGCGGCCCGGCATGGCGTCCGCCCAGGTGCATGGCAAGAAAAAGGCCGCCCCGGGGGGCGGCCTGGCCGGTGTGAAGAACGACCGGAAATCAGACGCGGAAGGAGGAAATCACTTGGTCCACCTCCGTCGCCAGGCCATCCAGGCGGCGGGCGCTATCGGCCGTGTTGTCGGCAGCGGCATGGTTCTCGTCGGTCATCTGGGCGATGCCCTCGACGTGGCGGGCGATATCCAGGCTGGCGGCGCTCTGCTCCTGCAGGGCGCTGCTGATTTCGACGATGGCGGCGCTAACCTGCTGGGCCGCATCACGAATCTCGTTGATACGCTGGCCGGCATCAGCAGCCAGGGCCTGGCCGGCACCAACCTGCTCCACCACCTGACGCATTTCTGCCACAGCCTGGGTAGCGGAACGCTGAATCTTCTCGATCATGCTGCCAATGTCCAGGGTGGACTGGGTGGTGCGCTCGGCCAGCTTGCGCACTTCGTCGGCCACCACGGCAAAACCGCGGCCCTGCTCGCCGGCCCGGGCCGCCTCGATGGCAGCGTTGAGGGCCAGCAGGTTGGTCTGGTCGGCCACTTCCTTGATCACCTGGACCACGGCGGAAATCTGCTGGGAATCGTTGCCCAGGGATTCGATGACCTGGGAGGCGCTGGTGACGATGGTGCCGATGGAGGCCATCTCCGTCACAGTCTTTTCGATGATCTCGCCGCCTTCGGTGGACACGGCGCCGGAACGCATGGCCAGCTCCTTCGCCACGTGGGCGCTGTCGCTCACCGTGTTCACGCTGACGGTCATTTCCTCGATGGAGGCGGCCATGGCGGAGGAGGCGCTGCTCTGGTGGGCAGAGCTGCTGGCCACCTCGGAAGCAGCGGTGGACAAGGCTGACACCGCGCCCCGCACCTCGCCCATGCTGCCCTGGATGCTGCGCATGGAGCCCTGGATTTTCTCCAGCATCTGGTTGAGGGCGGACACCATGGTGCCGATCTCGTCATTTGCCGAATAATCCACGCGACGGGTCAGGTCGCTGCTGGCGGCAATGTGGCGCACCGTCTCCTGGGCGATGGTGATGGGCCGCATGATGGAAACCAGGGTGGAAAGACCCAGGCCGATAATGCCGGCAACGGCGACGAGGAAGACCACCAGCTCCGCATTCTTGGCGAAGGTCGCGGCTTCAATGGCGCTGTCGTAGGCCTTGTCCGACTCCTGGTTCTGCAGGTCGATCAGCTTCTGCAGGGTATCCAGCATGGCGGTATTGACCGGCCGGCGCTGGGTGATGGCCTCCCGGGCATCGTTGAGGAGGCTCTGGAAAGCCTCATCGCTGTTGTTCTGCAGGAAATGGCTTTCAGCGCCGCTGATACGCTTTTCCAGGGCCACCCACTGGTCCATCAGACCTTTGGTGGAAGACCACAGGCGGGCCTCTTCGCCATCCATGGGCAGAGCCTCGTAGGCCTTGATGGAATTGGTCACCGCATCCATGCCCTCCTTCTTGCGCCGCACGGCCAGCTCCAGTTCGGCCTTTTTCTTGTCGGCAGCAAGGCCCGGCGGCACCGCCAGAATCATGTAGGTGCTGCGGGAAACATTGGTAAAGCCTTCCTTCAGGGTCAGCAGGGCGGCAATGGAGGGCATACGATTGCCGCCGATGGCAGCAATGGCCTCCTGTTCCGAACTCATGCCGCGCAGACCCAGCCCGCCCACGGCAACGAGGGCGATGGTTGCTGCCACCAGAAGCAGGATCAATTTGCTGCGAATACTCATGGAATCCCCTGATAATTGTGTAACGATGCCGGGCTGGTGCTGACAAGGCGCCAGCCAAACTATAACTTTTGGAAGAGGCTCGTTTTTACACGGATCACGGCCGTTCGACAATACCGACGCGTATGGAAAATCATCTACGGCCATACCCGCTGCCCGACCAAACCTTTTCCCCCTTTGATGGAGCGTACTGTCATGAAAACCTTTGCCCTGCCCCTTCTTCTCACCGCCCTGCTGGGCTTTGCCGCACCAAGCCAGGCCGATGAACTGAAAACCGGCATCGGCGGGGCCCTCGGCGGTGCCGCCGGGGCCGCCGTCGGCCAGAAGCTGGGGGGCAACACCGGGGCCGTGGTCGGCGGTGCTGTCGGTGGCGGCGTGGGGGCTGGCGTGGCCAGCAACAGCAAGGACAAGACCGGCGCCGTGGTCGGCGGTGCCGTGGGCGGTGCCGGTGGCGCCCTGGCTGGCCAGAAGATGGGCGGCAAGACTGGTGCCGTCGTGGGCGCCGGCCTAGGTGCAGGCGCCGGTGCGGCCCTGGGGGAAAACCTGACCAAGGACAGCCGCCGCGGTGACCGCTACGACGGCCGGGGCCGCCAGGGCGGCGGCACCCACCCCGCTTGCAATGGCCGCAAGGAGGGCCACTACAAGCACGGCAAGTTCAACAAGCACGGCTGCTAGTGCGGCGTGTCCAGCCGGTCCACCGTGGCCGAGAGTTCCTGGATCACTTCCACGACCCGGCTGGCGCCCTGATTCATGTGTTCAATGGCCTGTCCGGCCTGATGGGCTAGCTCCACCCCCTCCTCCACCACCGTCAGACCCCGGGCCATGCTGGTGCTGACGGAAGAGGTCTCTGACTGGATGGACTGGATCTTCTGACCGATTTCCCCGGTGGCCAGGCTGGTCCGCTCGGCCAGCTTGCGCACCTCGTCGGCCACCACCGCAAACCCACGCCCGCTTTCCCCGGCCCGGGCCGCCTCGATGGCGGCATTGAGGGCCAGCAGGTTGGTCTGGTCGGCGATTTCCCGGATGGTATTGACGATGAAGGTGATCTGCCCGGTCTGCTGGTCCAGGGACTGCACCAGCGCAGAGGACTGATTGACGATGTCGGCAATGGACTGGATCTTGTCCACCGTACGGCGGATCACCTGCTCACCGCCCCGGGAAACTTCCTGGGTTTCCAGGGCCACCTCGTAGGCGGTTGCCGCCCCGTTCTTTTCCGCCAGATGCTGGGCCACCCGCGCCGAGATGTCGGCGGCGAACTTCACCACCTTCACCGGCTGGCCGTTGGCGCCGATCACCGGAGAATAGCTGGCCTCCAGCCAGACTTCCCGCCCATTCCGGGCAATGCGGCGAAACTGGCCGGAAAAGTACTCCCCCCGCCCGAGACGGGCCCAGAAATCGCTGTATTCCTTGGAATTGACCAGTTCCGGCGGGCAAAACTGGCGATGGAACTGGCCGATCACCTGGTCGCGGGTATAGCCCATGACCTGCAGGAAATTCTCGTTGGCCTGCAGAATCCGCCCTTCCAGGGAAAACTCGATCACGGCCATGGAACGGTCGATGGCCGCCACCAGGGCCTTCAGCCCGGCCGCCTCTTCTACCTGCTGGGTGACCTCGCTGGCCAGCTTGACGATGCGCACTACCCGGCCGGCCTCATCCAGCACCGGGTTGTAGCTCGCCTCCAGCCATACGGTGCTGCCGTCCTTACGGCGGCGGGCGATGGTGCCACGATAAAACTCGCCAGCCCGCAGGCGGCGCCAGAATTCACTGTATTCCGGGCCTTCCGCAAAGGCCGGATCGCAAAGCCGGCGATGGTTCATGCCGACCAGCTCCTGCAATCCGTAGCCCATGACGCGGCAGAAATTGTCGTTGGCGCCGAGCACTTCCCCCTGGGGAGACAAATCCACCACGGCATTGCCGCGGCTCAGGGCTTCCCGGCGTAGCTGGGCCTCTCGCAGCTGCGCTTCAAGTTCTGCGATACGAGCCTTGTACTTTCCAGTGAACATGCGCTGCCTCTTTCCTTGTGTGGTTTCCTCGAGACGACCTGCCCGGAGGGGTTACCGGACACGATATCCCGCTGGATGCTGGGGCGGTGGGTTGGCGCACCCCGATATTACCTAAGTATTATTCTATGCCGAGTTTGCACCGGCGACGCCTAGGCTAATTGCCAGGAGGGCGGGTTCAGGAAGGGTAGGAAGCGCCGGCGGCGCGGGCCGTGCGGGAGGAGGAGGAAGCCGCCGCCCGCAGGGCGGCGGCAAAGGCGGAGCGGGCCCAGGGCAGCAGGGCATGGGGGGCATCCAGGGCCTCGTCCGGCGCCCGGTAATAGCTGAGGGCGGTGAGTTTGCCCTGGCGCGGGTAGGTGAAGGGCGGCAGGTCCAGGGCGGTGAACTCGCCCCGGTTGGTATCGTCCGCCTTCAACCACAGCAGGTCATCGAGGACGATGGCGAACATCAGGCCATCGAGAAAAAGGCCGACGCCGCCGAACATGCGCCGCGACACCACCCGCCCCAGAGGAGCGAGGCATTCCAGCAGGTAATCCACGTATTCCCGGCTGACGGTCATGCCAGCCCCGCTTAAATCCGTTGCTCGTCGAGGAAGCGGGCCACCCGGGCTTCCACCTGGGGGACCAGGTCCGGCGCCAGGCAATCGAACACTTCCGCCGTGGGGTCGGCCCGCAGCCAGGTGATCTGGCGCTTGGCCAGCTGACGGGTGGCGAAGATGCCCCGGTCCAGCAATTCGGCGGCGGGGGCCTCGCCCTCCAGCACTTCCCAGGCCTGGCGATAGCCGACACAGCGCATGGAAGGCAGGCTGGCGTTGAGGCGGTACTTGGCGCGCAGGGCGTGCATCTCGTCCAGGAAGCCCTGGGCCAGCATCTGAGCAAAACGCTCGGCGATGCGCTGGTGCAGCACGGCCCGGTCGGAGGGGGCCAGGGCCAGGGGCAGCAGGTTCCAGGGCAGAGGTTGCCGCTGCTGCTCCGCCAGCAATTCGGACATGGGCCGGCCCGTGAGCTGGCAGATTTCCAGGGCCCGGGAAATACGCTGGGAGTCGGTGGCGTGCAGGCGGGCGGCGGTGACCGGGTCCAGCTTCGCCAGTTCGGCGTGCAGGGCCGGCCAGCCATAGGCCGCTGCCTTCGCTTCCAACTCGGCGCGCAGGGCCGGATCAGCTTGCGGCAGGTCGGAAAGCCCTTCCCGCAGGGCCTTGTAATAGAGCATGGTGCCGCCCACGAGCAGGGGCACCTTGCCCCGGGCGGTGGCCTCGGCCATGGCGGCCAGGGCTTCGTCGCGGAAACGGGCGGCGGAGTAGGCCTCCTCCGGTGAGATCACATCCACCAGCCGGTGCGGGTAGCGGGCCAGGGTGGCCTGGTCCGGCTTGGCGGTGCCGATCTCCATGTCGCGGAAGACCAGGGCCGAATCGACGCTGATGAGTTCCACCGGGAAGCGATCGAACAAGTACAGGGCCGCCGCAGTCTTGCCACTGGCGGTGGGCCCCATGAGCAGGATGGCGGGGGGATGGGCGCTCATGCCGTCACCCCGACGATTCCCGCCCGGTGCCCGGGACGGGACTTGAACCCGTAAGTCGGCAGGGCCATGGTCATTGCCCCCGCAGGAAGAGCTTGTCCAGGTCCGCCAGGGACAGCTCGGTCCAGGTGGGGCGGCCGTGGTTGCACTGGTCGGCCCGCTCCGTCTCTTCCATCTGGCGCAAGAGGGCGTTCATTTCCGGTACGGTGAGGATGCGCCGGGCCCGCACGGCGCCGTGACAAGCCAGGGTGGCCAGGAGTTCGTTGCGCCGGGCGGTGGAGACCTGGGAAGCCCCATGTTCCATCAGCTCGGCCAGCAGGCTACGGGCCAGGTTCACCGGATCGCCGCCGGCCAAAAGCTGGGGCACGGAGCGCAGGGCCAGTTCGTTGGGACCCAGGGGCGCCAGTTCGAAGCCCAGTTCGGCCATGGTGGCGCCGTGTTCTTCCACCGCTGCCACCTCGTGGGCGCTGGCGGAGAACACCGCCGGAATGAGCAGGGCCTGGGTCGGCACCGCCTTGCTGTCGTAGGCGGTCTTAAGCTTCTCGTAGAGGATGCGCTCGTGGGCGGCGTGCATGTCCACCAGGATCAGGCCCCGGGCGTTCTGGGCCAGTACGTAGATGCCGTGCAGCTGGGCCAGGGCGTAGCCCAGGGGTGGGGCCTCCTGGCCGGGAACGGCGGCGACAGGCGCTGCCTGGGGCGCGGTGCTGCCGCCGACACCGAATCCCGCAGACGCCGGGCTGCCGACTGCCGGCCGGGCAGCAGCAGCAAAGGCCAGATAGGAGGCGGCGGAAGGTTCGGCCACCCCCAGGCTGCCCTGTCGGGGCGGATTCCAGGCCGGCATGGCCGGAGAGGCAGAAGAGGCGCCAGGCTCCGGGGTGGCATGGGCAAACCCCTCGCCCCTATTGCCTCCC
The DNA here is from genome assembly GCF_003112695.1 of Azospira sp. I13. Classification (GTDB taxonomy): domain Bacteria; phylum Pseudomonadota; class Gammaproteobacteria; order Burkholderiales; family Rhodocyclaceae; genus Azospira. The sequence goes on from NZ_BFBP01000025.1 coordinate 32,643, forward strand.
AGGGCATCCAGGCCGGGGGAGGCAGTCTGAACGTCCCGGGTCGGATCGCTGATGACCTGGGAGAGGGCCTTATGCACCGCGTGATAGACGAACTGATGCACCGCCCGGCCGTCGCGGAAGCGCACTTCGGTCTTGGCCGGGTGCACATTCACATCCACCGCCGCCGGGTCGATCTCGATGAACAGGGCGTAGCCCGGGTGGCGACTGCCGTGCAGCATGTCCTGGTAGGCCTCGCGCAGGGCGTGGGCCAGCAGTTTGTCGCGCACGAAGCGGCCGTTCACGAAGACGTACTGGGCGTCCCGCCCGGGGCGGGACCAGGCGGGCTGGGCGGCGTAGCCGACAATCGACAGCCCGTTGATGGCGGCCTCGACGCGGCGGCATTCGGCGAGGAAATCCTGGCCCAGGATGGCGCCGACCCGGCCGGCCAGATCCGTTTTCGGCAAAGACAGGCTGACCCGGCCGTTGTGGGCGAGGGAAAAGGCCACGCCCGGATGAGCCAGGGCGACGCGCTTGACCGCATCGGCGCAGTGGGCGAATTCGGTGCCTTCGGACTTCAAGAATTTGCGGCGGGCCGGGGTGTTGTAATAGAGGTCCCGCATTTCCACCACGGTGCCGGCGGCCAGGGCGGCCGGTTCCGCCTCGCCGCTGCCGTGGGCCGCCAGCTTCCAGGCATGGCCGGCGCCGGCGGCACGGCTGGTGAGGGTGAGGCGGGCCACCGCCGCCACCGAGGCCAGGGCCTCGCCGCGGAAGCCCAGGGTGGCCACCCGTTCCAGGTCTTCCAGGCTGGCGATCTTGCTGGTGGCGTGGCGGGTCAGGGCCAGGGGCAGTTCTTCCTGGGGAATGCCGCAACCGTCGTCGCTGACCCGGATCAGTTTCACCCCGCCCTCTTCCAGCTGGATCTGGATAGCCTGGCTGCCAGCATCCAGGGCGTTTTCCAGCACCTCTTTCAGGACCGAGGCAGGCCGTTCCACCACCTCGCCGGCGGCGATCTGGCTGATGAGGAGGTCGGGCAGGAGACGAATGGGCATGGAAAGACTCGCGGCAACGCAGCAGCTGGAACCCAGCAATGGCAAGCAGAAACGGGGGCCGCAGGGCGATGCCCCCCGGCCCGGAAAGACCCGCCCGGCAGGGCGGGCCGGCCACCGCGCGAAACGGCAAATCGCGGCACCGGAGAGGCCGCATTATAGCCGCTCCCGCCGGGGCTACTCCGGCCCCGGGAAGCGGCTATAATCGGGCCACATCTGTCATAAACGGCCCTTTCCCCATGCCCGCTCCGAGCTCGCTGCGCGTGCTGTTCGTCGACGACTCCGAACTGGATGTGGAGCTGGCCGCCCGTAGCCTGCGCCAGAGCGGCCACGCGGTGGAATGGGTGCGGGTCGAAACGGCCTCCGCCATGGAGGAGCAACTGGCCCACGGCGGCTGGGATGTGGTGGTCTGCGACCACAACATGCCCGACTTCGATTCCGTCTCCGCCCTGGAGCTGCTGCTGACCAAGGGCGCCGACCTGCCCTTCGTCATCGTCTCCGGCATGATTCCCGACGAAGTTGCCATCGAGGCCATGCGCCGCGGCGCCCGGGACTTCGTCGGCAAGAGCAACCTGGCCCGCCTGGCCCCGGTAATCGCCCGGGAAGTGGGGGACGCCAGCGACCGGGCCGCCCTGCGCCAGGCCCAGGCCAGCCTGGAACACCTGCTGCGCTTCGATCCCCTCACCGGCATCGCCAATGTGGATTTCCTCCAGGAACACCTGGAGCGCCTCACCGCCCACCCCAGCCCCTCGCCCTTCCTGGTGCTGCTGGTGGATATCAACCGCTTCCGCAAAATCATGCACGGCATGGGCATGGTCCTCGCCAACCGCGTGCTGCGGGCCGTGGCCCGGCGCCTGGCGGCCCTGGCCGGGCAGGAACATTTTGTCGCCCGGGTATCCGCCGACCGTTTCGCCCTGGTGGTAGCCGGCGCGGACAACGCGGAAGAGACGGAAAAATGGTTCGCCCACCTGCGGGAAGCCTTCGCCCAGGGCTTCTCCATCCAGGGCCAGGAGCTGTTTCTCACCGCCAGTGTCGGCGGTGCCCTGTTTCCCGAGCACAACACCCAGGGCGACGATCTGCTGCGCCACGCCGAAGCCGCCCTGGATACCGCCAAGCGCACCGGCCCGGGCCAGAGCCGCCTCTTCCAGGAGCGCATGGCCCAGCCCCAGAAGGGCCGCCTGGTGCTGGAAGCCGCCCTCTACCACGCCCTGGTGAACCGGGAGTTCGTGCTGCACTACCAGCCCCAGGTGGAGTTGAGCAACGGCCGCATCATCGGCGTTGAAGCCCTGCTGCGCTGGCAAAGCCCGGACCGGGGCCTGGTGCCGCCAGGCGAGTTCATTCCCCTGCTGGAAGAAACGGGCCTCATCGTCCCGGTAGGCGAGTGGGTACTGGCCGAGGCCTGCCGTCAGAGCGTGCTGTGGCGCGAGGCCGGCCATGGCGACCTGCGGGTGGCAGTCAACCTCTCCGCCCTGCAGTTCCAGCAGCCCCGCCTGGCGGAGTCGGTGCGGGAAGTGATCGAACGCTCCGGCGCCGATCCCCGCAACATCGAACTGGAAATCACCGAAAACATCGCCATGAACCAGGAGGAGGAAGTCCTCGATACCCTGCACCAGTTGCGGGCCATCGGCGTCTCCCTGGCCATCGACGATTTCGGCACCGGCTATTCCTCCCTTTCTTATCTGCAGCAGTTCCCGGTGAACCGGCTGAAGATCGACCAATCCTTCGTGCGGGGAGCTGCCGCCGGGCGCGAGCTCTCCATCGCCCGAGCCATCGTCGCCATGGGCAACAGCCTGGGCCTGGAAGTGATCGCCGAAGGCGTGGAAACCGCCGAGCAGCACGCCCTGCTCAGCACCTTCGGCTGCCGCGAGGGCCAGGGTTTCCACTTCGCCCGCCCGGCCCTGCCCGACGCCTTGGCCGCGGCCCTGGCCAACCGGGGCTGAGCCGGCCATGGCCACGGTAATGCCGATGCTCCGCGGCCTGGCCCGCCCCATCCTCCTGCTTGCTGTCTGCCTGCTGCAGGCCCTGCCAGCCCAGGCCCAGAGCCTCTCGGCAGAACAGCAGCGCTGGCTCGGCCAGCACCCGGAGATTCGCGTCGGTGCCACGGAAATGCCCACCCTACTGATGCGGGACTTCCGCAGCGGCAGCTATTCCGGCCTGGCGGTCGACCTCCTCAAACTCTACGAAAAACGCCTGGGTATCCGCTTCCAGCTGGTTTACTACGGCAGCCTGGAGGACATGCACGAAGGCATCCGCAATCGGGAGGTGGATCTGCTCTTCGCCGCCGTCGCCACGCCCGGGCGTGAGCTGTACCTGACCTTTCCCAAGCCCTACGCCGAGCTGGACACCAAGATCATCGTGCGGCGGGACAACGTCTCCATCACCCCCCTTTCCCTGGACCGCATGAGCGGCCGCAGCATCGCCGTGCTGGCGGCCAGCGCCCTGGAAGAGCGGCTGCGGCGGGAATACCCGGACCTGCACCTGGTCCCCGCCCGGGACGAGCTATCCGCCCTCACCAAGCTGGCCTTCGGCGAAGTCGATGCAGCGGTCACCGACCTTAACCGGGTCACCTACTACGTGCAGAAGGAAGGGCTTTCCAACCTGGCCGTGGGTGGCGATACCGGCATCAGCTACCCCTACACCTTCGCCGTGCGCAGCGACTGGCCGGAACTGGCCACCCTGCTCAATCTGGCGGACGCCAGCCTGCCCCCCGCCGAACGCAACCAGGTGATGGAACGCTGGATGCAGCTGGATCAGGCCCGCCCCTGGAACAATCCCCGCTTCTGGTGGGTGGCCGGCGGCCTATTGGCCCTGTTGGCCCTGGCCCTGGGCACCATGCTGCTGTGGAACCGGGTGCTGCGCCGGGAAGTGGCCTCCCGCACCGCCCAGCTGGACGCCCAGATGGCTGAGCTGGTGGCGGTGGACCGGGACCTGCGGGAAAGCGAAGCCCGCTTCCGCGACCTGGCGGAGCTTTCCTACGACTGGTACTGGGAGCAGGACGAAAACTTCCGCTTCACCCAGATGTCCGGCGGCGCCTTCCAGAAAGGCCGCCTACCGGTCGAGGTCTACATGGGCAAGACCCGCTGGGAACTCCCCCTGCTGGGCGTCAGCCTGGAAGAGATCACCGCCCACCGGGCCCTGGTGGAAGCCCATCAGCCCTACCGGGAATTCATTTACCAGTTCCGCACCCAGGACGGGGAACTGCACTGGTACATGGCCAACGGCCGTCCGGTCTTTGCGGAAGACGGCCGCTTCCGCGGCTACCGGGGCACCGGCCAGGACATTACCGAACGCATGCTCACCCAGCAGGCGCTGGTGGATAGCGAACAGCGCATCCGCGGCCTGCTCGACAGCACCTTCTCTTTCGTCGGCCTGCTGGACCCCCAGGGGACCGTGCTGGAAGTAAACCGCACCGCCCTCGACTTCATCGGCCAGGAAAAGGCCGAAGTGGTGGGCAAGCCCCTATGGGATACGGCCTGGTGGGCTCACGACGAGGGGGCACGGGAAGACCTGCGCCAGGCGCTGGCCCGGGCCCGCCAGGGTGAAGCGGTGCGCTTTGCCACCAGCCACCGCTCGGCCCTCGGCGTACTGCACTGGATGGACGTGAGCATCTCGCCGGTGAAGGATGCCGCCGGGCGAGTGGTCTATCTGGTGCGCGAAGGCCGGGACGTAACGGAAATGCGCCGCACCCAGGAGGCCCTGCGGGCCCTGGTGGAGAACACGGCGGCGGTCTATGGCGAGCGCTTCCTCAACAGCCTGGTGCAGCACGTCGCCACCCTGTTCGACGTGGATTACGCCTTCGTCGGCATACTGGAGCCGGACGGCACCTCGGTGCGTTCCCTGGCCAGCTGGTCCCATGGCGCCCCAGCCGAGAACTTCAGCTATACCCTGGCCAACACGCCCTGCCAGACCCTCTTGCAGGGCGGCCCCTGCCTCTATCCCCGGGGCGTAGCGGACCTCTTCCCGGCCGATGCCATGCTGCGCCAGATGGCCCTGGAAAGTTACATGGGCACGCCCATCACCGGCAGCAATGGCAAGCCCCTGGGGGTGCTGGTGGTGCTGGATACAAAGCCCCTCGCCGAATCCACGGACTACCTGCCCATCCTCAGCCTCTTCGCCCTGCGGGCCGGCATGGAGATTGAGCGCATGTCCCAGGAACACACCATGCGCACCCTCAACCAGGAACTGGAGCGGCGGGTGACGGAACGCACCCTGCAGCTGGAGGCGGCCAACAAGGAGCTGGAGTCCTTCTCCTATTCCGTCTCCCACGACCTGCGGGCGCCGCTGCGCCACATTGCCGGCTTCGTCAGCCTGCTCAAGGACGACGAGGCCAACCAGCTGTCGCCGGACAGCCTGCGCTACCTCTCCATCATTACCGACTCGGCCAACCGCATGAGCGACCTCATCGATGGCCTGCTCACCTTCTCCCGCATTGGCCGGGCAGCGGTGCAGAAGACGCCGGTGGACCTCAGCCGGCTGCTGCGGGAAGTCATCGAAGAACTGGCCCACGAACCCTGCGCTCCGGTGGTCAGCTGGGACATCGCCGAACTGCCCCAGGTCCAGGCCGACCGGACCCTGATGCGCCAGGTGCTGGGGAACCTGGTGGGCAACGCCCTCAAGTATTCCCGTCGCCGCGAGCGCGCCGAGATCCGCATCAGTGCCTCGCCCATTGACTACCAGGGGCGCCCCGAGTGGGCCATCCGTATTTCCGACAACGGCGTCGGCTTCAACATGAAATACGTCGGCAAGCTCTTTGGCGTTTTCCAACGCCTGCACGGCGCCACCGAATTCGAAGGTACGGGCATTGGCCTGGCCAACGTGCGCCGTATCGTCGAGCGCCATGGTGGCCGCATCTGGGCTGAAGGCACCCCGGACCTCGGCGCCACTTTCACCTTTACCCTGCCCCGGGACGAATGAGCCGGGGCTGCCGCCACTGCGAGGAACGAGCATGGAATTGAAGCGTATTCTGCTGGCCGAAGACGACCCCCGGGATGTGGAACTGGCCCTGGAAGGGCTGGGCGCCAGCCACCTGGCCAACGAAGTGCAGGTGGTGCATGACGGCGAGCAGGCACTGGATTACCTCTATCGCCGGGGCCCCTTCGCCGACCGGCCGGCCGGCAACCCGGCCCTCATCCTGCTGGACCTGAAAATGCCCCTGGTCAGCGGCCTGGAAGTGCTGCGGGAGATCAAGCAGGACGAGGAGCTGCGCCATGTGCCGGTGGTCATGCTGACCTCCTCCCGGGAAGAACGGGACCTGGACGAGGCCTACGACCTGGGCTGCAACGCCTACGTGGTCAAGCCGGTGAACTTCCGCGATTTCATCGACGCGGTGAAATCCCTCGGCCTGTTCTGGGCCGTGCTCAACGAACCGCCCCGGGGCACCGCCTACAAGTAGGAAGCAGGAGGAGTAGGCTAGAATCCGGGGCCGCAACCCCACCAGCCCGCCGTCACCCCATGGAATTATTCAGCAGCTTCATCGACATCCTCCTGCATCTGGACAAGTACCTGGCCGTCCTCGTCCAGCAATACGGTCCCTGGATCTACGCCATCCTCTTTTTCATCGTCTTCTCCGAGACCGGCTTCGTCGTGCTGCCCTTCCTGCCCGGCGACTCCCTACTCTTCGTCGCTGGCGCCCTGGCCGCCATCGGCGACATCTCCCTGCTGCCCCTGATGGCCAGCCTGGTGGTGGCGGCAGTACTCGGCAACAGCCTCAACTACGCCATCGGCCGCTGGTTCGGCCACCGCATCCTGGCCTGGGAGCACCCCCTGGCCCGCCGCATCATCAACCGGGCGGCCCTGGCCAAGACCCACGCCTTCTTCGAAGCCCACGGCGGCAAGACCCTGGTGATCTCCCGCTTCCTGCCCCTGCTGCGCACCTTCGCCCCCTTCGTCGCCGGCATGGGCGAAATGGGCTACGGCCGTTTCACTTTCTTCAATCTGGTGGGCGGACTCTCCTGGGTAGTCTCCCTGAGCCTGGCCGGGTACTGGTTCGGCAACCTGCCGGTGATCAAGAACAATCTGTCGGCAGTGGTGGTCGGCATCATCGTCGTCTCCCTGCTGCCGGCCATCATCGGCTTTCTCAAGGCCCGCAAGGCCGACAGCCAATAACGGTTAAAGTGGCGGACAACAGCCAGTCGTATTGAAACGACAAGACAACAATAGCGGGGGCGCAAGATGGGGGCAGAGAAACAGGGATACACCAAATGGGGGCCGGCCCTGCTGCTGGGGGGGCTGCTCTGCCTGCCCGGCTGCACTACCCGCACTGGCCATGATGGCAAGGGCGAATCCCGCTTCGACCCACGGGCCATCGCCAAGACCGACATCGACCGGGTGGTGGACGCCAATCAGCGGGAAGTGGCCGCCGGCCTCAAGCGCCTGACGGAAAAGCTCTACCGCCGCAATCCCCGGGAATGGAAGAAGGCCGGCCAGCCCGGGCTGGAAGCTGCCGTGGCGCGCATCTTCGAAAGCAGCAACTGGCCCGAACTGGAAGGCCGCAAGGAGGGCCAGGCCGTGCTCCTCGCCTTCCGCGACGACTACCACGGCGACCGGGTGCTGGCCCTCATGGCCGGCCTGCGGGGCATGACCCAGGCAGCCTTCGAACACAAGACGGATTTTTACGTTCTCGACGAACTGGATGCCCAGAAGCTCTACAATTGCGCCCGCAACCTGGAAATCATCGCCTGGCGGCTGAACAACAACCGCAATGTGGAAGGCGAACTGTTCATCCTTTCCAATGAACCGGACCCGGCTTTCCGCAATCTCTCCTTCGAACGGGAAATCGGCCGGCTGATTGGTCTCCTGGATTTCCTCTCGGTGGTGGTGGCCGACAAGAACGGCCGCACCGTGAACCGGGTCATGCAAAACCTGGCCACGGCAGTACTCCTGCCCGTCGCCGCCCTGACTCCTCTGAAATGAAAAAACGACTCGTCATCCTCATCTCCGGCCGCGGCTCCAACATGGAAGCCATCCTCAAGGCCGCAGCCGACCCCGCCTATCCCGGCGCAGTGGTTGCCGTCATCGCCAACCGGCCCGACGCCAAGGGCCTGGAAACGGCCCGGGCCGCCGGCATCGCCACCGCCGCCCTGGATCACAAGGCCTACCCCAGCCGGGAAGCCTTTGATGCCGCCCTGGCCGAGGCCATCGACGCCCACGCGCCGGACCTGGTGATCCTGGCCGGCTTCATGCGCATTCTTTCGGCGGGTTTTGTCGCCCATTACGAAGGCCGCCTGATCAACATCCACCCCTCCCTGCTGCCGGCCTTCCCGGGCTTGCACACCCACCAGCGGGCCCTGGAGGAAGGCTGCCGCGTCCATGGCTGCACGGTGCATTTCGTCACCCCAGCCCTGGATCACGGGCCGGCCATCGTCCAGGCCGTAGTGCCGGTGCTGGAAGGGGACGACGAGGCCACCCTGGCTGCCCGGGTGCTGGCCCAGGAGCACCAGGTGTTCCCCGCCGCCGTGGCCTGGTTCTGCCAGGGCCGCCTGCGCCTGGACAAGGGCCGGGTCCACCTGGCCGACAATCCGGTGGCAGGCAGCGCTGCCCTCGCCTCGCCGCCGCCCGTCTGGGGCTGATGCCCTGAAACCTGCGCTCCCCACGGCCCTGGCCGTTGCGCTGGCAGTATCCCTGGGCTTCCACCTGGGAGCCCTGATCCTGCCGGAAATCGACCTGCCCGGCCTGGGGGAGGAGACACCACCGCCGCCCCTGGAGGCCACCCTGCAACCGCCGCCCCGGGCCACTGCCCCGACGGCAGTTCTCCCGGCAAAACCGGCGCCTTCGCCACGCCCCCGGCCGCAACCGGCCGCCCCCCGGCCTGCTGCGGTGCCGCCCCCTCCCACGGAGTCCCCTGCCGCTGCATCGCCAGCGGAATCCACAACGGCAAGCCCCGTCGGACCCGCGAACGGGGAGAGCCAAAGCCCTGAGACTTCGACCGCAGCGCCTGCCGCCATGCCTGCCCTGCCGCCCCGGGGCCGCATCCGCTTTGCCGTATTCAAGGGGGATCAGAATTTCGAGGTGGGCCAGAGCATCCACGAATGGCAGGTGGTGGATGGGGCCTACCAGCTCACCGGCGTGACCGAGACGACGGGGCTGGCAGCCCTCTTCAAGCCGGTGCGGGTGTCTTACGAGAGCCGAGGGCAGCTGCTGGCGGCGGGACTGGTACCGGAACATTTCGTCTCCCGCAAGAACGGCAACGAAACGGGGGACCGGGCAGAATTCGACTGGCCGGGCGGCAGCATCGCCCTGGGCAAGGAGGGGCGGCGCCAGAACCTGCCGGCGGGCGCCCAGGATTTCATCAGCTTCTATTACCAGTTCGGCCTGCTGCCCGCCCTCGGCAACAGCGTCGAATTGACGGTGGCAACCGGGCGCAAGCTGGAAACCCTGCGTTTTATGCGGGTCGGGGAGGAAAACCTTGCCCTGGCCTTCGGCACCGTGCCTACCCTCCACTATCGGGCAGCGGGTGAGAGCACCACGGAGGTCTGGCTGGCCACGGAGCGGAGCCTGTTGCCGGTGAAGATTCGCCACATCGATAAGAAGGGCGAGGTCTTCGATCAGGTGGCCACGGAACTGCGGGCCGATGGCGAAGTGCCGGCTAGAGAATGAAGGTGCTCAGTTCCCGGTCGGTACGCTGGATGTGTTCGACGATCCAGCGCTTCAGGTAATCGACGAAAGCCGCCAGTTCCTCCGGTGCCACTTCCCGCCCCTTGAGGGCCGCCACCCGCTCGGCGAAGCGGCGATGCTCCTGCAGGTGTTTTTCCACGTGGGGCGGCCGACCTGGGAGGGTTTCCATCATGGATTCCTCGGTACCAAAGTGGAACAGCACATAGCTGCTGAGGCGCGGCAACACCTCCGCCAACGCGGCCCGGCCGGCGGCATCGCCACCATTGCCGGACACGGCCAACTGGGCCCGCTCCAACTCATTGATGAGGCCGATGAGTTCCTGATGCTGCAGGTCGATCTCGCGGATACCGGTAGCGAGGCTCTGATCCCATTTCAAAGGCATAGACATCCTGTGGCTGAGGGCGCAAACACGGCGCATTGCGCATGGCGAAATAGCGGGAAAAGTAGCATAGAATGCGCTATCCCTTCCCGTTTCCGATTCTAGCCAAATCAGCGTGGACATTCCTGCCTCGTCGCCCTCCGACAGTCCGGCCGAGCCCTCCGGCCAGCCCCTGTCCCTGACCACGCTCAAGCGCCAGGCCTTGTGGCTGCTGCTGGCTTTCTTTCTCGCCATTTCCTCCCTGGCGGCCTACAACCTGCGGGAAAAAGCGGCGGAGCGGCAAAGCGCCCGGCTGATCCACGGCTGGACGGAAACCAGCATTGAAATCAGCCAGCTGGTTCACGAACTGCAGAAGGAGCGGGGTCTCTCCAGCGGCTACATCGCCTCCGGCGGCAAGCGCTTCGGCGCTGCCCTCGCTTCCCAGTACTACCTCACCGACAGCGCCGTGGAACGGCTCTACGCCGTCAGCGACCGGGATTCTGCCCTGCGGCCGACGCTCCAGGGATTCGAGGCCCTCTCCCAGCTGCGGGCCGGGGTCATGGAGTTGCGCCTCTCCCGGGAGGCGGTGGTGGACCGTTACTCCGCCCTCATCACGCCTCAGTTCGACCATCTCATGGCCACCATGAGCGTCGGCCGGGTAGGCTGGATCTACCGCCAGCAGCTGGCCTTCATCTTTTTCCTGCAGACCAAGGAAATGGCCGGCCAGGAACGGGCCCTGGTCACCGCCATGCTTTCGGCAGAAGATTTCGGCGCCCTGCGCATGGCCGCCTATCACCGCATCAAGGCGGTGGAAGAAGCACGGCTGGAGAAGTTCCGCCAGCTGGCCGACCCGGAAACCCTGACGGCCTACGACCGGATCAGCCAAGAACCCTTCGTGGTCCAGGCCGAACGCATCCGCCGCCTCATCGTCGCCGTGGCCGCCAGCCAGGAGAAGCCGGCCATCCGCTACACGGCGGAACAATGGTTCGACCTGGCCTCCCGCCGCATCGACGCCCTGGGGGAGTTCGAGAAGGTGCTGAGCGGCCGCCTCCTGGCCAGCTCCCGGGCCCTGGAGGAAGAAGCCGAGTGGGCCCTGGTCTTCAACGCCCTGGCCGTGCTGATCTCCTTCGCCCTGGCCGCCGCCCTGCTGGTCAAGCTGTGGCGCGGCAAGCAGGAGGCGGAACAGAACCTGCACCTGGCGGCCAAGGTCTTCGGCCACAGTGTCGAATCCATCCTCATCACCGACGCCGACTTCCGCATCATCGAGGTGAATCAGGCCTTCACCCGCATCAACGGCTACCGCCGGGAGGAGGTGCTGGGCAAACACCCGCGTCTGCTCCAATCGGGCCGCCACGACGAGGCTTTCTACACCGCCATGTGGCAGAAGATCAACCGCCACGGCAGCTGGGAAGGGGAAATCTGGAACCGGCGCAAGAGCGGCGACATCTACCCCGGCCTGCTCTCCATCGTCGCCGTGAAAGACCGCAAGGGCGCCATCAGCCACTACATCGCCATGACGGTGGACCTGACCCAGTACAAGGAAACGGAAGCCCTGCTGGAACAGCTGCGCACCTTCGACCCCCTGACCGGCCTGCCCAACCGGGAGGCCTGGCATTCGGCGGTGGATCAGGCGGTGGCCACGGCCCAGCGCAACAACGGCCATTTCGCCCTGCTTGAAGTGGGCCTGGACCGATTCAAGGTGATCAACGAATCCCTGGGCCTGGAGGCCGGCGACAAGGTGCTGGTGGCGGCGGCGGAAAACATCAAGCGCCTGCTGCGCCGCTACGACGTGGCCGCCCGCTCCGGCGGCGACCGCTTCTCCATCCTGCTGCAGGACATGAACGACCCCCGGGACATCGGCGCCTTCTGCGAACGCCTGCTGGCCGCCTTTGCCCTGCCCATCGGAGTGGATGGCCAGGCCCTGCATGTCTCCGTCAGCCTGGGGGCGGTACTCTACCCGGCGGACGGCGCCACCACCGGGGCCCTGCTGAAGAATGCCGAATCCGCCCTCTACGGCGCCAAGGAAGAAGGCCGGGCCTGCTACAAGTTCTACTCGGCGGAAATGAACGCCGCCAGCAACCGTTTGCTGGTACTGGAGCAGATGCTGCGCCAGGCTCTGGAGCGGGGTGAGTTTTCCGTGGTGTACCAGCCCCAGGTGAGCGCCGGCAGCCGGCGCCTGGTGGGCATGGAGGCCCTGCTGCGCTGGCACAACCCGGAGCTGGGCAGCATCTCCCCCATCCAGTTCATTCCCATCGCTGAGGCCACCGGCCTCATCCTGCCCATCGGCGCCTGGGTCATGCAGCAGGCTTGCCGCCAGGCTGAGGCCTGGCGCAGCCTGTTTGGGGTGGACCTGCCGGTGGCGGTGAATCTCTCAGCCCGCCAATTCCGCCACGAGGACCTGATGCAGACCGTCGCCGGCTGCCTGGCGGACAGCGGCCTGCCGGCCCGGCTGCTGGAGCTGGAAATCACCGAAGGCCTGCTCATCCACGACCCCCAGGGGGCTGCCGCCATTCTCGACACGCTGCGGCAGAAGGGCATCAAGGTAGCCCTGGACGACTTCGGCACCGGCTACTCCTCCCTTGCCTACCTGAAGACCTTGCCTCTGGACCGCCTCAAGCTCGACCGCGCCTTCGTCAAGGACCTGCCCAACAACGCCAGCGACCGGGCCATCGCCTGCGCCATCATCGCCCTCGGCCATAACCTGGGCCTAGAACTGCTGGCGGAAGGGGTGGAGAACGACGCCCAGGCCGCTTTCCTGCGCAATTCGGGCTGCCACGTCTTCCAGGGCTACCTCTACGGACGCCCGATGACGCCAAAGGAACTGGAAGAAGCGGTGCGACAGGGTAAACTAGCGGTTTCGGCGGCAAGCTGATCAGGCTTCATGCCACCTGACCGAGGCTGCTGCGGCCTTCCCCAGCCTAAACCTGCCAAGTCGGCCGTACCAGCCAGCCCCCGGGCGGCGACCAGCCCTGCCGCCACGCCCTCTCCGAACCCGCCGCCCTGCGGCTCAAAGAACTGCGACCTGCCTCCATGAATCGAGCTCCTGCCCCCGCCCTTTTTCAACACGCCATCGCCGCCCTGTCGGAGGTGTTGCGCCTGACGCACCCGGCAGACGCCATGCTGTCCCGCTACTTCCGTGAGCACAAGCAGCTGGGCCACCGGGACCGGGGTTTCGTGGCTGAGGCGGTATTCGCCGTGCTGCGCCACAAGCGCAGCCTGGAGGCCCTGGTCATGCCCCAGGTCAATTCCCGCCGCCTGCTGCTGGCTCACCTGGCCTGCCACCAGGACCTGGACACCGAAGCCCTGGGCTCGTTGCTGCGCGGAGGCGAGGCGGAGTTGGTGGAACACCTGCGCCAGCGCCGGGATGCCATCGCCCGGGGGGAGGACTGCCTGGACCCGGCCGGCCCCCTCAGCCACAGCGCTCCCGCCATCGCCCTGGATCTGCCGGACTGGCTCTACCAGCGCCTGCTGGCCCAGTACGGTGCCGAGGAAGTGCAGGCCCTGGTGGGCGCCCTCAACCGCAGCGCGCCCCTGGATCTGCGGGTGAATAGCCAGAAGGCCGAGCGGGAAGCCGTGGCCGCCCAGCTGGCCAAGGATGGCATCGCCTCCCAGCCCACCCCCTACTCCCCCCTGGGCCTGCGCCTCAAGGGCAAGCCGGCCCTCTCCCGCCACCCCCTGTTCCTGGAAGGCGCCTTCGAAGTGCAGGATGAGGGCAGCCAGCTGCTGGGCCTGCTGCTCAACCCCAAGCGGGGCGAGATGGTGGCCGACTTCTGTGCCGGCGCCGGCGGCAAGACCCTGCTGCTGGGCGCCCTGATGCGCTCCACCGGCCGCCTTTACGCCTTCGACGTATCGGAAAAGCGTCTCGCCAACCTGAAGCCGCGCCTGGCCCGCTCCGGCCTCTCCAACGTGCACCCGGTGCGCATCGACAGCGAGAACGACACCAAGATCAAGCGCCTAGCCGGCAAGCTGGACCGGGTGCTGGTGGACGCGCCCTGCTCGGGCCTCGGCACCCTGCGCCGCAACCCGGACCTGAAGTGGCGCCAGAACGAGCAGGCCATTGCCGAGCTGACGGCCAAGCAGACCGCCATTCTCAACGCTGCTGCCCGCCTGGTGAAGGTCGGTGGCCGTCTGGTGTACGCCACCTGCAGCCTGCTGCAGGAAGAGAATGGCGCCGTCGCCGATGCCTTCCTGGCGGCCCACCCGGAATTCGTCGCCGTGCCGGTAGCCGGCCTGCTGGCGGACCAGGGCATCACCCTGCCGGGCCTGGAAGCCATGCCTGAGAACCGCCTGGCCCTGCTGCCCCACCACCACGACAGCGATGCCTTCTTCGCCGCTGTCTTCGAGCGCCGTCCGGGGTAAGCCATGGAAATGCTGCCGACCCTGCTCCGGGATCTCTGGGACGACCTGCGCAATCCCCAGATGCTGTGGCAGGCCGCCGTGCTGCTGGTCTGCCTGGGCACCGCCTTCTTCGCCGCCCGCCACGTGCGGGGGCGCATCCAGGCCACGCCGGAGCGCTGGCATGCCGGCCGCAGCGGCGTAAACCGCCTGCTCTTTCCCCTCATGGCCCTGGGCCTGGTGCTGCTGGCGCGGCCCCTGCTCAAGCCTTTCATGCACGTCAATCTGCTCTCCCTGGCCGTGCCCCTGCTGCTTTCCCTGGCGATCATCCGCATGGTGGTGTACATCCTGCGCAGGGCCTTTGCCCCTTCCGGCTGGCTGGCGGCCTCGGAGCGCCTGGTGGCCACCCTGATGTGGGGCGGCGTGGCCCTGCACATCACCGGCCTGGACGTGCCGGTAATCGAGGCCATGGAGCAGGTGCAGTTCGCCGTCGGCAAGCAGAAGCTGGATCTGTGGATGATCCTGCACGGCCTGGTGACGGTCTTCGTCACCGTGCTCGGTGCCCTGTGGCTGGCCGGCATGGCCGAAACCCGGCTGATGGCGGCAGACAAGCTGGATTCCAACCTGCGGGTGGTGCTGGCCCGGGTCATGAAGGCCCTGCTGACCCTGGTGGCGGTACTGGTCAGCCTTTCCCTGGTGGGCATCGACATCACCACCCTCTCGGTCTTCGGCGGCGCCCTGGGCGTGGGCCTGGGCTTCGGTCTGCAGAAGATTGCCAGCAACTATGTGTCCGGCTTCATCATCCTGCTGGACCGCTCCATCCGCCTGGGCAGCGTGCTATCCATCGACGCCAACACCAGCGGCGTGGTCACCCAGATCACCACCCGCTACACGGTGCTGCGGGGCCTGGCCGGTACCGAATACCTGATTCCCAACGAGCAGTTCGTCGCCAACGTGGTGCAGAACCAGTCCTTCACCGACACCCGGGTTTTCCTCAAGACCGCCGTGCAGGTGGGCTACACCGCAGACGTGGAGCGGGCCATGGCCATTTTGGAAGAGATCGCCCGCAGCCAGCCCCGGGTGCTGGAGGATTCGCCGCCCCGGGCCTACCTCACCGGCTTTGCCGACAGCGGCATCAATCTGGAGGTGGGGTTCTGGATCGCCGACCCGGAATCCGGCACCGGCGCCCTGCGCTCGGACATCAACCTGGCCATCTGGAAACGCTTCAAGGCGGAAGGCATCGAGATTCCCTTCCCCCAGCGGGAAGTGCGAATCCTGGGCAACGACACTGCCGCCACCCAGGGCTGACGGTGGTGTAAAGACTTTGTGCCTGCAGCCTCCGGAGTCCCGGCTCCGGAGGCGCCCCCCGACAAAATTAGACACTGGTTATAAATCCCCGGGTTATAACTCTCAGACCAAAATATTCCACTCCCCCGGAAATCCAGGGCTGGCGCGGCGTTGCTATACTCCCAGCGCTTCTGCCCAACCGCATTTCAGCGTTTTCCGGAAAGGGAATTTCCATGGCCGCCGCGCCTGCTTCCTCGCCGTACCTCCCCCGCCCCCCGCACCGCCCCCTACCCCTGGCATCCCTTTGCCTCGGCCTCCTGCTCGGCCTGGGCAGCGCCCTGGCCCAGGCTGCCGACCCCTATCTGGCCCGCAATCTGGCCGCCACCTGCGCCAACTGTCACGGTACCGACGGCCGGGCCCAGCCCGGCTCTGCCCTGGATTCCCTGGCCGGCCAGAACCAGGCCCAGCTGCTGCAAAAGCTGGCAGGCTTTCGCGACGGCAGCCGGCCGGCCACCATCATGCAGCAGATCGTCAAGGGCTACAGCCCGCAACAACTGGAACTGATCACGGCCTACCTGGCCGCCCAGAAGCGGGAGGAAAAGCCATGACCCTGCAGCGTCGCGATTTTCTCAAGGCCGCCGGCCTGGCCTCTGCTGCCGCCCTGGCGGGCTGCGCCACGACGCCCCCCCGGGCCTCCGGCCACGTCGTCGTCGTGGGTGGCGGCTACGGTGGCGCCACCGCAGCCAAGTACCTGCGCAAGTGGAGCGAAGGGGGCGTCCGCGTCACCCTGGTGGAACGGGACCCGGCCTTCGTTTCCTGCCCCCTCTCCAATCTGGTGCTCTCCGGCGATCGCCGCCTGGAAGACCTGACCGTCTCTTACGATGGCCTGAAGAACCGCTGGGGCGTGCGCCTCATCCAGGACGAAGCGGTGGCGGTGGACCCGGTAAAGCGCACCCTGCGCCTGGCCGGCGGCGGCGAACTGAACTACGACCGGCTGGTGCTCTCCCCCGGCGTCGAATTCCAATGGGACAAAGTGCCCGCCCTGCAGGCCCCGGAAGCCCGGCAGCAGATTCTCCACGCCTGGAATGCCGGCCCCCAGACGGTGGCCCTGCGCCGCCAGCTGGAAGCCATGCCCGATGGCGGCGTCTTCGCCATCAGCATTCCCAAGGCACCCTACCGCTGCCCCCCCGGCCCCTATGAGCGGGCCTCCGTGGTGGCCAGCTATTTCAAGGCCCACAAACCCCGTTCCAAGGTACTGATCCTCGATGCCAACGAGGAGATCATTTCCAAGAAGGGGCTGTTCCTCAAGGCCTGGGAAGAGCTGTACAAGGGCATCATCGAATACCAGCCGAACCAGCAGCTGGTAGATGTGGATGTACGCAACCGCACCGCCCTGCTGGAATTCGACAAGGTCCGGGCCGACGTGCTGAACGTCATTCCGCCCCAGCGGGCGGGCGCCATCGCCCGGGCAGCCGGGCTCAAGCTGGTCAATGATCGCTGGGTGGATGTGGACTGGCTGACCACCGAGGCCACTGCCACCCCGGGCATCCACGTGCTGGGCGACGCCACCTTCTCCGCGCCCACCATGCCCAAGTCCGGCCATATGGCCAACCAGCATGCCAAGGTGGCAGCGGCGGCCATCCTCAACCTGCTGGCCGGCGAGGCACCCAATCCAACGCCAGTGGTGATGAACACCTGCTACAGCTTCCTCAGCGGCAGCGAGGCCTGCCACGTGGCCTCCATCCACCAATACGACACAGAGAAGAAGACCGTCCTGCCGGTGCCCGGCGCCGGTGGCCTGTCAGCAGCCCGCAGCACGGCGGAGGCCCAGTACGCCTTCAGCTGGGCCCGCAATATCTGGGCCGATGCCCTGGCCTGAAACACTGCGGCGACCGTCTGGCCAACAAAAAGGCCCCGGGGATCACCCGGGGCCTTTTGCATTCAGGTACGGTGCGGTGCCGGCGACTCAGCTCTTGCCGGTGCTGCCGAAGCCGCCTTCGCCCCGGTTGCTGGCGGCGAACTGGTCCACGATATTGAACTTCACCTGCAGCACGGGCACCACCACCAGCTGGGCGATACGGTCCAGGGGATTGATGACGAAGGCTTCCTTGCCCCGGTTCCAGGTGGAAACCATGATTTCGCCCTGGTAGTCGGAATCGATAAGGCCCACCAGGTTGCCCAGGACGATGCCGTGCTTATGGCCCAGGCCCGAGCGGGGCAGGATCATGGCGGCCATGCGCGGGTCGTTGAGGTGCACCGCAATGCCGGTGGGAATGAGCACGGTCTCGCCCGGGTTGAGTTTGACCGGCACTTCGACACAGGCCCGCAAATCCAGCCCGGCAGAACCGGCAGTGGCGTATTCAGGGGGACTTTCGTGCAGGCGGGGGTCCAGCAGTTTGACGTCGACAGGGTGCATGGGGTCTCCGGGAGTCAGGATCGGAAAATCGGCGCGGCTCAGGCCAGGCGCTCGGCAATGGCTGCCACGATGGCCCGGGCCACCTCGGCCTTGCTGGCCGTGGGCAGGGGGTGGGCACCGGCGGCATCGAACAGCACCACGGTATTGTGGTCGCCGCCGAAGCCGTCGGTAATCAGGTTGCCCACCACCAGGGGCAGCTTCTTGTTTACCCGCTTGCCTTCGGCGTAGGTGGGCAGGTCGTGGCTTTCAGCGGCAAAACCGACGCAATAGGGCGGCTTGGGCAGGGCGGCCACATCGGCCAGGATGTCCGGGTTTTTGACCAGGTCCACCTGCATGGTTGCGGCACTTTTCTTGATCTTGCGCTCTGCCGGGGTCGCCGGCCGGTAGTCGGCCACGGCGGCGACGCCAATGAAAACATCGCTGGCCGCGGCCTTGGCCAGTACGGCCTGGTGCATTTCCAGGGCCGCCGTCACATCCACCCGCACCACGCCCCGGGGGCAGGGCAGGCCGGTGGGGCCGGACACCAGCAGCACTTCGGCCCCGGCCTGGCGGCAGGCCCGGGCCAGGGCGTAGCCCATTTTGCCGGAGGAGAGATTGGTGATGCCCCGCACCGGGTCCAGGGCTTCGAAGGTGGGTCCGGCGGTGAGCAGCACCTTGCGGCCCGCCAGCACCTTGGGCTGGAAGAAGGCGATGATCTCTTCCAACAGCTCGGCCGGCTCCAGCATGCGGCCATCACCAGTCT
Source organism: Azospira sp. I13 (assembly GCF_003112695.1). Lineage (GTDB taxonomy): Bacteria > Pseudomonadota > Gammaproteobacteria > Burkholderiales > Rhodocyclaceae > Azospira. The sequence continues at coordinate 51,419 of NZ_BFBP01000025.1, forward strand.
CGCCGCAGGCCTGCTCGCCGCAGCCGGGGCCGAGAATGGCGATGCCGTCAGCAGCCAGGGTGGCGGCGTTACGCTGGGTCGCCGGGTTTTCCCACATCTGCCGGTTCATGGCCGGGGCCACCAGCAACGGGCAATCCCGGGCCAGAACCAGGGTGGTGAGCAGGTCACCGGCCTGGCCCTGGGCCACCCGGGCCAGGAAATCGGCGGAGGCGGGAGCCACCAGGATCAGATCGGCCTCCCGGGAGAGGTCGATGTGGGCCATGTTGTTGGCCATCCGGGCGTCCCACTGGTCGGTGAACACGGGCTTTCCGGACAGGGCCTGGAAAGTCACCGGGCCGACGAAATGGGTGGCCGCTTCGGTCATCACGACCTGGACTTCGGCCCCCTGCTTCAATAACAGGCGGGTCAGCTCGGCGGCTTTGTAGGCGGCGATGCCGCCGGTGATGCCGAGTACGATCTTTTTGCCCAACAATTCCATTGTCGTAATCGCTAGAATGGCTGATTCGCCGGATTCTACTTGATCTCCCCGGCTGCCCAGGCAAAAACTCCACCTCCATCCCCTTCAATTATGGCAATCAGCGACTGGCCCGAAGACGAACGCCCCCGTGAGCGCCTCCTCCGGCAGGGGGCTGGCGCCCTTTCCGATGCGGAACTGCTGGCCATCTTCCTGCGCGTCGGGGTGCGGGGCAAAAGCGCGGTGGACCTGGCCCGGGAGCTGCTGCAACGGTTCGGCAGCCTCAATGGTCTCTTTGCCGCCGGCCAGCGGGAACTGGCGGCAGTGCCCGGGATGGGGAATGCCAAGTACGCCCAGATCCAGGCCATACTGGAAATGGCCCGGCGGGCCCTGGGTGAGGAATTAAAACAGGGTACCGCCTTCGCCTCTCCGGGTGCCGTGCGGGACTATCTGCGCCTGCGCCTGGCCGCCGAACCCCGGGAAGTCTTTCTCGCCTTGTGGCTGGATGCCCGCCACCAATTGATTACAGCCGAGGCCCTGTTCCATGGCACCCTGACCCAGACAGCCGTTTACCCCCGGGAGGTGGTGAAAACGGCACTGGCCCACAACGCGGCCGCAGTCATCTTCGCCCACAACCACCCCTCCGGCGTCGCCGAGCCCTCCCGGGCCGATGAGCAACTCACCGCGGCCCTGAAGCAGAGCCTGGCCCTGGTAGACGTGAAGGTATTGGACCATTTCGTCGTGGCCGGCAACGCACCGCCCCTTTCGTTTGCTGAACGGGGCTTGCTCTGATTTAAATCAAACAGAAGGGAACGACCAAAGTTATACTGGCGCCAGTCAGATAACGCGAACCATTCCTAATAAAATGAAAGAACAGCGCCAGCACATCCGGCATCCGGCCCGATGGCAATGCATGATCGTGCTCGATTGCCAGCCCGGCACGGTCTACCATGGCCGGACCCATGACCTCTCAGAAGCGGGAGCGGCGGTCCTCACCGACCACAACTTGAGCACCACCAGCCCCTTTACCATGATGTTGTCGGTCCCCCCCACCCACAATCAGGGCAAGCCCATTGTTCTGGAAATTCGCTGTCACATGGCCTATTCGGTACACTCCCACAAGCACTGCTGCTTCCGCCACGGGGTCCAGTTCACCAGTTTCAAGGGTATGGCCAAATCCCAGCTGCAGCGTGTGCTCATCGAACACTTCCTGCCCAACCAGCAGGAACAGCACTTCGGTTAAGGCCGCCGCCTTGTAGTGCCCGTGACAGCCCAACCCGGGCCGATACAGGCAGGGCGCGGAATGCAGCTGCGAAACGCAACATCCTGTAGAAAAAGTAAAAATAGTCTTGATATCCCCCTAGGGCTTGCGCTACAATCGCGGGCTTTCCTTCCAAGTCTTCTGGAGCAAAATCATGGCGCGTGTCTGCCAAGTGACGGGCAAGGCCCCGATGGTCGGGAACAACATTTCCCATGCCAACAACAAAACCAAGCGCCGCTTCCTGCCGAATCTGCAGTATCGCCGCATCTGGGTTGAGAGCGAAAACCGCTTTGTCCGCCTGCGCGTTTCCAACGCCGGCCTGCGTGTAATCGACAAGAAGGGCATCGACGTGGTCCTGGCCGACCTGCGTGCCCGCGGCGAAGTGTAAGCACTTCACGAGCTAAGGAGCTGTAACCATGCGCGAAAAGATCAAGCTGGAGTCCACTGCTGGGACCGGCCATTTTTACACCACCACCAAGAACAAGCGGACCAAGCCCGAAAAGATCGAGATCAAGAAGTACGATCCGAAGGTCCGCAAGCACGTGATCTACAAGGAAACCAAGCTGAAGTAATAAGCCCCTTGGCTTGGCTACTGAAAACCCGCCCCCGTGGCGGGTTTTTCTTTTTCTGCAGGTGTTTCTTCTGGTACTTCAACTCCTGAACAGCACGTCCTTACCTGGCACCTGGCACCACCTCAGGGCTTGTTGGGTTATCGGGGTTCGCTGCTAACTGGAAAATAGAGGCGGAAGACGCGCCTTGCGCTACCCATCCCGGCATCACAGGCGGGGGTTACCATCCCACCCCACTTTGGTCCCGCAGTCGTTGAACGGCGCGATCTACCCTGAGACCTCCTCGCATCTTCATCGTTCCTGCCGTCAGCAGGACCCCTAGCAGGGAGGGCATCACCCCTCTCCGCGTAGCAATACGCCTTTCCCCCGTGCTGCTGGGCAAGGTCGCTGCCATGCGGCAAAGACTCGCCTTTGCCATACCGCGAATCAGGTAGCCGCCGGCCAGTCCGGCACGATTCAAATACTTGCGGGGCGACGGGCAATGACCGGCAGACCGACAAGGACGCCGCCAAAACAAAGAATGGACCAGTTGGCCATGCTCAACTGCAGGAAGGTCCAGTCCCGGGCGGAACAGAAGCCCGTTGCCATGAACAGGGGCGGATATTGCATACCCAGCCAATCCACCAGGCGTTCGATGGCATTCGGGTCGCCGTAGGCGCACTCCAGGGCGGGGTCCGCCACCCATTGCAGCCAGGTCTGGTAAACGGCGGTAGCCATGCCGCCCAGCGCCGTCAGGGCAATCAGGCCTAGCCAAAGGCCTCGCCCCTTGGGCCAGGCCAGCCCGCCCAGGGCAAGAACAGCCACCAGCATGTACAGCACCCGCTGGAAAATGCACAGGGGGCAAGGCTGCAAGCGCTCCATCTCCTGGATGACCAGACCGGCGGAAACCAGACTGATGCAGCCCACAGCAAGAAGTAGATAACCGGGGCGACCGGCCAGACGATTGAGGAAAGGCATAGGGAGGGTAATGAGGGAGGGGCAATGGCCACGCGGAAGAAGGAAGGCACCACCGATGGGTGCCCCGTCATTGTGCCAGTCCTGGAGGGCGACTCAATAGGGGGATAACCGCAGGGCGCCGGACGGGGCAGAACGGGGAACGAGCGGTCATGGCACAGGCCTGCAAGACCGGGCCCCATGGCGCACCGCAACAACCAGGGCGCGGGGCATTTGCTACACTGCCCGCACAAAAAGAAAGCACCACCCTGCAGAGGAGGAGACCTCTTGTCCCCGCAACACCACGATCAAGCCCCCCCCGGCGAAAGCGGCCGGCTGCGCCGCCTGCTGGCCTTGCTGGCGGAATGCCACGATGCCATGGCTGCCGCCACCGATGAAGCGGACCTGGCCGACCGTTTCTGCCATGCATTGAGCGGCCCCGGCGGCTACAGCCTAGCCTGCGCCGCCCTGCAGGACGAGCAGCAGCAACGCCTGGTGGCCATCCGCGGCATGGAGGAAGTCTGGGGCGATATCGCTCTGCCCAGCGAATGGGCCGAGCTGGACCGCTTCCCACCACTGGCCGCCTTTCCCGGCACCCTTTCCCTGCCGCTGGAAGCCCGGGGCCGAGCCCTCGGCCGCCTGCGCATCTACGCCGCCAACCAGGCCTACTTTTCCAGCGAAGAACATGAACTGCTGCAGGACGTGGCCACCCTCCTCGCCTTGGGGCTGGCCGTGCTGCGGGTCGGGGGCGAGGCCGAGGCCGCTGCCCGCCGCGAGGCGGGAGAGGCCCTGCGCCTGCGCGACCGGGCCCTGGAGTCCTCCTGTAACGGCATCATGATCACCTCGGCCACCCAGCTGGACCACCCCATCACCTATGTAAACCCGGCTTTCGAGCGCATCACCGGCTACAGCGCCGCCGAGGTAGCCGGCCGCAACGGCCGCTTCCTGGTGCGGGATGATCTACAGCAGAAGGGCCTCAACGAAATCCGCTCCGCCCTGCGGGACCGCCGGGAAGGCCACGCCATCCTGCGCAATTACCGCAAGGACGGCACCCTGTTCTGGAACGAGCTGCACTTGGCACCAGTGCTGGACGAATCCGGCAAGATCACCACCCATTTCGTCTCGGTCATCAATGACGTGTCGGAGCGCATCCGCTACCAGGAACAACTGGAATACCAGGCCACCCACGATGTGCTGACGGGCCTGGCCAACCGCAGCCTGCTCGCCGACCGTATCGCCCAGGCCATTGCCCTGGCCCGGCGGGACCGGCGCCTGGTGGGCGTCATGCTCCTCGACCTGGACCGCTTCAAGGTAGTCAACGATGGTCTCGGCCATGCCCCGGCCGACACCCTGCTGAAAACCGTCTCCGAGCGCCTGAAGACGGCAGTGCGGGATACCGATACGGTGGCCCGCCTGGGCGGCGACGAATTCGTCATCGTCGTCGGCGACCTGCTGGATGCAGAGGACGCGGCGGTGGTCGCCGGCAAGATTCAGCGTGCCCTGGCCCAGCCCCTGCTGGTGGAAGGCAAGGAGCTGTTCGTCACCGCCTCCATCGGTATCAGCCTCTTCCCCCGCGACGGCGAAACCGGCGACATCCTGCTGCGTAACGCCGACGTGGCCATGTACCGGGTCAAGGAATACGGCCGCAACAACTACCGCTTCTACCTGCCGGAAATGAGCAGCATGGCGCTGGACAGGCTGGATATGGAGGGCAATCTGCGCCGCGCCCTGGAAACCGACGAATTCCAGGTGTACTACCAGCCCAAGGTCTCCCTGCGGGACGGCACCATCGTCGGCGCCGAGGCCCTGCTGCGCTGGATGCACCCGCGCATCGGCCAGATCAACCCCTCCGAATTCATTCCCCTGGCCGAAGAATCGGGCCTCATCATCCCCCTCGGCGAGAAGGTCCTGGAGATGGTCTGCCAGCAAATCAGCGCCTGGCGGGAAGAGGGACTGCCCAGCCTGAAAGTGGCCATCAACATCTCCGCCCGTCAATTCCGCCAGGAAAACCTCAGCGAAACGGTGCGCCGCCTGCTGACGGAATACCAGGTCCCCGGCGAAATGCTGGATATCGAACTGACCGAATCCATGGTCATGCACGACACCGACCACGCCGCCCTGACCCTGCGGGAGCTGAAGGATCTGGGCGTCACCCTCTCCCTGGATGACTTCGGCACCGGCTATTCCAGCCTTTCCTACCTGAAGCGCTTCCCCATCGACTGCCTGAAGATCGACCGTTCCTTCGTCCGCGACATCAACAGCAATCCGGACGATGCCGCGATTGCCCATGCCGTCATCGCCATGGCCCACAGCCTGAGTCTCAACGTGGTGGCCGAAGGGGTGGAGACGGAAGCGCAGCTGCGCCTGCTGCAAAGCCACGGCTGCGATGAATTCCAGGGCTACTACTTCAGTCGCGCCGTACCGGCTACCGATTACGCCCTGCTCATCGGCCAGGGCAAGACCCTGGCCGACCTGGAGGCCCAGCGCGCCGCCGGCATAGAGGATGCGCCATGAGCAGCAAGAACCTGGTCTGGCGCCTGGTAGACCGGGCGGCCCTGGCGGAGCACCTGCACTCCCGCAAGATCAAAGACTCCCTGGCCACCCCGGAAATCAGCCTCTACCACTGCCGGGAGAGCGGCCATGGCGCCCGGGACAGCATCGCCCTTTCGCTGCCCGACGGCCAATGCCTGCTCATCACCCTGCCCGAAACCCCCGCCGGCCACCCGGAACGGCGCAAGCGTTCGGCCCAGCCGGCCACAAGCGAGGCAGACACCGGGAAGTGAAGACGCGGTAAACTCAGGCCTTTCCCCAACGCCTGGAACATCATGGCCGCTCCCCGCATTCTCCTGGTCGAGGACGACGAACGCCTCGCCGAACTCACCGCCGAATACCTGCGCAAGAACGACTTCGAAGTCGCCATCGAACCCCGGGGTGACACCGCCTGCACCCGCATCCCCGCCGAAAACCCGGATGTCGTGGTGCTCGATGTGATGCTGCCGGGCAAGGACGGCTTCGACGTCTGCCGCAGCGTGCGCCCCCAATACCAGGGCGTCATCCTCATGCTCACCGCCCGGGACGAGGACATGGACCAGATTCTTGGCCTCGAACTGGGGGCCGACGATTTCATCTCCAAGCCCGTGCAGCCTCGGGTGCTGCTGGCCCGGGTACGCGCCCTGCTGCGCCGTGCCGGCCCGGTGGAAGGCGGCGAGAGCGGCGGTTCCGGTGACGAGCTGACCTTCGGCCGCTTCCGCATCAACCAGGCCACCCGCAGTGCCGAGCTGGGCGAGGCGACCATCGACCTGACCACCGCCGAATTCGACCTGCTCTGGCTACTGGCCTGCCACGCCGGCACCGTACTCTCCCGCGATGACCTGCTGCAGCGCCTGCGCGGCATCGGTTTCGACGGCCTGGACCGATCCATCGACGCCCGCATCTCCCGCCTGCGCAAGAAGCTGGGGGACGACCCGGACAATCCGGCCCGCATCAAGACCGTGCGCGGCAAGGGCTACCTCTTCTCCCGGCATGACTGGAATTGACCCCCGGCGCCTGCCGGAGCAGGAAGTGGAGCTGCCGGTAGAGGACAACAGCCCGGGCAAGGAACGGCGGGAGTCGGAACAGCGTTTTGCCCGCCTGGCCCGGGCCCGATATAGCCTCTCCCGGCTATTCTTTAATTTCTACCTGCTCGCCATGGGCTCCTTTGTCGGCATCGCCCTGATCGCCGACTTCGCCATTTCCACCGCCCTCCAGGGCATCACAGACGACTACGCCAAGCGCTTCATGCGCGGCACCATCGTCCTCATCGAGGATGAGTTGCAGCGCTTTCCCCGCCAGCAGTGGGAAAAGCAGATCAAGGCTCTGGACGAGAAATTCGCCTATCGCCTGGTCCTGGAAGACCTGGACCAAATCCTCCTACCGCCGAAACAGCGGGAGAAGCTGGAATTGGGCGACATCGCCATCGATTCCCACCGGGACATCATGTTCCACCGTATCCGCGGCGGCGACAAAGTACTGGTGGTAGGCCCCCTCTCCCCCGATCTGAACCCGGAATACCAGCGCGCCATTCCCCTGGAGCTGCGCATTCGCCTCATGACCTGGACGGCGATCGGCCTAGGCTTTGCGGTGCTGGTATGGCTGTGGATACGCCCTATCTGGCGCGACCTGGAATCCCTGCGCCAGACCGCCCGGGCCCTCGGTGAAGGGCGCTTCGAGGCCCGGGCCCCGGCGGCCCGCAGCAATCTCTTTTCTCTCCTGGCGGAAACCCTCAACGGCATGGCGGAACGGGTGCAGAAACTCATTGCCGCCCAGCGCGAACTCTCCAGCGCCATTTCCCACGAGCTGCGCACCCCCATCGCCCGCCTGCGCTTTGCCCTGGAAATGGCCGCCGACACCGATGACCGCAGCGAACGGGAACGGCACTGGAAAACCATGGAGGAAGACCTGGAGGAGCTGGACAACCTGATCGACTCCAGTCTGACCCACGCCCGCTTCGAGCGGGAGCGCCCGACCCTCAATCTCACCCCCATCGCCCTGGTGCCCTGGCTGGAAGAGGAAGTGGAAGACCTGCGCATCCTCGCCGGCACCCTGGTGCTGGAGGTAGATCTGGCCCATCTGCCGCCCAACCTGATGGCCCGCCTGGACCGCAAGTCCATGCCCTACGCGGTGCGTAACCTGCTGCGCAACGCCTTCAAGTACGCAAAATCCCGGGTCCGGGTGACGGCGGAGGTGAAGGGCGATGAACTGCTGATCCACGTCGAAGATGACGGCATCGGGGTCCCGGAGGACGAGCGGGAGCGCATCTTCGACGCCTTCACCCGCCTTGACCGCTCCCGGGATCGTACCAGCGGCGGCTACGGTCTGGGGCTGGCCATCGTCCGCCAGGTCATGGAGGCCCACGGCGGCCGAGCCTACGCCGACGCCTCCAGCATCGGCGGCGCCCGCTTCACTCTGGCCTGGCCGGGCTAAGCATCAAAGCCCGGGCCGCCATCCCGCAGCCCGGCCAATCCACTGGCTGGAATCTGCCGAATCAGCCTCACGCCAGCCAAACCCCGCGCCCCGCCTTGTTCCCAGGGCTATCAAGGCCTATTTATCGCCCACTGCCTCTTTTTTCCACCTCGCAGCGGTCATTCCTACCCACTTCCTCCGCGACGCACGGCGCTTTTCCACCACTCTTCTCCGCCACTGCTTTCCACCGCAGCCTCCCCCTGCCTGCCCGGCTGCCTTCACCATCACGCCGGCTTGCCCTGGCGCCAGCGCCCATGGGCCGGCAACGGGTTACAGAGCGTTACAAACGCTCACGCTAGCGGCCATGACGCCGGCCCCTCCCCGCCTCTAAAATCGCATTTGTCGATTTGCCGCACCCCTGCTGGATGCCAAGCAACCAGCGCAGTCCACGAGTTGGCCACAGCACGACCGCTTTCTGCCTCATCCGTCCCATCCGTTCCCATCCCGCTGCAAACCTCCCCGCCTTCTCTCTCCCACACCCCATGCCCCCTTCGCTTCGCTATCGCCTGCTGCGCTGGAAACACCGCCTGGCCGATCTCGTACCGACGGCCGAATGCTTCGGCGTGCTGCTTGGCGTGCTGGGCTTCGACCTGCTCACCGAAGGCCGGGCCAACCTGGGCAAGGCCCTGCTGGCCACCGGCCTCTTCGCCCTGATCATCGCCCTGTGGCGCATCTGGCGGCATCCCCGCTCCGGCAACCGCCCGCCCAAGGGCCCCTGATCCTCTCCGGGCAATGGGGCCGCCACCGGTGCTCCGTACCTTCCTGCGGCACGGCCCTGCCGAGCGTCCTACTGACCGTCCCCCCCCTTCCCACCCCCTTCCTTTTCCCGCCTTACCCCTTCTTTTCCCCTTGATACAAACCGTCAAGGTCACTCACCCCCGGTTACACAAGGCCCCTGCAATCACCACAGACGCAGCCCTTGCGCCTCCCTAGAATAGGTTCTGCGTTGACAGCGCATGACTCCCCCAAAAGTCCCATCCCCCTCCCCCCCTTGGATGGGCACCTCTCCAACCCCGCCTCCCCCGGCGGGGTTTTTTTTGCCTGTGGCGGCGCTCCAGCCCACGGATACGAAAGACGGGAGAACGCTCACATAGCGTTACACAAGGGTGCATGAATCACTACAGACGGCCGTACGAGGGACCCCTAGAATGGACTCATGCGTTGACAGCGCATGACTCCCCCAAGACCCATCTTCTCCTCCCTGGATGGGCCTCCTCTCCAACCCCGCCAACTTTGGCGGGGTCTTTTTTTGTGCCTTCCCCCTTATCCCTCCCCCTAGGCCCGGGGCCATGCAAACCCCGCCCGGGCCGTCATGCCGCCCCCCTCGCCCTCGCGCCTGGCCAAGGTGCCCGCCAGGCGGGCACTTCCGGGGTATTACACAATTAACTCAAGTCACTGACAGAATTGACGTTATTCCTCTTGGAGGCCCCTTAATAGCAGGCGCAAAAGACCTGTGCCGGGCCACAACAACAAGAGGAGCAAATCATGTCAAACGCCATTTCCGCAGTCTCGCGGCCGGGCAGCCCCGAGACTCAGGCCGCCCAGCCGTCCCAGGCGGCCAGTACGGCCCACACCCGGGTCTACCCCCAGGAGGAACACCGGGCCCTCAAGGTGGAACACCAGAGCCAGCAATACAAGGTGCAGATTCTGGAGTCGGCCCTGGACGTGTCGATCCAGGCCGGTAACGACTCCCAGGCCCTGCTCTTTCGCACCGCCATTGACCGCATCAATGAAGTCCTTGGCACCAAGGAAGGGCCGGAGGCTTTGCAAAAAGCCATGGCCCAGGACAATTCCCCGGAAGCCACCGCCGGCCGCATCCTGTCCTTCGCAACGGGCCTTTACGCGGCCTACGCCGCCAACCACCCGGATCAGGACCAGGCACAAAGCGCCAAGGACTTCGTCGATCTGATTCGCGGCGGCTTTGAAAAGGGTTTCAACGAGGCCAAGGACATCCTCCAGGGCCTCAATGTCTTCAACGGCGACGTGGAAAGCGGCGTTAACAAGACCTACGAACTGGTGCAAAAGGGTTTCGACGACTTCCTCGCCAACCTGCAAAAACCCAAGGAAGATGCCGGCAAGCCGGCGGCAGGCAGCAACGCTGCCACCCAGGCTTGAGGCGGCAAGGACGGGGCAAGGCACCAGCAAGGACAGAGCACCGAGCACAGGTCGGGCTCATCCGCCTTCCGTTGCATAGGCTACGACAGGCCGCCCCGATTCTGGAGAGAGACGCTGCCGGCCCAAACCCCGGGACGGTAGTCAACAAGGCTGCAGAGCGCCCCTCATTCCCATTCCCGCAGGCGGGACACCGCCTGCTCGATGCGCCCCACGCCGACCACTTCCAGGCCGGGAATCGGCTGCCGCGGTAGGTTGGCTTCCGGCACCAGGGCCCGGGTGAAGCCCAGCTTGGCGGCTTCCTTGAGGCGCTCCTGGCCCCGGGGCGCCGGGCGGATTTCCCCGGCCAGGCCCACTTCGCCGAAAACCACCAGTTTTTCCGGCAAGGGACGGTTCTTCAGGGATGAAATGATGGCCAGCAGCACCGGCAGATCCGCCGCCGGCTCGCTGATCTTCACACCGCCCACCGCATTGACGAAGACGTCCTGATCAAAGCAGCCGATGCCGGCATGGCGGTGCAGCACCGCCAGCAGCATGGCCAAGCGGTTTTGCTCCAGACCAACGGAAAGACGCCGCGGGCTCCCCCCCATGCTGGCATCGACCAGAGCCTGGATTTCCACCAGCAAGGGACGAGTTCCCTCCTGGGTCACCAGAACGCAGGAGCCAGCCACTTCCTGGCCATGCTGGGAGAGAAACAGCGCCGAGGGGTTGGATACCCCCTTGAGACCCCGGTCGGTCATGGCAAAGACCCCCAGCTCATTCACCGCACCGTAGCGGTTCTTCACCGCCCGGATGAGGCGGAAGGAGGAATGGGTGTCTCCCTCGAAATACAGTACGGAATCGACGATGTGTTCCAGCACCCGGGGGCCGGCCAGGGCGCCTTCCTTGGTGACGTGGCCCACCAGGATGACGGTAACGCCGGTGGCCTTGGCCAGCCGCGTCAGCTGGGCCGCGCATTCGCGCACCTGGGCCACCGAGCCGGGCGCTGAGGAGAGTTCTTCGGACCACAGGGTCTGGATGGAGTCGATCACCGCCACCTGGGGCTTTTCCGCCTGCAGGGTGCCGAGAATGCGCTCCAGGTTGATTTCCGCCAGCAGGGGCAACTGGCCCACTTCCAGCTGCAGGCGACGGGCCCGCAGGGCCACCTGCTGCCCCGATTCCTCACCGCTGACGTAAAGCACCTTGTGCTGGGGCGCCAGGGTGGCCAGGGCCTGCAACAGCAGGGTGCTCTTGCCGATGCCCGGGTCGCCGCCGATGAGCACAACGCCGCCGGCCACCAGACCGCCGCCCAGGGCCCGGTCGAACTCGGCCAGCCCCGTGGGCAGCCGCGCCGCCTCCCGGGCATCGATGTCCGCCAGGGCCTGGAGCCGGGGGGTGCCAGGAGCCAGGGCCTCGAAGCGCCGATTACCGGGACGGCTGGGTTCGGCCAGGCTCTCCACCAGGGTGTTCCAGGCATTGCAGCCCGGGCACTGGCCCTGCCATTTGCTCGCCTGGGCACCGCACTCGGTGCAGGCGTAGATGCTTTTTTGCTTCGCCATAGTGGGCCGCAGGATACACCAGGCCGCCGTCAGGCTGGCCGTTCCGGCGACTGTGGCTGTGCCGGGGCCTGGGCCAGCACACAGCCGTTCTTTCCGGCCCGCTTGGCAGCGTACATGGCGCCGTCCGCGGCCTGCAACAGGGCATCGGCACTGGGGTAGCCGGGCTGGAAGAGAGCCACGCCGATACTGGCACCGACACGGCAGGGGTTGCCGAGGATGTCGAAGGGCTGCTCCAGGGCACTCAGTATCTTGGCCGCTGCCGTCAGGGCGTCCTGATCCTGGCGAATGCCGTGCAGCAGCACGGTGAATTCGTCCCCGCCCATGCGGGCCGCCGTATCGGACTGCCGCAGGGTCTGCTTGAGGCGGTAGGCAAAGGCCGCCAGCAGCAGGTCGCCGGCCTGGTGGCCGAGGGTGTCGTTCACTGCCTTGAAGCCATCCAGGTCCAGCATCATCACCGCCAGCCCTTCCTGGTAACGCTGGGAACGGGCGAAGGCCTGCTGCAGACGGTCGAAGAACAGGGTGCGGTTGGGCAGGTCGGTGAGCAGGTCGAAATGGGCCAGGTGCTCCAGGCGCTGCTCAATGCGCTTGCGCTCGGAAATGTCGTGCTTGATGGCCACGTAGCGCACCACAGCGCCATTTTCGTCCTTCACCGGGGCGATGGTCAGCAACTCGTGGTAGAGCATTCCGTCCTTGCGCCGGTTCACCACTTCACCACGCCAGGGATTGCCGGAGGTAATGGTGCCCCACAGCTGGCGGTAAAAATCCTTGTCGTGAATGCCACTCTTGAAACGGGAAGTGCGCTGGCCGATAACCTCCGAGGCGGCATAGCCGGTCATGTCGCAGAAGGCGGGGTTGGCGTATTCCACGACACCGTTGGCATCGGTGATGATCACCCCTTCCGCTGCCGCATCCACCGCCACGCTGCGGCTCAGTAGCTCCTGGCGCAGCTTGCGTTCGGCGGTGATGTCCCGGGTGACGCCGATGAGGCCGATCATGTGCCCCTCTTCGTCCCGCAGCACGTTGATGATGGCGTCTGTCCACACGGTGGAACCGTCCTTGCAGGGCTGTTCCAGCTCCCAGTGATGATCCAGCACCTGGCCGGTGCGCAGCAGGTGGGCAAAGCCTTCCGCCGCCTGGGCCATGGAATCGGGGGTCAGGGCCTCGGCCATGGACTGCTGCATCACCTCTTCCGGCGTATAGCCGCGCAGGCGCTGCACCGAGGGGCTGACATAGGTGAAGCGGCCGGTCAGGTCCATGGTCCAGATGACGTCGTAGGCGCTCTCGGCCAGTGTGCGGAAGCGCTGCTCGCTGCGTCGCAGGGCGGCTTCGGTGACCTTGCGCTGGGTGATGTCGTGGAAAGACAGGACGATGGCCTCATCGCCCTCGAAGTCGATCAACGCAGCAGACATCAGCACCCACGCCGGCTTGCCCTGCAAATCCTGCAACTGGACCTCGAAGCCGAGCCAACGCCCGCCGCGCTGGCGCAATTCATCGATCATCTGCTGGCGCTGCTCGGGATTTCGCCAGAACCCCTCGGCAGGCCTGCCGATCACGTCAGCCCGGGAAACACCGTAATACTCTTCGGCACAGCGGTTAATGTAGAGCAATGCGCCATTCGGTTCGGGACGGGTCACGGCCACAGGAAAGGGCGCGCACTCCATCAGTCCCTGACTATGGGTTCTCGCCCCGCGCAGCCGACGCAACTGGCGGAAGAGGAAGGCATAGAGCAAGGCAGCCCCCAGGCCGGCACCTGCCAGTGCCGCAGACCAGGGGCGCCACTCTGCTGCCTCGTCCGGAGGGATGGCCCGGTAGAGCATCTCGTCCACCTTCATGTCCCGCGGCAGCAAACCCAGTTCGGCATAAGCCCGGGCCATGTACTGCCAGCGCCCGGGATGAAAGTAGCCCGGCTCCACCAACTGAGCCTGCACCAGGGGGATCATCTGCTCAGCCTCGAACATCAGGTGCTCCCGGCTATGGCGAGGCCCGTAGTTCTGCAGGATGTAATCCACCACTTCACCCGGATGGGCCATGGCATAGCGCCACCCCTTCAGGCTCGCCTCGCGGAAGGCGCGCACCCGTTCCGGATGATCCCGCCATTCGTTGCGGCTGGTGAACAGGTTGTCGCCGTAGAAATCGACACCCCCCGCATCAGGGCTAAAAACCAGGAACTGGTCGCGCAGACTGCGCAGCTGAAACAGCTCGTCCGTGACGTAGATGGAGAGGGCGTCCACCCGACCAGCCAGAAGATCGTCCAGGTTATGGCCGTGGCTTTCGGGAATCAGGCTGTCCAGATCCACCCCTTCCCGGCCCAGGTAGGCAGCCAGTTCAGTGGCGCCCCCCTCCAGGGCCAGCCGCTTGCCGGCCAGATCATGCACGTTGCGGATGCCGGACTGGCGACGGGCGGCGATGGCAAGGGGGGAATGCTGGAAGATCACCGCCAACACCAGTACCGGTGAGCCGCGGTGGTAGCGCAGCAACAGGTCGCTATTGCCAACGCCGTACTGGGCCTCACCGTTCATCACCGTGTCGGCCACATCCAGGCCGGGCCGGGATTCCCGGATATCCACCGCCAGGCCTGCATCGCGGTAATAGCCCTGCATCTGGGCAGCGTAGTAGCCGGCAAACTGGAACTGGTGCTGCCAGCGCAATTGCAGGGTTACCGGTTCAAGGGCCAGGGCTGGCCGGGCCAGGATTCCCAGGCCGAACACCAGCAGCAGGCGGAACGCCAGAAGGATGCCGCAGGAAAAGCGGCGGCTCGGCAGCAATTGGTGGCGCAAAACGGTATCCCCCCGGCCTCCGGCCATGCCCGGAGGATAAAGAAGGAGATTTTACGCGCTCGCCGCCCTTACGGCCGTGAAGCAGGTCGCACCGCCGGGGCGGTGCAGGGGCAGGCTCAGCCCTCCCGCCAGCGCACCGGCACCCGGGGCGCCAGGGCGCAGAACAGCTCATAGCTGATGGTGCCGGCAGCGGCAGCCACTGCATCGGCAGACAGCCCCTCGCCCCACAGGGTGACCCGGGAACCGACGCCGGCCTCGGGCAGGTCGGTGAGGTCGCAGAACAGCATGTCCATGGAGACGCGCCCGGATGTCCCCGTGGGCCGGCCATCCACCAGGATCGGCGTGCCGCAGGGCGCATGGCGGGGATAGCCGTCGGCATAGCCACAGGCCACCACGCCGATGCGGCTGGGTCGCCCGGCGGTAAAGGTGCCGCCGTAACCCACCCGTTCCCCGGCAGCCACCTGCTGCACGGCGATGATTTCGCTTTCCAGGGTCATCACCGGCTTCAGGCCCAGGGCTTCCGCCGTCACCTCCGGGAAGGGGCTGCCGCCGTAGAGCATGATGCCGGGCCGCACCCAGCCCCGCACACCTTCCGGATAACGCAGCAGGGTGGCGGAATTGGCCAGGGAAACCTCGCCCGTCCAGCCGGCGCTCCAGTCCTGAAAGCGTTCCAACTGCCAGGCGATACCCAGGTCCGAATCAGCCTCGGCGAAATGGGTCATGTAGGTCACCGGGCCGATGCCCTTGGCCTGGGCGAGAAAATCCCGGGCTGCCGGCCAGGTCTCGGGGGTGAAGCCGAGGCGGTGCATGCCGGAATTGAATTTGATGAAGACCGGCAGTTTCACCGGCAGGGCCGCCGCTTCGATGGCTTCCAGCTGGTCGAGGCGGTGGATGGCAGGAATCAGGCCCAGTTCGGCCACCGCCTCCAGGTCGTCGGGGCGAAAAAAGCCTTCCAGCAGGAGAATGGGCTCCCGAATGCCTTCTTCCCGCAGCCGGGCGGCCTCGCTCAGTTCGAGCAGGGCGAAGCCATCCGTGAGGCCGGCCAGGGCGCGGGCCGCCGGCAAGAGGCCGTGGCCATAGGCATTGGCCTTGATGACGGAGAAGATCCTGGCGCCGCCGGCATCGGCATGGCGACGGGCAACCGCGAGATTGTGCTTGAGCGCCCCCAGGTCGATGGTGGCGCGGATGGGACGGGACATGGGCGTGGGCCGGGAGTGAAGAAAAGGGAGTGAAAGCGCGGCCGCGCTCGCGGCCAAGGCAGAATGTTACGCCAAAGGCGCCGGAGCGTCGCCCCGGCCTCCAGCAGCGCGCCCAAGCAAAGCCCGGGCGCGGCTCAGGCTGCGTATTCCTGCAGTTTCTTGCGGGCGAAATCAACGAAGGAGGTCACCAGCTTGGAGCGGAATTTCTCCCGCGGCGTCACCAGGGAAAGGGGCCGGGTCAGGCGCGGCGAAAGGGGTATGGCCACCAGTTGCCGTAATTGCAGCTCCTTGTGGAAACTGGCACGGGAGACGATGGCCACGCCGAGGCCGGTGCTGACCACGCCTTTCAGGGCTTCCGGGCTGCCCAGTTCCATCAGTACCCGCAGGCTGGCCGGGTCCACCCCGGCCTGGCGGAAATAGTTGTCGGTCACTTCCCGGGTACCGGAGCCCGGCTCCCGGGCGATGATGGCGTGGTCCTGCAGCATGGCCGGGGTGATGGCGGCCTGGCGGGAAAGGGGATGGCCCGGGGTGCAGATCACCTGCAACTCGTCGTCGCAACAGGTTTCCGCCTGCAACTGGGAAAGGTGCTCGGTAGCCTCGGTAATACCGATATCCAGGGAGTGCTCGGCCACCCGGTTTTCGATGGTGTCCGAATTACCGACGATGAGCCGGGCCCGCACATTGGGGTAGAGGGCGTTGAACTCCCCCAGCACCCGGGGCAGCATGAATTCGGCGATGGTGATGCTGGCCCCTACCAGCAGAGGGCCGCGCATCTGGCCGGTCATTTCCGCCAGGCGGGCCTCCAGGTCGGCGTACTGGCCGAGGATGCGGTCGGCGTATTCCAGCACCAGCTCCCCGGCCGGGGTCAGGGAAATGCGGCCATGGCCCCGGTCGAAAAGGCGGGTGTTGAAATGTTCTTCCAGCTGCTTGATCTGGAAGGTGACCGCAGGCTGGGTCATGTAGAGGGTTTCCGCCGCCTTGGTGAAGCTCAGTTGTTTGGCGACGGCATGGAACACCTGCAAGCGGCGATCGGCCATAAGTGAATATCCTCCCTACGTTTATGAGGGGCATTCAAGCATAAACGGGGTTGCCGCGAAAGTCGTAGAAGCCCGTGCCTGCTCGCTCTGGGAGCCATTCATCACGACGTTAAGCCTTTCGTGGTATAAACCTGCTTCCAATCAGAACAAAATTCCCGCGAGACAATTCTCTGCCCTTGTTCTTCGGGGCGACCTTCCGGATGCAGATCGGCTTTTACATCATCATGGCAGCGCAGTTTTTCTCTGCGCTGGCCGACAACGCCCTGCTCATCGCCGCCATCTACGCCTTGCGCGAGATGCAGGCGCCTGATGCCTATGCGCCGCTGCTGAAGCTCTTCTTCACCGTCTCCTACGTGCTGCTGGCCGCCTTCGTCGGCGCCTTCGCCGATTCCATGCCGAAGTGGCGGGTGATGTTCATCAGCAACGGCATCAAGATCTTCGGCTGCGGCCTCATGTTCTTCCACGTCCATCCCCTGGCGGCCTACGCCGTGGTGGGCCTGGGGGCGGCGGCCTATTCGCCGGCCAAGTACGGCATCCTCACCGAATACCTGCCCCATCGCCTGCTGGTCCTGGCCAACGGCTGGATCGAAGGTCTCACCGTGGGCGCCATCATTCTCGGCACCGTGCTGGGCGGCGCCCTGATCCAGCCCAAGGTGTCGGCCATGCTGCTGGGCTTCGACCTGCCCTGGGTGGATACGCCCATCGATACCGTGGTGGAAATGGCACTCTGCATAGTCGGCGTGCTCTATCTCATCGCCGCCATCTTCAATCTCTACATCCCGGATACAGGGGTGGAGCACAAGCCCCTGAAGAAGAATCCCTGGTATCTGCTGCACGAATTCAACCATTGCCTGGTACTGCTCTGGCGCGACCGCCTTGGTCAGATTTCCCTGGCCGTCACCACCCTCTTCTGGGGGGCCGGCGCCACGCTCCAGTTCATCGTCATCAAGTGGGCGGAAGCCGCCCTGCACCTGGACCTTTCCAAATCCTCCATGCTGCAGGGCGTGGTGGCCGTGGGGGTGGCGATCGGCGCCGCCGTGGCGGCCAAGATGATCACCCTGCGCAAGTCGGTACGGGTGATTCCCCTGGGCATCGCCATGGGCGTCATCGTCATCGGCATGAATTTCGTGCGGGATTTCTGGATTGCCGTGCCCCTGCTGGTGATTATCGGCGCCCTCTCCGGCTTCTTCGTGGTGCCCATGAACGCCCTGTTGCAGCACCGGGGCCACATCCTGATGGGGGCCGGCCATTCCATCGCCGTGCAGAACTTCAACGAGAACCTCTCCATCCTCATCATGACCGGCCTCTACGCCGCCATGGTCAAGGCCAACTTCTCCATCTACGCCGTCATCACCCTCTTCGGCCTCTTCGTCGCCGGCACCATGTGGCTGGTACGCAAGCGCCATTTGGCTAACCAGCGGGACCGGGACGACGTCATCCACCTGGACGACTGCAACAGCCACTAGAGCTCACGGGCCAGGGCGGCCCGCCGGGCCTAGAGCACCAGGGGCGCGTCCGGCAGTTCGTTGGGATTGGCCTTGAGGGCCGGGAAGTGCTGGCGCAGCACGGTGGTGATATCGGCAATGGCAGCCAGGGTGCCGCCCTCGAAGTCGCCACCCTGGAACGCCGCCTCCATACGCCGGCAAACCCCCTCCCAGTAGCCATCCTCCACCCGGGCATGAATGCCCCGGTCGGCAACGATTTCCACCTGCCGGTCGAGCAGGTTCAGGTAAATCAGCACACCGCTGTTATGCACCGTATCCCAGACCCTCAGGTCGGCAAAGAGCTGCCGGGCCCGGGCTCGGCAACCATCGGGGTACAGGGCATAGGCCAGGGGCAGGCAGCCCTCCAGGACAAAGCGCAACTCCCCCTCGTGGGTCGTTTCCGAAGCCGCGATGGCCGCCTCGACACGGCCCAGGGCGGCCTCAGGAAAACGCCGCCGGGCCAGCCACTCCGGCACCAGCAGGTAACGCAGGAAGCGCCCCAGGGCGCCCTGCCGCGGAATTTCAGCCATTACCATCTCCCGGAGGCGCCACCGCCTCCAAAACTGCCGCCGCCTCCGGAGAAACCTCCCCCGGAAAAGCCGCCTCCGCCGCTCCAGCCACCACCACCGCCCCGGCCGCCAGAAAAACCGCTGCCGCCAGCCAGGATGAAGATAAAGACCAGGATGCCAATGCCGGCAATACCGAACAGACTGGCTCCCAGGAGGCCCGCCACTCCGGCAGCCAGGCCGCCGCAGACGCCGGCTGCCAGCAGGCGCCCCAGCAGGGCCCGCAGCACGTTGCCCGCCACCACGGCGATCATGAAAAGGGGAAACAGCAGGTCCACATCCGCACCGCCGCCCCCGCCATCGGCCACAGCCGGGGCCGGGGCTGGAAGCGGCTCGCCACTGATCACCTGAAGGAGGCGATCGACGCCGTCCTCAATGCCGCCAGCCAGGTCGCCAGCGCGGAAACGGGGCACCATGGTTTCTTCGATGATGCGCTTGGCCACCACGTCCGGCACCACGCCCTCCAGGCCGTAGCCCACCTCGATGCGTACTTCCCGGTCATTGCGGGCCATCAGCAGGATGAGACCGTCGTCTACGCCCTTGCGCCCCAGTTTCCAGGCCTCGGCCACACGGATACCGTATTGCTCGATGCTCTCGGGCTTGACCGTAGGCACCAGCAGCACGGCGACCTGAGCCCCCTTTGCCTTTTCAAAGGCCGCCAGACGGCTTTCCAGGGACTGGCGCTGGGCTTCGCTGAGGGTGCCGGTGAGGTCCGTCACCCGGGCCGTCAGGGCCGGCACTGGCACCTGGGCCCAGGCCGCCGCCAGGCTACCCAGGCAGAGCAGGAGCAACAGCCGGCAGAAGCCGCGCAGGAATGCCATGGCCAGGGCGGACCTACTTGGCCGGCACGGTGCCGAAATCCACCTTGGGAGCGGTGGAAATGGCCTGTTCGTTTTCCACCGAGAAGTTGGCCTTGGGCGAGTAGCCGAAGGCCATGGCGGTGAGATTGTTGGGGAAACTGCGCACCGCCGTGTTGTACTCCTGGATGGCCTTGATGTAGCGGTTACGGGCCACGGTGATGCGGTTTTCGGTGCCTTCCAGCTGGGCCTGGAGGTCGCGGAAGCCGGCATCGGCCTTCAACTGGGGATAATTTTCGCTCACCACCAGCAGGCGGGAGAGGGCCGAGGAGAGCTCACCCTGGGCCTGCTGGAAGCGGGCCAGGGCCTGGGGATCGTTGGCCAGTTCAGGCGTTGCCTGGAGGCTGCCCACCCGGGCCCGGGCAGCGGTGACTTCCGTCAGCACCTTTTCCTCATGGGCGGCGTAGCCCTTCACCGTATTCACCAGATTGGGCACCAGGTCGGCGCGGCGCTGGTACTGGTTGAGGACTTCGGACCAGGATGCCTTGGATTGTTCGTCCAAGGCCTGGAAGGTGTTGTAACCGCAACCGGACAACAGGGCGGCGACCAGGGAAAGCAGGGCAAGCAGGCGCAGGTTCATCGCAGGTTCCTCGATGCACAGGGAATGAAGAGGGCCATGGTAGCGCAAAGGGCCGACTCCCCAGGCCAGGGCCGGTGAAAGATTTGTGAAACCAGCAGCAGGAGCCGCCCTCAGCGGCGCACCCCGGCAAGACATGGAGGGGAGGAGAAGCGCCTCGCCCCGGCTTGCCACTTAAGCAGCTTAACGGGCTTGGGAGACGGCAGAAAACTGGGACTAAGCGCGACGGGCTTCGGCCAGTAGACGCCGGGCGAAGCAGAGGTCTTCCCAGGCCAGGGCCTTGTCGGTGAGGTTGCGCAGCAGATAGGCCGGGTGATAGGTCACCACGACGGGAATGGCTCGACCATCCAGCTGGTATTCATGGCGGCGGCCCCGCAGGGCGCCCAGGGGACGCTCCAGGCCCAGCACGCTATGCACGGCAGCGCGGCCGAGGAGAACGATCAGCTTGGGCTGCAGCAACTGGATCTGGCGCTCCAGATAGGGCCGGCAGGCGGCCATCTCGGCCGCCTCAGGGGTGCGATTGCCGGGTGGCCGGCATTTCACCGCATTGCCGATGTAGACGCCCCGGCCCCGTGCCACGTCGACAGCCGAGAGCATGGCATCGAGCAGCTTCCCGGCCTGGCCGACGAAGGGCTCGCCCTGCTCGTCCTCGTCCGCCCCCGGACCTTCGCCGACGAACAGCCAGTCGGGTTGGCGATCCCCCACGCCCAGCACCGCCTGCTTGCGCTTCTCGCACAAGCCGCAGGCCCGGCAATCAGCAACGGCGGCCTCAAGCCCGGCCCAATCCAGGGTGGCAATGCTGCCGACGGCAGCTCTGGAGGCGGGTTGTGAAACCAGTGGAGCGGTAGCTCCGTCAGCGGGTTGGAAGGTGGGCGGGGAAGCGCGCCGGGGAGCAGGCGCCCCGGACATGGGTGGTGCAAAAGCACCTTCCTGGGCAAGCGGCATGGCGGCAGAGGCCTGGTGACCCGTAGCGGGTACGCTATCGGCAGCCGCATCTTCCGGTATCGCCACAGCTGACTCCTCGGCTCCCCGCAGGACCCACAGGGGCGTCAGACCCATTTCGTGCAGGATATCTTGCCGCTTCATGGTCCCTCCCGACGGCCTCAGGCCGCCACCTCACCCAGGTCGCGCCGCAGCACCAGGGCATCTTCCCGACCTTCGGTGGCTGGGTAGTATCCCTTGCGCCGGCCAATGACCTGAAAGCCGTAGTTTTTGTAAAGCGCCAGAGCCCGGGCGTTGGACGGCCGCACTTCGAGCAGCATGGATGTCGCCCCGCCGACCCGGGAAACCTCCATGGCAAAACGCAACAGCCGGGCGCCGTAGCCCCGGCCCTGGCGTTCTGCGGCAACGCTGATGTTGAGCAGGTGGGTTTCATCCAGGGAGGGCATGAGCACCATGTAGCCCAGCAACTGGCCGCCTTCCCGGGCGACCCAGCAGGCGTAGCCGGCCTTCATGGAATCGGCGAAATTGCCCTGACTCCAGGGAAAGGGATAGACCCGGGTTTCAATGGCCATGATGGCCTCCAGGTCCCGCCCGTTCATGGGCAGGAATTCCAGGGGGGCCAGTTCTGCCGCCAGGGAAGCCAGCACGTTCATTTCAGGCCTTGCCGCCCTGGGCCAGCCGTTCGGCAACGGTGAAGGCCACCTTGTCCCGCACGTAGAGCGGTGCCGCCAGGGCCGGGTCGAGGCCTTCGCCCCGGGCCAGCCGGGGTGCCGCCAGTTGCGCCACCGCTGCGGCCGTGGGTACCCGCTCCGGCCCCAGGGGGATGGCCTGGGCCATCAGGCGCTCTGCCAGGGCGGGATAGGCGGCAGGACCATTCCCGCAGGCATGCCAGCCGGCCTCTTGAGGCACGGGAGCGGCCTCCGGCGGGGTGACGCAAAGGGCTCCCAGAGCTTCCAGGCCATCGCCCTGGCGCCGATAGGCGCCGCAATAGACCTCGCCCATGCGGGCATCCAGATAGACCGCCACCTGATCGTGGCCATCAGCCAGGGCCAGGGCCTCCAGGGTCACCACCGGCAGCACCGGAATGTCGAGGGCTACCGCCAGGCCCTGGGCCACGCCGCAGGCCACCCGCAGGCCGGTGAAGGCACCGGGCCCGGCGCCGAAAGCGATACCGTCCAGGTCGGCCAGGGTCAGCCCGGCCTCCGCCACCAGGGTCTGGACCAGGGGTAGCAGGGTCAGGGAGCTTTGCTCGCCGGCGGGACATTCCCGGGCAAGGAGGAGGCCATCCCGCCAGAGGGCAACAGACCCCTGGTCGGTGGCGGTTTCGAGGGCCAGCAGATTCATGGGGAAGGATTTTACCCCAGGCCGGGCCATTCCCCATTCCCCGCCCCGCGACGGAGGGCGATGGCGGCGCTGGTAGCGGCCGCCGCAAGGAGGTGGAAAAAAAACGCCAAAAATGGCGTGTCAAGACTTGACTTATGCACAAACAGCCTCAACCCCAGCCAGACTAGCCACTCTCCGCCTGCCATGACGGGCGGAATCCAGCAGCAATGTAGCAACATACTGTTTTTATTGATTTTTATAGAAAAGCCGCTTTTTTGGGCAGAGTAAAAAAAGTCCTTATCCCCAGGCCACTTAGGGCTTCTGTCCGACAATAACCCACAAAGTTATCCACAGCTTGTGTGAACAACTCTGCAAGTCCCGGGTGGATCAGGTTTTTTTATGGGGAAGCGCAGGCGACGGAGAAAAGAGGGCGGGGAAAAAAAGGGGATGCGGCATCGGTCTCGACGCCAATTCCGGGGAACATCCGCAGCCGTTGCGGCTGGATGCCGGAAAAAAAGACAGCCCAGCAGACGATCAGGGCTGGCGCGGGGGGCGGGCCGAACCCGGCGGCGGGCCTTCCGGCCCTTCGGGGCGACGGCTGTCCCGGGGATAAAACTCCCGGCCGGCCTCATGCACATCCCGACGCAGGCGCTGGCGTTCCTCCGGGCTCAGGCGGCGGCGGTCGTCCGGCCCGGGAATGCCGGCCATAGGCAAACCGGTTTCCGCCTGGCGGGAATCCAGCCACTGACGGCGCGCCTCCCGGCGGGCCTGACGCTCCTCGGGGGTCAAACGGGGAGCCCCCTCGCCCTGCTCCCAGCGGTGCCCCGGCCCGGGTCCGGGCGCACGAGCATCCGCCGGCTGCGCCCAGAGGGCGCCGGAACAGAGCAGCAGACAGGAGAAAAGGAGAGCTTTCATCGCCAGGAGGATCGAAAGGGTTGCAGCAACCGCCCGTGGGCCGCGCGGGCGGCGCACAGTGTGCCCAAATTGCCGGCCCCTTGCCAGATGCCACAGGAACATCAAAGGGCCGCCAGGGCAAAACCGACGCCCCAATGCTAACCGCTCTGGCACTCGGCAACATCACGCAGATGTTAGGGTTCGGCGCCCTTTTGTAAGCAATTGTTTCCCCAGTCGCCGTCAGCAACGAGGCGTAACGTCTCCGCCCCCCGCCCCCTGTCGGAGCCCGGCGGAAGCGGTTAGGATTGCCAGCCATGAGCGATACCAAACAACGCATTCTCGTCGTCGATGACGACCAGCGCCTGCGGGACCTGCTGCTGCGCTACCTGGGCGAACAGGGCTTCACCGTCAAGGCAGCGGACAGCGCCCCGGCCATGGACAAGCTGCTGGCCCGGGAAACCTTCGACCTGCTGGTGCTGGACCTGATGCTGCCCGGGGAAGACGGCCTTTCCATCTGCCGCCGCCTGCGCGCCGCCGACGCCCATCAGGCCATCCTCATGCTCACCGCCAAGGGCGACGAAATCGACCGCATCGTCGGCCTGGAGATGGGCGCCGACGATTATCTGCCCAAGCCCTTCAACCCCCGGGAACTGGTGGCCCGCATTCACGCCGTGCTGCGCCGGCGCGCCCTGCCGCCGCCCGGCGCCCCGGTGGAAGCCGAAGGTACGGTGCAATTGGGGGACATCCACATTGATCTGGCTACCCGCCGCCTCAGCCGCGGCAAGGAGGGTGAAGCGGTGATGCTGACCACGGGCGAATTCGCCGTGCTCAAAGTACTGCTGCAGCACCCCCGCCAGCCCCTCTCCCGGGATCGCCTGATGGCCCTCGCCCGGGGCCGGGAACAGGGCCCCTTCGACCGGGCCATCGACGTGCAGATCTCCCGCCTGCGCAAGCTCATCGAGCCGGACCCCCAGGCCCCGCGCTACATCCAGACCGTCTGGGGCTTCGGCTACGTCTTCGTGCCGGACGGCCAGGCGGCCAGCTGAACCGTGGCCCTCGCCGCCCACCTGCGCCGCCTGTTGCCCCGTACCCTGCTGGTACGGGCCTTTCTCCTGCTGGCTCTGTTGCTGCTCGTCTCGGTCTCCATCTGGGTTGGCCTGTTCCGCGTCGCCGAGCGAGAGCCCCGGGCCCGACAACTGGCCCAGCTCACCGCCAGCGTGGTCAATATCACCCGCGCCGCCCTGCTCAGCTCCGACCCGGTGCTGCGCCGCGACCTGCTGCGGGACCTTTCCGAGCGGGAAGGCCTGCGCCTCTACCCTGCGGAGGAGCAGGACCGGGCCACGCCACTGCCGGACAAGGATTTCCTCAACATCTTCCAGCGCGAGGCCCGGGAACTGATGGGCCCCGACGCCCGCTTCGCCAGCGTGGTCAATGAACAGCCGGGATTCTGGATCCGCTTTTCCATGGAGGAAGGGGACGACTACTGGCTGGTCCTGCCCCGGGAGCGCACCGAACGCAATCCGGCCTGGCAATGGCTGGGCTGGGGCGCCCTTTCCCTGGTGCTCTCCCTGGTGGTCGCCTGGCTCATCGTCGCCCGCATCGCCCGCCCCCTGAAAACCATGGCGGACGCCGCCGGGGCCGTGGGCCGGGGCGAGCGCCCCCAGGCGCTGGCAGAAGACGGGGCGGAGGAAATCCGCCTGCTGGCCCGGGCCATGAACCAGATGTCCGCCGACCTGAGCCGCCTGGAAAATGACCGGGCCCAGGTGCTGGCCGGCATTTCCCACGACCTGCGCACCCCCCTGGCCCGCCTGCGCCTGGCGGCCGAGATGGGCGTGGAGGACGACAGCCTGCGCAGCGGTATCCAGGAAGACATCAGCCAGATGGACGGCATCATCGGCCAGTTCCTCGACTTTGCCCGGGGCGAAGACCAGGAGCCGGAAACCCTGGCCGACCCCAACCTGCTGCTGGAAGCCCTGGCCCGCCGCTATCGGGAACGGGGCCTGGAGGTCAGTCTGGAAACGACGCCTCTGCCCCCCCTCCCCCTGCGCCCCCGGGCCCTGGAGCGGGCCCTGGTCAATCTCCTGGATAACGCCGTGAAATACGGTGCAGCCCCCCTCACCCTGGCCTCCCGCCAGGTTGGCGGACGTATCGAACTGGCGGTGCTGGACCGGGGCTGTGGCATCCCGGAAGCCGAGATGGAGCGTCTCAAGCAGCCCTTCACCCAGCTCGAAGCCGCCCGTAGCGACACCACCGGCACGGGACTGGGCCTGGCCATCGTCGAGCGCATTGCCCGGCTGCACGGCGGTCACCTGAAGTTGCGCAACCGGCCCGGCGGCGGCCTGGAAAGCATGCTCGACCTGCCCGCGCCCCATGGCGATTCCTGAAGCGTCGCGCCCTCCCGCCGCCGTGGCCCCCTGGCACATCCGGCCCTTCGTCGAGGCTGACCGGCCCGCCCTGCGCCGCCTTTTCGTCGAGGCGCGGAATCAGGCCTTCACCTGGGCTCCGGCCGGCGCCCACCGGCTGCAAGACTTCGACATTGCCACCGAAGGCGAGCGCATCCTCGTCGCCAGCGCTACCGCCGATGGGGAGGTGTTGGGGTTTGCCGCCGTCTGGGAGCCGGATAGCTTCCTGCACAGCCTGTTCGTGCATCCTGACTGCCAGGGCCGGGGTATCGGCAAGGCGCTCCTGGCTGCCTGCCAGCCCTATTTCAGCGCTACGCCCACCCTCAAATGCCTGGAAGCCAACCAGGCCGCCCAGGCCTTCTATTTTTCCCAAGGCTGGCAGCTGCGCCAGCGGGGCGACAGTGCCGACGGCGCCTATCTTCTGCTGGCCCGGGAAGCGGGCTGAAGAGCCAGCCAGTCACAAACCGTCATCAAATGGCATCACCGGTTACCCGCCGCTACAGCGGGCCGACAGACGCCCGCCGGCCCCCTCCCTAGAATGGCTCCATCGACAACAACAAGCCCCCGGGAGAAGAACATGCAAGACAAGACCATGACCGCCAATGCCCGCAAGATCCTGCTGGTGACTGCCAGCGCCTTCTGCCTGGCCTCTGCCGGGGCCTATCTGGGCAACGCCGCCTTCAAGCGCGGCAGCGAAGGCAGCAACGAGCGTGATCCGCAAACCCAGAGCCAGGAATTCCAAAAAAGTCAGCCCCGCCCCTGAGGGCTGACCGCAAAACGCCGACCTCAACCCCAACGGCAAAAAGCCCGACCTCCATTTGGAGGCCGGGCTTTTTTATGGCGGCCAACTCGGGAAGGGGATCGGCTCATTCCCGGTCCCCGTTTCCGGTCATCCGGTGACTTAACGCTTGCTCTGGATTTGGTCGTAGATGGCACCATCGGCAAAGTGGGCCTTGGTGGCATTGGTCCAGCCGCCAAACAGCTGGTCGATGGTGAAGAGATTGACCTTGCCGAACTGTTTGGCGTACTTGGCGGCCACTTTGGGGTCGATGGGCCGGTAGTAGTTCTGAGCGGCAATCTCCTGACCGGCGGCGGTGTAGAGGTATTCCAGGTAGGCCTGGGCCTGCTTGCGGGTGCCGTGCTTTTCCACATTCTTGTCCACCACGGCGACCGGGGGCTCGGCCAGGATGGAAAGGGAGGGAGTAACGATGTCGAACTTGTCCGGCCCCAGTTCCTTCACCGCCAGATAGGCCTCATTTTCCCAGGCGATCAGCACGTCGCCCTGGCCCCGTTCGACAAAGGTGGTGGTGGAACCCCGGGCACCGGTATCGAGCACCAGCACGTTCTTGAACAGCTTGGCGACGAAGTCCTTGGCGCTGGCCTCGTTGCCGCCAGGCTGCTTGAGGGCGAAGCCCCAGGCGGCCAGGTAGTTCCAGCGGGCGCCGCCGGAGGTCTTGGGATTGGGGGTGATAACGCCGACACCGGGCTTCACCAGGTCGTTCCAGTCCTTGATGCCCTTGGGGTTGCCCTTGCGCACCAGGAAGACGATGGTGGAAGTGTAGGGGGAAGCGTTGTGAGGCAGCTTCTTTTGGTAATCGGCCGCAAGCAGGCCGCGTTCGGCCAGGGGATCGATATCACCGGCCAGGGCCAGGGTCACCACGTCGGCTTCCAGGCCGTCGATGACGGAGCGGGCCTGCTTGCCGGAGCCGCCATGGGACTGCTTGATAGTCAGGTTTTCGCCGGTCTTTTCCTTCCAGTGCTTGATGAAGGCGGCGTTGAAGTCCTGGTACAGCTCCCGGGTGGGGTCATAGGAGACGTTAAGCAGGGTGGTGTCTGCCAGGGCATTGCCGGCAAACAGCAAAGACAGGGCGGTGGCGGAAACTGCCAGGGCGGCAGAGAGTTTGCTGGACTTGGCCATGGATTTCTCCCGAGGGGTGATAAGCGATGGGCGAAGTCTAGGTTGGGCCTTTTATAAAAATAAATAATGTTTCTTTACTTGTTTATAACCAAATGCATCATATTTCCTCTTTCCCCGCATCCAGTGGCGCTTCGCCAGCCAGGGAGGCAGCAGCCCGGTCATACACCCCTTCCAGCACGGCAATGGCCGCCTCCAGGGCAGCCGGCTCGTAGCCGGCCAGCAGTTCGGCCCGTAGGGCTTCCACCTGGCCTTCCATCTCGGCAGCCAGGGCGAGGCTGGCGGGTGTCAGCACCACCCGCTTGCTGCGCCGGTCCCGCGGGTCCGGCTGGCGGGCCACCCAGCCCTGGCTTTCCATACGGTCCAGCAGGCGCACCAGGGTGGGGGCCTCGATGCCGAGTTGTTCAGCCAGACGGATCTGGAGGCAGCCTTCCGTCTCCCATTTGAGGGCGATGAGCACCCGCCAGCTGGCCTGGGAAAAGCCGAAGGGCTTGAGACGGCGATCCAGGGCCAGGCGCCAGAGGCTGGCGGTACGGTGCAGAAGCAGGGAAAAACGGGGGTACAGCACTTCGGCCGGGGAACCGGGAGCGACGGTGTCGGTCATATCATTAGCCTGCTAATTATTTCTGATACAATCATTTTACCCCCACCTGCCATGACCGATACCACCATGCCCGCCGCCGATCCCCGCAGCCTCGAGGCCCTGCAAGCCCGCCACGGCGAACGCTACCGCTGGCTGGTGCTGACGGCAGTGGCCTGCGGCATGGTCACGGCGGTGTTGTCGGCGACCATCTTCAACGTGGCCATTCCCGCCCTGATGGCGGATTTCCACCTGGGCCAGGATGGTGTGCAATGGGCGGTGACCGGCTATATGGCAGCCATGACCGTGGCCATGCTGCCCACCGCCTGGCTGATCGAGCGCTACGGTTTCCGCCGGGTATTCCTGGGCGCCATCGTCATGCTGGCCGTGGGTAGCCTGGGAGGCGCCCTGAGCGGTAATTTCGCCCTGGCGGTGGCCATGCGCATCGTCCAGGGAGCAGCGGCGGGCCTGCTGCAGCCAATGTCCACGCTGCTGGTGCTGCGCTTGTTCCCCCTCGAACGCCAGGGGCGGGCCATGGGCATCCTAGGTTTTGGCATCATCCTGGCCCCAGCGGCGGCCCCGATTCTGGGGGGTTTTCTGGTGGATCTCTGGGGCTGGCGGCCGATCTTCGCCATCACCCTGCCCGGCTGCCTGCTCAGTCTGTGGGCCGGCCATCTGCTGCTGCCCAGGCGAGACCTGCCGGCAGTGCGCCACGCCTTCGACTGGCGCGGTCTGATCTACCTGACCCTGGCCATCCTCGCCCTGTTGCAGACCGTCGGCGGGCTCCACGCCCACGGCCTTTTCTCCTGGCCCAGCGCCGCCGGCAGCCTGCTGGCCCTGGCCGGGCTGGGCGCCTTCATCCATCACGCCCGCCGGGCCCCCGCCCCGCTGCTGGCCCTGGGCCTCTTCGCCAACCAGGCCTTTGCCATGGGCATCCTGGTGGCCTTCATCTTCGGCATGGGCTTGTACGGCTCCACCTATCTGATCCCCGTTTTCCTGCAATCGGTCCTCGGCTACAACGCCGCCACCGCCGGTCTGGCGCTCCTACCCGGCGGCATCGCCCTGGCCTTGAGCACCCCGGGTGCCGGCTATCTGGCAGACCGCCTGCAACCCCACCGGCAGACAGCCCTGGGCCTGCTGCTTTTCGGCCTCTCCTTTGCTGCCCTGGCCTGGCTGGCAGTGCGCCCCGGCCCCTGGACCCTGCTCACCGCCCTGATGGCCGCCGTGGTGCTGGGCCGGGTGGGACTGGCCCTGGTGTTGCCGGCCCTCAATCTGGGTTCCTTGCGCCCCCTGAGCAGCGCCCTGGTGGGCCAGGGCTCGGCCCTGCTCAACTGTCTGCGGCAGCTGGGGGGAACCCTGGGCATCAGCCTGGGCGCAGTCTATGTGGAATGGCGCAGCAGCCACCTGATGCTACCGACCGGCCCCCGCCAGGCCTTTGCCGAGGCCTTCTGCCTGGTGGCCGCCGCCTTCATCCTGGCCCTGGGCGCTGCCCTGGCCATGGGGCGCACCTCCGCCCCCGCCCGGACCGGCGGCAAATAGGGGCGCCTGGCGGCTGGGTGGGGCCCGGGGCTTCTGTTAAACTTGCCCGCTAAGTTCGGACTCCAGGACGGCGGGAGCGCAGGCATCCGTCCCGGCATTACCGGCCCCATTCTTCTCAAAGAAGCTCCATGACCATCGAACAACTCGGCCGTTACCGGATCGACGGCATCCTCGGCGAAGGCGCCATGGGTGTGGTTTATCGCGCCTTCGATCCGCTTCTGGAGCGGGTCGTGGCCGTCAAGACCATCAAGTTCGACGCCAGTCTGTCGGACCGGGACAGCTTCGAGCGCCGCTTCTTCCGGGAAGCCAAATCCATCGCCCGCCTCAGCCACCCGGCCATCGTCACCCTCTACGACGCCGGCAAGGCCGACGAGGTAGCCTACATGGCCATGGAGTTCCTGGAAGGCCGGGAACTGCGCCAGTTCATCGCCGAATCCGAGCCCCAGTCCTACGCCCGCATCGCCGAAATGGTCGCCGCAGTGGCCGACGGCCTCGACTACGCCCACCGTCAGGGCGTGGTGCACCGGGACATCAAGCCAGCCAACATCATGGTGCTGGACGATGGCGCCGTAAAAATCACCGACTTCGGCATCGCCCAGCTGCAAAGCGGCACCAAGACCATGACCGGGCACATGCTCGGCACCCCGAAATACATGGCCCCGGAACAGATCATGGGCCACCCGGTGGATGGCCGGGCCGACATCTTCTCCCTCGGCGTGGTGCTCTACCAGTGGCTCACCGGGATCGCCCCCTTTGATGGCGATACCGTCACCACCATCATGTACCGGGTCATCAATGAAGGTCCGGTGCTGCCCACCCGCCTGCAACCGGCCCTGCCCCCGGGCTTCGAGGCTATCCTGGCGCGGGCCCTGGCGAAAAAGCCGGAGGAGCGTTATCAGAACGCCAGCGAGCTGGCAGCCGACCTGCGCCGCTATGCCGAGCTGGTATCCACCGGGCCGATCCTGGGCTTGGCCACCGTTCAGCCCAACAAGGCCCCGGCCGACCCTTCCGACGAACCGACGGTGCTGCTGGCCCATCCCTTCAACGACACCCGCCCGCTGGCCCCACAGTCAGCCCCCCAGGTCCGCCCGGCCAAGTCTGGCAAAAGTGGCAAGGGCCTGTGGCTGGGCCTCAGCGCCCTGGCCGTGGCCGGTGCCGCCTTTGCCTTGCTGCCGGGAGACAAGGGGGGCGATCACCCCGCTGCCCCGCTGCAACCGCCGCCCCCCACGGCAACCCCCATTGCCGCCGAGACACCTCCGGCCGAGCCGAAAAAGCCGGCCCGGGTCAGTCTGGCCATCGCGCCCTGGGGTGAGGTGGTGATCAATGGCGAAGTGAAGGGCGTTTCGCCGCCCCTGGACGACCTGGAACTGCCGCCGGGCCACCATGAGGTGGAAATCCGCAACGGCCAGTCCGAACCCCACCGCATGACCCTGGAGCTCGGCCCCGGGGAAAGCTACAAAATCAAACATAAATTCAAGTGAATCCTCCGACCATGCGCATGACCCAGCTTCATACCCCGCTTTTTCGCCCCGCCCTGACCCGTGCCCTGCTGCTGGGAGCCCTGCTGGCCCTGGCTGGCTGTGCCAGCAAGCCAGCAGCCCCGCCCGCAGTGGAACCCGCCCCGGCAGCCGAAGCCGCCAAGCCTGCCGAAGCCCCCAAGCCGGCGCCAGTGCGCAAGGCGGAAAACGAACTGGGCCGCGGCGTTGCCGCCTATGAGAATGGCGACTACAAGACCGCCCAGCAGGCGCTGCAGCAGGCCCTGGAATTGGGTCTGGCGACGCCCCAGGAGCAGGCCCGGGCCTACAAACACCTGGCTTTCATGGCCTGCGCTTCCCGCCAGACGGACAGCTGCAAAGCCCATTTCCGCAAAGCCCTGGCGGCCTACCCCAAACTGACCCTGAGCAAGACCGAAGCCGGGCACCCGCTTTGGGGCCCCGTCTTCCAGCAGGTGAAGGCCGAAGCGGCCGGCAAGAAGGCCAAGTAAGCACGCCGGAACAGGCAAGGCAGGCGCCCCACGACCCCCTGCCTCACGGCTGGGCGGGCACCGACTGAGCAAGTAAAAAAGGGAGCCCCAGGCTCCCTTTTTATTTCAGGCCCCGGCAGAGCGCCGGGCCATGTCGATGGCCTGGGCCACCGCCACCTGCAAGCTCCCCGGGTCCGCCCGGCCACTGCCGGCCAGGTCCAGGGCGGTGCCATGATCCACCGAAGTGCGGATCACCGGCAGGCCGAGGGTGACGTTGATGCCCTGGCCGAAGGTGGCGAACTTGAGGGGCGCCAGGCCCTGGTCGTGATACATGGCCAGCACGCAGTCGCCCCGCGCCAGTTGGGGCGGTGTGAACAGGGTGTCTGCCGGCAGGGGACCGATCAGGGCCATGCCTTCCCCCCGCAGCTTCTCCAGCACCGGGGTGATGACCTCAATTTCCTCCCGCCCCAGGTAACCGCCCTCGCCGGCGTGAGGATTGAGACCGGCCACCAGGATGCGGGGCTCGGCAATGCCGTATTTGCAGGCCATGTCAGCATGGAGGATGCGCAGGGTCTCCTCCAGCACCGCGGGGGTAATGGCGGCCGGCACATCCTTCAGGGGCAGATGGGTAGTAGCCAGGGCCACCCGCAGGGGGCCGGGCTGGCCCACCGGCCCGTGGCCGCCGAGGGGTGAGGTGCCAGCCAGCATCATCACCACCCGAGGGGTATCGGTCTTTTCCGCCAAGTATTCGGTGTGGCCGGTGAAGCCATGGATGCCCGCATCGTTGATGACGCCCTTGTGCAGGGGGGCAGTGACCATGGCAGCGAACTCGCCGCTGCGGCAGCCGGCCAAGGCCCGCTCCAGGAGCGCCAGGACATAGGGCCCATTGGCGGCATCGAGCTGGCCGGGCCGGGACGGACGGGCCAGGGGCTGGTGCAGGACTTCCAGCTGCCCGGCGGCAGGCGCTGGCGCGGCCGGATCGTAATCCACCAGCGTCACCGGGCGCCCCAGGGTGGCAGCCCGTTCGGCCAGCAGGCTTTTGTCCGCCAGGACCACCAGGCGGGCTGGAAAACGGTGTTCGGCCAGGGAGAGACAGAGTTCAGGACCGATACCGGCGGGTTCGCCGGAAGTAATGGCCAGGGTGGGCAGCATGGTGGAGGGGCTCCGTAACATCAGTGGCGTCAGCAGAATATCGGCGAGCTTAAGGGGAAATAGCGGGAACAGCGCGAAACCGTAGGGCGACAGGTCTGCAGCGTAACCGCTGCGGCGTTAACGGCAAAGGGGGCTTGCGCCCCCTTCTTGCCTGGCCCACTTGGGCCTGGAATGCCTCAATACTGGTCGTCCCAGCGGTATTCCACATAGGCCCGGTCGCGCAGCTGGCGCAGCCAGTCCTGGTAGGCCTCGTCGGACTTGCGCTCGCGCAGGGCCTGGCGGGCGATGGAGCGCTTGCGGTCGTCGGATGCGTCCTGCACCCGGCGCTCCAGCACC
Organism: Azospira sp. I13; assembly: GCF_003112695.1. Lineage (GTDB taxonomy): Bacteria > Pseudomonadota > Gammaproteobacteria > Burkholderiales > Rhodocyclaceae > Azospira. The sequence continues at coordinate 84,830 of NZ_BFBP01000025.1, forward strand.
TGGATCAGGTGCCAGCCGAACATGGATTGCACGGGCTGGCTGACTTCGTTGATTTTCAGTGCATCCATGGCCCGCTCGAACTCGGGCACCGTGTCGCCGGGGTAAACCCAGCCCAGGTCGCCGCCCTTGGGCGCGGAGCCGTCCTGGGAATACAGGCGAGCCAGTTCGGCGAAGTCACCACCGTGCTCCAGGCGCTCCCGCACCGCCTGCAGCTTGCGCTTGGCCTCGGTCTCGGAGACCACTTCATTGACCTTGACCAGGATGTGCCGGGCATGGGTCTGCTGCACAGCGGGAATGGCTGCGCCCCCCTTCTTCGCCACCAGCTTAAGAATGTGGAAGCCGTTGGGGCTGCGCAGGATCGGCGCCAGCTGGCCGGGCTGCATTTTCGGCACGGCCTCGGCAAAGATGTTGGGCAGACGATCCACGGTACGGAAGCCCAGATTGCCGCCCTGCAGGGCGTCGGGGGCATCGGAATAGGCGGCGGCCACCTGGGCGAAATCCTCGCCCTTCTTCAGGCGGTCAAGAATCTGCTCGGCCTTGGTCTTGAGCTTCTGCAATTGCTCGGGGCTGGCACCCTCCGGGGAGCGGACCAGCACATGGGCCACCTGGTATTCCTCGGCGCTGCCGCCGGCGCTGGCGCCCGCCAGATAGTTGTCGATCTCGCCTTCGGAGATGAGCAGCTTGTTCTCCACCTCCCGCTCCCGCAGGCGGGCAACGATGATTTCCTGGCGGATTTCTTCGCGGAACTTGGGGAAGGCGATGCCATCCTTTTCCAGGGCCTGACGGAACTGGGCCAGGGTCATCTGGTTGTTGGCGGCAATGCGGTTGAGGGCCATGTCCAGCTGGCCGTCGTCGATGCGAATGCCGTTTTCCTTGGCGAACTGGACCTGCACCTTGTCCATCACCATGCGATCCAGCATCTGCCGTTCCAGCTGGTCGGCCGGCGGCAGGGGCGTGCCCTGGCGGCGCAGCTGGCTGACCACCGAATCCAGGCGCTGGCGCAGTTCGTTGAGGGTGATCACCTCGTCGTTGATGACGGCGATGATGCGGTCTGCCTCCTGGGGCTCGCTGCGGGGGCGGCCGGCGGACTGGGCCTCGGCGCCCAGGGCGGCGATGCAGAGCAGCAGGGAAAGCCAGTATTTCATGGGAATCCTCATTCAATGCCGCCAAAGGCGGGGTCGGCCACCGGCTGGTTGATGCGGCCGTAACCGGGGATGGTCCGGCGCAGCATGTCCAGGGGGCTGGAGCCGATGCGGGAGAAATCGTTAAGTTCGAGCTGGATGAAGAAGGCGGTGGACGAGGTGCTGGCCGTCAGGGCGTACTGATGCACCACCGCCCGGACGACCCAGCAGCCGCCGTTGAATTCCAGGCCACCGATGTTTTCCACCACCCGCTTTTCTTTCAGGGAGTAGTTGTAGCGGCCCACACCGTACCAGCCGCGGCCCAGGGGCCACTGGCCGGAAACGTCGATGTTGCCGAGCACGTCCCGGGTGTAGCGGTAACCGGCGTTGAGCACCTTGCCGGTTTCCGGCTGGTAGCGGCCGGTCAGGGCGAAGCGGTCGGTACGGCCCTCGAAGGGGTCGTACTCGACGGCACTATCCACGTAGGTCTTGTTGGCCACCTGGCCGGTGACGGCGGCCAGCCAGTTGGTGTTCTTGTGCTGACGCGGCTTCTCGCCCGGCAGGATGACCCGCTGGTCGGCGAAGTAGTAGCGCTGGCCGAGCATGGCCCGCACATATTCCCGGCCCGTTTCGGGGTTGATGAAGCGGGTGGACACGGCGGCGGTGAGCTGGTTGGCATCGCCGATGTAATCCTGGCCGATATAACGGTTCTCCGAGAAGATCTGGCCGAAGTTGAAGTCCGCCAGGCCGGTGTCGAAGCTCAGGTTTTGCTTGTACAGCGTGTCGTGGCTGCGATAGGGCACGTAGAGGTAGTACAGCCGCGGTTCCAGAGTCTGGGTGAAGTTGCTACCGAAGAGGGAGGTCTCCCGCTCGAAGGTCAGGCCGCTATCCAGGCTGAAGATGGGGACGTTGCGGCTGTAGGTGTCCGGTGCGGAAGTCCCCGGCAGCTGGTTGCCCAGGGTGTAGCGGCTGACGTGCAGCCCCACCTTCGGCGTCACATAGAAGGACGGCGAGGTGAAGGGCATGGACAGCTGGGGATACAGCACCGTCCGGTCCGCCGTCACCTTGGTGGGGTGGTTGAAGGCGGTGTACTGCCCCCACAGGGCCACGTCGGTACCGAAGTAGTCGGGGCGCCGGGCTTTCAGGGTCAGCTGGGGCACCACATCGTAGGGCACCGTCACCAGGTTGTTGATGTCCGGCTGCAGGGTCTGGTAGCGGTTGATGTTGGCCGTGGCGCTCCACCAGGTGGAGTAGTAGTTCAACACGCCCTGGCGCGGCAGCAGGGTCTGGGCACTGACCCCGATGCGGCTGGAAAGGTCGGTGTAGAAGAAGTCGTCGGAAACCTTGTTCAGGTTCAGCAGACCGGTGAAACCATTGCCGAAGTTGTGGCTGTGCCAGACGTTCACCGCATAGCGGTTGTCCAGGTTGCGCACGTTGTCCGTGGGCACGTATTCGCCGCGGACGTAGCCGTTGTAGTCGTAATTCAGGTAACGCAGTTCGCCGCCCAGCTGCAGGCCCCGCTTGGTCATCAGGCGGGGCGCCACGGTCAGGTCCATGTTGGGCGCGATGTTCCAGTAGTAGGGCGCCGTGAGCATGGCGCCGCTGCGGCTGTCGGTACCGAAGGTCGGCGCCAGGAAGCCGGACTTGCGCTGGTTGTTCAGGGCAAAGCTGACCTGGGGCATGTAGAAGATCGGCACATCCTTGAAGTACAGGGTGCCGTTTTTGCCTTCGCCGGCTTCCTTGTCGTAATCCAGCTCCAGCGACTCCGCCTTGGCGTACCAGTCGTTGTTGCCCGGCGCGCAGGTGGTGTAGGTGGCGTTGGAGAGGCGGATGTGGTTTTCGCCGAGGAATTCCAGCTTCTCCGACTGGCCCCGGCCGGTGGTCATGGCCGTGCCCTTGGCCTGGGCATTGCCCACCACGCCCCACACCGGCACCTTGCGTTCCTGCCGAATGGAATAGGCGGCCTGGTCGAAGACCCCGGTGGTTTCGCCCAGTTTCATGGTCAGGGCCGGGCCGCTGACGAGGGTGCCTTCCTGGCTGTAGAGCACGTCGCCAGTGGCTTCCACCTCATCGTCGTTCTGCCAGTACACCAGGCGATCGGCATTGAGCACGGTATCGCCGCGGCGCATTTCCGCATCCCCTTCCAGCACCGCCTCCCGGTCCGCCACGCCGTAGAGCCGGCGGGCCGTCAGGAAAGTGGGATGGGGATCGCCGTTCTTCGGTGCCGCGGTATTGCGGGAACGGCGCAGGGACAGGGCCGGGCCAGGGTCCCGCTCCACATAGGGCAGGGCGGCGGTCTGGGTGGCGGGCGCGGCGGGCGCATCGTCCCGGCGACGGCGAGGCGGCAGGGCCGGCGCCATGGCTTCGGCCTCGGCCTGGGGATCGGAGACCGCATTGACGATCTGGGGCGGCAGCGGCGCAGGGGCCAGGGCCGGCAAGCCGAGCAGGGTGGGATCGACCTTGAGGGGCCCCAGGGAGGCTGCGGCAACCGCCGGCTGGGCGGATTTCTGTGCGGCGGTAGGCGCTGCCGCAGCAGCCGTGGAGGCGACCGTGGCCGCCACAGGCACGGGGAGTACGGTGAGGGCGGCGGCGCGGGAAGGCACCACGGCCGGGGCCGGCTCCCGGGCCAGCACTTCGGCCGGCGCCTCCAGGGGCGGACGCACTTCCCGGCCGGAAGTCCGAGCCACCATGGGGCTGCGGGCCGGCACAGGCGCGGCGCCTGCTGCAGCCGGGGCACTGGCCGTTGCCGCAGCCACTGCCGGGGTGCTGCTACCAGCCACGGGAGCGCCTGCCGGCGCGGTTGCCGGGCGGGCTACCTGAGTCTGAGTCGCGGCGGGCGCCGGCGCTGCCGGCATGCCCAGCAGGGCCGGGTCCACCCGCAGGGGGGCCAGACCGCCGTTACCGGAGGCAGCCACCCGGGGCGCATTCTGGGCCGGGGTGGGATAGCTGGACGTCACCGGACGGACCGCCGGAGCCGCTGCTGCCGGAGCAGCAGCCGGCGTCACCACCGGCACCACGGCAGCGGCACCGCCGCTGGCTTCCAGGGTCCGCTGGGGCAGCGGCTGCGCTGCTGCGGGGGCAGGAGAAGCAGAAGGGGCAGAAGGAGCGGGAGCGGCCGACCGGGCAACCGGCGCCTGCACCGGCTTGGCCGCAGGTTTGGCGACCACGGCCGGAGCAGCGGGTTTCTCCGGCGCCTTTTCCGGGGCGCTTGCCGTTGTTCGTTCGACGGACTTGCCGGCGGTCTTTTCCGCATCAGCCTCAGCCGCCTCGGCCCTTTCCACCCGCTCCGGCTGAGCAGCATCGCTGGCCAGGGGGCGGGCCGGCGCCGGCTGGGGCGCGGCGACCGGAATCGGCGTCGCCCGGGGGGCCGGCTCAACGGTGGGAGGAGCCGGCGGCGCCTTGGGTTTGGGCTGGGCAGGGGGCAGACCGAGAAGGGTCGGGTCCACGCTCAGGGGGCTCATGCCCTGGCCCCAGGCCGAACCGGCAAGCGGGCCGCACAGGGCCCCGGCAAAGCCGCAGCAAAGGAGAAGCGCCAGGGGGCGACGGACGAAAGGCATGAATGAGGAATTAGGGCAGTCGGTGGGCAGCCGGCGCGTTACGCGCCAAAGCGGCACGAGGAGAACGACAGACGCGGATGCTAAAATCGCCGCATTTTAGCATCATCGACCGAGGAGAAGCGGCATGCCGCGTACCGCCCAGCTGCAAGCCTGGCTAGAAAACCAATATCCTGAAACTGCCTTCACCCTGGCCCCCGCATCGGCCGATGCCAGCTTCCGGCGTTACTTCCGCATCAACTTTGCCGACGGGCGCCCCAGCCGCGTCGTCATGGATGCCCCGCCCAGCCACGAAGACTGCGGTCCCTGGCTGCATGTGGAGCAGCTTTTCCGGGGCGCCGGCGTGCATGTACCGGAGGTCTTCGCCGCCGATCTGGCCCAGGGCTTCCTGCTCCTTTCCGACCTGGGCAGCACCACCTATCTTTCCGTCCTCGATGCCGAAAATGCGCCGGCCCTCTATGGCGAAGCCGTCGATGCCCTGATCCGCATCCAGCTTGCCAGCAACGCCACCGAACTGCCGGCCTACGACGAAGCCCTGCTGCAACGGGAACTCGACCTCTTCCCCGAGTGGTACATCACCCGGCACCTGGGCAAGACCCTGGACGAAAAGCAGCAGCACGTCCTGGATGACGCCTTCGCCAAGATCATCGCCAACAACCTGGCCCAGCCCACCGTCTATGTGCACCGGGATTACCACTCCCGTAACCTGATGGTGACCATTCCCAACCCGGGCATCGTGGATTTCCAGGATGCCGTGATCGGCCCCGTCACCTACGATCTGGTCTCCCTCTTCCGCGACGCCTACATCAAGTGGGAAGAAGACGAGGAACTGGACTGGGTCATCCGCTACTGGGAAAAGGCCCGCAAGGCCGGCCTGCCGGTGCACGCCGGCTTCGACGACTTCTACCGGGACTACGAGTGGATGGGCGCCCAGCGCCAGCTCAAGGTCCTCGGCATCTTTGCCCGCCTCTACCACCGGGACGGCAAGGACGGCTACCTGAAAGACATGCCCCGGGTGATGTCCTACCTGCGCCGCACCTGCGAGCGCTACGGCGAACTGCGCCCCCTGGCCCGGCTGCTGGACGAGCTGGAGCCCCGGGACGACCTGCAAGTGGGGTATTCCTTCTAATGCAGGCGATGATCCTGGCGGCGGGCCGCGGCGAACGCATGCGGCCCCTCACCGACAGCTGCCCCAAGCCCCTCCTGCCCGTGGGCGGCAAGCCCCTCATCGTCTGGCACCTGGAACGCCTGGCCGCCGCCGGCTTTCGCCGGGTGGTGATCAACCACGCCCACCTGGGCCAGCAGATTGAAGCCGCCCTGGGCACTGGCAGCGCCTGGGGCCTCGAGATCGCCTATTCCCCCGAGCCCCCCGGCGCCCTGGAAACGGCCGGCGGCATCGTCAAGGCCCTGCCCCTGCTGGGCGCTGAGCCTTTTCTGGTGGTCAATGGGGATGTCTTCTGCGACTGGGATTTCACCCGGGCACCGGCCCTGCTGGCCGACGGCGATCTGGCCCATCTGGTGCTGGTGCCCAATCCGCCCCAGCATCCCGCCGGGGACTTTGCCCTGGGCAACGGCCGGGTAGCCGCCGACGGCGCAGAGCGACTGACGTTTTCCGGCCTGGGCATTTACCGTCCGGCCCTCTTCGCCGGCCTGGTACCGGGCCAGCCGGCCAAGCTGGCCCCCCTGCTGCGGCAGGCCATGGCCGAAGGGCGGGTGAGCGGCGAATGCCACGGCGGGCGCTGGGAAGATGTGGGCACCCCGGCCCGGCTGCAGGCCCTGGATGGGGAACTTCGGGGCCAGTCCGCAGCCCGACCCTAGGTAGGGAACCAGTAAAAACCCAGCGACCGGCAAATGCGGCCGCCGGTGAAGGCGCTTGTTACTGCCGGGCCGCCTGGCGCCGCAGGTGGGCGCCGCCCAGGCAGTCGCACTTGATGATGACCTCGCACAGGCGCTCGGCGGAACGCTCCGGCGGCAGGGCCTGGTCGCTGGCCAGGTTGCGCAGCAGGCGGCGGCATTCCAGGCATTCGTTCTGGTAGCGGCCGAAGCGGTCCTGAATCCGGGCTTGGCAATAACTGGGCAGGCGGGCGATGATCTGCTCCCGGTGGCTTTCGAGCGATTTCAAGGTGTCCAACATGGCAAGTATCTGGAGTGCATATGACGAAAACGTGCGCACTATAGCCAAAACGGGCCCGGATTGCATTCAGCCAAACGTCCTAGAAGCTCCTAGAAACAAGGTAATACGAGGCTTTCGCCATGAACCATGAAGTCTTCGCCGCCCGGCGCCGCAATCTCCTGCAGCGCCTCGGCAACGGGGTGGCCATCGTGCCCACCGCCCCCGAACGGGTGCGCAACCGGGACACCCACCACCCCTACCGTTTCGACTCCTACTTCTGGTACCTCACCGGCTTCCCCGAACCCGAAGCCGTGCTGGTGCTGGCGGGGGGCGAGCAGCCCCAGTCCCTGCTCTTCTGCCGCGGCAAGAACGAAGAGCGGGAAATCTGGGATGGCTTCCGCTACGGCCCCGAGGCCGCCCGGGAAGCCTTCGGCGTCGATGCCGCCTACCCCATCGAAGAGCTGGATAGCCGCCTGCCGGAACTGCTGGCGGACCGCGCCCGGCTCTGGCACTCCATCGGCCACGACAGCGAATGGGACGCCCGCATCGCCGCCGCCCTCAACACCGTGCGCGGCCAGAGCCGGTCTGGCAAACGGGCTCCGGCAGAAATCCGCGACCTGCGGGCCGAGCTGGATCAGCTGCGCCTGGTCAAGGACGCCCACGAGCTGGATTGCATGCAGCGGGCTGCCGACATCGCCTCCGCCGGCCACGCCCGGGCCATGGCCGCCTGCCGCCCCGGCATGGCGGAATACGAGCTGGAAGCGGAGCTGACCTACGAATTCCGCCGCCGTGGCGCCTCCGCCCACGCCTACCCGCCCATCGTCGCCGGCGGCGCCAATGCCTGCATCCTGCATTACGTGGAAAACGACAAGCTGCTGGCCGACGGCACCCTGGTGCTGATCGACGCCGGCTGCGAAGTGGAAGGCTACGCCTCGGACATCACCCGCACCTTCCCGGTGGGCGGCCGCTTCACCGGCCCCCAGAAGGATGCCTACGAAATCGTCCTCGCCGCCCAGGCCGCCGCCATTGCCGCCATCCGCCCCGGCGCCCATTTCATGACGCCCCATGAAGCCGCCGTGCGGGTGCTGACCCAGGGCATGGTGGATCTGGGCCTGCTCAAGGGCGACCTGGACACCCTCATCGAAGGCAAGGCCTACAGCCGCTTCTACATGCACCGCACCGGCCACTGGCTAGGCCTGGATGTGCACGACGCCGGCGAATACAAGGAAGGGGACAACTGGATGCTGCTGCAACCGGGCATGACCCTGACCGTGGAGCCCGGCCTCTACATCCGCCCCGGTGAAGGCGTGCCGGAGCACCTGCACGGCATCGGCATCCGCATCGAAGACGACGTGGCCGTCACCGCCAGCGGCTGCCACGTGTACACCACCGCCCCCCGCAGCGTGGCGGAAATCGAAGAAGTGATGAGGCACGGCGCATGACCTCCCCCACCCAGACCACCTCCCCTACTCCGGCTGCCGACGAGAGCGACATCCTCATCCTCGGCGCCGGCCCCGTCGGCATGACCCTGGCGCTGGCCCTGGCCGGCAGCGCCCATCGGGTCACCCTGGTGGATGCCGCCCAACCCGGCGCCGCCGCCGACGACCCCCGGGCCCTGGCCCTCTCCCACGGCGCCCGGCAGCTGCTGGAAAGCCTCTCCGCCTGGGATGCCCGGGCCGCCACGCCCATCGAGCACATCCACGTCTCCCAGCGCGGCGGCTTCGGCCGCACCGCCATGGCCGCCCGCGACTACGACCTGCCCGCCCTCGGCTACGTCCTGCGCTACGGCCACCTGGCTGCCGCCCTGGCCCGGCAGGTGGCCGCCACCCCCGCCATCCGGCTGCTGACGAACAGCCGGGCCGTGGATAGCCGCCCCACCCGGGACGGCCTGGCCGTCACCCTGCAAACCGCCGACGGCCCCCGCCACCTCAACACCCGCCTGCTGGTGCACGCCGAAGGCACCCCCTACGACGACCCCGCCGTCAGCGTGCAGGACTATCGCCAGCACGCCATCCTCGCCGAAGTGGTCATTGCCGAAGACCACGGCCGCCAGGCCTGGGAACGCTTCACCCCCGATGGCCCCCTCGCCCTGCTGCCCCTGGAACAAGGCTTCGCCATCGTCTTCACCGTGCCGCCGGCCAAAGCCGACCAGCTCATGGCCCTGGACGACGCCGCCTTCGTCGCCGCCCTGCAAGCCCAGTTCGGCAGCCGCCGCCTCACCTTCACCGGCACCGGCCCCCGGGCCCGCTTCCCCCTCGCCCTGCGTATGCGGGGCGACACCCTGGGAGAACGCACGGTATGGGTCGGCAACACCGCCCAGACCCTGCACCCGGTCTCCGGCCAGGGCTTCAACCTGGGCCTGCGGGACGCCTGGGAACTGGCCGCCATCCTCAAGCACAGCCGCGACCCCGGCGCCGCCGAGGCCCTGCAACGCTACGCCCGGGGCCGCCAGCCGGACCGCCAGGGCAGCGCCCTGTTCACCGACGGCATCGTCCGCCTCTTCTCCAACGACACCGCCCCCCTGCGCCTCGCCCGGGGCCTGGGCCTGCTCGCCCTGGACATCTTCCCCCCCGCCCGCCATTTCGTCGCCAAACGCATGATCTGGGGCGCCCGGGCCTGGCCTTGAAATCAGACCGGCCGGAGAGGCAATAGGGGCGCGGGTCTTGCTAATGTTGCCTCGGGAAGGCAAGCGGGATGCGGCGTTTCGGGGATGGCCGCGTGGATGCTAGGTTTGCGGGCGGTTCTTGGTGGATTCTTCAGGCGTGGTGGGTGATTTGACCGCTGGGTTCCGCGCCTGACGCGCGGGTTACTTGTTCTTGTCTCGCCAAGAATAAGTAACCAACAAGAAAGCGTGTAGCGCCGCGCGAAAACTGAAGCGGGATTGTGAGATAAATCGCTTCAATCAGAATTTCAACGGAAGCAATCTTTTTTCACTACGCTAAATACCGGATTCCCTAGAACAACCCTCCCAGCACCTCGGGCTCATAGTTCGTTATCACCAGCTCATGAAACAAAGCGGCCAGGGTTGCCCTGGCGTGGCCTGGAGTTCCTTTTTGTCTTGGCCGTCATGCCTATACCGGCTCAGTGGATTTCAGGTCTTGATTCCCTACGGACTTTGCATCTGGGCGCGCCCAGCCGCCGCTTTAACTCGCTCCCCTAGGGGAAAACCTCAATCTGCAGCAGCCCTCCCTCCTTCGGGTAAGCCACCACCTCCCCAGCCGGATTCTTTGCCCGGATGGTCAAGTTCCAGAGTCCCTCTGTAAAAGCCCCCTCCGCCCAGCCAGACAGCTTCACATGGCCAGCTGCTGCATCCTGGAAGGTCACCAGGGGAATTTCCACTTTCGTTCCGTCCTCATCCACGGCATCCGCCTTCAGATCGGTATAGCCGGTCAGGGCGATGGCCAGGTCGGTTTTGGGGTTGTAAAGCTCCACAACGATGGCCTCGGTGGAACCCTTGCGCATTGCCAGAACACTGTCTTCGGTCATGCTGCATCCTTTGTAATGAAGCGGCCACGCACGGTTGGCGTAACGAAGCGGCCACGGGTATTGATTGAAATGAACCTGGCGCGGACGTTTGCGTGGGCGGCGGCATCCCACAAGGTAACGCTCCCACCGATACCGGCGCCGGCCAAGCCCTGCAGCCTGGTGCCGGCATCCAGTACCAGGCTTCCGCCGATATTGGTGTCAGCACGGCCCGCAATCGGTTCAATACGCTCAATGAAGAGCGATCCCCCTACCGTTACATCAGACCGTCCCGAAAGCCGCAGGCCGGTGGCCACGGTCACCTGGCCACCAATGGAGGCATCGGCCCGGCCGGAAACGGGGCGGGCAACATCCAGGGCGATGGCGCCGGAAATTCCGCTGTCTGCACGGCCTGCAGCCGGTGTTGTTGCCGTTACCGTTACCGTGCCGCCCACGCCGGCATCGGCCCTGCCCAGCAGTTGGGTGCCGCATTCGACGCCAACCGAGCCCCCAATGCTGCTGTCAGCGTGACCGGCCAGATCGGCAATCAGCAGGGCAACCGCCCCGCCAATACCGGAATCCGCCCTACCCGCCATCGCCGGCCCGGCGACAACATCAACAGCCCCATCAATGGCAGCTTCTGCTCTCCCGTTGAATGGGGATGCCGCAAGAATTTCAACGCTTCCGCCAACTCCAGTATCGGCCCGGCCCAGCAGCTTGGCGCCGGCTTCGATGGCCACCACGCCACTGATTCCAGCATCGGCCCGGCCCGCCATGGCGCGGCCGGCCACCAGATCGACGCTGCCGCCGATGGCTGCACTGCAGATGGCCGCCAGCAGCACGCCGGCTGTGGTGGTGATGGCTCCGCTGATTGCAGCATCGCAGCGGCCCTGGAACTTGACCGGGAGGGTCGCGGTAACGTCGGATGGCGAAGTATTCGCCCGAGTGATAGTTCCCGTCATGCGAAGCTCCCGCCGCTACCAAGATTTGCCGCCCAGTTCGCATAGTCCCGGCCAAGGTAAAGCAGGGGCTGAGTTCCGGCCAAGGGAAGCTCTCCCTTGGCACCAAGCGGAACGGGCCGCAAAGAGCCCTGGTCGATGAACAAGGCGCGGGAGGCGGCCTGGCTGATATCCAGATAGGCCGGATGGAACCATAGATCGGCTAGGGCTCCATTTAGCTTGTCCCCACCTGAAGACGTTCCCCCCACCCCCCAGTTTGCCGACGTAACCGAGTAGTCAATGTTGTCGTTCGTCAGCGTGGGAGATGCAGCCAGGGCCGCCACGTTATTCACGTACAACTGCCCAGCCCCGGTTGCCAGGTTCCATGCGGCCAGGATGTGTGCCCATCCAGATGAGGCTGTATGGCTGGTGGTTGAAACCATGTTCAGGATGGTGGTGAGGGCTGCATTCAAGCCCAGAACCCGCACGGTATTGTTGCTCTGGCGCTGAACCTGGAAGGTGATGCCGCTACCGATATTTGAGAGCAGCCGCACCAGCACCCCGTCACCGCCGTCCATGCGCATCCAGAATGACAGGGTTCCGGCCTTCCCATCCGCCAGCCCGGTCAGGTCACCGCCACGGGCCAGATAAGCCGTGGCGCCATCGAACTTTACGGGCTCGGCGTAGTAGTAGAGGGGAGTGCTTAGTGAATCCTTCGGCGCCCCATTTATCGAAAGGCCACCCCCTGATCCGGCGTTTGTCCCGACCTTTGCAGCTCGGTTCGGCAGGTAAATCGCAGGGGCAATGCCAGTGGGGGTAGATCCATCTGCGCCCAGGGAGGCTGGCTTACCCTCAGCAGTTCTGAACTTCTCCCGATTTGCCTGGACCGACAGGTCAACATACTGGCCAGGCGCGAAATACAGCTCGGAGATAGCCCCCTTGTACTTGATGTTGGAGCCAACGGCCTGGCAGATATAGCAGTTCGGGGAGGTCGCCGGGGCGTAGTCGATATTGGAGTTCGTGGGTGTGTAGAGCTGCGCACGACTCACCCCATCGATGTACAGATGAATCTTTGTCGTATTGCCCGTGCTGATATCCCATGACGCCATTGCGTGATGCCAATCAGCGCTGGGACCAACACCTCCGGTATTAAGCGCAACCACGGAGAAATTATTGGCCCCGGAAGAGTCGAAGCCAGATATCGATAGGCCATTCCACCCCGCCCCGAAGCCAATATGTAACCGTTCCGTCGAACCAGAAACAATCGACAGGACATTGTTGTTTACGACGTTATCCCCCCGCTTGAACCAGAAGGACACCGTTCCCGCCTTGGATGCAGCAACGCCCGTCAGATTGCCGCCCCTGGCAAGGTAGTCGTTGGCCCCATCAAAATCCACGGCATTGACCGATGGGTCGCTCGGCGTGGTGCTGGCATTTTCCAGGGAACCGCTTAGCGTGAAATTACCGCCAGAGCCCGCATTTACATGGAAGTCAGCCTTCCCCCCCGGGAGATAAATCGCGGGAGCGGTGCCGGTAGGGGTAGAGCCGTCTGCGCCGAGAGAAACCGGCATCCCCGCTGCATCGATGAACTTGCGGCGGTTTGCCGTTACGGAAAAGTCGAGGTACTGGCCAGGCGCGAAGTACAGCTCGGACAGCCCCATTGAAAACTTCGTCACGGCACCGTTATTTGCCGCAACCCGCCACTCCCCCCGGGTGTAGTCCAGGTTTCCATTGACCGCCGACGACGTTACTTTGTCAGCTGCGTCCAGGATATAGAGGTGTGTAGCCCCTGCGGCCAAGTCCCAAGATGCCAGGATATGTAGCCACTTCGCCGAAGCCTGATACGTCGCCACCGTCGAGATTTCAAGCAGCAAGGTGGAAGCACTGTCATACCCCCGCACCTTGATCTTGTTGTCGCCATAGCGGGTCAAATAGAAGTACCCACCTTCAGCAAACAGTATTTGCTGGGTCGAGGCGTCAGAGCTATCCAGCCTGACCCAGGCGGAAAGGATGCCGGTCTTCCCATCCGCAACGCCCGTGAGGTCACCCCCACGGGCCAGGTAGTCGATCGTACCGTCGAACTTGACCGCGTTGACCATGCTCAATCCAGGCTATATACCCAGCCGCCCGCAGGAACGCGGGGCGCCCGGTCGCCGTTGTTGACGTAGATCGGTGCCGGCAGCGGCAGCTCGTGCAACACGTTGCCGGCCGGGTCCAGGGCGCGGAAGCCCACCAGGTTGCCCCAGTCCGCGGTGGGCTGTGCAAATTGCACCAGGTTGATATTTGAGGCCTGGCCATTGCCACCCACCGGGGCCGAGAAGTTCGCGTCTCCGGTGGCCACCACAACCCGCTGATAGCTGCCACCCGCCACTTCCACCCAGTTGCCGCCTACCAAGGCCATGAGCGCGAAGTGGATGGCGGCCGGCTTTGCCATCTTCGTCGTCCGCAGGATGTGGTTGAGGATTTTCTGGGTTGCGTAGTCGGAACGGGAAGCCAGGGAAAAGATCAGGTCGCCGGCGGCGAACTCGGGGGCGGCGCCACCGGCCGAGATGGTCTTCGGGTTGGTCAGCGGGGCGTAGAAAATCGCGTTACCGCCGGAGGCACCATCCATATAAGCCCAGTGGGTGATGGGGTTGCCGCCGTTCCAGGCGGCGTTCGGTGCAGGGAACGTGATAGCAGCGACGTTGGAAACCTTGTAACGCTGCCGGCCCAGGCCATCCACGGCTCCATCCACGGCCGGCGCCGTCCAGTTCGCATCGGCAGCAGCGACGGCGACGCGGGCATAGCCGCCACCGGAAATTTCCGTGACGTTCCCGGGGTCGCCAGGATCGGCGCTCAGGAGCGCGATATAACCAGTCCCGGGAGGATTCCAGGATGCGGTACGGAACTGGTGGTCAATGAGCAGGCCTTCTGCATTGTCGGTCAAGCCGGGCATGGATTTCTCCTAGAGGATTTCCCCGGCAGTCAGGCTGATCCAGCCGTTGTCCGAGGCGGTTTCAAGAACGCGGAGCCACATGCGGCGCCACAAAAGCAGGGAGCCCCGGCGAATTGGGGCATAGGTGAAAGGCAACTCAAGGGAAACGACCCGCCGCATCGGGGCATAGCGGCGGGCGTAGTCGGCTAGGAACAGCGCGGCCGTGGCATCGTCACGAATCCAGCCAGCCTCTACCGTAATGGGCCGGCGCTGGCCGCACTCGCGCATCGAGCGCCGGCACCAGGCGTTGTTGTCGGGGTCGGCAACTAGAGCGGCTTTAAAGCCGTCGCCTGCATAGTCCTGGCGGTACTTCAGCGTGATTGCGTTCTCGATGCGCTCGTCCCATGCGATCTCTGCCGGGGCCATCAGGTCTTCATCGTGAATGCGGATCGGCCGGCCCGAGACATCAAACCAGCGCACTAGGCGCCCGCCCTCTGACCCTTCGCATAGCTGCACATTTGCCTGATCGATGGCATAGGTCAGCAGCTGCAGGGCGTCGGTTGCGTCTGCAAGGCGGCGGGCGAACCGGTAATTGTTGGCATCGCACCAGTCGGCAAAGCGGCGTTTGCTGCCGACATCGAGAACACTACCGGTAGCGGCGGCCAGGTCAGCGATGATGTCGGCCGGGTTGGCATACCCGCTGATAATCCGGGCAGTCACCGGGCCGGCTGCCGCTTCGTAGATTTGAGCGTCGTACTCGACAAGCAGGCTCACTTCGACCAGGGCGACACTTGGCGCGCCGCCGACAAGCGATACATCGGCAGTCAGATCGGTGAGGTCGGCCCACTGGCGAACGGATAGCGGGATGAAGGTATCGACAACCCGAGGCGGCGCCGGCACCGAGAAGCTGATATTTCCGTTATTGACGGCAACGGCCGTGCCGGCGTGCGAGAGGTTGCGGCTTGAAATCGGAGAACTGCTGCCGCTTGCGGGGGTATTTGCGAGGCTCACCGCATTGGAAGTGATCCGGGCATTCCAGCGCATGGACATACTGGAAATCTTGATGCGGTTCGGGCTGCTGAGGGCGGTGGCACCGTTGAAGGAGAACTCTTCGAACTCCACGGCCGCAGGGGTGCCGGAAGAAATTACTCCGGCCACCTTCCAGGTGTTGGTTGCAATGGCAGTCGCCGAGGAAGTACTTGATGCCGCAAGCGTGAGCAGCGTCGCGCCGCCCGCGTCTTTTACCGTCGCTTTGACGTAGTCCACGCCCTCGTTGAGAAACGGCGTTTTGCCGGTGAACACCAGCTCGACAGTCATGGCGCCATCCACGCCGGCAGACCAGCCGTTAAAGACCGGGGCCTGGCTCCAGCCCCGCAGCAGCAGCACGCCGGTGCCGGTATCGACAACGTTGAGTGATGGCGAAAGGCTTTCGGCTTGGGCCTGAGAGAGGTGTGACATTGCTGCGGTACCGCCGGAGACCGACGTGCTGACGCTCAGCTGGGGAAGGCTTGCTTGCCCCTGGCTGGTTACATCGACGGTGATGGTCTTCGTCAGGCTCGCATCCGAGAGCTGGGTCTGTTTCAACACACCGACCTCGGCACCATTGATCTTGACCGATGCAACGCCCAGGCCGGCCGCCGTAGCGAACCACCTGGCCAGGAGCTGGACACGGGCGATGGGGCCGCGCTCGGCAAAGACGTCGGTCTGCTTGACCTGGATAGTCTTGCCGGGTGCGACGGTGGCGTAGTTGGCCTCATCGATGTTGCCAGTAACCACCAGGCGGGTGGCGCTTGTGATTGAGATAGTCACTTCAGCGTTGCCGCCTTCGGCTACCTTCACCTCGACCGGTAGCCGGTCGGTGTCGTCATCGAGCTGCAGGGCGGCCGGGTTCTGTATGTAGAGGGGGCCGGTGCCGGGCTCATAGACATAGACCACTTGGCCACCGATGCTCACCTCGGTTCTGCCGACCTGCAGGCCGACAGCCACGAAAAAGCCGATGGTGTAGGTGCCGCCGATGATCCGGTAGCCATCAGGAGGCCGGCTCCAAACGATTTCTGCAACGGGGTCGGTAGCTGCCGTGATGCCGATAGGTAGGCTGATTGCGGTTTGGGTGTGCGTACCAAGCGCCGCGCGGATCGCGTTGGCCGGGTTCGCGGCCGTAGTCGCCGGAAGCACCTGGTCAAAGTGCGCCTGCAGGTTCATTCGCTCTCCCCGGGCGCTGAGTGCCGGCGGCCCGGAGAGTGTGACGGTAGATGCCGCCAGATCGACAGTCGCAGCCAGCAGCTTGCCATCTGCCTTGACCTGGTCGATGGCGGTTACTGCGTGGCCAGCTGCGAGATAGACCGTGTCACCGGCCAGGGCCACCAGAGTGCCCTGCCTGTGCTCGCGGAGGGCGGGCGGCGTGAGGCCGTAGAGCGCATCATCCGCCCGGCTTGTGTAGTCGTAGGCCATGCCATCCAGCCACAGGCTGCCGGCGGCCGGCAGGCCGGTTGCGTCATTAACCGACAGGGAGGTGTCGCCGGCAGCGGCTGTCTGGGCAAGGGTCGTGGTTGGCTGGGCGATAACCGGGATCAGGGGTGCGGCTTCTACATCACCCCATATGGTTGGCGGCAGCTGGCCGAGCGACTCGGCAGGAGCGGCCGGATAACGGGTCTGGTCGATGGGAGAAGCGGCTGGGAGCAGCGACTCCTGCCGCTGCGGCGTTTCGAGACTCAGGGACAGGATGCCGTCCACTTCGCCGGGCTCGCTGATGACGATTCCAGAGAACACCATGCGTGCTGATGACAGAGTGACCTCACCAGGTGAGCACTCGTAGATAGCAGCAGAGCGTCCCAACCAAAACTCTCGGCGAGCCCATGCGGGCAGAGCAGCAGCGATCACGGAGACACTGGTGCTATCCGGCTTCACATCGCCGAAGGCTTCAACCGCAAGTACAGCCCGCGGTATGTTCAAGCCACGTCCGGCCAGCACCAACCGGCCTGAGGCGAGATCCAGGGTGATGACAAGAAAGCTGAAGGATGCGGTCACAGCGCCTCCCTCACCGTCAGCTGGCCAGCCCAGATTTCGGCACGCTGCATCACAAGCGGGAACGGCCCCGGTGCGACGACTACATGCAGCACATCACGAAATTCAAGAACAAACGGTAAGCGGCCGCCGGCCGTGGCAAGGTACCAGCTGCGCCAGGCCGGAACCTCGGCCTCTTGCACATTGGCAAAGGTCCAGACCCCTTCCCGGCCGGTGTACTTGATCCGGGAAAAGCTTTTCCCCCCTTCGCTCACACGATCATCTGCAACCACCGACTGCTC
Source organism: Azospira sp. I13 (assembly GCF_003112695.1). Taxonomy (GTDB): domain Bacteria; phylum Pseudomonadota; class Gammaproteobacteria; order Burkholderiales; family Rhodocyclaceae; genus Azospira. Next base: position 102,237 of record NZ_BFBP01000025.1, read on the forward strand.
GAATGCCCAGGGAAGGCTCGGGGTTGTCAGCTCAACGACATCCCCCGGAGCGACAACACCGGCCAGGCCGGCATCAACAACGCCCCGGCACCAGCGGCGCAGCGCGGCATGAGAAAGGCCTTTACCGTTCAGGTGATATGCAAAGCGCAGCATCGTCAGCCTTTCTTCACGCCGGCAGCAACGGTGTTCAGGCGCAGCGGGGTGGTCTTCGACCAGGCTTCAAGCCCCTTAGCGATGGACTGAATGTCCGTCGCGTTGGGCAACACCAGGTTGTCGATATAGAAGTGGTAGCCGCCATCGGCACTGGCTGATGCAGCCGAAGAAGGAGACCCGCTGGTAGCCTGGGAGCCGATGACCGCGGGCGTTCCCGGCCGTCCGCCGGTGGCGTGGGCTGGAGGCAGTCGGCCGTAGCGATTCATGAAGTCCAGCACGTCATACCCGATGTTTCGGGAAGCCGAGGCCCGCATCACGAATTCCTCGGTGGAAGCACGAATGAGCAGGCTGTCCGAGGTCGGGGTGCCCGGGCCCTGCAGGCGTCCACCGTCGCGGTACTGACGAACGCGAGTCCCGGTACTCGGGCTGTATTCGGTTCCGTCTGCATTGATCGTGAAGCCGCCCAGGTCAATGCTTGTTGCCCCAGATCGCTTGAGGGCCTCATCCCATACCTTGGCGACTTCCTTGATCTTTGCCATCGCCTGGGACGTGTCGATATCAAGAACTTTCCGTGCCGCCAGCTTGTTGTTGAGTGTGTCGACTTCGGCGGAAACCTTCGCTACTTCGTAGCGCTCTCGCTCTAGCTGATTACGTAGCTCTTCCGATTTCTGACGCTGCATTTGCAGCATCTGCTCGGCGTTATCAATCCGCTTTTGGTCGATTGCATCTTCAATCGCCCCAACGCGACGTACTGTTTCCCCTTGTAGCTGAACGCTTTCGCTCAGATTTGCAAGGGATTCGGCACGCTTTGCAGCTGCAGCTGCAGATTCAAGGTTTCCAGCCCGCAGCGCGTCATCGGCTTGTGCGAGCTTTTCAGCGACCTCGGCTTGCCTGTCGGCTTCTGCAGCTGTCGCAGACATCCGCTTGCGCTCAAGATCTCGGAGCTTTTCGTCCGTGGCTTGACGACGTCCGAGAATGGCGCCTTGCAGCGCACTGATTTGATCTGCAAACCCACGTTCAAGCGAGAGCGACTTATCGAGAGCGGCCTCGGTCTCTTTCACGCGATCCTCGGCCCCTTTCTTCACAACAGTCAGCCTTGAACGCTCACCCTCTGCAACCAGCACTGCCACGGCCTGCACCGAGCTACGCTCAATCGCCGCAATCTGCTGGGCATTGCCGGAAGCCTGGGTGATCCGCTTCTGCTTCTCGGTCTGGATCGCCAGGATCTGGCGCTGCTCTTCGGTCAGTGCCTTTTCAGCAATGTCTTTCGCAAGATCCTGCTGCAGCTTGATCTGGTCCTTGAACGACTCCTCGATGATCTTGGTGCGCCGCAGCTGATACACCGCCTCATTGGCCAGTCCGGCAGAGCGCATCTCCTGGTAGTCGGCCTCTAGCAGCTTCAGTGCTTTCTGCACCTTGTCAGCAGGAGGCAGGAAGCTTTCAAAGCGTGATTTTGCCGCCGCAAGATTGCCCGCTTCGGTGCGGGCAGAATTGACGTAAGAACGGACAGCCTGAGCCGCTTGGTCTGCACTGATCTTCCCTTCTCGGTGGGCGGCTGCAATCTCGCGGATGGCTTGCTTGTAGCCCTCCGGCGCCTTGGCTTCTTCCAGGGCTTGCATGGCCAGCTTCATGTCGCGGATCAAGGTGGTGGTCTTTTTGACCTCGGCACCTTGCGCTTCCAGCTCACGGTTCATCCGCGATAAGCCGTAGTAGGCACCGCCCGCCGCTGCCGATACGCCAAGCAGGACTAGCCCAAGCGGGGAGGCTGCAAGCGCAATTGCGGCTGCTGCTACACCCTGGATCATGGGCAACAACTTAGAAATCCCGGCAATTACTCCCGCGCTGCCCAGGACCCCCAGGCCGCCGGCTGCAGTAATGGCAACACCGCCTAGGGCATCCACATGCTGATTCAGCCCTTCGATCAGGGCGGTCAATGCCATCACCCCGCCGCGTACAGCATCGTTTGCACCAGCATTACCGATGTTCTGCAGGGTTGCCCCCCAGATATTGCTAAGGCGATTCAGTTCCGCTTGGGTAGCCCTCATCGCATCGGGCAGGTCAGCAGCGATAGTCTTCTTCAGTTCTGCCGCAAACTTCGGCAGAAACTCAGCAGACAGTACCTGGCCATCTTCCAGCATCTTGTTGAGCTGGGCTGTCGTCACTCCCATGGCCCGGGCGGCGATGTCGAAGGCACCAGGGATGCGCTCACCGAGCTGGCCCCGCAGTTCTTCGGCCTGCACGGTGCCCTTGCTCATCATCTGCTGCAGGGCCAGCAGGGCGCCCTGGGCCTGCTCCCCGGAAAGTCCCATCACCGTGGCTGCGCCAGCCACGGCCTCAAATACCTCTTTCACCGGCTGGCCGGCAAGGGGCGTTCCATTGGCCGCCGCATTGAGCCCGGCGAAGGCCTTGCCGGCCGTGTTGATTTCCAGGCCCAGGAGCTTGGCCTGCTGGCGCAGGTATTCCATGTCCTGACCGCCGGCGATCATGCCGCCTGCACCGAAATTCAAGGTACGGCGAATGCCTTCTGCCGCCAGGTTGGCCTCCACCAGCTTGCGGGTGAAATCCACCAGGGCGCTGACGCTGAATGCGCCGGCAACCGCCGCTGCAACGGGCTTGAGAATGCCGGGAAATTCCTGGACCTTGCCGGCAGCGCCGGCCGTCTCATCCTTCAGGCTCTTGGTGGCGGCAACGTACTGGGCGCGGGTGACCTGGCCAGCGCGGAACTGCGCCTGCAGTTGCAGCTCGGCGGAGCGCAGCACAGCAGCGGCCCGGGCCGCTTCTTCCATTTTCGCCCGGGAGTCGGCCAGGGCGCGGTTGGATGCCTCCAGGCCGGCCTGGTCCACCGGCTGCAGCTTGGGCGGATCGAAGCGCTTGGCGAACTGCTCAACCAGGCGCTTTTGGCCTTCCGTCAGGGCTTGCTGCCGGGCCTCGTAGCGGATCATCTCGGCCCGGCTGAGGCCCATGGTGTCCACTTCCCGCTGCAGGCCGGCAACGAAGGCCGTGGCTTTCGACTGGGCCTCATCCCGGGCGGTGGCCTGCCGGCGCAGCTGGGCAGCGTAATCGGCCTGGGCAGCGGCGGCCAGGCGGGTGGCGGCCTCTTCCCGGGCCCGGCTGGCGGCAGCGGCAAGGGTGTCGGCATTGGCCGCAGCCCGGGCGATGGCCAGGGCCTTCTGGTCGGCAATGGCGGCGGCCGTGGCGGTGGCATTCTCCCGGGCCGCTGCGCGGGAGAGCTGCATGGCCTGGGTGGCCGCCACCACCTCATCCTTGGCCACCCGCACGTTCTGGCTGGCCTTATCCATCCAGGCGGCAAACGACTCGCCGGCCACCCCATCGTTCTTCAGGGCCTGGGCCAGCGCTTGGGCGTGGGCCTGGGCCTCTGCCAGCTTTGTCGATGCCGCCGCCAGGCCATCTTTCTGTGCTGCCAGGTTCTCAAGCAGGGAGCGCCGCACCACCGCCAACCCGGCTTGGGCCTGGGCGGGGTCGGTGGTGACGACGATGGCGAGTTTGAGGTTTTCAGTTGTCACTGGCGGCGGCGTTGAGTTTGCTGATCACGGCTTTGAAAAGCCGCCAGGGGTAACTGGCGGCCTGCGGGTGCCCCATGCAGAAGAGTGTTGCGAGGGACTCTTCCAGGTTGCTCAGGGCGGACTCGGCGAGGCTGCGTAGGGATTCCCCAGAAACCTCGCCAGATACTGAAAAAAATCCGGGTTCAGCCGGCGGGCCACCTCGATCAGCTCCCGCATCTCGGACTGGGTGTAGGCGTCGAAGTCCTTCACGTCGCAGAAGGTGGCCAGGTCAGGCATGGGAACTTCAAACAGGCCCACGTCGACCGGATTAACCTTCTCCGGAATCGGCGTAGAAACCAGCTTCGCGTGCCAGGCCCGGATCTCGCCCACCGTCAGCTCCTTAACGACAACTGGTTTGACAACCCGATTGCCATCGCTGAAGTCCTTTTCTTCGGTGACCCGCATAGCTACCTCTTAGCTCGGCTTCACGCCGACGATGCGGGCGTACTTCGAGATCCCGGTGCCCTGCTTGCTGTTGTCTGGCAGCAGAGTGGCCTTCAGCGGCAGCTTGGCGATCTTGTCGCCGATCAGCTCCAGACCGCTGCCAGCACTGAACTTGGCGCGGAAACAATCGAAGACCTGGGGAATGCCGCCCAGGGCGTAGTTCGCGCCGTCAATCAGGATCATGAATTCCTGAGATGCCTGGGTTCCGATCTCAACACGGTGCTGGGCCGGATAGCTATAGGCGAGCTTCATGGGGGTGTTTTCGGCGATGGCGGAACCGTCCAGGCCGATCAGGCCGGCGCCGCTAACTCCGTAATCCACATCCTTGGCATAGGTTTCTGTGCCATCTTGACTCGTCATCAGAACCGAACTGGGCCCAATGTTTGCGGTGCGGATCATGCCCTTGCGGAACTTCACCACTTCATCGGTCACCGTGCCCGGCAGCACATCGAACACATCGGCATTCAGGCTGGCAGCCATAACTTCCGGGGAGTAATCCACGAAGGTCATGTCCAGGGTCACTTCTTCGATTTCGCTCACGGAAGCGTAAGTACCGGAGGCACCCCGGCGCATGTCAGGCACCTTGTCTTCTGTCACCTTGGTCACGAGCTTGGCGTCCAGTACGTTGCCCCACATAGCCATCGCGGCCAGAGTCGCTTCAAGGGTAGATTTGATCGGGGCAATATAGACGTCGCCCTTGCCCTTGAAGGGGTAAGAAACAAGCTTGCTCATGGTGGTTTGTCCTTATTTCGGGTTAGCGACAGTCTTGCCGGCGCTGCCGGAGGAGATTTCTTCCTTGTCGATCACGCCGCAATCGGCCAGCCACTTCGCGGTGGTGGCATCGACGTCGATCTTGTCACCGGGCTTCTTCTTCTCGCCGGCATGTGTGTGGTGCTTCTTCAAAGTGACTTCCACGTCAGGTCTCCTAGGAGGAACGAACAACATTGGTAAAAAGCGCCAACCTGGCGCAATGACACAGGACGCCGCAGAACATCACGGGCACGGAGTCCTCCAGCTGCAGCCCGGAGACGCCCTCCGGGCCGTTCAGATCCATGACGACATGCCCCAGGGTGGGGTCGGCACGGAAGGCATCGCGTGCCGACTCGATCAGGGCATCGAAGGCCAGTTCCGATTCATCGCCGTCGGCCAGGGCCATGTAGAGGCGGATGTCCCACTGGCTCTGCTCCACCGGGAAGCCGTCTGAAGTGGTTTCCCGGGTTGCCCGGCGGCGGGCGTAGCCACCGCGCAACTGGCCATCAGTTGCCGCATAGAGGGCACGGAATTCCTTCTCGGCTTTGGCGTAGCGCTCATAGCGGTGGAATTTGCCGATGCCCGGTACCAGATTCATGCGGTCCAGGATGGCCTGGCGAATCACTTCAAGCATCATTTCGACCCCCTACCTGGGCGCCGATGCGGCGGACCATTGCGGCGAACTGGGCGGCCAGCTCGGCCCGGTTTTCTTCCAGGGCACGCTTGAACATGAAAACCGGCTTGGTGCCGTGGCGCCGGATCTTCCAGGCCACGGCGTGGGCGATGTTGGCGGCCTCCACGGGACCAGCGCCGAACTTCTGGGATGCCCAGTCGGTGAGGGCTTCGATGCCGGCCTTGCCGACGCCGTGGGGCTTGCTGCCCAGCTCCACCGGGGTGGCATAGTCGAGGGGCGAACCCACCACCCCCAGCATGCCGCTGGGGGTGACATGCACGGCGTCGATGACACTTTGGCGCAGCAGCCCGAAAGACGTCGGGGTGCGCTCCACCACTTCACCCCGCAGGTGGGACATGGCCCCTTCAAGGAAGACCAGCGTTTCCTGCTGTACGACGGTGGGCGCCTTGGCGAACAGATTCAGCAGCCGCTCCATATCCGCCGGGTAAAAAATGTTTTCCGTCGTCACAGCCGCCTCCGGGGCATCACGAACGGCCGGGCCGGGCCCCAGGTGATCTGAACACCGGCCGGCAGCTGCTCCGGCTTGTCGGCAACGCCGATCAGCTCCCGGTACCGCTTCACTGCGGCCCGTGCCCGGGCGGCGTACTGCTCGCCCTTGCTACGGCGATCAACGCTGTCGGCCTGGATGGTGCTATCGCCGTCGTTGGTGTGCAGGTTGGCCAGCTGCTCGAGCAGGATGCTGCCGGCCCAGGCGGCCACGGCTTCACGATGCAGTGTCGGGATGGTGTCCTCCACGTCGCTTAGGACGTGGGACGCCAGGAAAGAGAGGCGCACCTGGCGGCCCTGGGGCTGCGAGGTTGCCAACATGATGGAAAGCCCGCCGGGGGCGGCATAGAGCCAGAAGCTCCGGGCGGGGAGATAGGCCGGGGGAACCTGCCCCACCGGCACTTCAACGGCCGTCAGCAGGGAAATATCGGGCTCCCAAGCAGGGGGCAGCGGCAACATGCTGCCCCCCTGAGCCACCACATCCTGCACAGCCGTGCGGGGGCGGTCGGCGCTGTAGCGGGCCACGGCCAGGGTGACAGCCCGATCCCGTTCTTCCGGGGAAATGCGATCCCCGTCATCCCGAACCAGGTCGGCCACCAGGGCCTGCACGTCTGCCAGCGCCATGACCGTCCCCTTAGCCCGCCACCACGGCCTTGTAAGCGCCGCGGAAGTCCGTCACCGCACCGCCGTAGATGTGGCGGATCTTGTAGGTGATGGAATCGTTGGCGAACAGGCTGCCGACAGAGGGGTTGTCCTGGACGAAGATCTCGGGTTCTTCATTGCCGTCCAAGAAGCCAACTTCAATGCCGGGGATGTCCAGCTTGTCAGCCATGGCCACCCAATCGTTGGCGTCGGTCCAGTACCAGACGGGTACGATGTTGGGCGCCTGGGTCTGGATGAAGCTCTGGTCGTTGCTGGTTCCCCGGTTCTTGAACAGCTCGAAGGCGCCTTCTTCCTGGGCGGCGGACACCAGCAGGAACTTCGGCGGGATGCCCAGGCGGTCGTTGGAGCCGGCTTCCAGCTGGGCCATCATTGCGTTGCGGGCAGCGGACCAGGCGGTGCTGCTGAGGGCCGCAGTGCCCAGGTTGCCGTGATCGACGTGGAAGAGGGCCTTGCCGTCGTAGATCGTCGGATTCGCACGCATCATGTCCAGAACGAACTTAGCCAGGGTGCGCTTGGCGGCCCGGGACAGCTTGGTCGGGATCTGGCGGATCAGGCCCACATCGTCGTTGCGCACCATTTCCATGGTGACCCGGGCCAGGCGGCCGCTCTTTGCAGCCTTGTAGGTCGCGGCTTCATCATCGGGGATACCGCCATCCTGGTAATCGGCGCCTTCGGCAACAGCGGGCAGATCACCGAAGCCGCCCCAGCGGGTACGTTCCTGGGTGCGGAAATCGGTAAGCGGTACCACGTTGGCCACCAGGCGCCAGACGTCGTACTGGGACTGTGCCCGGTAGTCGGCCAGCATCCGGCGGGTGATTGAATCGCCCAGGGCCAGGGCAAAGGTAGTGCTGTCCATTGCGGCTTCCGCGAAGCGGCCGCCCAGGCTTTCACGCATGCGGGAACGGTCGCAGTCTTCAAGGCGGCCGGTCACACGGCGGTCGCCGGTGATCTCGACGTAGCACTCACGGAAGGACTGGACGTTGCGGTGGTCCTGGTGGGCCGGGTCGAAGAAGGCATCCAGCATGCCGGCGATCTGAACGCTACGGTCACCGACCTGGATATCCGTAAAGTGGTCCATGCGTACCCGGTTGCCTTCCACGAAGCGGGCCAGGTACTCGCGCTCGGCGTTGATGGCAGTGGCCACATCGGCTTCGACGAAGCGCTCACGGGCAGCGAAGTCGCGCTGCAGGCGGTCCTTGGCCGGCTGGGGCAAGGTGCTGGCAGCGATGGCATCCCGGGCCTGGGCGCGGGCTTCCACCATGCGGATGCGCTCTTCAGCCTGGGCGACGGCATCCAGGGTGGCGGTCTGGCGCTGCTGGCTGGCATCCAGCACCAGGGCTTCCCGGTAGGCCAGCTCGATTTCGTCGTCGGTGGCGGTTTCGGGGTTGAGCTTGGCGTAGGCCTGGGGGTTCTTGGCCTCGACCAGGCGCAACATCTTTTCACGCAGATTCATGTCGGAATCCTCCTGGGATTGATGGGTGTTGGGGGTGGGGGCGGACTCAACGAGTCGAATCAGGCGGCCCCCAGCCCCCGGCTCGACAATCAGATCGACAGAATCCACCTGGGTGATGGACTTGGCTTCCTTCACTCGCTTGCCTTCAAGCATTCGAGTGGCACCAGCACCCCGGGCATCGATAGACAGGCCCAGCAGGTCGGTCATGCCTTCGGCCATGGCATCAACGATCAATGCGCGGGTGTTTTCAGGAAGACCAGGCAGACGGATGTCTGCCTCGATGCGGGCGGGCTCGTTCCCATTCGCTTCAACGAAGCGCGGCGACTTAACCCAACCCACCATCTTCCGCACGTCCCGGCCGCCCTTGCCCTTGATGTGCTCCTCATCGCTCATTGCGTAGATCCGCACCCCATCAAACAGCGGGGTGGCTTCCTTGAGCAGGGTCTCGGGGTACAGAACGTTGGAGGAAGACAGGCCGGCCCGGATGATCACGGCCTTGAATTCAACCCCGGCCGGCTGGCCTTCTGCTTCCTTCATCTGGAGGGGCGTGGATTCCTTCATGGGGATGAAGGTCTCCATGACTTCCACCGGCTCCTCCAGCGTCACCATGCCGCCGTCGAGGGTATAGGCGTAGGACCAGGTCTTGCCGTCGATGGCGATCACCACCTTGTCGCCGTAGACCGCCTCCAGCTCGAACCACTTGCGCTCTGCAGAGGGGCCTTTGTTGGCATTGATCTTGGCGTCAAGGGCAGCGCGGACGATGCTGATGACCCGCATATGGTCAGGGGCAGCTTCCCGGAGTGCGATGCCCCGCAGGCCGGCCGGGGGGAACATCAGAGGGTCCCTTCCAGCTTCTGGCCGTCGCGGGTCACCACGACAACGCGGGAGTCCTCGAACACTGCGAAGTCCAGGACTTCATCGGCGGAGACGGGGACCTTCTTGGTCTTGCCGGTGGGCTTGCCGTCCGGGCCCGTCTCGGGTACCAGACGGACGACCTTCTTGACGACTTCGGCCTTGCTGTAGGCCTTCTGCTCTGCGGTGGAGGTGGGGGAAGCTTGGGGGGAGGTGGCGGGAGTGCCCATGGATGGCTCCTGTTGGTTGAACAACGAACAGGAGCCATCCTAGGGATGGGGGCCGGGTGTGGCCGAGTAAAACTTTTTAGGAAAAACAAAGGCCGCACTCGGCGGCCTTGTTGCGGTGAAAGCTAGGTGTCAGGCGGCTTTTGGCGCCTTCAGCAGCTTGTCTGGGTTGAAGCCCTTGAGGTCAAGATCGGCCTTGGAGATGCCCCAGACTTCGGCTTCTTGCAGGGCGGTATCCAGGATCTGATAGGCGGCAAAAGCCTCGGCGCTACCGGGGGCGTTCTCGCCGATCTGGCGGGCTTTCTGCAGTAGCGCGTGAAGCACGGCGTAGTACGCCTGGCTTTTATCGTTGTCAGTGGTCATGCCGTCGTTCCTCAAGAATCAGTTTCAGGATCGCAATGAATTCCTGGTGCCGCTCAATATCCTGCTGCCACCCTTTGAGCAGCGCCGCCTGACGGCGCTTGTCGAAGTTGGCGTAATCAGTGGTCTTCGACAAAGGGTTTGCAATCCAGCCTTGGTGCTTGTCGATCTGCCGGGTGAAGCTGCGAATGGCTTGTTGCAGCTTGGTATCGGGCAGTTCCCGGTGCATCTTGATCCAGGCTTCATGCCGGCCTTTTTCACCTTGGCCTTTTTCGATTGTAGCCGACTGCAGGGCTATTTTCGCCTGAATCGCCGAGAGGTCCGCCTTATGCGGGTTTCGGCGGATTTCCTCGGCACTGTAGGGTTTCTTGTCGCTCACCGTGGCCGACCAGGAGCGCACCTTTGGCACCGAAATGCAGCCGCAGTGAATCTTTTCTGCAATCGGAGCCCGTGGATCGTGGGGGTGCATCATTTTCACCGGGCCGTTCGGCGTCTGGATGATGAAGGGCTTATCCACGGGCACACGCTGCCCGTCCGCCAGGTCGTGGTTCAGCCGGGAATGAATCTTCCCGGAGCGGCGCCAGATCTTATCCATCGGCACCACCTCGTTGGCCTGCTCGGAGCGGGCCTGGGAGGCTACAGCATAGGCCGTACTTAACCCATCACGAACGATAGTTGCTGCCCGTCCGGTAGCGGCTTCGCCCAGGGCGGTCTTCACTTTGCCGATGGTGTCATGGACGCCCTGGGCGCCGATCATTGCCAGGCCCAGTTCCTGGTTGATCTTCTGTCCGGCCTGCACCGCCATGTCCTTGATGCGCTCGACACCGAAGGAGCGGATTGCTACCAGGAGCCGGGTATCCATGTAGGGCAGCTGGACGGAGACGCCGGCAGCGGCCAGGGGCTTGTCGATCAGGCCGACGCCGGCATGCCAGGCGGCGGTGGTCTTCTCGGATAGGGCGGTGCCGGCGGCGGCACCTAGCTCGGTGATGGCCTGGGCTACCTGGCGCTGCAGCTGTTCCAGGTGCCACTGCTGATAATCGGTGGGGGCCCCGGCCAACACCAAAGCGATCCGCTCATAGGCTACTTCCAGCAGGCTGGCAATCTCCTCCTGGGTTGCGGCGATCAGGGTGGCTCGCTCTTGCAGGGCCGCCTTTTGCGCCTGGGAAAATTCCTTTTCAGGGGTGGTCATGCGGCCTTGTCGGTGAAGACGTCGCCTTCCGCGACCTTGGCCGCAGCCGCCTGGGCGGCCTTCAGCTCCGCATCGGCGTCGATCTGCACGCCCAGGCGGCCGGCGATGGCGGCGATGAGGCGCACGGCGGTCTTTTCAGTCATGCGCTTCTTCTCTACTGCCATGGCCACCGCCGTGACGATCTGCTGCAGGGCGGCGGCGTACTTGGTGGTATCCCGCGCCGTCATCTCCGGGAACATGGCTTCGACCTGGTTGGCGTCTTCTCCCAGATCCAGCTCTTCATCCGTTTCTGCCAGGCACTTCTGCCGCAGGACGTAGAGGCCAATGCTCTCAAGCATGAACTTGATGACCTGCTGCCGCATGGAAAACACCTTGAATGTGGGCTCCCCCATCTCGGACGCTGCGGCACGATTGACGTCGCCGCCGCCGCCGAACCAGTGTTCGGGAATGGTGCCGCCGCCCAGCACGTGGTTGCGCAGCAGACGGGCGCCTTCTGCAGAATCGGCCGCATTGAGGTTGGGGGAGACTGCATTCCACTTCTCGGAATCGTTGTGCACCCGAACGCTTCCTGGGCTGGGCGGGTGGATTTCCTTCGCCCGTTGATTCACCGTTTCCGGGGTGGCCCCGGTCAGTTCCACATCCCAGACGAATGCCCGCAGGAACTTGGAGCGGTCCATTTCGCCGAACAGGTATTCCTCGTAGCCATCCACCCAGTCGGCCCCAGCCAGCAGGTCGGAGCGGCCCCGGCGGCCGTTTGAAAGGTCGTTCACCGTGAAGAAGAAGGCTTCTCCGTCCTCGAAGGTCTGGCGAATCTCCTGGGTGCGGGAGGTGAATACATCCTCCGGGCCATTGACGATCACCCGATAGCGGCGGGCCTGGCCCTTCTTGTCCTTGACGGTGACGATCCCGATGGGCTGCTCCGGGTTGTCGGGGTCGGTGACCACGGTGGCGATCAAGGCCGGGTCCAGGTAGCCGAGGCGGACTTCGCCGCTGACTTCATTGACGAAGGCCGGGTAGCACTGCTCACCGTAGAGGGCCAGCTCACGCACCTTCTTCGGCAGCTTGATGCTCATCTGGTTGATGGGGTCGCGCCAGAAGCGGTTGAGGGCCTTCTGGTTGTCGGGGTCTTTGCAGGAGAGGGTTACCCCTTCGGCCAGGAGAAAGGCCAGGGGCAATTCCACCAGGCGGTTGGCCAGGAGGTTGCTCTCCCACAAATAGAGGGCGACCTTGCGCATCCGCTCCTGGGTCATGGGGGCCAGATCCCGTGAGCTGTCGCCGCTCAGGCGGCGCCACTGGTCTTCATCGTCGTCGATGGTGCTGCCGGCCGCCTCCCGGAACTTCTCTTCATGGGGCTCCACTTGGGGAGGCGGACTGCCGAAAATTCCGGTAATCCGAGATATGAGGTTCTTCAATTCCATCTTTGTGGCCCTGAAAAGGTTTTATAAAGCTTTATGAAGCGCGTAACTGGCTGCGTCCCTATCCATGGACCTAGCGGCGCCGGAAAATTCGATTGGAGCCCCGCTGTCCAAAAATCCGGGAAGTGGCGTTTTCCTGCATGGACTGGGGGGCGTAGTCGGATTGTTTTGCTTCAACTGTGGCACCAGCGGACTGCTGGATATTGGAAGACTCGAGCCAGTTGAATCCCCCCGAAAGTGCATCTACCTGGTCGTCGTGCTTTCCCTTGGGGAAGGCTTCCAACTCATTGAGCAGGGCTTCGTTCCAGGGGCCTCGTACCAACTTGATGTTCCCTGCTTCGGCCTGGGCACTGACCGGCCTGGCCCGGACTTCCTTATCTGCATCGGGACGAGATGCCCGGACGTCAAAGCCAGCAAGGTCTGTGATGTAGGAGTCAATCTCGACTTTCCCGGCCTGAGCCGGGTCCTGTTCCAGGACAACGGTGCAGGGAACACCATCACCCTGGGCTGTTCCCTTCACCAATTTCTTGACCCCGGCAGGCCGCTTGCGGTCCCGAGCAACGTGGCCGATGTAGTAAATCCCGTCAGGGCTTTTCCCCAGCTTGAGGCCGGCACTCCAGTCTGGATCCGGGTTGGTTGGATTGGGTTCCGTCGCAGCTCTATCCCAGTAACGTACCCACCGGCAATTGTCCGGTGCCTTTTCCACCACCTCGAACCAGGTACTCTTAAAGTAGTCTCCGGCGGCCGGCCGGATTTTCCAGTTCCCCTTTTTCAACTGCTCTTGCTCAACCATGGGCAGCGCGTCCAGGTTGGAGATGTACTTGGGGTCCTTCGCCATGCCGATTTTGTTGTCGGTGTAGCTGGCACCAATGAAGGTCAGGCTCTTGGGCTCGAGCTGGGGATATTGATCTTTCAGCTCTTCTGGAGAGTCAGCCCAGACCAACTCATTGCGATAGCGAACAAACCATCGGACCACCCCAGAACGCTCCGGGATGGCATACCCCGTTTCGTCGTCCAGCCACCAGGAGATCAGGCTCTTTACCCAGCTGTCCGGATCCGGATTGGTGGTTGCCCGGATATAGGGCACCACACCAGAACTGGAACGGTTACGCGACAACATGTACCAGAACTGCCCGGACGTGAAATGGGTAAGTTCGTCGAAGCCAATCAAGGCGATCTGCCCGCCCTGCCAGTCGAACTTGTTTTTCTCATGCTCCAGGTGGGCAAAGCTGACCTTCGCCCCCGATGGCCATACCCATGAGAGTGTTGATAGATTGGACGTGGCGTCCAGCAACGGGAATAGCTCTTCCGATGTATCCCAAAGGCCACCCTCGGCACGTACCTGTTTTGTCGTTCTCCGGAAGATAACGGCGCCGAACTGGCCGTTGTCTGTGTGGCGAGTGGTTTCCAACAGCAGGGCGTAGGTCTTCCCTCCGAAAGCGGCGCCACCGTAGATGACGATATCCGCTGCCGAGGCCAGAAAAGCTTCCTGGGGGCCTGGTTGGGGTCGGATGATCGTAGTCATCGGCCGTTGTCCGGAAGGTAGATCTGGATGCGCCCCGCTACTGCTGCGCCAACTCGTGCAGCCTGATCTGGCGAAAGCCCTTCTGCTGTCGCCCCGGCAATTGCAGCGGCGGAAGCTTCTGCTGCGATACGTTCCCGCACTTCGCTTTGGTACTTCTTCAGATTCACGCTTGCCCGTGAGAGCGTGGCGATGTTCTTTGCTGCGGTGGAGAGCAGCTTGACCCGCTGCTCGGGCTTGACGGATTCGTCCGTGGCCTCCTGCAGGTTCACCAGGGTCTCGAATAGCTCGGTCTGCACAAGGGCGATCACGGCTTCGGAACGTGCGTCCTGATCGTCTGCCGCCCCTTCGGTGAGCATGCGAGCCGCTTCGGTGCTGGCTTTAATTGCCGCTAGGCGGCGCTGCAGTGGCTGGCCGTAGCGATGGATGGCGCTCTTGCTGATCTGAAAGCCCTTTTCCTGCAGCGCGACTTCCAGAGCCTCATAGCGGGAGAAGTTTCCGTCGATCAGTGCGCTATCCAACCATGCTCGTACGTCATGGGGGAGTTCGCCGATGCTGCTGCGCTTGGCCATGTCAGCCCCAGTACTTCTCAGGCCGGGCGATCCCGGGCTCGACATCCACGGTGTACTCGGCCACATCGGTGCCGATGCGGGTCAGATCGGCCCACCAGCGGCCGGAGGGCTCTTTGCGCAGTTTCACCAGCTCCCGGTCCTCCAGGTAGTCGAGCTGCTGGCGGACTTCCAGGGGCGTGACGTCCGGATAGATGGCCCGCATGGTCATCTGGACCACGTTTTCGCAGACCTGCTCAGGACGGGCGTTATAGAGGGCGAGGATCAGGTACCAGCGCAGGCCCTCGCGCCGCACTTTGGCTTGATCAATGTTCATTGCAGGGCTCCCTTGCGCTGGGCCTGATGAATGGCATCCAGCTTGGATTCGATGACGGTTTGATTGCGGACATAGTCTTCACGCCGAACGTACAGGTTCGGCAGCTCGACCTTCAGATCCATCAGCTCACGCTCGACACGGCGCCATTCCTTGCCCGCGTCTCTCAGTTCATTTTCAAAGTTGTTGAAGCGTTGGTCCCAGTGCCCCATGCCTTCGATGCGGGCCTTTTCCTGGGCTACGAAGCGCTCATCAAGGCGCTTGTCGAACTGCCAGAGCAGCAGCTTTCCGAAGGCGAAGACCATGCCCATGAAGGCGATGGTCACGTAGATGAGGTGCCAGAGTTCAAACTGGATGGGCATGGTCTTTCTCAGTAGTGGTGTCGGTTCAGCGCATCGTCCAGCTCGGCCTGGCAATGCACGCAGGTCTGGCAGCCGGGGTATGCCTCCCGGCGCTCCTGGGGGATCGGGTCATGGCACACAGCGCAGCGCGTGGCGGAAGGGGTGGCGGCCTGGGCCTCCATCATCTGGTGATGGGCCTGCCAGGATGATTCCCGCTCGTCCTGCTCCAGCTTGCTGGCATGGTCGAAGGCGCGGTTACTCATCACCCCGGAGTTCCTTGTTGGTCTTCTCGATCCACTCCACCATGCCCTTCAGCCGCTCCCGGGCCAGGTGATACAGGCCCGCCGAGATCACGTGGTTCTCCACCAGGTCGTCCAGGTTGTCGCTGGCCGGTTCGGGCAGCTGCTCGGGCGGCAGCGTCGTCAGGCTGGCCGGTGGGATCAGTCTGGGCGCCGTGGTTGGCTGACCGCCAGCGGCGCATGCCGTCAGCGTCAAGGCGACAATCAGGAGGGGAAGGATTCTCTTTGACATGGGCGCGGCCCTCGGTGACCAGGCGCTGTGTGTGTTCGGCCTGCTTGGTTTCGGACTGGATGGTTTTGACCTCGACCTGGTGGCCGACTTCAGCGGCCTTGTCGTGGCGCTCGATGGCGACTTCCTGGGCGCCGACCTTGTCGGCCTGGCATTGGATTTCCCCGGCCGAGTCGCCCCACAGGTAGCCGGCGCCGATCCCGATGAGGAAGGCCAGGAGAAGATAGGCAAGACGGCGGATCACCAGGCACCTCCCATGCAGCGGCGGTATTCGGACTGGCGGCGGGTCCAGACGCCGCCACAAAACCGCTTGTTTTCCGGTGCGGCGCAGTCGCGCCCTTGAACCTTTTTGAAATCCAGGATGGTCTTGCATGCCGCCTCGTACTCCTCCCGCGCCAGCTTCCCGGGGATGGATGAATCGCAGACATCTCCCGCGCCCACGTTGTAGGCCAGGCTGATGTAGGCGTCGTATTCGTACTGGAACAGCTTGCCCTTGATGCAGCTCTTGAGGGTCTGCTCCTTCATGGCCACGGTGCGCACCATCAGAGCCAGACCGACCGGCGGGGTAATCTTGTCGCCCAGCTGGACGGGGGAGCCGTCCGGCCGGGTGGTGCTGCCGAAGGCATAGGTGGGCTTGTCACCGGGGAGCGGGCTGGCGGCACTGCCTACCCAACCTTCGTAGCCGGCCAGGGTGCCGAGGCCGGCGGCAGAGAAAAACAAGGCCACAATGGTGACGCGGTTAATCTCCATCGCTGTTCTCCTGGGAGTGGGTATCGAAGGCCGGGAAGGGGTCGGCAGCCTCCAAGGCCTGGCGGGCCAGGATGAAGACAGCCACCCACACCAGCACCAGGGCCAAGCACACGCAGAGCAGGATGACGAGGCCCGTCACTGGCGCACCTCCAGATTTCCCTGCAGGGGAAGCATGCGGCCGGAGAGCCAGGTACCGACGTTGAAGGGAGAGGGGCCCGGGGATGGGTTGAGATCACCCGCACCAAGAATCTGCAGGCCCACGTACTTGGCCTGCAGCCCGATGGCCAGGCCCTTGAGGGAATCCCACTGAGCGGAAGTGAATTGATCAGTGCCGATGAGGCACACGCTGAGGCTGTGCTGGTTAAAGCCGGGCGCGTGGGCCCCTGCCTCGGCTTCAGCGCGGCCGGCGACGATGGCGCCGTTGCGGTAGATCAGGTAGTGGTGGCCGATGGCGGCCAGATCGGGATTGAAGCGTTCTCGCCAGGCGCTGGAGCGCCGGATTCCTAGCTTCTTGTGGGCGAGATCAACCCCCTGAACAGGGGTCTGAAATCCAGGCAGGCCAATGGAGGCCCGAAACAGGTCATCCCCGTTGGGCGTCTGGCTGCAATGGATGAGAAGGAGTTCGATGGGACGCATGCGCGCAGTTTCGCGCGCGTGCGTGGGAAGCCCGAGTAAAAGGTTTTACTAAAAACTACAGGGCTGGAAATTCCAGATCAATCAGTTGCCACGTCTCTTTTTTGGCCTGCACATGACATACCCACCTATTGCGCAGCTTGGCACCGAAGGCATTTTGCGCATCGACATAGGAGGTTACTCGGAAATACCGATCATCTTCGATAACGGTGCTTTCAGAGTAGCTGGCGAAGTCGGCAGTTGATGGCGCTTTTAACCTCATCCTGACCAGCTCCTGGCACGCGGTAAAGGCACCAATTTTATCCGGCTTGATGTCTCTACTGAGCTTGGAAAGCCCAATGATTCCCCATGTTCCAACGATAGCGCCAACGAACAGAAGTCCGATGGTCTTTGCCATCAGCGCGTTGTCTTTCTTGTTCTTTTCCAGCCCTTCCGCATAGCGAGAAAGGACTTCCTGGCTCGTAATTTCATCACGAATCTTTGTGATGAGATCAATACGCTTCAGGGCGCTCTCGTCTTTATCGAACACAAAAGACCGCTGAAGGTCTTTCAGTTGTTGTTCGCACTGCCTGGAGAACTCCGCATAGGAAGCGGAGCTCTCCAAGCCAAGCTCTTTGAAGTAGTCGGCCATGGTGAGGGGCGTTTGCCTAGCTCTTCTTCATGCCAGCCTTAATCGACATGCTTTCAATGACTTCGTCAATGTCCTTGCTCTTGTTCTCGGACTTCGTGCACTCCTTGTCCAGATCCAGCTTGATGGACAGCCAGCCGCTGGGGACGTTGGTGTAATAGGACGGGTTGAAGCGGAAATAGCCTAGACGGCTTTCGATACGCTTGATCCGGCTATCAAGATTCTGATTCAGGTAGTCAGCACAATCGCTAGCCATTGCTCCTGCACTGACAACCAATGCGGCAACCATAAATAAGGCCTTCTTCATCACTTCCTCCAGTTTGTTGTTAGGCACTACTCTCTTTATTCAGTAGGCGCTTTGCCATGCGCTCCGGAGCCACCATGAATTCAATTCCCATGAATGCAACGGCCATTCCGAAAACGAGCATGAGCGAGGCTAAAAGTGCAGGCTCCATCCCATTTACCCGCTGACTACTCTGTACAGGGAGGTACAGAACGGCGAGAAGAATGGTGAACACTCCGAAAGCGAATACCGCCCATCCATATAGCTCGGCAATACGCGAGTACACGATGCGCAGTTGCGGATCGCCATCCACATATTCAAGGGTGCGATGCTGCCACATGCGACGAATGCTCTTCGAGCCCTGCCATTTGAGCTTGTGACGTCGCTGGAAATCAATCAGCAGGGAGCGGGCTTCAGGCCCCGCTCTAATCCCTGTGTCCTTATAGAACTCGTTCTCTTCCTTGGCATCTTTCGAGCCGACTGGCTTGGTGCCATAGGGGCAGCTTTCCACGCCTGGGCATTGGGTAAAGAAGGCATGACCCTGGGGGGCAACAACCTGCCCAACAGGCTTATGAAAGTGGAAAGACTCGTTTTGATCGTTCACTTCTTCTTCCGCCCCACATTCACCGTCGTCGGCTTCTCATGGGTCAGATCTCCCTCCACGTTGGTCACCTGGCCAACATCACTGTGGAAGACGAAGCGCTGCGAGGACATTCCACCACTTCCCCCCTTCAGTGCCCCAATCGCTGCCGCCTTCACAGCGAGAGATGCGGCCCTGAATAGCGAAAGCAGCTCACGTTCATCAGGGGTTAAGGCTACATCGGAGCGGATACCCGTGACGATGTACTGAATATCGGCACCTATCGCTGCGATCCCTTCCAAATAGGCCGAATCTGGTGACCGCTCACCAGATTCGTAATTTCCCTGGCTCTTTCTATGAGCCCCTCCCGCTAATGCGAAGTCAGCCTGGCTCAATTTAAGCCTGGCCCGTTCTTCTTTCAGCCTCTCTGAAATGCCCATAAAAATATCCACACGGCAGTTGACTATGGATACGCTTGTATCCATAATTAATCCACACCGTCCGACACAGACGGAAAGAAACACACACAAATCACAGCGCAGCAACCCCGATCAAAAGGAGCTTCACCATGACCCTACGTACTGCGGAAGACGTCCGCGCTGAACTCAAGCGCAAAGGCGTCTCCATTGCTTCCTGGGCCGTCGCCAATGGCTTCTCGGCCAACATGGTTTTTGAGGTCCTGTCCGGCCGCAAAAAGTGCGTACGGGGTCAGGCCCACAACATCGCCGTCACGCTTGGTCTGAAGGAAGGCGAAGTCTGTACAGACCCTGGCCACGCCCTCGAACGCCGCGCTGCCTGAAATTCAATGATGTCCTGCAACCGATACGACGACTTCGGCTTCCTGATTGGCAGTCCTGTCATTGGCGGAGATTTCGCGCAGTTTCAAGCTGATCTGCAATGTCTCTCAGCACCTTCCGGGCGCGGACAAGCATTACTCCATCGCCTTGATGAGGCTGGCCATCACGACGAAGCGACTCTCCATATCGGGAGCCGTCAATGAGCTGCTCATCCTCCAGTGTTGCGACTAAACACCTGACGACTCTGGCTAACCCTTCGATGCGGCCCGCCAGTTCGTTGAAGTTCTGCTCTTGCATGGCGCTACTCCAATGGCTCTTTGATGCCATGAAATTTAGCCACGTAAAACCGCTTTGCATATTAGCAAAACGAGAGTTTTTTTGCGCCCGTGCAAATCAAGGAGGTTCCAATGCCTAGGCGGAATTGGAAGTGCGTTCTTCCCCTCTCGCTTCCCCACGCAATGGAGCTTTGCCTGGACTACGCCAGGGAAAAACAGAACCGCTCCGTTGATCGGGTAGCTGATCTGATGGGTTTGGCAAACAAATGGCGCCTCTACAAGTGGATAGCGGAAGGAAACCTCCCATCCAATCTGATTCGGCCCTTCGAGCATGCCTGCGGCACCCACTTTGTCACTCGATACCTGGCCTATTCAGCCCATCAGCTGCTTATCGACATCCCCACAGGAAAGACAGCAAGCAGCGGGGATATCCAGGTTCTTCAAGAGGCCACCAACGCAGCTGTCGGAGCCCTTATCAACTTTGCTGCGGGAAAGTCGGACGCCCCCGATGTTTTGGCCACGGTCTCCACGGCAATGGAAGCATTCGC
This sequence comes from Azospira sp. I13, assembly GCF_003112695.1. Taxonomy (GTDB): domain Bacteria; phylum Pseudomonadota; class Gammaproteobacteria; order Burkholderiales; family Rhodocyclaceae; genus Azospira. The sequence goes on from NZ_BFBP01000025.1 coordinate 122,253, forward strand.
TTGGCATCGCATCAATGTCGAGAAGCACTCTCAACCTGAACTGGATCTTGACCAATGAACGAGCGTTACCGCAACGAAGCCCAGCAGCGCCTGTGCAAGGTGATCTGCCTGCTGGCCGGCAATGAGTTCAACGGCCTGGCGCCGAGCGAAATCGCCAAGGCCGTAAATGTGAGCCCACCGAACATCACTCGGGACCTGGCCAACCTGAAGGAGGCCGGCCTGGCCGAGCAGCTGCCCGACACCGGCCGCTGGCGCCTGGGTCCGAAGCTGGTGCAGATCGGCCTGGCCTTCACGGCACACCTGGACAAGTCCCGCAGTCGCCTGGACGAAATGACTAACCGCTACACCCGCCAACCTTAAAAAAAGGAAAAGAACATGGTCCGCAAATCGTCTACAGCCGCTCAGAGCAACATTCCCGAAGGAATCCCCTCCGGCCATGCTGTCACGCTGGCTGAAGAGCAAACCATCAGGGCCGTGCAAGACGGCTACACCGAAGACCGTGACCTGATGAATCAGCTTATGGGGCAGATTCAGATGGCAAACGCCATCGGAAAACTAACGACTGTCGTTGGTTTGACCAAGCTCCAGCACATCAAGGAAAACAAGCTATACCGGGCCTTTTCGGGGAAAACCATCCAGATTGCTGAGGGTGAAAAAATCACCGACGTCGGTACTTGGGACGGATTTTGTCGCCTGATCGGCTCTAGTCAGCAGAAGGTGGACGAGGACCTTCTGAATCTCCGCACATTTGGCGAAGAAGCCATGCAGCAGCTCTCCTCCGTTGGCGCTGGCTACCGCGACCTGCGCAAGCTCCGGGCCCTGCCAGCCGAGGAGCGGGGGAACCTGCTGGAAAGCCCCGAACTGAAACAGGCCCTAGCCGAGGGGGACAAGGACACTTTGCGGGAGTTGATCGAGGACATGGCCGTCTCTCACGCCAAGAAGGAGGCTGCCTTACAGGGGCGGGTCAATGAACTGGAAGCCGATCAGGAAGCCAATGACCGGGTGATCAAGGAGAAGGAAAAGAAGCTGGATGCCCTGGCCAAGAAGCTGAAGAAGATGGAAACGGCGACTGACCCGTGGCCCGAGAAGATCCATGCCCTCAAGGATGAGATCGGCAAGATCGGCAATGTCACTGATGAGTGCCTGGGCAAGGTAGCGGTACTCCTGACCGCCACCACCGCCATGACTGACCAGATGGATGAAGAAGGGGTGAAGGCCGCCGAGTCGGTGATTCTCCGCCTCGAGGAGACGATTGCCCGGGTCTGCAACATGGCGGCAGAGCTTCGCAACGCGTTTGACACGGATCTGAGTGCCTATGTCTCCGAGGTGCGTAGCCACCAGCTGGAAGCTTCCTAAGAGGTTTGTTATGGCAATCCAGCCTTCCATCCGCGATTACCTGGCCGACGTTGCGCGGCGCCTGGATGCTGCGCCCCACGGCGGCACTGGGACCATTGTTTCCGATGCTGCCAGCTTCCTTGGCTGGAGCCATTCCAAGCTGTATTCGCGGCTTAAGGCTGATGTGGGTTGGTCCTCCGGCCGGAAAGTTCGGGCGGATAAAGGGACCAGCAAGGTTGATGGGGCTACGTTGGAAATGCTGGGGGCAGTGCAACGGGAGTGTGTGCGGGCAAATGGGAAGCAGATTCTGCACACCCCGGATGCTGTCTCCATCCTGGATACGAACGGCTACGACATTCCGGTCTCTTCGACCCAGGTGAACCGGCTGCTAAAGGCACGGCGGCTGAATGTTGCTGCTCAGAAGGCGGCCGACCCGGTGCAGAGCCTGCGCAGTTTGCACCCGAACCATGTGCATCAGGTGGACCCTTCCCTGTGCGTTCTCTACTACTTGCCGAATGGCCGTCAGGCCATGATGGAAGCGGACAAGTTCTATAAGAACAAGCTTTCAAACTACGCCAAGGTGAAGCTGAAGGTGTGGCGCTACGTCATCTATGACCACACCAGCAGCACGATCTACGCTCGTTATGTTGAAGCGGCAGGTGAGAGCCCGGCGAACCTCTTTGACTTTCTGATGTGGGCCTGGGGACGACAGGAAGGCCGTGAGTTCCATGGCGTACCGAAGATCCTGATGTGGGACAAGGGTAGCGCCAATACGGCGACAGCGATCAAGAGCCTGCTTGAGGCTTTGGATGTCACTCCCATCGAGCATGCGGCTGGCCGGGCCCGGGTGAAGGGCGGTGTTGAGAACGGCAACAACATCTTCGAGTGCAAGTTCGAGTCGCGCTTGAAGTTGGAGCCGGTGGAGACGGTTGAAGAACTGAATGCTGCAGCCCTGGCATGGGCCAATGCCTTCAACAACAACATGATCAACCGCCAGGACAACCGGCTGCACCGCCCTGGCATGGCCCCCACGGCCCGCATGGATTTGTGGCGGCGTATTCGCCAGGACCAGCTGCGCCTTCTGCCTGACGTTGAAGTCTGCCGGGCAACGCTGGAAGGGCGGGAAGAGCAGCGGACAGTGCATCCGAAGCTGCACATCAGCTACCGGCACCCAGCCTCTGACATGCGCCAGCTGTACAGCGTGAAGGGCCTTGATGGCATCTGCGCCCAGGACAAGGTGACGGTGCGGCCGCTGCTGTTCGGCGATTGCGCGATCACGATCCGCATTCCCGTGTTCAACGGGGAGGACAAAGTGTATCGGCTGGAGCCGGAGCGCAACTTCGATGAGTTCGGGTTTGCTGGCACCGCCCCGGTGATCGGTGAGGAATACAAGGCCATGCCGGACACCGGCATTGAGAAGGCGGCCAAGAAGATGGACGAACTGGCTTACCCGGAGCAGGACGCGAAGAAAGCCAGGGAAAAGCAAGAGGCTCCATTCGGCGGCGCCCTGGATGCTCATTCACACCTGAAAGACGTTGCCCTGCCGGCTTTCTTGCCACGCCGTGGCAGCGAGTTGTCCATGCCGGATCACCTTCATGTTGAAGCACAGCCTCTCAACCTGGTGCAGGCCGCCACGGCCTTGAAGTCATTGATTCCCGACTGGGACGGCGAGAAGTACCAGCAACTGGCCCAGCTGTACCCCGATGGGGTGATGGAGGCTGATCTGCCTCTGGTGGTTGATCGCCTTACCCGGGCACCCCGCCTGCGTGTTGTTGGTGGTGCCTGAAATGAAAACGCCGGTTCGGGTGCAACCGAACCGGCATTTGGTGGCCGTTGTTAGCGCAGCGGCCGAAATTGCAACGAGCGTGGAGATTGTAGCCATGAGCAAGACCAGCTTCAACCAGAAACCGAAGAAGGGCCGTTGTGCAGTGTTCGGCCAGGCTGAAAAGCGCCAGATGCACCGGGAGGCCGGTGCGTACATGAGTCGTACCAGCTTCTACCGCCAGGTGCGGCAGGCTGAGGTGCGGGGCGTTTTCAGCAACCTTTTGTGGAATAGCCAGGGATGTCGCTTTGATCGCAACCCGGCTTTTCCGATTCCTAACTATGCGGAGGTCAATCATGGGCGCCGCACTTGCAATTAACTGGCAGGGGAGTCCGTACATGCCGTTGAAGCTGAAAGGCGTATTGGCCCGTAACGGGATTCGACATTCCGAACTGTGCGATGCAGTGAAGCAGAAGGATGGAAAGCCCATGTCGTCAACGGGCCTTTCATTGATCGCTAACTGGAATACCTGGCCGAAGAACACTCCCAAGGAATCCCTGCAGCAGCAAACCCGGGACTTCCTCACCAGCAAGGGAGTTTCTGAAGAAGAAATCGCCACGGCATTCGATGTTGATGGGGAGGACAGCCACCGTCATGCCCACCCCATCGGCATCCACGTCGGACAAAAACACAAGAAACCAGAACCCGAAATCGAACCGTTGGAGATCGAAATGCTTAACCCCGCAGCCAAACGCCACTTCGGCATCTTCCGGGACCCGTTCCAGGCTGATGTGAATGGGCCGGAGGATGTGTTTCTCGCTTCCGACCAGCGCTACATCCGCGAGGCCATGTTCCAGACTGCCCGCCACGGCGGCTTTCTGGCGGTGGTGGGCGAATCCGGTGCCGGCAAGAGCGTTCTCCGCCGCGATCTGCTGGACCGCATCGCTCGGGAGGGCCATCCCATTTCGGTGATCTACCCGATGATCATCGATAAGAAGTCGCTGACCCCCACCTCAATCGGTGAGGCGATCATCAAGGATCTGGTTCATTCGGCCAAGGTTCCCCGTACCAAGGAAGGCCAAGCACGTTTGCTGAATGATCTGCTCCTGGGGTCAAGCCGGGCCGGCAACAGCCACGTTCTCATCATCGAAGAAGCCCATGACATCCCCACCGAATGCCTGAAGCAGTTGAAGCGCTTTTGGGAGTTGGAGGATGGCTTCAAACGGCTGCTGTCGATTGTTCTTGTCGGTCAGCCTGAGCTGAAACAGAAGCTGGACGAGCGGGTGAATTGGGAAGCCCGTGAAGTCATTCGCCGTTGCGAGATTGCCGAGCTGCAGCCCCTGGGCAACAACCTGAAGGACTACCTGCAGCACAAGTTCAAGCGGATTGATGTTGCGCTGGACAAGGTCATGGCGCCGGATTCCTTCGATGCGATCTACGCCCGCCTGACCCGGGTCAAGCCTGGTTCTCGGGAGGTGCTTTCCCAGCTGTATCCCCTGGTGGTGAACAACCTGGTGACGAAGGCCATGAACCGGGCCGCCGAGCTTGGCATTCCCCAGGTTACCGGCGACCTGGTGAAGGAGCTGTGATGCTTGCCACCGCTACTGAGGCCCACAAGGTTGTCGACCTGGTTGGCTTGTCGCCTGCCCAGGCCGACAACGTGGCGGTGGCCCAATCCATCGTCAATATCGCTCGCTGCGTGGAGTGGCTGGCTGGAAAGGGCTACCACGTGCTGTCGTTCTCGGGCGATGCCAACGGCCCTCGCTTGACCATTGCGCCGAAGGTTGGCGCCCAGGCCGATCTGGATGGGGTGAATGTTGGGCGTATCTGCCAGCCCAACCAGACGATCCACCGCTACGTGTCGCGCCGCTTTGACGTGATCATCGAATGGAGGGATGTGAAATGACGTTTCCCGTTGTTTTCCGCAGGACCTTTGCGGGGCTGCAGCGCCTGCACCTGGCGCTTCGTTACTGGCGCTGCCTGGGCTACACCTGGCACCTGGCATGGCTCAAGGCCGCGCGCTAGGAGCCCGACATGCACCAGCAAATCCTTCAGTTCATCGCCGGGGCCCATGCCCAGCAACCCGCCCGCCAGGATGTAGTGGCGAAGCGCCTGAAGGCACCGGAAGCCGAGGTGGCCACCGCGGTGGAGCAGCTCTATGCCTGCCATGCGATCAACCTGGCCCGCATCACGCGCAAGGGCGAAAGCTATGTGGCGATCTGGCCGACGGGCGTTACCCCCGCACCCCATGAATTCACTATCAATCCGAAGAAGCGCCCGCCATCGGGCTCTTTCACCCGGCCGCCACGGCCGGAGAGAGGACACACCGTGAGCAAGAGCACGCTCCCCGCCAATCCCAAGAAGGCCGTCACCGATCTGGAGGCAGGCCTGAAGACCATCCTGAATGGCACTACCGCTGATGCCCCCATGACGCCCAGCGATATCAGCGAGCTGCTGGAGCGGACACAATCCAGCTGGAACCCGGCCATGGCCCGCCTGCTTTCCAGCGGCGTGGTGGCCGCCACCGAAAACCCCAAGCGCAAGGGTTCCCGGGCGTACTACCTGAGTCCTTCCACTTCTCCTTCCGAGGCCGCCGGGTCCTCGGCCGACCAGACGCGGGTGTCGGTCAATAACAGCGTCAGCGGCGGCACTAGTGCCAACCTTTCATTGGTGGCCGACGCCGTATCCACTCCCCCCCCGGGGCCTGTAGTTGGCGCTGCAGACCCCGGGGCGGATACGTCCAGCGATGCGCCGGATGTGAGCTTTGCGATCCACGACGATGGCCGTCTGACCATCACGGATTGTGACCAGGTGCTGGAGCTTCAGCCTTCTGCTACCCGTCGCCTGGGTTACTTCCTTGGTTGTTTGGAGATCCAGGCATGGCCCCCGCGCTTTGACCCTACTTCCATTGAGGAGGTGAGGGCGTGATCCCCGGTACCGCAATTCGTGTCGAGAAGCATCTGGTTGGCCGTGAGCATATTGCCTTCATGGTCGGCCGGACTGGCGTTGTCTGCGACGCCAGCGCCTTCCGGCTCCTTGATGGGTTCGTTGCCGTCTCTCTCAACTACCGGGACGGTTCCCCCCAGGGCAAGTGCCCGAACCTGACTCTTTTCCACCGGGACGAGCTTGTTGTCCTGCAACCCCAAACCGTTACCGACTGAGGACGATATGACTACTACCCCTGATTCCATCCCTGCGGGCTACATGAGGAATGCCCGTGGGCACCTGGAGCCGACTAACACCATTCGCCCCATCGATATGGAGCGGGACAAGCTTGTGATGGAGATCGTGGCCAAGGCCAAGAATCTGAACAGCCAGATCAGCAAGTTCAAAGATGGTGTCTTCGGCGACATCGCAGCTTTCGTCCAGTTGAGTGCCGAGCAGTACGGCGCGAAGGTTGGCGGCAACAAGGGCAACGTGACGTTGATGAGCTTTGACGGCCGCTTCAAGATCGTCCGGGCCATTGCAGAGCGCCTGACCTTCGACGAGCGCCTGCAGGCGGCCAAAGCACTCATCGATGAGTGCATCACCGACTGGAGCCAGGGAGCCCGGCCGGAAATCCACGTCCTGGTCAATGATGCCTTCCAAGTGGATCAGGCCGGCAAGGTCAATACCGGCCGCGTCCTGGGACTACGCCGCCTCAACATCGAAGACGAGCGCTGGAAGAACGCCATGAGCGCCATAGGCGAGGCAATCCAGGTCACAGGCAGCAAGTCATACGTCCGGATCTATGAGCGTGTCGGTGACACCGACCAGTACGTCCCCATCCCTCTCGATGTCGCGGCGGTGTGACATGGAAAAAGACTTCTCTCAGGTCAATTTCCGCGTGAACTGCTCTGGCTCCTGGGCCAACCTTGTCACCGTTAAACAGGATGACTACGAGGCAACGAAGAAGGCCCTGGCGGACCTGGCCCGCATGCACCGGGGCTCTATCCGGTTCAAAGCCATGGACGCTGAGGGCGGTGTGATCGAGGAGTACTCCTCGGTACCGCCTGCCGGCATTCCCCTGTGGCATGAACCGAAGCGGAGGGGGTGACTATGGATGACCAGAAAAAGCTGGACGTCCTCAAGGCATCCATCCTGAACATCGGCCACCTCATTCCGGGAGGCATGAGCATTTCCTTCTACCGTGACCCTGGGGAAATGGCCACAGTAGAACAGACCTTCCCTGATGGCCAGTTGGTCACGGCTATTTTCACCGGCCACTCCCCTATCTACGACGTTCCGGTGGTTCCTGCTGAGTACGGGATTGATCAATGCATGGAGGGAAAAAGCGACGGGTGGCCAGTTGGGGCAACCGTGAAGCTTAAATACGTCGGCTGGCAGGCCGATTCAAATAGCCGTGATTTTGGCTGGGCCAGGCGTAATTCAGAAGGGCTCCTGGTAACGGTCTATGGCGGAGACCCGCTTGATCAGGAGTCATGGGCTGTTGTTGAGGAGCGTAGTGAATGAATGCCAGAAACGTTCCCGTCGATCTGACCGCCCAGGCCGAGCTGGCCCAGGCCGTGGCCATGGTCGGCCGCTTCCTGCCTATGGGCATCTCCGTGAGCTTCTACCGCCCCGAAGGTGAGCCCCGGGTGGCAGTGGAAGTCACCGGGCCGGACGGCGCCACCAATACCCACTGGGCCGACCAGGTCGGCCACTAATTTTTCACGTAGCAACAAACCAAGGAGTAGCACATGAAACAAGTCGAACTGATCGCCAAGGTTGCCGAAGTCTCCGGTGCTTCCAAAAAGGACGTCGAGGCCATCCTCAAGGCTACGGCCGATGTGGTGACTGAGCAGCTGCAGGAAGGTGATGCCGTCGCCTTCTTCACCCTGGGCAAGTTCACCATCAAGCAGCGTTCCGGCCGCACCGGCCGCAACCCCAAGACCGGGGAGCCCATGGAGATCTCCGCCAAGAACGCCCCTGGCTTCTCCTTCTCCACTCCCCTGAAGAAGGCCCTCAACCCCTAACCCGAGTCCCCTGACTCGGCGGCCTCCGAAAGGGGCCGCCCGGTCAGAAGGCTCTCAGAGTTAAATATGGATAGAGAAATTTCAGGAATGCGGGCTAGTTTCCGCAAGACATGCTTTTTGGCACTCCACCATTGCCTTAGATATTTGCAGCTGGGCTTCTGTCGTAAGGAACTCAACCAGCTGCAACGCGTCGTCTATACGCGCCCTCTTCTCAGGGTATGTAGGCCCGCAAACCATGGAAAGGTAATTCTTTGCCGAGGCGATACTTCCCTTCGCACCTGCCAAAAGAAATGCGGACTGGTTTGGCAATGGCTCCAGCACCAAAAGTTCGTCATCAGTAACCCCAATGTCAATTTCCAACAATTGATTCAGCAGCAATTCACAAATGGATACCGGTGCGTTGTCATCAATGCACTGTCTTGCGCTAAGCGAGATGTAACCGAGCTTGGCGACAAGCATAGCAAGATGTCCTGTGATTCTGGCTGCGGTCAGTTGGGCTCTGACATAGGCTTCTCTCCTACGCCTATACCCTTCACCGAGGGAAATTCCCAGAGCTATCACCGCTGCAGCAATGGTGCCAATAGCACTGACCATCTCCCACTTTGGTTGCCAATCACCATGGCTTGGAAATTCCCCAAGCAACACTCCGATGGCAAAGGCACCGATCACCATGATCGTCGGCCAGGACTCGTTACGAAAGAGATGCATAAGTCCTCCATAATTTTCGGGGATCGTAGCATGTTGATTCCATCTGTCATTGTTTCCATAGGGGAGGCTTAGTCATGGCCTTCCTTCCTGCCGATCAATTGAAGCGACGTATTGTCGCTATCCGTACCCGGCGGCACCAGGCTGCCGATGTGCTTGACGATGTCGCCTATCGAACCCTCCTACAACGTACAGCCGGAGTCACTAGCTCTACTGCAATCAGGACCCTGGCTCAGGCTGAGAAGGTCCTGGCTGAGTTTGATCGGCGCGGAATTGGAAAGACAGCAAAGGCGACAAAGGGAAGAGCGGGCGGACGGCCGCACAATCTCAGCCGTGTGGACATGCTGCAGAAGATCGAAGCCCTCCTGGCCGACATGGAGTTGCCCTGGGCGTACGCGGATTCAATCGCCCGGCGCCAGACAAAGCAGGCCGGTGGCATTGAACGCCTGGCATGGGTCCCGGATGACGACCTCGTTGGCGTTATCGCCGCTCTGCACCGGCAGAAACTGAAGCGCATCAATGAGTCCTTGGCTGCGCTGAAGGTTGAGCTTGGGCGGCGCTCACTCAACATGGAGTGGGCCCGGTGCCAGGCCGAAGACATGGGCCGCTTGGATTCACCATGGCCCTGGCTTGAATGCCTACAGACCCAGCGCCTATTGTTGGCACGCCTGGCTGCTTGAGTCTCATCATGTCGCTCTCGCTACCTGACAACTACCCGGAGCTGTATAGCCACATCGCTCATGTCGTCTACGACATGATGGTCGGCCTGCAGCTTCCGTCCGATGTCGCCAACGAGATCGCCCTGGCCACCTCCGAATCTGTTCGCCTGAACTTGGGTGGCGGCCAGATCTACCTGGAGAAGGGCGTGAGCTATGAAAACGCCGCCCGCAACAAGGAACTGTGGGACCGGTTCAACGGGGACAACTACAAGGAGCTGGCCGCGCTGAGTGGCCTGTGCGTGATGCGTATTCGGCAGATCATCAACGAAATGCGGATCAAGGAGCGGGAGCGCCGGCAACCCAACCTGTTTTAGCCACGCCCCGGTGTTTTACCCCTCGCAACACATTTTCACTTCCCATCCCGCAAAGTCCCGATTAATCCCACCTCATCCCGGACTTATCGCAGGATTCCCCCCTGAGTTATCTCGTTCTCTTTCAAAAGCGAGCCCGGTTTGGCGCCCCGCTCCGCGGGGTCCCCTGCGCTACTCGCTTCCGGCGGAGGATGCGCAACTCGGGCCTAAAAGCCCTCAAACAGTGCTCGCCCTTTTTCCGCCGTAAGCTGCGTTGCTCGGCGCCGCACAGGGCGGGGCTGGCACGTCCCAGCAGCTACCGTAAGCGGAGACAGCCACCTAACGTTTAAGGTAAGGGGCGCACCGCCGATAGGCGGAGCGTCCCAGTGGCCGAAGGCCACGCCTTGACCGAAATGTTAGCCAGCGTTTCGCAGGTGCTTAGCCACGAAACCGAAAACTGTTTCATCGTAAGTTTTTGGATCAAAGTGATAGAGATCAACATGGGCCGCACCCTTAACAAGCCAGAGCTCTTTCGGCAGAGTTGCTGCGGTAAATAAGCGTTCAGTTTCGTTTAAAGTTGTGTGGCGATCTTCAGTTCCAGCAGCAACAAGGACCGGTGCGGCAATAGACGATATATGATCGATTGGACGAAGTTGATTCAGAGAAATCCCCAGCCGAAGGGGAAGCTGAGATAGGAGCAACGGCGCAAAGACTGCGCCCAGTTCGCCTAGCCGAATACGGAGCCTATCGGTTACCGCTTCTTCTATGGTGGGATACATTGATTCAAGAACAACAGCATTCGGAGCAGGCGAGATGCCTGCTAATACAAATGAAACAGCTCCGAGAGAAACACCGATTACTGCGATTTTTTCGCCCGGGAGTGATCTTTCTAGAAAGCGCAGACTGGCTTTAACACCTTCGGCTTCCCGAAAGCCAAAAGTAATGCGCGTTCCAGAACTTTCGCCGTGCCCCGGAAGATCAACGAGCAGGACTGAGTAGCCGCGGCTATACAGTACCTTTGAACGCTCAAGCATTTGGCGTCGATCGCTTCGTACCCCATGCAGCAATAGGACAGCACCTGAGCCTCTTGTTCCCTGTGCGAACCAACCTGTCACTGATTCGCCTGAGGAGCTAGGGATGACAACTGACCGCGCTCTAAAATCAGAGGGCGGTGGACCAATAACTCGATGCGCCGGACTGCTGAGCATTTCAGCGATGCCCATGATCAGCACAACGAGTGCGAGCGCGAGGATGCCGAGGGTAAATGCAATACGGCGCATATAAAAGCAGGCTAACGTAGAGCTGACCGGCGCTGCGCGGCTTTATCGCGCAGCGTCCAGCGACCGAAGGGAGCGAGGTCGAGCGCCATGTTATGCCTTGGCCGAAAACTCACTTTAGAACCACCTTACGAAACTGGACCTTCGGCTGAGAATGGAGGGAACTGAAAACCGTAAGCGTTACTTGAGGCTCTGGCTGTCGCGTGTGGGCTTCTTTGAATTTTGAAACGATTGCATCGACCAGCACTGGATCTTGCGTGGCATAAAGATTGACGTAAGCACCGCCCCAACGGACCAGGCCGAGATTTACCTCGCCACCCTCCCAAAACAACAACTCTTTCCTCCGGCAATCGGAGGTAGATGAGCAAATGCCGTTTGCAATGAGAACGCCTTCTGCCAGCGCCAAATATTGCTGTGCGGCAGCACGATGTGGCTCACCGCAAGCGGCTAATAAAAAAGCGGTTATCGCTATGGCGAAGGGGGCTTTGATGCTAGGCATAACGTGAAAGTGAGCGGCCTGCGCGGCTTTTCGCGCAGGTCCGGTCGACTGAAAGGTTATGCGTCATGGCACCGCTCCCGCGGTGGTAATGCGTCGTTCGAGTATTTGGCCATGCTCTTGCTTCCGAATACGTTCCAGATAAACAGACCCGTAGTGGATTCTGTGACCCACTTCCCGTTGATGTTGGCCTGGAGTTCCCATTTTCTCGGCTTGCCATTGGCCTGCGTTTCTTCAATCCGCATATTGCGGGAAAGAAGGTCGCGCACCAACCCAAACACGCAAGCCAAGGCGGCCGGGAAGCTCTCAAATTTCTCAGCGTGAAAGTGATCGTGGCACCCGCGATCAGTCTGAATCTCAAGTTCCTTAGAAATCGGATCGTAGGAAACCTCGATGTCGAAGCCCTCGTCATTAATCTTGCGGAAGGAAATCGTGAGCCGATCTTCGCTCCAGCGATGATGAACTGACGAGGCTGAGCCGGCCAATTGGTTGGCGTATTCGTAGAACTGACTTTCAGCCGACACGGCAGTCACCGTTGAGACGCATAACGACGAAGGTCAGCGGCAGGCGGACAGCGCAGCTGGCCGACTGTCCGCTGGACCGGATTGTTAGGGCACGGTTTTGAACTGTATTTACTTGCGTACATGTTCTGCCCCTGTATCAACGAAATGATCTAAATACTCTGAGGGGGCTAGTTTGCTTGAGCGCATTGAAGAAAATACTTCGGCTTTGTCTTCAAGCGATTCAGCAAAGAGATGGAATACCTCGACGAAGCCTAGATATTCCGTTCCGTCTGTAGCGTATTGAGATGCCTCTTCTTCGGCTTTGGCAATCGCATCGTCTTCATCTGAGGCACGAAATAAGACGATTCGCTCCTCGTATACCCAGCCTTCTTCTTGTTTGGCAGAGAGCTGCGTATGTCGGAACACACACTTTGCTGCGTACCAGGGTTCATTGGGCATTGGCATATGGGCCCTAACTAGTAGTAGACGACAAAAACGTCCAATAAAAATGGGGCTGTCCAATATCCTGGAACACCAGACAGTTTAAAAGGCTTATCCCACAAGGGATTCAGCAGATTCGACCTTTTTCTGCCCGACTAAAAATCAGTAAAACCGGACAAACTCAAACTTACCGGCGGCGCGTACTTTCAGCAACAAAAATTGCAATTCGCATACCCCCACCATTCTCCCTGTCAGCACCATTGCCAAGGCCACGCGGTGTTCCATCCCCTTCCACCCCCGCCGAGCAGCGCAAGGCGGGCGGGGGGACGTCGGCGAGGACTGTCTGAGCCCCGTAGGGGGCGAGTTCCGCAGCCGCCCCGTCCGACTGAGCAGCGCAGGGGAGCCCGCAGGGCCGGGGGGGAGGGTCGCTTTCTTGTTGCTTACTTATTCTTGGCGATTCAAGAATAAGTAAGCCGCCGGGCAACGGCGGAATACAGCCGCCAATCCACAGACCACGCAAAACCACCCCCAACCACGCCACAACCCCCCCCC
>NZ_BFBP01000026.1 GCF_003112695.1 Azospira sp. I13
CGAATGTCCGTCTTGCTCCCATAAATACCTCCAGTTTCACCTTCACACCTTAACAAGGTGTCCATGAAACCGGCAGCAGCCCAAATCACCAAGTTGGTGCGCATTGCTGCCATAAGCGCAAGTATTGCCCAAATGTCGGTGATATTTGATGACGACCGCCTGAGGATTGTGTATCGGCAGGGAGCGCGAGACCGCGGATGGGTCGCATTTGATGGGTCGCTTCGTACATTGGTGATCAGACAGCACCTAAAGGTCGAGTTCGGTGATCTCGAAAACGTGCCTGGATTCGGCTTTCTTGCCGATACCGACCTCGATCCGAGTGGTACAGGAGTCGTCGGCTTGTTGACCAGACGCTTCCCCGGACTGCACCACCCTTTAAAGCATGCTGTGTTGATTGCATTCCTGTTTGACTCAGGGGAACACTTTTTTGACGCGTATCGAAGCGCTATGTCAGCCGAGATATCCAATGAGCTTGACACCATGGTGGGCGACTGGCGTGAAGGATTGCGGCAGCTGGTCGAGTTTGACAAGTGGTCAGTGACCCGTGCTGCAAAAGCAATGGGGATACCATTGTGCCAGGCATGTCGGTGGCTGGATTCGGTTGGTGTGCCGTTCGAACACCGGCCTCGAGTGCTAAACGACCAGATGAAGGTGCAACTTAGATGTCTGCTGGAAGCAGGTAACGATTACGGGCAGATTGCTGAAATAACTGGGTTGAAAACGAGTCTTGTCCGAGCATTCGCAGGCTCAGAACCTTCTTTACGGGACACTTGGAGAGCGCGACGATTTGAGCGTGTTCGCGCTAGCCATCGAGCTCGTGCCATGGAGTTGTTTAATTCCCAGGATGGGGTTTCCATCAAGGGATTGAAGTCGATAAAGGGAAATGGATTGACGTGGTTGGAGCGCCATGATCGGGAATGGCTCGCAGAAGTCGCTCCTTCTCTTTGGTAACTTGAAACGAGTTTGTCGCGCGGGCCTCCGCAGCCATCCTCAAAACAATAGTTGTTTGAAAGGCTAACAAATTAGGCACTTACATCTTTTTGTCGAGCCGCGTAATCTAGGGGTTGTGAGTCAATTGCTTGAAACCATGACTCAACCATATGAATTTTTGCGATTTCAAGAAAATATTGTGCGGTGACAGTTCGCTTGAAGAAAAAGGGGGGCGTTGCCCCCTTTTTTTATGTGGAAAATGCCGCAGAAATAATGTGACTTTTCTGGCATTTCACTTGCTTGGAGGTGAGCACAAAAGTTCATTGAGAACTGTGGAGAGAATATGTTGAAAAGTGCTTCCATGGCCCTGTCCGGGGCCGAACGGCGCTGGCTGCCCCTGTGGGGGAAAAGCGGGAAACTGGCCATGGGTTGGGCCACCTACCTCAACCGGGACCGCCAGGAGGCGCTGGAGCAGGCCTTCGAGGGCTTTGCCGCCACCCGGGTGCGAATCCTGCAGCATTGGGCCGAGCAGTGCTGGCACCACCTGGCCGCCCTGGCCGGCGACTTCCAGGCAGCCCACCCCCGGGTGCCCCGGCGCCTGCTGCAGGAAAAGAAGGACTTCGCCCGGGACTTTGCCGAACTGTTCTATGTAGATGCCCGGGGCGTGGTGCTGGAATCCACCGCGCCGGGTCGGATCGGCGCCCGGGACCTGCCTGCCAGGGCACTGGCCGAGGGGTTGAAGCAGCCCTTCCTGCACGGTCCCTACGACGACCCGGTGACGGCCAGCCTGCCGCCTTCCACTTCCCGTTTCCACGATGGCGTCACCCTCATGTTCTACCAGCCCGTGATTGTGGCCGGCCAGGTGCTTGGCGTGCTTTGCGGCCGGGTGCCCAACGATGTCGTGGGGGATCTGATCCAGCGGGAGGCCGGCCATATCTTCCGGGAGTCCGGGGACAACTATCTGTTCATGGTGAAGTCGGTCTTCGACGCCGGCCTGCAGCCGGGCACCGCCCTGTCCCGTTCCCGCTTCGAGGATGCCACCTTCTCCCTTGGCGACAACCTGAAGCAGGGCATCCGTACCGGCTACGGCACGGTGCAGGTGCGCCAGCACACCGAGCTGGAGTTGGTATTCAACGATCCGGCTACCGGCCAGCTGCATCCCGGCATTCGTGAAACCATGCGTAAGGGGGAAAACCTCTTTGTCAGCTACCCCGGCTATGCGGATTACCGCCACGTGCCGGTGGTGGGCAAGGGCGTCACCTTCCGCTTGCCGGGCTCCCCCGATACCTGGGGCCTGATGTGCGAGGCGGACCTGGAGGAGGTCTATCGCTATCGGGGCATCGCCTACAAGCTGCAGAAGCTCTACTGGGCCGTGGTCATCCTGGCCTGGGGGCTGGGGGTCGGCTGCCAGGAGTGGCTGGGGCTCTCCGGTCTGTCGGCACGGCTGCTGGAACTGGGTCTGGTGATTGGCGGCGGCCTGTTCTTCAAGCAACTGGGCACGCGCCCCCTGAGTCTGCGTCTGCGGCGCAGCAGCGGCGTGCTACGCACCATCGCCGAAGGCGGCGGTGACCTCAGCCAGCGCCTCCCCCTCAGCGAGGGAGGCAGCGACGAAACCACGGTCATGGCCCAGTGGATCAACAGTTTCATCGACAATCTGGAGCAGATCATCCGCCGGGTCATCCAGACCTCCGGCGAGATCGGCGGCACCAATGCCAATCTGCAGGAAAAGAGCCGGGCCACAGCCCAGGCGTCGGCGGAGATGGCCGCGGAAATGCGCGATACGGAGGAGTCCATTCGCGGCCAGGTGGAAGACATCAACGCCGCCAGCCAGAAGGTGGAGGCCATGCGCGAAGCGGTGGCCCAGGTGACGGCGGAGGCACGGCGGCAGATGGAACTGGTGCAGTCCCGCAGCGCCGGCATTCTGGCCTCCGTCGGGGGCGCCACCCGCACCATCCGCGACCTGGAAAGTAGCACGGCCGCCATCGGGCGCATCGGAACGGTCATTCACGAAATCGCCAGTCAGACCAACCTGCTGGCCCTCAACGCCGCCATCGAGGCGGCCCGGGCCGGCGAACAGGGCCGGGGCTTCGCGGTGGTGGCTGACGAGGTGCGCAAGCTGGCGGAGCGCACGGCCGAGGCCACCAAGGAAATCGCCGCCATGATCGGCGGCGTCCAGTCCCGCGCCGAAGAGGCAGTGAGCAGCATGGATACAGGCATGACGGAGCTGGAGGAGGGGCTGCGCCTGGCGGCTGAGGCGGCTTCCGACAAGCGGGAGGTGCAGGACATCCTGGAACATTTGTTCGCCACCATCGACGAACTGGAGGCAGCGACCCGGAGCACCGGCGGGCGGATCGAAAGCATCGCCGTGGCCGCCGAGGCGGTGCGCCAGTCGGTGGATGAATCAGGCCGCAGCACTACCCTCACCGCCGGCGCAGCCCGCACCCTGGCCCAACTGGTGGGCCAGTTCAAGGTATCGGCGGTCTGAAGCTGTTTTCGGAGCCTGAAAGCGCCAGGGGCGGCCGCGCCGGTAATGCCGGCGGGCCGCCCCTGGGGTGCTTGAGTAGGGCTTACTTGCCCAGGCTCCTCAGCTTTTCCTCAATCTTTTCCAGTGGCACGGCGCCGGGGATGCGCTCGCCGTCGGCGAAGAAGAGGGTGGGGGTGCCGGTAATGTTGAGGCGGCGACCCAACTCGAAGGACTTCTGCACCGCCGTGGTGTCGCAATCGGTACGGCCGGTAAAGGCTTTGGCGGAGGTCATCATCTCGTTCCAGGCGCCCACCTGATCCTTGGCGCACCACACCTGCTTGGATTTCTCCAGAGAGTCAGCGGAGAGAATGGGGTAGAGGAAGGTGTAGATGGTGACGTTGTCGAGCTTCTGCAGATCCTTGGCGAGGCGCTTGCAGTAGCCGCAGTTGGGGTCTTCAAAGGTGACGATGATGCGCTTGCCGTTGCCCTTGACCTGCTTCACCGCCAGTTCCAGGGGCATTTCGGAGGGCTTGGCGGCACTCAGCTTCTTCATGCGCTCGGCGGTGACGTTCTGCATGGTCTTGCCATCCACCAGGGAGCCGATGATAAGGACGCTGATCTTTTCGTCGGTGTAGATCAGCTTGCCGTCCACATACACTTCATACAGGTTGAGGTAGCCGGACTTGGTGACGCTTTCCACCTTGCCGTCGATCTTGGCTTCCAGGGCCTTTTTCACCGAGGCTTCGTCGGCCCGAGCGGGCAGGGAGGAGAGGGAGAGGAGGGCGCCGGCGCAGCACAGGGCGGCCAGGGCTTTGAAATGTCGCATGGGGTACTCCACAGGGGGGAAAGTCAGGATTCGAGGGCGTAACGGACCAGGGCGCTCTTCAGCGGCCCCAGTTTGTTGACCAGATTGAGGCCAAGATTGCGCAGGGGCTTGAAGCCCGGCAGGTCCTCGCGGAAAAGGCGGCGCAGGCCGTCGGTGGTGGTTTGCAGCAGCACCACTTCTTCCTTGCGCGCCCGGCGGTAGCGGGCCAGCAGGCGGGCATCGCCGATGTCCTGCCAGGGGGCGGCGGCAGCGATGATCTCTGCCAGAGCCTTGGCGTCCCGGTAGCCCAGGTTGATGCCGTGACCCGAGAGGGGATGGATGCCGTGGGCGGCATCGCCGATCAGGGCCAGGCGCGGCGCCGTCGGTTCCGGCACGCGCATCAGCTTGAGGGCGAAGGCCGCAGCCGGGGTGATCAGCTCCAGCTTGCCCAGGGTGTGCTGGCCGGCAGCGGCCACCCGGGCACACAGTTCCTCGGCGGGCAGGGCCGCCAGTTCGTCAGCGTGGGCATCCGGGGTGGACCAGACGATGGACATGCGGTTGCCCGGCAGGGGCAGATAGGCCAGCACCCCATCGTCCCGGAACCATTGGTAGGCGATGCCTTGGTGGGGCTTTTCCGTGGCGAAGTTGGCCACCAGACCTTTTTCGCCATAGGGGCTGTAGTGGGCCGGCAGGCCGGCCTTGTTGCGTACCCAGGACTCGCGTCCGTCGGCGCCAACCACTAGGCGGGCAGAGAGGCTGCTGCCGTCTTCCAGATGCAGTAGGGCGGCATCGGCACGGAATTCCAGATCCCGCGGGCGGGCCGGGCAGTGGATGTCCACATTGCCCTGGCGCTTGACGTTTTCCCACAGCTCCCGGGCCATCAGGGAGGATTCGAGAATCCAGGCCAGTTCCGGCACGCCGGAATCGTAGGCGGAGAATTCGAGGCGGCTTTCGCCATCGCCCCGCACATCCATGGCCTGCACCGGCGCCATGCGCTGGGCGTCCAGGTGCTTCCACACGCCGATGTCGGCGAGGAAGCGGGCGTTGGCCGGGCTGATGGCGTAGATGCGGGCGTCCCAACCTTCCGGGGTGGTGGGGGCACGGCCTTCCACCAGGGCGATTTTCAGGCGGGATTCCTTCAGGGCGCAGGCGAAGGCCAGGCCGGCCAGGCCGCCGCCGACGATAACGATGTCGTATTTCATGGGGCAAGACTCCAGAAGCCCCGGATTGTGCCTGCCCCCTCCGGCCAGCACAAGGCAGAATCCGGCCGCCGGGCGTTGCCAGGCGCCGGACGGCCATGCTAGAAGTCGGCCCATGACTGCGCCCCTTGTTTACTTCCCGGCGGTGATCCGCTCCGAGCATGAATCCCCCATTGATGCCCTGGTGGCCCTGGGGGTGCCCCGGGAGGAGTGCATGGACATGGTGGCCGCCTCCTGGTGCGTCGGGGCAGGCGCCGAATCCTGCCTGCTCACCGAAGTGGATGGCGGGCGTGCCGTCGCGGTGTTGCCCCTTGCCGCGGGGCGCTGGGCAGCCTGCAATGCCTATCCGGAACAGGGTTGCGGCGATCCCCGGGAGGCGGCGCGGCGCCTCGCCAAGCTGCTCAAACGGGGGCGACGAGGGCTGGTGGGCGTCTGGGCCGGAGGTGCTGCTGGTACAATGGGCGGGTGAACACCAAGAAAGACAACATAATCCTGGTCGGCCTCATGGGCGCTGGCAAGACCACCATCGGGCGGCTTCTGGCCAAGCGCATGGGCAAGCGTTTCGTGGACTCCGACCATGAGATCGAGGCGCGCACTGGCGTCACCATTCCCGTCATTTTCGAGATCGAGGGCGAAGCGGGCTTCCGCAAGCGCGAAGCCATGGTCATCGAGGATTTGGCCCGGGAAAGCGGTCTGGTCATGGCCACCGGTGGCGGTGCTGTACTCAGCGCCGAGAATCGGCGTGCGCTCCAGGCCGGCGGTTTCGTCGTTTATCTCTGCGCTCCGCCGGAACTGCTCTACGCCCGCACCCGCAACGATCGCAACCGCCCCTTGCTGCAGGTGAAAGACCCCTTGGGTCGTCTGCGGGAGTTGTTCGTGCAGCGGGATCCGCTTTACCGGGAAGTGGCCGACATGGTCATCGACGCTTCCTCCCACTCGGCCAATGCGGCGGTGCAGCTGTTGCTGCGTATGCATCAGTCGGCCGGGGCGGTCTGCCCTGAATCGCATCCTTCCTCCGAAACGCCATGACCCTGCAAACCCTGGAAGTCGCCCTGGGCGACCGCAGCTACCCCATTCATATTGGTGGCGGCCTGCTGCAACGTGCCGACCTGATCCTGCCGGCCATCGGCCGCAAGAAGGCGGTGATCGTCACCAATACCACCGTGGCGCCGCTCTATCTGGCCCGCCTCACTGCCACCCTCGAGTCTGCCGGGGTGGCCGCCAGTGCCGTGATCCTGCCGGACGGGGAGGAGTTCAAGGACTGGCCCACCCTCAACAAGATTTTTGACGCCCTGCTGGAATCCCGTGCCGAGCGCTCCACCACGCTGGTGGCCCTGGGCGGCGGTGTGATCGGCGACATGACCGGCTTTGCTGCCGCCTGTTATCAGCGTGGCATGCCCTTCATCCAGGTGCCGACCACCCTGTTGTCCCTGGTGGATTCCTCCGTGGGCGGCAAGACGGCGATCAACCACCCTCTGGGCAAGAACATGATCGGCGCCTTCTATCAGCCCAAGCTGGTGCTGGCTGACATCAACACCCTGGATACCCTGCCGGACCGGGAGCTGAAAGCCGGCCTGGCGGAAGTCATCAAGTATGGCCTGATCCGCGATGTGGAATTCCTGACCTGGATCGAGGCCCACCTCGATGGTCTGTTGGCCCGGGATAAATCCCTGCTGGCCGAGGCGGTGTACCGTTCCTGCGCCCACAAGGCTGAAGTGGTGGCCCGGGACGAGCGGGAAACCGGCGAGCGGGCTCTGCTTAATTTGGGGCATACCTTTGGTCATGCCATCGAAACCGGCCTGGGCTATGGTGTCTGGCTCCACGGCGAGGCGGTGGCAGCCGGGACAGTCATGGCGGCTGAGCTGTCGGCCCGTCTGGGCTGGATTGCTGCGGCCGACGTGGCGCGAGTAGAGCAGCTGTTCCGCCGTGCGGGGCTGCCGGTGGCGGGGCCGGACCTGGGGGTGGCACGCTATCTGGAACTGATGCGCCACGACAAGAAGGTGGAAGCCGGCAAGCTACGCCTGGTGCTGTTCCGCGCCATCGGCGAGGCGGTGGTCAGCGATATCGCCAGCGATGCGGAAATCGCCGCTGCCATCACCGCCCGGGTATCGGGTAGCTGAGAGCGTGTGCACCAAACACCGGCTCGTGCGTTGGTGTGAGAATGGGCTATGACTTTGGTGTGATTTTCCCGGGGTGTCAGGCTAGGGTCCAGTACTGGCGGGCGATCGGGGTCATGTGAGGCAAAGCCTTGATGGCTCATGGTTTTCGGGCTAAAATTTAGTGTTGCTCTTTGCAAGTAAAAGGCCGGTGCCGTCCGCACCGGCTTTTTTGACGCCGTTCGGTTTATCCCGGCGGCAGTCTTAATTCATAAAAAGGACTCTAGCGTGATGGATAGTGTTGTCCCTGGTGGGGCCGTCCCCGGGCGGCAGGGCCTGTACGACCCGGCCAACGAAAAGGATGCCTGCGGCGTCGGTTTCGTTGCCCATATCAAGAACAAGAAGAGCCACGGTATCGTCGAGCAGGGTCTGTTGATCCTGAAAAACCTCGACCACCGCGGCGCGACTGGTTATGACCCCCTGCTGGGGGATGGTGCCGGCATTCTGATTCAGATGCCCGATGCCTTCCTGCGTGCCGAAGCCGCCAAACTGGGCATTACCCTGCCCAAGGAAGGCGAGTACGCCTGCGGTATCGTGTTCCTGCCCCAGTCCTCCAACGGCCGTGCCGCCGCTGAGTCCGCCGTTGCCCGCATCGTGCATGAAGAAGGCCAGACCTTCCTCGGCTGGCGCGACGTACCCCGGGACAACGCCGGCCTGGCTGCTGCCGCTCGCGAGATCGAGCCGGTGATGCGCCAGGTGTTCATCGCCAAGGGCGAGAACGTCGGTGACCAGGACGCCTTCGAACGCAAGCTGTTCGTCATCCGCAAGCGGGTCGAGCACGCCGTGCGCAAGCTGAAGCTGGACGACGGCAAGCAGTTCTACATCCCGTCCCTGTCCTCCCGCACCATCAACTACAAGGGCATGCTGCTGGCCCATCAGGTGGGCGAGTACTACCTGGACCTGCAGGACGAGCGCCTCGTTTCCGCTCTGGCCCTGGTGCACCAGCGCTTCTCCACCAACACCTTCCCCACCTGGGATCTGGCCCACCCTTTCCGCATGATTGCCCACAACGGTGAAATCAACACCGTGCGCGGTAACGTGAACTGGATGAAGGCCCGCCAGAAGGCCATGTCCTCCAAGTGGCTGAAGGAAGACCTGGACAAGCTGTGGCCCCTGATCGTGGACGGTCAGTCCGACTCCGCCTGTTTCGACAACGCGCTGGAACTGCTGGTCATGGGCGGCTACTCCATGGCCCAGGCCATGATGATGCTGATCCCCGAAGCCTGGGCCGGCAATCCCCTCATGGACGAAGAGCGTCGCGCCTTCTACGAATACCACGCTGCCCTGATGGAACCCTGGGATGGCCCCGCTGCCGTGGCCTTCACCGACGGCCGCCAGATCGGCGCCACCCTGGACCGCAACGGCCTGCGTCCGGCGCGCTACCTGGTGACCGAAGATGACCTGGTGCTGATGGCCTCCGAAATGGGCGTGCTGACCTTCCCGCAAGAGAAGATCGTCAAGAAGTGGCGCCTGCAGCCCGGCAAGATGTTCCTCATCGACATGGAACAGGGTCGCATCATCGACGACTCCGAGTTGAAGAAGTCTCTCTCCAGCGCCAAGCCCTATCGCAAGTGGATCGAAGAGTCCCGCTACTTCCTCGGCGACCTGCCGGAAGCCGGCAGCGAGGCCCCCAAGGCCGACGTGCCCCTCCTCGACCAGCAGCAGGCCTTCGGTTTCACCCAGGAAGACGTGAAGTTCATCCTGCAGCCCATGGCGGCTCAGGGCGAAGAAGCCACCGGCTCCATGGGTAACGACAGCCCGCTGACCGTGCTTTCCAACAAGGAAAAGCCGCTCTACAACTACTTCAAGCAGCTGTTCGCCCAGGTGACCAACCCGCCGATCGACCCCATCCGGGAAGAGATCGTCATGTCCCTGACCAGCTTCATCGGTCCCAAGCCGAACCTGCTGGGCGTGGATGAAACCAACCCGCCCCTGCGCCTGGAAGTGCACCAGCCGGTGCTGACCAACGCCGACCTGGCCAAGCTGCGCGCCATCGACCGTTCCACCTCGGGCCGTTACAAGTCCCTGGTGCTGGACATCACCTGGCCCGCCGCCGAAGGCGCCGCCGGTTGCGAGAAGGCCCTGGAGGCCGTCTGTGCCGCCGCCGAACAAGGCGTGGCCGATGGCTACAACGTGCTGATCCTGTCCGACCGCGGCGTCTGTGCCGAGAAGGCCCCAATCCCCGCGCTGCTGGCCACCTCCGCCGTGCATCACCACCTGGTGAAGAAGGGTCTGCGCACCTCCACCGGCCTGGTGGTGGATACCGGCTCCGCCCGGGAAACCCACCACTTCGCCCTGCTCGCCGGTTATGGCGCCGAAGCCGTCTGTCCGTGGCTGACCATGGACACCCTGGCCGAGATCGCCGGAACCCTGCCGGGTAACGTCACCGCCTACGACGCTCAGAAGCGCTTCATCAAGGCCGTCAACAAGGGTCTGAACAAGGTCATGTCCAAGATGGGCATTTCCACCTACCAGTCCTACTGTGGCGCCCAGATCTTCGAAGCCATCGGCCTCTCTTCCGAACTGGTGAAGAAGTACTTCGCCGGCACTGCCACCCAGGTGGAAGGTATCGGCGCCCTGCAGGTGGCTGAGGAAGCCCTGCGCGTGCATCAGGCTGCCTTCAGCGCCGATCCCGTGCTGGCCGAGCATCTGGAAGCCGGCGGCGAATACGCTTTCCGTGTCCGCGGCGAAGACCACATGTGGACCCCGGATGCCATCGCCAAGCTGCAGCACTCCACCCGCTCCGGCAAGATGGACACCTACAAGGAATACGCCAAGATCATCAACGACCAGTCCAAGCGTCAC
Source organism: Azospira sp. I13 (assembly GCF_003112695.1). Lineage (GTDB taxonomy): Bacteria > Pseudomonadota > Gammaproteobacteria > Burkholderiales > Rhodocyclaceae > Azospira. The sequence goes on from NZ_BFBP01000026.1 coordinate 10,360, forward strand.
CTGACGCTGCGCGGCCTGTTCGAGATCAAGGCGGCCGGTGCTCCGGTGCCCCTGGAGGAAGTGGAATCCGCCAAGGAAATCGTCAAGCGCTTCGCCACTGGCGCCATGTCCCTGGGTTCCATCTCCACCGAAGCCCACACCACCCTTTCCGTGGCCATGAACCGCATCGGCGGCAAGTCCAACACCGGCGAAGGTGGCGAGGACGCCAACCGCTTCAAGCCGGTGAAGGCTGGCCAGAAGCTGTCCGAGATCATCGGTGCCGGCCGTATCGCCCGTGACCTGGAACTGAAGGAAGGCGACTCCCTGCGTTCCGCCATCAAGCAGGTGGCTTCCGGCCGCTTCGGCGTCACCGCCGAGTACCTGGCCAATGCGGACCAGATCCAGATCAAGATGGCCCAGGGCGCCAAGCCCGGTGAAGGCGGCCAGCTGCCCGGCCACAAGGTCTCCGAGTACATCGGTGCCCTGCGTCACTCCGTGCCCGGCGTCGGCCTGATTTCCCCCCCGCCGCACCACGACATCTACTCCATCGAAGACTTGGCCCAGCTGATCCACGATCTGAAGAACGTGAATCCGGTGTCCTCCATCTCCGTCAAGCTGGTGTCCGAAGTGGGCGTGGGTACCGTGGCTGCCGGCGTCTCCAAGGCCAAGGCCGATCACCTGGTGATCGCTGGCCATGACGGCGGTACCGGTGCATCCCCCCTGTCTTCCATCAAGCACGCCGGCACTCCCTGGGAACTCGGCCTGGCCGAAACCCAGCAGACCCTGGTGCTGAACCGTCTGCGTGGTCGTATCCGCGTCCAGGTGGACGGCCAGATGAAGACCGGCCGCGACGTGGTCATCGGCGCCCTGCTGGGTGCCGACGAGTTCGGCTTCGCCACTGCGCCGCTGGTGGTAGAAGGCTGCATCATGATGCGCAAGTGCCACCTCAACACCTGCCCGGTGGGCGTGGCCACCCAGGACCCGACCCTACGCGCCAAGTTCTCCGGCCAGCCGGAGCACGTGGTGAACTATTTCTTCTTCGTTGCCGAAGAAGTGCGCGAGATCATGGCCTCCATGGGCATCCGCAAGCTGGACGACCTGATCGGCCGTGCTGATCTGCTCGACATGCGCGCCGGTGTGGAGCACTGGAAGGCCCGTGGCCTGGATTACTCCAAGATCTTCTACATGCCGCCCGTGGGTGCCGACGTTGCCCGTCTGCACTGCGAGACCCAGGACCACAACCTGGTGAAGGCCCTCGACCACAAGCTGATCGAGCAGGCCAAGCCCGCCCTGGAAAAGGGCGAAAAGGTGGTCATCAACACCGACATCATCAATGTGAACCGCACCGCCGGCGCCATGCTGGCCGGTGAAGTGGCCAAGCGCTACGGTCACGCCGGTCTGCCGGACGACACCATCCACGTGAATCTGACCGGTACCGCCGGCCAGAGCTTTGGCGCCTTCCTGGCAAAGGGCGTGACCTTCGAGCTGACTGGCGAAGGCAACGACTATGTGGGCAAGGGCCTCTCCGGTGGTCGTATCGTCATCAAGGCACCCAAGGCTTTCCGCGGCAACACCGCCGAGAACATCATCGTCGGCAATACCGTGCTCTACGGTGCGATCGAAGGTGAAGTGTTCTTCAACGGTGTCGGTGGCGAACGCTTCTGCGTGCGCAACTCCGGCGCCACCGCGGTGGTGGAAGGCGTGGGCGACCACGGTTGCGAATACATGACCGGCGGCACCGTCGTGGTGCTGGGCCAGACCGGCCGCAACTTCGCAGCCGGCATGTCCGGCGGCGTGGCCTACGTCCTCGACGAAGACGGTACCTTCGAATCCCGCTGCAACCTGGCCCAGGTCGCCCTGGAGCCGGTGCCGGAAGAAGAAGCCGCCTCCGAGAAGCTGGGCGAGTTCGGCGACGTCACCAGCCACGGCAAGGTGGATATCCGCCATCTGGCCATGGCCGACGAAGCCCTGCTCAAGGGTCTGGTCGAGCGCCATTTCGAAATGACCGGTTCCAGCCGGGCCCGCACCATCCTGGACAATTGGGCGACCTACCGCGCCAAGTTCGTCAAGGTCATGCCGAACGAGTACCGCCGCGCCTTGGCGGAACTTTCCGCCAAGAACAAGCAGAAGGAGGCCGCATAAATGGGCAAGCCTACTGGTTTCATGGAGTTCCAGCGTCTTTCCGAGGCTTACGAGCCGGTTGAAGCGCGGCTCAAGCACTACAAGGAATTCGTCGGTCACCTGTCCGACGCCGATGCCAAGACCCAGGGGGCACGCTGCATGGATTGCGGCATTCCCTTCTGCAACAACGGCTGCCCGGTGAACAACATCATTCCCGACTGGAATGACCTGGTTTACCGCGGCAACTGGGAAGAGGCCATCGCCGTCCTGCATTCCACCAACAACTTCCCCGAGTTCACCGGCCGCATCTGTCCGGCACCGTGCGAAGCTGCCTGCACTCTGGGCATCAACGAAGCGCCCGTGGGCATCAAGTCCATCGAGCACGCCATCATCGACAAGGCCTGGGAAAACGGTTGGGTCAAGCCTCAGCCTGCCACGACCAAGTCCGGCAAGAAGGTTGCCGTGGTTGGTGGCGGTCCCGCCGGTCTGGCTGCGGCCCAGCAACTGGCTCGTGCCGGCCACGACGTGACCGTGTTCGAAAAGAACGACCGGGTTGGCGGCCTGCTGCGCTACGGCATCCCCGACTTCAAGCTGGAGAAGGGCCTGATCGACCGTCGTGTCGAACAGATGCAGGCCGAGGGCGTGACCTTCCGCACCAAGACCATCGTCGGCACCAAGACTCTGCCCGCCGGCATCGTCAATGACGCCACCACCGTGATCTCCGCCGAGCAGCTGAGCAAGGACTTCGATGCCGTGATCCTCACCGGCGGCTCCGAAGTGCCCCGCGACCTGCCCGTGCCGGGCCGGGAACTGAAGGGCGTGCATTACGCCCTGGAATTCCTCATTCCGCAGAACAAGGAAGTGGCCGGCGACGGCAAGAACCCCATCCGCGCCGACGGCAAGCACGTCGTGGTGATTGGTGGTGGCGATACCGGCTCCGACTGCGTCGGTACCTCCAACCGCCATGGTGCGGCTTCCATCACCCAGTTCGAAGTGATGCCCAAGCCCCCGGTGGAAGAGAACAAGGCGCTAAGCTGGCCCTACTGGCCCCTCAAGCTGCGTACCTCTTCCTCCCATGACGAAGGCTGCACCCGGGATTTCGCCGTTTCTACCAAGGAACTGGTGTCCGACGGCAACGGCAACGTCAAGGCCCTGAAGGCCGTGCGGGTCGAATGGAAGGACGGCAAGATGGTGGAAGTGGCCGGTTCCGAGTTCGAGATTCCTGCCGACCTGGTGCTGCTGGCCATGGGCTTCACCAATCCGGTGGCCGGTCTGCTGGAAGCCTTCGGTGTGGACAAGGATGCCCGCGGTAACGCCAAGGCCACTACCGACGGCAATGGTTGCTACGCCACCAACGTGCCCAAGGTCTTCGCTGCCGGTGACGTGCGCCGCGGTCAGTCCCTGGTGGTCTGGGCTATCCGCGAAGGCCGCCAGGCCGCGCGGGAAGTGGATGTTTTCCTCACCGGCGCCTCCGTGCTGCCGCGCTGAGGTTTGCCATAGCGCTATCCGCCAAAACCCCGCCCATCCGGCGGGGTTTTGTTTTGGCAGGGGGTCTTCCCCTGTGGCATATTACGGTCTGCGCGGGACGGGAGGCCCATAGGACATGGAATTGCAAAAAGAGATGCAGGTAAGCCAAACCTTCGGTGCCCTGGATGGGCATCTGCTGATCATTCTCGGCATCCTGATCACCGCCGGTATCCTGGGCGGTATCGCCAACTTCTTCCTGCGCGACCGCCAGGTGGAGCCCGAGGTCAAGGACTGGCTGAAGTACCCGCTGCTCGGCGTGGTGGCTGCTCTGACCGTTCCCCTCTTCCTCAACATGATTTCCAGCAACCTGTTGGAAGCTGCCCGCACCCGGGCTGTGGATTTCTTTGTGCTGGCCGGTTTCTGCCTGATTTATGTGGTGGCGTCCCGCCGCCTTTTTGAAAACATGGCCAACAAGCTGCTCTCCCAGCTTGATCTGGTGAAGGGCGATGTGCGTCAGCTCCAGGAGCGCAAGCCCGAAGTGGTGGTGGCACCGGCGCCCGAGGTGCAGGAGGTCGTCGTCAAGGAGGTACCGAAGGAGGCCCTGTCCTATAACGACGTCGAATTGATCCGTGCCATTGCCGAAGAGAACTACGTCTATGGCAACCTTGCCGGTCTGGCCGAGAAGACCGGCCTGGGCCGGGATCTCATCAGCCAGCGTCTGACGGTGCTGAAGAGCCAGGGTGTGATCGAAACCCGTATCAACGAAAAGAACATGCTGCACTGGTTCGTGTCCAACAAGGGCAAGCAGGTGCTCGGCGAGATTCTCTCCGGCCAGGAAGAGAAGAAGAGCGCCTGATCCCCGTCATTTGCGGCCGTCCTGCGGGGCGGCCGCTCTGCTTTACCCTCCGGGAATTTCCATGAATATCGTCATTCTCGCTGCCGGCCAGGGCAAGCGCATGCATTCCAACCTGCCCAAGGTGTTGCACCCCATCGGCGGCAAGGCCCTGGCAGCCCATGTCCTGGAAACCGCGCGTCAGCTGCAGCCCTCCCGCCTGTGCCTGGTGGTGGGCCATGGCGGTGACGTGGTGCGTACTGCCCTGGCGGCGCCGGATGTCAGCTGTGCGCTCCAGGAGCCTCAGCTGGGTACTGGCCACGCCGTGATGCAGGCTTTGCCGGCCCTCGATGGTACCGGCCAGACCCTGGTGCTGTACGGAGACGTTCCCCTGATCCAGGCTGCTACCCTGCAGCGCCTGCTGCAGGCCGCCGGGGAAGGTGTTGGCGTATTGACCGTCACGCTGGCCGAACCTACCGGCTACGGCCGCATTCTGCGCGATGCTGCGGGCCGGGTGGTGTGCATCGTGGAAGAAAAGGATGCCTCGCCGGAAGAGCGGGCGGTGCAGGAAACCAATACCGGCATCATGGTGTTGCCGACTGCTCGCCTCTCGGGCTGGCTGCAGCGCCTTTCCAACGACAATGCCCAGGGCGAGTACTACCTGACCGATCTGGTGGCCTTGGCGGTGGCGGACGGCGTGCCGGTGCATACGGCGCAACCCGCGGCAGAATGGGAAGTGGCGGGGGTCAACAGCAAGGTGCAACTGGCGGCCCTCGAGCGCTGCCACCAGCAATTCCTGGCCCGGCAACTCCTTGAGCAGGGTGTGCGTCTGGCCGACCCGGCGCGAATCGACATCCGCGGCCGCCTGGACTGCGGGCGGGATGTGGCCATCGACGTCGGCTGTGTCTTCGAAGGGGACGTGAGGCTGGAAGAAGCTGTGGATATCGGCCCCTACTGCGTGCTGAAAAACGTCACGATCAAGGCTGGCGCCCGCATTGCCGCCTTCAGCCATCTGGAAGGCGCCGTAGTTGGCCCCGATGCCATCGTCGGCCCCTACGCCCGCCTGCGGCCGGGGACCGAGCTGGGGGCCGAGGCCCATGTCGGCAACTTCGTCGAACTGAAGAACAGCATTCTCGGCCAGGGCTCCAAGGCGAACCATCTGGCCTATGTGGGCGATGCCACCGTTGGCCAGCGAGTCAATATCGGTGCCGGCACCATTACCTGCAACTACGATGGTGCCAACAAGTACCGCACCATTATCGAAGACGATGCCTTCATCGGCTCCGACAGCCAGCTGGTGGCTCCCGTTACCGTTGGCCGGGGCGCAACCCTGGGGGCCGGCACCACCCTGACCAAGGATGCCCCCGCCGACTCCCTCACCGTTTCCCGGGCCAAGCAGCTCAGCCTGGCCGGCTGGAAACGACCCGAAAAAATTAAAAAGTAAGGAATCCCCATGGACGCTTTTTTCACGATCTACGTCATGATTGTTGCCCTGGCCGTGGCCGGTGGCGGCATGTTGCTGCTGGTGGGCTATATCGACAGCGTACCCGCCTCTGTTGCCCACGGCTGGCGCTGGGCCGCGGTAACGCTGGCCTTGCCGGTGGTGGGGCCGATCTATTTCTGCTGCAAGCACTGGGATAACTTCGCCCGCACCGGCAAGCAGCTGATGGCTGGCGCTGTGCTGATGCTGTTGGCCATGGGCGGCCTGTATGGCCTGGGGCCCTGGTTCGCCAAGCGGGCCGTGGAAATGGCGGGGGGCTGACCATGTGCGGCATCGTCGCGGCAGCAGCCCGCAACAATATTGTTCCTGTTCTGCTCGAAGGGCTGCGCAAGCTGGAATACCGGGGTTACGACTCCGCCGGGCTGGCCCTGCTCAACGGCGGCCTGCACCGTTTGCGCAGCGTTGGCCGGGTGGCGGAGCTGACTGCCCAGGCCGAGGCGGCCCAGGCCAATGCCGAGACGGGCATTGCCCACACCCGCTGGGCCACCCATGGCGTGCCCTCCGAGCGTAATGCCCATCCCCATATTTCCGAAGGTCTGGCGGTGGTGCATAACGGCATCATCGAGAACTACGAGGCGTTGCGGGCGGAGTTACTGGCGGCTGGCTATGTTTTCTCCTCCGAAACCGATACGGAAACCATCGCCCACCTGATCCATCACACCCTGAAGACGGAGCCTGACCTGTTCCAGGCTGTCTGCCTCACCGTGCAGCGTTTGCAGGGCGCCTATGCCATTGCCGTGGTCAAGGAAGACGAGCCGGGCCGGGTGGTGGTCGCCCGGGAAGGGTCACCCCTGCTGCTGGGAGTCGGAGAACAGGGGCATTACGCCGCTTCCGATGCTTCCGCACTGTTGCAGGTGACCCGCCGCATCGTTTATCTGGAGAATGGCGACGTGGCCGAGCTACGGCCCGATTCCTGGCGCGTCGCCCGGGCTGACGGCAGCCCGGTGGAGCGGCCGGTGGCCTTGTCCACCCTTTCTGCCGACGCGGTGGAGCTGGGGCGTTTCCGTCACTACATGCAGAAGGAAATTTTCGAGCAGCCCGACGCTCTGGCCAATACCCTGGAAATGGTCGGCGGTGCCCGCTCCCTGCAGCCCGGCCTGTTTGGTGCCGAGGCCGAGGGCCTGCTCGGTGGCGCCCGTTCGGTGTTGATCCTGGCCTGCGGGACCTCCAGCCACGCCGGCATGGCCGCCCGCTATTGGATCGAATCCCTGGCCGGCATCCCCTGCAGCGTGGAAACCGCCAGCGAATACCGTTACCGGGATTCCGTCCCTCAGCCGGAACAGCTGGTCATCGCCATTTCCCAGTCCGGCGAAACGGCGGATACCCTGGCGGCCCTGCGCCATGCCAAGGCGCTGGGCCACACCCGTACTCTGGCCCTGTGCAACGTGCCGGAATCGGCCATCGTGCGGGAATGCGTCCTGCGCTTCGTTACCCGGGCCGGGCCGGAGATCGGCGTGGCCTCCACCAAGGCCTTCACTACCCAATTGGCTGCCCTGTTCTTGCTGACTCTGGTGCTGGCCAAGCTCAAGGGGCGCCTCTCGGAGGCCGAGGAATCTGCCCAGTTGCTGGCCCTGCGTCACCTCCCCGCCGCTGTCGGCCGGGCCCTGGAACTGGAGCCCCAGATCAAGGCCTGGGCCGAGCGCTTCGCCATGAAGCAGCATGCCCTCTTCCTGGGTCGGGGCATCCATTACCCCATTGCCCTGGAAGGCGCCCTGAAGCTCAAGGAAATCTCCTACATCCACGCCGAAGCCTATCCAGCCGGTGAACTGAAGCACGGCCCCCTGGCCCTGGTGGACCGCAACATGCCGGTCATCGCCGTAGCCCCCAACGACACCCTGCTGGAGAAGCTCAAGTCCAACCTGCAGGAAGTGAAGGCCCGGGGCGGCGAACTGTATGTCTTCGCCGACGCCGACTCGGAAATCGGCGAGTCGGAAGGGGTGCACATCCTGCGCCTGCCCGAGCATTACGGACGGCTGTCGCCCATCCTGCACGTGGTGCCGTTGCAACTGCTGTCCTATCACGCGGCACTGGTGAAGGGAACGGATGTGGATAAGCCACGCAACCTGGCCAAGTCGGTCACCGTTGAATAGCCTGTCAACAGCTTCGCTGGCGGTGCGGTTCCTGGGAATGGCTTGAGCCGTTAGTCGGGTGCCAGCCATGCGGCCTCCTCCCGGGGGCCGCATGGCTCATGCCTCGCGTATTCCTGCAACCTGTCGCCACCCTTCCAGAGACGGGTGCTCCCTTGGGGAGTCATCAAACGGGATGCGGTGCGCCCTATCCTGCGTTGAGTAATGTCTGCGGATCGTGGGCCACCCCGACATGGGAGGGGCAGGTCGCGTGCCTGCATTTGTGCTGCCTGCCATCCTGGCAGCGCTTCTGGATCATGTCTCGAGTGCGACAGAAGCAGCAATTGCTATCCCGCGAGCATTTGCCGTGGTGGCATACAGCACTCGCGTTGCCTCTCGCCGTCGGCCACAAAATCCACTTACAGATCGGTTATTATGACGAGCGCAAATTCACGCGTACGGTGCATGACTGGGCGGGGCTTGTCGCCAGGGATTTGGCCTGTATCCACCCGGAGCCGCCGTGATCTATCCGGACCATTGCTTCACTGGAAATCCGGTATGAGGCAATCCAGGGCGCAATGAGAAGTAAGCCGGCACAAGGCTGAAATGTTCATCGGGTATCACATGGGTTCCTGGTGTGCCGATTGCCCGGAGCGACAGACAGGATTCTAGGGAGTATTGAACAACAACCATGGCTATTCATTGTTTGCCCCTGCGCTTGATTCTCGGCCTTGGGTTGGCCATCGCGCTCGATACCGCGACCCAGTTGCTGTGGAAATCTGCCGTACTGGCATTCCCCGAAATGACCGCAGGCTGGCAACAGGCGGTGGCTGCCTTGCAGCAGCCCCTGTTGTTGGGAGTGGTCCTGTTGATGATCGGCCAGTTCTTGAATTGGCGCATGGTCCTGGGTCATGCCGATCTGAGCTTTGCCCACGCCATTACGTCCCTGAGCTATGTCACGGTTGCGTCATGCTCGGTGCTGCTGCTGGACGAACGGGTGGATTGGATTCAAGCCGCCGGTATTGTGTTGATCCTGGCCGGTGTCTGGCAGGTGAGCGGAAGTGGCCATGCAACGGTCACCCACATCCCCTCAGAGACGGATGCGGTCAAATGAGTAGTGACATCATGCAGGGCCTGGCGCTGGCAATTATCTGTACGGTCATGGAAGGGGTTGCCCAGGTCTGCCTGAAAAAAGCATCCATGGGTGGGCGCCAGCATTGGTACTGGACCATTTCGGGGTTGACGGTATTTGCCCTGGAGGCCCTGGTCTATACGGTGGTCCTGCAGATGTTGGCGGTGAGTGTTGCCTACCCGATCGGTGCCCTGGGTTTCGTGATGGTGACGCTGATGTCGAAGTGGTGGCTGCATGAAAAAATTTGCCCGTCCCGCTGGTCCGGTGTCGGGTTGATCATTGCTGGGGCCGCCCTGGTGGCGGTGCGCGCATGATTACCCTGCGCTTTGTCGATAGCTGCCGGGATATTCCCGTAGCGCTTTGGGATGCCTGTTTTCCTGCCCCCCATGAAGGCCTGTGGTGGTATCGCTCCCTGGAGGCGAGTGGCCTGGGCGACCAATTCTCCTTCTTCTACGGCGTACTTGAAGTTGTTGATGCCCAGGGAAAGGCGGCCCCTGTCGGCATTGCGCCTTGTTTCCTTGCCGATGTGCCGATGAAACTGGTGGTGCCGGAAGCCGTGCTACTGCTGCTCTCCCTGCCCACCAGACTGTTCCCCAGCCTTGGCTATCAGCGAACCTTGTTCGTCGGCTCGCCATGCGCCGACGAAGGCCGAATCGGCACCCTGCCTGAAGTTGATCGCCCAACGGCGGTCCAGGCCGTGTACGACGCCGTCCTGGCTGAAGCCCGTCGCCGCGGCGCCCCCATGCTGGTCTGGAAGGATATTCCCGGTCGGGAAAAAGCGCTGCTGGATGGTTTGGGGCAACAGCGCCCCCTGTTTTCCCTGCCGAGCTACCCCAACACCCTGGTGCGCTTCGGTAGCCAGAGCAAAGCGGACTATTTCGCCGCTCTGAAGGGCTCCCGTCGCCACCAGCTGAAGAAGAAGCTCAAACTCAGTGCCGAACGGGTGCAGGTCGATACTGAAGTTCTGCAGCGGCCTTCTGTGGCCGTGCTGGATGAAGTGTTTGCCCTCTTCATGCAGACCTTTGCACGTTCCCCGGTCCAGTTTGAACGCCTCAACCGCCGTACCTTCGCCCTGCTGGCGGAGGCGCCTCCGGTGCACTTCATTCTGCTACGCGAGCGGAGTTCCGGGGACCTGATTGCCTTCATGATGTGTTTCGCGATCGGCGACCTGGTGATCAACAAATACATTGGCTTCGACTATGACCGCCCTCGCGAGTGGCTTCTCTATTTTCGGCTGTGGGAGGCCGCGCTGGAATGGAGCCTGGCACGGGGAGCCGTTGCGATCCAGAGCGGGCAGACCTGCTATGCCCCAAAAATTGAACAGGGTCATCGTCTGATGCCCCTCTACAACTATGGTCGCCACCTGAACCCCTTGATGCACTGGATCTACAAGAAAGTGGCTTCCACCATCACTTGGCAGTCCCTGGATGATGATCTGGCGAGATTCCTTAAAGCCCACCCGGAAGAGAACCTGGAACACCCAGAATGTTGACCTTAGCGACACTGAAAAATCGGAAGTTGGCCATTGGTAGCGCACTGGCTGTGCTCTTGGGAGGGATTTGGTGGTTAGCCAGTGGTGCTGCAGCCAAGAGTGACGAAGCAATGGCCCCTGTTTCAAGCGAGATCGTGGCACGCGGTCGTATCGAACCATGGAGCCGAGTGTTGGCCATCCACGGCGCGGCAGATGGCTCGGTGATCCGCGAATTGAAAGTGGCGCAAGGCGAGGTGGTGGAGCAGGGGCAGATACTGGCGGTACTCGATGGCTATGAGATGCGTCGGGCCGATCTCCTGGTTGCCGAACGCAACCTGCGCTTGGCCGAACTGCAACGTACCCAGATTTCAGCAGGTGCCAAAGGTTCGGAAAAAATTGCCCAGCGCCACGTAGTGGCCGCCAAGGAGGCCCAGCTCACTCGCTTGCGCCTGGAGTGGGAGCGGCGCAACTCACTGGTCAGCCAGGGCTTTGCCTCGAAGCAGTCCCTTGAAGCCCTCAGAGCGGAGCTGGACCAGGTACAGAGCGAGGTTGAGCAGGCCAAGCATACCCTGCTGTCCCTGTCCGAGACCCGAGGGATCGATGATGAGGTCGCTGCCGCCCGGGTGACGCTGGCCAAAGCATCCCTGGAGCGGGCCCAGGCCGATGTGGAACACACCTTGATCAGGGCCCCCATTGCCGGGTCGATCCTGTCGATCCAGGCGCGTACCGGCGAGGCCATTGGCCAGGATGGCCTGCTGCGCATGGCAGCATTGGACCGTATCGGTGTCGTCGCTGAAGTGGATGAAGGCGAGGTTGCCAGACTGAAGCTGGGAATGGGTGCGACGATTGAGGCGCCCATCCTGAAAGGCCCCGTGGTTGCCAAGGTTTCCCGCATCGCCCAGGAGGTCTTTCGGCAGAAGCGCCCGGCGTCGGATGTGCTGATTGGTCGAGATGCGAAAGTCGTGGAAGTGGACCTGGCGCCGGAACAGCCCCTGCCATCCATTCTTGGTGCCGAAGTGCTGGTCCATATCCGGCTGGATGGGAGCGACAAGCGCTGATGTTGCCGGTTGCCCTCAACCTCGCCTATCGGCAGCTTACCCATCGCTGGGCAAAGCTCACCGGCACGCTGCTGGGGGTGTGCGTGGCCATCATCCTGATGTTCACCCAGGTTGGCTTTCGCAATGCCCTGTACGACAGCGCCGTGGCCATTCCCCAAGCCCTCGATGCCGATCTTTTCATCGCCGGACCCACCTTCCATTCCTGGGCCGATTCGCCCCCCTGGTTTGCCCGTAGCCTGCTGTTTGAGGCCGAGGGCGTGAGCGGTACCAAAAGAGTGACGCCCCTGTATTCGACAGCAATCCAGATTGCCAGCCCGGACGACGGGCATAGCCTGAGTTCCTTCCTCCTGGCGTTTCCTGCCCATGCGCCCACATTCCTCCAGGCCGATATCAATCGTCATGTGCAGGCCATTACCTTGCCCAACCGCGCCATCATGGATCGGCTTTCCCGTGATGACTTTTCCCTGATCAGTCATCAGGTAGAGCGCAAGGGTGCTGCGCGGATCATCTATCTCAACGCGGGCGATGCCTTGCGCAAGGAGCTTGAGATCACCCAGTTGTTCGAGCTGGGGCCATCATTCACCATCGACGGCACCATCATCACCACCGAGCTGAATTTCTACCGTCTGACGGGAATTCCCCTGGATCGTGTCGGGTTGGGGCTGGTCAAGGTCGCCGAGGGATATGACCCCACCGTGGTCAAGCAGGCGATTCAGCGCAAGTTGGGCACTCGGGCAAAGGTCTTTGGCAAGGGCGAGTTCATGGCCAACGAACGCAACTATTACGCGACCGAAACGCCCGTGGGTTACATCTTCCAATTGGGGATCGTGGTGGGCGTTCTGGTTGGCATCGTCTTCATCTCCCAGGCCCTACACAACATCGTTCAGGACAACATCAAGGAGTACGCCACCCTGCGGGCAATGGGATATCAGCAGAAGTTCTTCGTGATGCTGGTGGCTTCGATATCTTTGGTGATTTCGATTGTTTCCTACTTTCCCTCGGTCCTGGTGTCCTGGGGGGTGTATACCCTGGCGGCCTCCGCCACCCATCTCCCCCTGCGGATGAAGGCCGGGGATATGGCATCGATCTTCTTCATTGTCGTGGTCATGGGGCTAGTGGCCACCCTGCTGGCGATCCGCAAGTTGAAGAACGCTGATCCGGTTGATCTCTTCTCCTAGCGATTCAATGATGTCCGCCCCATTCCCGATGTCGTCTTCTGCCCCCCTCATCGTTGCCAGGAACATTTCGCATTATTTCGGCGAGGGAGAAGCGCGCTCCCAGGTGCTTTTCGACAATTCATTTCAGATCAATCCGGGGCAACTGGTGATCATGACCGGGCCTTCGGGCTCCGGGAAAACCACCCTGCTGACCCTGATCGGGGCGCTGCGAGGCGTACAGGCCGGAAGCCTGCAAGTACTGGGCAACGACCTGGTCGGGCTGGATGCGGTGGCACTGACCGAGATGCGCAGAAACGTCGGCTTCATCTTTCAGATGCACAACCTGTTCGAGTCCCTCAGCGCAATCGATAACGTCCTGATGGCAACCCACCTGAGCGGCATGACGCCAGATGAGGCGAAGCGGCGAGGCGTGGCGCTACTGGAGCGTCTGGGCTTGGGGCACCGCCTGGGGCACCGGCCCGCCGCCTTGTCGGGTGGGCAGCGACAACGGGTTGCGGTGGCGAGAGCTCTGGTGAATCGCCCCAGGCTGATCCTGGCCGACGAGCCGACGGCGGCCTTGGATAAGGCATCCAGCATGGAAGTGGTCGCATTGCTCCATGAACTGGCGGTTGAGGAAGGTGGCGGTGTCGTGATGGTGACCCACGACAACCGGATTCTCGACCAGGCGGATCGTCTCATGTCCATGGTGGATGGACGCATCATCTCCGATGTCCTGGTGCGGGAGTTGGTCGCACTCTGCGAGCTGTTGTCCCAGATCAACTTCTTTTCGCAACTCAGCACGGCCGAGCTGAGTGCCGTGGCTGAAAAGATGCGTCCGATCAGGTTCCTGGATGGGGATGTGCTCATCCGCCAGGGGGATATCGGCAACGACTTTTTCCTCCTCTACGAGGGTTACGCGGATGTATTCGTAGATGAAGGCATGTCTGAAGCACCTGTCGCCCGACTTGAACGGGGGCGCTACTTCGGAGAGCGGGCCCTGATCACGGGGGAGGCCCGAAACGCCACCATCATCGGGCGCGGCGAGGGGGTCGTGTATGCCCTGGACAAGGAGGCCTTCCAGGCTGCAATGGCGATTGCCCCCTCGTTGAAGGAACAGCTGCAGAAGCTCTATTTCGGGCGTTGAGACGGCTGCGGGCCTGCCGCGGGAAACAAGCCGTTACGCTGTTTCGGGTGAGTTGGCGCAGTGTGTGAAAAATTCACCAAGCCGCCTGGCCACGTCGTTCTTGCGCTTGTCCAAGGTGAGGACGTGGTAGGTGTCGTCAACAAAATAGGTTTCGATCCGGCGCGATCCCAGCCGCGCGGCGGCGTAATGGGCGTTTTTCACACTGGCCATGTCGTCTTCCGTTGCGTGGACAAGCAAGGTGGGGGAATGTACCCGGGGAAAGGCCTGCTTGGCTGCTTTGATCAAACCGAGGCTTTCACGAATGGTGACCGCCGGGGTACTGAATATGCCGACCTTCTCTGCTGCTTGGCTGTCACGGCTTTCGAGTATGGCCTGTACCTGGGCACGGGTCTTCTCACATTTAATGCCATAGGGGTGGCTTTCTTCCCAAGACATGAAATGGCGTAGGGGGGAGTAGAGAACAACCGCCCAGAAAATTTTCTGGTGCACTTTTGGCATGTTCCAGCCATCGTAAAAGAGCGTCAGGGATAGCAAGCCCAGCCCATCGACCCGGCTTCCCTTCTCTGCTGCCAGCTTTACAGCGATGAGTGCCCCCATGGAGAGGCCGGAGACAAATACCCGGCGATGGGTACGCTTCAGCGCTTCAAATGTCTGTTCGATGGTGCCATACCAGTCTTCCCATTTGCTGCGCTTCAGGTCCCCGACGCTGCCGCAATGACCGGCCAGTTGGGGGCAGGCAACACTGAAGCCCTGTTGCAGCAGCCGCTTGGCGACGTGCAGCATCTCGGCCGGCGTGCCGGTCAGGCCGTGTACCAACAGCACCACGTCGTCTCCCCGTCGACGATAGAAACCCGTCGGGCCCAGGCAGGCCTGCAATACATTATCTGCCGGATCTGCCGAAGGAGCCGTGGTGTCCTCGGACTTCATTTCACTGCCTTCCAATGCCACGGTCACTCAGCCCCACAGCGCTGAAGGAGCATTTCGAACAGCTGAATTCCCAGATCAATTTCCGCTTCGGAAATCAGCAACGACGGTGCCAGGGTGATGACATTTTTCTGATATCCCCCAATATCCAGCACCAATCCGTACTTCTTTCCATCGAGCTCCAGGTCCCCTTTCAGGCCGGCATTGAACATCCGATCAGCCAGGGCCCGGCTGGCAGTGAAGCCATCCTTTTCGCAAAGCTCGATGCGTAGCGCCAGACCAAGGCCGCTGACGTCACCAATGACTTTCCAGCGGGATTTCAGCGCTTCCAGTCGCCGGAGGAAGTAGGCGCCCCGCTCACGGACATGGGGCTCGAAGTCCTTCTCCTGGGTCATCTTCAGGACCTCGAGTGCCACTGCCGTGCCCAGAGGGTTGGAGGCGAACGTCGAGTGGGTGGACCCCGGTGGGAATTTTTCCGGGGAGATCAGTCCTTCCCGTGCCCAGATGCCGGAGAGGGGATTCAGGCCATTGGTGATGGCTTTGCCGAAGACAAAGATGTCGGGAACGATGTCAAAATTTTCCCAGGACCACAGTTTCCCGGTCCGATACACCCCCATTTGGATTTCATCGGCGACCAGCAGCACATTCCGCTTTTTCAGGGATTCCTGAAGCTTCTTCATGTAGCCGGCGGGGGGGACGATGTAGCCCCCGGTGCCCTGCATCGGCTCAATGTAAAAGGCACCGAATTCACATTGTCCAGACTTTTCGTCCCAGACCGACTGGTACTCGGTTTCAAAGAGCTTTTCGAATTCCTGATGGCAATAGGTGTGGCAAGAGGAAGGCTCTTTGCTATAGGGGCAGCGGAAGCAATAGGGGTAGGGAATGAACTGGGCGCGATCCGCAAAATTGCCGAAGCGTCGGCGATAGCGGTAACTCGACGTGATGGCTGAGGCCCCCAGGGTACGGCCATGGTAGCCGCCCATGAAGGCGAACTGATGGGTCTTGCCGGTGTGGTTGCGCACGACCTTCAAAGAGTCCTCAACTGCCTGGGCGCCTCCGACATTGAAGTGAACCCGCCCCTTCACACCGTACTTCTCTTCCATATAAGTGCAGATGAGCTCAGCCAGTTCGACCTTCTCCCGATGCAGGTACTGGCTGGCCAACTGCGGCAGCACGTCGATCTGGTTCTTCAGGACGTTGGCAATGCGCTGGTTCTTGTAGCCGAAATTGACGGCCGAATACCACATCTGCAAATCCAGATAGGGGGTGCCATGTTCGTCAAAAAGAAAGCTGCCGTCGCAGCTGGCAAACACCTTGGGGGGATCGGCGTAGTTCACCGTGTCGCCGTGTGAGCAGTACTTTTTGTTCTTGTCGAGAATCTCAATGATGTTTTGGGTCATGTTTGGATGGACTGGGAGCAGTTGTATTGGGGGTGGTCACGCGTGGCAGGGGGTGGCGAAGCCATCCCAGGTGCGCACGGTGGCCAGTACGTCGGCAAAGGTGTTGAATTTGTGATGGGCGATGTTGTGGGCTTCGCAATGCCTGATCAGGGAGCCCTTGGCAAAAACCACGTCGGCCTTGGCCGCCAGGCAGGCATCGGACTTGCCGTCACCCACCAGGACAACCCTGGATTCCGGGGGGACCAGCCGTTCAGCCATGGCGCATTTGCACACGCCATTTCCCGCTTGGCAGGCCGCGTTGAGGTGGGGCCAGGAAATATCCAGGCCCGTTGCGGTGAAATGCAGCTGGTTGGCGTAGATCGGCAACTGGGGGAAAGCGGATGCATTCATCGCCGTATGAATGGCGTGGTCCAGGCCGTCACTGACGATGACGATCCGGGCGTTCCGGGAAACGAGCTGGTAGAACGGCAGGAAGCTGGTGTCCAGTTGAATCTGGCGGAAAAAAAGCTCCAGTGCCGGGCGATCTGCGCTGACCATCTGCAATTGCTGCTGCATGCACTGCACGGCGCTGATCTGGCCATCCAGCCAGGCTTCCTCGACGGCCATCCAACTGGGTGGGGCGAACTTCTCCAACAGCGCATCCACCGTATCGCGGGTCGATAGGGTGCCGTCAAAATCGATGACAAAAAGCATGCTTCCCTTCTGGAGCCTTTCATTGAACGCACGGACAGCCGTCCGCGCCGATAGCAACATAATATGCTATACGCAAATCCTGACGGGAGGGCGCCAGCAGCCTTCGCTTTGCGCAAATTCATGCCGAAGGCCCGGCCCGGGGCTGTTGAGCAGTATCAATCCGAATCCCGCCGTTGTGCGGGCGCTAGCAAATTACCGAGGCCTGGGAATGGACCAGCAGTGCATCATGCAAGTCAAATGTTGCATGGGGATGGAGCAGTGGTTGGGGGGTATCTGAGGGGTAGTGCCGGAGGAAGCTGGCCCTTGTGCGCCTATCCTTGCGATAGGCGTTTGTTGCCGCGATAGCGATGGCATCGCTGTGGGCCGGAACGACATTTGCCCCCTATCGGCCGGGGATCCGGCCTAAGGGGGCAAGCTGGAGTGGGTGGGGGCGCGGAGCCTCAAGTGCCCTGGTCGAGGAAGTCCTCCGCCATACCCTGGAACCAGACGAAGTCCTCCTTCGCCAGATGGGTGTCATGCTCGTGGTATTCGCGCACGGTCTGCACGATCCGGCCGTCGTCGTTGAACTTGTACTGGAAGTCCACCAGGATGGCTTCGATGGGGTCGCCGTTCACAAACATGTAGCAAAGGTTGTCGGGCAGCAGCTTGGCGATGTCCTTGCCCTGCATGCGATTGACGATCTGCCGGGCAGCGATGCGGCCCAGGCGGTTGGCCACGTGGCCGCTCTTGGGGTACCAGCCGAAGAGATTGGAAGCCTTGCCCACGGCGTCGCCGATGATCCAGACGTTGGGGTCCTTCTCGCTGTGCAGGCCCACGTTGTGCTGGTCCGCCCAGCCGGTGCTCTGGCCGCTTTCATCCTTGCCGATGAGGTCGGCCATCCACACCAGATCGCCAGCCCGGTGGGGGGCCATGAGGATGGCGTCTTCGAATTTGAAATCGCCGGCCGCCGTCTTCACCTGTTTGTTGTACGGGTCCACTTCCTTCACCGTGGCATTAGGCACGTACAACACCTGATCCTTGTACAGCTCGTCAAAGGCCTGCTTGAAGCCGATGCCGATGGGAGTGGGGGCCGGCTTGGGGTCGAGCAGGACGATGCGCCCGGGAATCTTGTGCTGCTTCAGGTGCCAGGCCATCATGCACACCCGCTCGTAGGGGGAGGGCGGGCAGCGGTGGGGCGGGGGCGGCAGCACGGTGACGAAATCGCCGCCCTTGAAGTTGTGCAGCTTCTTCTTCAGCGTGATGTGCTCGGCGCTGGGAATGTAGGCGGCCGGGTAGTTGGCCTTGGTGTAGTCGATGGTCTTGCGGTCGTCGCCGAACCAGGCCTCGTACTGGTAGCGGATGCCGGGGGCCAGCACCAGGTAGTCGTAGCCAATGGCTCCCTGGCCGGTGATGACCTTCTTCTTGTCTCTCTCGATGCCGACGATTTCGGACTGCAGGAACTGGTAGCCGAATTTCTTCGCCACGGTTAGGTAGTCGTGCACCAGCAGGTTGGTGTCCACGATATCCACCAGCCACTTGTTGCTCATGGGACAGGACCAGAACACCGGGTTGCGTTCGATCAGCACCACCTCGATGGTGGGGTCCAGCTTGCGCAGGTAGCGGGCGACGGTGAGACCGCCCCAGCCACCGCCGCAGACGACGACCCGCTTGCCCTTTGGGGGCGGCAGCAGTTCGGCGGTAAGGGAGGGCAGCACCAGATTGGCGGCGTGGGCCCTGGAGACGACGCCAGCGCCCAATGCGCCGGCAGTCGCCAGGAAATGGCGGCGGGAAAGTGACATGAGTGGCTCCCAATAGCGTTGGCCGCTCCGGTGGGGATGGCACCGGGCGCAAGAGGCAGCCCGCAGGCCGCCGGAAGGGTCAGGCAGCACACTGGCCGCCGGGGCGCAGGATAGCGGCCGGCTCCTGCCATCGCAAGGGGAACTACGGCAATTGGCCGGCCCTGGCAGCGCTTTGCCAGGATCGGTCGGCAGGTCAGAAGCCCTGGATGAAGGTCAGTCGCCAGACCCGGGGTTCCGCCGGATGGCTATGGACATCGGCCACGGGGCTGGCTTCTCCCCGCAGTTGGGACTCGTAGTAGTAGTCGATGTCGCTGGCCTTGCGGTTGAGCAGGTTGAGTACTTCAAGGGTGAGCTGCTGCTTCGGTGCCAGCTTGTAACCCAGGTTGAGATTGAGCATCAGGGAGCTGGCGGAACGGACCGAGTTGTCCTCAATCAGGGCTCGGGGCCCCAGGTAGCGCAGGCGCAGGCCGCCCCGCCAGGGGCCCTGGTCATGCACGGCAACGCCGAGGGAGGCGGTGCGCTCCACCGCGCCGGGAATGCGGTCGCCAGCGCTGTCCGCATCGCGGAAGCGGGCCCGGGAGAGGGCGATATCCGCATCCAGGGTCAGCCACTCCCGGGGCGTCCAGTAGTTGGACCATTCGATCCCCTGGCGATGGCTGGGCCGGCTGGGTTCGGTGGTGCCGGCATCGCCGACGAAGAGCAGTTCGGAATCCAGGTCCAGGCGCCACAGGGCCAGGCTCATGTTCCAGCCCGGCGCGGGAGCGGCGCGCCAGCCCAGTTCCTGGCCCCGGGATTTGACCAGGGCCGGCACCCGCTGCATGGCGCTGGCCGGATTGGCCGGGTCCACGCTGATGGTGGCGCCCCGGGCATCGTTGCTGTGGAAACCCTGACCCCAGTTGTAATAGAACTCGTGATTGGCGAAGGGGCCGAAGATGAGGGAGAGCTTGGGGCTGGTGATGCCGTCGCTGGTATTGCCCGAGTTCTGCGACAGGCTCGAATCCACCTTGAAGCGGTAACGGTCATGGCGTAGCCCGGCGACGCTGCGCAGCCAGTCGTTCCACTGGGCGCTCCACTGGCCGTAAAGGCCCAGGCTACCCTGGTTCACGCTGTCGCTGCGGACGGTGGCCAGGCGTTGGCGGGCCTGGGTCTTGTAGAGTCCCACGTTGCTGATGTCGTCGAGACGGCCCTGCACGCCCCAGGTGAAGTCGCCCTGCCGGCCCAGCCAGCGCACCGGCTGGCTGCGGCTCCAGCCGAAGCCGCCATAGCGGCGCCGGTCGGCTTGCTCGAACTGGTCGCCGTTCACCGCATCGGTGGCGTAGGTGAAGTTGGAAAACAGGTTCAGCCGGTAATCCACCAGATAGGCATTGGCCCGGGTCTGCACTTCACCCTCCAGGCGTGCCCACTGGCCCGAGGCGGAGAGGCGGCGGGTGGTGCCGCCGGTGGTGGCGTCCAGGCTGCCGAAGCGGCCCACCAAGCCCTGCTCCACGGCCCGGCGGGCCACCTGGTCGGTGGAGGTCCAGTCGCCGTCGTAGGCCATGAAGGAAAAGGACTGGCCGTTATTGCGGGTACCGTCCGAATAGCGCAGCACACCGTTCAAGCGCTGGTAATGCTCCGGCACGTCCCAGGGGCCATCGTTATGGAAGACCTCCAGGGCGCCCAGCCAGCGGCCACCGCCCGCCACTTCCTTGTCGGCGGCCGTGAGCAGACGGCGGTAGCCGTTGCTGCCCATGCCGAAGCTGACGTAATCCTGGGGCAGGCTGCGGCGATAGCCGATATGGGCGGCGCCGGCCGAGGAAAAGTCGCCGTCCGCCGCGGAATAGGGGCCCTTCTGGTACTGGATGCGCTCCACCAGCTCCGGGATGAGGAAGTTCAAGTCCAGGTAGCCATGGCCATGGCCGTGGGTCGGCAGGTTCACCGGCATGCCATCGATATCCACGGCGAAGTCGGTGCCGTGATCCAGATTGAAGCCCCGCAGGAAATACTGGTTGGCCTTGCCGTCCCCCGCGTGCTGGGTGACGATCAGCCCGGGTACGGCTTCCAGGGCCTCCGCCGGGCGCAGCAGGGGGCGGTTTTCCAGCTGCCGCGCGGTGATGGTGCCGACACTGGCCGCATCGGCAACACCGATCAGGTCCCGGCTGCCGGCCTTGACCTCAATGACCTCCAAGGTGGGCATGCCAGCTCCCAGGGCCGGCAGGTACCAGGCCAGCAGGGCCGCCAGCACGGTTAGGCGCGGGATAGTCAGTGTGATGAAATCAATATTGTTCATATCGGTGGGCGTGGGCAACGGCAAGGCAGCAACCGCAAGGGGAAAAGAGGGGCTAGGCGGGGACTGGCCGGCGGGCCAAGTGCAGGGCGAGGACGAAGCTGGCGGCGATGATGGTCACCAGGGCAAAGCCGAAGGCCAGCTCCTTGCCGTCGCTCCAGGCCTCGACGGCCGGGGAAAGCATCTTGGCAGCGCCGAAGGCGGCCACCAGCAGGCTGACGGCGGAAACCACCAGCCCCATGACCCGGGAGGCTACCAGCGCCACCATGTCGGCCCGGGCGATGAGGCGGGAGATCCACAGGCCGTTGATGCCGTCGGTCACCAGCATGCCCAGCATGAACAACAGGGAGAGGCCCAGGGCATGTTCCCAGCCACCGTGGCGGGTGGCGGTGAAGGCGAAGAGGGCAGCCTGGGAAAGGGTATCGAAGGAGAGGGCGAAGAGGGCACCCACTGCCGCCACCAGGAGCGGATGGCCGGCTTGTTGCAGGCGGCCGAGAAAGCGCCCCTTGAGCCCGGCTGGGCGCACCAGTTCGCCGGGGGCAGCGGCCAGCACGGCCCGCAGGTTCATGATGCCGAGGACGGTGAGAAAGAGGATGGAGATCAGGCCCCCCACCCATTCGAACCATTCCGGCACCTGCCAGACATCGGACAAGCCGCCCACCACCAGGGCGATGGCGACGACGATGGTGCCGTGGCCGAGGGAAAAGAGGGTGCCGCAGTAGCGGGCGAGGCGGGGATTGGCGCGGGCGTTGAAGCGGATCAGCCCGTCGATGGTGGCCAGGTGGTCGGCATCGAAGCCGTGCTTCATGCCCAGGATGAGAACCAGGGAAGCGAGGGCAAGCCAGTTGTCGGGCAAGGTATCCACAGCCGCAGACCTTCCACCAGGATTGGAAAGGTAGGAAGAATAAACTTTAGTTCATACGAATTGGGTTGACCTGGATCAGATTTCTGCCGGGAAAGATCGCCCGCCGCAGCGCGCTGCCGGCAGCGAAGCCCAGGAATAGGGAATAGGGCGCAGAACATCGGAAAGCCGGCCTGGCCAGCCTCAGCATCAGGAACGCTTCGACAACGAGGGGAGGAGGAAGGCCTCCATCTGGCGGTACAGCCCATGGCAGTCCGCGAGTTTTCTATTGCCGATGGCACCCTCAGGCCGCCGTGCCGCCATCCCGGGGTAGAGTGAGGCGGAAAACGGCACCGCCTTGTGGATGGTTGCTGGCGACGATACGGCCACCGTGGCGTTCGACGATGCCATAGGAGATGGAGAGCCCCAGGCCCGTGCCTTCCCCCACCGGCTTGGTGGTGAAGAAGGGGTCGAAGAGATGGCCCAGGGCCTCGTCGGGAATGCCGGGGCCGTTGTCGTGGAAAGTCAGGCGTACTTCCCGCTCGCCCAGCTCGCCGCTGATCTCCAGCAGGGGCGCGGGCTGCGCTGCCGTGGCCTGCAAGGCGTTCTGCACCAGGTTCATCACCACCTGCTGCAACTGGCCCGGGGAGCCCCGCAGGGGCAGCGCTTCCGGCAGCTCCGTGTGCACGGCGAAGTGGGGCGGGGCGCTCTTGGCCACCCAGCGCACGGCGCGTTCCACTACCTCAGCCAGATTGAAGCGCTCGGCGGCCTCCCGGTCCAGGGCGGAGAAACGCTTGAGGCCGTCCACTATGTCCCGGGTACGCTCGGCCCCTTCGATCATGCCGTCGATGAGGGGCGACATGTCCTCCATGATGCGGTCGATGCGCAGTTCGCTGCGCAGCTCTTCCAACTCGGGAATGCAGTCGCAACCCCGGTTGTGCACCGCTTCCAGATAGGTTTGCAGGCGCCCGGCGTAGCGTTGCAGGGCCAGCACGTTGCCCAGCACGAAGCTGATGGGGTTGTTCAGTTCATGGGCCACCCCGGCCACCAGGCGGCCTAGGGAGGCCATTTTTTCCGAATGCAGCAGTTGTTGCTGGGTACGCTTCAGGTCTTCGTGGGTTTGCCGCAATTCCCGATAGGCCCGGCGCAGTTCCCCCACCGGGCGGCCGGTGACCACCATGCCGATGAGCTTGCCGGTGCCGGAGAGGCGGGGCGTCCAGTTGAAGGAAACCGGCACGGCGCCGCCGTCCTCGGCCTGCAGCAGCAGCTCCACATCCTGGCCCCCCTGGTCGCCGCTGGGCGCGTGGATGAAGAGGCTTTCCGCCGTTTGCCGGGCCGCCGGGTCGGTGAATAGATCGAAGATCAGGGTGCCCTTGAGGGCACTCTCGGTGCGCCCCGTATAGCGCTGGAAGGCCGGATTGACCTCCTCGATGCGGCCGTGGCGGTCGCACACCACCAGGATATCCGACATGGAGGCGAGGATGCTGGCGATGAAGCGGTGGGATTCTTCCAGAGCCGCATTGTTTTGCTCCAGGGCTACTTCGTACTGCAGTAGGTCGTTGTAGACCTCGTCCATCTTCTGGATGACTTCGATCCAGACCTTTTCATTGACGCCATCCAGCAACTGGGCCGGCTCCGGCAGTAGGCTGCCATCGAGCAGGGGGCGGGCGGGGCGCTTGGCGGTCATGGGGCGGGCCGGCTCAACGGCTGGGCTTGAGATGGAGGTGGCGGTAGCCATGGCCATGGGTATGGCTGTGGGGGTGGCTGTGCTGGTGGGTTTCATCCAGCTCCACGGTGACCAGGTTGAGCTGGCCGTGGCGTACGCCCCGCTCGGCCATGAGGGCCTGGGCGAAGGTGCGGACCTGCTCCGTCGGCCCCTTGAGGATGGTACTTTCGATGCAGTGCTCGTGGTCCAGATGGGCGTGCAGGGTGGAAACGGTCAGATCGTGGTGGTCGTGCTGGATGGCTGTGAGACGCTCCGCCAGCTCCCGCTCATGGTGGTTGTAAACGTAGGAGAGATTGGCGACGCAGTGGGCCGATTCCTTGCGGGCCTGGCGCCAGTTTTCCAGCTGGCTGCGGAGCAGATCGCGCACGGCTTCGGAGCGGTTGCTGTAACCCCGGGCGGCGATGAGGGCGTCGAATTCCCGCGCCAGCTCCTCGTCCAGGGATATGGTGATGCGTTCCATGGGGTCTCCCGGGCCGGAAGGGAAGAGGGAAGGTGTCCGGCCCCAATCGCGCCAGTCTACCAAAGGCCCAGGACTCAAAGAAAAAGGCCCGCCGAAGCGGGCCCGAGGTGAGGCAGGGAAATCAGCCGCGCTGCTGCAGGGCGGCGATGCGTTCCTCGATGCTGGGGTGGCTGGCGAAGGCGCTCATCCAGCCCTTGCCACCCGCGATGCCGGAGGCCGCCATATTGCTCGGCAGGGGCTCCGGCGACAGGCCGCCGAGGCGCTGCAGGGCTGCCATCATGGGGCGCGGGTTGTTGCCCATGAGTCGGGCGGCGCCGGCGTCGGCCCGGAATTCCCGCTGACGGGAGAAGTACATGACGATCATGCTGGCCAGGATGCCGAAAACGATGTCGCAGACCACCACCGTCACCATATAGCCCATGCCGGGGCCGGAGGATTCCTCGTTATCCTTCTTGAGGAAGCTGTCCACCAGATACCCCACTACCCGGGCCAGGAAAAAGACGAAGGTGTTCACCACGCCCTGGATCAGGGTCAGGGTCACCATGTCGCCGTTGGCCACGTGGGCGACCTCGTGGGCCAGCACTGCCTCCACCTCCTCCTTGCTCATGGATTGCAGCAGGCCGGTGGATACCGCCACCAGGGAGTTGTTGCGGCTGGGGCCGGTGGCGAAGGCGTTGGCCTCGCCCTCGTAGATGGCCACTTCCGGCATGGGCAGGCCGGCGTTCTTCGCCAGGCGGGCGACAGTGTCCACCAGCCACGCTTCGGTGGGGTTGCGCGGCTGTTCGATGACTTGGGCGCCGGTGCTCCATTTGGCCATGGGCTTGGACAGCCACAGGGAAATGAAGGAGCCGCCGAAACCCATCACCGCGGCAAAGCCCAGCAACATCGGCAGGTTGAGGCCGTTGGCGGTGAGGAAGCGGTTGAGGCCCAGCAGATTCACCACCAGGCCGAGAACCACCATGATGGCCAGGTTGGTGGCAAGGAAGATCAGAACGCGTTTCATGGTTTTACTCCGTTGAAAATCCGGATCAGAAAGCCGGCACCGGCTCTGCTGCCAGCATTGGCTCGGCGTGGCGCTCCTGGCGTGCCTTGCGGCGCAGGGGGGCAACGCTGCGCCCCAGGGCGCGGGTCAGCACCTGGGCGGCGCGATGGGCGGCACCGTCAATGGCGGCCCGCAGGTCGCCGGCCACATCACTGACCACCAGGGGCGCCTGGCCGTCCACATCCACCTGGATGCGGCACAGCTTGTCCACGCCGCCCCGGTGGCCGTTGCGGTCCATCAGGCGCACGGTGATGGCGCGGATGCGGTGGCGGCTGCGGTCCAGGGCGAAGCCCAGGCGATGGGCGATGTACTGGCGGATGTCGGACCCGATAGCGATACGACGGGCGATGATTTTCGGCTTCATGGCGTCCTCCTGAGGAAGAAAGCGAATCGAGGGCTCAGGTTACGGGTTTTGTTTTTCAGTAAAAAGCAGAGAGAATGAGATTATTGCTGCGGAAAAAACTGAGTATGAGCGCGCCGAACCTTTCTTCCACACCCCTCAATCACCGGCACCTCCACTACTTCTGGGTGGTAGCCAAGGAGGGCGGCATCAGCCGGGCTGCCCAGCGCCTGGGGGTGGCGATACAAACCATCAGCAGCCAGCTCAAGGAACTGGAGCAGGCCCTGGGCACGGCCTTGTTCACCCAGGAAGGCCGGCGCCTGGTGTTGACGGAGGCGGGGCGCACCACCCTGCATTACGCCGACCAGATCTTCCTGCTCGGCGAGCAGTTGCAGGAGGCTTTGCAGGCGCGGACGGCGGCCGAAGGCTTACGTCTGGCTGTCGGCATTTCCGATGCCCTGCCCAAGCTCATCGCCTACCGTCTGCTGCAACCGGCCATGAACCTGCCCCAGAGTGTGCGCCTGGTTTGCCATGAGGGGGAGTTCGACGAACTGCTGGCCGACCTCGCCCTGCACAAGCTGGATGTGGTACTGACCGACCGGCCGGCGGGCAGTCATCCCAATCTTAGGGTGTTCAGCCACCCCCTGGGGGAGTGCCGCATGGGCATTTTCGGCACGGCGGCCTTGCAGGCAAGCCTGGCCCCGGGCTTCCCCAACTCCCTGAATGGCGCGCCGCTGCTGCTGCCCACCCGGGATACCGCCCTGCGGGGGCGCATCGATGCCTGGCTGTCGGCCCGCAACCTGCATCCTGAAATTGTCGGAGAGTTCGAGGACAGCGCCCTGATGATGACCTTCGGCCGCTCCGGGCTGGGCCTGTTTCCTGCGCCGTCCTTGCTGGCAGACAATCTCGAGGAACAGTTCCTCTCCCTGCCGGTGGGTGAAATGGAAGGGGTGCGGGAGCAGTTTTATGCCATTTCCAACGAGCGGAAAATTCGTCATCCGGCGGTGGAAGCCCTGCGGTTGGGCATTGGGAGTTTGAAACTGGGCTGACGGGCCGTCATCGAATTCCTGGATCACCCTGTTTTTAATCAAGTTTTGCTTGGCAGCGGGAGCGGCAAAAAGTAAACTTGCGTCCCTGCCGAGGAGCGCTGCGACCCGACCGGTTATTTCCGGATGACGGGCCAGGCTCGGCAACGATCAACGGCGCTCGCAAACCCCAGAAATGGTTTGTGGCGCCGTTTGCTTTTCCAGCAATGCAAAGTGGCGGCGCCCGGCCGATGAATCACTGAAACGCCGAGGTAATCCATGCAGCCCGACCGCAGCTCCGAACTCTCCGCCCTTCTCCAACAACGCCTGCTCGTTCTCGACGGCGCCATGGGCACCATGATCCAGCGCCACGGGCTGACCGAGAAGGACTACCGCGGGACGCGCTTCGCCGACCACGCCCACGACCTGAAGGGCAACAACGATCTGTTGCTCCTGACCCGCCCCGAGGTCATCCGCGGCATCCACGCCGAATACCTGGCGGCCGGTGCCGACATCCTGGAAACCAACACCTTCAACGCCACCAAGGTGTCCCAGGCCGATTACAAGCTGGAAGCCATAGTCTACGAACTGAACGTGGCCGGTGCCAAGCTGGCCCGGGAAGTGTGCGACGAATTCACGGCAAAGAACCCGGCCAAGCCCCGCTTCGTCGCCGGCGTGCTCGGTCCCACCAGCCGCACCGCCTCCATCTCCCCGGATGTGAACGATCCGGGCTACCGCAACGTCACTTTCGACGAGCTGGTGGAAAACTACCTGGAAGCCATCCGCGGCCTCACCGACGGCGGCGCCGACATCCTGCTGGTGGAGACGGTGTTCGACACCCTCAACGCCAAGGCCGCCCTGTTCGCCATCGAGACCTTCTTCGACCGTGTCGGTCGCCGCTGGCCGGTAATGATCTCCGGCACCATCACCGACGCCTCCGGCCGCACCCTCTCGGGCCAGACCGCCGAGGCCTTCTGGAACTCGCTGAACCACATCCGGCCCCTTTCCTTCGGCCTCAACTGTGCCTTGGGGGCCAAGGAGCTGCGCCAGTACGTGGAGGAGCTGTCCCGCGTCTGCGACTGTTTCGTTTCCGCCCACCCCAACGCCGGCCTGCCCAACGCCTTCGGCGGCTACGACGAGACCCCGGAACAGCTGGCCGAAGAAGTGGCCGACTGGGCCAAGCACGGCTTCGTGAACATCGTCGGCGGCTGCTGCGGCACCTCGCCCGACCACATCGCCGCCATCGCCAAGTTGGTGGCCGGCGTCGCCCCCCGCGCCATTCCGGCGATCGAGCCCCAGCTGCGCCTCTCCGGCCTGGAGCCCTTCAACGTCGGCCCCGACAGCCTCTATGTGAACGTGGGCGAACGCACCAACGTCACCGGCTCCAAGGCCTTCGCCCGCATGATCCTGGAAGGCCGCTACGACGACGCCCTGGCCGTGGCCCGGCAGCAGGTGGAGAACGGTGCCCAGGTCATCGACATCAACATGGACGAGGCCATGCTGGATTCCCTGGCCGCCATGGAACGCTTCCTCAAGCTGATCGCCTCGGAGCCGGATATTTCCCGGGTGCCCATCATGCTCGACTCCTCCAAATGGGAGGTGATCGAGGCCGGCCTCAAGTGCATCCAGGGCAAGGGCATCGTGAACTCCATTTCCATGAAGGAAGGGGAGGCCAAGTTCCTGGAACAGGCCAAGCTGGCCCGCCGCTACGGCGCCGCCGTCATCGTCATGGCCTTTGACGAGAAGGGCCAGGCCGATACCTACGCGCGCAAGACCGAAATCTGCAAGCGGGCCTATGAACTACTGGTGGCATCGCCGGAGCAGGGCGGAGCCGGCTTCCCGGCCCAGGACATCATCTTCGACCCCAACATCTTCGCCATCGCCACGGGCATCGAGGAGCACGACAACTACGCGGTGGACTTCATCAACGCCACCCGCTGGATTCGTGAAAATCTGCCCCACGCCCAGATTTCCGGCGGCGTCTCCAACGTCTCCTTCTCCTTCCGCGGCAACGACCCGGTGCGGGAAGCCATCCACACCGTCTTCCTCTACCACGCCATCCAGGCCGGCATGACCATGGGTATCGTGAACGCCGGCATGCTCGGCGTGTACGACGACCTGGAGCCGGAACTGCGGCAGAAGGTGGAAGACGTGGTGCTGAACCGTCATCCGGGTGCGGGCGAGGCATTGGTGGAATTCGCCCAGACGGTGAAGGAAGGCAAGGCCAAGGACACGGGGCCGGACCTCACCTGGCGAACCCTGCCGGTGGAAAAGCGCCTGGAGCACGCCCTGGTCAAGGGCATCACCGAATTCGTGGTGGCCGATACGGAAGAAGTGCGGGCCGCCCTGGCTGCCGCCGGCAAGCCGCCCCTCTCGGTCATCGAAGGCCCCCTGATGAACGGCATGAACACCGTGGGCGACCTCTTCGGCGCCGGCAAGATGTTCCTGCCCCAGGTGGTCAAATCCGCCCGGGTGATGAAGCAGGCCGTGGCCCACCTCATTCCCTATATCGAGGAGGAGAAGGCCCGTACCGGCGCCTCCTCCAAGGGCAAGATCGTCATCGCCACGGTCAAGGGCGACGTGCATGACATCGGCAAGAACATCGTCGGCGTGGTGCTGGGCTGCAACGGCTACGACGTGGTGGACCTGGGAGTGATGGTGTCCACCGAGAAAATCCTCCATGCCGCCAAGGAGCATGGTGCCCAGGCCATCGGCCTCTCCGGCCTGATCACGCCGTCTCTGGAGGAAATGAGCCACGTCGCCGCCGAGATGCAGCGCCAGGGCTTTGCCGAACTGGGCGTGCCTCTGCTCATCGGCGGCGCCACCACCAGCCGGGCCCACACTGCCATCAAGATCGCCCCCAACTACGAGGCGCCGGTGGTCTATGTGCCGGACGCCTCCCGGGCCGTGGGCGTGGTCACCAGCCTGCTCTCGGAAAGCCAGCGGGACAACTACGCCGCCGAGGTGGCCGCCGACTACGCCAACATCCGCCAGCAGCACGCCGGCAAGAAGGGCAGCGCCATGGTCACCCTGGCCGAGGCCCGGGCCAACCGCCTGCCCTGGGATACGGCGGTGACACCCGTGGTGCCCAAGAAGCTGGGCCTGCAGGTGCTGCAGGACATCGACCTGGCCACCCTGGCCAATTACATCGACTGGGGCCCCTTCTTCCAGACCTGGGACCTGGCCGGCCGTTTCCCCGCCATCCTTGACGATGCGGTGGTGGGCGAGACCGCCCGCGGCGTCTATGCCGATGCCCAGGACATGCTGGCCCGCATCATCAGTGAGAAGTGGCTGACGGCCCGCGCCGTCTTCGGCCTCTACCCGGCCAATGCCGTCGGCGACGACATCGTCTTCTACGCCGACGAGCGCCGCAGCGCCCCGGTGCTGGCCTGGCACGGCATCCGTCAGCAGCACAAGCGGCCGGAGGACAAGGCCAACCTGTGCCTCTCCGACTACGTGGCGCCCAAGGAAAGTGGCGTCGCCGACTACGCCGGCGCCTTCGCCGTCACCGCCGGCATTGGCATTGAGCAGAAGCTGGCCGAGTTCGAGGCGGCCCACGATGATTACAAGTCCATCCTGCTCAAGTCCCTGGCCGACCGCCTGGCCGAAGCCTGTGCCGAGTGGCTGCACGAAAAGGTGCGCCAGGACGACTGGGGCTATGCCGCCGACGAGCAGCTCTCCAACGAGCAGTTGATCAAGGAAGAATATCGCGGCATCCGCCCGGCCCCCGGCTACCCGGCCTGCCCGGACCACACCGCCAAGGGCGGTCTGTTCCAGTTGCTGCAGCCGGAGGCCAACATCGGCATGGGCCTCACCGAGAGCTACGCCATGACGCCGGCGGCGGCCGTTTCCGGCTTCTTCCTGGCCCATCCCCAGGCCCAGTACTTCGCCATCCAGAAGATCGGCCAGGACCAGTTGGAGGACTGGGCTGCCCGGGCCGGCTTCAGCCGGGAGGAAGCCCGCCGCTGGCTGGCGCCCAACCTCTAAGGCCACCTGCCCGGAGAGGCAGGAAAGACGCCAGTCTTCCGGTCAGCATGGCCGGGATGCCCGTCTTTCCTGCCTCTCCGGGCAGCCACCCCCGTGCAGCGGCCCGCCCTCTTCGGCGGGCCGTTTCCTTTTGCTGCACCGCCAGACTACGGCCATTTTCTTGGTGACATAATGAAATCGCCATGGCGTCCCCCATGGGGTGCCGCCGGGCGAGATTTCCGGGTGGCAAGCCACATTCTTTTTACAAGCCTCCCGGTCCCCAAGCCAAAAAAACGAGGAGGTTGTATGAGTCAAAAACTGGCATACGTCACGGGGGGGATGGGCGGCATCGGTACCGCCATCTGCCAGCGCCTGCATAAGGATGGTTTCAAGGTCGTCGCCGGTTGCGGGCCGACCCGCAATTACCAGGAGTGGCTGGCCGAACAGAAGGCCTTGGGTTTCACTTTCTACGCCAGCGCCGGCAACGTCGGCGATTGGGATTCCACGGTGGAGGCCTTCGCCAAGGTTAAGGCCGAGCACGGGCCGGTGGCGGTGCTGGTGAACAACGCCGGCATCACCAAGGACGGGCAGTTCCGCAAAATGAGCAAGGCGGACTGGGATGCGGTGCTATCCACCAACCTGGACAGCCTTTTCAACGTCACCAAGCAGGTCATCGAAGACATGGTGGAGGCCAATTTCGGCCGCATCATCAACATCTCTTCGGTGAACGGCCAGAAGGGCCAGTTCGGCCAGGTGAACTATTCCACCGCCAAGGCCGGCATCCACGGCTTCACCATGGCCCTGGCCCAGGAAGTGGCGGGCAAGGGCGTCACGGTGAACACCGTCAGCCCCGGCTACATCGGCACCGACATGGTCCGCGCCATCCGCCCCGAAGTGTTGGAGAAGATCGTCGCCACGGTGCCGGTGAAGCGTTTGGGGGAACCCTCCGAGATCGCTTCCATGGTGGCCTGGCTGGCCTCCGCCGAAGGGGGCTATGCCACCGGGGCGGACTTCTCGGTCAACGGCGGTCTGCACATGGGCTGATTCGTCACCCGCGTTGGCCCCTCAGCCGGCCCCTTGCGGGCCGGTTTTCATTGGTGGGCCAGGAGGGCCTAATCGGCCAGGGCCAGCTCCGCCTGCCGCAGTCCGCGGGCCTGGCGGATGCGCTCGATCCAGATTTCTGCCGCTTCCGGCTCGCCATGCAGGTAGCCCTGGTGGATGACGGAGCCGCAATCCCGCAGGAAGTCCGCATGGGCCTGGGTTTCCACCCCTTCGGCGACGATTTCCAGCTCCAGGTGCTGCGCCACGGCAATGATGGTCTGCACCAGGGCCGCGTCGCTGGGGTTGTTGGGGGCATCCTGGATGAAGCTGCGGTCGATCTTCAGTTCATGGACCGGCAGCCGCTTCAGGTAGGCCAGGCTGGAATAGCCGGTGCCGAAATCGTCCATGGAGAAGCGGACCCCCAGGGTGGTCAGGGTGTCCATCTTGGCGATGGCTTCATCCAGGCTGTCGATGACCAGGCCTTCGGTGATTTCCAGAACCAGCAGACCGGGGTCGGCCCCGGTCTCCAGCAGGGTCTGCTGCACGTTGGCGAGGAAGTCGGGGCGCTGGAAATGGCGGGGGCTGACGTTTACCGAAATGCGCAGGGGCATGCCCATGCCTTCCAGCTCGGCCAGGAGCTTGCACACCTCGGTGAGCATCCAGCGATCCAGGGTGACGATGAGATCCGACTCCTCGGCCAGGGGAATGAAGCGCCCGGGATAGGTCAGCCCGATCAGGGGGTGCTGCCAGCGCACCAGGGCCTCGGCGCCGACGTAACCGCGCTGTTCATCCACCTGGGGTTGCAGGAAGAGGCGTAGTTCGCCGTCGCGACAGGCGCGGTGCAGCTCCCGCTCCATCAGGTAATGCTCGCGGATGGCCTCGGCCATGGCGCTTTCGTAGAAGACGGTATGGCCGCCGCCGGCATCCTTGGCCTGGTGGATGGCGGTTTCGGCCTGGCGCAGGATATCGGCGGCATCGGTGCCGCGGCTGTTGGGGGGCAGCAGGGTGATGCCCATGCTGGCTTCCAGGTGGAAGGTCTCCCCGCCTACCTCGATCCCTTCCCGCAGGCGCTGGCGTACCTTTTCGGCAATGGCCTGGACGTTGCTGGCCAGGCTGCTGGCGGGGTCGCCCTGGTGGGCCAGGAGAATGGCGAATTCATCTGCATCCACCCGGGCCAGCAGGTCGTCATGGGACAGGCTGCGGGAGATGCGGGCAGCGACGATCTTCAGCAGGGCATCGCCCACCGCCAGGCCCCGGGCCTCGTTGATGCGCTTGAAGCGGTCCAGGTCCACCAGGATCAGGGCGGCGAAGCGATTGCGCTCCTCACCGTCGGCGCCATGGCGTTCCATTTCCCGCAGCAGCTGGGCCCGGTTGGCCATGCCGGTAAGAGGGTCGTTCCAGGACAGGTGCTCGGCTGCCTGTTGGGCATTGCGGATTTCCGTCAGGTCGGCGAAGACGAAGACATAGTTGGTCACTTCGCCCTGCTCGTTGCGCACGCTGCTGATGGTCTGCCACTTGGGGAAGATCTTGCCGTTCTTGCGGCGGTTCCAGATTTCGCCGGTCCAGCGGCCGCTGTCCAGCACCGTGCGCCACATGGCCTTGTAAAAGGCCGGGCTGTGCTGGTCGGAACGCAGGAAGCGCATGCTGCGGCCCTGCACTTCCTGTTCCGTGTAGCCGGTGATCTGGCAGAAGGCCGGATTGACGGCCAGGATGTTGGCGTCCACATCGCAGACCACGATGGCTTCGGCGGTGGTCTCGAACACATGGGAGGCCAGGCGCTGGCGGTCTTCAGCCTGGCTCCAGGCGGCCAGGAAGCGGTTGAAGGCCCGGGCCACGATGCGGATTTCCCGGCTGCCGCTTTCCGGCACCGGACGGGCCTTGGCCTCCAGCCCTTCGGCCTCGGTGCGTTGCTCCACAGCGGCCGCCAGTTCCCCCAAGGGGCGCATCTGGCGGCGGGCGAAAGACCACAGCAGGGGGGCGCAGAGCAGCATCAACATCAGGGTGGTGAGGATCATGCGCCGCTGCACCGTGCCCAGGGCCTGGAAGGCTTCGGTGGCGGGGATGACGGAGGCCAGCAGCCAGCTGTTGGTCTGCAGGCGCTTGAAGGTAAACAGGCCGTGCAGGCCACGGCTATTGACCCCTTCGCCGGTACCCTCGAAGCCGGCAAAGGCTCGGTCCAGCACCGGATTGCTGCCATAGGGGGCGATGGGCTTGAGGATGCGCTCCCGGTCCGGGTGGGCGATC
The DNA here is from genome assembly GCF_003112695.1 of Azospira sp. I13. GTDB lineage: Bacteria > Pseudomonadota > Gammaproteobacteria > Burkholderiales > Rhodocyclaceae > Azospira. The sequence continues at coordinate 44,031 of NZ_BFBP01000026.1, forward strand.
ACGGTGCGGTCCGGTGCCACCATGTAAAAGTAGCCGGTGTCGCCGATCTTGCGCTGGGGCAGGGAGCCCAGGAGGTTGGGCTTGTAGAGGTTCAAGACGCCGCCAAGGATGCCGGCCAGACGACCTTGGGCATCCAGGATGGGGGCGGCGATGACGACGATGGGCTGGCCGGTGGAGCGCCCCAGGACCGGCTGGGAAACCACCGCGGCAAGCCGCTCCTGCACGCCCTTGATGTAATCCCGGGCCGACATGTCGAGGCCCCGGCGACTGGCCTTGCGGGGCCAGTCCACCAGCAGCAGGCCCTTGGCGTCGAAAATGTAGAGATCGTCGAACATGGAGAGCAGGGCCCGCTCTTCCGTGAGAAAACGCTCCAGTTCGTCATGGCGCCCCATGGCGGCTATCGGCACTACCTTGGCAGCCTGGGAGAGGGCTTCCTGCCGTTCCTGGATCTTTTCGTCGAGGCCCGCGGCCACTTCGGAGACCAGGGCAAACTGATCCACCTTGATGCGCTCGATCATGTCCCCCCGCAGGACGAAGAACTGCACCATGGATTGCACCAGCAGCAGGGTGAGACCCAATACGACGGCCCCCAGGGTCAGCTTGAACTTCAGGCTGGCACCCTCGAAATCGAGTAGGCGTCTGGCAGATGGGGGCAGTCGGATCATGGTGCGGGGCGTAGGCCGGTCCCTTGTCATGTGGCGGTGATAGTCATCGGTCATGCTACCCACCGTCCCCGGCAGCGTCTATGAACTAAGTGGTGCTTTTGGACCAAAAAGCATCGTTTTCCGGGGCGTGCCCGCCTACAATAGCGGTTTGATCCTCCGCACTTATTGCCCACGGAAATTGCCATGACTTTCAAGGTATTCATCGACGGCCGCCACGGCACCACCGGTCTGAAGATCGACGAGCGCCTCTCCATCCGCCCGGAAATCGAAATCCTCACCATCCCCGAGGAGCAGCGCAAGGATCCGGCGGTCAAGGCCGAATACATCAACAGCGCCGACGTGGTCTTCCTCTGCCTGCCCGATGCCGCCTCCAAGGAATCCGTCTCCCTGCTGGCTCCGGGCAACACCAAGACCCGCTTCCTCGATGCCTCCACCGCCCACCGTACCCACCCGGACTGGGTGTACGGCCTACCCGAACTCAACGGCGGCCAGCGCCAGCGCGTGGCTAAGGCCCAGAAGGTGGCCGTGCCCGGTTGCCACGCCAGCGGCTTCATCATGCTCATGCATCCCCTGGTGGCTGCCGGCATCGTGCCCAAGGATTACCCGGCTAGCACCTACTCCATCACCGGCTACAGCGGTGGCGGCAAGGAAATGATCGCCAGCTATGAAGCGCCGGCCAGCCTGCCCGAAACCATGAAGAGCCCGCGCTTCTACGCCCTGGGCCTGGCCCACAAACATCTGCCGGAAATGCAGATGCAGACCGGCCTGGCCCACCAGCCCCTGTTCACCCCCATCGTCGGCAACTTTGCCCAGGGTATGGTGGTGGCGGTGCCCCTGCTGCCTCGTTTGCTCGGCAAAAAGGTCACCCCGGCAGACGTGCAGGCCTTCTACAGCGAGTATTACGCCGGTGAAGTCTTCGTCAAAGTAATGCCCGCCGATGCCGCCCCGGTGCTGGATAACGGCTTCCTGCCCGCTACCACCTGCAACGACACCAACCGTGCCGAGATTTTTGTTTTCGGCCACGGCGAGCAGATTCTGGTGGCCGCCCGTTTCGACAACCTGGGCAAGGGTGCTTCCGGCGCCGCCATCCAGTGCATGAACCTCATGCTGGGTGTGGACGAGGCGACCGGTCTGGCGCGCTGATCGCCCCCTGCCGTATGGCCCTCAGGCCGGTATGGGAAACCATGCCGGCCTTTTTGTTGTCTGCCGCCGGGGCCGCCAATGGGGGGCAGGGTGGGGTAGGTGGCGTCGTGCCGTGTGGTGCCTGCCTTTCCAGCAAGAGTGGAGGGCGTCGTAAAATGGCGCCATGCGTTTAAAGGCCAGCTCCCCCCCTTCTGACGAGACGCTGTTCCTGCGCCTCGACCTCCTGCGTTTTCCCCTCATCGTCGGCGTCGTTTTCATCCATGCCTACGAAACCAGCGTTGGCTTTGCCGGTGGCGCCATCGGCAGCAGTCAGGGTAGCCCGGTGGGAGATTTCATCCGCAACCTCATCTCCCAGGGCCTGGCCCGGGTGGCGGTGCCGCTGTTTTTCCTCATCTCCGGCTTTCTTTTCTTCCGGCATTTCAGCGCCACCTTGCCGGCCTACGGCGCCAAGCTCCGGGCCCGCCTGCACACCCTGCTCATTCCCTATCTTTTCTGGAATCTCGCCACCCTGGCGGTGGTGGCCCTGGCCCAGGCCCTGCCGGCCACTGCCGGCTTCTTCTCGGGCAAGAGCCTGCCCATCGCCAGCTATGCTTCCGGCGATTACGTCGATGCCCTCTTCGGTATTGGCCGTATGCCCATTGCCTACCAGTTCTGGTTCATCCGGGATCTGATGCTGCTGGTGCTGGCGGCCCCCCTGGTCTTCCTGGGCGCCCGCTTTCTGCCGCGCCTCGGCGTCCTGCTGCTGGTCGTGGGCTGGGTGCTGCCGCTCTGGCCCCTGGCCATGCCGGCGGCGGATGCGGCCCTGTTTTTCTTTCTGGGGGCTGCCGTTGCCCTGCAGGGCTGGAACCTCTTCGCCCTGGACGGTCATGCCCGCTGGCTTGTTCCCACCTACCTTGTGCTGGCCTTGGCCGATGCCGCCCTGGCCCAGCAGGGCCTCGGCGTGTACCTCCACTCCGTATCCATCATTGTCGGTATCGGCGCCGCCCTGTGCCTCTCGGGGCCCCTGGCCCGCAGCGGGCGGTTGCGGCAATGGCTCATGCAGCTTTCCGGTGCCAGCTTCTTCGTCTATGCCGCCCACGAACCGGTACTGACCATCGCCCGCAAGCTGGCCTACAAAGCCTTGCAGCCAACTTCAACGCCGATGGTGATGCTGCTTTATTTCGCCATTCCCCTCGGGGTAATCGGAGTGCTGCTGCTGGCGCAGGCGTTGCTGCGCCGCTGCCTGCCCGGAGTGGCCCGGGTGATCAACGGCGGGCGGGCCTAGGCGACGTTCAATGCACCGTGCACACCATGCACGGATCGAAGGAGCGCACCACGTGCTGTACCAGCACCGGCGCTGCTTCGTCCTTGGGGATGGGCAGGCCCACCAGGGCCTGCTCCAGGGGGCCGGGGGTGCCGGCGGCGTCCCGGGGGGAGAAATTCCAGGTGGTGGGGGCGATGATCTGGTAGCCGGCGATGGCACCGTTTTTGACCGTCAGCCAGTGGCCCAGGCTGCCCCGGGCGGCTTCGGTGAGGCCGACGCCGACGGCGGCATCCGGCCGTTCGCCGTGGGCGCAGAAGGGTTCGCCGGGGGCCAGTTGCTGCACCCAGTTTTCCATGGCTGGGATGAGGGCGGCGATTTCGAGCATGCGGGCGACGATGCGGGCGGTGACGTTGCCGCCGGCGGATTTCCCTCCGCTTTTGGGTGATTGATCCCGCACCAGGTCCTGGGCCAGGGGCTGGCCGGCCACCAGTTGCCGTGCCAGGGCGCCCACCTCGGCCACCTGGCCGCCGTAGCGGGGGGCCTTGCACCAGGTGTAGGCGTCCTCCTTCTCCAGCAGGGGCCGGGTCTGGCCCTGGGCGGGCGCCTGGGGGGCGTCGCCGGCCAGCCAGGCGTGGCTCAGGTCCTCGACGATGCGGGCGGTGTCCAGCTCGGCGCGGCGGCCCTTGGCGCCGTCCCAGACGCCGGCGGGGAAGAGGCTGCCGACGGAGCCCGGGTAGGCGCCGACGCTCAGGAAGAGATTGCCGGCCCGGCCCACCTGCTGCAGGCCCAGGTCGTCGGCCAGGGCCAGGAAGCGGGGAAAGTCGGCCTGGCGTCCGGCGGCCCAGGCCCGCAAGGCGTCGGCCGAATCCAGGACGGCCACGGTTTCCAGGGCGTCGCCGAACAGTGTGCTTTCCAGCCAGGCACGGAACTCCCGCAGTACGGCGTAGAGGCGGATTTTCTCCGCCGCCAGCACCGCCCGGGTGGTGCCGCCGGGCTGCAGGGCCATGGTGTGGGGCCATTTGCCGGCCAGGTAGCCCTGCAGGCGCATGAAACCGGCCCGGGCGGGCAGCATCTCCGCCGTGGCCCGTCCCGTCTGGGCCTTGAAGCGGCCTTCGGTCTCGGCGAACCAGGGCTTGGCGGCGTAGGCGGCCCGGGCGAAGTCCGGCATGAAAAAGAGGTAGAAGTGGGTCAGGTGGTCCGCCAGGTTTTCCCCGGCCTGGATCAGGTTGCGGGCGAGGCGGCCGTTGGGCGGCGAGGTCAGGCCCATGGCCTCGGCCAGGGCGCTGGCGGCGGCGGCCGACTGGGCCACGGAGCAGATGCCGCAGATGCGCGGCACGATGGCCAGGGCGTCCAGGGGTGCCTTGCCCAGCAGCATGGGCTCGAAGCCGCGGTAGAGGGGGGCGTTCACCCGGGCCGAGTGCACAGCGCCGTCACTCACCTCCAGGCTCACTTCCAGGTCGCCTTCGACCCGGTTGAAGGGACCCAACACCAGCTTGCTCATTTCAACCCCGTCTTGCGGATGGCCGGCATCACCACCGGATGGTCGGCGGCGGCGTTTTCCCGCACCCGCTTCGGCGTCGCCGATTTCGACAGGGCGGCGAGGGCGACGAACCAGGCCTTGGGCATGTCCGAAGGCAGGCCGATGGGAATGCCCGCCACCTTGGGCGTTTCCATGAAGGGATGGCCCGGCTCCTCGAAGCCCGGCTCGGTGCAGGAGATGCAGGGGTAGCCGCCGCGCAGGCAGGAGCCGACGCCGTTCCACACCCGAGTGTTGCAGTCGGCGTGGGCCTGGGTGCCCTTGCAGCCCAGGTTCTCCATGAGGCAGCCCAGCTCCGAGGGCTTGTGGGCGCTGGCCTTGAATTCGTAGAACTCGTTGCGCGGGCAGCCGTGGTGCACCAGCTGGTCCGAATAGAAACGGGGGCGCTGCAGGGCGTCCAGGTCGTTGTTGCCAAGCTGACCAAGGGCCAGGGCCATGAGGCTGTCCACCACCCAGCCTGGGTGGGTCGGGCAGCCGGCCACGTTCACCACCGGCAGGCCGGCGGCGCTGCGCCAGTCTACGCCCAGGACGCCGCCCTTCTCATCGCCCTCGAACTGCAGGCCGCAGGCGTCGGTGCTGTTCTCCCCCGCCGCCGGCACGCCGCCGAAGGCGGTACAGGAGCCGATGGCGAAGACGTGGCGGGCCTGGCCGGCCAGACGCTGCACCCAGTCCAGCATGGGAATGCCGGTGCCGGCGAGGATGTGGAAGCGCCCGCTACCGTTGGGTCCCCGCAGCACGGCGCCCTCGACGCAGAGGATGTCCACCGGCACCTTGCCGCTGGCAGCGTCTTCAAGAATAGCCAGGGCTTCGGGGCCGGAAGCTTCGGAGAGGGCCGGGTGGAAGAGCACGCGGATGCCCACGTCCTCCAGCTGCCGCAGCAAATCCCGGGCGTCGGCGCCGAGCAGGGAGAGGGTGCAGCCGCCGCAGCCGCCGGCCTGGAGCCAGAGGAGGTTCACGGGAAAACCTTGGCCACAGAGGGCACAGAGATCACAGAGGGTGTCCTCTGGAATTTGCCGTTCCTCACGCTTGAAGCAAGCGCCGACCGTTGCACAGCCCGGAAAAACTCTGTGTTCTCTGTGCCCTCTGTGGCAACGAATCTAAGCATCACCCCTTCTCCAGCCCGTAGCGCACCAGCTTGTTGCGCAGGCCGACGCGGGAGAGGCCCAGGTCGGCGGCGGCCTTGGATTTGTTCCAGCGGTGGCGGATCAGGGCCTCCTTCACCACCTTGGCTTCCAGCTGTTCCATGCGCTCCTTGAGGCCGCCGGAGAGGTCGGCGAGGAAGGACAATTCCGCATCCTCATGGACCCCCACCGGCGCCCGCAGCACCCGGGGCGAGAGCAGCTCGGCGCCCAGTTGCTTGCCTTCGCACAGGGCCAGCATGCGCAGGATCTCGTTTTGCAGTTCCCGCACGTTGCCGGGCCAGCGGTAGGCGGCGATGCAGGCCAGGGTCTCGGTGGTGAAACCCTGCACGGTCTTGCCCAGGGCTTTCTGGGAGGCTTCCAGCAGGCGCTGGGCCAAGAGGGGAATGTCCATGGGCCGCTCCCGCAGGGGCGGCACGTGCAGGGTGACGGTGGCCAGGCGGTAGTAGAGGTCCTCGCGGAAGCGACCTTCCCGCACCTCGGCCTCCAGGTCCCGGTTGGTGGCGGCGATGACCCGCACATTGACGCTCACCGGCCGGGGGCTGCCGAGGGGGCGGAACTCGCCCTCCTGCAGCACCCGCAAGAGCTTCACCTGGAAGGCCGGGGAGGTCTCGCCGATTTCGTCGAGGAAGATGGTGCCGCCGTCAGCCTGCTGGAAGAGGCCGATGCGGTCCTCGTAGGCGCCGGTGAAGGCGCCCCGTTTGTATCCGAAGAGTTCCGCTTCCAGCAGCTGGTCCGGCAGGGCGCCGCAGTTCTCCACGACGAAGGCCTGGCGGTCCCGCCGGCTCTGGTAGTGGATGGCCCGGGCCAGCATTTCCTTGCCGGTGCCCGACTCGCCCATGAGCAGCACCGAGAGGTCATAGGGGGCGATGCGCTGCACCATGTCGCAGACCGGGTTCATGGGGCTGCCGGCGCTGCGGGTGAGGCCGTCCAGGCCCAGCTCCCGCTTCACCCGTTCGTACTTCATCTCCACCTTGCTCGCCAGCACCGGCTCGGCGGCGCGCAGTTCCAGGGAGAGGCGCTGGTTGTCCTGCTGCAGGCGCCACACGTTGGCGGCGCTTTTCAGGGTCAGCAGCAGCTGTTCCGGCTGCCAGGGCTTCAGAAGGTACTGGTAGATGCCGGCCTCGTTGATGCCGGCGATGATGTCGCCAGCCTCGGTGTAGCCGGAGAGGACGATGCGCACCACATCGGGCCAGCGCTGGCGCACTTCGGTGAGGAAGGCGACGCCGGAGGTGCCGGGCATGCGCTGGTCGCACAGCACCACCTGCACGCCACGGCCCGCCTGCTCCCGCTCCATGATGGCCATGGCTTCGTCGGCGCCGGAGGCGGTGAAGACGGTGAAGTCTTCCTCCAGGGTACGGCGCAGGGCCTCCTGGGAGCGGACTTCATCGTCCACCACGAGGACGGCGGGCAGGGCGGGGGCATTTTTCATGGCGCTTCAGTTCGTCTCGGGGACGCTCCAGCCCAGGTCCCGGTGCTTCGACAGGTGGCGCGGCGTCCAGGACTGGGGCGACTTGTGCACGAAGTGGTAACGGGCCACATGATAGCTGGGGTCGAAGCCGTAGAAGTTGCGCTGCATGTGGGCCAGCTCCTCGGCGCGCCAGGCGGAGAGGGGCTTCTCGGCCTCGTCGGAGGCCCGTCGGGCGGCCTTCGCGGCCAGGCGCTGGGCCAGGTCCGGCGCGGCGGCCAGCTCGGCGGCGCGGCGCGCCACGTCCACGCGGAAGGCCTGCGGCGTGCCGGCCAGGGCAGCGTCGAGGAAGCCCAGGGCCACGCCCTCGTCGGCGGTCATGGGCAGGCGGTGCTGCATGATGGCCCGGGCCCCGTCCGCGCCGACCCGGGGCGGCAGCAGGTAGGTCCAGAACTCGGAACCGTAGAGGTTGCCCATGTTCTTGTAGTGGGGGTTGAGGATGACGCCCTGGCGGGCCCACAGCAGATCGGCAGCCCGGGCCAGGAAGCAGCCGCCGGCCCCGGCGTTGCCGCCCAGGGCGGCGATGGTGAGCTTGCCGGTGGCGCGGATGAGGGCCTCGGCCAGGTCGTCCATGGCGTTGATGTTGCGCCAGGATTCGTCGGCGGGGGAATCCGCCGCCTCGATCAGGTTGAGGTGGATGCCGTTGGACCAGAAGTCCCGCCCGCCCATCAGCACCAGTACGGACGTCGGTCGTTCCAGGGCGAAGTGGAGGGCTTCCAGCAGCCGCTGACAGTGGCCGGTGCCCATGGCGCCGTTGTAGAAGTCGAAGTGGAGGAAGCCGACGGCGCCGGCCTCCTCATAGCGGATGTCCTGCCAGGTGGCGTGGTCGGCGGCGAACCAGCCGTCCAGGGGCGCTTCCGGGATCTCGGCCAGCCGCTCGGCGAAGGCCGTGGTGGCGGGCAGCTTGAAGGCGTGAGGGTAGGCTCCGCCCCGCTTCACATGGCCCAGCCACAGGGCGCCGTCCGCCGTGGCCCGGCACAGGGCGGTTTCGCGGCGGGTGATGATGGCGCCGGGGGTGCCGCGCAGCTTGGCTTCCGGCCAGGCGTCGTAGAGATGGCAGGGTTCGCCGAAGAGTTCGTCGAGCACGCCGGGAAAGCCGTCGGCGGCGTTGAGCTTGCGCAGCACGGTGGCGGTGTCGTCCCGGGACCAGTCGATGCCCCGGTCCGTCTGCCGCATCAGGGGGCGCTCCCGGCCTCGGACCGCAGGATCGGCCGGGTCGGGGCGGCGGGGCGTGAAGCCGCCGGCCTGGAAACGCTCGATGGCTTCCAGGGAGGCGCGGCAGGCGGCCTCGGTCACTTCCTGGCGGTACACGCTGGCCTTCTTGCCGCCGCCCAGGGGGAATTCGGCGCTGGCCCAGACCGGGCCAGCATCCATCTCCTCCTCGGCCTGCAGCACGGTGACGCCCCAGGTCTCCTCCCCGTTCTGGATGGCCCAGTCCAGGGCCGAGGGGCCCCGGTCGCCGACGATGCCCGGATGCACGATCAGGCACAGGTGCTTGGACCACAGTTCCTCGGCGATGGCCCGCTTCAAGAAGGGGGCCAGGATCAGGTCGGGGCGGAAGAGGGCGACGGCCTCGGCGGTGACCGAATCGGCAATGTCGAACTCCACCGACACCTCATGGCCCCGGGCCGTCAGTTCGGCGTGGAGGCGCTGGGTCAGGCTGTTGAAGGTGTGGGTGAGGAGGAGGATGCGCAGGGAAGCCATAGGGCCGCAATTCTAGCGGCCCCGGGGCTTTTTTGACTTGATGTAACGCAATCAGCCGAGGAAGAGGTCCACCCCCAGCATCAGGGCGATGCCGCCGGCCAGGGCGCCGGAGACCTGGGGCAGGCCGCCCCGGCTCTTCAGTTCCGGCAGCATTTCGTGGAAGACCACGAAACCCATGGCGCCGGCGGCGAAGGCCAGGCCCACCGGGTAGAGGGCCGGGTTGTCGCCCAGGACCGTGGCGGCGATCCAGGCCCCCACAGGCTCGGCCAGGCCGGTGGCGGCGCCCAGCAGCACGGCCCGCTGCAGGTTCATGCCGGCAGCGCCCAGGGCCAGGGCCACCAGCAGGCCCTCGGGCACATCCTGCACGGCGATGGCCAGGGCCACCGGCACCACGGCCCCTGCACCGCCGCTGGCGGCGATGCCCACCGCCATGCCTTCGGGGAAGTTGTGCAGGAACAGGGCCAGGGCCAGCAGCAGGCCCCGGGAGGCATGGGTGGCCGGGCCATGGACGCCGCTGACGGCGTGGGCGTGGGGCAGGGCCTTGTCCAGGCCCAGCATCAGGCCGACGCCGGCGCCCAGGGCCAGCAGCACGGCCAGGGGCGAGGCATTGCCAAAGACCGGCGCGGCGGCTTCGATGGCGGGAATGAAAAGGGAGACGATGGCGGCGGCCAGCATCACCCCGGCGGCGAAGGCCATCAGCTGGTCTTCCCGGCGGCCGTTGAGCTTGCCGAGGAAAAGCATGGCCACGGCGCCGGCGGCGGTGGCGGCGGCGCCGGCCAGGCCTCCCAGCAGCGCGCCGATCATGGCGCTGCTGGCCAGGGCATCGCCCAGGGCGGCGGCCCCATGGGCGGCCAGTACCACCGAACCGGCCACCGCCACGGCTAGGCCGGCCAGGCTGCGGACGGGGTGCCGGCCATGCAGGAGGTGGGCATCGACTTCATGGATGAGGGCAGACATGGCGGGCTCCGGCTGCGTAGTGATCAGGGAATGAGGCCATTACAGCAAAGTCGATTTGATTGATCCAATGAATTGATGGAATTGTTTCAATAGTCAGGCGCAATAATATCGGGCTAGCCCTGCCGTCCCATGCCGTATGGCTATTTGGTGCCCGGGTGAAAAAAATTATCCACTGTCTTTTTAGGGGCTTAGGCCATTTTCTCCGGGGTTGAAGCGGTGCTTTATCACCTTCGTATTATTTTTCAAAGGGTTAGCTTTGGTTAGCATGGCTGCACTCTCACCGCATTGACGGGAGAGGCGTCAAAAAAACAAGAGTCGCTGTCTTCGCTGCTGTTCCTGGGAGGTTTGTTTCGCATGCAACGCCAACGCCGTTCCGCTTCGTCCGAGACCACCGCGCCTCGCCGTCCCCGTCGTCCCAAGACCCCTTTTCTGGCCTCGGTCCGCTTTACCGATGGCACTCGTAATATTTATGAAGTCTCCAACGCCCAGAATGAAGCCGATGCCCGGCGCATGATTCTGGAAGAACTGGAAAATGTGGTGGCGGCGATGATCGTCGTCCGGGGCTGAGCGCTTCCTTCCTGATTCCCCACCCCCGTGCCGGGATGCCCCTAGCGGCGTCCCCTCCCGGTTCTTTGCAGTGCCGCCGTGCCCCAGTCTGACGTTCTCCCTGCCGCCGCCTCTCCCCATTCCCGCTTGGCGCGCCTGCGCCGGCGCTTCGGTGGCCACTTGCGGGGGGATTGCCTTGGCGGCATGCAGGCCGTGCTCGGTGGCGTACCGGTAGAACTCAACTACGGCCTCATCACCCTGGCCCCTATGGGGGTCACCTATGGCAGCCTGGGCATCATGCTGGCCTTCATGGGCTGCATCTTGGCCGGCCTCTTCGGCCCCCTGCTGGGGGGCACCCGGGGCGTCATCAGCGGTTCCCGCCCCGGCATCGCCATTATCCTCGCCCACCTCATCGAGACCCTGCTGCGCCACCCGGACTTTCCCCTTGGTGCTCCGGGCACCGCGCCTGCCATCCTGCTGCTGTTGCTCAGTTGCTGTGCCCTGGCCGGGCTCCTGCAGATGGCCATCGGCGCCGCCGGCCTGGGGCGCGCCATCCGCTATCTGCCCTACCCGGTGCTTTCCGGCCTGATGTGCGGCATTGCCTTGCTGATGCTGCTATCCGCCCTCAAACCCCTGTTCGGCCTGGACCGGCACGCAGCCTGGGCCGCCCTGGGCTGGGCTGATGTGCGCTGGCTGTCAGTGGTGGTGGCTGGTGCCAGCCTCTACCTGTCCTTTGCTCCGCCTCGCTTCCTGCGCCCGATTCCCCCGCCCATCCTGGCGCTGACGGGAGGTACGGCCCTCTATTACGCCCTCGGATTGGCGGCCGGCTCCGAATGGCTGGGCCCGACCCTGCCGGCCTTGAGTTTCCAGTGGCCTGGCCAGTGGCTGTCGGCCCGGGAAACCCTGCTACCCGATGCCCGCCAGTGGCTGGCCCATCTGCCGACCCTGCTGCCTTTTGCCGCCACCATTGCCGTGCTGGCCTCCCTGGAAGCCATGCTCTGCGCCGTCAGCGCCGACCAGTTGTTGCACAGCCGCCACGACAGTCGCCGGGAACTGCTGGCCCAGGGCGGCGCCAACCTGGGGGCGGCCCTGCTCGGCGGCACCACCACCGCCGGGACGGCGGCCCGCTTGCTGGCCAATGTGCGAGGTGGTGGGCGTACCCCGACGGCTTCCCTTTTCTACGCCCTGGGGATGGCCGTCGTGGTACTGCTGGGCCTGCCCTGGCTGTCCCGGGTGCCGGAGGCGGTGACGGCGGTGCTGCTGGTGGCCATCGCCGTGGGCATGGTGGATGACTGGCTGCGCCGCCTGCTGCGGCAACTGATCGGCGGCCTGGGGCGTGGCGTGTCGCCGGCTGAGGCGGCCCAGCATCGGCAACTCCTGGCCCAGGGCGGCCTGGCAGCTGGTGTGGCCCTGACGGCGGTATTCCTGGGATTGCTATGGGCGGTGGGCGTCGGCGTGCTGGCCGCCATGGTGCTCTTCGTGCGCAACAACAGCCGGCCGGTGGTGGGCCGCATCAGCAGCGGCAGCCAGCGCCATTCCCTGCGGGTGCGCAGCGCCGCCGACATGCACTGGCTGGAGACCTACGGCCGGCAGATCGCCCTCATGGAACTGCAAGGCAGTCTCTTTTTCGGCACGGCAGACCGTATGCAGCAGGCGGTGGAGCAGAGCTCGGCCCGCTGGGTCATTCTCGATTTCAGCGGCGTCAAGGAAGTGGATGCCACCGGCGTGCGTTGCCTGCAGCAGCTGGCCTCCCGCCTCGAGCGCCAGGGCTGCCATCTCCTGCTGGCCCGGGTGCCGCCGGAAAGCGCCGTGGGTCGTAACCTGCTGGGCTTTGGCCTGGCTCTCAGCCTGCCGCGCCAATACTGGTTCGCCGATGCCGATAGTGCCCTGGAATTCTGCGAGAACCTGCTGCTCGACGAGCGGGGCGGCGCTGCCACCCACGATGCGCCGGTGAGCCTGGATGACTGCCTGCTGGCCCGTGGGCTGTCGGTCACGGAGCTACGCTTGCTCGAATCCTGCATGGCCTGCCATACCCTGGCCCAGGGCAGTGAAGTCTTCGCCCAGGGCGATGCGGGAGATGCCCTGTATCTGGTTAGCCGGGGGACCGTTTCCATCCGCCTGCCGGGCCAGGGCAGCCACAGTCATCGCATTGCCGCCTTTGGCCCCGGGGTGATTTTCGGCGAAATGAGTTTGCTGGAAGGCAAGCCCCGCTCCGCCACGGCCGTGGCCGACGAGGATGTGGAATTGTGGAGCCTCAGCCGCGACCGGCTGGACTGGCTGCAGGACAACCACCCGGGCGTGGCCGCCCGCCTGGTGCGCAACCTGAGTCTCGATCTGGCGGACCGCCTGCGTCTCACCACAGCGGCATTGGGAGAGGCCCAGGCCACCCTGTGACACTCCGGGCCGGGCCTGGGCCGATAGGCCGGGGGACGCCCCGGCGGGGCATCAGCAGATGCGCGGCAACTGTTCCCCGGTGAGCCAATCGACGATGCGCTTGCCGCCGAAGCCGGTGGTCATTTGCACGAAGTGGTGCGGATCCTCATGCACGCTGCCGACGATGGCGGCGCCGCTGCCCAGGGGATGGGCCTGCAGGGCCGCCAGGGCCTTGTGCCGATCTTCCCCGGCGACGATGGCGATGAGTCGTCCCTCGCAGGCACAGTAGAGCGGGTCCAGGCCGAGAAATTCGCAGGCGGCGGCCACCGCCGGCTGCACCGGGATGCGGGCCTCCTGCAGCATCATGCCGACGCCCGACTGGCGGGCGATTTCATTGAGGGTGGTGCCCAGGCCGCCCCGGGTCGGGTCCCGCAGCACCTTCACCGCGATGCCGCTGGCCAGCAGGGCCGCCACCAGGCCGTGCAGGGCTGCGGTGTCGGAAACGATGGGGGATTCGAAGGCCAGGCTTTCCCGCTGGCTCATGATAGCCATGCCGTGGTCGCCGATGGGGCCGGAGACGAGGATGGCATCGCCGGGCGCCGCCCGGTTACCGGAAAGCGCGATGCCGGCAGGCAGCCAGCCGACGCCGGTGGTGCTGATGAACACCCCGTCGCCCTTGCCCTGCTCCACCACCTTGGTGTCGCCGGTGACCACTGGCACGCCGGCTTCCTGTGCCGCGGTCGCCATGGATGCGACGATGCGCTTGAGGTCGGCCAGGGGGAAACCTTCTTCCAGGATGAAGCTGGCCGAGAGATAGAGAGGCTTGGCGCCCATGACGGCCACGTCGTTGATGGTGCCGTGTACCGAGAGGCAGCCGATATCGCCGCCGGGGAAGAAGAGGGGGGAGACCACGTGGGCGTCGGTGGCCATCACCAGCCGGCCCGGACCCTCCGGCAGCGGCATCACCGAGCCGTCGTTGCCCTGGGCCAGGTAGTCGTTGCCCAGCAGGGGGGCAAACAGTTCGTCGATGAGCTGGGCCATGGCCCGGCCGCCGCTGCCGTGGCTCATGTCCACACGGCCGTGCTTCAGGTCCAGGGGGCGGATGTAGTTCTGTTTCATGGGGACTCGCGGGGTAGTAAGGCGCAGCGCGGCTGCGAGCCCTGTGTATAGCAGAAGATCGACGGCGGAGCGTTGATCTCCGTCAGGCGGCCCGGGAGGTGGTTGCGCTGGCGGCTGCGGTGGCCGCGGCTTCCGGCGCCTGGCCCAGCAGCTGGGCGCGGACGCCGTGCCAGCTGCGCTCCAGGGCATCCACCACGTCACCGTCGAACTTGTGGCCGATGCCTTCCCAGAGAATGGTGAAGGCCTGATCCTCGCTCATGCCCGGACGATAGTGGCGGTCGGCGGTGAGGGCCTCGAAGACGTCGGCGACGGTGAGAATCTTGGCCATGAAGGGAATCTCGCCCGCCGTCAGGCCCCGGGGGTAGCCGGATCCGTCGAGATACTCGTGGTGGGAAGCGGCGATCAGGGGTACGTCCCGGTACTGACGGGCGAAATGGATGCGGTCCAGGATGCTGAAGGTGAGGGCCGGGTGCTGCTGGATGTGGGTGTATTCCTCCGTCGTCAGCTTGCCGTTCTTCTTCAGCACCTGGTCGTCGATGCCGATCTTGCCGTAGTCGTGCAGCAGGGCCGCCATTTCCAGCACCTTCAGCTCGTTGCCGGTGAAGCCCAGCTCCCGGCCGATGCCCACGGCGTAGGCAGCTACCCGGGTGGAGTGGCCGGCGGTGAGGGTATCCCGGGCGTCGATGGAGGCGGCCAGAACTTCCAGCAGGCTGTGAAACTGGCGCTCCTGGTCTTCCAGCAGCAGGGCGTTTTCCACCGCTACGGAGACCATGGACATGACGCTTTCCAGGGTCGCCCGGTCTTCCTCGGTGAAGGCCCCGTAATCCTTGTTGATGGCCTCTACCACGCCCAGGGTTTCGCCCTTGGCGCCCCGGATTGGCGTGCACAGGACGGTACGGGTGCGGTAGCCGGAGCGGCGGTCGATGGTGGGATTGAAGCGGGGGTCCAGGGCGGCCTCGGCGATATTGGCGGTTTCCCCCGTCACTGCCACCCAGCCGGCGATGCCCAGGTTGAGGTCCAGGCTGATGCGCTCCCGGGCGATGCCGTCGCTGTAAAGGGCGCTGAGACGGCGGCCCCGCCGGTCCAGCACGTAGACCGAGGCCCGCTCTGCCAGGGTGGCATCCCGCAGGGCCTGCATGGCGGCAGCGGCCAGATCGGGGCTCAGGGTATCGGCCCGATAGGCCAGGGCCAGTTCCGAAGCCACTTCGGCGGCCTGCTGCTCGTCGCTGGCCAGGAAGCGGCCGGTGCGCTTGTTGATCAGCTGCACCGCGCCCACCGCCTCGTCGTGGTCCAGCAGGGGTACCACCAGGGTGCTGCCGGTCTTGAAGCCGGTGAGGCCGTCGATGTGGGGATTGAAATGGGGGTGATCGTAGGCGTTGCCCACGTTGCTGGGGCGGCGGGTCAGCAGCACGGTGCCGACGATGCCCAGGCGCAGGGGCAGTACCAGTTCCTCTTCCAGCCCCGCCGCGAAGCGGGCCCGCAGGCAGCAATGGTCCGGGTCAAAGAGAAAGACCGAACAACGGTCCGCCCCCAGCAGGTCTGACAGTTCCTGCATGACCAGGGGCAGCAGGCGGTCGATGTCCCGCTCACCGCCGATGCGGCGCTGGATTTCCAGCAGTTTCTGGAAGCGGGCGTTCTGGTCCCGCAACAGCTCCAGCAGGTCGTCGTCTTCGTGATCCACGGGAATCCCCTTCCCCAAAACATGCCCGGATTTTACCGGGGGACGGGTTTTGTGGCGATAGGACAAACCTAATAGATTCAGTCTCTTACGGAAGTAATATCCCGGTAGCGGCCATAGGTGTAATGGGCCGCGCAGGCACCTTCGGAACTGACCATGCAGGAGCCGATGGGGTTTTCCGGGGTGCACACGGTGCCGAACAGCTTGCAGTCCTGGGGGCGCTTGACGCCCCGCAGGATGGCGCCGCATTCGCAGGCCTTGTGGTCGGGCACGCTGACGTAGTTTTCGCCGAAGCGCTGTTCCGCATCGAACTCGGCGAAGCCGCCGCGGATGCGCAGGGCGGAATAGGGCACGGTGTGCAGGCCGCGCCACTCGAAAGCGCGGCGCAGTTCGAAGACCTCGGCTACCAGGTTCTGGGCCTTGAGGTTGCCCTCCCGGCTGACGGCCCGGGAAAACTCGTTTTCCACCTCGGCCCGGCCTTCATTGACCTGGCGTACCAACATGCGGATGGCCTGCATCACGTCCAGGGGCTCGAAGCCGGCGATGACCACGGGCTTGCGGTATTCCTCGGCGAAGAACTCGTAGGGCCGGCTGCCGATGATGGTGGAGACGTGGGCCGGACCGATGAAACCGTCCAGGGGCACGGTGCCCAGCTTCCTCACCTCCGGCGATTCCAGGATGTTGCTGATGGCTGAAGGGGTCAGCACGTGGCAGCACAGCACGGAAAAATTCTGCAGGCCCATCGCCTTGGCCTGCTTGATGGCCACGGCGGTGGGCGGGGTGGTGGTCTCGAAGCCGATGGCGAAGAACACCACCTGCTTCTCCGGGTTCTCCTGGGCCAGCTTGAGGGCGTCGGCGCTGGAATAAACCATGCGGATGTCCGCCCCCCGGGCCTTGGCCTTGAGTAGGGAAAGGCCGTCGGAGGCCGGCACCCGCAGACAGTCGCCGTAGGTGCACAGGATCACGTTGTGCTTGAGGGCCAGGCGGATGGCCTGGTCCACCCGGCCGATGGGCAGCACGCAGACCGGGCAGCCGGGGCCGTGGATCATGCGCACATTGGCCGGCAGCAGGTCGGTGACGCCGTAGCGGGAAATGGCATGGGTGTGGCCGCCACAGAACTCCATGAAGTGGTAGCGGCGGTCCGGCCGGGCTTCCTTGGCGATGGCGGCGGCCAGGCCCTGGGCCAGTTCGCCGTCCCGGTATTCGTCGACGTACTTCATGGGGAAAACCTTTTGCCACAGCGGGCACAGAGATCACAGAGGGCGGGGGCCATGGGCGGCATTGGCTGGCGCGGGGACATCAGGCCTGGGCCATGGCGGCGGCGCGGGCTTCGTCGTCCAGCTCGGCAAAGAGGGCCAGGGTCTTGGCCGCCTCTTCCGGGTCCAGCTTGGTCAGGGCGTAGCCCACGTGGATGATGACGTAGTCGCCCACGGCCACGTCTTCCACCAGGGCCAGGGAGACTTCCTTGCGCACGCCCCCCAGGTCGATGCGGGCCTGGTCGTCGGGCAGGAGTTCAACGATTTTCGCGGGGATGGCGAGACACATTGTCAGCGCTCCTTCAGGGGCAAATTCAGAGGGGCGGGAGGCAGGGCAGTGGCATCGGGAATCTCGTCCATGGCCTGTTGCACGCTGGTGCACCGCTGCAGCAGGTCCTGGATGGCCGCTACCGGCTCCGGGTAAAGGCCGGGGAAATCCAGTTCCCCCGGGTAGTCCAGGGCGAAGGCCAATTGCTCTCGGGGCGGGGTGAAGGCGGCCTCCACCTCCGGCTTGTTACCCCGGGCATCGATGCGGTACCACCCGTGTTCGGGCAGGTAGACGGCATTGAGGCCGTGCAGGCAGTAACGCTCCCCGCCGGGGATCAGCGTCAGGCGCTGGTAGCAGAGGGCGGCGGGAATGCCGTTGGCCCGCAGCAGGGCCGCCAGCAGGTGGCTCTTGGCGTAGCAGTAGCCGGTGCGTTCCGCCAGCACCTGGGGTGCGGCACAGGTAAGGGGATTATGGGCGTCGGCCCGGTAGTCCCAGCTATGGCGGATCTGGTCCCGCACGTACTCGAAGCAGCGGCGGGCTGTATCGGTGGGGCTGCCGTCGCCGGCGGCCTGCAGTTCGGCGGCCAGGCGGCGAATCTCGGGATGGTCGGCAGCGACGATGGGGCTGGCGGCCAGGTAGGGGGCGAACTGGGGCGGATAGGTGGTCACGTCGTGCTCCTAACGGCCCAGGGACTGCCGGGCCACCCAGGCCTGGCCCAGGGCGATGCCGCCGTCGTTGGGCGGGGCCTGGCGGGCTTCCAGCACGGCCAGCCCTCTGGCCTGCAAGCCCATGCGCAGGTCCCGGGAAAGCAGGTGGTTGAGCAGGCAGCCGCCGCCCAGGGCGACGGTGGACAGGTTGGCCCGTTCGGCCGCCGCGGCCGCCCAATGCACCAGGCCGGCGGCCAGGGTGGCGTGGAAGCGGGCGGCGCCCAGGTCGGCGTCATCGCATTCGCCCAGCCAGGCGAGCAGGGGCAGCAGGTCGAGATGGCCGTCGTTGTTGATGTTCCAGCCATCGGTGAGGGGCGCGGCGGGGCCGTGGCGCTCTTCCCAGGCGTGGGCCCGGCCTTCCAATTCCATGGCGGCCTGGGCCTCGAAGCGCTGGCTGGCGCGCAGGCCCAGGAGGCCGGCGGCGGCGTCGAACAGCCGGCCCAGGCTGGAGGTGGGCGGGCAGTTGAGCTGCTTGCGCAGCATCTCGGCGATCATTCCGGCGCCCTGTTGATCAGGATAACGACGGGCGACGAAGGCCTCGATGTCGCCGTTGCGGCCCAGGGCGTGGAGGGCGGCGGCGGCCAGGCGCCAGGGTTCCCGGGCGGCCCTGTCGCCGCCGGGCAGTTGGAGGGGTGAAAGGCCGCCGAGGCGCTGGCAGTCGGCCCCGTCCACCCGCAGCAGTTCGCCGCCCCACAGGCCGCCGTCTTCACCCAGACCGATGCCGTCCAGGGCCAGGCCGATGACCGGCTTGGGGTAACGGGTTTCCGCCAGCACGGCGGCGATGTGGGCGTGGTGGTGGGCCACGGCGATGGCCGGAATGCCCCGCTCGGCGGCGAAGGCGGCGGCCAGCCGGGTGGAGGGAAAGTCCGGGTGCAGATCGTGGGCGATGACCTGGGGTTCCACGTCCAGGATGTGCAGCAGGTGGGCCGCCGTCTCTTCCAGGAAATTCACCGTGGGCACATTGTCCAGGTCGCCGATGTGCTGGGAGAGATAGGCCTCCCGGCCCTTGACCACGCACAGGGTGTTTTTCAGGTAGGGGCCGAAGGCCAGGACGGCCGGGCCCTCATCCTTGAGCTTGATGGGGCGCGGCGTCTGGCCCCGACCCCGGCGCAGGAACTGGACGCCGCCTTCGTCGCAGCGGATCACCGAGTCGTCGCTGCGGATGACGATGTCCCGGTCGTGGCAGAGGAAGGCGTTGGCCATGCCGGCCAGGCGTTCCACTGCCTCGGCGTTGTCGGTGACCAGGGGCTCGCCCCCCGGGTTGGCGCTGGTCATCACCAGTACCAGATCCTGGGCTTGGGCCAGCCAGGCCAGGCCCGCCGGTTCGCCGGCGGCGGCATGGAAGAGCAGGTAGTGCAGGGGCGCGTAGGGCAGCATCAGGCCCAGCCATTGCAGGCCGGGGGCGACGCCGGGCAATTGGGTGTCGGTGTTGTCCTGCTTGCGCAGCAGGACGATGCTGCGCTCGGGCAGTTCCAGCAGGCCCGCCTCGTCGCCGCCCAGGGCGCAGAGGGCATTGGCCGAGGCCACGTTGGCGGCCATCACGGCGAAGGGCTTTTCCTCCCGGTGCTTGCGCTTTCTCAGTTCGGCCACGGCGGCCCCATTGCGGGCGTCGCAGGCCAGGTGGAAGCCGCCGTAGCCCTTGAGGGCGACGATCTTGCCGGCCTGCAGCAGGCGCACCGCCTCCCGCACCGGGTCACCGGGCATCGGCTGGCCGGCGGCGTCGAGCAGTCTGAGTTGGGGGCCGCAGTCCGGGCAGCAGTTGGCCTCGGCGTGGAAGCGCCGGTTGTGGGGATCGGCGTATTCCGCGGTGCAGGCCGGGCACTGGGGGAAGGGGGCCAGGCTGGTGCGGGCCCGGTCGTAGGGCAGTTCCCGGGTGATGGAGTAGCGGGGGCCGCAGTGGGTGCAGTGGGTGAAGGCGTAGCGGTGGCGCCGGTCCTGGGGCGCGAACAGTTCTTCCAGGCAGTCGTGGCAGAGGGCGCTGTCGGGGCCGATGGCGGTGCTGGCGTGGCCGCCCCGGCTCTCGACGATGAGAAAGCCGGGCAGGCTGCGTTCGGGTTCTGCTTCCCGTACCTCCACCGCTTCCACCCGGGCCAGTTCCGGGGCCTCGGCCCGCAGCCGGGCGATGAAGCGTTCCACCACCGGCGCCGGACCCCGGGCTTCGATATCCACTCCTTCCGCATCGTTGCGCACCCAACCGGAGAGGCCCAGCTCGAAGGCCAGGCGATAGACGAAGGGACGATAGCCGACGCCCTGCACCAGGCCGCGGACGCGGACCCGGCGGCAGAGCAGGGGAAGGGTGAGGTCGTTCATGGGGCGTTGCGACAGAAATTCAGGGACTGGGCCGGCTGCCGGGCGCCGCAGTGGCGCCCCGGCAGCCTGATGGAAACTGACGGCCGCTTAGCGGCGGGCCAGCAGGCTTTCCAACTCGGCGATGCGGGCCTTGAGGGTGGCGACGTTTTCCTGGCGTGCCGCCTTGGCGGCGGCCAGGCCCTTTTCCACCCAGGTCAGCCATTCCGGGAAACCTTCGCCGCTGGTCGTGGAGACGCGGATCACTTCCAGGGCCGGATTGACCCGGCGGGCGTATTCCACCGCCTTGTCGGCGTCGAAGGTGAGGTGGGGCAGCAGGTCCACCTTGGAGAGCAGCATCAGGCGGGCGGCGCGGAACATGTCCGGGTACTTCAGGGGCTTGTCCTCACCTTCGGTGACGGAAAGGATCACCACCTTGCCGGCCTCGCCCAGGTCGAAGGCGGCGGGGCAGACCAGATTGCCGACGTTTTCGATGAGCAGCAGGGAGTCGTCCTGCACCTCCAGCTTATCCAGGGCGTGGCCCACCATGTGGGCGTCCAGGTGGCAGCCCTTGCCGGTGTTGATCTGCAGGGCCGGGGCGCCGGTGGCGCGGATGCGCTCGGCGTCGAAGCTGGTCTGCTGGTCGCCTTCGATGACGGCCACCGGGACCTTGGCCTTCAGTTCCTCAATGCTGCGGCAGAGCAGGGTGGTCTTGCCGGAGCCGGGGCTGGAGACCAGGTTGAGGGCGAAGACGCCCTTCTCGGCCAGGGCCTGGCGGTTGCGGGCGGCGTAGGCGTCGTTCTTGGAGAGGATGTCCCGTTCGATCTGCACCATGCGCTTCTGACTCAGGCCCGGGGCGTGGGCGCCAGCGGGGCCGCTGCCGTAATCGATGCTGCCATCGCCATGATGGTGGTGATGGTCGTGCCCGTGGTTGCCTTGGCCACCCTCGGCGTGGGCATGGTGGTGCTCGCCCTCGTGGGTGTGGGGATGGCTGTGCTGGGTACCGTCGGCGTGGGTGTGCACGTGGCCGTGGGTCGGGGCCGCCGGCTGGGGCGTGACGCCCTGGTGGTCGTGGTGGTGCGGATGGCTATGGCGGCTGCCATCGGCGTGCACATGCTCATGCTGGTGTTCATCGTGGGCATGCTGGTGGCCATGCCCATGGTCGTGCCCATGGCTGTGGGCAGTGCCGTCTTCATGCACGTGCCAGTGCTCATGGCCGTGTTCATGTTGGTGATCGTGGGAATGGAGGGCGTCGCCCTCGATGCGGGTTTCGCCGGCGCTGCAGCCGCAGGTGGTACACATGGTCGATGCTCCTTCGATTTCTTGAATTCTGTCAGGGGCGTGGGGAGGTGCTTGCGTTGGGATGCGTGCGCCTTCGTTTAATCCACTTCCAGTTCCCGCACCCGCATTTCCGTGCCGCCCGTGGGCTGCACCGGGTAGCCGCCGCATTCCGGGCAGGGGTCGTAGACCTGGGCCAGGGACACCGTCCGCTGGCAGGAAAGGCACAGCCCTTCCCCGGGAACGCTGACGATTTCCAGCGTCGCCCCGTCGGCCACCGTGCCCTTGCTCACCGCCTCGAAGCAGAAGGCCATGGCCTCCGGCTCCACCGAGGAAAGCTGGCCGATCTCCAGGATCACGGTCTTGACCCGGCTAAAGCCTTCGGGACCAAGGGCAGCGTCTTCGACGATCTGCAGCACGCCCTCGGCCAGGGACATTTCATGCATGGCGGTTCTTCAATTCAATCCAGGGTCAGTGCCACGGCCACGCAGGGGTCGAGGGACAGGGCCAGGGTACGGGCCAGGTCCAGGGCGGCTTGCGGGGTGGGGGCGGGCAGGCCGGCGGCGTCGTTCACAAAGGCGCCGGCCGGGTGAAAGTTCCATTCCGTGGGGGCAACGATAACATAGCGCAGCACCTTCCCGTCCTTGATCTGGACCAGATGCAGCAGGGGTCCGCGGGCGGTTTCGACCCGGGCGATGCCGATGCCGGGGGCAGGGTAGTGGGCGTCCACCCAGTCCGGGTTCCAGTCGCCACCGCCCAGGGCTTCCATTTCCAGACAACGGGCGCGCAGGCGGGCGGCGGGGCGGCGCTTGGCTTGCCACAGGGCGGCCACTTCGGAATGATCCTGCCAGCGGGCGGCGGCGCCGGCTTCCCGGGGGCTGCCGGCCAGGGTGGGGGCGGCGGCCAGGGCCGTGAGGTGGTTCCAGCAATGCGCCAGGCCCCACGCCCCGTCTTGGTCTCCGGCCAGGGCCTGCCACCAGGCCCGTGCATCAAGGCTTTCCAGCAGGGGCAGGGCGGAAGTGGCGCAGGGCGGGAGTTTCAGGGCCGGGGCGGAAAAATCCGCCCACCCGGGCCAGTCTTGGTGTCGGCCGTGCTTGCGCCAGGCTACCAGGGCGGCCTGACGGGGTGGGGTGGCGAGGCGGGTCGGCCAGTCCAGGGCCAGCCGCCACAGGTGTTCGCCCACCATTTCCGCCATCAGGGTGGCTTGCTCGGCGGTATCCGGCGGCGGCAGGGGGTTCCCGGCGGCGGCAGCCAGGGCGCGCCGGGCGGCGCTGCCTTGGGCGGCGGCACAGAGCGTAAAGAGGCGTGGCGCCAGGGTGGCAGCATCGTCCGCCGGGCGGCCTTGTAGCAGGCGAGCGGCCAGGACTCGCGGGGCGCCGATGCGCGGTGCGGCGATGCGGCCCTCGGCCCAGGCCAGGGAGAGGGTGAGTTGCGTTGCTGTGCCGAGGGGCTCCGCCACCGGTGAATTCCTTGATTTTGCTGAGTCGCTACCCTAACGGAGGCCGTTTGATTCGATTTTGATTCCCGTCAATCCGGGACTAGAATCCGCCCTGCACAATACGTCCCTGCCGCGGTTCAGCCGATTTTCGCCCAAGCCCGGCCCTTTTGTTCCCGGGTTCATTTTCGATAATTCCCCATGCTGGAAGCCTCCCAACTGGAATGCGTACGCGGTGACCGTCGCCTGTTCGCCGGGGTGAGCTTTCGCCTTGAAGGTGGCGAGTTGCTCAACCTGCAGGGCAAGAACGGCGCCGGCAAGACCAGCCTGCTGCGCATGCTGGTGGGCCTGGCCCAGCCGGTGGCCGGCGAGATCGCCTGGCGCGGCGTTGCCATCCGCAAGCTGGCGGAGGATTACCGGGCCGAGCTGTGCTACATGGGCCACCACAACGCCATCAAGGAAGAGCTGACGCCCCTGGAGAACCTGCTGGCCTCGGCCCGCCTGGCCGGCGAGCCTCTTTCCGACGAGCAGGCCCTGGAGGCGCTCTACGCCGTGGGCCTGGGCGGCCGGGAGGAACTGCAGGCCAAATACCTGTCCCAAGGCCAGAAGCGCCGTGTCGCCCTGGCCCGCCTGATCCATGAGCGCCGCGCCCTGTGGGTGCTGGACGAGCCCTTCGTGGCCCTGGACGTGGCGGCGGTGGACATGGTGGCGGGCCTCATCGGCGCCCACCTGCAGCGGGGCGGCCTGGCGGTGATGACGACGCACCAGGCGGTGAACATTCCAGCCGGCGCGGTACGCGAATACCGTTTGGGGGCCTGATGCTCAGCCTCTTCTTCGCCATCGTCGGCCGCGACCTCAAGCTGGCCCTGCGCCGCCAGGCAGATCTGGTCTCCGCCCTGTTCTTCTTCATCATCGTCGTCAGCCTGTTCCCCCTGGGGGTCGGCCCCGAGATGGACATGCTGCGCAAGATGGCTCCCGGCATTCTTTGGGTGGCGGCCCTGCTGGCCACCATGCTGACGCTGCCCCGCCTCTTCGGCGACGATTACCGGGACGGCACCCTGGAGCAGCTGGTGCTGGCGCCCCAGCCCCTGCCCGTCACCGTGCTTGGCAAGATGGCCGCCCACTGGCTCACCTCCGGGCTGCCCCTGACTTTGCTGGCGCCCGTTCTCGGCCTACAGTTCGACCTGTCCGCCGAGGGGTTGATGGTGCTGACCCTGGCCCTGCTGGTGGGCACCCCCTCCCTCTCGGCCATCGGCGCCATCGGCGCCGCCCTCACCCTGGGCCTGCGGGGCGGCGGGGTGCTGGTTTCCCTGCTGGTGCTGCCCCTGTATATTCCCGTGCTGATTTTCGGGGCCGGCGCCGTGGATGCGGCGGTTTCCGGCCTGGGTTTCGAAGCCCACCTGTCCCTGCTCGGCGCCCTCCTGGCCGGCAGCCTGTTTTTTGCGCCGTGGGCAACCGCGGCAGCCTTGAAGATATCTCTCGAATGAGCAACCGACTGATCAACTGGTTCAAGTTCGCCTCCCCGGCGACCTTCTACCCCCTGGCGGGCAAGATGATCCCCTGGTTCGTCGCCCTGTCCGTGCTGTTCGGCATCGCCGGCCTGTACCTGGGCATGTTCGTGGCGCCGACGGATTTCCAGCAGGGCGAGGGTTACCGCATTATCTTCATCCACGTGCCTGCCTCCTGGATGAGCATGTTCATCTACCTGGTGATGGCCTTCTGGGCCGCCCTGGGCCTGGCCTTCAATACCCGCCTGTCGGGCATGATGGCCACCGCCCTGGCCCCCACCGGGGCGCTGATGGCCTTCCTCTCCCTGTGGACCGGCGCCCTCTGGGGCAAGCCCATGTGGGGCACCTGGTGGGTGTGGGATGCGCGGCTGACCTCCGAGCTGATCCTGCTCTTCCTCTACATTGGCTTCATCGCCCTGCAGTCCGCCATCGACGACCCGCGCCGGGCCGACAAGGCCGGCGCCGTGCTGGCCCTGGTGGGCGTGGTGAACATCCCCATCATCTATTTCTCTGTGAAATGGTGGAACACCCTGCACCAGGGCGCTTCCGTCTCCCTCACCAAATCCCCCTCCATGGCGGTCACCATGCTCTGGGCCATGCTGCTGGTGGCCCTGTGCTTCTGGATGTACACCATCGCCGTGGCCCTGGCTCGGGCCCGCAACATCATGCTGGAGCGGGAGCGCCACACCGAGTGGGTACGCGCCCTGCTGGCGCAGCCCAAGCCTTAAGGGAGCCCGAGATGCACTGGAACAGCGCCTCCGAATTTTTCGCCATGGGCGGCTACGCCTTTTACGTCTGGGGTTCCTTCGGCGTCACCGCGTTGATCATGGCGGTGGAACCGATTGTCGTTGCCCAGCGTCGTAAGAACCTGTTGTCCCGCCTGAAGCGGCAGATCGCTGCCGAAAATCTGGCTCAAAGGAGTGAAGAAAGTTGAAAGCCCGTCACAAGCGCATCGCCCTCATCGTCGCCGGCCTGGCCGTTCTTGGCATCGGCACGGCCCTGGTGCTGAACGCCTTCAACAGCAACCTGGTGTTCTTCTTCTCTCCCACCCAGGTGCTGGCCGGTGAGGCCCCCAAGGGCAAGACCTTCCGCATCGGCGGCCTGGTCAAGGAAGGCAGCGTCGAGCGCCTGGCCGACGGCGTCAGCGTCCGCTTCGCCGTGACCGATACCGACCAGACCCTGCCGGTCCAGTACAAGGGCATCCTTCCCGACCTGTTCAAGGAGGGCAAGGGCGTGGTGGCCCAGGGCAAGCTGGAGGAGGGCGGCCTCTTCGTCGCCACCGAAGTGCTGGCCAAGCACGACGAGAACTACATGCCGCCGGAAGCCCAGAAGGCCGTTTCCGATGCCCACGCCAAGGCCGGCGAGAAGAAGGCCGCCATTGAAGCCGCCGAGCAGGCCGCAGCCAAATCCCTGAAGTGACGAGGTAGCCTCCCCCATGATTCCCGAACTCGGGCACTTCGCCCTCATCCTCGCCTTCTGCGTCGCCCTGGTGCAGGGTTTCCTGCCCCTGGTGGGCGCCCACCAGGGACGTACTGCCTGGGTGCTGCTGGCCCGTCCCGCCGCCATGGCCCAGGCCCTGCTGGTCTCCTTCGCCTTCGGCTGCCTGACCTGGGCCTTCGTGCAGAGCGACTTCTCCGTCGTCTATGTGGCCCAGCATTCCAACACCCTGCTGCCCACCCTGTACAAGTTCTCCGCCGTCTGGGGTGGCCATGAAGGCTCCCTGCTGCTGTGGGCGCTGATGCTCTCCCTGTGGACCTTTGCCGTGGCGGCCCTGTCGCGGCAGCTGCCTGAGCCCATGGTGGCCCGGGTGCTGGGGGTCCTGGGCCTGGTGGCAGCGGGCTTCCTGCTCTTCATCCTGGTCACCTCCAACCCCTTCGAGCGCTTGCTGCCGGCGGCCCAGGAAGGCCGCGACCTGAATCCCCTGCTGCAGGACCCGGGCCTGGTCTTCCACCCGCCCATGCTCTACATGGGCTACGTCGGCTTCTCCGTGGCCTACGCCTTTGCCGTCGCCGCCCTCCTTTCCGGCCAGCTGGATGCCGCCTGGGCCCGCTGGTCCCGTCCCTGGACGACTTCCGCCTGGATCTTCCTCACCCTGGGCATCGCCCTCGGCTCCTGGTGGGCCTATTACGAGTTGGGTTGGGGCGGCTGGTGGTTCTGGGACCCGGTGGAAAACGCCTCCTTCATGCCCTGGCTGGTGGGCACCGCCCTGATCCACTCCCTGGCGGTGACCGAGAAGCGCGGCAGTTTCAAGAACTGGACGGTGATGCTGGCCATCGGCGCCTTCTCCCTCTCCCTGCTCGGCACCTTCCTGGTCCGCTCCGGCGTGCTGACCTCGGTCCATGCCTTCGCCACCGACCCGACCCGGGGCATCTTCATCCTCGCCTTCCTGGTGGTGGTGATCGGTTCCAGCCTTGCCCTGTTTGCCTGGCGCGCCCCCAAGGTCGGCCTGGGCGGCCGTTTCGGCCTGGTGTCCCGGGAATCCTTCCTGCTCACCAATAACGTGCTGCTGGTAGTGGGTTGCGGTACGGTCTTCCTCGGCACCCTCTACCCGTTGCTGATCGACGCCCTCAACGCCGGCAAGATTTCCGTCGGCCCGCCCTACTTCAACACCGTCTTCGCTCCCCTGATGGTGCCGGTGCTGTTCCTCATGGGTATCGCCCCCTTCGCCCGCTGGAAGGAAGCCAGCTTGGCCGACCTGGCCCGCCTGCTGCGCTGGGCCTTCGTCGCCGCCGTGCTGGTGGGCGTGCTGGTGCCATTCATTTACGGTACCTGGCACACCGCCGTGGCCGTCGGCATCCTGGTGGCGGCCTGGATCGTCATCACCGCCGCGATCAACTTCGTACAACGGGTCCAGGCGACCCGGGGCAACCAGTCCTTCGCGGCTGCCGTCTTCAAGCAGCCCCGCAGCTTCTGGGGCATGCACCTGGCCCACATCGGCGTCGCCGTGTTCGTCGTCGGCGTCACTCTGGTGAAGAACTACGAGGTGGAAAAGGATGTGAAGATGGAGCCGGGCGACAGCGTCCATCTGGTGGGCTACGAATTCCGCTTCGTTGGCGTGCATCAGGTGGAAGGTCCCAACTACCTGGCCCTGCGCGGCGAGGTGGAGCTGCTCAAGGACGGCAAGCTGGACAAGGTGCTGCACCCGGAAAAGCGCAACTACGCCTCCTCCGCCATGCCCATGACCGAAGCCGCCATTGACGCCGGCCTCACCCGGGACGTGTATGTGTCCCTCGGCGAGCCCATCGACAAGAGCCAGCCGGAAGGCGCCTGGGCCGTGCGGGTCTATTACAAGCCCTTCGTGGACTGGATCTGGGGCGGTTGCCTGCTGATGTCCCTGGGTGGCCTCATCGCCATCGCCGACCGCCGCTACCGGGTCAAGGCCCGGGCCGCTGCGCCGGCCGCCACCTCTTCCGCCGCTGCCTGAACGAGCCCAACGACCATGAACAAGTTCCTCTGGCCCCTGATCGCTTTCATCGTCCTGGTGGTGCTGCTGGCCATCGGCCTTAACCTCAACCCCCGGGAAGTGCCGTCGCCCCTGGTGGGCAAGCCGGCCCCGGCCTTTGCCCTGCCGCGCCTGGACGATCCGGCCAAGACCTTCTCCCCCGAAGAAATGAAGGGCAAGGTCTGGCTGCTCAATGTCTGGGCCACCTGGTGCCCCTCCTGCGTGCAGGAACACCCGGTGCTGGTGGAAATGGCCAAGCGCAACTACCTGCCCATCGTCGGCTTCAACTGGAAGGAAGTGCGGGGCGACGGTTCCCTGGACAGCAAGCCGGCTACCCAGGAGAAGGAAATGGCCTTGGCCATCCAGCGTTCCAGCAAGCTGCTGGCTGCCAAGGGCAATCCCTATCAAGTGGTGACCATGGACCTGGACGGCCGGGTGGCCATCGACTACGGCGTCTATGGCGCGCCGGAAACCTACCTGATCGACAAGGCCGGGGTGATCCGCCTCAAGCACATCGGCCCCATCACCCCCGAGGTGCTGGAAAAGAAAATCCTGCCCCTGCTGGTGGAGCTGAACAAATGAACGGCCTGAAGCGTTTCCTCCTCGCCGCCAGCCTGGCCCTTGCCGCCCTGCTGCCGGCGGTTGGCCTGCAGGCCAAGGAAGCGGCGGATCTGGCCGCCGACCCGGTGGCGGAAAAGCGCCTCATGGAAATTTCCGCCGAGTTGCGCTGTCTGGTCTGCCAGAACCAGACCATCGCCGATTCCAATGCCGACCTGGCCCTGGACCTGCGCCGTGAAATCCGCGGCATGATCCAGCAGGGCAAGAGCGACCGGGAAATCCTTGATTTCATGGTCGCCCGCTACGGCGACTTCGTGCTCTACCGCCCGCCGGTGCAGAGCAACACCGCCCTGCTCTGGTTCGGCCCCCTGGTGATTTTCGTCATTGGCCTGATCGTCCTGGTGCGTTACCTGCGCCGTCGCAGCCAGGTCATTGCCAGCGCCCCCGCCGGTCTTACCGAAGCCGAACGCAAGCAGGCTGAAGCCCTGCTCCAGTCTGCCTCCGAACCGAAAGATTCCGCCTCATGACTGCTTTTGCATTTGCCGCCGCCATCCTGGTGGTGCTGGTTGTCGTCCTGCTGCTGCCGCCCCTGCTGAAAGGCCGCGTCACGGCCCGGGCCGACCGCCGGGAAGCCAACCTGGCCGTGTTCCGCGATCAGGAAAACGAACTGGAAAAGGAAAAGGCCGCCGGCACCCTCAGCGAAGCCGATTACCGTCAGGCCCGGGAGGAGCTGCAGCGCCGCCTGCTGGATGAAGTGGGGGCCGTCGAGGATGCTGCCGTCGGGTGCCAGGGGCCGAGCAAGAGCACCGCTATCGTCCTGGCCCTGCTGCTGCCGGCCGCCGCCCTGCTGGGCTACCTGGCCCTGGGCAACCCCAAGGCTCTGGACCCGCGCAATGTCCAGGGCGAGCCCCCGGTGAGCGCCGAGCAGATCAACAGCATGGTGGAAAAACTGGCCAGCCGCCTCAAGGAACACCCGGAGGATGAAAAGGGCTGGATCATGCTGGCCCGCTCCTACAAGGCCCTGGGCCGCCTGCCCGAGGCCGCCGAGGCCTATGGCAAGGGCGGCAAGCTGCTGCAGGAAAATCCCTTGCTGCTGACCGACTATGCCGAAACCCTGGCTACCCTCAGCGACGGCCGTTTCGCCGGCAAGCCGACCCAGCTCATCAACCAGGCCCTGAAGGTCAATCCCCAGGAGCCCCAGGCCCTGATCCTGGCCGGTGTGGCCGCCAGCGAGCGCAACGACTTCAAGGCCGCCATCGGCTATTGGGAACGGTTGCTGCCCATGGTGGAACCCGGTTCCGAAGAGGAAACCTCCCTCAAGAGCGCCCTCGAGCGCCTCAAGGAAAAGGCCGCCGCCCAGCCGCCGGCCAAGGGCGGGAAGGAAGCCAAGGGCGCCAAGTCCAAGTAAGCGATGGCGGAGCCGATGCGGCGCCTCTTTGCGCTTCCGTCGGCACTGTGCGCAGTCAAAAAAGGGCGGCCGGGAGCCGCCCTTTTTTTGTCTTGTCTTCAGTCGGCTTAATCTGGATCAAAAGCGCGTGGGGGTGGTGAAAGCTACTAGCCATGGGGCCCGTAGGGTTTTCATGGGAAATTAACCCGCATCAAATATCTGGGCTTTTTGCGTCGGCTAGACTGCCTTCCACTATCGAGAGAAGTCCGGCATGGGCATCCGCCCTGGGCCGGCGCCAGGGAGAGAAAGCGCATCATGTCCGAGAATCAGAAAGAAGGCCTCTGGGCCACCCTCAAAAAGCCCAGCGCCAAGTATTCCTTGTTTGTGCTGCTGGCCGTCGGCTTTGTCAGCGGCATCATTTTCTGGGGCGGCTTCAACACTGCCATGGAAGCCACCAATACCCTGGAATTCTGCATCTCCTGTCACGAAATGCGCGATAACGTGTACCAGGAATACAAGCAGACCATCCACTACTCCAACCGTACCGGCGTGCGCGCCGTCTGTTCCGATTGCCACGTGCCCAAGACCTGGGTGCACAAGATGAAGCGGAAGATCCAGGCCAGCCAGGAAGTCTGGGGCAAGCTCACCGGCACCATCGACACCAAGGAGAAATTCGAAGCCAAGCGTCTGGAACTGGCCACCCACGAATGGGAGCGGATGAAGTCCAGCGATTCCCGCGAGTGCCGTAACTGCCACAGCTTCGACGGCATGAACACCGACAAGCAGAAGCCCCGCGCCAAGAAGATGCACGAGCTGGCCCAGAAGGACAACAAGACCTGCATCGACTGCCACAAGGGCATCGCCCACAACAAGCCCCAGAACATGCCTGAGGACGACGACGAGTAAGGTCGCAGGCAAAGCGTAACCGGCGGGGTGCAGCGCGGCCCCGCCCTTGACGAGAAAGCAGCCGGCTCCCTGAGCCCAACCAAGAATGGAGAGTTCCACCATGTTCAAGCAAACCGCCATCGCTTCCGCCGTCGGCCTGATGCTGGCCCTGGGCAGCCAGGCCGCCTTCGCCGCTCCCGACTGGGCCAAGGTGCCCACCAAGAAGATCACCGTTTTCTACCCGGGCACCTCCGGTATCGAATGGATCACCAAGGGCACCGACCACAGCGGCGCTAAGGGCCTGCGCAAGGGCGAAGCCTGTACCGGCTGCCACGAAGAGGAAATCGCCGACATCGGCAAGAAGGTCGTCTCCGGCGAGAAGCTGGAACCCACCCCGCCCAAGGGCAAGGCCGGTTCCATCCCTGTCACCGTCCAGGCTGCCTACGACAAGGACAACGTGTACTTCCGCTTCTCCTGGAAGCAGCCCGCTAGCGGCGGCGAGAAGCTGGACAAGGACAACGAGGTCAAGCTGACCGTGCTGATGGCCGGCGACAAGGTGCCCATGGCCGACCAGATGGGCTGCTGGCAGAGCTGCCACACCGACGCCCGCACCATGCCCGGCGCCGACGACAAGAAGACCAAGTACGTCAAGGACGGCAACGTGGCCGGCGGCGTGTACTACGACCTGATCCAGTGGAAGAGCGGCAAGGGCGCCAAGCCGGTGGATGGCTACATCGCCGACAAGCGCGTCATGGAAGGCGGCAAGGCCCTGGTGGATGCCAAGGGCGAGAAGAAGGGCGACACCTGGACCGTCACCTTCACCCGCAAGCTGACCGGCGGCGAAGGTGACGTGGCCCTGGCGGAAGGCAAGACCGTGCCCTTCGGCTTCGCCATTCACGATGACCACGCCGGCGGCCGCTTCCACCACGTTTCCTTTGGCTACAGCCTGGGTATCGGCGCCAAGGCCGACGTCAGCGCTGCCAAGCAGTAAGCGATCTCTCGGGCCGCAAATTACGGCGAGTTTGGCTTTGCGGCCAGTTGGGGCGGGGCTTCGGTCCCGCCTTTTTTCTTTGGGGCTCCTGCGGGGGCGCCGCCCTGGCATCCGCCGGAATCGATTCCTGTCGTGAGCATTCCCATCGTCAATCTGGCGCGGCGCGCCTTCTTCCGTGGCCGGGCGACGGATCAGGCCTCTCCCTTGCGCCCTCCCTGGGCGCTGGTGGAGCACGATTTTGTTGCCCTATGCACCGGCTGTGGTGATTGCGTCACTGCCTGCCCCACCGAAATCATCGACATGGCGGCGCCCCGGCGGCCGCCGACGATGAACTTCAGCCACGGCGAATGCACATTCTGCGGCCAGTGCGCCACCGCCTGTCGGCCGGGCGCCCTGGTGCGCAACAGCGACGATGCGCCCTGGCCCTACAAAGCCTCGGCCGGGGAATCCTGCCTGGCACGGCAGCAGGTGGAGTGCCGCAGTTGTGGGGATTTTTGTCCTGAAGGCGCCTTGCGCTTTCCGCCCCGGGCCGGCGGGCCGGCCCTGCCGGTCTTGCTGGAGGAGCGCTGCACCGGCTGCGGCGCCTGTCAGGCGCCTTGTCCCACCGGCGCCATCCGCATCCTCTAGGCTTGCCTTAGCCGAAGAAACGTTCCCGCTGCCGCCGGTCTCGCTTGGTCGGTCGGCCTTTGGCGTCCTGGCCCGGCGTCGGTGCCAGAGTGCGTTCTTCCTGTTCCTGGGCGCGCCGCGCGATGGATTCCTGACTTTCCTGATACAGCAGCCGCGCTTCCGGCGCCGGCCGGCGCTGGCCGTTGACCGCCTGCACCGTGACGTTCCACTGGCTCTGGCCGGCGGTGATGTCCAGCAGGTCGCCGGCTTTCACCTCCCGGGCGGCTTTGACGGTCTGCCCGTTCACCTTCACCTTGCCGCCCTCCACCGCGTCCTGGGCCAGGGCCCGGGTTTTGAAGAAGCGGGCGGCCCATAGCCATTTATCCACTCGCAGGCGGCCATCGCTGCTGAATCCGGGAATGTAGGGCAGGGGAGTATCGGTCATGGCGGTATGGGGGGAAGGTCGGAGTGCGGTGGCGCAGGCAGGCAGCCGGACGAATGTGGGTGAAGACCAATAGGGTCCATGGCGGCCACGCCAGGCGGCAGTCTAACGCGCCGGCCCAGGAAATGCCCATTGCCGATGGGGCGCGGTGCTTTAGCAAAAAGGCTTGAGTCGGGCTGAATCGCAGCAGGTCGGGCTGGCGGGGGGCTGCTGCCCGGGTATCGTCGCAATCTAATGCGGAGGCGCTTGGGGGGCGGATAATGGCCCGGAGAGCAAGGCGTGGCGGGGACATGCCTGGAGTGCGGCGTCCCTGCTTCATCTCCTGGGTGTGATCACGAAGAATGGCGTGCCTATTGCCTCTCCGGGCATCCGGGGCGTTGAACCGAAATGCCCACCGGCCCCAGTCAGGCGTGTCTTCTATTCCCGTACCGGCTTCTTGCCGAGCTTGCGTTGCAGGGTACGGCGATGCATTTTCAGGGCCCGAGCGGTGGCGGAGACGTTGCCGCCGTGCTCGGCCAGCACCTTCTGAATGTGCTCCCATTCCAGCCGATCCACCGACAGGGGGGCATCGGCCACCGGCGTGGATGCGTCGCCGCCAGTACGTTGCAGGGCCGCGACGATTTCATCGGCATCCGCCGGCTTGGCCAGGTAGTGGGTGGCGCCCAGCTTGATGGCTTCGACGGCGGTGGCGATGCTGGCGTAACCGGTCAGCATGACGATGCGGGTGCCGGCTTCCAGGGCGGCCAGCTTTTCGATTAGTACCAGGCCGGAGTCGCCGGGCATCTTCAGGTCCACCACAGCGTATTCGGGAGGATTGTGGCAGGCCAGGGCGTAGGCCTGCTCGGCGCTGCCGGCTGCCGTGACCAGATAGCCGCGGCGCTCCAGGGCCCGGGCGAGCACACGGCGGAAGACGTCGTCGTCATCGGCCAGGAGCAGGGTGGGCTGGTCGTTATCGCCTAACTCGGCGGTATCGGGCAGGTCGGCGGTGGCAGTTTGGGGATCGGTCATGGCGTGTCGGGGGTGAGGGAGGCCAGGGGCAGGGTGACGCGGCAGCAGGCGCCGGGCCCGTCGGTAGCGGGGCGGTTGCTTAGCTCCAGGCGGCCGCCGAAGCGCTCCAGTGTGGCCTGGGTGAGGAACAGCCCGATGCCGCTGCCGCCCGCCAGCGTGGGGTCATCCTTGGTGCTGACGCCGGGCTGGCCCAGGCGCTGGCCCAGGGAGGGGTCGAGGCCGGGGCCCCGATCGAGGAATTCGATGACGCAGCAGTCGGCCCGGTCGCCCTGGCCAGGCTGAGCGGTATGGCAGTAGCTGCGAACCTCCACGCCCCCCGGGGAGGCATCGGCGGCGTTGTCCAGGAGGTTGATAAGGGCCTGTTCCAGGCTGGGGTCGGCCCGCACCAGGGGGGCTGAGGCATCGCCTAGCGCCTGGTAATCCACCCGTATCCGGGGGCGCAGCACGCGCCAGCCGTCGAGCAGCTCGTTGAGCCACTGGGGCAAAGGCAGGGCGGGGGGCTGGTCGGGTCCGCCACGCTCCCGGGCGGCGCCGGCGGAGGCCAGCACCTGGGTCAGGGTGCGCTTGCACTGGTCCACCTGCTGCCGCAGCAGGCTCAGGTCTTCGCCCAGGCCGGGGGTCTGGCCGTGTTCCAGTTCCAGATCCCGCAGCACCACGGCCATGGTGGAGAGGGGCGTGCCCAGCTTGTGGGCGGCGCCGGCGGCCAGGGTGCCGAGGGCGAGGATTTGTTCGTGGCGCAGGGCCCGCTCCTGTTCCCGTTGCCGGGCATCCCCCAGTTGCCGCTCCCGTTCCCGCAGCGTGGCGGCGAGGCGCGAGAGGAACACGGCGACGATCAGGGCGCTGACCACGAAGTTGAACCACATGCCCAGCACATGCAGGGCGAAGCCGCCATCGTGGCCACCGTGGCCGGCGTGTTCCCCCGACTCGGTGGCCATGCCGCTGGCCCGGGCCAGGAGTTCGTCCAGCCGGGCCAGATCACCCTGGGGGGCCGGCAGGGGCAGGTTGTAGAACATCAGGAAGGTGTAGGCCCCCAGGGTGATGCCGGCCATGGCCCAGATGTAGCGGGCCGGCAGGGTAGCGGCGGCAATGGTCAGGGGCAGCAGGAAGAGGGATACGAAGGGGTTGGCCGAGCCGCCGGCGTAGTAGAGCAGCAGGGTCAGGGCGGCGACGTCGGGCAACAGCTGGCAGAAGTATTCCCGCTCCGAAACGGGCCGTTGCTGGCCAAGACGCCACTGGCTGTAGAGATTGAAGAGGCCGAGTGCCACCGTGGCCGCGGCCATGGGCAAAACTTCCAGGGGAATGCGCAGCCAGCCGGCGGCCAGCAGCAGGACCAGGGCCTGGGCCAGCACTTCCACCCGGCGCAGCACGATGAGCCGGGCCAGGGGCTGGCCGGTAGCGGGGGCGGGGGGCTGGGGGGAGGAGAGGAAGGCGGCAGACATCGCCGCCATTCTAGCGCCCGGGCGGGCGCTCCAGAAGGGATGGGGCGCCGCTGCGACATTTTGCCGCGGCGCCCGCCACGGATCAGGGCAGGGGGTTTTCCTGGGCGAACAGCTCGGCCACGGTTTCGCGGCGGCGCACCAGGTGCACCTGGCTGCCATCCACCATCACTTCGGCTGCCCGGGGCCGGGTGTTGTAGTTGGAGCTCATGGAAAAGCCATAGGCACCGGCAGACATCACCGCCAGCAGGTCGCCCGGAGCCACCGACAGTTCGCGGTTGTGGCCGAGAAAATCGCCGGATTCGCAGATGGGGCCAACGATGGAGTAGCTGGCCTTGGCGGCGCTGCCGGGGGCCACTTCGACGATGTCATGGTAGGCATCGTAGAGGGCGGGGCGCATGAGGTCGTTCATGGCGGCATCCACAATGGCGAAGTTCTTTTCCTCGCCCGGCTTGAGGTATTCGATCTGGGTCAGCAGCAGGCCGGCGTTGCCCACCAGGCGGCGGCCCGGCTCCAGGATGACCTGCAGGCCGCGCCCTTCCAGCTTCTGCAGCAGGGGGGTGAGGTAGTCGGCGACCTTGGGTGGTTCCTCATCCAGATAACGGATGCCCAGGCCACCGCCCAGGTCGATGTGGTGCAGGCGAATGCCGGCAGCAGCCAGTTGATCCACCAGGGCCAGCACCTTGTCCAAAGCTTCGGCGAAGGGGGAGGCGTCGAGCAGCTGGGAGCCGATGTGGCAGTCAATGCCGGTGACCACAATGCCAGGCAGGCTGGCGGCGCGGCGGTAGAGGGCCAGGGCATCCTCATAGGCGACGCCGAACTTGTTCTGCTTGAGGCCGGTAGAAATGTAGGGGTGGGTTTTGGCATCCACATTGGGATTGACCCGCAGGCTCACCGGAGCCTTCTTGCCCAGGCGCACGGCCACGGCATTGAGGCGGTCCAGTTCGGGAACGGATTCCACGTTGAAGCAGCGGATGCCCACTTCCAGGGCCCGGGCCATTTCGGCTTCGGTCTTGCCGACGCCGGAGAAAACCACCTTGCCGGCTTCGGCTCCCGCCGCCAGAACCCGTTCCAGCTCACCGCCGGAGACGATGTCGAAACCGGCACCGAGGCGGGCGAAGAGGCTGAGAATGCCCAGGTTGGAATTGGCCTTCACGGCGTAGCAGACCAGGCCGCCGGCACCGGCAGGATGGGCGGCCAGGGCATCACGGAATTCGCCGTAGGCGGCTTCCAGGGCGGCCCGGGAGTAAACGTAGGTGGGGCTGCCGAACTGGGCGGCGATGTCGGCCAGGGAGACGGATTCGGCGTACAGGACGCCATCTTTGCGAGAGAAGAAGGTCATTGCGGGTAGGTCTGTATCTGGGTGTAGGGCTGGGGGTAGGAGGGGGCCGGCGTGTTAGGATTGGCCCCAGGCTTGGCCTGGCCGTCCGGCGCCGGCGGCAGGACCAATGGGCCCTTGCTGCCACAGGCAGTAAGGGCCAGGGAACAGATCAGGGCCAGCGCCAGCAGCGGGCCGGCAGACGGTTGGCGTGAAGGCATGGTTTCTCGAAATACGGCTGGATAAGCGGGAGCGGCGACAGGAATGATGGCAAGAGCGGCGATGCAGGCGACGAGGTGTCGTCCTGATTGCTACCTTGAACCGACGCCCTTTTTGGCGCCCCTTTGCAAGTCTGGTCATGGTAGCACAGGGCCAAACCCCTTGCTTTTGCTTGGATGGAACGGAATATGGAAGAAAACGAATTCAATGGGCTGGCGGAAAAGGTGCTTGCCGAGATCGAGGCGGGGTTGGAGCGCAGCGGCGCCGATCTGGACTTCGAACTGGGGGCGGGCGGCGTACTGGAGGTGGAATTCGCCGATGGCGCCAAAATGGTGATCAATCGCCATGCCGCATCTCGGGAAATCTGGGTGGCCGCCCGTTCCGGCGGTTTCCATTTTCGCCATGATGGCAGCGCCTGGCGGGATACCCGGGATGGCGCAGAGTTGTTCGCCAAACTGGAAGCGCTGGTGAGCGCCCAGGTTGGGGAGCCGGTGACCTTGCGCTGAGCATCGGCCCGGTAGGATGCCTCGCGTTTGATTGAGCGGAGGGCGTCGCGCCTGGATGGCAGCCACCGCGGCATCCCTGCTAGCCATGAAAAAGCCTCGACCTAGGTCGGGGCTTTTTGCCTTTCCGCGGGGCTGAGGGGAATCAGTCCACCGGCTTGGAACCGTCGTCCTTGGGCTCCGGCGGAACTTCCGCGGGGACATTCTCGCTGTAGAAGAATTCCTTGGCGGTGCCGGTCTTGGAGCGTTCGCTGGGCACTTCCACCGAGACCAGGCCTTCCGGTGCGGGCAGGAAGCTTTCGGGTACATCCTTGAGGGCGGTCTGCATGTAGCCGATCCAGATGGGCAGGGAAACCAGGCCGCCGGTCTCACCGCTGCCCAGCTTCTTCGGCTGGTCGAAACCGACCCAAGCGCAGCCGACCACAGTGGCCTGGTAGCCGCAGAACCAGGCGTCGATGTAGTCGTTGGTGGTACCGGTCTTGCCGGCCAGATCCTTGCGCTTGAGCTGCACGGAGGCTTTGGCGGCAGTACCGAAGATGGCGACGTCCCGCAGCATGGTGTCCATGAGATAGGCGTTGCGCGGGTCGATGGCCCGGTTGCCTTCGTCTCCCACCGGCACGGGTTGGGCCTGGGCCAGGATGTTGCCCCGGTCATCCCGGATGTCGCGGACGATGTAGGGCTGGATGCGGTAGCCGCCGTTGGCGAAGACGGCGTAGGCACTGACCATCTGCCAGGGCGTGACGGAGCCGGCGCCCAGGGCCATGGTCAGGTAGGGCGGGTGCTTCTCGGCGTCGAAGCCGAAGCGGGTGGCGTAGTCCTGGGCGTACTGGGTGCCGATGGCCTGCAGCACGCGGATGGAAACCATGTTCTTGGATTTGGCCAGGGCCGTGCGCAGCTTCATGGGGCCTTCGTACTTGCCATCGTAGTTGTGGGGCTCCCAGGGGGTGCTGCCGGTGGCGCTGGCCGGGATGACGATGGGGGAATCCTGGACGATGGTGGCCGGGGTATAGCCCTTTTCCAGCGCGGCCGAGTAGATGAAGGGCTTGAAGCTGGAGCCGGGCTGGCGCCAGGCCTGGGTGACGTGGTTGTACTTGTTGCGGCTGAAGTCGAAGCCGCCCACCAGGGCGCGGATGGCGCCGTCCCGCGGGTCGGTGGCGACGAAGGCGGATTCCACCTCCGGCAACTGGCTGATCTGCCAACCGCCCTTGTCGTCCTTCTGCAGGCGGATGATGGCGCCGCGCTTCAGGCGTTTGTTGGGGGGGGCTTTGTCATCCAGCATGCGGGTGGCGAATTTCATGGAATCGCCAGACAGCACCACCAGTTCGCCGCCCCGCTTGTAGGCCTTGATGGCCTTCGGGTTGGCGTCGAGAACCAGGGCTGCCTGCAGGTCGCCGACGTCGCTGTGGTCGGAGAGCAGTTCCTCCAGGTCGTCATCCTGGTCGGAGACGATGTTCTTCATGTCCACATAGG
Source organism: Azospira sp. I13 (assembly GCF_003112695.1). GTDB lineage: Bacteria > Pseudomonadota > Gammaproteobacteria > Burkholderiales > Rhodocyclaceae > Azospira. Next base: position 82,606 of record NZ_BFBP01000026.1, read on the forward strand.
CTTCGGCACCCCGGTAACCATGGCGGCGGTCGTAGTCCATGACGCCTTTGCGCAGGGAAAGATAGGCGGCTTCCTGGTCGGCCTTGAGGATGGTGGTGTAGACCCGCAGACCCCGGGTGTATACATCCTCGGGAAAGCGTTCGGCAGCGATCTGCCGGGCCATTTCGGCGACGTAGTCGGCATGGACGGAGAATTCGTTGGCATCCCGCTTCACCACCAGGGTCTGCTTCAGGGCTTCTTCGTGCTGCTTCTCGTCAATGAAGTTCAGTTCCTTCATGCGGCGCAATACATATTGCTGGCGCAAGCGGGCCCGCTTGGGATTGACCACCGGGTTGAAGGAGGAGGGGGCCTTGGGCAGGCCCGCCAGCATGGCGGCCTCGGCGACGGTGATTTCGTTGAGGGGTTTGCCGAAGTAAATCTGGGCCGCGGCGGCAAAGCCGTAGGCGCGCTGGCCAAGATAAATCTGGTTGATGTAGAGCTGGAGGATTTCGTCCTTGCTCAGGTTGTGCTCGATCTTGAAGGACAGCAGGGCTTCGTAGAACTTCCGAGACAGGGTCTTTTCGCTGGAAAGGAAGAAGTTACGGGCCACCTGCATGGTGATGGTGGACGCCCCCTGGCGCTTGCCGCCCCCGGACAGGTTGGCCACCGCAGCGCGGATGACGCCGAGGGTGTCCACCCCGCTGTGCTGATAGAAGCGCTCGTCTTCCGCCGCCAGGATGGCGTTCTTCATAATGGGGGGGACGTCCTGGATGCGGACCAGGGCTCGCCTTTCTTCGCCAAATTCGCCGATCAGGGTGCCATCGGCCGAATAAACCCGTAGGGGAATCTTCGGTCGGTAGTCGGTGAGGACTTCCAGGGACGGCAGGTTGGGATAGGCCAGGATGAGGATGATGCCGGCCAGGGCAGCGCCGATGACGAACAGGCCGGCGACGAGGAAGATGGGATAGAGAATCCAGCGCAGAGCGGACAAAGCGGCAGACCTGAAAGTGAGGGGAGGGGCAATTATACGCTGGCCCTTTCGGGGGGGTTAATTAGCTTTACATGCCCAATAGTTGCTGCTAGCATCTAAAGTAAATTATCAGTATTGTCCCTAACTATAGAGATTTAAAGGGACTTTTTTGGGGAGACTGGTTTGCAGCTCGACCTCTCGATTTTCAATCCGAAGGCCAAGTCGCTGATTGGTCTGGATATCAGCTCGTCCGCCGTGAAAATGGTCGAGCTTTCCGGCAGTCCTAAAGATGGGCTTCGCGTCGAGCGATACACTATCGAAGTACTGCCCCGGGATGTGATTGCCGACGGAAACATCGTAAACCTGGAAGCGGCGGCCGAATCGGTCAAGCGTGCCTGGAAGCGTATGGGCACGTCCACGCGCCAGGTCGCCATGGCGCTGCCTGCCGCGGCTGTCATTACCAAGAAAATCATCGTTCCTGCCGGGCAGCGGGAAGAGGAACTGGAGGTGCTCGTCGAGTCCGAGGCCAACCAGTACATTCCTTTTGCCCTGGAAGAAGTCAATCTGGACTTCCAGGTCATCGGCCCGGCGCCGTCTTCCCCTGACGAGGTGGAAGTCCTAATCGCCGCCTCCCGCCGGGAGCGGGTGGAAGACCGGGTGGCAGTGGCGGAAGCCGCCGGTCTGAAGGCCATGGTGATGGACGTTGAATCCTACGCTGCTCTGGCGTCGTTCGAACTGATTGAGCGGCAACTTCCCGACAAGGGGCAGAATCAGGTGGTGGCGATTCTTGATATCGGGGCCAATGTCACCAACCTGACGGTCATGCGCAATGGCCAGCAAGTCTATGCACGGGAGCAGGCCTTCGGTGGTAGCCAGCTGACCCAGGATATCGTCCGGCAATACGGCATGAGCTTTGAAGAGGCTGATGCGGCAAAACGTACGGGAGGCTTGCCGGAAAATTACGAGGCCGAGTTGCTGCGCCCGTTCATGGAAAGCCTGGCCCTGGAAGTTTCCCGCGCGCTGCAGTTCTTCTTCACCTCCACCCAGTTCAGTCAGGTCAATCACCTGGTCTTGGCCGGCGGCTGTGCCGTCATCCCCGGACTGGACGAAGTGGTGGCGGCGCGTACCCAGGTCAATACGCTGGTGGCTAATCCCTTCGCCGGCATGGCTGTTTCCGACCGGGTTCGGCCACGCAGCCTGGTGGCTGATGCTTCTTCGCTAATGGTGGCTTGTGGGCTGGCTTTGCGGAGGTTTGAGGAATGATCCGCATCAATCTACTTCCCCATCGGGAAGAAAAACGCAAGGCACTGCGGCAGCAGTTCTATGCCCTCGCCGGTTTGATTTCCGTATTGGCAGCCCTGATTATCTTCCTGGGGTACACCGTTATCGGCGGCTATATCAGCGCCCAGGAAGAAAAGAACAATTTCCTGAAAAAGGAAATCGCCCTGCTGGACAAGGATATCGACCAGATCAAGGGGCTGAAGGAAAAGACCCAGGCACTGCTGGCGCGCAAGCAGGTGATTGAATCCCTGCAACGGGACCGGGCCGAGGCAGTACGCCTGCTTTCCGAGATGACGACTCAGATCCCGGAAGGGGTCTATCTCAAGAGTCTGAAGCAGGATGGGCCGACAGTCACCATCGGTGGTTATGCCCAGTCCAATGCACGTGTGTCGACTCTGATGCGTAACATCGAAGCGTCGCCCTGGTTGGAAAAGCCCAATCTGATTGAAATCAAGTCGGTGGATGTCGGGCGGCGGCGCTTGAGCGAATTCAGCATGACGCTGGTGCTGACGCGGCCGAATGCCAATGAGATCAAGGAAAAGGAGAAGAAATGAAAAAGCCCCAATTCTCCATTCCCAAGGTTGATTTCCAGCAACTGCTGAATGACTTCCGCACCCTAAATCCCAATGACGTCGGTGCCTGGCCTCTCATTCCCCGCATTACGGTTTTGGCTGGCTTGTTTGCCGGCATCCTGGTGGCGGGCTTCTTTGTAGTGTGGAATGAGCAGTTCAGCACACTAACTGCTCGCCAGGAAGAAGAAGCCAAGCTGAAGGATGAGTATGTCAACAAGCGACGGCAGGCGATCAATCTGAGCTTGTATGAACAACAACTGGATGAAATTGACCGCTCTTTCGGCGCCCTGCTCAAGCAGTTGCCAAACAAGGCGGAGGTGGAATCCCTGTTGGTCGAAATCAACCAGGCCGGATTGGGGCGTGGCTTGGCTTTCGAGTTGTTCAAGCCTGGTCAGGAAGCGGCCAAGGAGTTCTACGCTGAGTTGCCTGTCACCATTAAGTTGATCGGCAATTACCATGACTTGGGTGCGTTCGCCGAAGATATTGGTAAATTGCCGCGGATCGTTACACTCAACAATATTTCCATTACGCCGCAGCCTAAGGATGGTTCTTTGGTGATGGATGCTCTTGCAAAAACTTTCCGTTACCTGGACGAGGAAGAGGTTGCGAAGCAGAAGAAAGCTGCGAAAGATGCTGCCAAAAAAGCCGATGGAGGGAAGAAATGAAATATCTCCCCGGAGTGGCGCTTCTCTTGTCTCTATTGTCCCTGGCCGGCTGCGGCGGGGGGGAGCATGAGGATTTGAAACAGTGGATGAAAGAGTCGACCCAGGATCTAAAGGGGCGGATTGCTCCGCTACCGGAGGTTAAACCCTATGAAGCGGTTGCCTATGGCGTCGCAGGTGTCATGGACCCTTTCAAGGCGGGAAAGCTGGAACCTGAGCACAAAAAGGATGGGGGCGGGTTGGTGCCCGATTTCAATCGCCCTCGGGAGGCGTTGGAATCCTATCCGCTGGAATCGCTGAAGTATGTTGGCTTCCTGGCCCGAGGTAAGGTGGCTAGTGGCGTCATCCTCGCGGACAGCACTGTCCATCAAGTAAAAATCGGCAATTACATGGGCCAGAATTTCGGCATCATCATCAACATAACGGAAGCAGAGGTGACTCTTCGGGAGTTGGTCCAGGATAGTTCCAGTGACTGGATTGAACGGACTAGTACTTTGCAGCTCCAGGGGGCGGAGGTGGCTAAATGAAAACGATAAATTCTTGGTTCCGCAACTTTGTATTTGGCGCGGTGATTGTTTGTGTCCTACCGGTTTCAGCAGAGTCAAATGTAATCGAAGGGGTGAATGTCTCTGCACAAGGCGGTGGGGTCGCTGTAAAAATCAGCTTGCGCCAGCCGCTAACCACTCCTCCGACTAGTTTCAGTATCGCCAGTCCTGCTCGTATTGCATTCGATTTTGCCGATACAGCTAGCGGCATGGATCGAAGCTCAGAGCAGTTCACCGGAGGTGGGGTGCGTGGCGTCAATGTTGTTCAGGCTGGTGGGCGTACCCGTGTGGTGCTGAATCTGCAGTACCCCATGGCTTATGAAAGCCGAGTTGAGGGCAATGCGCTATATGTGACTCTAGCCAAAACAGGGGCGGAGGAAGGTGCTGGTAAAGCCCAGAAATTTGCTGAGCCTAAATATGCAACTACCGTGCACTCCATTCGAGATATCAATTTTCGCAGGGGATCCGGAGGAGAGGGGCGTATCGTCGTTGATCTCAGTGATCCGAATGTAGGCATTGATGTCCGCCAACAGGGGCATATGCTGGTTGTGGATTTTCAGAAAGCCACCTTGCCGGCCAATCTGGCGCGTAAGTTTGACGTTACCGACTTTGCAACCCCTGTGACCGATATTGTGGCGAGTAGCCAAGGTGGGAACGCAAAGATCACTGTTACGCCAAAGGGGCTATGGGAGCATCAAGCCTATCAGGCGGACAATCAGCTCATCATTGAGGTGAAGTCAGTATCAGAAGATCCCAACAAGCTGACTCGCTCGGGCTCTCCCAACGAGTATGGCGGCGACAAGATTTCCCTGAACATCCAGAACACCCCGGTCAAGCAGCTCCTGCAAACGCTTGGAGAGGAGTTTGGCTACAACGTGGTGATGTCCGATACCGTCAGTGGTTCCATTAGCCTACGTTTGCAGAATGTTCCCTGGGATCAGGCATTTGATCTCATTCTGGAGCGGGGCGGGCTGGATAAGCGTAAGCGGGGCACTGTCTTATTGGTGGCTCCGAAAGATGAGCTCCTGAAAAAGGAGGAGTTGGAACTTCAAGCCAAGCAACAGATAAGTGATGTGGAGCCGCTACAGACCGAGACCTTTCAGCTGAACTATCAGCGGGCTGAAGCGTTTCACAAGGTGCTGACAGATGAGAAGCAGCGCATTCTCTCGAAGCGGGGCAGCGCAGTAGTGGATCCTCGGACGAATACCCTTTTCATCCAGGACACCCCGTCTCGTCTTGATGACCTGCGTAAAATCATTGCCAAGACTGACGTTCCGGTTCGGCAGGTGCTGATTGAAGCTCGAATCGTCGAGGCTACCGACAATTTTAGTAAAAATCTGGGTGTTCGCCTTGGTCTGAACGACATTAGCCATCCCCAGAACTACGGGACCGGTCGAGTTCAGTCCAGAATTGGTGGTAGCTTGTCCGATATGGCTCGCAATACCGAGCAGAACCTGTCCAAGGAAACCTACGATCCCACTACCGGAATTGTCACCAAGACCTTCAACTATGATCGTAAGACATTACCGGGTCCGACGGATCTGACCAACATGTCGGCGACAGGGGTGAATTTGCCTGCCACTACGTTGAAGGGTAATACACCCGGGGCGTTCTCCATGATTCTTTTCAACCCGAGTGCAACGCGCTTCTTGAACTTGGAGCTTTCCGCGCTGGAGGTGGATGGCAAAGGCAAGATCGTTTCCAGCCCGCGGGTCATGACCTCGGACCAGACAGAGGCCATCATTGAGCAAGGGGTGGAAATTCCCTATCAGACGGCAACGGCATCAGGGGCTACGGCTATTGCCTGGAAAAAGGCCAATCTGTCGCTCAAGGTTAAGCCCCAGATTACTCCTGATGGTCGGGTGGTGATGTCCTTGGAGATTAACAAGGATGTACCGGATACCACTCTGACCAGCAATTTGGTTGCCATCAAGACCAAGCACGTAAAGACTGATGTCCTGGTGGAAAATGGTGGGACGGTGGTTATCGGCGGCATTTACGAAGAAACCGAGAGCCAGGCAACTAGCCGCATCCCCGTTCTGGGGGACCTGCCTTACGTTGGCTTCCTTTTCCGTAACAAGCGGACGGACCGGGACAAGATTGAGTTGCTGGTCTTCATTACCCCGAAGATCGTTTCCGGAGAACTGGCGCTGCGCTAATTCAGACCGCCCAGCCAGCCGCCCCCGAGTGGCCCGTCAGGGTTCCGGGGGCGGTTTTTTATTGGGCTTGTTTCGGACTTGGTGTCATTCGTTGCGATAACTTTCCGAGGGCTTGAATTCCGAGAAAGTGCCCATATTCAGGATGGCAGGTACCATCGGGGGCGGTTAAGGCCTGCCTACGATCGGGTATAATTCCACTTTTACGGAGTTCTCCATGCCGATTTACGAATACCGTTGCCCGGCCTGCGGCCATCAGCAGGACCACATGCAGAAGATGAGCGATGCCCCCCTCTCCGCCTGTCCCCAGTGCGGCAAGGATGGCTACGCCAAGCAGATTTCTGCGGCTGGCTTCCAGCTCAAGGGCTCCGGTTGGTACGCCACAGATTTCAAGGGTGGCAGCGGCGCGTCCCCCGCGTCCCCCAAGGCCGATAATCCGCCTCCCTGCCAGGGTGGCGACGGAGCATGTGCGTGCGCGGGCAGTTGATCAAACGCTACTTCATCACCGGTCTGTTGATCTGGGTTCCCCTGGCGATTACGGCCTGGGTGCTGAACCTGATCATCGGCACTATGGATCAGTCGTTGCGACTGCTGCCAGAGGCCATCCATCCGCGCAGCATTTTTGGTTTCGATATTCCCGGTGCCGGGGCCATCCTGACGTTGCTGGTCATCCTCTTGACCGGGCTGGCGGCCGCCAATTTCATCGGCCAGAAGCTGGTCCGCTGGTGGGAAAAGCTGCTGGCCCGTATCCCGGTCGTCAATTCCGTCTACAACAGCGTCAAGCAGGTTTCCGACACCCTCTTTTCACAAAGCGGTCAGGCCTTCCGCAAGGCCCTGCTGGTGCAGTATCCGCGTCAGGGTTCGTGGACCATTGCCTTTCTCACCGGCCAGCCCGGGGGCGATGTGGTTAATCATCTGGTGGGGGACTACGTCAGCGTCTATGTCCCCACGACACCCAATCCCACGTCCGGTTTTTTCCTGATGGTGCCCCGGAGCGACACCATCGAGCTGGAAATGAGCGTGGATGAAGCCCTCAAGTACATCATTTCCATGGGGGTGGTGGCGCCACCTGCCCGGCATCTGCCCCGGTCCCAACACTAATTCAACAGCATCAACCTTCTGGACTCACCATGCGTACTCATTACTGCGGACAACTTAATTCCGGCCTGAACGGCCAGGAAGTCACCCTTTGTGGCTGGGCCCACCGGCGGCGTGACCACGGCGGCGTCATCTTCATCGACCTGCGCGACCGGGATGGTCTGGCCCAGGTGGTGTGCGACCCGGATCGTGCTGACATGTTCAAGGTGGCCGAGTCCGTGCGTAACGAGTTCGTGCTGAAAATTACCGGCAAGGTCCGTCCCCGTCCCGAAGGTACGGTCAACACCAATATCGCCAGTGGTGAAATCGAAATCCTTTGCCATGAGATCGAGGTGCTCAATGCCGCAGTGACGCCTCCCTTCCAGTTGGACGACGACAACCTGTCCGAGAACGTGCGCCTGACCAACCGGGTTATCGACCTGCGCCGTCCCCAGATGCAGAAGAACATGATGCTGCGCTACAAGACGGCCATGGCCTTCCGCCGCTTCCTTGACGGCCAGGGCTTCATCGACATTGAAACCCCCATGCTCACCAAGAGCACCCCGGAAGGCGCCCGCGACTACCTGGTGCCCTCCCGCGTGCATCCGGGCCAGTTCTTCGCCCTGCCCCAGTCCCCCCAGCTGTTTAAGCAGATGCTGATGGTGGCCGGCTTCGACCGCTATTACCAGATCACCAAGTGCTTCCGCGACGAAGACCTGCGCGCTGACCGCCAGCCCGAATTCACCCAGGTCGATATCGAGACCTCCTTCCTGACCGAAGACCAGATCACCGCCATCATGGAAGAGATGGTGCGCTACGTCTTCAAGGAAGCCCTGACCGTCGAACTGCCCGCACCCTTCCCGCGCATGAGCTACGCCGAAGCCATGAACCGCTTCGGTTCCGACAAGCCGGATCTGCGCGTTACCCTGGAACTGACCGAAGTCACCGACCTGGTAGCCGACGTGGCCTTCAAGGTCTTCTCCGGTCCGGCCACCAGCGGCGGCCGCGTCGCCGCCCTGCGCGTACCCGGCGGCGCCAGCCTGACTCGGGGCGAGATCGACGAATACACCAAGTTCGTCGGCATCTACGGCGCCAAGGGCCTGGCCTATATCAAGGTCAATGACGCTTCTCAGCCCAACGAGACCGGCCTGCAGTCCCCCATCGTCAAGAACCTGCACGAAGCCGCCCTCAAGGGGATACTGGAGCGCACTGGCGCCCAGTCCGGCGACCTGATTTTCTTCGGCGCCGACAAGACCAAGGTGGTGAACGACGCCCTCGGCGCCCTGCGCGTCAAGCTCGGCCACGAGAAGGGCTACCTCAACGGTAAGGCCTGGGAACCCCTGTGGGTGGTGGACTTCCCCATGTTCGAGTACGACGAGGAAGCCAAGCGCTGGACCGCCTGTCACCACCCCTTCACCAGCCCCAAGGATGGCCACGAGGAATACCTCTTTACCGACCCGGGCAAGTGCTTGGCCAAGGCCTATGACCTGGCCCTCAACGGCTGGGAAATCGGTGGCGGTTCCGTACGGATCCACAAGGCAGAGGTTCAATCCAAGGTCTTCGAAGCCCTGGCCATCGGTGCGGAAGAGCAGCAGCTCAAGTTCGGCTTCCTGCTCGATGCCCTCAAGTACGGTGCGCCTCCCCACGGCGGCCTGGCCTTCGGTCTGGATCGTATCGTCACCATGATGGCCGGCGCCGAATCCATCCGCGACGTCATCGCCTTCCCCAAGACCCAGCGTGCCCAGTGCTTGCTTACCGACGCGCCTTCCGACGTGGACGAAAAGCAGCTCAAGGAGCTGCACATCCGCCTGCGCCAGAAGGTGGAAGCCCAGGTGGAAGTCAGCAAGGGCTGATCCCCCTTTCCTAGGGCTTCATTGTTCAAAGTGCTGCGCCGGATTCTCCCTCTCCTGCTGACCTGCCTGGCCCTGCTGGGCGGGCCGGCGGCCGCGCGGGAATTCCTGCCGCCGGGGTTTGGCGAAGCCACCCTGGCCATTGCTGATCTGCCGCCGGAGGGGCGTCAAACTCTCACCCTGATTCATCGGGGCGGCCCTTTCCCTTACCCCAAGGACGGCAGCACCTTTGGCAATTTCGAGAAACGCCTGCCGCTCAAGGCCCGGGGCTATTACCGGGAGTACACGGTGGATACCCCCGGTGCCCGAAATCGGGGCGCCCGGCGTCTCATCACCGGCGGCCAGCCGCCGGAAGTCTTCTACTACACCGACGACCACTACCGCAGCTTCCGTCGCCTGCGGGACTGAACCATGAGCCCAGCCGCCCGCCAGACCGCCTTTGCCGATTTGCTATCCCGTCCGGAGCAGGCCGGCCCTTACCGCCTGCGCCCTGAGCAGCTGCCTGCCGCGCTGGAGGCTGCACGGCACTTGGGTTTCCAGGTTGCTGAAGTGTCCCTGGGCGTGGATTTTCTGGTGGACCTGGGTCGCCAGCTGGCCTTCCCCGAACATTACGGTGCCAATTTCGACGCCCTCTACGACTGCCTTACCGATGCCCAGGCGATTGCCGCCCAGGGTTGCCTGCTGGCCTTCACTGGTTCGGTGACGGAGCCACAGGATGATGAGGAAGAAAGTCCAGTGGATACCCTGATCGCCGTGCTGCAAGGCGCCAGCGATGAGTGGCGTGAGCAGGACCGGCCCCTGTGGGCCCTCTTTGCCGTATCTGGCTTGCCCCTCGACCCTTTGCCTGTGTGAGGCTGCCACTCCGGCTGCCTGGGCTCCTGACTCCCCCTATTCCGCCCTGGAGGCGACGAGTTATTCGGTGACCGATTTGGCCTCTGCCCCTGCCGCTTTCAAACGGCCTGTTTCCGTGCTGGTGGTCATCCATACGCCTGATCGGCAGGTGCTCCTGCTGGAGCGTGCCTCCCACCCCGGCTACTGGCAGTCGGTGACGGGTAGCCAGGAAGCTGGCGAAGATCTGTCGACAACCGCACAGCGTGAGGTGCAGGAGGAAACGGGTATCGACGTCGTTGGCGAATCCCTCTGCCTACGCGACTGGCAGCGGACCAATACCTACGAAATCTTCCTCGAGTGGCGCCACCGCTACGCCCCCGGCGTCACCCACAACACCGAACACGTCTATTCCATCGAGTTGCCCGCCGTGCGGCCCGTACGCCTGGCGCCTGGTGAGCATCTGGACTATTGCTGGCTGCCGGCTGCCGAGGCGGCAGCGAAGGTTTTTTCCTGGAGCAACCGGGAAGCCATCCTGCAGTTGCCCGGCGCCGCTTCGGACTTCTGACCGCAGCGGCCGGCTGCGATTCCCTATCGATTTGACGGGCGTACTGGCATCCCCGATGCCAGCCGTGCTATCTCTGACCCATTGCCTGTCGGATGCCCGTCATGTTCCGCCTCCCTCTCCGCCTTCTTGTCGCACTCCTGTTGGGCCTGTGCGTATCCACGGCTGCCCTGGCCCATGGTCATCCGGTAGCTGTAGCCGACGATGATCCCGAGGCGCCCCGCCTCAAACTCTGCCTGCAGGCCGAAGCGGTTGCCCTGAACGCCCTGGGCGACCGGGAACGTGGCTTGCCCCTGCGCGCGCCGCCAAGCGGCGTGCCCCACGAGGCATTCCTTGCTGCCCTGGCCGCCCGGGTTCATGCTGAGCCCGGGATACGCAGTCCCAAGTTCGCCCAGAGCTTTGCCCGGGGGCAATGCAACGCCTATTGGGATGCGCAGCACGGTGACAGCGGAGCGCCTTGAAATGGTTTTGGCCACCCCTATATAGGGGCTGAAGGGGCCAGCGTCTCAGGGCAAACCCCGGATGCGCTCGGAGAAACCCGAGTCTTGCCGGGCATCTCCGAAGCGCATTTCCGTAGCCGTTGGCCTCCCTGTTCAATTCTTCAAGGAGTGTCCATCATGAGCCAACACCTGACCCGTTTCGGCCACGCCGGTCTTGATCCCTTGGATGATTTGCTGCGCGGCTTCTTCGTCCGTCCGATGGATGTGCCGCGACAGGAGTCCGTACCCGGCATCCCCATGGACGTGAAGGAGGATGAGCGAACCTACGAGGTGCACGCCGAACTCCCTGGTGTAAAAAAGGAAGACATCCACGTGCATGTGGAAGGCAATACCGTATCCATCGTCGCCGAGGTCAAACAGGCCAGGGAAGGCCGGGAAGGGGAGCGGGTGCTGCGTGCCGAGCGCTACTACGGCAAGGTCAGCCGCTCCTTCTCGCTGGGTCAGGATATTGATGACACCCAAGCGGTAGCCCGCTTCAGCGATGGTGTCCTGGTCCTCACGCTGCCCAAACGCACGGTGGCCAGCGCCAGGCGTCTGGCCATCGACTGAGCGCCGGCGGACAATCGGCATGTCACTGGTGGCGCCACAGGTCCCATGACGGCTAGCCCGGTCTTGCCCGGCCAAGCTAAGGCGAGGCCGGGCCTGCGCTGTGGAAAGGCCGGCACCCGGGTGCCGGCTTTTTCTTTCTCCCCGCTGGCGGGTAGAATTCCCGGGTCTTTCATTCGGGAACCACCATGACCACCCCCAACCCCGCCCAGCAGGCCGCCATCCTGGCCGAAGCCCTGCCCTACATCAAGCGCTTCCACGGCCGCACCATCGTCGTCAAATACGGCGGCAACGCCATGACCGACGAGCACCTGAAGCAGTGTTTCGCCCGCGATGTGGTGCTGCTCAAGCTAGTGGGCATGAATGTGGTGGTGGTACATGGCGGCGGCCCCCAGATCGAAAACATGCTGACCCGGGTGGGCAAGAAGGGCGAGTTCATCCAGGGCATGCGGGTCACCGATGCGGAAACCATGGAAGTGGTGGAAATGGTGCTGGGCGGCCAGGTGAACAAGGATGTGGTGAACCTCATCAACCACGCCGGCGGCAAGGCCGTGGGCCTTACCGGCAAAGACAGCAGCATGATCCGCGCCAAGAAGCTGATGCTGCCCAACAAGGACAATCCCGAAGCCCTCATCGACGTCGGCCAGGTGGGCGACATCGTGCAGGTCGATCCCTCCCTCATCGGCCATCTGGAATCCTCCGGCTTCATTCCGGTGATCGCCCCCATCGGCGTCGGCAAGGATGGCGAGACCTACAACATCAATGCCGACGTGGTGGCCGGCAAGGTGGCCGAGGTGCTGAAGGCCGAAAAACTGGTGCTGCTGACCAACACCCCGGGCGTGCTGGACAAGGCCGGCCAGCTGATCACCGGCATCACCCCCAAACAGATCGACGACATGGTGGAAGACGGAACCCTCTCCGGTGGCATGCTGCCGAAGATCGGCTCCGCCCTCGACGCCGCCCGTAACGGGGTAAAGAGCGTGCATATCATCGACGGCCGGGTGGAACATGCCCTGCTGCTGGAAATTCTCACCGACCACGGTGTCGGCACCATGATCAAGAGCCACTGAGTTGGAAACGACGACCCTGGGCAGCGCGGAATTCCTGGATTTCTTCGACCAGCAATTCGCCGCCCTGGTCGGCGAACACCGGGCGCCCGGCTTTCGCGCCATGCTCGGCGCCCTGGAAGCGCGACCCCGGGAGGGCATCCTGATCGTCGAAACCGGTGGCCTACGCCAGCCCGGCAACTTTGACGGCGACGGCCAAAGCACGGTCATCTTCGATGCCTACGTGCAGTTCCGCCGGGGCCAGCTCCTGAGTGTGGACCTGGACCCGGTCTGTGCCGCCCATACCCGGGATTTCTGCTCGCCCCGTGCCCTGGCGGTGACGGCAGATTCCGTCGCCTTCTTGCACCTGCTCAGCAGCCTGGGGGAATGGCGCCCCATCGACCTGCTCTATCTGGACTCCATGGATCTGGATCAGGACAACCCGGCTCCCTCGGCCCAGCACCATCTCAAGGAACTGGCCGCCATCATGCCGCGCCTGGGGCCTGGCAGTCTGATCGCGGTGGACGACAACCCTTTGGTGCAGGGCAAGCGGCAAGGCAAGGGCTATCTGGTGGAGGAATTCCTCGCCGGCATCGGTGCCCGCAAGCTGTACGACGGCTACCAGATGCTCTGGGAACTGTAGGCTGTGGGCGCTTCATCCCGGGTTTGGATCTTCGATCTCGACAACACCCTGCACAACGCGTCGGCCCACATTTTTCCCCACATCAACCGGGCCATGACGGCCTATATCCAGCGCCACCTGGCCATGGACGAGCCCCAGGCCCAGGCCCTGCGCCAGGACTACTGGCGGCGTTACGGCGCCACCCTGCTGGGTCTGGTCCGCCATCACGCCATCGATCCCCGCCACTTCCTACGGGAAACCCATGACCTGCAGGTCCTGCTGCCTGGTCTGGTGCGCCAGCGGGGCCTCAAGGCCATGCTTGGCCGCCTGCCCGGACGCAAGCTGGTCTTTTCTAACGGCCCCCAGCACTACACCGAGGCACTGCTTGACGCCATGGGCATTGCCGGCTGCTTTGATGCCGCCTATTCGGTGGAGCGGGTGCGCTACCGGCCCAAGCCGGAGCCCCAGTCTTTTCGCCATTTGCTGCGTCAGGAGCGCCTGGTGCCGGCACGCTGCATCATGGTGGAGGACAGTCTGGCCAACCTGGCCACGGCCAAGCAGCTGGGCATGGGCACCGTCTGGGTCGCACCGGAATCCCGGGGGCAGCTACGCCGACCGCCCTATGTGGATGTGCGCCTGCCCAGCATCCTCGACCTGCCGAAGGCCCAGGGGCGCCTGCTTCCCGGTACTGGCTAGTTCAGCTGGTGGGCCGAGAACAGCACGACCTGGCCGGCCACAAAATTGACCCGCACATTTTTCTGCTCGTCCCCCCAGGTGCAGCTGCGCACCCCCAGGGTCTCGTCGCAACGGGCCGGTTCGCCGAGCAGGGCCGTCACTTCCTCATATTTTTGCCCCATCTTCAGCTTGCCGTAGTTTTCCAGGGTCAGCTTGGAACAGGCAGTCAGGGCCAGCACGCCCAGGCTGAGCAGCAGGGTCGGCAACAGTCGCTTCTTCATGGCAGCTCCTTCGCAGAGAAAGTGTGAGGGCAGGAGGGGGCGCCGGGGCAATGCGGGGGCTGGCACATCGGGTGCGAGGGCTGCTGAATGGGCCAGGCAGGGCCTAGCCGTATTGCAGATCCACGTTGGCCGGCGTCAGCCAGTCCCGTAGTGTATCCAGGAGGGCATCATCCGGGCGGACCCGGGCGCTTTCCCCCAGCAATAGCTCGCATTGGGCCACCGGGTTGCTATAGAACAGACGCACCGGGCAGCCATCCGGTTCCCGGAAGGGGGCCAGCAATTCCTGCAGCTTGCGGGCATCGGCCTGGCCGTTCATCGACAGCTTGAGCTGCCGGGCAAAGCGGGTGCGTGCCTCGGGCAGCGTCAGCACGCTGTCGGCGACGATGCGCAGGCCATCGCGGAAGTCGTCCTTGCTTACCTTGCCTTCGATGATGATGGGCTCGTCCACCCGCAACTTGTTGCGGCAGGCGTCGAAGACCTCGCTGTACACCGTCACCTCTAGGGCGTCGCAGCTGCCGTCGTCGAGCAGGATGATGCCCATGCGGCCCCGGTTGGTCATCTTCACCCGCAGATCCATCACCACGCCGGCGAGGGATTGCAATTCCCGCTGAGGGGAAATGTGGTTGAGGGGCTTGCGCACGAAGCGCCGCACCTCGGCCTTGATGGCATCGAAGGGGTGGCCGGAATAGAAGAAGCCCAGGGCCTGTTTTTCTTCCTGCAGGCGCTGTTTCTCGTCCCAGGGGCGGACTGTCACGTACTGGGGCGCCTCGGCCACGGCATCGTCGCCGCTGCCGAACATGTCGAACAGGCCGCCCTGGTGGGCGTGGCGCTCGGCCTGGTCGGCGGCTTCCATGGCGATGCCGACGGAGGCCAGCAACTGGGCGCGGCCGCCGCCCGGGTCCAGGGTGTCAAAGGCACCGGCCCGGATCAGGGCTTCGATGGTACGACGATTCACCAGGCGCTTGTCCACCCGCAGGCAGAAGTCGAAGAGGTCCTTGAAGGGGCCGCTTTCCTGGCGGGCGGCGAGGATGCATTCCACCGCCTGCTGGCCGGTGCCCTTCACCGCGCCCAGGCCGTAGCGGATAGTCTTGGCATCCACCGGCACGAAGCGATAGTCGGAATGGTTCACGTCCGGCGGCAGGACGGTGATGCGGTTCTTCACCGTGTCTTCGTAGAAGATCTTCACGGTGTCCGTGTTGTCCATGTCCGAAGACAGGGTGGCTGCCATGAAGGCCGAGCAGTAGTGCGCCTTGAGCCAGGCCGTATGGTAGGTGACCATGGCGTAGGCGGCGGTGTGGGACTTGTTGAAGCCGTATTCCGCGAACTTTGTCATCAGGTCGAACAGCTGTTCGGCCAGGGCCGGGTCGTAGCCCTTCTTCTTCGCCCCGTCGGCAATGGTCTCCCGGTGCTTGGCCATTTCCTCGGGCTTCTTCTTGCCCATGGCCCGGCGCAGCATGTCGGCGCCGCCCAGGGTGTAGCCCCCGATGATCTGGGAGATCTGCATTACCTGTTCCTGGTACACGATCACCCCGTAGGTGGGGTCCAGGCAGCCCTTCAGGTCCGGGTGGAAATAGTCGATGGCCTGCTGGCCCTTTTTCCGTAGGATGAAGTCGTCCACCATGCCCGAGCCCAGGGGGCCGGGGCGGTAGAGGGCCAGTACGGCGATGATGTCTTCGAAGCGGTCGGGAGCCAGCTTTTTCAGGAGCTTCTTCATGCCCTCCGATTCCACCTGGAAGATTGCCGTGGTGTTGGCTTCCTTGAGGATCTGGTAGGCGGCGGGGTCGGTGAAGGGCAGGGAGAGCAGGTCCAGCTTTTCGCCAGTGAGCCGCTCCACGTATTGCACGGCCAGTTCGATAATGGTCAGGTTGCGCAGACCCAGGAAGTCGAACTTCACCAGGCCGACCTTTTCCACATCGTCCTTGTCGTACTGGCTGACCACCGAGTCGGAGCCGGGCTGGGCATACAGCGGGCAGAAGTCGGTGAGCTTGCCCGGGGCGATGAGTACGCCCCCGGCGTGCATGCCGACGTTGCGGGTCAGGTCCTCCAGCTTCATGGCCAGTGCGAAGAGTTCGGCGACTTCCTCTTCCTCCTCCATCTTCTCCTTCAGCTGGGGCTCCATCTCCAGGGCCTGGGAGAGGGATACCGGCTTGTTGGCTTCCACCGGAATCAGCTTGGACAGGGAATCGCAGAAGTTGTAGGGCAGGTCCAGCACCCGGCCCACGTCCCGGATCACCGCCTTGGAGGACATGGTGCCGAAGGTGGCGATTTGGGAAACCGCATCGACGCCGTACTTGTGCCGGACGTATTCGATCACCTTGTAGCGGTTGTCCTGGCAGAAGTCGATGTCGAAGTCGGGCATGGAGACCCGCTCGGGGTTGAGGAAGCGCTCAAACAGCAGGGCGTACTGCAGCGGGTCCAGGTCCGTAATGCCCAGGCTGTAGGCCACCAGGGAGCCGGCACCGGAGCCCCGGCCCGGGCCTACGGGGACACCGTTGTTCTTGCCCCAGTTGATGAAGTCCGCCACGATCAGGAAGTAGCCGGGGAAGCCCATCTGCACGATGGTCTTGGTCTCGATCTCCAGGCGTTCGTCGTATTCCGGGCGCCGCCGCTGCCGTTCCTCTGGGTCGGGGAAGAGCAGCTCCAGGCGCTTTTCCAAACCTTTCTTCGCCTCGTCGATGAGGTGATCGTCCAGGGTCATGCCTTCCGGCGTGGGGAACTGGGGCAGGAAGTTCTTGCCCAGGGTCAGGGTCAGGCTGCAGCGCCGAGCGATTTCCAGGGTGTTTTCCAGGGCCTCGGGCAGGTCGGCGAAAAGCTCCGCCATTTCGGCCTGGGTCTTGAAATACTGTTGCTCGGTAAACGTTTTGGGCCGGCGCCGGTCTCCCAGCACATAGCCTTCGGCGATGCAGACCCGGGCCTCGTGGGCCTTGAAGTCATCGGGGTCGAGAAACTGGATGGGGTGGGTGGCCACCAGGGGCAGGTCCAGGTCCGCCGCCAGGTCGGCGGTGGCGGCCACCAGCTGTTCCTGTTGCGGATGGCCGGCCCGCTGCACCTCCAGGTAGAAGGCGCCGGGGAAGCGTGCGGCCCATTCCCGGGCCCGTTCCATGGCGGCCTCCCGGTTGCCGGACAGCAGGGCTTCGCCCACGTCGCCATCCTTGGCGCCGGAGAGGGCGATGAGGCCATCGCAGCCCACTTCCTCGAACCACACCCGCTTGATTTCCGCCCGGTCCCGCCGGCCTTCCGCCAGGTAAGCCCGGGACAGCAGTTCGCACAGCTGCAGGTAGCCCTGATGGTTGCGCACCAGCAGTTGCAGGCGGGAGGGGCGATCAGTCTCCTGCTCGTTGGCGATCCACACGTCGGCGCCGGTCACCGGCTTGATGCCCTTGCCGCGGCAGGCGTTGTAGAACTTCACCAGGCCGAAGCAGTTGGCCAGGTCGGTCAGCGCCATGGCCGGTTGGCCATCCTTGACGGCACGGCCCACCGCGTCGTCCAGACGGACGATGCCGTCGGTGACGGAGTACTCGCTGTGGAGCCGGAGGTGGACGAAGCGGGGGGCGGTGCTGGGATCGGTCATGGCCGAATTTTACCCCAGGGGCCGGGGGCGGGTCTGGCTAGCGCAGCCCTTCCGTCAGTTGCTGGCAGAGGGCCGGGTCTTCCAGGGCCTGGAGGAACCAGGCCAGGGCCCGGCCTTCATGGCCGGTGCGCCAGGCCAGGTAGAGCGGGGTGGGGGGCTTGGGGGCGGCGAGGCGGCGGATCACCAGGCGGCCGGCGGCGACCTCCCGCTGGGCCAGCCAGGGGGGGAGGTGGCCCACGCCCAGGCCGGCGGCCTGGGCGGCAGCCTTGCTTTCGATATCCGGCACCCGCAGGGCGTCCTGGCCTTCCAGCAGGCCCGAGGTGCGAGCGGCCAGTTCCCGGGAGGTGTCGGCCAGCACCACAGCGCGGTGCCGTATCTGCTCGCTCACCGGAATGGGTTCCGGTACGGTTGCCAGGGGGTGGTGAGGGGCCAGGGTGAAGACCGAATGCAGGGTGGCCAGGGGGCGGGTGGCGATGCCGCTGCGGGCGGGCATGTCGCCCGGGGCGCCGATCATGAGGTCGGCCCGGCCGGTGGCCAGGGCATCCCAACAGCCGCCCAGGACTTCGTAGGAGAGGCGCAGGCGGGTGCCGTGGCCTTCGGCGTAGTAACGCTGCAACAGGGGCAGGACGCGGTCCATGGGGATGATGGCGTCGACGGCGATGGCCAGCTCCGTTTCCCAGCCCGTGGCCACCTGGCGTACCCGGGCTTCCAGCTCCAGGGCCGCCCGCAGCAGGTGGCGGCCGTCCTCCAGCAGGGTGCGGCCGGCCGGAGTGAGTACGGCGCGGCGGCCGTTCTTCTCGAACAGCGCTACCCCCATGTCGCCTTCCAGTTTCTGTACGGCATGGGAGAGGGCGGAGGGAACCCGGTGCAGGCGCTCGGCTGCGGCGGCGAAGGAGCCCTGGGTGTCGATGGCATCGAGAATCTGCAGGGCGTCGAGGGTCAGGCGCATAGGTGAAATAAATTGATGGAATCGGTTAATTCATTTCGCTGGAATTGGCGTGGAGCCGCACTTAGTATAGGTCTGAAGCATGAATTTAACTGAACATTCGCTGCTGCCATTGCCCGCTATTCGCGTTGGCGTCGGCCGGGGCGGTGAATTCAGGCATTGCCTACGCGGTCCGAACCTGTGCCGTTCCCGTTTTAGTTCTCCTTCTCCCTTTCTCCTCTCCCCGCTTTCGGAGGTTGCCATGATCCAGCTCCGCCCCTCTGCCGCCCGCGGCCAGGCCGACCACGGCTGGCTGCAGGCCCGCCACAGTTTTTCCTTTGCCGATTACCACGACCCCCGGGAAATGGGCTGGGGCGCGCTGCGGGTCATCAACGAAGACCGGGTGGCGCCGGGCACCGGCTTTCCCATGCACGGCCATCGGGACATGGAAATCGTCACCTACATCCTCGCCGGCACCCTGGAGCACAAGGACAGCCTGGGCAACGGCGGCCTCATCCGCCGTGGTGAGGTGCAGCGCATGAGCGCCGGCAAGGGCATCCTGCACAGCGAATTCAATCCCTCCCGGGAGGAGGAAACCCATCTGCTGCAGATCTGGATCGAACCCGCCGCCCGGGGCGGGTCCGCCAGCTACGAGCAGCGCCAGCTATTCACGCAGGAGGCCAGCGGCCGGCTGTTCGTCGTTGCCTCTCCCGATGGCCGCGACGGCAGCACCGTGATCCAGCAGGATGCCCTGCTGCTGGCCGCCCACCTGGAAGCGGGGGAATCCGTCAGCCATGCCCTGGCGCCCGGGCGGCTGGCCTACGTACACGTGATTCGTGGCCAGCTGAGCCTCAACGGCCAGGCCCTGGCGGCGGGCGACGGCGCCAAGATTCACGACGAAGCTTCATTGGTTTTCCGCAACGGCGAGGTCGCCGGCGAGTTCCTGCTGTTCGAGCTGCCGCCCGTGGCCTGAGCGCTTTCGCGCGCTGGCGTTTCCCTTTTTTCTCCCTGGTTCTTCCCCTTTATCCGAAGGAGCAATTGATGGCAAAAATCGCAATCGTCTATCACAGTGGCTACGGCCATACCGCCAAGCAGGCCGAGGCCGTGGCCGCCGGTGTGGCGGGCGTTGAAGGGGCCACCGCCCAGCTGGTGGCCCTGGACGACATCGCCGCCGTGCCCTGGGCCGACCTGGATGCCGCCGATGGCATCATCTTCGGCGCCCCCACCTACATGGGCGGCCCCTCCGCCAAGTTCAAGGAATTCGCCGATGCCTCCTCCAAGGCCTGGTTCACCCGGGCCTGGCAGGACAAGGTGGCCGGCGGCTTCACCAATTCCGCCTCCCTCAACGGCGACAAGCAGGGCACCCTGGGCGCCCTCACTACCCTGGCCCTGCAGCACGGTATGATCTGGGTCAGCCTGGGTCTGTTGCCTGCCAACAGCTCCAAGGCCCAGCGCAATGATGTGAACCGCATGGGGGCCTCCTTCGGCGCCATGGCCCAGTCCGATTCCGACGTCGGCCCCGATGTGGCCCCGCCGGCCGGCGACCTGGAAACCTCTCGCCTCTACGGTGCCCGGGTGGCAGAAACCACCCTGCGCTTCGTGCGCGGCAAGCGCTGATCTATTTGGATCAGCCCGCCGTTTGCCCGGCCGCCTGGTGCGGCCCGGATATTCTTCGGTGCCCTGCCAGACCCCGGCCTTCGTGCCGGGGTTTTTGCTATAGTGGCCGGCGAAAACAAAGGAGGGGAGCTCCATGCACATGATTTCTTCCGTCGCCGACCTCTCGGTCGTGCTGGTGGAACCATCCAACACCCAGGCCCACATCGTCGAGCACTTCCTGCGCAACCTGGGCATCGCCAACATTCAGACCGCTGCCGGAGGTGAGCCTGCCCTGGCCCTCATTCGTCAGGTCAAGCCCTCGGTGGTGATCAGCGCCATGTATCTGCCGGATACCACCGGCACTGAACTGGTGTATGCCATGCGGGCCGATCCGGATCTGGAAATGCTGCCTTTTGTCCTGATCTCCAGCGAAACCCGGCCCCAGGTGCTGGAACCCATCCGCCAGTCCGGCGCCTGCAGCATCCTGCCCAAGCCTTTCACCGAAAAGCAGCTGCTCACCGCCCTGCGGGCCGTGGTGGATTACCTGGAGCCGGAAGGCCAGCTGGAAGTGCCGGTGGATCTGGAAAGCCTGAAGGTGCTGATCGTGGACGACAGCCCGGTGTCCCGCAAATTCCTGCGCCACATCCTGGAAAACCAGGGGATCGAGAATTTCCTCGAGGCCAGCAACGGTAAGGAAGCTGTCGCCATCCTCGGTGAAACCATGGTGGATTTGGTGCTAACGGACTACAACATGCCGGAAATGGACGGCAAGGCCCTGGTCGAATACATCCGCCAGCAGAGCTGGCAGGCCACCGTGCCGGTGCTCATGGTGACCAGCGAATCCAACATGAGCCGTCTGGCCGCCGTGGAGCAGGCCGGCGTCTCCGCCATCTGCGACAAGCCCTTCGATCCCAAGACCGTCAAGGGTCTGATCGAACGGGCCATGTGGGGTTAAGTCCGCTCAAGGCTTGAGCGGGACGGTGGCCAGGGCCGCCGTCTGGGTCACGGGAGCGTTGCTGCGTTGCAGCCGTTCCTGCAATTCGGCCAGTACCTGCTGGCCATCCTGCCGGGAGCGGGCCAGGGAGGTCCGCATCTCGTCCTGCCAGATCAGCTTGGCCGCCTGCTGGCGCCATTGGGCCAGTTGCGGGTTGTGGGCTACATGGTGGTAGTGGTGCAGCCGGTTCATGGTGAACCAGCGATGGGCTTCCGTCTGGTCGGCGGCCACGCCGATACCTTCCTGGTACATCAGGCCCACTTCGTACTGCGCCTGAATGTCGCCCTGCTCGGCCGCCCGCTTGTACCAGCGCAGGGCGGCAGCCAAATCCTCGGGCACACCGTCGGCGTAGCGATACATCAGACCCAGGTTGTATTGGGCATCCCGCACGCCTTTTTCCGCCAATTCCTGCCAGAGGGCGGCAGCTTGCCGGTAGTGCCCCTGGCGATGGGCCTGGGCGGCCTGGGTGAAGCGTTCCGTGTCGGCGTTATCCGCCTGGGCGGCGGCGCTCAGAAACAGGAAGAAAATGCAGGTCAGGTGCCGCAGGCCCATGGAGTGTCCTTTCGTCGCGTGGTTTTCCCCGACCAGGTGCCGGGGAAAACCATTCTATGGACAGGGCCATTGCCGCGGAATGAGACAAATCGCCGCAGCGGCAGGGTGTCGCACCCCGCCCGGGCTCAGCTCTTGGGCAGGCGGCCCATGAGGAAGAACTCGTCGTTGGGGCGCATGCTGGTGAGGTTGGCGAGGCGGTTGGAGAGGGCGAAGAAGGCGGCGATGGCGCCGATGTCCCAGATGTCTTCATCGCTGAAACCGTGTTCCCGCAGGGGCTGAAGGTCGGCGTCGCCCACTTCGGCGGAATGCAGGGCAACCTTCATGGCGAAGTCCAGCATGGCCTTCTGCCGCTGGCTGATATCAGCCTTGCGGTAGTTGATGGCCACCTGGTCGGCCACCAGGGGATTCTTGGCGCGGATGCGCAGGATGGCGCCGTGGGCGACGACGCAGTACTGGCACTGGTTGGCGCCGGAGGTGGCGACCACGATCATTTCCCGCTCGGCCTTGGTCAGGCCGCCGTCCTTTTCCATGAGGGCGTCGTGGTAGGCGAAGAAGGCGCGGAATTCCTCGGGGCGGTGGGCCAGGGTGAGAAAGACATTGGGCACGAAGCCGGCCTTTTCCTGAACTGCGAGAATCTTTTCCCGGATGTCGGCGGGCAGGTCGGCCAGTTCGGGGACGGGGAAGCGGCTGATGGGGTGGGTCATGGAGGTCTCCTGAAGTATTTGCGCTTGTTATGAGGGGTGCCTATTCTAGCCATTCCCCCACCCGCCATGGAGCCCGCCATGAGCCTTCCTTCTCCTCCGCCCCACACCACCCCCGAGTTCGACAGCCTGGTGCCCGCCAGCGGTATGGATCGTCGCACTTTTGTCACCACTGCCATCGCTGCCACCATCGGCACAGGGTTTGCCCTGGCCGTGCAGCCCGTCTGTGCCCAGACCCAGATCAGGACCGACAGCAGCGGCCTCAAAACCGCTACCATCCAGGTACCGGTGGGGCACGAACAGCTTGCCGCCTACTGCGCCCGGCCGGAAAAAGGCGCGCAGTTGCCCACCGTGCTGGTGGTGTCGGAAATTTTCGGTGTGCATGAATACATCCAGGACATCTGCCGCCGCCTGGCCAGGCAGGGTTATCTGGCCATCGCTCCCCAGCTGTTCACTCGTCAGGGTGATCCGGCCACGGTGGACAGCATTCCCAAGTTGATGGAAAGCATCATCGCCAAGGTGCCCGATGCCCAGGTGCTGGGCGACCTGGATGCCTGCGCCGCCTGGGCGGCGAAGCACGGCGGCGATCCGAAACGCCTGGCCATTACCGGCTTTTGCTGGGGTGGGCGCATCACCTGGCTGTACAGCGCCCACAACCCGGCCGTGCGAGCCGGGGTGGCCTGGTATGGCCGACTGGTGGGCAACGTCGGCGAACTAACGCCAAAACACCCGCTGGATGTGGCTTCCAGCCTGAAAACACCGGTACTCGGCCTCTATGGTGGCCAGGATTCAGGCATTCCCCTGGAAACGGTGGAAAAGATGCGGGCCGCCCTCAAGGCGGCCGGCAATGCCTCCGAGATCATCGTCTATCCCGATGCCCCCCACGCCTTCCATGCCGACTACCGGCCCAGCTACCGCCCCGATGCCGCCGCCGATGGCTGGCAGCGACTGCTGGCCTGGCTGAAGCAGCACGGGGTTTAGGGCGTGTAGGCGCCGGTGTGTGAGGTGGCGGGGCGGTGGCGCTAAAGTTGGAACAACTTCTGCTAATTAGCGGTCATTTGGCGATTTCAGCTTCAATCGCCCCCGCAGCCGCCGCCACCGTCTCCACCACTATCGCTACCGCCATCCCCATGGCTGTGACCATGGCTGCTGCTGTGGCTGTTTCCGTGGCTGCTTTCTGACCCGCCGCTGTCGCCACCACAGCCCGTGGCGCCGGAGCAGCCGATATGGCTGGCGCAGTAATCCCCGGGCTGGCCGCGGCCGGCTGCCAGGCAGTCCAGGCGGTAGATGAAGCCATCGGCCAGGCCCAGTTGGGCATCCAGGGCAAAGAGCAGGGGTAGTCGAGCCGGCTTGAGCGGATCAATACCCTCGCGCCGGCAGGCCAGGTGCCACGCCCGTTTCAGGCCATCGCTGGCCTGGGTGGGGCTGCGCATGGCCTGGGCCGGGGTGTGGTGCAGGAAGCGGCCGAAAGCCCGCCGGCAGAAGGCCTGGTAATGCCGGGTGAACAGGGTGAACTCGTGCCAGGCATCGTCCACCGCCTGGGAGGGCATGGCGACCATGCGCCGCCGGGCCAGACGGCACAGGTGGAAATACTCCCGCAGCCCCTGCAAGACCAGCTGGCGCTGGGCCGACGTCCATTCGGGGCGTCGCGCCGCCAGGCGGCGATCCAGCCTCTGCTCGTAGGGATAGGTATCGAGATAGCGCGCCTGGCCGCTTCGGCGCAGGCGGCCGTAGAGCAGGTAGCCGCCGATGAGCAGGGCGGCCAGGAGCGCGATCTGTCCCATTTCAGAGGCCCAGGCAGAGGTACTTTACTTCCAGATATTCCTCCAGACCGTACTTGGAGCCTTCCCGGCCCAGGCCGGATTGCTTGATGCCACCGAAAGGCGCCACTTCGTTGGAGATCAGGCCTGTATTGACGCCCACCATGCCGTATTCCAGGGCTTCGCCGACGCGGAAGATGCGGCCGATATCCCGGGAGTAGAAGTAGGAGGCCAGGCCGAACTCCGTGGCGTTGGCCAGGGCGATGGCTTCTTCCTCGCTCCTGAAGCGGAAGAGGGGGGCCACCGGGCCGAAGGTTTCCTCCCGGGTGACCCGCATTTCCGGGGTCACATCGGCCAGTACGGTGGGCTGGAAGAAGGTGCCGCCCCGGGCGTGGCGCTGGCCACCGGTGAGCACCCGGGCGCCCTTGGCCACGGCATCGGCGATATGGCCTTCCACCTTGGCCAGGGCGTCGGCGTCGATCAGGGGGCCCTGGGTGATGCCGGCCTCCGTGCCTTCTCCCACCTTCAGGGTTGCCACTTTTGCGGCCAGCTTGGCGGCAAAGGCGTCATAAACGCTGTCCTGCACCAGCAGCCGGTTGGCGCAGACACAGGTCTGGCCGGTGTTGCGGTACTTGGAGATCATGGCGCCTTCCACTGCGGCATCCAGGTCGGCGTCGTCGAAGACGATGAAAGGGGCGTTGCCCCCCAGTTCCAGGGAGAGCTTCTTGATGCTGGGGGCGCACTGGCTCATGAGCAGGCGGCCCACTTCGGTGGAGCCGGTGAAGGAGAGCTTGCGCACCGTCGGATTGCTCGTCAGTTCGCCGCCGATCGCCACCGGATCGCCGGTGATGACGTTGAAAACCCCTGCCGTAAAGCCGGCTCGGTGGGCCAGCTCAGCGAGAGCCAGGGCTGTCAGGGGCGTCTGTTCCGCCGGCTTGACCACCACCGTGCAGCCGGCCGCCAGGGCCGGGGCCACCTTGCGGGTGATCATGGCGGCGGGGAAGTTCCAGGGGGTGATGGCGGCACAGACGCCGATGGGCTGCTTGATCACCAGCATGCGCTTGTCCGCGGCCACCGCCGGGATGGTTTCCCCATAGGCCCGTTTGGCTTCCTCAGCGAACCATTCGACGAAGGAGGCGGCGTAGCCTACCTCCCCCTTGGCTTCGCTCAGGGGCTTGCCCTGTTCGCTGGTCATGAGCAGGGCCAGGTCGTCGGCGTGCTGGTTCATCAGCTCGAACCAGCGGCGCAGCACGGCGCCCCGTTCTTTGGCGGTCTTGCCGCGCCAGGCGGGCCAGGCGGCATCGGCGGCGGCAATGGCATCCCGGGTTTCGCCGGCGCCCAGTTTGGGGACCCGGGCCAGTTCGGCGCCGGTGGCGGGGTTGAGCACCGGGAAGGTGGCCTCGCCCGCCACCCACTGGCCGTTGAGGTAGCACTGCTGGCGCAGCAGACTGGGGTCTTGGAGTTTCATCGTTGTCTCTTATATTTTAGTGCTTGAGATATTTGAAAATTCGTCGTTTATACTGAGGGTTATGACTAGAAAGCTCATCTGTTACCTGAGCTTGTCTGCGGCCCTCGCCGGCTGCGGCAGCTTACCGCCATCCTCCCCGGAAAAGCCAGGGGAGCGTGGGGCAGTGGCTGCGCCCCTTTCCGCCAAGGCCCAGGACGTGGTGCTGTATGCCTTTTCCCTGCTCGATACCGGCTATCGCTTCGGCGGCAAGAACCCGGAGGCGGGCCTGGATTGCAGCGGCATGGTCAGCTACATCTATGGCCAGGCGGCGGGCTTGAAGGTGCGGGGCAGCGCCGCCGACATTGCCCGGGGCGGCCGACCGGTGGCCCGACAGTCCCTGCGGCCGGGGGATCTGGTGTTCTTCAACACCATGAACCGGCCCTTCTCCCACGTGGGGATCTACATTGGTGACGACCGCTTCGTGCATGCGCCCTCGACTAATGGCAGAATCCGGATCGACAGCCTGGGCGCCCGCTACTATGCGGAGCGTTTCGAGGCTGCCCGGTCGTACTTCGATTGAAAGTACGGCTGTAAAAAAACCACAAATCTAGGAGACAGTATCAAATGCCCGTACCCGCCCTGTTCCAGGGCCGGCTGGCGGTTCCCGCCATTGCTGCGCCCATGTTCCTCGTATCCGGCCCCGATCTGGTCATCAATGCCTGCAAGGCCGGCATTGCCGCCAGCTTCCCTTCCCTCAACGCCCGCCCCGCCAGCCAGCTGGATGAATGGCTGAGCCGCATGAATGCGGAACTGGGCGAGAAGGATGCGCCTTTCGGCATCAATCTGATCCTGCACCACTCCAACACCCGCCTGGAAGAGGACGTGGCCCTGGTGGTCAAGCACAAGGTGCCCTTCGTCATCACCAGCCTGGGCAATCCCAGCAAGCTGGTGGAGGTGGTGCACAGCTACGGTGGCCTGGTGTTCTCCGACGTCATCCACGCCTATCACGCCAAGAAGGCTATCGAGGCGGGCGTGGACGGCATCATCGCCGTTTCTTCCGGTGCCGGCGGCCATGCCGGTACCCAAAATCCCTTCGCCCTGCTGCGGGAAATCCGTGAATTCTGGGATGGCGTGCTGATTCTCGGTGGCGCCATTTCCGATGGCGCCACCATTCGTGCTGCGGAAATCGCCGGGGCGGATTTCGCCTATATGGGCACCCGCCTCATTGCCACCCAGGAATCCATGGCCCAGCAAGCCTACAAGGAGATGCTGGTGACCGCCGGCCCGCGGGATATCGTCTATACCGACGCCGTCTCCGGCACCAACGCCAATTTCATCTGGCAAAGCCTGGAAAAGGCTGGCTACACCAAGGAATCCCTGTCCGGTGGCGCCAAGGCCAACCACGATTACGGTGGCGACGAAGCCAAGGCCTGGCGCGATGTCTGGAGCGCCGGTCACGGTGTGGCCAACATCCACGATATCCCGGGGGTGGCGGAACTGGCCCGGCGTCTGTCGGAGGAATACCGTCAGGCCTGCGACCGACAACCTTCCGCAGCCCTGCGGGGGGTATAACCAAAGCTATATTTTTCGGCGCTTCAGTTGATGCTAGGGTTAGGTCCTGAACGAACATAGAGCCAGAATCCATGCGTACCATCGACGAAGCCGAAGTCAGCAAATTGCTCCGCGGGGTGGAGATTCCTCCCTGCCCCGCGGTGCTGGCCTCCCTCGCCCAGGAGATGCACCGTCCCGACGCCAGTTCGGTGAAGGTAGCCAAGCTCATCAGCCAGGACGTGGGCCTGGCCGCCGGCGTCATCAAGTGCGCCAATTCCCCCCTGTTCGGCACGGGTAGCAAGGTTGCCTCCATCGGTGAAGCCCTGGGCCGCCTGGGTTTCAACAACGTGCTCAACCTGGTGGTGAATGAACTGCTGCGCAAGAGCTTGTCCCAGAAGGACAGCCATGCCATGGAGCGTTTCTGGGACAGCGCCACCTACTGCGCTGGCGTCTGCGCCAAGCTGGCGGAGATCCTGCCTGGCACCAGCCGGGATACGGCCTACACCTTCGGTCTTTTCCACGACTGCGGCATTCCCATCCTGATGCGCCGCTATCCGGACTACAAGAAGACCCTGGCCCTGGCCAACCAGACCCTGGACCGCTCCTTCACTGCCGTGGAGGAAGAGATGCATGGCACCAGCCATGCCGTCATCGGCTACCTCATGGCCCGTAACTGGGGCCTGCCGGAAACGGTCAGCTCGGCCATCCTCTCCCACCACGACTTCTCCGTCTTCGAGAGTGGCAGCGGGCTGTCGGATGAATCCTGCACCCTCATCGCCCTGGCCCTGCTTTCGGAGCGCATCATCGGCACCTTCCTGCGCCTCAAGGACGATGGCGAGTGGGAAAAGGGCAAGCTGCCCGTGGCTGGCTTCTTCGGTCTTTCCGAAACCGATCTCAACGACATTGTGGACGACCTGCTGTTCAAGCTGGATTCGGCCCGCAAGGCGGCCTGAAGCGCTTTCCGCCGCTGGCCCGCATGAAAAAGCCGCTCCTTGGAGCGGCTTTTTGCTTTCATGGCCCGGCGCCGGGGCTGCGCCTCAGAGCAGGAAGAGGGTGGCCAGGCCGAGGAAGATGAAGAAGCCGCCGGAATCGGTGACGGCGGTGATCAGCACCGAGGAGCCCAGGGCCGGGTCCCGGCCGAACTTCTGCATGGTCATGGGAATGACCACGCCGACGGTGGCCGCCAGTAGCAGGTTGAGGGTCATGGCGCTGGTCATCACCAGGCCCAGCTGGAAGGAGTGGTAGAGCCACCAGGAAACGATGCCCAGCAACCCACCCCACACCAGGCCGTTGATCAGGGCCACGCCCAGCTCCTTGTGCAGCAGGCGCCGCGCCGATTCGGGCTGGATCTGGCCGAGGGCGATGGCGCGGACGATCATGGTGATGGTCTGGTTGCCCGAGTTGCCGCCGATGCCGGCGACGATGGGCATGAGGGCGGCCAAGGCCACCAGCTTTTCGATGGAACCTTCGAAGGCGCCGATCACCCGGGAGGCGATGAAGGCCGTCACCAGATTGATGGCCAGCCAGGTCCAGCGGTTTTTCACCGAGTTCCAGACCGAGGCGAAGATGTCTTCCTCTTCCCGCAGACCGGCCTGGGCCAGCAGTTCGCTTTCCGATTCTTCCCGGATGAAGTCCACCACCGCATTGACGGTGACGCGGCCTACCAGGCGGTCCTGGCGGTCCACCACCGGGGCGCTCACCAGGTCGTAGCGTTCGAAGGCCTGGGCCGCCTCTTCGGCATCGTCGTCCGGCTCCAGGTGCACGAACTCGGTGACCATGACGTCGGCCACGTCGACTTCCGGGTCGTTGATGAGCAGCTTGTTAAGGGGCAGCACGCCTTTCAGGCGCTCGTCCCGGTCCAGCACGAACAGCTGGTCGGTGTGGTCGGGCAGTTCGTCGAAGCGGCGCAGGTAACGCAGCACCACCTCCAGGGTCACGTCTTCCCGCACCGTGACCATTTCGAAATCCATGATGGAGCCGACCGATTCCTCGGGGTAGGACATGGCCGCCCGCAGCTGCTCCCGCTCTTCCACCGAGAGGGACTGGAAGACGTCCTGGATCACCTCATGGGGCAGATCCGGCGCCAGGTCGGCCAGTTCGTCGGCATCCAGGGATTCGGCGGCGGCTACCAGCTCGTCCGAATCCATGTTGGCGATCAGGGTTTCCCGGACCGCATCCGACACTTCCAGCAGGATTTCCCCATCCCGTTCCGCCTTGACCAGGTCCCAGACCATGAGACGGTCTTCCAGGGGCAGGGCTTCCAGGATGTAGGCCACGTCCGCCGGGTGCATCTTGTCCAGGCGGTGGCGCAGTTCATTCAGGTGCTGCTTGTGAACCAGGGACTCCACCAGATCGTGGCGGGGCATTTCCTGCTTGTGCACCAGCTCTTCCACCAGATGATGCCGGGCGAGCAGGGTCTGCACCTCGGTGAGGCGCGCCTGCAGCTCGTCGGCGTCAGCGTGCTGGATTTCGTCGCTCATGGGGCACGGAAGCAGAAAGGGGTGGGCGGCATGGTGCAATGCCGCAAAAGAAGGCGCATTCTAGCACCGCCCTGTGACCGGGCTTTGACAAAAATCACGGGAATCCAACGTGCTACGGGATATCCCCAGGCCGGCCCGCCATCCCTCCGGCGCCAGGGGCCGGCGGTCGCCTCAGGGCACTTCCGCCGCCGACATGCGGCCGAGGATGATGCCGGTCTTCTTGAGCAGGCCCGGGGCGTTGCGATTGCGGTCGTAGAAGCGGGGATTGGGCAGCATGGCCGCCAGTTTGGCCCCTTGTTCCGGCGACAGCTGGGCGGCGGGAATGTTGAAGTAGTGGCGGGCGGCCGCCTCGGCGCCGAAAACGCCGTTGCCCCATTCCACCACGTTGAGGTAGACCTCGAAGATGCGCCGCTTCGACCAGGCGCTTTCCAGCATCAGGGTGATGGCCGCTTCTTCAGCCTTGCGCCAGGGCGTCTTGCTCGGCGTCAGGAACAGGTTCTTCGCCAGCTGCTGGGAAATGGTGGAACCACCGGCCACCACCTTGCCCCGGCGCTGGTTCTTTTCCATGGCTTTCTGGATGCCTTCCCAATCGAAGCCTTCATGATCGACGAACTTGGCGTCTTCCGCAGCAATGATGGCCCGCTTCAGGTGGGGGGAAATGCGCTCGTAAGGCACCCATTGCTTCTGCAGGCTGGCCCCGGGATTCTTCAGCCACAGTTCTTCCTGGCGGATTTCCATGAAGCGGGTCATGCCCGGGTCCATCCAGTTCCACCACAGCACCCAGCCGAAGAGCCACAACTGGTAGGCCAGAAACAGGCCCACCGCCCAGGCGGCGCCCACCTTTAGCCAATGCAGCAGGCGTCCCACGGATTCAGGCCTGACGCAGCTGGGCCATCACCGGCCCGGTTTGCGGCCGCTGGCCGCGCCACAGCAGAAAGGCTTCGGCGGCTTGTTCCACCAGCATGCCCAGGCCGTCCGCCAGGCGGGCGGTGCCCTGTTCCCGGGCGAAGGCTAGAAAAACGGTATCGCCCTTGCCGTACATCATGTCGTAGGCCAGGGCGCCGGGGGCGAAGAGGTCCGGCGGCAGGGGCGGCAGGTCGCCGCTCAGGCTGGCGGAGGTGGCGTTGATGACCAGATCGAATTGCCTGCCGGCCAGGCTGTCGTAGCCGCCGCCGCTCACGGGGCCCAGGTCGGCAAAGTCCCGGGCCAGGGCCAGGGCCTTCGCCGCCGTGCGGTTGGCGATGTGCAGCTGCCGGGGCGCCGCCGCCAGCAGCGGCGCCAGGGCGCCGCGGGAGGCGCCGCCGGCGCCCAGCAGCAGGATGCGCTGGCCGGCCAGGGCAAAGCCCAGGTTGTGCTGCAGATCCTGGACCAGGCCGGCGCCGTCGGTGTTGTCGCCGAGGATCGTGGTGCCGTTGAAGGCCAGGGTATTCACCGCGCCGGCCCGGGCCGCCCGGGGCGTCAGCTCGGTGGCCAGGCGAAAGGCCTCTTCCTTGAAAGGTACGGTGACGTTGGCGCCCCGGCCGCCGGCCGCTGCGAATTCGGCCACGGCAGCGGCAAAACCATCCAGGGGGGCGAGCTTTGCTTCATAGCGCATGTCCTGGCCGCAGCTTTGCGCGAACAGGCCGTGGATCAGGGGGGATTTGCTGTGGCCAATGGGGTTGCCGAAAACGGCGTAGCAGTCAGTCATGGCGAAGGCAGGGGCGGGTGGAAGGATCAGGGCGGCAGTTTATCCCGGATCGCCCCGGTGTGGCCCGGGGGCGCCATCTCGCCCTGCAGCCGGCAGGCCTGGCTTGCCCATGGCTGGAGACCTAGGCGGGGCGCGGACATCCCTGCCAGGCCTCGCCCTGTCTTGGTGTTAGGGCAGGGGTGGCGGAGATCGGCGTATTGCTTGCCTCTCCGGCCAGGGAAGGAGTGGCAGCGCTGGCCGGCAGCTATCCACCAGCACCGGCTTGGCCGTCGGCGGGCTGTCGGAAGTGACATAGTTTTTGGCGAATAAAGCGGTGCGTTGTCTAATTTTGCCGACTATTTGGCCGAAAATGGCCGATGTTGGTCGCCCTATCGGCTGGTGGTTGAGCGGCGATTGCGCGGCGATTAAGCCGCGGTTGGCTTCCTGTAAGGTTGCCCGGCCTATGCTCACGCCTCTCTCGTCTCTCCCGTGCGTCTTACTGGAGCCCCGGCCATGTCCCGCAAGCAGGTTTTTCTTCTGACCCTGGTGGCCATGCTGGCTTTCGCCGGCAATTCCCTTTTCTGCCGCCTGGCCCTCAAACAGAGCGGCATGGACCCGGCCGCCTTCACCCTGATCCGCCTGGCCAGCGGCGCCCTGGTGCTGTGGGCCATCGTCCGCCTGCGGGGCCTGGCTGGCGGGCTGGGCAGCTGGTCTTCCGCCCTGGCCCTGTTTGCCTACGCGGCCGGCTTCTCTTTCGCCTACGTTTCCCTGGCGGCCGGCACCGGCGCCCTGCTGCTGTTCGGCGCCGTGCAGGTGACCATGATCGGCTATGGCCTGTGGCAGGGCGAGCGCCTGGCGCCACGCCAGACCGGCGGCCTGCTGCTGGCCCTGGCCGGGCTGGTGGGTCTGCTCCTGCCCGGCCTGTCGGCGCCGCCCCTGGCCGGCTCCCTGCTGATGCTGGGGGCTGGCGTGGCCTGGGGCGTGTATTCCATCCGCGGCCGGGGCGCCGGCGATGCCACGGCAGTGACCGCCGGCAATTTCCTGCGGGCCGTTCCCTTCGCCCTGCTGCTGGGACTGGTGGCCCTGCCGGCGATGCCGGCCCCCAATCCCCAGGGCATCCTCTACGCCCTGCTTTCCGGCGGCCTCGCCTCCGGTATCGGCTACGCCCTCTGGTATGCCGCCCTGCGGGGCCTGCAGGCAACGACGGCGGCAACGGTGCAGCTGAGCGTGCCGGTGCTGACGGCCCTGGGCGGCACCGCCTTCCTCGGCGAGGAACTCGGCTGGCGCCTGGTGCTGGCCTCCTGCACAATCCTGGGTGGTGTGGCCCTGGTCATTCGCGGCCGGGCCCGTTGACTCCCGAATACCCGTGACGGCGTGGCCCGGGCGTATTTCCTGCCAGTCCCGCCACGTCGCTCCCCAGAAGCCAAGGCCATGACCCAGAAACTCCCCGTTCTTGCCCCGGAAACCCTCGCCGCCAGCGGCGCCATCCCGGTGGATTCCCCCTATCAGGACATCGTGCCGCCCCTGCACGTGGCGACCACCTTCGAGCGGGCCGGCGACTGCAGCTACCCCGGCGGCCGGGTTTATTCCCGGGATGCCAGCCCCGCCTACGACGCCCCTGAAGCCCTGCTCAAGGAACTGGAAGGGGGCGCCGCCGCCGCGCTCTTCGCCTCCGGCATGGCAGCCGCCTCCGCCGTGCTGCAGGCCTTGAAGCCCGGCGCCCGGGTGGTGGCGCCCCGGGCCATGTACTGGGGGCTGCGCAACTGGATGGTGCAGTTCGCCGCCAATTGGCAGCTGCAACTCGACTTTTTCGCCGACGATGCCGACCTGGCCGAGCTGCTGCAACGCCCCGCCGACCTGGTGTGGCTGGAAACGCCGGCCAACCCCACCTGGGAAATTTCCGACATCGCCGCCGCCGCCCGTCTGGCCCATGCCGCCGGCGCCCGCCTGGTGGTGGATTCCACTGTGCCCACGCCCGTCTTCACCCGGCCCCTGGAACTGGGCGCCGACATCGTCATGCATTCCGCCACCAAGTACCTCAACGGCCATTCCGACGTGGTGGCCGGGGCCCTGGTGACCAAGACGGCAGACGACTTCTGGCAGCGCATCAAGACCGTCCGTGCCCTCGGCGGCGCCGTACTGGGGCCTTTTGAGGCCTGGCTGCTGGCCCGGGGTATGCGCACCCTGTTCCCCCGGGTGCGTGCCGCTGCGGCTTCCGCGGCCGCCATCGCCGAACATTTCCATGGCCACACCCAGGTGGTCCAGGTGCTCTACCCGGGCCTGCCTTCCCACCCGGGCCATGCCGTGGCGGCGCGGCAGATGCAGGGCGGTTTTGGCGCCATGCTCTCCCTGCGGGTGGTGGGAGGCGAAGCGGCGGCCAAAGCCGTGGCTGCCCGCCTCAACGTCTTCAAACGGGCCACCTCCCTGGGTTCTGTCGAAAGCCTGGTGGAACACCGGGCCAGCGTTGAAGGCCCCGGTACCTTCTGCCCAGACGACCTGCTGCGCCTCTCCATCGGCATCGAAAGCACCGCCGACCTCATTGCTGACCTGGAACAGGCCCTGGCCGGCTGAATTCACGTTTCGCTGGCCACAAAAAAGGCGCCCGGGGCGCCTTTTTTGTGGGGTGAATCGGCTCAGGGCAGGGGCGCGAACACGCCCTCGGCGCCCCGGGGGGCACCGCGCCAGAACTGGGGCGGTGCCTGCACCTGGGCACCCAGCTCGGCAGCGGCGCGCCAGGGCCAGCGGGGGTCGAACAGCATGACCCGGGCCACGCCCACCAGATCGGCATCGCCGCCGGTGACCACGGCTTCGGCCTGCTTCGCTTCGGTGATGAGGCCGACGCCGATGGTGGTCATGCCGGTAGCCTCCTTCACCTGGCGGGCGAAGGGCAGCTGGTAGCCGGGGCCCACCTTGATCTGCTGTTCCAGGGACAGGCCGCCGCTGGAAACGTGGATGAAATCGGCGCCCCGGGCCTTCAGTTCCCGGGCCAGTTCCACCGTTTCTTCCGGCGTCCATCCACCTGCCACCCAGTCCGTGGCGGAGACCCGCATGCCCAGGGCCTTGCGGGCGGGCCACACGGCGCGCACGGCGTCGAACACTTCCAGCACGAAGCGCAGGCGGTTGGCCAGGCTGCCGCCGTACTCGTCGGTGCGCTGGTTGGTGACGGGGGAGAGGAATTCGTGCATCAGGTAGCCATGGGCGGCGTGCAGTTCCACCGCATCAAAACCGGCCCGGTCGGCGCGCCGGGCGGCGTCGGCAAAGGCTTGCACCAGCCGCTTGATGCCGGCGGTGTCGAGGGCCTGGGGGGCGGCATCGCTGGGGTCGAAGGGCAGGGCGGAAGGGGCCACGTTCTGCCAGCCGCCCTGGTCCGTAGCAAGTTGCTTGCCGCCCAGCCAGGGCGCGGCGCAGCTGGCCTTGCGGCCGGCGTGGGCCAGCTGGATGCCGACGGGCATGGCGGAATAGCGGCGCACGCCTTCCAGCACCCGGGTCCAGCCGCTTTCCGTGGCGTCGTCCCAGAGGCCGGGGCAGCGGTCGGAGATGCGGCCTTCCGGGCTGACGGCGGTGGCTTCGGCGATGAGCAGGCCGGCGCCGCTGTGGGAGAGGTTGCCCAGGTGCATCAGGTGCCAGTCGCCGACCACGCCGTCCTTGGCCGAGTACTGGCACATGGGGGCGATGACGATGCGGTTGGGCAGGGTCAGCTGACCCAGGGCGTAGGGGGTGAAGAGGGGGCTGGTCATGGAGAGTCCTCTGGAAAATGGGTGTACGGCAGGCAGTATCGGCCAGGACTTGAATCCAATAAATGAAAGTGTTTTGATTTCAGAATTCCAGATATTGGAATAGTTGCTCCAGTTCTCAACCCCGAGGTTGTCGCTCCACCATGCTCAATCGACTGGAAATGCTGCGTCTTTTCGTTGCCGCCGCCGAGGCCAAAAGCTTCAAGGAAGCGGCCCTGCGCCTGCACGTCTCGCCCCAGGCGGTGACCCGGGCGGTGCGGGAGCTGGAGGAGCATCTGGGAGAACTGCTGTTCCACCGCAACACCCGGGCCAACCGCATCACCGACTTTGGCGCCCAACTGGCGGCCCAGGCCCGTCAGGCGGTCATGGGGGTGGATGCCCTGTTTCAGCGTTCCAGCCCGGTGCCCGACAACGAACTGGCAGGTCTCGTCCGCCTCACCGCCCCCAAGGCCCTCGGCCAGCATTTCGTCATGCCCCTGCTGGCGGAACTGGGGCGGGAATTTCCCGGCCTGCGCCTGGACCTGCGCCTCTCGGACCGGCCGGCGGACGTGGTGGATGAGCAGATCGACATCGGCGTGCGGGTGGGCTTCCTGCGGGACAGCCGCTTCGTTGCCCGGGCCGTGGCCAAGGTGCATTTCCATACCGTTGCCAGCCCGGCCCTGGTTGCAGCAGTGGGGGAGCCCCGCAGCCTGGCCGACTTGCAGGCGCGGCCGGTGACGGTGGTGATGGACCCAAGCACCGGCAAGCCCTGGCCCTGGTTCCTCAAGGACGGGGAGGAATGGCTGCCCTCCACCTGGGCCTTTGCCACCGACGAGACCCTGGCCGAGTTCGCCGCGGTGCAGGCCGGCCTGGGCTTCGGCCAGGTGGTCAGCCTGCTGACCATCCCCCTGCTACGGCGGGGGGAACTGGTGCGGGTATTGCCGCAGATGGAGCCGGAGCCCTGGAACCTCTATGTGTACCGTCCCCAGCGCGGCCCGGTGGCCGCCCGCATCCGCCTGGTTTTCGACCGGCTGGTGGAATGCTTTGCCGACCGGCAGCGCTTTCCCGAAGCGCCTTGATTCTGCCCCCTCCATGCTCCTTTGGCAGCGCCGGCCAGCAGCCCCGGATATGCGGGCGGTGATCGCTGATTAGGGCCGCTGGGCCGCCATCAGCTTGTGCCAGGCATTCCACACGGCCCGGGCGTAGCGGCTGTTGTGCTCCGGCGTGCGGGAGTGATAGTTGCCCACGGCCCGCCAGAAAGTGGCCTGGTCGATGCGGGCCGGATCGATGTTGGCAAAGCCCCGGGAGAGCAGCCAGGTGCCGAAGTGGATGTTGGCGCAGCGATGGTGCGCGATCAGTTCCAGGGTGCCGCCGCGGCGTTGGATCTCCGGCAGCCAGAGGGAATTGATCTGCATCGGGCCGATGTCGAAACTGCCATTCTGGTTGTACAGCACCTGCCCGGATTTTCCGCCTTCCACCCGCATCACGGCGAGGATCAGGGAGGGCGGCAGGCGAAATCGCTCGGCCGCTTCGACCACACAGGGCTCCGTCGCCAGGGCCGGGCCAATGCCCATGAGGGCCAGCAGAAACAGGCACACCCACCGTCTCAGGTAATGCTTGCCGCCAGCGCAAAAACGGGCGCCGGCAGGCGCTACGGTGGGCGGCTCCAGGTCGCCATGCTGCCCGTGATCCTGCCCTGCGGCGGCGCTCACGGCAGGCACGGTGCCAGGGCGGCTGCGGCAAGCTCCTCCTGCCAGCGGGCCAGCCAGCCCCGGGCACCCATCTGTCGGGCGAGGCGTTCGGCATTTTCCAGGGCCGGTGCAACCCGTTCCCGTTGGCCGGTGGCCCGGCAGACTGCGGCCTTGAGGCGCCACAGGTCGGGCAGACAGTAGCTGTGCTCACAATCGTCGGCAGCCTGCAAGGCCCGCCGGATGACGCTGCCGGCCGCTTCCCACTGGCCGGAGGCGACCAGGGCCTCGCTCATCAGCCAGCGGGCCGAATTGGTGCCGGCCGGATAGACATAGGCGATGGCCTGTTCCCAGCCTTCCAGCTGGGCCAGAAGGGGGGGCTTGCCTGCCCGGGCGGTATGCACGGTGGCCAGCAGGCCGGCGAAAACTTCCCAGAAAGTGAAATTTTCCGCCGAGGCCAGTTCCAGGGCTTCCCGGGCGTAGGCGGCGGAGGCGGTGTATTCCCCGGCTTCCAGGCTGGCGGCAGCGCCCAGGGTGAGGGCCACGCAGAGATCCAGACGGATACCCTTCTCGCGCTGGGCCTCGATGGACAGGTGCAGGGCGGCCGGCCAGCCGGCGGCGCCAGTGAGGGCGTCGATCCAGGCCAGGGAGGCGGTGGCAAAGACGCAGGGGTCGGAGGGAAAGTAGCGGATGCGCTGCTGGGGCGACAGATGCCGGCGTTGTTCCAGTATTGCCTCCAGATGGCGCCGAGCCTGGGGAAAGTCGCCGAGCCAGAAATAGGTATTGCCGAAGGCCCAGTCGGCAGCGAACTGCCGCTCCGGGGCGCTGGCCCGCTGGCGCAGGCGTTCAGCGTAGTCCAGCCCGGTACTTTTGCCGATGCCGCCAGACCAGAGATAGAGCAGCACCAGGGCGGAAAACTCGATTTCGCTTTGCTCCGGCGTCAACTGCGGGGGCAGCAGGGCGAGGACTGTCTGGCATTGCTCCCGCACGAACTCCGTGCCGTAGCCATCCCGCATCACCCAGGCCCGGGCGTAGCGAATGCGGTCCCACAGGGCCAGGGTAGAGGTGTCGTAGCCCAGGCGTTGCAGCTGCCCGTAGTGGTCGCAGGCGGCCACCATGTCCTCGTCGGCAACGGCGCGGCGGGCGGCTTCGCGCCATAGGCTGCGGGCCTGGTCCAGTTCGCCGGCCTGTTCCCACAGGGGGGCGGCGCGGCCCGGCTGGTCCAGGCTGGTGAAGCGCTCGGCGGCGGCGCGGGTGAGGCGCTGGCGTTCCTCTTCGGGCAGGGTGGCGAGCAGGGTTTCCTGGACCAGGGGGTGGTAGAAGACCCAGTGCTCCGCATCGTAGTTGAGCAGCAGGCTGGCGTCGCAGCCGACCACGGTGGCCTGCAGGGCGCCGCTGTCCCCCACCATGGCGCACAGGTCGCTGTAGCGCCACTGCATGCCGAGCAGGGCAGCGGCGCCCAGGTTGAGCAGGGCGGGCCGTGCCGCGTTGATGATGGAGGTCTGGAATTCGTGGTGGGCCGGGCTGTCGGCGGCATTGCCCGAAGCGGTGACGAGATAGATGGGCACGCCGCGGGCTTGATGCAGGGCGCTGCGCAGGGCCGTACCACTGTATTCCAGGCCATGGGGGGCCTGGGTCAGCAGATCCCGGGCTGCCTGGTCCGTCAGGGGGCGCAGGTTGATCACCGTGCTGTCCCCGAGCAGCACCGACGGCTGGCCGGAATTGCGCTGAGTGATGAGGATCAGGCCGCCGCGGAAGTGGGGCAGCACACGTTGCAGCAGCTGGGCGCTGGCATTGTCGGCCCAGTGGGCATCGTCGATGACGATCAGTTCGGCACCTTCGAGAAGGCGGGCCACCAGGCGTTCAAAATCACCCCGGGCCGGTGTCGGCACGCTGCGCTGTTCGAGGAACTGCTGCAGGAGAAGCTGTTCCTTGCGGTTGAGGCGCTGGGGAATGTCCTCCTGGCGCTGGCGGCGGGTCAGCCATTCGTAGAGCAGGCTCCAGGGCTGCTGGGCCGTTTCGGCCCGGGCACCGAACCAGCTGACCATGCCGCCCTGGCCGATGCGCTGGCGGGCGAATTCCCAGGCCAGCCGGGTCTTGCCCATGCCCTGCTGGGCGGAAATGGCCAGGCGCTGGCCCACCGCCTGGCGGGAATCCTGCCAGCGTTGCTCGAGTAGCTGCAGTTCGGCTTCCCGGCCTACCAGGGGCAGGGGGGAGCCGGGGGGCGGCAGGGTGGGCAGATGGAAGTGGGCCAGCTGCTGGCCGAACATCGCCTGGGCGGGGTAGGCGAGGGGGGGCAGGGGCAGTTCCCGGGGAGCCAGGCCGAACATCGGCGCCAGATCGGCAAAGCCCCCGTCGGCGATGATTTCCCCGGGGGCGATGAGCAGGGAGAGGCATTCGACCCATTTCAGGCGCCAGCCGGAGATGCGTGGCGCGGTGCCGTTGCGGAATTCAACGATGTTGGTGCCGGCGCTGAGGACGATGCGCAGGCCGTCGATATCGCCGAAGCGACAGGCCAGTTCCGCCGCAGTGCGCAGGGCCTGCCAGCGGAAGCCGCAATTGAGGGTGCTCAGGCCGAAGGCCACGGTGATGCCCGAGGCGTCGTGATCCACCACGCTGCCGCCGAAGAGGGCCACTTCCTCTGCCACCTCCGCTACGGTGCGAATCCATTGGGCATGGTGGGCTCGCTCGTCGATACCACGGCCGGCCGGGATGCCGGCTTCCAGTCGCAGCAGGGCCAGTTGGGCCACTTCGGGGCAGGGCTCGGCAGCCAGCGGCGGGGTCGTCGGGGTGGGCAGGGCGGCCGGGAACTGCTCGCACAGCCGGTGCAGATAGGCCTGCCGGGATTGCAGCCAGTCCTGCCAGTCGGGGTTGGCCTCCTCCAGCTCCAGGGCTTCGCCCCAGGCCACCTGGCTGAGGAAGTTACGCTGGGGTGCGGTCTGCAGTGCCCAGTCCTGGCCTTCCGCCAGGCCCTGCACCAGCTGTTCATCGGTGACCAGGGCAGCCTCGCCGTGCAGGGTCAGCCACTGGCGCCCGCATTCCAGACGGGCCGGGAGGCCCAGGGGCGGCAATTGCTTGTTCAGGTCGTTGATGATCACCCGCAGATTGCGTCGTCCTTCTTCCAGGGGGCGGCCAGGCCATAGCAGCTCGGCCAGCAGCTCCCGGCGCACCGGGCGCCCGCTCTGGGCAGCGAGAAAGGCCAGCAGGGCGGTGCTCTTGCGGTAACGCATGGCCAAGGGGGTGTGGCGCCCGCCGCGGATAAGACCGGGTTTGCCGAAAAAAGTCAGCCAGACGCGTTGCTCGGCGACGGCTCCCTGAGGATGGGACAGGCGAGTTGGCATGGTCTTGTGGGAATTTTTAAAAATGCAATTGTAATAACTTTTGCTCGGCTATTGCTGGAAGTCCAGGTCTGGCAACGACCTTCGTGCAAACGCTTTGCGAACGATGGGCGAATGGGGTGGAAACGCAAGCTTCGTAGAGTTCGCCAGTTCAATGCCAATTGAATTTCTACGACTCATTTCCCTGACGAATTGATGAATTGTTTTGAAGGAGGTTTTATGACCCACCCGATCGCAGTAAACCCCATGGGGCGTCCGCGCCAAGGGGGTTTCACCATGGTGGAGCTGGCTATTGTTCTCGTGATCGCCGGCATCATCCTGGTGGCCGCCCTCAAAGGCACCGACATGATCAACAAGGCCAAGATCGAGCGCACGGTGCAGGACATCCGTGGCATCCAGACCATGGTCTTCGAGCATGAAAAACGCACCGGCCGCCTGGCCGGGGATTGCACCGGCGATGGCCTGATTGGTGTGACCGCCACCGATCTGCAAGTGGTACGTCTGGCTGGTGCCGCTTATGACGACAATGCCGACCCGACTGCTGGAACTGGTCCCGCCTGCGTGAATACTAGTACCGCTGAAACCAATCTGAACACGCCGTGGAAAGACCTGCGCAAGGCCAACATCATTGATCCGGCCCGGGTGAACCGCCAGATCACCAAGAACCAGACCAACAACTTCTATGGCGTCGGCTCCTGGCAGGTGAATAGCGTCCCCACCAACGTCATCACCGTCTATGACATCCCCCTGTGGATGGCCAAGGGTATCGACGTGGCCGTCGACGGTGCCGGTGTGGCTGGTGCCGCTCCGGAAACCTCCGGTGCTACCGGTCGTGTGCGTCTGTTGCATGACGGCACCACCAGCTCGCCTAATGGTGCTAATTGGCCAACT
Source organism: Azospira sp. I13 (assembly GCF_003112695.1). Lineage (GTDB taxonomy): Bacteria > Pseudomonadota > Gammaproteobacteria > Burkholderiales > Rhodocyclaceae > Azospira. The sequence continues at coordinate 123,634 of NZ_BFBP01000026.1, forward strand.
GCCAATGCCAACGACGACCAGCTGGTTTCCATCTTCTTCCAGTTCGATCGCCTGGCGCCTTAAGCGCAACTGATCGTGGCTGCCGTGCCCGCTGGGCACGGCGCCCTTCATTCCGCATTTCTTCTGTTTAATTCTGATTGCGAGCCATGTTCGAACGCGTAACGGGAACCCTGTTGGTAGCAGCCGGTGAAACTGCCGTGGATGCGGCCGCCGAGACGGTGCGCTATTGCCTGATGGCTGGGCGGCGCGTGGTGCGCCGGGGCGAGGTGGCCCCCGGGCGCCTGGCCGAACTGGGGGGCTACGATATCCGCGCTTCCTTCTTCGACCGGGGCGGCTATTTCGGCCGGGTGGCCTCCCAGACGGCCAACGCCCGTCTTGCCGGGGTGGTGGCGCGCCGTTTCATCGACGGAGAAATGCTCTTCAACGAACCCTATCGCCTGCGCCTGAGTGCGACGCCCACCGGCGAGCATGATTTCCAGCTGCGCATGGTGGCAGCCTCGGAACTGGCCTGCGTACGCCTGGAAGACCTATTGCCCCTGCAGGACCGGCCGGTAAGCACGGCCGCCCTGGAAGAAGTGGCCATTGCCGCCCTGGTGGCCCGAGTCACGATGACCCAGGTGATGGTGGCCTTTGCCCGGGGCAGCCGCTTCATGGCCTTTCTGGCCGAAGGCGGTGAAGTGAAATCCCGCTCGGTGGAGGCCCTCTACAGCGACGACCCGGCGGCGGCCATCGATGCCGCCAACCGGGCCGAGGCCATGCTGCTCGGCGGCGGCTCCGCTCTGGGCAGTACGAACAGCAGCACCCCTCCCTTGAAAATCTATCTGGGCGACCTGCGCTCCCTGGCGGCGGAACCGGCTGCCCAGCGCGACGTGGCTTCCCGTGAAATTGAAAAGCGCATCGCCGCCCTGGTCCAGGGGGGCGACGCCTTGCTCGAGCCGGAGCTTTATGGCCTCAAGTACGTGGCCTATCGCTGGAACCTGCTGGAGCCGGAACAGGCCCAGCGTGCCTGGGCCTGGAAGATTGCCGTACCCACGGTGGGCGCCATGCTCGCCGCCACCGTGGCCTTTGCCGGCCTGGCGGCCCTGCTGCATATGGGCAATCGCTACACCGAGAAGGCCAATGCCCTGCAACAGGCGGAGCTGGATGCCCAGCGCAGCAAGCTGGTGGCCCGGGTGCCGCCGGAGCAGGACGTGCGTCGCATCAAGGACCTGACCGACCTGCTGCGCCAGCGGGACCAGCAGGTGCGTGTGGACCACCTGCTGTCCTGGCTCACCCATCAGGTGCCCCAGGGCGCCACCGTGGCGGCCCTGCACGTTTTTCCCGTCGGCGAGACGCCGCCGGAAGTGGTGCGCCCCAAGGCCGAAGGCATGGGCGGGGTGGATCTGCTCTCCCGCCTCTTCATGAAGGATGACGCCGCCACCCCCCAAGCCCTGCCTCAGCCCGCCTCAACCCTGCCGGTGCGGGGCGCCAAGGCGAAAGAGGGTGAGTACGAACTGACGGTGGACCTGGTACTGCCCGGCACCTACGAACGGGGGGAATCCCTGGCGGCCGAGATCATCCGCCGCTTGGCGGCCAAGGGCAGCTTCAAGCTGGGCACCCTGACCTACGACGCCGAACAGAACCGTTCCGTGCTGCACACCCAAATGACCGTTCTGGCAGAGGATTTCATCAAGTGACCCAACATCGAAAAGCCCTCGGCGAGGCCCTCCGGGACTCCGGCCTGATCGACGAGGAACTGCTGCATTACGCCCTTTCCATCGCCAAGACCTGCGGCGAACGTATTGGCGAAACCCTGGAAAAGCTCGGCTTCGTCACCGACCAGGAAATAGCCCAGGCGATCTCCAAACAAACTGGCATTCCGTTCACCGACCTGACGGCCGGCTCCTCCGCCGAAGCCCTGCGGTTGGTGCCCTTTGCCTTCGCCCAGAAAAACTTGCTGCTGCCCCTGGAAGTGCGGGATGGCCGCCTGCTGGTGGCTGCCGACGATGCGGCCAACCCCCAGCTGGCGACCATGGTGGCCCGCTTTGTCTCCAACCCCTTGGAATTCTGCATTGCGCCGAAGCGTCGGCTGCTGCGGGAAATCCAGCGTCGCTACACCCGGGTCGAGCATTCCCTGGATGACGAAATCGCCCGCATCGGCCAGACCGCCCTGGGGGGGCGTGACTTTCCCGCCGAGCGACTGGCAGAACTTGTCATCACCAGCGGTGTCGATGCCCAGGCCTCCGATATCCACATCAGCGCCACGCCCCTGGCCACCCTGGTTTCCCTGCGGGTGGATGGCGTGCTGCAACTGGCCCATTCCCTGCCGGCGGTGGTCCATACCCGCCTGATTTCCGCGGTCAAGGTGATGGCCTCCCTGGACATCGCCGACACCAACCGGGCCCAGGACGGGCGCATCTCCTTCTCCTACCTGGAAGAGCGGCACGACCTGCGGGTCTCCACCATTCCCGGCGTCAATGGCGAGAACCTGGTGATCCGCCTGCTGGCGGGCCGGGCCGACCTCTATTCCCTGGACAGCATCGGCTACACGCCGGAGCAGGTGCGCATGATCGACCGCATGGCCCGCAAGTCCCACGGCAGTGTGCTGGTCACCGGCCCCACCGGCTCCGGTAAGACCACCACCCTGTATGCGGTTCTGCGGCGCATCAACATGCTGCAGCGGAATGTGCTGACCGTTGAAGACCCGGTGGAAATCCGCCTGCCCATGGCGCGCCAGATGGAAGTGAACGACAAGGCCGGGGTGACCTTCGCCTCCGCCATCCGCGCCTTCCTGCGGCAGGATCCGGATGTGATCCTGGTGGGCGAGGTGCGGGACCAGGATACGGCCCACCTAACCCTGCGGGCCGCCCAGACCGGCCACCTGGTGTTGTCCACCGTCCATACCAACGACGCCATCGGCGTGGTGGTGCGGCTGCGCGACCTGGGCTGCCAGGATGCGGTACTCTCCGCCTCCCTCAACGGCGTGGTGGCCCAGCGCCTGGTGCGTAAGCTCTGCGTCTACTGCCGCGAACAGGTGGCTGTGACCGATACCCAGCGTTGCCAGTACCACCTGGAAGTGCCGCATATCTACACCCACCGGGGCTGCGAGCGCTGCCGTCACACCGGCTACGCCGGTCGGGTGGCGGTGGCCGAAATCATCGAGTTTGACCAGGAACTGCGTGGGCTCATCGAACACGGCGCCCTGCCGACAGAAATCGAGCGCCTGGTGCGTAGCCGTGGCGTGCCTTCCCTGGTGGACGCAGGCATGCATCTGGTGGCTGCCGGGGTCACCGATGTGGCCGAAATCGAACGGGTGATCTGAGCTTCCCGACACCATGGCCTTTTTCATCTATTCGACCATCGCCGCCGACGGGACCTCCCTCTGGCGCAGCGGCAACTACGACAGCCTCGACACCCTGTGGCAGGAACTGGATCGCCGCGGCGAGCGGATCGACCGTTTCTACGAACTGCCCGGCATCCTGGAAAAAGTGGCGGAAGCCTTCCAGGGCAAGATCCGTCCGGCCCAGGTGGTGGAGATCTGCAACTACCTTTCCCTCTACGTGCAGGGCGGCCTGGATTTACAGACGGCCCTGGCCGACCTGGCCCGGGGTTCCCGGGGCGGTGCGGTGCGCGGCGTTGCTGAACGTATGCGGCGCGACCTGCTGGCGGGCCATCCCCTGTCCGTGAGCATGGAGCGTTCCCGGCAGTTTCCCGAAGTGGTGGTCAACATGGCCAAGATCGGCGAGACCTCCGGCAACCTGCCTACCATGCTGGCGGATGCCGCCTCCTATATCGAGCGTATCGAAGACATCAAATCCACCAGTAAGCGGGCCCTGATCTATCCGGCCTTCACCCTGTTCATGCTCTTGCTCACCACCGTCTTCTGGATGGTGCTGGTGGTGCCCAAGCTGGCCTCGGTCTACAAGAACATGGATGTGGCGCTGCCCTGGCCCACCCGTATGCTGCTGGCCATGAGCGATGCCTTCGTCAGCGGTTGGACCTGGGGCATTCTCGGGGTCGTCGGCACCTTCCTGTCCTGGTCCATAGTGCGCCGCTGGCGCGGCCTGCGGCCCTTCTTCGACCGGGTCTCGTGGGATCTGCCGATTTTCGGCAACGTGGTGCGCAGCGCCCAGATTGCCTTCTTCTTCCAGTATTTCGCCCTGGTTTACAAGGCCGGCGTGCCGATTGTGGATGCTGTCGGCAGTCTGGTGGATACGGCCCAGAACCGCTACTTCCGCGCCCGCATCCGGCGCATTCCTGAATACCTGCGCATCGGCGTGACCCTGCGGGAGTCCTTCCAGCGCTGCAACATTTTCCAGACCCTGGACGTGCGCATGATCGGCATCGGCGAACAGACCGGTTCCCTGGATAGCCAGCTGAGCAAGTTGGCCGCCCTCTACATGAACCGGGTCAAGGTGGCGGTGGAATTGCTGACCAAGGCAATCGAGCCCTTGCTGGTATTGGTCATGGGCATCTTCTTCGTCTTTTTCGTCATCGCCCTGCTGGCGCCGATCTACGAGCTGGTAGCCAAGATGATGAGTCAATTGGGAGGTCAAGGATGAAGATCCCGCATCGCACCCGGGCGTGGGCCCAGGCCGGATTTACGTTGCTGGAGCTGGCGTTCGTCATGCTGGTGATGGGCATCGTCACCTCCACCCTGGTGCCCATGGTTTCAGATCTGCATCACCGCAGCCTGGCCGATGAGGACCGGCGCATCCTGAAGACCGCCAAGGAGGCCATCATCGGCCAGTTCCTGGCGACCGGCGCCCTGCCCCCCTGCCTGTCGGCGGCCGGGGTCGACTCGCCGACCGGCAACTGCGACACGGCCCGTTCCCTCGCCGGCCTACCGGTTCGGGTGGCGGACAACCGCAACACGCTGATCCGCTACGACGCCTGGAATGTGGCGGCCTCCAATCTGACCAGCGCTGGCGCCTCCCCTTCCACCAAGGCCACCGCCTGCGCCCGGCTGGACACGGCCATCGCCGCGGCCTATGCCGCCGGCCAGCCGGCCCAGTGCAGCACCGCGCCGGACAACCAGAACAGTGCCACCTGGCCCACCTATTGCGCCACGGCCCAGAACATTGCCTTCGTGCTGGTGGCCACCGGGGTCAACCGGGCCACCCAGAGCAACGAGACGGTGGCCAGTTCGGCGGCCCGCCTGGGCAACCGCAATATCGGCACCGATCGGGTCTTCGAACGCCCCGAGCGCCGCGCCAACCCGGATTTCTACTACGACGACCAGGTGGAGGTCGTCACCCTGCAGGAACTGAAGGCCAAGTGCCCCCTGTAGCCGGATATTTCCAGGAGCTTCCATGCCGCTTTCCAAACGCATTTTCCTGATCCTCGCCGCTTCCAGCACGCTGCTGGCGGCCCTGCTCTTCGTCTGGCAGATGCAGACCGCCAAGGCCGCCATGCTGGCCGAGCAGAAGAACCAGCTCGGGGCGGCGGAGCAGAAGCTGGCCCAGCTGGCCCGCGACATTCAGCAATACGAGGCGGCCACCCAGTCCCTCGGCGGCGGCAAGAGCCTGGCCCGCCACGAGAAGGTGGCCCTGGGCGCTCGTTTCGCACCGGGGGATCTGGCCCGCATCCACGAAGTGCTGACTCGGGCCTATCAGGGCGATGGCTTCCTGCTGCTGAAGAACTTTTCCCTCGAGTGGAAGAGTGGCAACAGTCTCGGCGATACCTCGGCCTCCCTGCAGATGGACATGGCCGGGGAAAAGGTCTTCCTCCGCTGACCCGATGCCTTTCCATGGTGACTAACTCATGAATGCCTTTATTCCCTTTGCCGTCGTGCCGCTGATCCTTGCCATCGGCATGTGGATCGCCCCGTGGCTGAACAACCTGATGCTGCATCAGCCCGAGACGGTCCAGGTGCCGCAGCTGGAAAAGCTGGCCGCTGGTGCCGCTGATGCCCTGCTCGGCCATGCCGAACAGGACACCACGCCGCCGCCCCGGCTCGAAGTGCTGATGCCTGCGGCCCTCATGCAGGCCCTCTTTCCGCCGCCGGCCCGGCCGCCCTTGCCCAGCGCCCTGGCGCGGTATCGCCTGAAGTCCGTACTGGTGACGCCTGGCAGCCGCACGGCCGTACTCAACGACAGCGTTGTTCAGGAAGGCAGCCGCCTGGAGGAATTCCGGGTCAGCCGCATTGCGGCCGATCGGGTGGTGGTGGTGGGGCCCTCCGGCCGTGAAACCCTCTTCCTCGACAGTCTGGATCTTGCCGCCGCCGCTGTGGCGACCGCCCGGGGGCCAGCACCTGTGGCCGATGCCGGTAGCCGGCCGGTGGCTGCGGCACCGCCGCGGGCGGCCCAAACCATCGCTTCCAACACCCCGGCTGCTGAGCTGGAGCGCCAGTACCGCCATCTTCTCGAACGCTTGAGCCCTTGATTCGGAGCAGAACAACGTGCAGAACCAACGAATTTTCCTTGCCCTGGCAACGGCCCTCCTGGTGACCGGTTGCGCCCAGCAGCCCAAGCTGCCGGACGTTCCCTCCACCTATACCGCTGCATCCCTGGTGCAGAGCAAGGCGCCGCCGCCGGTGGATGTGGAGGCCAAGGCCGCCCTGGCCCTGCGGGACCGGCTGCCCAAGCCCCAGGTGGATGCGCCTTTCGCCACCCAGAAACTGTACGGCTACTCGGCCCGCAACCTGCCGGTGCGCCAGGCCATGGCCCAGTTCGCCGCCGCCTACGGCCTTAACATCGTTCTCGATGCGGATGTCAGCGGCAACATCACTGTGGATTTCCGCAACCTGCCGCTGGAAAAGGCCATGGAAGCCATGCTGGAAACGGCGGGCCTGTCCTGGGGGTGGGATGCCGGCTTGCTCCGCGTTTCCCGCCTGACCACCAAAACCTTCACCCTGGATTATCTGCGCCTGACCCGGGCCGGCATCAGCACCAGCACCAGCACCACCTCCTCCAACGGGGGGGGCGGCTCCAGTGACTCCGCCCGGGTGGGGGTGACGAAGAACGACACCATCAACTACTGGGATGAGGTGGAGCGCCAGCTCGACGAGATCCTGACCAAGGGCCGGGCCGAATATTCGGGCGGCACGGATCAGCCCCAGCAGCAGGTGACGACCCTTACCGACCGCCTGACCAACACCACCACCACCATGACCCAGGTGGTCAAGGAGCGTATCGGCCGGCTGATCGTCAACCGCCTCTCCGGTACCGTGCAGGTGACCACCAGCCGCACCCGGATGCGGGCAGTGGAGGATTACCTCGAATCCCTGCGGCGCAAGACCCTGCGCCAGGTCTATATCGACGTGCGTATCGTCGAAGTGACCCTGGCAGCCCGCAACGCCCTGGGGATTGACTGGACCCGGGTGAACATGGGCGCCCTGGTACTGACCGGCGTCACCGGCGCCGCTTCCACCATCGGCGGTGCTGCCACCCTGGCCGCCACCTACGACAAGACCTTCCCCTCCACCCATCTGGTGAACGACATCGGTGCCCTGATTACCGCCCTCCAGGCCGAAGGCAATGTGCGGGTGGTCTCCCAGCCCCGCATCCGCACCCTCAACAACCAGCCGGCCATCGTCAAGTCCGGCACCGAGCGCACCTTCTTCGCCACCACCACGGTGGTGACGCCGGTGGCCGGCGGCCAGCCCTTGATTACCACCACCAACACGCCCCAGACCATCACCGAAGGGGTGGTGCTGTCGGTGACGCCCCAGATCGCCGACGACAGCCGCATCACCCTGGACGTGTCGCCCTCCATCACCCGCATCTCCGGGGTGGATGTGTCCCCCGATGGCAACTCCAATGCGCCCCGGCTGGACATCAAGACCACCACCACCATGGTGCGGGTGGGCGATGGCGAATCCATCGTCATCGGCGGCCTGATCGAGGAAGTGAATTCCAGCACCGAGCGCGGCATTCCCGGCCTCTCCAAGGTGGATGGCATCGGCGCCATGTTCCGGACCAACGATGAGCAGCGCAGCCGCCGCGAGCTGGTCATCATTTTGACGCCGTACATCGTCGAATGAACCAGCTCTACGACGTCGAACAAATCTACCGGGCAATGGGCTTCCATTGCCCGCCCTTCCGCATCACGCCGGATACCTCCTTCTTTTTTCCCCACAGCCAGTACCTGACGGCCCTGGGCCGGCTGCGCTTCGGTGCTTCCAGCGGCGGCCTGACGGTACTGACGGGGGAGGTGGGCCTGGGCAAGACCTTGCTGTGCCGCTATTTCCTGCGCCAGCTGGCCGATGCGCCAGACGTGAAAACGGCCTACATCTTCAACCCCAAGCAGAGCTATGCGGAGCTGCTGGCCAGCCTCTACCGGGATCTCAGCGGCGAGGAAATCCGTGCCCAGGAGCCCGGGGCCCTGCACGACGCCCTGTACCGGGAGCTGATCCGCCATGCCGAGGCCGGCAAGCGGGTGATTTTCATCGTGGACGAAGCCCACGGCCTGGAGCCCAGCCTGATCGAGGGCCTGCGCCTGCTGACCAACCTGGAAACCGAGGATCGCAAGCTGGCTTCCCTGATGCTGTTTGGTCAGACCGAGCTGGATGAGCTGCTGGCCACGCGGCAGCTGCGCGCCCTGCGGGAGCGCATCACCGTCTGGCACAAGCTGCGCCCCTTCGGCTGGATGGAGACGGCGGAATACGTCAATCACCGCATCAACAAGGCACGGGTCGAGGGCAGCTTCACCTTTACCCGGGCCGCCCTGATGGCGGTGCGACATTACACGGCGGGCATTCCCCGCCGCATCAACATCCTGTGCGACCGGGCGCTCCTGGCCGCATTCGCGCACCAGAAGAGCTGCGTCGATCTCCCCCTGATCCGCCAGGCTGCCCGCGAGACCTTCGGCAACGTTAAGACTGTGTAAACCCGACCATGAGCATAATTGACGATACCTTGAGCCGCCTGGGGCGACCCGGCGCCGCCGATGCCGTGACGCTGCCCCCCAGCGATGTGCTGGCGCCCCTGACCCTGGAGGGCAACGCTGCCCGCCGGCGTTCGTCGCTACCCAAGTCGGCGCTCCTGGGCGTGGCCCTGATCGGCGCCAGCCTGGCCGCCTGGTGGTGGGTGGAGCAGGCGGCCTTTTCGCCCCTGCTGCCAACGCCTGCGGCGTCGGCGCCCATTGCCGCGGCTCCCGCTGGGGCTGCCACGCCGGAGGCTCCTCCAGCCCCAACTCCGCCTGCCGCTGCCGCCGGTGATGGCGCTGATGCTGCTGCCAAGGCGGTACCGGGGACTGCCGAGTCTGGAAAGTCGCCCGCTGTGCCCGCCCCTGGGGCCAACACACCGATGGTTTCCCCGGCCGTGGCTGCCGCCACTGCGCCGCTGCCGGCCGCGACCCTGGCGCAGGCGAAGGCTGAAATGCCGGCGGCCGCCGTGCCGGCCAAGAGTCCCACGGACTTCGTGCTGCCCAAGCCGAAGAAACTGCCGCCTTCCTTCCGTCAGGCGGTGGAACTGGCCGATCAGGGCAAGACCGAAGCGGCGCTGGCCGCCTGGCGGACCGGCCTGGAGACCCTGGCGCCCAAGCAGCGCCTGGAATTGCTGGCTTCCTTCTCCAGCGCTGGTGGCGCCCTGGCGGCGGTGACCCGGCTGAATGATCTGGATGGCGTCTTTGTCGTGGAGGATGTGCGCAAGGGCAAGCCCCTGTGGCGTCTCGGCATACTCAGTTCGCCGGCTCACCGGGCCTGGGACATTGAACTCGCTTCCTCCCGCCTCGGCCGTGCCGACTTCTCCAGCGTCTCCGCCGGTCGCCTGCTGGCGGCCAAGGGCAAGCAGGATGCTGCCAATGCCGGGGCCAATGGCGGCACCGGGGCTGGTACCCCAGTCCCGACGAATTCCCATCCCGGCGTGCGTGTTGCCGCCGGCAGCGGGAACGAGTCGGTGCCTTCCGGCCCGGCGCAGCCCCGGGAGGCTGCCGCCCACGGTGATGAGGCCGGCTTCGATCCCCTGCTGGATGGCGTGGTGCGTGCCGTCGGTCGCAACGCCTTCAGCGAGGCAGCACGGCAAGCCCAGGGGCTGCGGCAGCAGTATCCGGGCCGGGTCGAAAGCTGGCTGTGGTCCGGCCGGGCGGAGCTGGGTAATGGGGCCTTCGCGGCGGCGGAAGGCTTTCTCGCCAAAGCGGTGGAAATGGCACCCCATCTGGCCGACGCCTGGCTGTTGCGCGGCATTGCCACCCAGGAGCTGGGCAACGATCGCCAGGCCCTGGCCTACTTTGCCGAGGCGGAACGCCTGCGGCCCCGGGACCCGGATATCCAGTTCAACGTGGCCTATTCGGCGGTTCGTCTGGGCGAGTTGGGCCGCGCCAGGGATGCTTTCTCGACCTTCCTCGGTTTGACTGCCAAGGAACCGCGGTACGACGCCCAGCGGCGTCATGCCGAGCGTTGGTTGCAAGGGCAGCGCTGAGGAGTTGGGGCAACGTCAGGGGACGTTGCCCTTTTTTTCTTTCAGGGTCGGGTGGCCTGTTCCAGCCGGTTGAGCCAGGCCAGGGCCGACGCCTGGCCGTCGCCACACATTTCCGGCGACGGCTGCAGGCCGCCGCAGACCGCCGGCCGTTCGGGCTGGCCGAAGATGGCACAGCGGTTGTCGTCCAGCAACTGGGCGCACCGCACCCCCGCGGGCTTGCCCTGGGGCATGCCCGGAATGGGGGAAGAGATGGAAGGGGCGATGCAACAGGCGCCGCAGCCCGGGCGGCATTCCAGGGGAGCGCTGGCGGGAAGCGGGCTCACGGCTGGCCGCTCCAGGTCCAGGTGTTGATCTCCTCCGGGTCCACCCCGTGGGCATGGGCGTGGGCGCGACACTGCTGCTGCTTTTCCTGCAAGGCCTGGCGGATATGGGCGCCGGCGACGGCCAGGCGCGGCACCCGGTCGATGACGTCCATGGCCAGGGAGTAGCGGTCGATCTGGTTGTCCATGGCCAGTTCCAGCGGGGTGCAGATGCTGCCCCGTTCCTTGTAGCCGCGCACGTGCAGGTTGACGTGGTTGGGGCGGCGGTAGGCCAGGCGGTGGATCAGCCAGGGGTAGCCGTGGAAGTTGAAGACGATGGGCCGGTCGGCGGTGAACAGCCCGGTCCAGTCCCGGTCCGAGAGGCCGTGGGGGTGCTCTTCAGCCGGGGTCAGCTTGAATAGGTCCACCACGTTCACGAAGCGCAGCTTCAGGTCGGGGAAATGGCAGTAGAGCAGTTCGGCCGCCGCCAGGGCCTCCTGGGTGGCCACGTCGCCGCAGCTGGCGAGGACGATCTCCGGCTCCGTGCCTGCCTCGTCGTCGGTGCTGGCCCAGTCCCACAGCCCGATGCCCCGCTCGCAATGCAGGGCGGCGGCTTCCGCATCCAGGTACTGCAGGTGGGCCTGCTTGTCGGCGACGATGACGTTGATGACGTTGGTGTCGGCCAGGCAGCGATCGGCCACGGCCAAGAGGCAGTTGGCGTCCGGCGGCAGGTAGATGCGGGTCACTGCTGGGCTCTTGTTCACCACCAGGTCGAGGAAACCCGGGTCCTGGTGGGTGAAGCCGTTGTGGTCCTGGCGCCAGACGGTGGAGGTGATGAGCAGGTTGAGAGCCGATACCGGCGCCCGCCAGGGCACTTCCCGGCACATCTCCAGCCACTTGGCGTGCTGGTTGAACATGGAGTCGATGACGTGGGCGAAGGCCTCGTAGGTGGAGAGAAGGCCGTGGCGCCCGCTCAGCAGGTAGCCTTCCAGCCAGCCCTCCAGGGTGTGTTCCGAGAGCATTTCCATGACCCGGCCGTCGGCGGCGAGATGGCCGCCGTCTTCATCTTCCGGTCGGCTTTCGCCGAGCCAGGCCTTGGCGGTGGCGGCGTAGATGGCCCCCAGCTTGTTGGAGGCGGTTTCGTCCGGGCCGAAGAGGCGGAAGTTGTCCGGGTTGCGGCGCACCAGCTCGGCCAGGTAATGGCCCAGGGGGTCGGTGTTGCTGTGGCGGCGCTGGCCGGGGGCATCGAAGCCCACGGCCTGGGCGCGCCAGTCGGGGCGCTCCAGGGGGCGGCGCAGCAGGCCGCCGTTGGCGTGGGGATTGGCCCCCAGGCGGCGGCTGCCTTGAGGGGCGAAGTCCCGGATCAGGGCAGCGGGCTGGCCGTCTTCGGTGAACAGGGTGTCGGGGCGGTAGGACTGTAGCCACGCTTCGAGCAGTCGACGGTTCTCAGCGTTGTTGCGGGGATCGGCCAGGGGTACCTGATGGGCCCGCCAGGTGCCTTCCACGGCGTGGCCGTCGGCGGCCTTTGGCCCGGTCCAGCCTTTCGGTGAAATGAGCACGATCATGGGCCAGCGGGGGCGCTGTACCAGAGCCTCCGTATTGCGGGCTGCGGCCTGGATGGCGCAAATCTCGGCCAGGCACTCATCCATGGCCGCCGCCATGGCCTGGTGCATGGTGGCTGGTTCGTGGCCTTCGACGATCTTCGGTGCCCAGCCGTAGCCAGTGAACAGGGCCAGCAGTTCCTCCTGCGGGATGCGGGCGAGGATGGTGGGGTTGGCGATCTTGTAGCCGTTGAGGTGCAGGATGGGCAGCACCGCTCCATCCCGGGCCGGGTTGAGGAATTTGTTGGAATGCCAGGCGGTAGCCAGGGGCCCGGTCTCAGCCTCGCCGTCGCCCACCATCACCGTCACCAGCAACTGCGGGTTGTCGAAGGCGGCGCCGAAGGCGTGGGAGAGGCTGTAGCCCAGCTCGCCGCCTTCGTGGATGGAGCCCGGCACTTCCGGTGTGCAGTGGCTGCCCAGGCCGCCGGGGAAGGAGAAGTCGCGGCAGAAGCGGGTGAGGCCGGTGAGGCCCCAGCCCCGCTCCGGGTTGTGTTCCCCCAGGCTGCCTTCCAGCCAGGCCGGGCCGAGGACGCCGGGGGCGCCATGGCCTGGGCCGGCGAGGAAAATGGCCTCCAGGTCGTGCCGGCGGATGAGGCGGGTCAGGTGGGCGTAGGCGAAGGCCAGGCCCGGGCTGGCGCCCCAGTGGCCGAGAGGCCGCTGCTTAAGGTGCTCCGGCGCCAGGGGCTGGCGCAGTAGGGGATTGTCCTGCAGGTAGATCATGGCCCCGGCCAGGTAGTTGGCGGCGCGCCAGAAGGCATCCAGCGCTTGCAGGTCAGGGGGAAGGGGGGCAGGAGCGGCTGAGTCGGGCTTGGCGGTCATGGCGGTAGCGGGGAGGGCACAGGCCTCCATGGTAGGCCAAGCGGGGAGCGGCTTACAGTCCGTCACCCGCCGGGCAGCGCCATTTTGTTAGCATAGGGCACGGACTGGCCCAAAGACGGCCACAGGCGGCGCCTGCAGATGACCCGATGGTGCCAGACCGGCGGCGGCTGTGGGGCGGCCGGTCCCTCGCTTCCTTTTTCTTTGCCGAGGCTTTTCGATCCATGCAGCCTTTTCGTTCCGACCGCGTTCTGGGCTTTACCGCCTTGGGCTTTCTCATCGTCGGCTGTTTCCTGGTGCTGCGGCCCTTCCTTTCCGCCGTGCTGTGGGCGGCCATTCTGGCCACCACCGTGTGGCCGGCCTTTCTCTGGGTGGACCGGCGTCTGCCCGGCTGGCGCAACACCTCGGCCCTCATCACCACCCTGCTGACCGCCGTAGTGCTGATCGCGCCCTTCGTCATCGTTGCCATCGGTCTGGGCAGCAACGTGGCGGAGCTGGTAGCGGCCACCCGCACCCTGCTGGAGGGCGGGCTGCCCGATGCGCCCCGCTGGCTGCAGGAAATTCCCTTCGTCGGTGATCGCCTCTACGCCTACTGGCAGGGCTTTGCCCATAACGGCGAGCGGCTGGTGGCGGAACTGGGGCAACTGGTGGAGCCGGCCAAGGCCCTGATCATCAACGGCGGCCGGGCCATCGGCCTGGGGGTGTTCCAGATGGGCCTGGCGGTAGTCATCGTCTTTTTCCTCTTCCGCGACGGCGAGGCGGTGACGGCGCGCCTGGGGGCGGTATTGGAACGCCTGGCCGGCCCCCGGGGACGGCGTCTGCTGGCCCTTACCCACGGCACGGTGGGCGGTGTGGTTTACGGCATTCTCGGTACCGCGTTGGCCCAGGGCATCCTGGCCGGCATCGGCTTTGCCATTGCCGGCGTGCCCGGCGCCCTGGTGCTGGGGCTGGCTACCTTCTTCCTTTCCGCCGTGCCGGTGGGGCCGCCCCTGATCTGGGGGCCGGCGGCCTTCTGGCTGTTTCAGCAGGGGGAATTGGGTTGGGCCCTGTTCGTGGCCCTGTGGGGCTTCTTCGTCGTCAGCACCGTGGACAACGTGCTCAAGCCCCTGATCATCAGTCGCGGTGCCAGCCTGCCCTTTGTCCTGGTGTTGCTGGGGGTGCTGGGGGGCGTGTTGGCTTTCGGCTTCATCGGCGTCTTCCTCGGGCCGACGTTGCTGGCGGTGGGTTACCGGCTGCTGACGGAGTGGACCACCGGCCTGGCGGGCCTGCCCCGGGAATGAAAAACGGCGGCCCGGAGGCCGCCGTTTTGCTGAAGCCGTTACGCCGTTACCGGCGGATCAGACCTTGCGGTAGAGCTCGGCGCCGCTCTTCACGAATTCCACCGCCTTGGCTTCCATGCCCTTCTCCAGGGCTTCGCCTTCATTCAAGCCCTGCTGGGCGGCGAAGTCCCGCACGTCCTGGGTGATCTTCATGGAGCAGAAGTGGGGGCCGCACATGGAGCAGAAGTGGGCCACCTTGGCCGATTCCTTGGGCAGGGTTTCGTCGTGGAAGGACTTGGCCTTGTCCGGGTCCAGGCCCAGGTTGAACTGGTCGTCCCAGCGGAACTCGTAACGGGCCTTGGACAGGGCATTGTCGCGGATCTGGGCGCCCGGGTGGCCCTTGGCCAGGTCGGCGGCGTGGGCGGCCAGCTTGTAGGTGATGATGCCTTCCTTGACGTCGTTCTTGTCCGGCAGGCCCAGGTGCTCCTTGGGCGTGACGTAGCAGAGCATGGCGGTGCCGTACCAGCCGATCATGGCGGCGCCGATGCCGCTGGTGATGTGGTCGTAGCCGGGGGCGATGTCGGTGGTCAGGGGGCCCAGGGTGTAGAAGGGGGCTTCCTTGCAGTGCTTCAGCTGCAGGTCCATGTTCTCCTTGATCATGTGCATGGGCACATGGCCGGGGCCTTCGATGATGGTCTGCACGTCGTGCTTCCAGGCGATGTCGGTGAGTTCGCCCAGGGTTTCCAGCTCGCCCAGCTGGGCCTCGTCGTTGGCGTCGTAGATGGAGCCGGGACGCAAGCCGTCGCCGAGGGAGAAGGCCACGTCGTAAGCCTTCATGATTTCGCAGATGTCCTCGAAGTGGGTGTAGAGGAAGCTTTCCTTGTGGTGGGCCAGGCACCACTTGGCCATGATGGAGCCGCCACGGCTGACGATGCCGGTCATGCGGTTGGCGGTCATGGGGATGTAGCGCAGCAGCACGCCGGCGTGGATGGTGAAGTAGTCCACGCCCTGCTCGGCCTGCTCGATCAGGGTGTCGCGGAAAATTTCCCAGGTCAGCTCCTCGGCCTTGCCATTCACCTTCTCCAGGGCCTGGTAGATGGGCACGGTGCCGATGGGCACGGGGCTGTTGCGGATGATCCACTCCCGAGTTTCGTGGATGTTCTTGCCGGTGGACAGATCCATCACCGTGTCGCCGCCCCAGCGGGTGGACCAGGTCATCTTGTCCACTTCCTCGCTGATGGAAGAACCCAGGGCGGAGTTGCCAATATTGGCGTTGATCTTCACCAGGAAGTTGCGACCGATGATCATCGGCTCAGATTCTGGGTGGTTGATGTTGTTGGGGATGATGGCGCGGCCGCGGGCCACTTCGGAACGCACGAATTCCGGGGTGATCTCCTGGGGAATGGCGGCGCCGAAGTCCTGGCCCTTGTGCTGGCGGCCCAGCAGCTTGACCATCTTTTCACCCATGGGGCCGGTATTGCGCAGGTTTTCCAGGTACTGCTGGCGATTCAGGTTTTCCCGGATGGCCACGTACTCCATCTCGGGGGTGATGATGCCCTGGCGGGCGTAGTGCATCTGGCTGACGTTCTTGCCGGCCTGGGCGCGGCGGGGCTTGCGATGCAGGCCGGGGAAGCGCAGTTCGTCCAGGGTCGGGTCGGCGGCGCGCTGGCGGCCGAATTCGCTGGAAAGGTCGGGCAGCACCTCGGTGTCGCCCCGCTCCTCAATCCACTGCTGACGCAGGGCCGGCAGGCCGGAGCGGATGTCGATCTTGGCGGCCGGGTCGGTGTAGGGGCCGGAACAGTCGTAGACGTAAATGGGCGGGTTCTTCTCGCCGCCAAAGCCGGTGGGGGTGTCAGCCTGGCTGACTTCCCGCATGGGCACCCGGATATCGGGGCGCGAGCCCTCGACGTAGATCTTGCGGGAGTTGGGCAGGGGCTGGACCGCCGCTTCGTCCACATGGGCGGAAGTGGCAATGAATTTATCGTTGGCGTTCATGGTGTCTCCTTGCTGGGGAGGGGGCGCTGGGCCGGACTGGATAGGCGAGAGCGTGGCTAAGGCGTGCAAGGAGGAGCGAGGGGTGGGGCTGGAGAATCCGGCCGCCGGCGACGCTTTCCCTACGACGGCATTACCCGTACAGGTCATAAGGGTATTTCTCAGCCGGAAGCCAGTGTTTCCAAGGCATTCGGGCACCCCCAAGGTACGGGCGCAAGTTACTGGAAAGCCTGGGAAAATGCAAGGTAAGCTAAGCATCCCGAGGTGTCCCGGCTAAAGTTTTTCCGTTCCCGTCCGTGAAACTCACGTTAGCCGAGAAAAACGACCTAAAAAGCGAGATTTCGCCATGCCCGCCCATTTGCCCATTCCGCCCGCCAGCCTTGCCGGCCGCCCTGCCCTCAAGGCGCTGGCTGCTGCCCTCTGTCTTGCCTTGGCCTGGCCGGCCCTGGCCGCCGCGCCCAACAAGGTGGGCGATGTAAATCGCACCTGGCAGGCCATTTCCAACGAGCCGGGAAAACGCATCGAAATTGATCGGGCCAGCATCAAGAACGACGAATCCGGCAAGGTCTCGGCCTGGGGCCGTATCGTCCTGGAAAAAGACCTGCCCGACGCCCAGAGCGCCAGCACCTACCGCAGCATCGAGGCCCTGGGCCGCTACGACTGCAGCAACCGTACCTATGCCACCCTGAAGCGGGTCTACGTCAAGGCTTCCGGCGAAATCCTGCGGGAGGAAGAGGTCAAGGTAGCCGCCGACATGCCGGTGCGGGGCAATACCCTGGACGACAAGCTGTTGCGGGATGTTTGCCGTCCCACCACGGCGGCGGGGATGCGGGACCTGACCCAGGCGACGGTGAAGAAGGCCAATGCGGCGGCGGAAGACCTGAAGAAGGCCAACGACGCCATGGTGCAGAAGGCGGTACAGCGGGAGGCGGCCAAGCCGGCTCCCGCCGCCGCTGCCCCGGCCCCGGCGGAAAGCCTGGATCATCTGGAAATCCGCAAGCCTGCTCCTGCACCGGTGCCGGCCTACACGCCCCGTCCGGCGCCGGCCTATGCCGCTGCCCCGAGGCCGGCTTCCCGCCCGGCGAGCCGTCCCGTGCCCCAGCCCGAGAACGAGGCAGTGGAGCAGCATCGCCATATCCACTGGTCTTACGAAGGCGAGGCCGGCCCTGATTTCTGGGGCAAGCTGAAGGGGGATTTTGCCACCTGCGACAAGGGCCGGCGCCAGTCCCCCATCGACATCTACGACGGCATCCGGGTGGATCTCTCACCCATTGAATTCAATTACCGGCCGAGCCGCTTCCGCATCGTCGATAACGGCCACACCCTGCAGGCGGCCCTGGGCCACGGCAGCATCGTGCATCTGGGCAAAACCTATGAACTGGTGCAGATGCACTTCCACCGGCCTTCCGAAGAGCGGGTGAATGGCAAGGCCTTCGACATGGTGGCTCACCTGGTGCATCGTTCCGACGACGACCAGCTGGCCGTGGTGGCGGTGCTGCTGGAAAAGGGAGCCCAGGAAAACCCGGTGGTGCAGACCCTGTGGAACTACATTCCCCTGGAGAAGAACCAGGAGATCGTCCCGCCGGAGGCGGCCATTGATCTCAACCAGCTGCTGCCGGAAAAACGCGGCTATTACACCTACATGGGCTCCCTGACCACGCCGCCCTGCACCGAAGGGGTGCTGTGGCTGGTGATGCAGCAACCCGTGCAGGTGTCGCCCCAGCAGATCGGCATCTTCGCCCGGCTCTACCGCAACAACGCCCGCCCGGTGCAGCCGGCCAACGGCCGCCTGATTAAGGAATCCCGCTAGGCCAGCGGTGGGTCGTCGTCCCGGGGCAGGCTGAGATTGAAGGTGGCGCCGGGGGCGTCGATGCTTTCCGTCGGAGTCGGGGCCAGGGTGACGTCGCCACCGTGGCGGCGTATCAGGTCCCGGGCCAGGTGCAGGCCGAGCCCGGCACCAGATGTACGGTGGCCGCTGTCGCTGCGGTAGTACTTGTCGAAAATGCGCTCCCGGTCCCCCTCCCGCACGCCGGGGCCCCGGTCCTCCACCTGGATCAGGTGCATACCGGGCAGGGCGTCGGAGCGCAGGCGGATGGTGACCTGCTGGGCTTCCGGCGAGTACTTCAGGGCGTTATCCACCAGATTGGCCAGGGCCACGTCGAACAGGTGGCGGTCGCACATTACCCAGGCCGGGCCTGAGGGCAGCTCCAGGCGGATGCGCCGGGCCGATTGCAGGGCGCGCTCCCCGTAGCCCATGCGCAAAAACTCCACC
Organism: Azospira sp. I13; assembly: GCF_003112695.1. Taxonomy (GTDB): domain Bacteria; phylum Pseudomonadota; class Gammaproteobacteria; order Burkholderiales; family Rhodocyclaceae; genus Azospira. Next base: position 142,213 of record NZ_BFBP01000026.1, read on the forward strand.
AGATCCACCGCCTCCCGGCGCAAGGCCAGGTTGGGCGCCGCCAGGCGGTCTTCCGCCAGGCAATTTTCCAACAGGTTGTGCAGGCGGGCGACGGCCCGGCGAATCTTGCCCAGCCGGGGCGACAGCTCCGGCTCCCGCTGTTCCAGCACCAGGCCCAGGCGCTGGGCCGTGGTGTCGATGATGGCCAGGGGCGTGCGGAATTCGTGGGAGAGCATGGCGACGAACTGGCGCTGGGTGACCAGGGTCGAGCGTTCCGTCGCCAGGGCCTCCTGCAATTGCTCCTGCAGGGCGAAACGTTCGCAGACTTCTCGCTCCAGGTCTTCCGTGCGTCGGGCCACCCGCCGCTCCAGCTCCTGCTCGGCCTGGTGGGCCTGGTGCAGGGCCTGCTGCTGGGCCGCTTCCTTCTCCCGGCCGGCCAGCCAGGTGCGGCGGGCGATGAGGATCGGCAGCAGGGTCAGATGGATGAAGGCGCCGATTTCCTGGCTGTAATGGGTCAAGGGATTGGGTTGCAGCCAGTCATGGCGCACCAGGGCGGGAATGAGCAGGGCCGCCAGCCAGGGAACGAAGGCCAGCACATAGGCCCGCCGCTGTCGGTCCTTCCAGCCGAGGTAGAGGACCAGGGGAATGCCGGCGATACCGATGGCAAGCCGGCTGTCAGTGAGGAAGGTACCCAGGGGGCGCCAATCCATGACCAGGGAGAGGGGGCTGACCAGAACATGGGCGGCGACCAATAGTTGCAGGACCCGATGCACTTGGGGCTGATGCTCCGCCACGGCGAAGGTGCGGCCGAGGAACCAGAGCTGAACGGCCATCACCGGCCCGAAGACGAGGCCCGTCACCCGGTCGTTGAGACCCGCTGCTTCCGGATAGAGAAACTGGCTGCCGAAGCCGGCAATGAGCAGATGGATGCAGGTGCTGGCGGCGATGTTGGCGGCAAAGGCGAAGTACAGCGGTTCCCGCAGCCAGAAGTGGAAAGCCAGGCTGAAAGCCAGGAGCAGGGCCATGGCCCCCAGGTAAAGGCCATAAAAGCCGTAGTCCAGCGTGGTGAAATGGCGGAAGGCGGGCTCGCTCCACAAGGTGATGGTCGGAGCCAGCCGGCTGCTGCTGGCAATACGCAGATAGACCGGCTGGTTCGGGCTGAGGTCGTCGGGGATGGCGAAGGCGAACTGGCGATAGCCCCATTGCCGCGTGCTGAAGGGCAGGTGGTCACCGCCACGGTGTTCCTCGAAGGCATTTTTCCGGGGGAGAAAGAGGCTGAGGTCGTCGAGGGCCGACGGGCCAATGTTGAGCCAGCGTGTCGTTTCGGCGGAGGGGCTGGGATTCGGCGGCAGGCAGAAGCGCAGCCACAGAACCTGGGCAGAAAATCCGGCGCTGACCTGCCCATGCAGCGGCCGGAAGGTGAGGGCGCCGGTGGCCACCTCCACGATGTCGTGCCGACCTTCCGCATCCCAGGCCATGGCCATGGCGAAGGGAGCGCTGGTCTCGCCCAGGGGGCGCGGGCAACTGGCCCAGGCCTGGGCGGGAAAGAGGCTACTGCAGAACAGCAGCAGGGCCACCCAGCAAAGGTTCCAGCAGAGCGGCTGCCGCCAGGCGGAGGTATTTGCGGATGGCAAGGGGGAAGGCGGAAGGCGCAGGCGCATGGGAAATGCCGGGGCAAGCAAGGTAGTGTGAGGATTGGTGATTTCTGTCGCCCGATGGCTCCGCTATCATCTTTTATAGGAACGGCATTCTGCCATGAAGGCTTCTCCGTCTTCTTCCTCGAAACTCTCGGAATCTCCGGGAAAACACACGAAACTTCAGGGGTAGCAATCATGGATGCCGCGGTTAGACGGCTGGAAATCTGCGTCGTCGAAGACGAAGAGGATTTGCGCGAGGAAATAGTCGGTGCCTTGCAGGATGCAGGCTTCGGTGTCAGGGGATTCCCCGGCTCCCGGGAGTTGTATGCCTCCCTGCTGGCGACGCCCTGCAACATTGTCATTCTCGACATCGGCCTGCCGGGAGAGGATGGCTTTTCCATTGCCGAGCGTCTGCACGGCCTGGGTTCCATGGGCATCATCATGCTCACTGCCCGGGGCCAGACGGAAGATCGGGTACGGGCCCTGATGGGTGGGGCCGATGCCTATATGGTCAAGCCGGTGGACCTGCGGGAATTGCTCGCCGTCATCGGTAGTCTGGCCCGACGTATGCAGTTCGGCTCCGTGACCGAGAGCGGGGTCGCCGGGCAGGACAATGTCGCCCGGGCCTGGGCCATGTCGGCCGACGGCTGGACCCTGTTCGATCCCGAGGGCAATTCCATTCCCCTTACGTCCCAGGAGCGGGCCTTTCTGCAATGCCTGTGGCAGCGGGCCGGCGAGGCGGTTTCCCGGGAAGACCTGGCCGTGGCCATGGGCGGCGATCCCTACGAGTACGATTTTCACCGCCTCGACACCCTGGTCAGCCGCTTGCGCCGCAAGGCTGCCGACGCCGGCCTGGCCTTGCCGCTGCGCGCCGTGCGGGGCACCGGTTATCTCTTCCTGCCCGTTTCGGTACCTGTCTCCGAGCCTTTCCAGGAGCGCGCCTGAGCGCTTCCGCCGGATCTCCTCCGGTCTGTCGGCCACTTGGCCGCCCCGCCTGTTGCTGCCCTGCAGCCTCCCTCTCCCCTGTTTTTTCCCATCGCCGCCCTTACGGATTCCAACGTACTTAATTCATGCCGTGTGAGTATCGGTGAGTTTTCTTCAGCCTTTCACAGGCCCGGTGCGTGAGTCTCGCTGGCGAACTCCCTAGTATGACCATCGCCTACCCAGGTCGGGCAGGCTGCCGTCCTCTGACCCACCGGTTTTGCGCTCTGCCGCCCGGGGGCGCCGGGAGCGGATCAGGTCAACCGGAGAACCCGTACTGCCATGAAGAAGACTACGCCCCGCTTTCGTCCTGCCAGTCGTGCCGTCGCGCTCGAGCCCCGCATCCTCTTTGACGGCGCCGCGGCCGTCGCCACGACCGAGCATCTGAACGATGGGGCTCCGGCCGAACGGCCCGCTGCTGAGCGTCAGGCGGAGCGGCCCCAGGAAGCGGGTGGCGTATCCCAGCCGGGTGCCGGCGGTACCCTGGTCATCATCGATGCGCGGGTGGCCGGCTACCAGCAACTGCTGGCCGGCTTGCCGGCCAACGTCACCGTGCGCGTGGTGGGGGCAGGTGAATCCGGTTTGTCGGTGATCGGCGAGGCCCTGGCCGGCGGTCAGACCTTTTCCGCAGTCCACCTCATCAGCCACGGCAGTGCCGGTAGCCTGAGCCTGGGTCGGGACACCCTCAACAGCGCCACCCTGGCCAGCTACGGGGCCCAGTTCCAGGCCTGGGGTGCCCAGCTGACGGCCGATGCCGACATCCTGCTCTACGGTTGCGATATCGGCGCAGGCGAAAAGGGCCGGGCCTTCCTGCAGCAGATGGCCTCCCTGACCGGGGCCGATGTAGCTGCTTCCAGCGATGCCACCGGTGCCGCCAGCCTGGGCGGCAATTGGCGCCTGGAGACCCGCACCGGTGTCATCGAGGCCGGCATCATCCTCGCCCAGTCGGCCCAGGATGCCTACGAACATCTGCTGGCGGCCCCGACCATAGCCGACGCGGTGGAAACGGTACGAGCGGTCAACGAAGACAGTTCCCTTGCCATTACCGGCATCACCATTGCTGACAGCGACGGCAACAACCAGACCGTCACCCTGAGCACCGCCAACGGGCGCCTGACCCTGGCCTCCACCCTGGGCCTCACTGGCCTGAGCGGCAACGGCACCGGCACGGTGACCTTCACCGGCTCCCTGGCTGACATCAATGCCGCCATCAACGGCCTCATTTACCAGGGCAATACGGATTTTTACGGCAATACCAGCCTGAGCATCAGCACCAACGACGGAAGCAGCACCACCAGCCAGACGGTGACGTTGTCGGTGACCGCGGTCAATGACGTGCCGACGCTCAGCGGCACCACGCCGGCCCTCACGGTGGGCGAAGGCCAGCAGGGCAGCTTCAGCGCCGCGACGCCCCTGGGTATCGGCTTTACCCAGAGCAACCTGGGCCTCACCGATGTGGATAACCTCCAGGCCCAGGTCATCCTCAAGGTTACCGGTCTGGCCAGCCGGGGCGTGTTGCTGCTGGATGGCGCCGAGCTGGCCCTGGGCTCCACCTTTTCCATCGCCGACATCAACAAGCTGGTCTACAAGCACAACGGCGATCAGGTCCTCAGCAACACGCTGGACACCTTCCGCCTGACCATCGACGATGGCGCCGGCGGGGTGCTGACTGACCGGGCCTTTCAGGTCCAGATAACCCCGGTTAACCAGCTGCCTACGGTGACCGGCGCGGTGCGCGTGATTGAAGGCGAAACCGCAGTCAATCTCTTCGCCAACGGTAACCTGCCCACCATCGGCACTCCCCGGGGCGCCATCACCATCGGCGACCCGGATCAGGCCGGCGGTGTTTCCCACACCTATACCCTGGGCAGCCTGCCGACCCGCGGTACCCTGTACTACAACGGCGTTGCCATCACCGCCGGCAACATGGCCAGCATCGTCATCACCAACCCGGCTCTGTTGACCTACAGCCACAACGGTTCCGAGCCCCGGGTCACCGGGTATCAGGACACCTTCATTCTCAAGGTGACGGATGATGGCGGCGGCACCGGCGTGCCCGGCACCACGAACCAGACCATTACCCTGGATATCATCGATAACAACGATGACCCGGTTCTGGTGCATAGCATCACCCAGCGACTGGTGGAGGATCACGGTGGTGCCCCAAGCTTCGTGGTGACCCCAGCCATGCTGCAGGTGAGCGACAGCGATTCCTTCGATTCCAGCCTCGCCTACACCCTGACGGCGGTGCCTGACATCATGCTGGGCTATTTCACCCGGGGCGGGTCCCTGCTGGTGGTGGGCTCCATCTTTACCCAGCAGGACATCATCGATGGCAAGGTGGTGTATCACGTCACCAACTACAATCCCTTCCAGCGTCTCGATACCATCGAATTCACCGTCAAGGATGGTGGCATTCGTCTGTATCCGACGGAGCGTAACGGTGGCATCTACGATGCCGGCACCGACAATCTCTCCAAGCTCTCCTTCAGTGTGGTGGTACCGGCCAGCGCGGGCTCACCGGGCTCTCCCCCCAGCCTGCCCAGCCCCATCGACATGCCCACGGTCGGGGGTGACCATCGTTTCACCCTGAATGAAGCCGGTAGCTATACCCTGCAAGGCAGCGATTTGCTGGCCAGCGACGGTACCACCCTGCCCAGCGGGCTCACCTATCGCCTCAACACCCTGCCCAGCAACGGCACCTTCTTCCTGAATGGCGTTGCGCTCAACAAGTTCGGTTCCTTCACCCAACAGGATATCGACGACGGCAAGGTGACCTTCCAGCATTCCGGTGCCGAGGACTTCACCGCCGACTTCCAGTTCACCGTGTCCAACGGCAAGCTGGAAACCGCCGCCATCACCTTCTACATCACCGCCACGCCGCAGAACGACACCCCCACGGCCACGGTGGGCGACCGGGTGTTCCTGGCGGAAGGCGGCAACATCGCCATCAATGGCAGCCACATCACCCTGGCGGACAGCGATGCGGTGGCCGACTCGGCGGCGGTCGGTACCGGCAACTTTGAAAGCACCGGTATTGGCTACGCCAATACCAATACCTTGAGTTTTGTCCTCACGGCCAAGCCGACCCATGGCTATCTTTCCCTGGATGGCGGCGCCACCCATCTCGCCAACGGCGCAGTAGTGACGGCGGCACAACTGTCCGCCGGGCAACTGAAGTACTACCACGATGGTTCGGAAAACTACGACGACGGGTTCACCCTGACGCCGGTGGATGACCAGGGCGTCGCGGTCACCGCCGGCACCAATCAGTCCAGTACCGGCTCGGCTCTGTACGTCCCCATCGTCATTTCTCCCCTCAACGATGCACCGGTCTTCGTCAGCAAGAACCAGCTCATAACCGGGGAAGCCGGGCCCGTCGCTCAGGGCGGCAGCGCCGTCATCGGTGGGTCCACCGGCTACGACAATACCCGCGGCGTCCTCGGGGCCGGCAGTTCCACTGGCGCCGCCGCCGGTGCACACCTCATCTTTAAGGACGACGACAACACCACCATCCAGCGCCAGTACCGTATCACCACGGCCACGGCCCACGGCCAGTTGCTGTTGAACGGCATTGCCCTGGGGGTGAACTCCGTCTTCACCCAGGACGATCTGGACAAGGGCCGCATCACCTACAAGCACGACGGCAGCGAAGATACCCTCAGCGACAAATTCTCCTACGTGGTCAGCGATGGCGACTTTTCGGCTAATGATGGCCAGTCCTTCGCCCAGGGGACGGCGACCACGTCGTCGGATTTTCTGATTGAAATCCGGCCGGCCAACAACAAGCCCGGCGTGAGCGCCCCGGGGTCTCTGGATGTGGTGGCCAGCGGTACCACGCCAGTGGCGATACCCGGCATTTCCGTCAGCGATCCGGATCTGGCTGTCGTCATCGCCGGCAAGGAAGAGAACTTCCTGCGGGTGGAGGTCCAGGTGCTGGATAGCGGTAACAACCCGGTGGCCGGTGCCGCCCTGAGCTATACCGCCACCGATCCCAGCGGCAGCCGGGCCTACGTCAGCGGCAAGGGAGTGGCGGGGGCCACCCTGGTCCTGCAAGGTACCCGGGAACAGGTCAACGCCGCCCTGGCCACCCTGACTGTGGCCTTCTCTTCCGATGAGGACAGCAGCACCGAGAAGATCCGCGTCATCGTGGACGACCGCCTCTACACATCCGCCGGTGCGCTGGATAGCGGCGCTAGCGGAGGGGCCAACGGCGGTGTCGGTACTACCGAGAATGCCGATGGCAGCACCATCAATGCCACCAACAACCGGGTCACCAAGGACATCACCCTGGTGGTTTCCAACCTCAACGACACGCCGCTCATCACCAACGTCAGCAACTACAGTGTCAATGAGGATGCCAGCCTGACCTTGAGCGGCTTCACGCTCAGCGATGCTGACAGCTTCGACAAGAACGTCACCGTCCGAGTGGAGCTGTACACCGATGCCGGCCGGACTTCCCTGGCCAATGCCAGCACCCAGGGCGCCCTGACCACCGGGGCCCTCACCGGCGTCACCGCCAGCGGCAGCGGCAGCGGCAGTAACACCATCACCCTGAGCGGTTCCATGGCCGACGTGCAGGCCGCCCTCAATGCCCTCAAGTTCCAGGGTGCTACGGATTACAACGGTGCCGGAGTCGGCGACATCCATTTCTATCTGCGCACCACCTTTACCGATTTCGGCCATGCCGACGTGCCGGCCGGCCGTAGCGTCACGGTGGACAACGACATCACCCTCAAGCCGGTGAACGACAAGCCGGTGTTGACCGTGCCCGGCAACAAAACCTTGAACAGCGGTACCTACCTGGACATCACCAGCGGCTTCAACGTCCAGGACAACAAGGACATCAACCAGGGCGCCACGGATTACATCGAGGTCACCATTGCTGCCAAGGATGGCAGCACGCCTTACGGCACCATTAGCATCCAGACTCCCGGCAGTGCTTTGGTGACTGGTGACGGCACTGATACGGTGGTGGTCAAAGGCACCAATGCGGATGTCAAAAGCGCCCTCAATAGCCTGCGTTACACCCCGACCAACCCCAACGTGGACAAGGTGGTGACCTTCACTGTGGTTGCCGATGATCGTTCCTCCGGTGTCGGCAACGGCAAGGAAGGCAGCGGCGTCGACGGCAACAACACCGACACCAAGACCTTCACCGTGACCATCTCCGGCACCAACGATGCGCCGGTGGTCACCGCTCCAGCCTCCGTCAGCATTGCGGAGGACAGCAGCGCCAACACCATTGCCGGCATCTCCTATGCCGACAGTGACGACTTTGGCGGTGTGCAGCGCATCACCCTGAGCGTGGTCCACGGCACCGTGGACCTCAGCACCCGTACCGGCCTGACCGTGATCACGGGTGCCTATGGCAGTGCCACGGTGACGGTGGAAGGCACCAAGGCCAATCTCAACGCCGCCTTGGCGAGCCTCAAGTACACCCCCACGGCTAACTACCACGGCGGTGACATCTTGACCGTGACGGCCGACGACCAGGGCCTGGTGGGTAGCGGCGGTACCAAGACTGACACCCGGACCGTGGCCCTGACCGTGACTCCGGTGAATGATCGCCCCACGGCCAGTACCGACGTGACTCTGCCGGCGGTGATGGAAGATGCGGCCAACCCCGCAGGTTCCACCCTGTCTTCCCTCGTCTTCGGCTATAGCGACGCCACGGATAACCAGACCGCCAGCAGCGGCGGTGATACCGCCACGGCTTTCAGTTACATCGCCATCGTCGGCAATGCCGCCACTGCTGCCCAGGGAACCTGGCAGATTTCCGATGGAGCCGGCGGCTGGATCAGCGTGCCCACGAGCGGTCTGGCCACCACCAGCGCCCTGGTCTTCAGTGCCGACCGGCAGGTGCGCTTCGTTCCCAGCGCCGATTTCAACGGCACCCCGGGCAAGCTCACCGTACGCCTGGCCGATGCCTCGGTGGACCTGAGCAGCAAGCTCAGCACCTCGGCGGCCACCAAATTTGATATCACCCAGGCTGCCAACGGTGGCACCACCCAGACCGGCGCCTGGAACAGTGCCGACCGCACCATCGGTACCAGCGTCACGGCGGTGAACGATGCCCCCACCCGGGGTGCCCTGCCGACCGCCGTCCAGGTGGACGAGGACGCGACCAATCCCGCAGGAGCCACTGTTTCCAGCCTCTTCGGCAGCACCTTCAGCGATGCTCGGGATACGGTGAGCGGCGGCTCCTCCGCCGATACTTTCGCCGGCATCGCCATCACCGGCGTGACCAGCGACAAGGGCGTCTGGGAATACTGGAATGCCGGTAGCGGCACGTGGGTCGCTGTGCCGGCTGACGTGGCTGAAGGCAATGCCTTCGTGCTGAAGACCACCGACCAGTTGCGTTTCCGTTCCACGACGGCGGATTACAACGGCACCCCCAGCGATGCCCTGACGGCACGTCTGATCGACAGCTCCGCCGGCACGCCGACTTCCGGCAGCCGTCCCGACCTCTCCGGCACCCATTCCGGCGGCACCACGGCCTATAGCGATGCGGCCAATGCGGTGACCCTGGGGGCCGTGGTGCGGCCCATCAACGATGCCCCGGTGCTCACCGGTACCTCCACCAACCCCACCTACACCGAGGGCGGCAGTGCCGTGGCCCTGATCCAGAGCGGTGGTACCAGCGATGTGGATCTACCGGGCAGCGTTACTTTCGGCGGCGGCACCCTGACCGTCACTTTGGACAACTATCGCGCCGGCGACGTCCTCAGCCTGGCCGGCAGCCCCACCGGTGTGGCCAGCGTCAGCGGCGGTAACGGCGCCGCCCTGGTCATCACCCTCAACACCGCCGCCACGCCGGCCACCCTGGGCGCCATACTCGAGGCCCTGCGCTTCAGCAGCACCAGCGATGACCCGACCCTGCTCAAGAGCGGCAGCCCCGATAGCGACCGGGTCTTCTCCATCCGCCTCAACGACGGCAACAACGTCAACGGCGCCAGCAACGCCGGCGGCCCGGCCAGCCTGGATTCCAACCTCCTCACCGGCACCATCAGCATCGTCGCCGTCAATGATCCCCCGGTGGCAGTGAATGACACCCATGCCGTGACCGAAGATTCCGGTGTGCCGGCCAGCGGCAATGTCATCACCGGCGCCGGTTCACCCAACACCACGGCCGACAGCGACCCGGACAACCTGCCGGCGGATCTCAGTGTTTCCGGCATCCGCAGTGGCAGCGAAGCCGCCGGCGGCGCCATGGGCGCAGTGGCGGCGGGCACCAGCAGCGCCACCGGCACCACCGTCACCGGCCTCTACGGCACGCTGAAGATCGGTGCCGACGGCAGCTATACCTATACCCTCAACGACGCCAACCCGACGGTCAATGCCCTGACGGCGGGCCAGACCCTGAGCGACGTATTCACCTACACCCTGAGGGACCCGGGTAACGCCACGGATACCGCCCAGCTGACCATCACCATCCACGGCAGCACCGACGCCGGCAGCCTGCAGATCGAGGCTGTGGATGGCAATGGCGCCGTGGGCGGTCAGGCCACGGTTTACGAAAAGGGCCTGGGCAAGAGCGGCGACAGCAGCGAGACCACCACCGGCACCCTGCGGGTGACGGCACCCGACGGCATCGCCAAGGTCAGCATCGGCGGCACCGAGTTCACCATCGCCCAGCTGGCCGGTTTCGCCACCACGCCCTCCAGCCCCATCGATACCGGTGAAGGCTGGCTCACCGTGACCGGCCTGACCGTGGTCAGCGGCGCTGCCTCGGCCCCGACGGAAGCGCGCGTCAGCTACAGCTACACCCTGAAGGGCGGCGTCAGCCAGCCGGGCGCCAGCGACAGCACCGATGGCGTGGCCCTGGTGGTCACCGATGCCAGCGTGGCCGCCAACACCGCCAGCGGCACCCTCACCGTGACCATCGTGGATGATGTGCCCCTGGCCGCCAATGATGCCTTCACGGTTTCCCGCAACACGCCCTTGAGCGGCAGCCTGACGGGCAACGACAGCCTCTCCGCCGATACGCCCCACACCTGGGCCAAGGCCACCGATCCAGCCCATGGCTCCGTGGTGGTCCATGCCGACGGCACCTTCACCTATACCCCGACCGCCAACTACAACGGGCCGGATAGCTTTACCTACACCATCACCGATGCCGATGGCGACGTTTCTACCGCCACCGTCACCCTGACGGTGGACGATGTGCCAGTGGCGGTGAACGATGCCTTCAGCACCGCCGAAGACACGCCCCTGAACGGTTCCCTGAAGGGCAACGACACGCCCTCCGGCGACGGCGGCAACGTCTGGAGCAAGGCCAGCGATCCGGCCCACGGCACCGTGGTGGTGAACCCGGATGGCACTTTCACCTACACGCCCCACGCCAACTACCACGGCAGTGACAGCTTCACCTACACCCTCACCGATATCGATGGTGACGTGTCCACGGCCACCGTCACCCTCACCATCAGCCCGGTGAACGATGTGCCGGTGGCGGTGAGCGACAGCGTCAGCACCACCGAGGACACCCCGGTGAGTGGTTCCCTGAAGGGCAACGACACGCCTTCCGGCGACGGCGGCAACATCTGGAGCAAGGCCAGCGATCCGGCCCACGGCACCGTGGTGGTGAACCCGGATGGCACTTTCACCTATACGCCCCACGCCGATTACCACGGCAGCGACAGCTTCACCTACACCATTACCGATGCCGACGGCGACGTGTCCACGGCCACCGTCACCATCACGGTGGCGCCGGCCAACGATCCCCCGGTGGCGGTGGATGACCGGGGCCACTCCCCGGATGGCAGCCCGGTGGTCATCCCCGTGCTGCGCAACGATAGCGATGTGGACGGTGATGCGCCCCTCACCGTCACCCATGTGGCCGGCCAGCCGGTGGTGCCGGGCCGCCCGGTCTCCGTCCCCGGTGGCAGCGTGACCCTCAACGGCAATGGCACCCTGACCTTCACGCCAGCCCCCGGCACCCAGGGCGAAGTGCGCTTCACCTACCAGATCAGCGATGGCAATGGCGGCACCGCCGCCGCCCAGGTCGTGGTGACGGTGGTGCCGGCGCCGACAGTCAAGGTGCCGGACGCGCCGTCTTCCACCAGCACCCCCTCCCTGCATGTGAACCGGGTGGTAGAAAACGACCAGGCCCGGGAACCCAGCGTCTTCTTTGACGGCTCTTCCTTCGACAAGGTGCTGCGCCTGCCCATCCCCTTCCACCCGGTGGTGTATGTGAACCGGGAGGTGGTGAATGTGCAGAACGAGCGCATGGCCAGCGACCCCCTGGGCTTCAGCAACCCCGGCCTGGTGGGTGCGGGCACGGTGCAGAGCGCCTCCATCGGCGGCAACCTGGGCTTCGACCCCAACCTCTTCGTCATGGCGGCGGTCCGCGCTTCCCAGGCCCACGGCGAGCTGCTCGGCAACATCGTCGATGGCCGTCTGGTCCGGGTGTCCCTGGCCAGCGACCGGGCCATTCCGACGCCGGACCTGTTCGATCCCCAGGCCATCCAGTTGCCCGCCAGCCTGGCTGCCGTCAGGAATCTGCCCCCGGACAATCTGGCCGAGCTGCCGCCCGGGGCGGTGAAAGAGACGCCTGAAGGGGCGCCGGCCGCCGCTTCCCGCGAGGCGGCCTTGCAGGAAAAGCCCGGCAAGCCGTCGTCTACCCGGGGTGCCGTGGCCCCGCGGGCTGCACCTTCCTTCTCCGAACAACTGCGCAGCGCCGGCGGCCGTCCTGCCACTGCCGGCCGTGCCGCCCTGCGCGCGCCGTCTGCCACCTGATGCCCTTTTTGCCAAATCTCCGACTGTTGCCCATGACTGCCCAACCGACCCCGCTTCTCGCCCGTCCCCGCCTCAAACCCCTGCGCCTGGCGGTGCTTTCCTGCCTGCCCCTGTTCCTGGGGGCCTGCGGCACCCTGGCTCCGGTGGCCTATACCCCGGATGAAATCCACGAGCGGGCCACCCAGGACCGCCAGCAGATGTACGCCGACCAGGAACCGGTGACGGCCCCCATCACTTTCCACGAAGCGTCCGCCCGGGCCCTCAAGTACAACCTGGACTACAAGCTGAAGGTCATGGAGAACGCCCTGTCCACCAGCCTGCTGGACGTGGCGAACTACGAAATGCTGCCCCGCCTGGTGGCCGGCGCCGGCTATGTCTCCCGCAACAATGATTCCGGCGGCCGTTCCATCGGCATCGAGGATCGGCTGGAAAGTCTGCGTCCCTCCACCTCCCAGGAGCGGGACCGCACCCTGGCTAACCTCACCTTCTCCTGGAACGTGCTGGACTTCGGCGTCTCCTACTATCGGGCGCAGCAGAAGGCCGACCAGGTGCTGATGGCCGAGGAGCGCCGGCGCAAGGTCATCCAGAATGTCCTGCAGGACGTGCGCAACAGCTACTGGCGCGCCCTCGGGGCCCAGAAACTGCTGGGCCGGGTGGATAGCCTGCTGGCCCGGGTGAAGAAGGCCCTGGAGTCGGCCAAGAAGGTGGAGCGCGAGGGCCTCATGCCCCAGCCCCAGGTGCTGGCCTACCAGCGGGCCCTGCTCGATGCGGTGAACCTGCTCACCCTGCGCCGCCAGGATCTCGAACTGGCCCGCGCCGAGCTGACCGCCCTGATGTCCATTCCTCCCGGCACCGACTACACCCTGGCCGGCGAGAACGAAGTGGCCCTGCCGCCCCTGCCCGGCAACGTGCAGCACCTGGAGCACCTGGCCCTGGAGAACCGGCCGGAGATCATGGAAGAGTGGTATCGCAAGCGGGTCACCGAGAACGACCTGAAGGCCGCCAAGGTGCTGCTTTGGCCCAACCTGAGCATCGATGCCGGCCCCCAGTACGACTCCAACAAGTACAACTACAACAGCAGCTGGGTGGATGTGGGGGTACGGGTCTCCTGGAACATCCTCAAACTGGCCCAGGGGCCGGCTCTGGAGCGGGCCCACGAGCATCAGAACAAGACCGATGACATGCGCCGCATGGCCCTTTCCATGGCCGTGCTGACCCAGGTGCGGGTCGGCCTGCAGCGCTATGGCCTGGCCCTCTCCGAACTGGAATTCGCCGACGAGAGCCTGCGGGTGGACCGCCGCCTGCTGAGCTTCGCCCAGGCCGCTGCCAAGACCCAGTTCGACTCCGAGCTGGAAGTGATCCGCGCCGAGGCCCGGGCCATCCTGGCCGAATACCAGCGCTACGCCACCTACTCCAATGCCCAGGCGGCCTGGGGCCGGCTCTACAACTCCGTCGGCCTGGACGTGCTGCCCTCTGCCGTGGATAGCCACGACGTCAAGACCCTGGCCAAGGCCATGGAAGAAACCATGGGCACCTGGCAGAGCACCGTCTTCAAGCCCGTGGCGGCCAAGTAAGCGGGGCGGCGGTCGAACCATGTCCTGCAAGCGCTTCGCTTCCTACCTCATGGCCGCCGGCCTGGCCTGCAATGGCCTGGCCCAGGCCCAGACAACCGCCGCCACGGCGGCTCCTGCCACGGCATCCGCTGCCGGCGCTGCACCGGTCAGCGCTGCGCCGCCTGCTCCCGCCAAAGCCCCGGTGGCTGACCCGGCGGCCATCCGCGTACTGCTCAGCCCCGATCTGGAAACCACCCTGGTTTCCCAGATGGTGGGCCGGGTCGCCAGCCTGCAGGCCAGCCTCGGGGCCCGGGTCAGCAAGGGCAAGGCGGTGCTCTCCTTCGATTGCGGCGAATCCGGCGCCCGCCTGCAGATGGCCCAGGCCGAACAGGATTCGGCCCGCGAAAGCCTCGAGGTGAAGCAGCGCCTGCGCAAGCTGGAAGCGGCCGGTGACATGGAAGTGTCCCTCGCCGAATCGGCGGTTAACAAGGCGCGGGCGGCGGTGGCCCTGGCCCGTGCCCAGCTTTCCCAATGCACCGTGGTGGCACCGTTCAACGGCCGCATCGTCAAGGTCTATGTGAAGCCCCACCAGGGCGTGAACGTGGGGGCGCCCCTGCTCGAGATGGTCAGCGACGGCCCCCTCAAGCTGCGCCTCAACGCGCCCTCCCGCCTGCTGCGCAGTCTCAAGGTCGGCACCCCCTTCGAGGTGGATATCGACGAGACCGGCCGCAGCTACCCGGCCAAGGTCACGGCCATCAACGCCCGGGTTGACGCGGTGGCCCAGACCATCGAGCTGGAGGCCCGCATCAATGGCGATCACCAGGAACTCCTGGCCGGGATGAGTGGTATCGCACGCTTCAAAACCGCCCCCTGATGGCCGCCGAGGAACTGACGCCGGCGACGCCGGTGGATGCTGCCCTGGCGCCCCTCGTCGCCTGGCTGGAGTCCCGGGCTCGGGCCGCGGGCAGCGTCGCCGAGCTGGCCTTCTCCATGGCCAACGACACCTATAGCCTGCTGCCCTTCCGGCAGGCGCTGGTGTTTTCCGGCAACGGGCAGCTGCAGGCCGTTTCCGGCCTGGCCAAACCCACGGAAGACAGCCCCTACCTGGTCTGGCTGCGGCGCAGCTGGCCCTGGCTGGCGGAAAGGCTGGCGGCCCGGCCGGGCTGGCTGGAGCTGGCCGACGGGGCGGCGGAGGCGCCGCCGGAGGTGGTCGGAGGCTGGCATGAATGGTGGCCCCGGGGCGTGTTCGCCCTGCCGCTGCTGCGTCGTGACGGGTCTCCCCTGGGCTGGCTGTGCCTGCTCCTGGACGAGCCGCCGGAACCGCGCCTGGTGCCCGCCCTGCTGCAACTGACGCAAAGCTGGAACTACTGCTGGGAGGCCATGGCCGGCCGACCCCGGCCCGGCCTCAAGGACCGCTGGCAGGCCCTCAGCCTGAAGCAGCGGCGTCTCATCGGCATCGGCCTGGCCGTCTTCTTCCTGCTGCCGGTGCGCCAGACCTCCCTGGCCCCGGCGGAAGTGGTGGCGCGGGACGCGATGGCGGTGACGGCCCCCATCGACGGGGTGGTGAAGACCGTCCATGTCCGCCCCAACCAGCCGGTTAAGGCCGGCGACATCCTCTTTTCCCTGGACGACACCACCCTGCGCAACCGCCTGGCGGTGGCCGGAAAATCCGTGGCCGTGGCTGATGCGGAACTGATGGCGGCGACCCAGAAGGCCTTCGACAGCGTGCAGAGCAAGGGCGACCTGGCCCTGCTGGGCGGCCGGGCCCAGGAACGCCGGGCCGAGCTGGCCGCCGTGCAGGCCCAACTCAGCCGGGTGGACGTGCCGGCGCCCCATGACGGCGTCGCCGTCTTTGGCGATCCGGACGACTGGCTGGGCCGCCCGGTCAGTACCGGCGAGCGCCTCATGCTGCTGGCGGACCCGGCCAAGCCCGGGGTGCTCATCCACCTGCCCGTGGCCAATGCAGTGGCCCTGGAGACCGGTGCCGCGGTGAAGCTCTTCCTCACTGTGCTGCCCCTCTCGCCCATGTCCGGCACGCTGACGGAAACCAGCTACCAGGCCATGCTCTCCCCCGATGGCGTGGCCAGCTACCGGCTGCGTGCCACCTTCGACGGCAAGGAAGAGGAGGCCCGCATCGGCCTGCGGGGCACGGCCAAGATCTACGGCGGCTGGGTCTGCCTGGGCTACTACCTGCTACGCCGGCCCCTGGCCACCCTGCGCGAATGGAGCGGCTGGTGAGTGCAGCCGCCGCCCAGGCCGACGAGGCATCGCAGCCCCTGCCGCCCCTGCGGGAAGACCTGCGCCTGCACGAATCGGCGCCGGATCGGGATGGCGCCCCGGCCTGGGCCATCCAGGACCCGGTGACCAACCGTTTCTACCGCATCGGCTGGTTCGAGTTCGAATGCCTGCTGCGCTGGCCCGGTACCCCGGCGGAGATTGCCGCCGATATTGAACGCACTACGCCCATGGCCGTTGATGCGGCCCAGGTGGAGGAGTTCGCCCGTTTCCTGGAGCAGCACCAGCTGCTGCGGCCCTCTGCCGAAGGCATGCAGCGCCTGCTGGCCCAGGCGTCCCAGCCCGGCTGGCGGCACTGGCGCTGGTGGCTGCACCATTATCTGTTCATCCGCGTGCCTCTGGTGCGCCCGGAGCGCCTGCTGGCCCGCCTGCTGCCCTGGGTGCAGCCGCTCTTTTCCCCCGCGGCCCTATGGGCGCTGCTGCTGGCCAGCGGCCTCGGGCTGATCCTGGTGGCTCGCCAGTGGGATGAATTCACCCACGGGGTGATGGATATCCTCACCCCCGCCGGCATCGGCGGCTTTCTCCTGGCCCTGGCCATTTCCAAGACGCTGCACGAGCTGGGCCATGCCCTGGTGGCGACCCGCCTGGGGGTGCGGGTGGCCCATATGGGCGTGGCCTTCGTGGTGCTCTGGCCCATGTTGTACACCGATACCAGCGAATCCTGGCGCCTGCGCAGCCATCGCCAGCGCCTCGCCATCTCGGCTGCCGGCGTGGCGGTGGAGCTGGCCCTGGCCGGCCTGGCGACCCTGCTCTGGGCCCTGCTGGAGGACGGCCCCCTGCGCCAGGCCATGCTCTACCTGGCGACCACCGGCTGGGCCTTGTCCCTGGCCCTCAATGCCAGCCCCTTCATGCGCTTCGACGGCTACTTCATCCTTTCCGACCTGCTGGACTTTCCCAATCTCCACGAGCGGGCCGGCGCCCTGGCCCGAGCCTGGCTGCGCCGTACCCTGCTGGGCTTGGCCGAGCCGGACCCGGAGGCGCTGCCGGAGCGCACCCGCCGGGCTCTGGTGGCTTTCGCATTGGTGACCTGGGGGTATCGGCTGGTGGTCTTCCTCTCCATTGCCCTGGCGGTCTACGTCTTCTTCTTCAAGATTCTCGGCATCTTCCTGCTGGGGGTGGAAGTGGTGTGGTTCATCCTGCGCCCCATCTGGTCAGAAGTCTCCGTCTGGCGCCGCCGCTGGGATGAAGTGCGAGCCAACCGCCGGCGCCTCTGGCGCAACCTGGGCCTGGCGGGTCTGGGCCTGTTGCTGATGCCCTGGGCCTTCGACGTGCGGGCGCCCGGGGTGGCCCATCCCGAGCGGCTACAGGTGGTCTATGGCCCCTTCCCGGCGCGCCTGGCGGCAGTGCACGGGCCCGGGCCGGTGGCGGCCGGCACGGTGCTGGCCCGCTTCGAGGCACCGGATTTGCAGGTGCGGGAGGGGCGCTCCAGCGCTGCCATCCACGCCCTGGAGCAGCGCCTGGCCGGCTTGCCGGCGGAGGAGGGCGGCCTGGCCCAACAGCAGGTGACGACGGAGCGCCTGCGGGAACAGCTGGCCGAAGCCCAGGCGGTGCGGGAGGAAGTGGAGCGTTTGCAGGTGGGCGCCGAGTTCGAGGGCGTCTGGCAGGATGTGGATCCCGCCCTGCAGCCGGGCGTCTGGGTCGGCGTGCGGGAGCCCCTGGGGGTGTTGGCGGACCCGCGCCGCTGGGTGGTGGATGCCTACGTGGAGCAGCGCCAGGTGGCCCGGGTGTTGCCCGGGGCCGCGGCCAGCTTTCGGCCGGAGCAGCACCTGCTCGCCATCAACGCCCGGGTGCTGGCGGTGGACCCGGCCCGCAGCCAGCGCCTCGGCCACGCCATGCTGGATGCCCGCCACGGCGGCGCCGTCGCCACCCAGAGCGGCAGCCGGGAAGCGCTGCCGGTGGAGGCCCTCTACCGGGTGCGCCTGCTCCTGGACGAACCTTTGCCCGCCTTGCGGGAAACCCGGGGCAGTGCGGTCATCGAAGGCACCCGCCAGAGCCTGGCCTGGGAAGGTATCAAGCGCGTCCTGGCCGTAGTGATCCGGGAGAGCGGTTTTTAGGGGCGCCGCCGCAAGTAGTATCGGCGGCACGGGCGGCACTCGTGGGTGGTATTGGCGGCAATGGTAGAGGTGGGGACAGGGCGCTTGGCGCCCGTCCTTGCCATTCCTCCCGTCGGGCTGCGCCCACTCCGGCAGGTCATTGCCGACCCCGGCGCTGATTGTTGCCTGCCGCCCGGGGGGCGATGCCGGGATTCAGAGGCTGGCTTCTTCCGACACCAGAATGACTTCGTGAGCCCATTGCAGGGCCTGGAACATGGCGTCGTTGAGTTCCGACGGGGCCAGGCCCTGTTCCGTCCCACCGTGCTGGATGGCTTCGGCGTCGTTGCTTTCGCAGATCGCCGCCAGATGCAGGATGGCCGCCAGGGGGCCCTGGCGTTCCAGCAAGGCCTGGCGCACTTCTTCCGGCAGCTGGATGTCCTTCAGCAGGCTGTCCAGGGGGGCCCCCAGCAGCTGGTCGAGCAGGGAGAGCAGGCCGGTGAGGAAGGCGTTGTCCGCATCCTTGGGCACCAGGCGCTCCATGAAGGCGCCCCGCACCAGGGCCTGTTCCATCAACACCCACTCGCGGTAGCCGGGGTTCTTGACGTGCAGCAGGAGCACCGAGAGCCAGCGGTAGAGCTTCTCCCGGCCCAGGATGACCACTGCCTGGTCGATGGAGTCGACGTGGCAGACCAGGCCCATGGCGGGGGAGTTGATGTAGCGCAGGAGCTTGAAGGTGAGCACCGGGTCCTGGCGCAGGTCCAGGGCCAGTTCCCGGGGTTCGGCGCCCTGGCGCAGGCGGTTGAGGATCAGGGCCACCTGCACCCGGTTGAGGGCCTGGCCCGGCTGGCGCCAGGCTTCCCGGGCGTTGATGAAGCTGCCGTGGAAGTAGTCGAAGCCCCGGTCGAAGCAGAAGCGGAAATCCTCGTAGCTTTCCAGCATCCGCGCTACCAGGCGGGGGCGTTGCTCCGGGTCCATGCTCTTCAGGTCCTGGGCCAGGGCCTGCAGGGAGTCCGGGGTGCTGGCGGGGAAATCCACCCGCAGGAAATCCGCGACCTCCAGCAGATTGGCCGGCCCCGGGGCCTCCATGTTCCAGGCGATGCGGTAGCCGGCGGCCTTGAGTTGGGCCAGGCGCTCGCCCAGGGCGGCCAGGTCCACCGGCAGGCCCGGCGGTACGGTGATGGCGAGGACCAGGTTGTCGGCCGGCAGGCGGGCCAGTTCCGGGCTGCCCAGGGCGGCGGGGCTGACATCCATGAAGGCCAGGCGCTGGCCCAGCAGGGTGTCGATGCGGATGGCCGCCAGGTTGCGGATGAGGGCCTCGTCATAGACCTTGCGGATCAGCTCCCGCTTGTCCCGCAGGCGGGATTGCAGGCGCTGGGGCAGGGTGAATTCGTAGCCGGCCACCCGCTCGTCGCGCCCCAGCACCGCCTCGCGGCAGATGAAGGCATTTTCCTGGGGTTCCGGGCCGCCCCGGGGATCGTCCTGAAGCGGCGCCAGGTCGTTGAGGCGCGCGAAGGTCTCCTGTTCCGGTTGGGCCGGCTCGGCGGGCGGCGGGCTGAAAAGGGAAAAGAGGCGTTGCAGCAGCGTCACGGCGGCTCCTGGGCTGGCTAATGACAATGGATTTGGCGATTCTAGCCCACGCAGTACCCCGGCCGCATCCGCCGTGCTTCACCGAGGTTGTGCATAACTCACCAAGCCTGCCAGGCAGCGGGGAGGCGCCTCATTGCTGCACCGGCTCGCCGGCAGCGGGACGGCACGGGCGGGCGTTGGCCAAAAGTCGGCCCGCAGCCCGCCGGCGATAGGGCAGGGGCGGCGGCCCGGGTCTTTGGTGCCGTGTCAGCTTCGGCCCAGGGCTTGGCCGAGGAAGCGCTCCAGGCGCGGGTCCTGGGTGTAGCCGACGTTGAAGCGGATCCACGGTGAGGCCTGCAGCTGGGGGCGGAAGATGTGCCCCGGGGCCAGCATGATGTCGGCCACCGAGGCCTGGGTGGCCAGGCGCGCCGCGTCCTCCAGGCCCGGTGCCCGGGCCCAGACGAACATGCCGCCGGCCGGTTCGGCGTAGGCCTCCATGCCCACCCGTTCCAGCAGGCGCAGGGTCTTGTCTGTCGCCTCCCGCAGGCGGCCGTGGATGCGCTCCAGGTACTTGCGGTAGTGGCCGGCGGTGAGCATTTCGTAGACCAGCTGTTCCGCCACTTCCGAGGTGGAGACGCAACTGACGATCTTGACGTCGGTGAGGGCCGCCATCAGGTCCGGCCGGCCGGCGACGAAGCCCACCCGCAGATTGGCCGAGAGGGTCTTGGAGAAGCTGCCGACGTAAACCACCCGCTGCAGCTGGTCCAGGGTGGACAGGCGGGTGGCGCCGCCGGGGTGGAAGTCGCCGTAGGTGTCGTCCTCCACCAGCAGGAAATCGTGCTTCTCCGCCAGTTGCAGGATGCGGAAGGCGTTGGCCGGCGAGAGATTGCAGGCGGTGGGATTCTGCAGCACCGAATGGGTGAAGAAGGCCCGGGGCTGGTGCTCCGCCAGCAGGGATTCCAGGGCCTGGGGATCGGGGCCGTCCTGGCCCCAGGGCACGCCCACCAGCTGCACCCCGTGCAGGCGCAGGTTGGCGAACAGGTTCCAGTAGCCCGGGTCATCCACGAAGACGCAGTCGCCGGGCTTGAGCAGCAGGCGGATGAGCAGGTCCAGGCCCTGGGTGGCGCCGTGGCTGAGCATGATCTGCCCGGGCTGGGCGGCGATGCCCAGGTCCGCCAGCTTGAGCCGCACCTGTTCCCGCAGGGGGGCGAAGCCCAGGGGCGTGCCGTAGCAGGTCAGCTTGACCTCGTCGCGCCGGGCCAGGGCCCGCAGCTGGCGCCGCACCCCTTCCTGGTCGTGCCATTCCGGCGGCAGCCAGCCCACGCCCACCTTGAGCCGATTGGGCGAATCCTCCAGGCTCTGGTGCAGCACCCCGGCGTTGTCGAAGGCCCGGGCCACCTGGCCGGCCACCGGCTCCGCCGCGGCCTGGGGCAGGCTGCGGGCCTCGACGTAGAAACCGGAGCCGCGACGGGACTTGAGCAGGCCCTGGGCCACCAGCCGGTCGTAGGCCTCCACCACGGTGAAGCGGCTGACGCCGTGGTTGTCGGCGAAGTGGCGGATGGGCGGCAGGCGCATGCCGGGGCGCAGCAGCCGGTCCTCGATGCGGGCCCGGACGCCGGCCACGATCTGGTCCACCAGGGGCTGGGGGGAATCGGGATTGAGGGAAAGGTTCAGCATCTGTTCGCTCCTGGGGCGGGATTGGCCCGGTGGTTTTACCGGAACAGTGTTGCAGTCAGATCGGCTGATTGTATATTCCGATGGGAAAAAGTGTTCGCTATTGTCAGGTGTCCATTGTCGCTTGGCCCAAGGAGCCCGCCATGGCCTGTCACGAGTACCTCCACCCCCGTTTGTCTTTTCCCCTGTTGCTGGTGGGCTGTGCCCTGGCTATTGCCGCGGTGCTGCTGCTGGGGGCGGGTATCGGGGTGGGTGGGGCCGATGCGATGGGCACGCGGGACGCAGCGCCGGGCATGAGCCGGGCGGAATGGCGGGAGGCCGGCCTGCTCTACCTGGCGGACCAGCGCAACGGCCAGGTACAGGTGTTCCACCTGCGGGGTGACCTGCCGGTGCCGGTGGCCACCCTGGCGCCGGGCCCCCGGCGCAGCATCCGCGCCCTGGGCCTGGAAGGTGCGAAGGAACGCCTGTGGGTGCTGGATGTAGCGGGGCTCAGCCTCTACGACGCCCGCCGCCAGGTGCTGCTGGGGCACTGGCCGGCCCCGGCCGGCGTGGCCTTCCACTCCCTGGTGGAAGGGCCTTCGCCGTCCCAACCCCTGGCCGTGTTGGCGACGGACGGCGCCGAATACCGCCTGGGCGCCGCCGCCGACACCCTGGCCAGTGGCCGCCCCGCCTGGCAGGTGCGTCGCGCCAGCTAGGGATGGGCTGGCGGAAGCGGCTGTCGTTCCTGCTCCGCGCTTCACCCGGTTTATGCGCTGCCCGTTAGTGCCCCAGGGCTGAGTCGGGGAGGGGGCGAGGCCAAGATGAGGGGCCAAGTAGGGGAGTTAAAGCACCGGGCAGCACACGTGTCGTTATTCACTGGAATTGAGATCGTGATACCAGTGCCCATGCGGGCTTTTACGCTCTCATTTTGCGTGAATGGGCCGATATTTTTCACGCAAACTGAGAGTTTCTCCTTGTTTGTTCATTCAACCTGAGAGTCTGTTAGGTCAAGTGTCCGGGGCTCAGTTTACGAGCAAGTTTTGGCATCCAAACTCATTGGAATCTCTGCGAAAGAAAACGCATCATTTTCGTGAGGGGGACAGCTGTCTTGTTCGCCTTTGGAACGTAGCTGGCTCCATACGTTCTCTCCCAAGCGCCATGGAGCTATCAATAAGCCGCGTTACAAGGGGTATTGAGAGAACGACAGGTGATACTTGAGATAAGTCTAGGGGCGCTCCCCTTGAGATGTAGTGAAACTTGGGGCGCGCACGTATGAGGCTAGAAAAATATCTGCCGGATGTCCCAAGCCTTACTCGATTGGGATTCGAGCAAAATGGCATTGAACACCTTGTCGACTTCCGTAAAGTTTACTAGGGGGAATTTCGCCGAGTTCGCCCGATCGGGATGACACCAGTGGGCCGTTTTGGTGATTGCGATATGCCTTCGACAGACGAACGGTCGAGCGTGATAAATGCTGCAACTGTTGTTTCGCAGGAACGGGCAAGCTAGACCGTGGTAGTCCTCTGTGCTCCGGACATTCTTTGCACGCAGAACACCGGACTCTCTCTCGATGAACTTGATCTCCACCTCCCTAATAGACACAGGGTAGTGACAGCACGATATGCAGCCCTTTTTGCAGGGGGTGAACTTGTGAATTGAATCGTAGATCTGCGCCATGAAATCGTACAAGGCACGCAGCTTTGTGATGGGATTGCCCTTCAGGCGGTTGTACCAATTAACTAAATGGGCTTCTCTCTCTTGCAGAGGCTCAGGTATAGAGGTGGCCACAACCGCAAATGTAGCCCGGGCGTTTTCGATAGCAACGTCAAGATTCTGCTCCGCCAGAGCCTGGCTGATACCCCGCGCTTGATCATTTTTCTGAGGTGTCATGCCTGATCATTTTTCGCAGTTGTTGAATAGATTTATAGGACCTCACTTGCTTCTAGCTTATTTGAGACTGAGTGGAGCAAGAGTGCTGTTCAACGTAAATGGCCTTACTTTCTTTACCTTTCGGCTAAGGCAGTCCCCGTAAAGTAGGCGCAGGGAGGCTTCTAACAGCGGGGAATTTAACTGAACAGTCGTTTGCGCTGCTTGTTCTCTGTTGCTACGTCCAATGTGGCCACATGCCCAGGGAGGCTCAGGGCCAATTTCTCTAATTCTAAGTGCTACCACTTAAGTCTGAGCAGTTTACTTTCCTGATGGTTTTATCAGGCGGCGAAGCTTTTTCCATGTCCAAGTGATGGGAAGCCAGTACAACGCCCATCCTTGGCGAACCCCAACCATAAACTCGCGCTTGATTTCGTTCAGGGTCGGAAACATTTGCTTTCCTGTAGTCTGAAATGCCAGGGAATAGACAGCCTGTTGACGGAGAAGGGTGAAGACACGACCTAAACCTTTTTATTTGCTAATCTTTGATGCTGACGGCCTTAGAAATGTGGGCAAGGGCTTTATCGTCTACTTCGCCAGAGAGGTACCGAGCCATCAAAATTGCGATTGGTTTGAGTATCGCACGGTTAGCCTCATACCTAGATTCTCCGCTTTGGATTACACCAAAGTGTGACCAAAACGTTGGTTGATTTTTGCCTCGCCGGCAGGGGTCATTGGAACGATTTTAGCGCGATGTAACATTAGAAATTCGGCTCAGAAATCTCAGAGTATCCATTGTCCTAAAAATACATGAATTGCATATGCGTGAAGAGTTCTAATTTTCAGACGGCTAAAAAGGTTCGGTCGACGGATCGGCCTTTGCCGACATTCGGTTCCGTTCAAAACACCGACCGGTGAGAAATACAAAGCGGTCCGCCAACACGACTACAGAAGCAGGGGCAATTCATGAACCATGACCCCTTTGCGCTAGGTTGCTTTGACCCATCGAATGCGAACGCCCGTTTGTTTGTCGTCTTCGCGTACTAGGAGTTTCTGCTCGCGCATCTTTCCGAATAGATTTGTAGCTTGCTCCGGATGCTCCAGGGCAAGGAGGTCTAGCGCTTGCCGGTTTGTGATATGACCATGCTGATCAACAAACCTAGAGATTACGTTGATGGGGTCGCCTTTCGGTACCCGCTTTAGCATCACGTATAGGTTAACCCCGTCTTCTTTCAGAATCGGATCGATGAATCCGGCTTGGCGCATGCGCTCGTAAACGGTGTTGATACCTTCACCTAGGTCTTTGTTCGGTGCATCGGGGAATTTTGCTAGCATTCGAACCAGCTTGGGGTTTCTGGAGAATCGCGCGTCACGAATGTTTTCGACCGTCACATAGCCAGGAAGGCGGCCGGGGCTACGGAACTCGATTCGATTCCGATAAACGCTAATTAGAACGTTATCGGAGACGCCGTAGTCCCGATGTAAAACAGAATTCACAAGAAGCTCGTACAGTGCTTCACTTGGATACGTAGGTGATGATAGGCCATCCATCGTCCAGCATTGGCATCTGCTGATGACCTCCTTTAGCTTCTCAAATGCTTTGGCAATTTGCAGATGCAGAGGTCCCTCGATGGTATGCCGATCATCTGTCAAAGCGTCGCGATCGATTTCTTCCTCTGACGAGTCGTACCGAACAATCTTGACCGCGCATTGTCGAGGCATTACCGAACTGGGGTTCTGGGCAAAAAGCAGCACCAGAGCGACCGTGGGGTGCATGGTCTCAGGCAGAAGACTCTCTTGTATTGCGAAATTCAATGGGTCTTTATCGGTGATCGGCAAGGTGGCCAAGAAGCTATTGAGGTGCTCACCGTCGATAATCGATTCAGCACGAACCTCTGGTAACGAGGAATCTTCTTCAGACGACACGCCCTTTGCACGCATGAGTTCCTGAACTTTGACTCCTCGCAGGGTCAGCGATTGAGCTCCCTTACGAAGCAACACGTCGCCTTTTGCAGTTTCGTGAACTTTCAGGCTCTTCCTGATAACAAGCCGTAGGACATAATCTCGCTTATAGCCGCCCTCCCGGTACAGGAATTTGTGTTCGTAGTCGATGCTTGGATTGAGTGAGGAAAGGCTATCTATGATCGGGTTGTACTTCTCAATGCTTTCCTGTCCCTGCCATTGATCGATGGGATTTTGAGACTTCAGCGACTTGGCATCTTCAATACCAACGACGACGATACCACCTTCTGCATTGGCAAATGCCACTGCCACATCCTGTATCTGATTTGGCTTGATACGGGCTGATTTTCGATCAAAGAAGTCATCCTCTTGCCGCGTGCAAAGATCAATAACTTCCTCATCCCCAATTTTTATCACAGTATTCATAGTTTTATCTTGCCTTTGCGTAGCCACATTCCTACGTAATTGAACCTAGTCTCTTAAGGGGGTAGCGTGCTTGTATGTCATATACGAGTACGGATATTGGTGCGCCCGCTACCTGGTCCGGCGCATGCTCCCTGGCAAGCGGCACGGTGTAGTGCTGCTCGGCAAGGCCATGGCCGCTCTTACGGATTTCTGCAAGGGTGTTGATGTCTTCATCGTCGAGTTCTCCGTTGAGAACAAGACGGCGCAAAGCCTCGCGCTGCCCCTCGGGGCGCTCCTGTGGCAATTGGAGAATTCTCTGAGGAGCGTCACTTTCGCCTCGCCTGATTCGTTCATGTTGCACGCGCATAGCATAATGCATAAGAGGAGCCGAGTAATTTGGATATCAAAATTGCTCGGCTCCCTTCAGGCGCCAGATAAGAAATCCCCCTACGCTTAGAGTGAAAACGACATGCACGTCCAGCAACTGACCCACCTTCCGACCGAGTCCGATCTGGAGGCACGAATCCAAGGCACGATTGCCCGCATCTTTCCGTGGATTGGCTCCAATTCGTTGCGTCATCAGCTCCGCTTTTCCATTAAGTTTGGACGTGCAAATGTCATGATTGATGGCCGGAATGCGTCTAGTGCCGAGGCTCGCCTGGATATTCTGGTATCGGATGGTGAAACGCCGCTTGCTATCCTGGAACTGAAACGAGAGGGGGCCCGTCTTTCGGACGCCGATGAGCAGCAAGGGCTGTCCTACGCAAGGCTGCTCCAACCTAGCCCTCCTTTGGTAATCGTGACCAACGGCGACGACACCCGCCTGCTCGCTTCGCACAATGGAGCACCTTTAGATTCCGGCATTTTCGGCTCTGAACAACTGAAGAATCTGATATCTGCGGCTTCCACCGTCGCCACCGGCGATTTGAGAAGGGCTGTCGACACTCTCCTCGGCCAGGGCGGAAGGTTGTGGGTCAATGCCATACGGATTGCAACGGAAAGCATGGTCGCCGACATGTGTGGGGCATGGAATGACTACCTACAACCATTCGTTCGAGATTTTCTGATTCCGCGGAAAGCGACCCAAGAGGTCTTGTCCAATCTCAGACGCAAATCTGGCCCACGGGTAACGATCATCGACGGCCCCCCATTAGCAGGGAAGAGCAGCGTCATCAGGGAAGTTGCCGAACTGGCCGCTCGATCCGACGACCTGTGTGTGCTTCTCATGGAAACGGACCAGGAAGGGGAAGGAGTGTTTCAGCGCTTGGCAAACCTGTTTTCGGTGGAATTGGGCTGGCCAGCCACGTCGGACGATATAAGAGCCTGGTTGCGTGGAGCCTCGGTCCGGGAAGTCGGGCCAAGATTAGTGGTTGCCATCGACGGCAGCAACGTGGTAGGCGAACAGGTTCGCAGGGACATCGAAGAACTTATATCGGATCAGTTCGGTAGCGAACTGCAGATTCTTCTTGGTCTAGATGACTCCTTTACTGGCTCGGTAATGTTCAATGAGACAAGAAGAAAGCGGACCCGGATTGGGCGAAATGCAGCGGTCGTCACGGTAGGCATTCTCGATGATGACGAATTCAAATCCGCATGTCAGGCCTTAGCCCAGTTGAACATGCGCTTTATGCCTGGCGCAGAATCGTCGGGCGAATACCGGTCTCCTTGGCTTCTCCGGGCGATTGCCGCAGGCGTGTCAATTGATCCCGAGATTAGTGAAGACATGGTTGTGGCGCTTCCACCGCTGTTGGGGCTGGACCTGATTGCCAATGCACGACACCACTTCTCCGACGACGATCTTCGCTCCGGTTACAGAAAGCTAGCCAGATGCATTCTGATGGACGCGAAGGACATGTCCAGGCCTGCCCATCTTGCACTGGAGTCAATGATGATCTACGTCGTACGTACCGCCACAACGAAGGCGGAGTTCGACCACGGAGAGATCCGTGCAATGCGTAACGCCGGAGTTGTTAGGAAGACTATCCATGCGTCGGGCGAAGACGTCATTATCGCGCGTCTGCCCGAGGCCATGGCGGCGGAACTTGCGAGCACCCTAGCCAAGGAGCTTGCAGGCCGGGTGAAATCAAATATTGCAAAGGCCGCGAAATGGTTCCTTCGGACCTCCGCGAGGCTGCCGTTGGGGGACGTTGTGGCTGCCCAGGCTGTTATTGATGCGGCACAACTTCTTGAAGGCATACCACTGGCCTTCCTGAACGAATTGCTGAAGGACTGCCCTCGCCAGGAGAAGGTAAGCCCCGGTACCCGGGCAGCTATGTATTGGCCTAGTATCGGGACGGTCAGCCTTCGGTTCAATAAGGACGGCAGTGTCGTTGCATCCGCTCCCGGCTGTATGCCTTTGGAACTGGATATTTCGCCCGACGAGCGGGACGAAATGTCCATGCAGATTGGCGGCCAAGGGTGGCTAGTGTTATCCCATCTGGCCGGCCTTCAGCTTCTCGCCGTAGGCGATGATGGCCGATTTGTCGGCAGCGCGACGCCTGCGTTGTTATTAGAGATCGGTAGTTGCCCCGTACCCCTGAGGCGGCCTTCCGTACTGGAGGCCGATCACGGATCATGGACCCACCATGTACCGGATCAGGGTAAAGTAGTCTGCCATCGTAGCGGTATAATTGAGCCGATCACGCTGGCGCTTCTGAATGCGATTGTCCAGATGGACCAGCAAGAGGCCGACGAGTGGATTGCGAATATGATGCAGCGTGAATCATTCCCTCTGCTGGCAAGGACCGACATTGCGTTACGCCAAATTACGCGCTTCGCCGACAGAGAGAGGGCATCTTGGGCGCACCGGGTGCTCGACAGCAATGTTAAACCGGCCATCTCGCGTGTTTTCGGAGCCGCGCACGCACATTAACGCCACTATGCAGGGTTGCAGTTGTGCTTTCCCTATTGGCATTGGATCATGGCTGGCCGGGGTTGATATTTCACCAAAGCAGGACGCTGCCGTTCGGAACATCTGCTTGTCTAACGGCGGGTAACCGATGCATTGCTGACCTAGTTGGCCTAGCATGCAATCGACCCCCTTGGGTGATATCCGGCTTCAAGCCAGCGACAACTGACTGCACCTCGGCCATTGTTGACGTTCGTGCACCTGGTAGTTGGGTCGGCTATTGGATGGATACCGACCGTCCGGTGGCAAGTGGTGCGACCGTTCGATGAACTAGCCGCGGATTCATTTTCTCTTATGCTTGGACTTGGCTCTAGCCTCACGTCTCATCAACGCCTTTGCCTTTCTAACCTCGCGGTTCCAAATTTCGGAGCCGCGCTGCATATCGCGATAGATACCCGGGCTGGCTGGCAGTTGCTCAAACAACCGGACGAGAACCGGAGATAGCTCCATCCGCTCCCTGTCGAAAAAGAAGCGCAATTGCTTGGTGCCGAAATAGAAGACTAAAGCAGCGCATACGAAAGTGAGTTGAATCCAAAGAGACTGGCTCGGCGTCGCCTTCTCGCTTAGTACGTACAGCAATGCGTATCCACCCACTCCGTATATCACCAGTTGGACTACCGTCATGAACGCCACGATCCTAGCTGGTAGCGTATTTCCTGCCACTTTTAGCTTCCGGCACTGAACCGTCCCAGTTACTGCAGATATGAAGAATGGAAGGCCAGCGCCAGCAACGTCAATATTGGACAGACGATAAGTTGATGGCATAAGAAAGAAGAGTGCCGCCAGACTGACGCTACCGAGGCTGGCGTTCATTAATTCAGTCTTAAGTTCACCGTAAAACTCAGTCATGAATGGCGAGTTTCGGCCCAATATTGCCATGGCAAAGTCATAAAGATAGAAGAGCGCCACACCCCATAGTGGGGAAGCGTAGAGAACGGCAAGGTTAACGAGGAACGATGACCCCATCGCGCCGAACGTCCCTGTGCCAAACGGGGGGAACGTACCAATTGAAACCATCCCCCAACCCAACGGAATCAGCATCGCTGCATAGACGATGTACTTCATTCGCGATCCTTTTGCTGCCTTTCGGTCTTCGTCGCCCAGTTAAATCCCATTGGCGTATCAACGGGCTCCAACGCCTTCTGGTTGACGTATGAGTCAAAATTCACAGTGGCTTTTAGATCTACTAACGGGGGGGCGTGCGAATTTTTTTGGGCTGGCGCTTGAGAGTGCTCAAGTTGATAGTTGCGTTGCGGCCCGGTACAGCCGCTACCGATCCACTACCGGCCACGTCCAGCCGAGGAGAAATTCCATGAAACCCACATCCAAACCTTCGTCTGCGAAAATACTCTCAAAGAACGGCAAGCCTCTTCACGGCACGGCTGCACAATTGCGACTCACGAGCCTCGCGGGAGGCTGGGACAAGCACCAGAGGGAACTCATGATTAGCGCCGCCACAGAGGCTGTGAACCAGCTTTGGCTCAAAGTTTTGACCCACTATACGCTTGTCCCCTACAGCGAGACCAAAGTGCAGGAACAGGGTGCCCATTCAGGCACAGCACAATCACTTACCTGCGAAATCCCCGGTTCTGTCAGTTTCACGTCGTCAAATTCCTCCCATGACCGCCACTGAATCCCAAACGCCCGAAGTGCCTCAGAGGGACGCTAACCAGACCCCTCCCAAGTCGGGGCCTTCCCTCCTCTTTTGGGAAATGGTCGGTAAACATGTGGGAGTTAATGTCTTCTCAGAAGCCTTCGTGTGGAATTCAGAGTTCAGCATGGACCGCTTTGGATCCACCCAGGGAGGCGAGAGCAGGGATCGCCAAACTTTGCTTGAGGCAATTGTGCTCGGTCCCCTGACCGTGGAGCAGCGCTCGGTGATCTTTCCGACAGCGTTTCACCCAGGTAGCTATCAGGGCTTGGAGCGCGACCAATGTACCTACCAGGCCATCGCCGACGCAGTGGCGCGTACCTGCAAATTCTCCGATGGAGCTATCGACGAAAAGTTCGTAAAGCAGACTGCCAGTGCCTTGGCCAAACTTACCGGCAGCTCTGTGGCAGAGCATCGAGTCGCCGATCCGATGAGATTTGCCAGAACTGTCTGGCTCTTCTCGTACCTCAAAAAGATGCGCGGTCCTGGCATCGTCGGAATGCTCAAACCTCCCAGCACCGAAGCGAAGCCTTCGCTGGAACTTACTAACCCCTACCATTGGGGCACACAGAATGAGAAGCGTGCACAGTTTGCTGACGTGGCAACTTATCTCTCTTTGCAGCTCCCCGCTGAGATGCGCGAGCGGATCGATAGGTGCTTGCCGCTCCTGATGCCCGCCCTGGAAGAGTTTGTCCGCGCTATTCAACAAGAGGCACTGGTGCGGGTTGAAGGTAAGCAGAGCGTCAGCGACGCCGTGGTGAAAGAGCACCTGCGAGCCGCCAAGCAACACTACAAAAGGCACTTGGACCAATTGTGGAAACTGGCAAATCAGAACGTCAAACCATTCGATGAGGCCCTGTATATCCATACTAGGACACTGGAGTTGAGACACTACGCTGAGTTCAGAACCCTTTTGAAGGGAATGCCTGCCCAGCGACCAGAGCTTCCACAGCTTCGGATTCGCGGAATTAGGGAGGCCCTCCCGCAACACATCGACGCGATTGAGGCCGAATATTCAGTGGAGAGCTACAGGAGCATTGCTCAGGCTCTCTTCAATCGGCCCATAGAAAAAAAAGAGATTCTCAAGGCTACCCAATTGGCACGGCATGTGCTGCAACACCATTTGCCCTTCGTAAAGCAAGACATCTTCGTGTTGAAAAAACCAATTGAGTTCGCCACCATGTTCGCCGCAGTCATTTACTCGCTGAAGCTGGGAGAGGATCCGGTAGCGCACAATTACATCCCCCATGTCTATGGACAGGGGCGGGTTCCAACTAGCCTTGTCTCGGTGATTAATGGCAACCCCAACGAACAGCATGAAGAGTTTGAGCACATGATCGTTGACGCAGTCTATTGGTACAGGGCGGCCTTGCTTGGCGGACTTGATATCCATCGGGAAGTGCTGTCAATGCGTGACGTGGTTGAACAGGGCGTAGCGAGACTGTGCGCAACGAACGATTTGGTCGTGCTGGAGAAGGCCCTGAGCCTAATGAACCAGGTGCCGTCTGTCCATGCATGGCTGCATTAGCTCTTCCACCGCTAAGTGCCGGAGGGGAGTGCCCCAGTGATCCGACTCCGGATTCGGCCAGCAGCTCTGAAACGATGAGATCAGCACTATGGATGTACGTTGCAGGTCGGGTCCGGCTATAGCCTCGATCAGGAAGTTGCTGTTCAAGATCATCAGTGACAGAAGGGCGGCTGACCGCCACATTGCCCGCCCGACACCGTGCACGCCTGCTTTGGCCGACAGGCCGACGTAGGAAAGAGCTCAATATGCATTCAAAGTGGATGCAGGATGTCGCAAGTAAGCTCCATTGGGAGATAACTACGTTCTTCTGAAAAGCTCTGGAAGAAGGCATGTGCATCTTCAAATTGGTTGAGGAAGAGGCGCCGATAGTTAAGTCCAACGTACTCCGATGAGACTTCGGTCGTGTGCTGTTTTCTGAGTAAAAAGCCGTCTAGTACCTTTGCTGACGAAATGACTCCTGCCCTGGGATGCTTGAACGTAGGACGGGTCGTAAGCCGGTGAATCGTGTTTTGTGCCGTCGTGAGTTTTCCTGCCAGTTCTTGGGGTGGGGTAATACGCCTCGCTCGCTTTAGTGATTCCTGGCAATTGGGGCAGCTCCCCAGTAGTGAGAATGGGTCTGTTCGGAGTGATTTCCCAAAAATGATGGAGAAGTCGATCGCTGCCGTACAGTTGGGGCACCTATCCAGTAGGAGAATATGATGGTGCTCACATACGAACTGGTACCCTAGACGCCACTTCAGCCGGATGTAGGAAGGATTTTCAGCAAGGCAGGCTGGGCAGTAATAATGAACATAGGCCCCACTCCCATGCTGGGATAAGCATGCATAGCGATAGTCTCCAAGCAATGTTCTTCCGTGCCGATGGTAACTGGCTAAATGCTCGGGGCTCTCAAGGGTCATACTGGCCATCGCTGAGAGCGGTGGGACCTCGCGAGAGAAGTCTGCTTCATAGGTGCTACGTATTGGATATTTCCATTCCCTAACCAGATCCCGTACAGGGATTCGCCGAGCCGCCGCTACCTGCATAATCCACCCGCTTAGAGCTCCATCCTTTGGTATCGGGGGGATATTGAAACATCGGGGGAACTGGGTGGAATCGCTCATGGCCGAGATCGCTAGAACAATTTGAGCTGATGATGGTGGCCCCAGACCCCAGAGTCCCCAGTGTTTTTCCGCCTCATAGGGGCAATGAATAGATCGTAGGCGGCGCAGATAAAGGTTGTGCAATCCAAGCCTCGAAATTCTTCCTCTATGTAGTTGTTGGCTCTCCAGAGGTGGCTATTAGGATAATCAAGGGAGGCTGCACTGTTTTCCAGTAACTTACGAAATCTGTAGGGCCAGGCAGTGAGTGTTGATATAGCCCCTTGGATGAGTTTCATACTGGAGCTGATTCCCGGACGTCCCCTACCTCTGCCTACGCCTCCATTTGCCTTCCCCGGTAGGCAGTGCCCAAAAAACCAGAGCACCTTCAGAAAAGTATCCAAGGGCATGGAGGACAAATGTTCAACCATCGTGAGTTCAAGCGGCCAAAGTCGATTGGCTAAAACCGCTTGGCCGTTGCGCAAGTGAAAATCAATCAAGGTGGATACGAGTAGGTTGCTCGCGTCGGCTATCTCTGGGATGGCTTCCCCAAAAGGAAACCCGCAGTTACAGCGGTCGACTGCTGTGCGAATGAGTGTGATCCGCCTGGAGCACTGGGGGCATTTATCCAGGAGCCTGGATTGGTGGTGTGGGCTGCTGCCGGTTCAGTGGGCACCGACCTAAGCTTTTATAGCCGCCTCGAATGCGATCGGACTGAGATAGCCCAGCGTCG